>NZ_JAFMUZ010000003.1:0-310567 GCF_017353535.1 Cellulomonas sp. zg-ZUI22 | reverse complement strand
GGGGCGGCGCCCCCGCCCGCGCGGGGGGGGGGGGGGGGGGCGGGGGGGGCGGGGGGGGGGGGGGGGGGGGGGGGGGGGGGGGGCCCCCGGCCCCCCACGCCTGCGGGTCACCAGATCCGGACGCGGCTCTCGGGGTCCAGCCACAGCGCGTCGGACGGCTGCACGTCGAACGCCGTGTAGAACTCGTCGATGTTGCGCACCACGCCGTTGCACCGGAACTCGTCCGGTGCGTGCGGGTCCACCGCGAGGCGGCGGATGATCTCCTCGTCGCGGCCCTTGGTCCGCCACGAGTGGGCCCAGCCGATGAACAGGCGCTGCAGGCCCGTGAACCCGTCGATCACGGGTGCCTGCTCCACCGGCCGCCCGAGCGCGATGCCGTAGGCACGCACCGCGATCGCCAGGCCGCCGAGGTCGCCGATGTTCTCGCCGATCGTCAGCTCGCCGTTGACCTTGTGGCTGCCGTGGAGCTGGCGCGGGGAGTACTGCGCGTACTGGTCGACCAAGGACTTGGTGCGGCGCTCGAACTCCGCGCGGTCGTCGGCGGTCCACCAGTCCAGCAGCCGGCCGTCGCCGTCGTACTTCGAGCCCTGGTCGTCGAACCCGTGACCGATCTCGTGGCCGATGATCGCGCCGATGCCGCCGTAGTTGACGGCGTCGTCCGCGTCGGCGTCGAAGAACGGGGGCTGCAGGATCGCGGCGGGGAAGACGATCTCGTTCATGCCCGGGTTGTAGTACGCGTTGACGGTCTGCGGCGTCATGAACCACTCGTCACGGTCGATGGGCCGGCCGATCTTGTGCAGCTCGCGGTCCAGCTCGAACGCGTGCGAGCGGCGCACGTTGCCGACCAGGTCGTCCGCGCGCACGACGAGCGCGGAGTAGTCCCGCCACCGCGCGGGGTAGCCGATCTTCGGCGTGAAGCGGTCGAGCTTGTCGAGCGCGCGCTGCCGCGTCTCCTCACCCATCCACTCCAGCGAGGTGATCGACTCGCGGTACGCCTCGACGAGGTGGGCGACCAGCGTGTCCATGCGGTCCTTGTGCGACGGCGGGAAGTGCCGCTCGACGTACACCTTGCCGACCGCCTCGCCGAGCGCGCCCTGCACCAGGGAGACGCCGCGCTTCCAGCGCTCGCGCACCTCCGGCGCACCCGAGAGCGTGCGGCCGTAGAAGTCGAAGTTGGCCTCGACGACCTCGTCGGTGAGGTACGGCGCACGGGACGAGACCACGTGGTACGTGGCCCACGCCTGCCAGTCCGCGAGGGGGACCTCGGTCCACAGCGCGGCCAGGCCCTCGGCGAAGGACGGCTCGCGGACCACGAGCCGGTCCAGCGCACCCGCGGGTGCGCCCAGCGCGTCGGCCCACGCGCGCCAGTCGAAGCCGGGGGCGCGCGCCGCGAGCTCCTCGAGCGTCAGGGCGTTGTAGGTGAGCTCGGCGTCACGGTCCTTCACCACGTCCCAGTGGTGCGCGGCGAGCCGGGTCTCGAGGGCCACGACGCGCGCCGCCAGGTCGTCCGGGTCGCCCGCGGCGACCACGGCGGAGACGGGCGCCGCGAGCCGCAGCATGCGCGCGACGTGGGGCAGGTACTTCTCGCGCACGGCCGCGTGCTGCTCCTCGCGGTAGTACGCCTCGTCGGGGAGCCCCAGGCCGCCCTGCACGAGGTGCACGACGTACGTGTCGGGGTCCTTCGCGTCGTTGTCGACGTACAGGTCGACCACCGAGGCGCCGCCGGTGCGCTGCAGCGTGCCCAGCGCGACGGTGAGCTCGGCGCTCCCGGTCGCGCCGTCGACGAGCGCGAGGTCCTCCCGCAGCGGCTCGACGCCCGCCGCCTGCACGGCGTCCGCGTCCATGAAGCTCGAGTACAGGGCGCCGATCTTCGCCTCGACGCCGGTCGTGTCGCCCGCACCGGCGGCCGCGTCGGTGATGATGTCGAGCACCTGACGCTCGGCCTCGTCGTACAGGGCCCGGAAGGGGCCGTCCATCGCGCGGTCGGGCGGGATCACGTGGGCCGCGGCCCACCGGCCGTTCACGTACTCGTCGAGGTCGTCCTGGGGTCGGACGGCCGGGTCGAGGTCGTCCAGGGGGAGTCCGCTGCGCGTCATGCGGGACAGCCTACGAACTCCCGGTGACGTCAGGGGGTGCCACGCTGCGGCAGGATGAGCACATGCGCATCCACGTCGCCGCCGACCATGCCGGGTACGAGCTGAAGGTCGCGCTCGTCGAGCATCTGCGGGCCGCCGACCACGAGGTCGTCGACCACGGGGCCTTCGAGTACGACGCCCAGGACGACTACCCGTCGTTCTGCTTCGCCGCGGGGGAGGCCGTCGTGGCCGACCCGGGGTCCCTGGGTGTCGTCATCGGGGGCTCGGGCAACGGTGAGCAGATCGCCGCCAACAAGGTGACCGGGGTGCGGGCCGCGCTCGCCTGGAACGCGGACACCGCACGCCTGGGACGTCAGCACAACGACGCCAACGTCGTGGCGATCGGCGCCCGGCAGCACTCCGTCGACGAGGCGATCGAGCTCGTCGACCTGTTCGTCGCCGAGCCGTTCAGCGGCGACCCGCGCCACCAGCGCCGGATCGACCAGCTCGCGGACTACGAGGCCGCGCGCGGCTGACCGCCGGTCAGAACAGCCACGGGCACACGGGGGCGAGCGGCGAGCCGAACGCCACCGCGAGGCGGTCGACGGCGTCCGCCGGGCCGTCGAGGAGACCCGCGGTCGCCAGGGCGGCCGCCGAGCGTCCGCCCAGGAGCATCGCGCCCAGCTCCCGCACGTCGAGCCGCACGTCGGGCTCGGCGTCGGTCCGGGTCACCTCGGCGGCACCGTCCGCGTCGGTGACGAGCCGCCAGCGCCCGGCGTTGCGGGGCAGGAACGCGTCGCCCACGTCCAGCACGACGTCGAGCCGCGCGGCGTAGCGCCGGGCGCCCAGCGCGGCCGGCAGGTCGAGCACCCGGACCCAGAGGTTGTCGGTCACCCGCCGCCGTCCCGGCCGCGGGTCGACGAGCAGCTGCAGCAGCGGGTCGTCGACGGGCAGGGCGGGCGTCGTGACGCTCGCGGTGAGGTCGAGGTCGAGCAGCACCGACCAGAGCCGGTGGGTCGCCGCAGGGTCCAGCGCGGAGGCCTGCCGGACCTGCACGGTGAACCGCGGACCGGTCTCGTCCGCCTCCTCGCGCCGCGCCAGCAGCGCCAGGGCGCGCACGTCGTCGCCGCGTCGCACGGTCGCCAGCAGCAGCGGCTCCGCACCGCCGCGTGCCGCGGGACGGTCCGCGAGGACACGGTCGCGCAGCGCGCGCGGCGTCCTCGCGATCCAGCCGGGGCGACCGGCCCCGGCGCGCACGTGCACGTCCTCGACGAGGTCCGCGTGCGTCGCGGCGTCGAACCGCTCGACCTGGACCGCCAGGCCCGACGATCCCTCGACGGGCCGCAGCGCCGCCCCGCGCGGCAGGGTCAGCCGGACCTCGTCGCAGGCGCTGCCGTAGCCGAACCGCCCGTAGATCGCCGCCTCGGCCGCGAACAGCGCGGAGACCGGCTCGCCGCGCGCGAGCGACCGCTCGGCGTGCGCGCGCAGCATCGACGTCATGAGGCCCCGGCGTCGGTGGTCGGGCCGCACGCCCACCCACGTCAGCCCGGCGCAGCGCACGGCCCCGCCGGGCAGGGGCAGCCGGAAGGGGTACGACCCGTGCGTGGCGACCAGCTGCCCGTCGGGTGCCTCGACGGCCACCGCCCGCTCGGGCGGGACCGCGAACGGCAGGCTGTCGTCGAGCAGCGGGTCGCCGACCATGGGGAAGGTCAGGGCCGCGGCGCGGCGGTACTCGTCGAGGCGTGCGGCCGGGACGACGAGGGTGCGGTACCCGGGTGCGGTCATCGCGACATCCTGCCCCCGGTGGCGCTCACCCCGCCATGGTCGCGCCCACCCCGGGGCAGGTGGCGTCGGCCGCGTCCCGGAAGCACCCGACGAGGTGGCCCGGCGCGACCTCCGCGAGCCCGAGGTCCGGCGCGTCGGCGCCGACCTGCTCGTGGTACAGGCAGCGGTCGCCGAGCGCGGCCGCGCGGCGCTCCTCGTCCGCCTCCACGTCCTCCCACCGGCGGTCGAGCTGCGGCACGGAGGCCAGCAGCGTGCGCGTGTACGGGTGCCTCGGGTCGGCGAACACGGCCGCCGTCGCCCCGCGCTCGACGACGCGGCCCTGGTGCAGGATGACGACCTTGTCGCTGACGTAGCTGCCCAGCGAGAGGTCGTGCGTGACGAACAGGATGCCCAGGCCGCGGTCCTTGAGGTCGCCGAGCAGGTTGAGCACGTCGATGCGCGTCGAGGCGTCGAGCATCGAGATGATCTCGTCGGCGACGAGCAGACGCAGGTCGAGCAGCAGCGCGCGGGCGATGAGCAGACGCTGGAGCTGGCCGCCCGAGAGCTGGTGCGGGAACTTGCCCAGCACCTCGGCGGGCACGAGGCCCACGGAGTGCACGGCGTCGTGGACGCGCTCGTCCCACTCGCGGCCCGCGACCTGCGGGAAGTACGAGCGGCGCAGCGTGTCGAACGTGCGGTCGACCTTGAAGATCGGGTTGTACGACGAGAACGGGTCCTGGAAGACGCCCTGCGCGTGGCGGTAGTAGTCCCGCAGGCCACGGTGACGCAGCGAGACCACGTCGGTGCCGTCGAACCTGATCGACCCCGACGTGGCGTTCGCCAGCCGCAGCACCATCCGGCCGATCGTGGACTTGCCGGACCCGGACTCCCCGATGAGGGAGACGACCTCGCCCGGGCGGACGTCGAACGAGACGCCCCGCACGGCGTGCACCGTGCCGCCGCCGAACGTGCCGACCCGGTAGACCTTGTGGACGTCGACGAGCTCGAGCATCACGCCACCGCCCAGCACGCGACCTGGTGGCCGGGGGCCACCTCGAGGAACGGGGGCTGCTCCTCGCACCTCGCCATCGCCAGCGGGCACCGGTCACGGAACCGGCACCCGGCCGGTGGGTCCAGCAGCGACGGCGGCCGCCCGACGATCCCGGTCAGCCGCCGGTCGTCGTAGCGCTCGCCGACCTTCGGCAGCGCGCCGACGAGCATCTTCGTGTACGGGTGCAGGGGCTGGTCGATCACGGTGGTCGCCGACGCCTTCTCCGCCAGGCGGCCGGCGTACATCACGAGGATCGTGTCGGCCATCTGGTAGAGCACCGAGATGTCGTGCGTCACCACGACGACCGACCGGACGAACTCCCGGTCGCGGAACTCCACCAGCGCGCGGGCCACCGCCTTCTGGCTGGTCACGTCCAGCGCGGAGGTCACCTCGTCGCCGATGAGCAGCGACGGGTCGAGCAGGGTCGCCAGGACGAGCACGACGCGCTGCTTCATGCCGCCGGACAGCTCGATGGGGTAGCGGCCCAGGATCGCCTCGTCGAGCCCGACGAGGCGCAGCCGGCGCTCCAGCTCGGGCCGCACGTCCTCGTACGCCACGCCCTTGGCGGTGACCAGCTCGCGGATCATCCGCCCGATCTTGCGCGTCGGGTTCATCGCCGACATCGCGTACTGGGGGATCAGCGAGACCTTCCGGTACCGGTAGGGGTTCATCGCACGGTCGTCGGCGATCGGCAGCTTCTCGCCGTCCAGGCTCACCGTGCCCCGCACGTGCTTCATCCGGGTCTCGAGCCGGATCAGCGCCTTGCCGAGCGTCGTCTTGCCGCAGCCCGACTCGCCGGCCACGCCCATGATCTCGCCGTCCGCGATCTCGAACGTGACGCCGTCGAGGGCCTGCACGTCGCCGCGCGTCGTGCGGTAGTGCACCGCCAGGTCGTCCACCCGCAGGCTCATGTCACATCTCCCTCAGCTTGGGGTTGAACACCTCGTCGAGCCCGACGTTCATCACGTACAGCGCCCCGACCAGCAGGGTGATCCCCAGGCCGGGCGGGACGAACCACCACCACATGCCCAGGTGCAGGGCGCTCCACTGGACGGCCTGGTTCATCATCAGACCGAGCGACACGGCGTTCGTGGGGCCCAGGCCGATGAAGTCCAGCGACGCGGCCGTGAGGATGGCGCCGCCGAACAGCAGCACGAACGTCATGAACAGGTACGAGTACATGTTCGGTGCGACCTCGCGCACGATGATCGTGCGCGTCGGGACGCCGGACAGCCGCGCGAGGTCGACGAACTCCCGGGCCCGCAGGGAGAACGTCTGCGCGCGCACGGCGCGGGCCACCCACGGCCAGCTGAACAGGCCGATGTAGAGCGCCTGCATGGGCACGCTGCGCACCCCGAGGTACGTGTTGATGACGATGAGGACCACGAATCCCGGGATGACGAGCACGACGTTCGTCAGCATGTTGAGCAGCTCGTCGACCCAGCCGCCGCGGAAGCCCGCGACGAACCCGATCGTCATGCCGATGACGCCGGCGACCACGCTGCCGAGGATCCCGACGAGGAACGTGCTGCGCAGCCCGGCGACGAACTGCACCCACACGTCCTGGCCGAACATCGTGGTGCCGAACCAGAACTCCCCGGACGGCGGCTGCATGGTCGGGCCGGCGTAGTCGTTGGGCCCGTGGTCGGCGAACAGCGGGCCCACGAGCCCGAGCAGCGCGAGGCCGACGATGACCACGGCCGCCCCGACGACCTTCGGGTTGCGCAGCGCGAAGTACAGGGCCTCGTTGCGGCGTCCGGGCAGTCGCCGGGGACCGGCGTCCGGGACGTCGAGGGCGGCACCCGCGTCGGGTGCGTCGTCCGCCACGGTGGTGGCGGGTCCGGGGCTGGGCACGGTCATGCGGAGGCTCCCTGCAGTCCGGTCCGCGTGCGCGGGTCGACGACGACGTACACGAGGTCGATGACGAAGTTCGCCACCAGCACCCCGACGACCACGAACAGCAGGGCGCCCTGCAGCAGGAAGTAGTCGGCGTTCTGGACGGCCTGCAGGATCAGGTACCCCAGGCCCGGGTAGGCGAAGACGACCTCGGTGACCAGCGCCCCGCCGATGACGGTGCCGAGCTGCAGGGCCAGGCCGGTGATCTGCGGCAGGAGCCCGTTGCGGAAGGCGTACCGCCGGATCAGGCGCTGCGGTGCCCCGAGGGCCGCGAGGTAGTTCGCGTAGTCCGACTCCAGCTCGTAGATGATGAGGTTCCGCATCCCGATGGCCCACCCGCCCAGCGAGACGAGGAAGAGGGACAGGAACGGCAGGAACCAGTGGTGCAGGACGTCGAGCACGAACGACATCGACATCGTGGGGCGCCTGCCGAAGTCGTAGCCCCCGGCCACGGGGAACCACCCGGCGACGACGCCGAGGCCCCACACCAGGAGGATCGCGAGCCACATGTACGGCGTCGCGGTCAGCAGGTACGACGCGGGCAGCACGGTGTTGTCGAGCGCCTTGCGCCGCGCGGCGGCCGCGCCCATCCAGTTGCCGACGACCCAGCTGAGCAGGATCGCCGGGAGCATGAGCCCGAGGGTGTAGGGCACCGCCCGGAGGATGACGTCCTCGACGGGGGACGGGAAGAGCCAGATGCTCACGCCGAGGTCGCCCCGCAGCAGCGAGCCCCAGTAGTTGAGGTACTGCTGCCACACCGGCATGTCGAGCCCGAACAGGCGCTCGTAGTACTCGACCATCGGGCCGATCGACTCGGGGTGCTGCACGCCGGCGCGGGAGATCATCCGCTGCACCGGGTCACCGGGCATGAGGCGCGGGATCAGCCAGTTCAGCGTGACCGCGACGAAGAAGGTCAGGACGTAGATGGTGCCCTTGCGGGCGAGGTAGGTGCGCACGGCGGTCCCAGGGGGCTCGGAGCGGGCGGGGACGTCGGCCCTGCCCCCGGACGCGCGCCGTCGCGCACCCGGGGGCAGGACCGTGCGTGTCAGCCGGCCGGCTGCAGCGCCGCCAGGGTGCGCAGGCCACCCATCTGCCAGAAGCCGCCCCAGGTGCTGGGGTAGGCGGTGGAGTCACCGCCGTCGGTGGGCCAGTTCCCCCACGTCGACGTGTTGTACTGCGCCCACAGGCCGTTGTACCAGAGCGGGATCATCGGCATCTGCGTCAGGGACATCTCCTGCAGCTCGCCCATGATCCGTGCGTACTCCGGGCTGTCGCTCGCCGTGCGGGAGAGCTGCTCGACGAGCGCCCACGCGCCCGCGTCGGGCACCCGGCCGAAGTTGCCGACCAGCTGCAGGTCACGCACCGGCTGGTGGAACAGGTAGTTGTAGTAGGTCCACGGCGTGTTGCTCAGACCGGCCCAGTTGTTGATGAGCAGGTCGAAGTCCCCGCTGGAGCGGGCGTCGTCCACGGCCCCGGAGTCGGGGAAGTCGGCCGTGACGTCGATGCCGGCGGCCTGCAGGTCCTCGGCGATGACGCGCGCCGACTCCATCCAGTCGGTCCAGCCGGCGGGGACGATGAGGTCGAGCTCGATCTTCTCGCCCTCGGGCGTCTCGACGAACCCGTCACCGTCGGTGTCCTCGTACCCGGCGGCCGCGAGGATCGAGGCGGCCTCGTCCGCGTCGTACTCGAAGCCGTGCTCGTCGACGACGGCCTTGTCGTAGAGGGAGGAGTACGCGGGCAGCAGGCCCGTGGGGTGCGCCTTCTGGACGATGCCGCCGTACGCGTTGGCGACGATCTTGTCGACGTCGATCGCGAAGGCCATGGCGCGGCGGAACTCGGCGTCGTCCATGGGGGCGCGCGTGGCGTTGGGCACGAGCACGGCCGTGTTGGCCGAGAGCATGTACGGCGCCTCGTCGAAGTACGTGCCGAGCTTGTCGCTGTCGGCGAGCGTCTGCACGCCCGGCAGGAAGTTGTTGCTCAGGTCCAGCCCGCCCTGCAGCAGCAGGCCGAGGGCGACCTCGTTCGACGGGTTGACGATGTCCACGACGTACGTCATCGGGAACTCCAGGCCGAGCGCCTCGGTGCCCCACCAGTCGTCGTTGCGCTCCCACACCATCCGGTCCTGGCCGTGGGTCGAGTACCGGAACGCCCCGGAGCCGATCGGGTCCTCGTTCGCGTTGGAGTTGTAGTCGGTCTCCGCCCACGTCGACACGATGTGCTGGGGCAGCACCGAGCTCGTGTAGAGGAAGTTGTCCCACTCCTGGTACCGCGGGTCGGAGAACTCGAAGGTGACCGTCGTGGCGTCCGTGGCGGTGGCGCTCGACAGCCACGTCCACAGGTTGTTCCAGCGCACGTCCGGGACCTTGCCCAGCTCGACGGTGAAGACGACGTCCTCGGCGTCGAGGACCTCGCCGTCCTGCCACGTCAGGCCGTCGCGCAGCGTGAGGACGTACGTGTCGGCGTCGGTCCACTCACCGCGCTCGGCGAGCCACGGCTCGAGCTCGAGGGTCGCGGGGTCGAACGAGAACAGCGGCTCGTAGAGCAGGCCGCGCACGCCGGTGGCCTCGCCCGACTGGGGGATGGGGTTCCAGCTCGACGGGGGCCCCCACTGCGCGCCGCTGGTGAAGACGGTCTCCTCGCGGGGGTACTCCGAGACCAGCGACTGCGCCTCGGCGAGCCCCTCGACGTCCGGGGTCTCCTGCGGGGCGTCGATCGGGTCGCCCGAGCACGCGGCGAGGGTCAGGGCGGCGGCGGTGGTGACGGCGACGGCCAGTGGCCATCGTCTGCGGGGAAGGTTCATCGTCGATCCCTTCGAGCTGTGTGGACGTCGTCGTGCACACGGCGACCACCTCGTCGGGAGGGATGCAGGCCGACCAGTCGTAACTTTAGTTAATGAACTAAGTACGACAAGGGCCCGATGCCGGTTGTGACCGATCCGTGACCGGCTCCCGTTCTGCCCGGATCAGAAGTTCCAGGGGCACACCGGCGCTCGCGGCGACAGGAACGCCGTGGTCAGTGTCCCGAGCGCGGCGGCCTCGCCCGTCACCAGCCCGGCGTCGCCCAGCGCGGCGGCCGAGCGGCCCCCGAGGTACAGGGCGCCCAGCTCGCGGACGTCCAGCCGCACGTCGGCGTCGGCCGTGGTGCGCGCGACGTCGACGGAACCCGCGTGGTCGGCGACGACCCGCCACCGCCCGGCGTTCTGCGGCAGCAGGTCGTCCGTCACGTCCAGCACCACGTCCAGCGGGGCCGCGTACCGTCGCGCGGTCAGCGCCGCGGGCACGTCCAGCAGCCGCACCCACAGGTTGTCGGCGAGGCGGCGCCGCGCCGGGCGGGGGTCCACGAGCAGGTGGAGCAGCGGGTCGTCGACGGGCAGCACCGGCGTCTCGACCCGGGTGGTGAGGTCGAGGTCGAGCAGGAAGGTCCACAGGCGGTGGGTCGCGGCGGCGTCCAGCGCGGCGGCGAGCCGGACCTGCACCGTGTAGTCGGGTCCTGCGTCGCCCCACGCCTCCTTGCGCGCCAGCAGGGCCAGGCCGCGGACCTCCCGGCCGTCACGCACCGTGGCGAGCAGCAGGGGCTCGAACCCGTGGCGCCAGGCCGGCGGGTCGGCCACGGCCCGCACCCGCAGCGGGGCCGCGCCGCGCGGCATCCAGCCGGGTCGTCCGGCGCCGGCGCGCCGTCCCAGGTCCTCGACGAGGTCGGCGTGGCGGTCCGGGTCGACGCGCTCCAGGTGGACGGTCAGCGCGTCGCTGCCGGGCACCGGGCGCAGGGCCGCCCCGCGGGGCAGCGTGAGCCGGACGTCGTCGGCGGCGCTGCCGTAGCCGAACCGGCCGTAGATCGCAGCCTCCGCCGCGAAGAGCGCCGACACGGGCTCCCCACGTCCCAGCGACCGCTCCAGGTGGGTGGCGATCATCGCGCGCAGCAGCCCGCGACGGCGCTGGTCGGGCCGCACCGCGACCCAGGTCAGGCCGGCGCAGGGCACGGTGCCGCCGGGCACGGGCATCGCGAACTCGTAGGACCCGTGCACCGCGGCGAACGTGCCGTCCGGCGCCTCGACCGCCATCATCCGGTCCTGCGGGATCGGGAACGGCAGCGACGCCTCGGTCTCCGGGTCGGGGACCGAGGCGAACGCGAGCTGGTCGGTGGTGCGGAACTCGGCGAGCCGGTCGGCGGGCACGGCGACGGTGCGGTATCCGGGAGGCAAGGCGCTCATGGGGGTCATCCTGGTGCTCGGTCACGGTGGGTGCACGGCCTTTGTCTCCCGGCACGACGCACGGGCGCCCCTGCCCGAGGCCACGCGGGCGCCCGCCTAGGCTCGACCCCGTGACGACACCGCGCCCGGCACCGAGCGGCTGGGTGTGGCGCGTCCTGGCCGGGTGGGCGGGCGGCCCGCAGCCGCTCGTGGGCGGCGCGCTGTGCCTCGCCGCCGTCCTGTACGCCGCGGCCGTGCTGTGGCGCCCGGCGTGGTTCGCGCCCTCCGGGCTGCTCCTGCTGCTGCTCGTCGGCGCCTTCGTGCTGCGCTGGCGGGCGCTGCTCGTGCTGGTCGCGTCCGTGGTGCTGCTCACGGCCGCCCTCACGGCGGGAGGGTCGGTCGACCCGGGGCAGGTCGTCGTGCTCGTGCTGGGGTGCGGTGCGGTGGTCACGTTCGGCGTCGAGCGCGAGCGGCTCGGCCTGCAGGGGGCGCCCGGCGCCCTCATGCTCGTCGACCTGCGGGACCGGCTGAGCGCGGGCGGACGACTGCCCGCCCTGCCCGGACGGTGGCAGGCCGACGCCGAGGTGCGCTCCGCCCACGGTGCCGCGTTCTCCGGCGACTTCGTCGTCGCCCACCGCAGCGGCGGCTCGTACGAGGTGGTGCTCGTCGACGTGTCGGGCAAGGGCCAGGCCGCCGGCGTCCGGGCGCTGCAGCTGCAGGGTGCGCTCGGAGGGCTCCTGGGGGCGCTGCCGGCCGACGAGTTCCTGCCGGCCGCGAACCGGTACCTGCTGGAGCAGGGCTGGGACGAGGGGTTCGCCACGGCCGTCCACCTGGCGCTCGACCTGAGCACGGGCCGCTTCCGCGTCGCGAGCGCGGGGCACCCGCCGCCCGCCGTGCTGCACGCGGGGTCCGGACGGATCGACGTGCTCGACGCGGCGGGCGGAGTCGCGCTGGGCATCCTGGAGGACATGCGCCCCGGGACGGTGACCGGCGTCCTGGCTCCGGGCGACGTCGTCGTCCTCTACACCGACGGGCTCATCGAGGCGCCCGGTCGCGACGTCGACCAGGGCATCGACCGGCTGCTCGGCGTGGTCGAGGCCGTGGTCGCCGCCCGGCCCGGCAGCGCGCACGAGGTGCTGGCCGGCGTGCGCGCGGCGGAGGACGACGACCGCGCCGTCGTGGTCGTGCGGCGGAGCTGACGTGGCAGGTCCGGTGGTGCCCGGTGGACGACCGGACGACGGCGGCAGGACGGGCCCCGGGAGGGTCGGCCGCCCCGGGCAGGACGTCGGGGGCGCCGAGGAGGACTACGTCGAGGAGGTCCGCCGGCTCGTCGCGGCCGTCCCGCCGGGCCGCGTGATGACGTACGGGCTGATCGCCGAGGTCCTCGCGGACCGCGCGAGCGCCGCGGGTCGGCCCGCGCGCGGCGGCCCGCGCCAGGTCGGGCGGGCCATGGCGACCGGGGGAGCCGTCCCGTGGTGGCGCGTCGTGACGGCCGCCGGTGACCCGCCCGCGCACCACCGGGACCGCGCGCTGGCGCACCTGCGTGCGGAGGGCGCGCCCCTGACGGCCGACGGGCGGCGCGTGCGGGTGCGTCAGGCCGTGTGGTTCCCCGACGACTGACGCCCCACCCGTCCGGCGTCCTCAGCCGAGCGCGCGCCGCGAGGAGATGACGCCGGTGTCGAACCCGGCCAGGTGCAGACCGCCGTGGAACCGGGCGTGCTCGATCTTCACGCAGCGGTCCATGACGACGTCGAGCCCGGCCTCCTCGCCCCGCCGGGCGACGTCCTCGTGCCAGGACCCCAGCTGCAGCCAGAGGGTCCTCGCACCCACCGCGAGGGTCTCGTCGAGGACCGTCGGCAGGTCGTCGTGCCGACGGAACACGTCGACGAGGTCCGGGACGACGGGCAGCGCGTCCAGCGACGGGTACACCGGCTGGCCCAGGATCTCGTCGGCGCGGGGGTTGACGAAGTACACGTCGTACGGCGAGCTGGACAGCAGGTACGTCGCGACGAAGTACGACGCGCGGGCCGGGTTGCTCGACGCCCCCACGATCGCGATCGAGCGCGTGGCGCGCAGGATCGACAGCCGCTCGGGGGCGCTGGGGCCCTGCCAGGTGCGTGCGCTCATCGGGCGTCCTCCCGTGTCGTGCCGGTGGCGGCGGTCAGCGCCTGGTCCAGGTCCCACAGGATGTCCTCGGCGTCCTCGATGCCGACGCTGATGCGCACGAGGTCCTCCGGCACGCCGGCGGCCTCGAGCTGCGCTGCGGACAGCTGCTGGTGCGTCGTCGACCCGGGGTGGATCACCAGGGTGCGGGCGTCGCCGACGTTCGCCAGGTGGCTGGCGAGCTGCAGCGACTCGATGAACCGGCGTCCCACCTCGCGGCCCGCGACGTCGCCCGCGGGGGCGAGCCGGAACGCGAACACCGATCCCGGGCCCAGCGGCAGGTACCGCTGCGCGCGCTCGTGGTGCGGGTGCGAGGGCAGCCCGGCCCACAGCACCGAGGTGATGCGGGGGTCGGTCTCGAGCCACGTCGCGACCTCGCGCGCGTTGGCCAGGTGGGCGTCGATGCGCTGCGGCAGCGTCTCGACACCCTGCAGCAGGTTGAACGCCGACTGCGGCGACAGGGCCGGGCCGATGTCGCGCAGCTGCTCCGAGCGCAGCTTGGTGAGGAACCCGTACTCGCCGAAGTTCTCCCACCAGCGCACGCCGCCGTACGACGCGACGGGCTCGGTCATGGTCGGGAACCGGCCGTTGCCCCAGTCGAAGCGCCCGGACTCCACGATCACGCCGCCGAGGGTGGTGCCGTGCCCGCCGAGGAACTTGGTCGCGGAGTGGATGACGATGTCCGCGCCGTGCTCGAGGGGTCGCACGAGGTACGGCGTCGACAGCGTGGAGTCCACGACGAGCGGCACACCCGCGGCGTGCGCGACCTCGGCCAGCCCGGCGAGGTCCGCGATCTCGCCCGACGGGTTGGCGATCACCTCCGTGTAGACGGCCTTCGTCTCCGGGCGGATCGCGGCGGCGTAGTCCGCCGGGTCGGTGCCCGGCACGAACGTCGTCTCGACGCCGAACCGCCGCAGCGTCACGTCGAGCTGCGTCACGGTGCCGCCGTAGAGCTGCGCCGAGGCGACGATGTGGTCGCCCGCGCCCGCCAGGGCCGCGAAGACGAGGAACTCGGCGGCCATGCCGGACGCGGTCGCGACCGCGCCGATGCCGCCCTCGAGCGACGCGATGCGCTCCTCGAACGCGGCGACCGTGGGGTTGCCGATGCGGGAGTAGATGTTGCCGTACTTCTGCAGCGCGAAGAGGTTCGCGGCGTCCGTGGTGTCGTCGAAGACGAACGACGTCGTCTGGTAGATCGGCACGGCGCGCGCACCGGTGGTGGCGTCGGGGATGCCGCCGGCGTGCAGGGCGCGGGTGCGGAAGCCGAAGCGGTGCTCGCTCACGGTGCTCCTGTTCTGGGGGTGGGTCATCAGGTCGGCCGGCCGGTCAGCGGGGGAGACCGGCGGTGACGAGCGTGCCGACCTGGTCGACCGCCCACGGGTTCTGCAGGGACGTCGTGTCGCCGAGGGTGGTGCCCTCGACGAGCTGGGTGAGCAGCCTGCGCATGATCTTGCCCGAGCGCGTCTTGGGGACCTCGGGGACGACCAGCACGTGGCGCGGCCTGGCCACCGGGCCGATCTCGCGCGCCACGTGCGCGCGCAGCTCCTCACGCAGCGTGAGCGTCGCGGCCAGCCACGCGTCGACGTCCTCGACCGGGCCCGGCGGGGTGCTCGGCACGACGAACGCCGCGATGGCCTGCCCGGTGACGGGGTCGGCGACCCCGGCCACACCGGCCTCGCCGACCGCGGGGTGCGCGACCAGCGCGGACTCGACCTCGATGGTCGACAGCCGGTGCCCGGAGACGTTGATGACGTCGTCGATCCGGCCGAGCAGCCAGACGAACCGGTCCTCGTCGTACGACGCGCCGTCGCCTGCCAGGAAGTACCCGCCGTGCGGGCCGTGCCCGGCGAACCGCCGCCAGTAGGCGTCGAGGTACCGCTGCGGGTCGCGCCACACCGTGCGCGCCATGCCGGGCCAGGGGCGCTCGACGACCAGGAACCCGCCCTGGCCGGGTGCGACCTCGACACCGTCCTCCCCGACGACCTTCGCGGCGATCCCCGGCAGCGGCCGCGTGGCCGAGCCGGGCTTGAGCGTCGTGACGCCGGGGACGGGCGCGATCATCGCGGCGCCCGTCTCGGACTGCCACCACGTGTCGACGACCGGTGCCTCGTCCCGGCCGAACGTGCGGCGGAACCACACCCACGCCTCGGGGTTGATCGCCTCGCCGACCGTCCCGAGCAGGCGGATGCTCGACAGGTCGTGCCCGGGCGGGAGGTCGTCCCCGAACCACGTCATGAACGTCCGGATGAGCGTCGGGGCCGTGTAGTACGTGGTGACGCCGTACCGCTCGATGACCTCGAGGTGGCGCTCGCGGTGCGGGGTGTCCGGGGTGCCCTCGTAGATGACCTGCGTGAGCCCGTTCGCCAGCGGCCCGTAGATCTCGTACGTGTGCGCCGTGACCCAGGCGAGGTCGGCGGTGCACCAGTGCACGTCGTCGTCCTGGGCGTCGAAGACCGCCCAGTGCGACCACGCGGCGTGCGTGAGGTACCCGCCCGACGTGTGCACCAGTCCCTTGGGCCTGCCCGTGGTGCCCGAGGTGTAGATGACGAACAGCGGGTGCTCGGCGTCGAACGCGTGGGCCTCGTGCACGTCGGGCTGGCGGTCGACGACGTCGTGCCACCAGACGTCGCGCCCGTCGGTCCACGCGACGTCCTGGCCGGTGCGGCGCACGACGAGCACGTGCTCGACGTGGCCGAGCCCGGCGACGGCCTCGTCGGCCGCGGACTTCACCTCGACGGCCGCACCGCGGCGGAACTGCCCGTCGCTGGTGACCAGCACCTTCGCCTCGGTGTCCTGCACGCGGAACCGCACGGCCTCGGCGGAGAACCCGCCGAAGACGAGTGAGTGCACCGCGCCGATGCGCGCGATCGCGAGCGTGACGGCGACCGTCTCGGCGATGACCGGCAGGTACACGACGACGCGGTCGCCCGGGCCCACCCCGAGCTCGGTGAGCGCGTGCGCGGCCTGCGCGACCTCGCGCTGGAGCTGCGCGTACGTGATCGAGCGGCGGTCGCCGCGCTCGCCCTCGACGTGCAGCGCGACCTTGTCGCCACGGCCGGCCGCGACGTGCCGGTCGACGCAGTTGACGGCGACGTTGAGGCGTCCGCCGACGAACCAGCGGGCCTCGGGGACCGTGAGCTCGTCGGGCTCACCGCCCTCGACGGGGACCGGCGGCGACCAGGTGTGAGCGGTGTGCCAGGGCGTGGCCCACTCCAGGCGGCGCGCGGCCTCCTCCCAGAACGCGACGGGGTCGGCCTCGGCGCGTGCCCAGTCCTCGGGGCGGACGTTCGACGACGCGGCGAGGTGCGCGGGCGCGGGGTAGGTGCGCGTCTCGGTCTGCAGCGCGGTCAGGGTGGTCATGCGAACCTCCGCAGCAGCTGCTTCTCGGCCAGGGCGACGACCGAGTCGGTCAGCTTGCCCATGAGCGCCAGCAGGACGATCGCGAGCAGGATCCGGTCGACCCGCCCGTTGTTCTGCGAGTCGGTGAGCAGGAAGCCCAGCCCCATCGACGACGCGATGAGCTCGGCGGCGACGAGGAACAGCCACGCCTGGGCCAGGGCCAGGCGCAGCCCGGACATGACCGCCGGCAGGACCGCCGGCAGCTGGACCGAGCGGAAGAGCGTCACACCGCGCAGACCGAAGGCGCGCCCGGCCTCGACCAGCTGGGGGTCGACGTGCCGCAGGGCGGCCGCCACGGTCGTGTAGATCGGGAAGAAGGCACCGATCGCGATGAGCGTGACCTTGGAGTCCTCGCCGATCTTCATCCACAGGATGAGCAGCGGGACCCACGCCAGCGAGGGGACCGCGCGGATCGCCGCGAGCGTCGGGGCGAGCAGGACGTCCCCCGCCCGCGACAGCCCCACGACGGCCGCGACGACGAGCGCCACGCCGCCGCCGAGCGCGAACCCGACCAGCACGCGCTGGACGGAGATGGCGACGTGCGTCGCCAGGTCGCCGCGCCCCGCGAGGTCCACGGCGGCAGCCCACACCGACGCGGGGCTGGGCAGCTGGTACGGGGCGACGAGCCCTGCCGTCGTGACGTACTGCCACGCGGCGAGCAGCAGGAGCGGCAGGACGGCGCCGCCGACGACCCGCGTCGCGCGACGTGACCAGAACGGCACCCGCGCGTGGCGCACCGGGTCTGCCGGCGAGGCGTCGCCGGGTGTGGCGGCGGCGGCGTCGCCGCCCGCGGGGAGGTCGTCGCGGGGGTGCGCGTCCGCCGGCGCGTCGAGGACCGGTGCGGGGGTCGGCGGCTCGTCCGCGGGTCGCGCGTCGGGGTCGCGGGCCGGGTCGTCGCCGTCGTCGAACGGGTTGAGCGCACGGTGCGGTCGGCCCGCGTGGTCGGTCACGGGGCCCGTGCCGGTGCCGCCGATCCATCCGTCGGTCATGAGGTGTGGCTCCTGGGGGGAGGAGGAGTGGTGCGGGGGTTGCGGCGCCCGTCCGGCGGACCGGACGGGCGCCGCGTGCGGTCAGCCCGCGACGTTCCCGGCGTCGGCCTTCTCGGCGAACGTCGGCTCGAACAGCTCGTCCAGCGCGGTGTCGATCGTGGCCTGGTCGGCCACGTCACCGGACTCGACGAAGATCGGTCCGACGACCTCGAGGACCTCGCGCTGCGCGTCGCCGGGGACCGGGTCGACGCCGAGGTTGGTGCGCTCGACGATGACCTTCTCCGCGACCGTCGGGTCGATGCCCGCGACCTCGGCGAGGATCGCGACGACCTCGTCGGGGTTCTCCTGCGCCCACGCGCGCGCCTTCTCGTACGCGTCGACGACGACCTGCGCGAGGTCCGGGCTGGCGTCGAGGAAGTCCTGCGTGGCGTTGAGGAAGCCGTAGGTGTTGAAGTCGATGTTGCGGTAGATCAGCTGCGTGCCGGACTCGGCCTCGCTCGCGGCCATGATCGGGTCGAGGCCGGACCACGCGGCGACCGAGCCCTGCTCGAGGGCGGTGCGCCCGTCGGCGTGCTGCAGGTTCTGCACCTCGACCTGGTCGAGCGGGACGCCCGCCTCCTCCAGCGACTGCAGCAGGAAGAAGTAGGGGTCGGTGCCCTTGGTCGCGGCCACGGACTTCCCGGCGAGGTCCGCCACGGACGTGACGTCGGACCCCTCCGGCACGACGATCGCCGCCCACTCGGGCTGGGAGTAGATCGCGATCGTGCGGATCGGCGAGCCGTTGGAGCGTGCCAGCAGCGCGGCGGAACCGGCGGTGGAGCCCACGTCGACCGCACCGGCGCGCAGCGCCTCGTTGGCCTTGTTCGAGCCGGCGGACTGCACCCAGTTGACGGTGACGTCGTCGCCCAGGGTCTCCTCGAGCCAGCCCTGGTCCTTGATGACCAGGCTCAGCGGGTTGTACGTGGCGAAGTCGACGTCGAGGGTGTCGGCGCTCCAGGCGGCCTCGTCGCCGGCGGCGGACGGGGCGGCGGCCTGCGGTTCGGCGTCCTCACCGGCGACGCAGCCGGTCATCGCCAGGGCGGTCACGAGGGCCAGCGCGGTGGCGGAGACGGCGGTGCGGATGCTCATCGTCGGTTCTCTCATCTCGGTGGGTGGGCCGTGGCCCGGGGGCCGGCGCCGGGCGGCGCCGGGGCAGGGAGGTGGGGACGGTCAGATCGAGTGGTGCAGGTCGGGGTCGAGCGGCGGTGCGTGGTGGGTCGCGACCCCCAGCCCTTCGAGCAGCTCGGCCCGCAGCTCGGCGAGCTGGTGGTCGGCCCGGTCGCGCGGTCGCCGCCCGGGGACGTCGATCACGCGGGCCACCGACGGGGTGCCCGCAGGGCAGCGGGCGAGGTTGCGCATCAGCAGGACGCGGTCGGCGAGGTACAGCGCCTCCTCGACGTCGTGCGTGACGAGCAGGACGGTGGTCGGCTCGGCGGCGTGCACGTCGAGCAGCAGGTCCTGCATGCGCAGGCGGGTGAGGGCGTCGAGCGCGCCGAACGGCTCGTCGAGCAGCAGGACGCCGGGGTTGCGGGCCAGCGCCCGGGCCAGCGACGTGCGCTGCGCCATGCCGCCGGACGCCTGCCGCGGCCGCAGGTCGGCCGACTCCTCGAGGCCCACGAGTCGCAGGAGCTCGGCGACGCGCTCGCGGCCCGCGGGCTTCGGCGTGCCGCGCGGCAGGCCGAGCGCCACGTTGGCGGTCAGGCTGCGCCACGGCAGCAGGCGCGGCTCCTGGAAGGCCACGGCGGTGCGCCGGTCGACGCCGCTGACAGGGGTGCCGTCCAGCAGGAGGCGCCCGGAGTCGGGCGTGTCCAGGCCGCTGACCTGGCGCAGCAGGGTCGACTTGCCGCAGCCGGACGGGCCGACCAGGGCGACGATCTCACCGGCGCGCAGCTCGAGGTCGACCGCGTGCAGCACGGTCCGGGTGCCGGTGGGCGTCGCGAACGTGCGGCGCACGGCGTCGAGCGCGACCGTGTGGGCACGGCGCTCGGTGGTGGTGTGGCTCATGGGGGACGTCCGTGAGGTCGGGCGTGGGCGTCCGGCGGGGGCCGGCGGCCACGAGGGGGCGGGCACCGGCGGGTGACCCGGAGGCGGGTCGGTGTGCTGGGGTCAGCGGGGGCCGGTGCAGGGCTGCATGAGGCAGCACGAGCAACAGCGGCAGCACGCGGCGAGGAGGGGACGGGCGACGGTCATCGCGTCCTCCTGCGGCGTCGGGTGGTCGGGACGATCCCCGCCGATCTCACTATTCGAGACCGGATGACCACGTTTCGAGCAGACTGTAACCGCAGGGCGCCCCTGCGGGCAACGACCGACCACGGCACGGGCGCTCGCGCGCCGGTGCCGGCCGGCACCACGTCACGGACGCGGCTGGATCTCCCGGACCACCCAGTCCGCGTACCCGGTGCGGCCGTCCCCCTCGCGCAGGTGGATCCCGTCGTCGTAGAACCAGCCGGGGTTCGCGTCGCCGCCGGACTTCCAGTCCAGGACGCGGGCGTGCGGGTACTCCGGCACCACCCGCGCGAACAGCTCGTTGTCGTACTGCTCCCAGGCCCGCGGGACGCGCACGTTGACGACGAAGACCCGGTGGTCGCGCGTGCCCTCCAGCAGCCGGCGCAGGTCCTCCTCCGCCACCGGCCCGTTCGTGCCGCCGTGCACCACGACCGTGTCACCCAGGGTCCCGGCGGCGCCCGCGCCGAGCACCAGGTCGACCATCTCCCCGAACTGCCGGGACACCACGGCGTCCACCGCCACGCCTCGGGCGCCCAGCTCCGCGGCCGCGCCCAGCATCACCGAGTCGCCGAACGCGGTGACCGTCCCCACCTGCTCCGCGGGCGTCGGCTCCGGCGCGCGGTCCTGCTCCGGTGCGACGCCCGCCATCGCGCCGGGGTCCGGCGTCGGCGCAGGGGCGGACGCTGCGGGGGCCGCCACGACGGCGTCGCCCGTGGTCGCGGGGGTCCGCACCACACCGACCACGAGCGCGGTCAACGCCACCGCCGCGCTGACCGCCGCGGCACCGGTCCGCACCGCGAGCGACCGTCGTCCGGGGCCGGGCGTCCGCAGCGCCGCCACGAGCCGCCGCAGGGCGCCGCGCCGCACCGGCGTCTCCACCCAGCGGTACGACGCCTCGGCCAGCAGCAGCGTCACCCCGACGCGGACGACCGGCGACGCCCAGTCGGGCAGCGTGACGTCCTGGTCGGGGCGCGTCAGCATGAGGACGGGCCAGTGCCACAGGTAGATCCCGTAGGACCGCTCACCCAGCCAGCGCAGGGGCTGCCGGGACAGGGCCCGCCCGAGCAGGCCCGCCGGGTCGGCGGCGGCGCCCACGAGCACGACGGCCAGGGCGGAGAACGCCAGGAACCCGCCCCGGTACAGGCTCGCGGAGAACTCGTCCACCAGCACGACGCACGCGACCACGCCCACGAGCGCGGCGGCGCCCACCGCGTCGGCGATCCCGGCCTCGAACCGCCGGACCGGGTCGCCGCGCTCCGTGCGCCACGACCCCGCCCGGCGCCACGTGCGCCAGGGCTGCCACACGGTCGCCGCGGCGACGCCCAGCAGCAGTCCCATGGCGTGCGTGTCGGTGCCGACATAGGCGCGCGTGGCGTCGTGGGGGACCGGCATGCCCTGCCGGGCGGCCATCACCCCCATCGCGACGGTCGACGCCACTGCCAGGCCGGCCGCGACCTGGCCCACCCGGGCCCGCCCCGCCCGGAGCGCCAGCACCGCCGCCAGGGGCACCACCAGGTAGAACTGCGCCTCCACGGCGAGGCTCCACAGGTGCTGCAGCAGCGGCGGGCGTCCCGTGAGCTCGAAGTACGAGCGGTCGGCGACCACCTGCCACCAGTTGGAGGTGTAGGTCGCGGCCGCCAGCAGGTCGCCGCGCAGCGTCGTCAGGGCGTCGCGTGCGACGAGCCCGGCAGCGGCGACGGCCACCAGCACGACCGCCAGCGCCGGGACGAGCCGGCGCACGCGCCGCGCGAGGAACCGCCGGGTGCGGAACGTGCCGGTCGCCGCGACCTCGTCGAGGACGAGCGTCGTCATGAGGTAGCCGGACAGGACGAAGAAGACGTCGACCCCGAGGAACCCACCCGGGGCCCACGGCACGCGCAGGTGGTAGAGCAGCACCGCGACGACGGCCAGGGCGCGTACGCCGTCCAGCCCGCGCAGGTGGGGCAGCCGCGGGGCGTCGCCCGTCCCGGAGGTCGCCGGGCGCGCCGCGACCTGCTCGACGACTGTCATGCGACCCCTTGCGGACGTGCTCCGTGCGGTGCGGTGCACCCTCCTGCCGGTGCACCGTCGACCCCAGGCTAGGCCGGGTCGGGCGCCGTCCCCGCCCCCGGGGCGCCGTCGTGACCAGCCTCACGCCACAGCGCCGCCAGCCGCGGCAGCGTGCGGGGGTCCGCCTGGGCCAGCACGGTGGTGACAGCCGTGGTGCGCCAGGCGGGCAGCTGGGCCCGGACGTCGTCCTCGGTGCCGACCAGGGCGATGTCGCGCACCAGCTCGGTGGGCACCGCGGCCGTGGCGCGCGCCCGGTCGCCCGCCAGGTAGTGGGCCTGGATCTCGTCGCACGCCTCGGTGTACCCCAGGCGGTCGAGCACGTCCCGGTGGAAGTTCGCACCCTTGGCGCCCATGCCGCCGGCGTACAGCGCGATGAAGGGGCGCACCGCGTCGGCCGCCTGCTCGACGTCGTCCGCCAGCACGACCGGCACCGTCGCGACGACCTCGAAGTCCTCCGCGGGCCGGCGGGCCGCTGCGCGGCGCGCGAAGCCGTCGGCGAGCAGCTCGCGGTACGTCGCGTCCATGCGGGGCGAGTAGAACAGGGGTAGCCAGCCGTCGGCGATCTCCGCCGCCATCGCGATGTTGCGCGGTCCCTCGGCGGCCAGGTGGATCGGCAGGTCGGCGCGCAGCGGGTGGACGGTCGAGCGCAGCGCCTTGCCGAGCCCGGCGCCCTCGTCGGCGGGCAGCGGCAGGCGGTAGAAGTCGCCGTCGTACGTCACCGGGGCCTCGCGGGCCAGCACCTGGCGCACGACGTCGACGTACTCGCGGGTGCGGGCCAGGGGCCGCGGGTAGGGCTGGCCGTACCAGCCCTCGACCACCTGCGGCCCGGACGCCCCGAGCCCGAGGACGAACCGCCCGCCGCTGAGGTGGTCGAGCGTGAGCGCCGCCATCGCCGCGGCCGTCGGGGTGCGCGCGGAGATCTGCGCGATCGCGGTGCCCAGGCGCACGCGGCGGGTGCGGGCGCCCCACCACGCGAGCGGGGTCAGCGCGTCCGAGCCGTACGCCTCTGCGGTCCACACCGAGTCCAGGCCGAGCTCGTCGGCCGCGGCGACGGCCTGCGCGGCGCCCGGCGGGGGGCCGGCCGACCAGTAGCCCGTGTGGTACCCGAGGCGCATGCGCTGCTCCCTGTCGTCGTCGCCGTCGACGCGCGCCGGTCGGCGCCCGGCCGAGGCTACCCGGTGGTACGCCCGGATCGGCTGCGCTCCGCCAGGGTGTTGAGCAGCGCCGCCGCCGTCGCCGCGTCGTCCACCGTCACGACGTTCACGCGGCCGCCGGTGCGCTCGACCTCGACGGCCTCCCCGCGTCGCAGCACGAAGCCGACGCGCCCGCCCGCCCCGACGCGATAGCCCCAGCCGCCGAACTCGCGCAACGGCTCGACCGTGGCGACGCGGGCGACCACCACCTCGTCCAGCGGCACGCGCATCGACGGCCAGCCCAGCGGGGAACGGGCGACCAGCCCGCGTGCGTCGACGCTCACGCGCAGCACGAGCGTGGCGGCGAGCAGCAGGCCCAGCAGCGCCGGGACGACGAGCATGTAGGGGGCGTCCGACGCGATCGCGAGCACGGCCGTGGTGATCGTCGCGACCGCGCCGACCCCGGTGCCGACCGGGCTCGTGACGGTCGCGCTCCAGGCTGCCCGCTCGGTGGGGGCGAGGTCCGTGCGCGGGGCAGCGGCGTCCGGCGGTGCCGTCGCCGGCTGGGGCGCCGTGCGGGGCACGAGCAGCGCGACCACGACGGCGGCGAGGACGCCGAGCGCGGTCGAGACGCCGAGGGTCGGGTCGATGTCGGGGCTCGCCGCGGCGTCCGGCAGGTCGAGCTGCCCCGCGAGGGACCCGATCGTCAGCCCGGACATCATCACGGCGAGGAACGTCGAGGCGGCTGCCGCGAGGCGCCGCGTCGACGTGTCCCGGCCTGCGAAGAAGGCCAGCGCCCACATGCCGAGCGCGAGCACCGGCACCACCAGGCCGGACAGCAGCAGCATCTCGGTGAGGCTGCCGAACCCGTCGGGCGCCCCGGACGGACCCCAGTGCGTCGCGACCGGGTCGGGCAGGCGCGGCGCCCACGACGCGCCGACCGCGACGGCCGTGCCGGTCACGGCCAGCGGCAGCACGAGCGTCGTGAGCGTCGTGGCGAGCCGGTGCGGCGGGGTCGGGCGCGGGGTGGTCATCGCAGGGCCTCCTTGACGAGGGTGGTGACGGTCTCGGGGGCGACCCGCAGCCGCCGCGCGGTCGCGGCGAGCGCGGAGACGGCGGCGTGCAGGTCGGTGAGGTCCGGTGCGCTCGTGCCGGTGACGACGGCGCCCCGGCCGCGCCGGAGCTCGACGACCCCCTCGTCGCGCAGCATCTGGTAGGCGTGCAGCACGGTGTGGAGGTTGACCTCCAGGGAGGTGGCCAGCTCCCGCGCCGAGGGCAGGCGCTCGCCCGTGCGCACCTCGCCGCGTGCGACGGCCGAGCGCACCTGGTCGGCGAGCTGGGCGTAGATCGGCTCGCCGGAGGTGGGGTCGATCCGGAAGATCATGCGTCCAGTCTAGTAGTTAGCCAACAACTAGAACAAGGTGGGGCGACGTCGCGCCCCGGCGAGCGGGGGCGTGGGCCGGCGGGGCGGTCAGATGTAGATCGCGGGGTCGTCGACCTCGACGTCGAGCGGCACCTGCGTGCCCCGGCCGCGGATCTTCGCGGGGACGCCCACGGCGATCGCGCCCGCCGGTACGTCCGTGATGACGACCGCGTTGGCGCCCACCTGCGCGTCGTGGCCGACCCACACGGGCCCGAGGATCTTGGCGCCGGCGCCGACCACGACCCGGTCGCCGAGCGTGGGGTGCCGCTTGCCGCGCTTCATGGAGCGGCCGCCGAGCGTGGCACCGTGGAACAGCACGACGTCGTCGCCGACCTCGGCGGTCTCGCCGATCACCACGCCCATGCCGTGGTCGATGAACAGGCGCTCCCCGAGCCGGGCCCCCGGGTGGATCTCCACGCCGGTGGCCGCCCGCGCCATCTGCGACACCACCCGCGCGGGCAGGCGCAGCAGCGGGACGGCCCACATGTGGTGCGCCAGTCGGTACACCCAGATCGCGTGCACCCCCGGGTACGCCAGCGCCACCTCGAGCCGGGTGCGGGCGGCCGGGTCGTGCCGGTGCGCCGCGTCGAGGTCGTCGCGCAGCGTGCGCAGGAACTGGTGCAGGGGACGCATGGTGGGGCTCCGGTCAGGGGTGGGCGTCCGCCGGGAGGGCGGACGGCTGCGGGCCCGGTCGCCGCGGGGCGACGACCGGGCCCGGCGTCGTCAGTCGAGCAGGTCGGCGTAGAGCACCGAGGTGAGGTACCGCTCGCCGAACGACGGGATGATCGCGACGATCAGCTTGCCCGCGTTCTCGGGTCGCTGGGCCAGCAGCGTCGCGGCGTGCAGCGCGGCGCCGGACGAGATGCCGACGAGCAGGCCCTCCTCGCGCGCGGCGCGGCGGGCGACCGCCACGGCGGTCTCGGCGTCGACGTCGATGATCTCGTCGTAGACGGCCGTGTCGAGGATCTCGGGGACGAAGTTGGCGCCGATGCCCTGGATCTTGTGCGGGCCGGGGGCGCCGCCGTTGAGGATGGGCGACTCGGCCGGCTCGACGCCGACGATCTGCACGCCCGGCTTGCGCTCCTTGAGCACCTGACCGACGCCCGTGATGGTGCCGCCCGTGCCGATGCCGGCGACGAGGATGTCGATCTCGCCGTCCGTGTCGGCCCAGATCTCCTCGGCCGTCGTGCGGCGGTGGATCTCGGGGTTGGCCTCGTTGGCGAACTGGCGGGCCAGGATCGCGCCCGGCCGCTCGGAGACGATCTCGTTGGCGCGGTTGACCGCGCCCTTCATGCCCTCGGAGCCCGGCGTGAGGATCAGCTCGGCGCCGAAGGCCCGCAGCAGCGCGCGCCGCTCCTTCGACATCGTCTCCGGCATCGTCAGCACGACCTTGTAGCCGCGCGCGGCGCCGACGAACGCCAGCGCGATGCCGGTGTTGCCGCTGGTGGCCTCGACGATCGTGCCGCCGGCCTGCAGCTCGCCGGACTTCTCGGCCGCGTCGATGATCGCGACGCCGATGCGGTCCTTGACCGAGTTGGCCGGGTTGTAGAACTCGAGCTTGCCGACGACCCGGGCGGGGGCGCCGTCGGTGATCTTGTTGATGCGGACGAGCGGGGTGTTGCCGATGAGCGCGGTGGCGTCCTCGTAGATGCGTGCCATGGTTCCTCTTCGGTCGGCGCCGGGCCCCGAGGGGGCGGCGGGTGCGGGGGATCTGCGGTGCCAGGGGGCGCCGGCGGTGCGGCGCGGTGGTGACGGGTCCCCGCCGTGACGGGGCGACGGGGCGAGCGCTGGCCGGGGGTGCACCGGGACGGTGCGGTGCACGACGGGTGCGTGCGGGCGCGCCAGCGCTCTACCGACACCGACAACAGGTGGGCGCCACGCAGGCGCGCAGGACGGGGGCTACGGCGGCGGTGGGCACGCGCATCGCTCTCCTCGTCCGGGGCCCGCGAGAGGCGGGCCGGGCACGGGTGTCGACCCGTGGTCGAGCCGACGGTAGTCCCAACACGACGACACGCGCAAAGGTTCCCCGCGAGACGGGCGTCCCGCCATGCGGACGTCGGTGGTGGGGCGGACCCTCAGCGGGCCGCCAGGCCGACCGCCGCGAGCCACGCCTCGGCCAGCAGCCCGTGGCCCGCCGGGGTCGGGTGGACCCCGTCGAACGCCCACCGCTCGGGCGCGGTGCGGGACGCGGCGGCCGCGAACAGGCCGTCGGCGGGCACCAGCACCGCGTCGTACTCGGCCGCGAGCCGGCGCACGACGTGGATCCGGGGGTCGAGGTCCTCGCGCCACGCCGGGCTCACGGGCGGGACGGGCAGCACGAACGGCTCGACGAGGACGAACCGCGGGTCGAGCCGCTCGCGCGCCGCGTCGAGGATCGCGCGGTAGTGCTCCTCGTACTCGGCGGTGGTCGTGACGTCCCCGGAGCCGAAGCGCCGCCAGGTGTCGTTCACCCCGACGAGCACCGACACCACGGTCGGCTCGAGGGCCAGCGCGTCGGGGTGCCAGCGGTCGCGGAGCATGCGCGTGGTGTCACCGCCGACGCCGCGGTTGTGGAACGTGAGCCCCAGGTCGGGTCGGCGCGCCCCTGCGAGCGCCGCCACGATGCCCGCGTACCCGTGCCCCAGCCCCCACGGCGAGTCGGGCTGGTCGTGGTCACGCCCCCACTCGGTGATCGAGTCACCGGTCAGGAGCACGCGGTCGCCGGGCTGCAGGTACGTCGTCGTCACGGCGCCACCCCATCACGACCGGCACGGCCGACGGAAGTCGCACGAGGACGGGCCCGTGGTGCCGGGTGCGGCGCCACGGGGCGTCCGGGGCCCTGGGTCCGCCGGTAGGGTGAGCGCGTGCCGCCCGCCGGCGGTGCACGGGCTGTAGCGCAGCTTGGTCAGCGCACCGCGTTTGGGACGCGGGGGTCGCGGGTTCGAATCCCGCCAGCCCGACACCATCCGCCGATCGGTCAGGATCCGAGAAGCGCCACCCCTCCGGTGCCTCCTAGCGTCGAGTCGTCCGCATCGACGACGAGGAGAGCGTCATGACCGCGTCGAAGGCACAGGCCACCGAGGGCACGTTCAGCGCCGCGGAGCGCGCCGCCATGAAGGAGCGCGCGGCCGAGCTCAGGGCCGACTCGGCACGGGGTGGGAAGCAGGCGAAGGCCGACCGGCTCGAGGCGGACGTCCTGGCGAAGATCGCCGAGATGCCGCCGGCCGACCGCGCGCTCGCGGAGCGGTTCCACGCGCTCGTGCGCGAGCACGCGCCGCACCTCGCGCCGCGGACCTGGTACGGCATGCCCGCCTACGCGAAGGACGGCAGGGTGCTGTGCTTCCTCAAGCCGTCCGAGAAGTTCGGGTCGCGCTACACGACCATCGGGTTCGAGGACCCCGCCGCGCTCGACGACGGCCCGCTGTGGCCGACGTCGTACGCCCTGACCGCGTGGACGGACGGGGTCGGACGCACGCTCGCGGACCTCGTGCGTCGCGCCGCCGGCTGACTGGCGCGCGCGGGGGCCACCGACGGCGTCGCCCTGTACGACGGGACCGTCGCGTCCGTCGAGGCCGCTGCTCCAGGCGTCCGGGCTGCCGGAGCCGCTCGCCGGGTGGCTGCGGGAGACGGTCGGCCCGGAGGGCCCGACGGGTGAGCGGCTCGTCCGTGGTCGTGACGAGCGGGACGTGCCGGACGTCCGCCCGGGGGGACGGTGGGGAGAGAGCGGACGACGGGAATCGAACCCGCGTAGCCAGTTTGGAAGACTGGGGCTCTACCATTGAGCTACGTCCGCACGCGCCCGGTGCGGGTGCCCGAGCGGGCTCCGACCGTGGCGGCGCAGCAAGGTTACCGGTTCCGCCGCGGTCGTCGCCCCACACCCGTGCTCCTGCCCGTCGTCGCGCGGTGCAGCCCGCCCCGTGCGGCGCCCGCCTTGGCGGCCGGTCCCACGCGTGGCGTAGCATCGAGGGTCGCGCGTACGCGCCGTCGGGCACTCGCACGTCGCCACCCCGGGCTGGACCTCGGGGCGGTCACGACGTCGCCCGGCCCGCAGCGTGCAGCGCCTCCCAGAGCGTGAGATCGAAGCGTGCCACCACGTCGGACCCGCCGGCGCCCGGCCATGACCAGTTGGAGATCATCGAAGTGAAGAGCGCCGTCGAGACCCTGGACCCGACGAAGGTCAAGCTGACCGTCGAGGTGACGTACGACGAGCTCAAGCCGAGCATCGACCACGCGTACCAGCACATCGCCGAGCAGGTGACCGTGCCGGGCTTCCGCAAGGGCAAGGTGCCGCCGCGCATCATCGACCAGCGGGTGGGTCGTCCTGCCGTCATCGAGCACGCCGTCAACGAGGGCCTGTCGGGCTTCTACGCCGAGGCCGTCCGTGAGAACAAGCTGCGCCCCATGGGTCAGCCCGCCGTCGAGGTCACGCAGGTCCCCGGCCTCGTCCCCGCCGCCGCCGGTGAGGAGGGCGAGCTGCACTTCACCGCCGAGGTCGAGGTGCGCCCCGAGATCACCCTGCCCGAGCTCGACAGCCTGAGCGTCACGGTCGACGACGTCGAGGTCTCGGACGAGGACGTCGCCGCGCGTCTCGACGCGCTGCGCGAGCGCTTCGGCTCGCTCGTGGGCGTCGACCGTCCGGCGGAGTCGGGCGACTTCGTCGTCATCGACCTCACCGCGACGATCGACGGCGAGCAGATCGACCAGGTCTCCGGCACGAGCTACCAGATCGGTTCGGGCAACATGCTCGAGGGGCTGGACGAGGCGCTCGTCGGGCTGTCGTCCGGCGAGACCACGACGTTCGAGACCGAGCTCGCCGGTGGTGACCGCAAGGGTGAGAAGGCCCTGGTCAGCGTCACGGCGACCGGCGTCAAGGAGCGTCAGCTGCCCGAGGTCGACGACGAGTTCGCGCAGCTCGCGAGCGAGTTCGACACGATCGACGAGCTCAAGGCCGACCTGCGCGAGCAGGCGGGCCGCATCAAGGCGTCGAACCAGGCCGTGCAGGCGCGCGACCTGCTCGTCGAGAAGCTGACGGCCGAGGTCGAGATCCCCGTCCCCGCCGGCGTCGTCGAGGCCGAGGTGCACCGTCACCTCGAGTCCGAGGGTCGCCTGGAGGACGACGAGCACCGCACCGAGGTCACCGAGCAGGCCCAGACCGCGCTGCGCAACCAGATCCTGCTCGACACGCTGGCCGAGCAGCTCGACATCAAGGTCAGCCAGAGCGAGCTGCTCGACTACCTGGTCAGCGCGTCGCGCCAGTACGGCATGGACCCCAACACGTTCATCACGACGCTGGACCAGCAGGGCCAGATCCCGGCGATGGTGGCCGAGGTCGCACGCTCCAAGGCGCTGGCCGTCGCGCTGCGCCGCGTCGCCGTCGTCGACGGCTCCGGTGCGGCCGTCGACCTGTCGGAGTTCATCGGCACGGACGAGGAGGACGCGGCGGCCGACCAGGCCGACGCCGCCGCCGAGGCCGCCGTCGCCGCCGACCCCGCGACCGACGTGTCGTCCGTCGCGTTCGGCGAGGACAGCGCCGACGAGAAGGCCTGACACACCGGCCAGGTCCCCGCACGTCGACGACGGCCCCGCTGTGCCCCTCGCGGGTGCGGCGGGGCCGTCGTCGTCCCGCCGTGGGCGGGGCGCCCGCCACGGCTGCGCCGTCAGCGAAACGGCGCGCGGGCGGGACGTGGGCGGGCGCACGCGGGCGTTAGGGTCGCTGCAACGCGTGGCCGTCCGTCGCCCCCGGCAGGGGAGCGGACCGGTGCGCAGGGTAGGACGCAGCCAGACGAGGGAGCCTTCGTGAACGAGCAGGTGCCGGCCGTGGCCCGGGCAGATTCTCCGGGTCTCGGTCTCAACGACCACATCTACAACCGACTGCTCCGTGAGCGGATCATCTGGCTCGGCTCGGAGGTCCGGGACGAGAACGCCAACGCCATCTGCGCGCAGATGATGCTGCTGGCGGCCGAGGACCCGGACAAGGACATCTGGCTCTACATCAACTCGCCGGGCGGGTCGATCACGGCCGGCATGGCGATCTACGACACCATGCAGTACATCAAGCCCGACGTCGCGACGATCGCGATGGGCATGGCGGCGTCGATGGGGCAGTTCCTGCTGTCGTCCGGGGCCAAGGGCAAGCGGTACGCGACGCCCCACGCCCGCGTGATGATGCACCAGCCGTCCGGCGGCATCGGTGGCACCGCCACCGACGTGCGCATCAACGCCCAGCTGATCCTGCACATGAAGAAGGTGCTGGCCGAGCTGATCGCCGAGCAGACGGGCAAGAGCGTCGAGCAGATCAACGCCGACTCGGACCGTGACCGCTGGTTCACCGCCCCCGAGGCGCTCGAGTACGGCTTCATCGACCACGTGGTGACGCAGAGCCACTCCGTGACCGGCGGCGGGGGCACCGACCCCGGTACCCCGGCCTGACGGCCCGGCGACGCGCAGAGAACCAGCGAGGAGAACCTTCGTGAGCATGGAGTCCCAGTTCATCGCCCGTGCCAGCCGGCTGGCCGGCGGCGCGGCGCCCGCGTCCCCGGCGGGCCGGTACGTGCTGCCGCAGTTCGAGGAGCGCACCGCCTACGGCTTCAAGCGCCAGGACCCGTACACCAAGCTGTTCGAGGACCGCATCATCTTCCTCGGCGTGCAGGTGGACGACGCCTCGGCGGACGACGTGATGGCGCAGCTGCTCGTGCTGGAGTCCACGGACCCCGACCGCGACATCACGCTGTACATCAACTCGCCCGGTGGCTCCTTCACGGCGCTCACGGCGATCTACGACACGATGCAGTACATCAAGCCGCACATCCAGACCGTCTGCCTCGGGCAGGCGGCCTCGGCGGCGGCCATCCTGCTGGCCGCCGGCTCGCCGGGCAAGCGCCTCGCGCTGCCCAACGCCCGCGTGCTGATCCACCAGCCCGCGATGGAGGGTGGCGGCTACGCGCAGGCGTCGGACATCGAGATCCAGGCCAACGAGCTCATCCGCATCCGCGAGTGGCTCGAGGCGGCGCTCGCGCAGCACACCGGACGCCCGATCGAGCAGGTGCGTCAGGACATCGAGCGCGACAAGATCCTCACTGCGGCGCAGGCCAAGGACTACGGGATCGTCGACCAGGTGCTCGAGAGCCGCAAGGGTGTGCACCCCACGGTGGTCCAGCCCAGCTGACGTCCGGGTGCCGCGGTCCCGCCCGACGGCGGGACCGCGGCAAACGATGGGCCATGGTTGGGTCATCCGCGCGAATCGGGACGCATCGGACGGCGTGTCGGCTCCGACACGCCGCGACGCACCCGTCGGGTTCGGCTGACACGGGGCCGCCGGTGGTGTGCAATGGGGGAACGTGACTCGCGGACCGCGAGGTCACGACGACGGCGCACCGCCGGCACGGCGGAGGGCGACACGAGGGAAGGGGACGCACATGGCGCGTATCGGGGACGGTGCGGACCTTCTCAAGTGCTCGTTCTGCGGCAAGTCCCAGAAGCAGGTGAAGAAGCTCATCGCGGGGCCGGGCGTCTACATCTGCGACGAGTGCATCGACCTGTGCAACGAGATCATCGAGGAGGAGCTCGCCGAGGCCACCGAGGTCGGCATGGTCGAGCTGCCCAAGCCGAAGGAGATCTTCGACTTCCTCGAGCAGTACATCGTCGGTCAGGAGCCCGCCAAGCGGTCGCTCGCCGTCGCCGTGTACAACCACTACAAGCGCATCCAGGCCGGGGAGTCCGCGCGCGCGACGACCACCGGCGAGGAGCAGGTCGAGATCGCGAAGTCGAACATCCTGCTGATCGGCCCGACCGGCTGCGGCAAGACGTACCTCGCGCAGACGCTCGCCAAGATGCTCAACGTCCCGTTCGCCATCGCGGACGCCACTGCGCTGACCGAGGCGGGCTACGTCGGCGAGGACGTCGAGAACATCCTGCTCAAGCTGATCCAGGCCGCTGACTACGACGTCAAGAAGGCCGAGACCGGCATCATCTACATCGACGAGATCGACAAGATCGCCCGCAAGAGCGAGAACCCGTCGATCACGCGCGACGTCTCGGGCGAGGGCGTGCAGCAGGCCCTGCTGAAGATCCTCGAGGGCACCACGGCGTCGGTGCCGCCGCAGGGCGGGCGCAAGCACCCGCACCAGGAGTTCATCCAGATCGACACGACGAACGTCCTGTTCATCGTGGCCGGCGCCTTCGCCGGGCTCGACGAGATCATCACCTCGCGCGCAGGACGCCGCGGCATCGGGTTCGGCTCGCCCATCCACTCGGCCGACGACGTCGACGTCTACGGCGAGGTCATGCCGGAGGACCTGCTGAAGTTCGGGCTCATCCCCGAGTTCATCGGCCGCGTCCCGATCATCACGACCGTCTCGCCGCTCGACCGGGTCGCGCTCGTGCGGATCCTCACCGAGCCCCGCAACGCGCTCGTCAAGCAGTACCAGCGCATGTTCCAGATCGACGGCGTCGAGCTGGAGTTCGACACCGCGGCGGTCGAGGCCATCGCCGAGCAGGCGCTGCTGCGGGGGACCGGTGCGCGCGGTCTGCGCGCCATCCTCGAGGAGGTCCTGCAGCAGGTGATGTTCGAGGTCCCGTCCCGCGACGACGTGGCCCGCGTGGTCATCACGCGTGACGTGGTGCTGGACAACGTCAACCCCACGCTGGTCCCTCGCGAGGCGTCGCGTGACAAGCGCGCACCGCGTGAGAAGAGCGCGTGAGCGGTTCCGGAGCCCCCGCCGTCCCGTCGGAGCTGGCGCGGCTGCGCGGCAGCATCGACAACATCGACGCCGCGCTCGTGCACATCCTGGCGGAGCGGTTCAAGGCGACGCAGCGCGTGGGCGTCCTCAAGGCCGAGCTGGGGCTGCCCGCGTCGGACCCGGCCCGCGAGGCCGAGCAGGTGGGCCGGCTGCGTCGCCTCGCCCAGGAGGCGGAGCTGGACCCCGTGTTCGCGGAGAAGTTCCTGGCGTTCATCGTGGCCGAGGTGATCCACCACCACGAGGCCATCGCCCAGGGTCACGCGCAGCGGCCCTGACGGACGCCCGTCCGGCTCCGGTCCCGACCGGTGACCGTTGGCGTGGGCCGGGAGCGTGACCGATGGTAGAGGGGTCAGCCCCGGTGGTCCGCACCGGTCGCGCGGTGACGTCGCCGGGGACGTGCCCACGCAGGAGGAGTCCGACCCCATGCACCTGCACTGGCTCAAGCCGCTGCTCGGCCGTCCGGCGCCGTTCGTCACCGTCCACCTCGACGCGTCGCCCGCGGAGGTGGCCGGCGAGTCCGGCCCGATGGACCGCTGGCGGTCGGTGCGGCGGGACCTCGAGCGGGACGGTGCCCCCGCTGCGGTGCTCGACCAGGTGGCCGAGGTGCTCGGCCGGCCGGACGGGTGCCGCGACGCCCACGGCCGCGTCGTCGTGGCGGACGCCGAGGGTGTGCTCGTCGACCGGGTCCTGCGGGTCGCACCACCGGCGTCGCGGGGCGTGTACGGACCGGTGCCGGCGCTCTCGCCCGTCGTGCGCGCGGCGGAGGAGTCGGTGCAGGTCCTGGTCGTGGCGGTGGACCGCAGCGGCGCCGACCTGCGGTGGCTCGACGTGGACGCCGCCGTCGGTCCGGTCCGGTCCACCGAGACCGTCGAGGGCGGTCACGACGACGTCCACAAGGTGCGCGAGAGCGGCATCGAGCGGCGCGGGCAGACGCGGGCGGAGGACTCCTGGCAGCGCAACGCCGAGGCGGTCGCCGCGGCGGTCGACCGACGCGTGACGCAGACGGCACCCGGCCTCGTGGTCCTGACCGGTGACGTGCGCACCGTCCCGCTGGTGCGCGACGCCCTGGACCAGCACACGCGGCGGCTCGTCGTCGAGGTCGCAGGCGGCGGGCGGGGCGAGGGCATCCAGGCCGGCGCCTTCGCCGCGCGGCTCGCCGAGGCGGTGGACGCGCTGCGCGCCCGACGCCGCGCGGCGCAGGTGGAGCGCTACCGCGAGGCGCGCGGCCGTGGCGAGGGCGCCGTGACGGGCATCGACGACGTGGTCGAGGTGCTGCGCCGCGGGCAGGTCGACCAGCTCGTCGTCTCCGTCGACGCGCTGGACGCGGGCCTGGCGGAGCGCACCCTGTGGGTGGGGCCCGAACCGCTGCAGCTCGCGACGTCCCGGGCCGACCTCACGACGATCGGCGTGGTCGACGGGGAGTGCCGTGAGCTGCCCGCCGACGTGGCCCTGGTCCGGGCGGTGCTGGGCCAGGACGCCGGCATCACGTTCCTGGGTGACGGGGACGTCGAGCTGGTCGACGGTGTCGGGGCCGTGCTGCGCTGGGCGGACGGGTCGACGCCCAGCGAGTCGGTCCCGACGCAGTCGGCGGACACCCGTCGGCTGCGCTCGGGGGCGTGACCCGCCCCGCCCGTCAGTGCTCGCCGCGCGTGTCCACGTAGAGCTGCTCGATCTGCGGTGCGAAGCTCTGCAGCACGGCGGCCCGCTTGACCTTGAGCGACGGCGTCAGGAAGCCGTTCGCCTCGGTGAAGTCGGTCGTCAGCACCGCGATCTTGCGGATCGACTCGGCCCGTGAGACCGCCTCGTTCGCCCGGGCGACGGCGCGGTCGAGCGCCTCGAGCACCTGGGGGTTCGCCGCAGCGGTGGGCACGTCCATCGGGGGCAGGCCGTGCATCGCCAGCCACCCCGGCAGCATCTCTGCGTCCAGGGTCACCAGGGCGCCGATGAACGGGCGCTGGTCGCCGACGACGACGACCTGGCTCACCAGCGGGTGGCCGCGCAGACGGTCCTCGAGGACCGCCGGTGCGACGTTCTTGCCGCCCGCGGTGACGATGATCTCCTTGCTGCGCCCGGTGATCCGGACGTACCCGTCCTCGTCGAGCGTGCCGATGTCGCCGGTCCTGAACCAGCCGTCGACCAGGGCCTCGGCGGTCTCCTCGGGCATGTGCCGGTAGCCGCGGAAGACGTGCGGGCCGGAGATCCAGATCTGGCCCTCGTCGTCGACCTTCACCGAGGTGGCGGGCAGCGGCGGGCCGACGGTGCCGATCTTCGTCAGACCGGGCCGGTTCACCGTGGTCGCGGCGGTCGTCTCGGTCAGCCCGTAGCCCTCGAGCACGTGCACGCCGATGCCGCGGTAGAAGTGCCCCAGCCGCTCACCGAGCGGGGCACCGCCGGACACGGCGTACTCCACGTTGCCGCCGAGCGCGGCGCGCAGCTTGCGGTGCACGAGCGCGTCGGCCGCGCGGTGCTGGGCGCGCAGGGCCGCGCCCGGGCCCGACGGGGTGTCCAGCGCGCGGGAGTACGCGATGGCGACCTTGGCGGCCCAGCGGAAGATGCGCAGCGACGCGCCGTGGCCGGCCTTCTGCTCCGAGGAGTTGTAGACCTTCTCGAACACGCGCGGCACCGCGAGCAGGTAGCTGGGCCGGAAGGAGGCGAGGTCGGGCAGGAGGTTGCGGGTGTCCGGGGTGTGACCCATGACCGCGCCCGACTCGACGCAGAGCACCTCGATGAACCGCGCGAAGACGTGCGCCAGCGGCATGAACAGCAGCGTGCGCGACGTGGGCTTGGACACGACCTCGCCCAGGCCGATCGCACCGTTGCGGGCCAGGTCGACGAAGTTGCCGTGCGTCAGCTCGACACCCTTGGGCCGGCCCGTGGTCCCGGAGGTGTAGATGATCGTCGCCAGGTCGGCGCCTCGGGCGAGGACGCTGCGCCGGTCGATCTCGGTGTCGGACACGTCCATGCCCCGCGTGACCAGCGTGTCGATCGCGCCCTCGTCGATGACGAGCACCTCGCTCAGCCCCGGCAGGTCGTCGCGGACCTGCGTCACGACGGCGGCGTGCGCGGGAGTCTCGACGAGGGCGAGGCGGACCCCGGAGTCCGACGCGATCCACCGCACCTGCTCGGCCGACGACGTCTCGTAGATCGGGACCCCGACCGCCCCCGCCGTCCAGATGGCGAAGTCGAGCTGCGTCCACTCGTAGCGCGTGCGGCACATGATCGCGACGCGGTCGCCGGGCTGCACGCCGATGGCGACCAGGCCCTTCGCGATGGAGCGGACCTCGGCGACGAACGTGGCGACCGTGACGGGCTGCCACGTCCCGCCCAGCCCGGTCTGCCGCTCCGCGAGCACCCCCTTCGCGTCGCGCTTCAGCCGGTCGGCGAGCAGCGTGCAGATGGAGGCGCTCGGGTCGGGCTCGACGAGAGTGGGGGAGGTGTACTCGGGCATGGGGAGGGGCTCCTGAGGGCGGACGGACGACATCACGACACTAGTGCGCGCGACCGTCAGCCCTGGGGGTGCTGGTGCGTGGGATCGAGCACACGCTGGAGGAAGGACCGGGTCCGCTCCTCGCGGGGCGCGCCGATGACCTGGTCGGCCGGGCCGGACTCGACGACGAGGCCGTCATCCATGAACACGACGCGGTCGCCCACCTCGCGGGCGAAGGCCATCTCGTGGGTGACGACGATCATGGTCATGCCGGCGTCGGCGAGGTCGCGCATGACGCCGAGGACGTCACCGACCAGCTCGGGGTCGAGCGCGGACGTGGGCTCGTCGAACAGCATGAGCTGGGGGTCCATCGACAGCGCGCGGGCGATCGCCACGCGCTGCTGCTGACCGCCGGACAGCTGCCCGGGCACCGCGTGGGCGCGGTCGGCCAGGCCGACGCGCTCGAGGTTCGCCAGCGCGACGCGCTCCGCGTCCTCGCGCGAGCGGCGCAGCACGCCGCGCTGGGCCATCGTGCAGTTCTCGAGCACCGACCTGTGCCCGAAGAGGTTGAACTGCTGGAACACCATCCCGACGTGCGTGCGGACGCGGTCGATGTCGACGTCGGGGTCGGTCACCTCGACGCCGAGCACGTCGATCCGCCCGGAGGTCGGCTGCTCGAGCAGGTTCACGCAGCGCAGCAGGGTGGACTTGCCGGACCCGGACGGCCCGATGACGCACACGACCTCGCCGGCGGCGACCTCGAGGTCGATGCCGCGCAGCACCTCACGCTCGCCGAACGACTTGTGCAGGTCCTTGACCGAGACGACGACCGTGCCGTCGGTGGGGCTCTCGCTCACTTGCCGCGTCCCTTCGCTGCCGTGCGCCGTTCCAGCCAACGTGTCAGCTGGCCCAGCGGCAGGGTGATGATGAGGTAGCACGCGCCGGCGACGAACAGCGCCGTCAGCCCGCCCTGGGCGGTGCTCAGCGCGTCGCGGCCGATCTTCGTCAGCTCGTACTCGGCGACCTGCATGCCCAGCAGGAACACGAGCGAGGTGTCCTTGGTCAGCAGGATGATCTCGTTGGTCAGCGGCGGCAGCACGATGCGGAACGCCTGCGGCATGACCACCTGGACGAGGGTGCGCCCGTGGGACATGCCCAGCGAGCGCGCCGCCTCGATCTGGCCCCGGGGGACCGCCTGGATGCCCGCGCGCAGCGTCTCGGCGATGTACGCGGACGAGACCACGCCGAGCGCGATCGACGCCTTCGCGAGCATCGACGGGATGCTGACGCCGAACGCGATCGGCACGGCGAAGCCGACCGACAGCACGACGAGCAGCGCGGGGATGCCCCGGAAGAACTCGATGTAGGCGGTCGCGATCCACCGGTACGCCGCGACGGACGACAGCTTCATGAACGCGAGCAGCGCGCCGAGCGGCAGGCCCACGGCGAAGGCGCCGAGGGTGTACTTCACGGTGTTCCACAGCCCGCGCGGCATGCGGTCGGCGAGCTCGGCCGCGACCGCGGGGTCGAACAGCTGCGTGGTGACGTTGGCCCAGTCCGTCAGCGTGACGACGGCGAGGACCGCGGCGGCGAGCACCACGTACTGCACGACCCGGGTGATCCGGGCGCGGGTGCGTGGGCTCGTCCGGCGGCGGCCGGGTGGCATCTGCAAGGTCTGCGGGGCGGTGGTCATGCGCACTCCCGGGTCGTGGTGGTGCGGGGCAGGCGCCGGCCGGCCCCGCACCACGCGGGCGTCAGTCGGCGAGGGGCGCGGTACCGATGCGCTCGGTGTAGATGGCGTCGTACGTGCCGTCCTCGTGGATGCGCTCGAGCGTCGCGTCGACGGCCTCGAGGAGGGCGGTGTTCCCCTTCTTCACGCCGAGCCCGTACTGCTCTCCGGTCGGGAAGGTGCTCGTGACCTCGAGGCCCTCGGAGACGAACGCCCCCAGGACCGCGATGTCGTTGACGACGGCGTCGACCTGGCCGGTCTGCAGCGCCTGGATCTGCAGCCCCAGGTCCTCGAACTGCACCGGGGTCAGCCCCTGCTCCTCGACCCAGGTCTCGCCCGTGGTCGCCATCTGCACGGCGATCTTCTTGCCGGCGAGCGAGTCGACGTCGTCGATGCCCGAGCCCGCGGCCACGAGCAGACCCTGGTCGGCGTCGAAGTACGGCTGCGAGAAGTCGAACTTCGCGGCGCGCTCGTCGGTGATCGTCAGGCCGGACGCGCTGATGTCGCAGGCGCCGGTGTTGAGCGACGCGCCGGACTCCAGCGTGTCGAACGGCGAGACGACGACCTCGAGCTCGAGGCCGAGGTCCTCGGCCACCTCACGCGTGATGTCGATGTCGAGCCCGACGATCTCACCGTTCTCGTCCTCGAACTCGAACGGCTCGAACGGGGGGTTGGTGCAGACGGTGAGCGTGCCGGGCGTGACGAGCGCGAGCTCGCCGTCGGCCGCCGCGGCGGTGTCGTCGCCGGAGCCCGAGCAGGCGCTCAGGGCGAGCAGGGCGGCGGCCGCGAGCGCGGCGGCGGGCAGGTGGTGGCGCATGGGGGGTCCTTCCGAACGGATCTGTGCGCGCATAACTATACGCCTCACATCATTCCTATCCGTCACGCCGGCGCCAGGGACCTCCGTCCCCGGCCGGGCGGCGGCACGGGAGCGCCCGCCGCCGCCCCGAGGGCGCCGGCGGGCGCACGAGCGGGTGCCTCAGCGGGCGACCGCCTCGCCGAGCAGCGCCTCACGGGCGACCACGGTCTCGCCGGTGCCGGTGACGAGCTCCAGCGTGCCGGTGGCCCGGCCCGCGTTGCGCACGTCCTCGAGGGCGGCCTCGACGCCGGCACGCAGGGCGTCCGGCACCTCGAGGACCGCGTGCTCGACCGGCGTGCGCATGGAGACCTTCGCCTCGGACTTGACCTTGCGCAGCGCGGCGAGCGCGGCGCCCGCACCGGCCACCAGACCGGGCGTGGTGTCGCCCGCGGCGGCGCGCAGCGCGTCGCTGGTCGGCCACGGCGCGCGGTGCACCGTGCCCTCGCGCCACCACGACCAGACCTCCTCGGTCGCGTACGGCAGCACGGGGGCGAACAGCCGCAGCAGCGTGTCGAGCGCGAGCCCCAGGGCGGCGCGCGCGGACGCCGTGCCGGGCGTCACCTCGGCCGCCGAGGCGCCCGCACCGTACGCGCGGTCCTTGACCAGCTCGAGGTAGTCGTCGCAGAACGTCCAGAAGAACGTCTCGGTGAGCTCCAGGGCGCGCGTGTGGTCGTACGCCTCGAGGGCGGCCGTCGCCTGGTCGACGACGTCGGCCAGCCCGGCGAGCATCGCCCGGTCCAGCGGCTGCGTGACCAGCGCGGCGTCCAGCGACACGGGCTCGTCGGCCGGCCCGAAGGACAGGACGAACTTCGAGGCGTTGAGGACCTTGATGGCCAGGCGACGGCCGATCTTCATCTGGCCGACCTCGAACGCGGCGTCCGTCCCGAGCCGGGCGCTGGCCGCCCAGTAGCGCACGGCGTCCGTCCCGTGCTCCTCGAGCAGCCCCATCGGCGTGACGACGTTGCCCTTGGACTTGCTCATCTTCTTGCGGTCGGGGTCGAGGATCCACCCGCTGATCGCCGCGTGCTTCCACGGCAGCGAGTCCGACTCCAGGTGGGCGCGCACCACGGACGAGAACAGCCAGGTGCGGATGATGTCCTGCCCCTGCGGGCGCAGGTCCATCGGGAACGTCCGGGAGAACAGGTCGGGGTCGTCGAGCCACCCGCACACGATCTGCGGGGTCAGCGAGCTCGTCGCCCAGGTGTCCATGACGTCGGGATCGCCGACGAACCCGCCCGGCACGCCGCGCTGGTCGGTGGTGTAGCCGGCAGGCACGTCGCTCGACGGGTCGACCGGCAGCGCGGACTCGTCGGGGACGATCGGCGCGTCGTACCGGGGCTCGCCGTCGGCGTCGAGCGGGTACCACACGGGGATCGGCACACCGAAGAAGCGCTGACGCGACACGAGCCAGTCGCCGTTGAGGCCACCCACCCAGTTCTCGTACCGCACCTGCATGAAGTCGGGGTGGAACGCGAGCTCCTGGCCGCGCGCCAGCAGCTCCTCGCGCAGGCCCTCGTCGCGGCCGCCGTTGCGGATGTACCACTGGCGGCTCGTGACGATCTCGAGGGGCTTGTCGCCCCGCTCGTAGAAGTTGGCCTTGCGCTGGGTCGGGACCGGGTCGGCGAGCAGGTCGCCGGACTCCCGCAGACCCGCCACGACGGCCTCGCGCGCGCTGAACGTCGTCTTGCCGGCCAGCTCGCCGTACAGCGCGCGGCCCGTGTCGGACGTCAGCCACTGCGGGGTGTCACGCAGGATGCGGCCGTCACGCCCGACGACCGATCGCGTCGGCAGGCGCAGCTCGCGCCACCACTGCACGTCGGTCAGGTCGCCGAAGGTGCAGCACATGGCGATGCCGGCGCCCTTGTCCGGCTCGGCCGCCGGGTGGGCCAGCACGGGCACCTCGACGCCGAACAGCGGGCTGGTCACGGTGGTGCCGAACAGGTGCTGGTACCGCTCGTCGTCGGGGTGCGCGATGAGGGCGACGCAGGCCGGCAGCAGCTCCGGACGGGTGGTCTCGATGACGACCGGCTCACCGTCGGGGCGGTGGAACGCGACCTTGTGGAACGCCCCGGGGTAGTCGCGGGCCTCGAGCTCGGCCTGGGCGACGGCCGTCTGGAACGTCACGTCCCACAGGCCGGGCGCCTCGGCCTGGTAGGCCTCGCCGCGCTGCAGGTTGCGCAGGAACGCGCGCTGGGACACCGCGCGGGCCGTCGCGCCGATCGTCTGGTAGGTCATCGACCAGTCGACGGACAGTCCGAGCCGGCGCCACAGCGCCTCGAACTGCACCTCGTCCTCGGCCGACAGCCGCTCGCACAGCTCGATGAAGTTGCGGCGCGAGACCGGCACCTGGTCGCCCGGCTTCACGGCCTTGCCGTCCGTGCCCTCGTGCGGGGGCACGAAGCCCTCGACGTACGGCAGGGACGGGTCGCAGCGCACGCCGTAGTAGTTCTGCACCCGGCGCTCGGTGGGCAGGCCGTTGTCGTCCCAGCCCATCGGGTACATGACCGCGCGGCCGCGCATGCGCTGGAAGCGGGCGACGACGTCGGTGTGGGTGTACGAGAAGACGTGGCCCACGTGCAGCGACCCGGACACGGTCGGGGGCGGGGTGTCGATCGAGTACACCTGCTCGCGCTCGGCCGTCCGGTCGAACGTGTAGGTGCCGTCGTCCGCCCACGTGCGTGACCAGCGCTCCTCGAGGCCGTCCACCGTGACCTTGTCCGGTACCTGGCGGGCGGCGCGTGCGCTCGTCGGGGTCTCGGGGCTGGGGGTCAGGTCGCTCATGTCACCCATCCTCCCAGATCGAGGCACCCGGCCGTGCACGCGGTCGACGCCGCACCGGGGGCGCCGGCAGCCCTGCCGGTGCCGGGGCGTCAGTCGTCGAGCGGTCCGCCGCGGGCGTCGAGGAGGTCCTGCAGCACGACCTGCTCGCGGCTCTGGGAGTCGACGATGCCCTGCGCGAGGCGCGTCACCTCGGGATGCCGCGCGTGCTCGGCGGCGTACCCGGCCATCTCCACCCCGCCGACGTGGTGGTCGATCATCAGCGACAGGAACAGGCGCTCGGCGTCGGTGCCGTCGGCGTCGCGCAGCGCCGCCATGTCGGCCGCCTGCACCCACCCGGGCATCGCGGGCAGCCCGCCCGTGCCTCCCGCCCCCGCCGCGTGCGCGTGCTCCCCGTCCTCGCTCATCCAGGCCATCGGGCCGTCGGGGGACGCCGCCGGCAGGCCCCACAGGCGCAGCCAGGCCGCCATCTGCCCGATCTGCTGCTGCTGGATCGTGAGGATGTCGAGGGCGATCGCGCGCAGCGTCTCGTCGTCCGACCGGTCGCGGACCAGCACCGCGAGCTCGACGGCCTGCGCGTGGTGCGCCTGCATGTCGCGGGCGAACCCGGCCTCGACCGAGCCGTCGGACGGGGTCGCGGCGTCGGGGCGCGCGACGAGCGTCGCCCCGACGGCCGTGCCGACCACCAGTGCCAGCAGGACCAGCAGCGCCACGACGGCGCGGCCGGTCCCGGACAGCCCGACGAACGCCTGCCCCAGTGCGGACCGGGTGCGGTCCGCCGGGGCAGGCGCCGGCGCCGGGACGTCCGTCACGCGGGCGACCCCACGCCGTTGCTGCACAGCGCACCGGCCTCGGGCAGCTCGGGGTTCAGCAGGTACTTGCGGACGAAGACCGGCAGCCGCTCGTCCTCGGCGTCGTCGAGCTGGAGCTGGACGCCCCACGCGGTCGCGACGACGGGTGACGGCTGGCCCTCGTACGGGGAGACCATCACGTAGGGGCGGCCGTCGGCGAGCGCGTGCAGCGCCGCGACCTGGTCGGCCGGCAGGTCGGGGGAGTGCGTGAGCCAGACGGCGCCGTGCTCGAGGGAGTGCACGGCGTGCTCGTCGACCACCGGGGCGTCGTACACGCCGCAGTTCTGCCACACGGCGTTGTGCTCACCGCCCACCGGGGGCGTCTGCGGGTAGTCGACCTCGGTCGTCACGTGGTCGAACGACAGGCCGTCGAACGTCTCGACGCCCTCGATCTCCTGTCCCGCCTGGGCCTCGAGCTGCGAGGTCCGGCGGGACTCGCCCACCAGCACGACCGCGGTCGCCGCGATCAGCCCCGTGACGAGCGTGCCGATGACGCCGAGGACGATCGCGGTCTGCCGACGGGAGGAGCGGCGCTGCGCCGCCTGGATCTGCGCGAGCCGTGCGGCCCGCTCCTCGCGCTGGGAGGACGTGCTCATGCGGGGTCTCCGTCTCGGTGGGCCGGTGCGGCTGTGGTCGGTCGGGGGCGTGGTCGGTCAGGCTACGCGAAGTTGAACCGTCAACCAAGGTGCGGGGGTGCCTCGCGGTGCGCCGGCCGCACCCCGCCCGCACCACGCTCTCGACCGGGTCGTCGGCCGCGGCTAGCGTGACCCTCCGAGGAGCCTGCGGGCCGACCAGCGGGAGGCACGGTGCAGGGCTCCGGCGCGCGCAGCATCGGGATCGTCACGGGGCTCGTCGCCGCCCTCGCGTTCGCCACCAGCGGGCCGGTGGTCAAGCCGCTGCTGGCGGCGGGCTGGAGCCCCGGAGCCGCCATCGTCGTCCGGCTCACCGCGGGCGCGCTGCTCCTGGCCGGCCCGGCGCTGTGGGCGCTACGGGGTCGCTGGGTCGCGCTGCGTGCCGACTGGGCCACCGTCGTCGGGCTCGGCCTGCTGGGCGTCGCCGGGGCGTCGACGCTGTACTTCCTCGCGGTCGACCGGCTGCCGGTCGCGGTCGCGCTGCTCGTCGAGTACACCGGCCCGCTGCTCCTGGTGCTCTGGTCGTGGGTGCGCACGCGGCGCGCACCCGCCCCGGCGACCCTGGCGGGTGCCGCACTGGCCATGGGCGGGCTCGTCCTCGTGCTCGACCTCACCGGCACCCTGCGGCTCGATCCGCTCGGCCTGCTGTTCGCCGCCGGGGCGGCGGTCGGCAACGCCGCGTACTTCGCCCTCACCGCGCGACCCGTCACGCTGCCGCCCGTGAGCCTGGCGGGGGCCGCGATGGCCGTGGGCGCGGCCGTCGTGGGGCTGCTGGCGGCCGTCGGCGTGCTGCCGGTCGAGGCGCCCGACGTCCGCGTCGAGGTGCTGGGGACCCGGATGCACTGGGCGGTCCCGCTGCTCGTGGTGGCCGCGGTGCCCACGGCGTTCGCGTACGGGGTGTCGGCCGTGTCGGTGCGGTTGCTGGGGGAGCGGCTCGCGTCGTTCCTCGCGCTGTCGGAGGTGCTGCTGGCCGTGCTGCTGGCCTGGGTGCTGCTGGGCGAGCAGCCGCTGGTCGTGCAGGGGCTCGGTGCGGTCCTGGTGGTCGCCGGTGTCGCACTGGTGCGCACCGGGGCGGACCGTGACGTGCGGCGGGGCGCGGCCCCGCCGCCGGCCGTCGACGTGCAGGCGACGTCCGGGCCCGGCTGAGCCGGCGGCCCGGCGGGCGTCATCCGCCGGGCCGGACCCGCAGGATCCGCTCGTTGCTGTTGTTCGCGACGGAGTCCTTGTCACCGCGCGTGCTCGTCGTCAGCCACAGCGAGCCGTCGGCCGACGGCTCGACCGTGCGCAGCCGGCCGTAGGTCCCCGACAGCAGGGTCCGCAGGTCCGTGAGCTGCCCGTCCGCCGTGATCGTCGCGCGGTACAGGCGGGTGCCGCGCAGGCACGCGATCCACAGCGAGTTCCCCGTCACGGCCAGACCGCTGCACGACGCGGACGCCACGGGCAGGGTGAGGCGCGGCGCGACGAGCCCGGGACCGGAGCAGTCGCCGCTGGTGCCCTCGCACTGCGGCCACCCGTAGTTGCCGCCGCGGACCACCACGTTGGTCTCGTCCATCACGGAGTTTCCGAACTCCTGCTGCCACAGCCGGCCCTGGGCGTCGAACGCCAGGCCCTGCGGGTTGCGGTGCCCGTAGCTCCACACCGCGTTGCCGAACGGGTTGTCGGCGGGGACCGACCCGTCGGGTGCGATCCGCAGCACCTTGCCCGCCAGGTTCGACGTGTCCTGCGCCCACTGCGGGTTCTGCCCGTCGCCGGTCGCGACGTAGAGCATGCCGTCGGGCCCGAACCGCAGCCGCCCGCCGTTGTGGTACTTGTTGCGCGGGATGCCGCTGACCAGCACCTGCGGGGTGCCGGACAGCGCGCCGTCGGAGTAGCGGATGCGCACGACCCGGTTGTCGGTGGTCGTGGTGTGCATGACGTACAGCCAGGGCGACGTCGTGAAGTCGTCGGCGACCTCCAGGCCCAGCAGCCCGCCCTCACCGTCCGTGCCGGCGACCCCGGGCACCGTGCCGACCACGCGGGTCGCGCCCGTCGCGGGGTCCAGCCGCACCACCTGGAACGTGTCGCGCCGCCCGTAGAGCACCGAGCCGTCCGGCAGCTCGACCAGCCCCCACGGCAGGTCTCGCTCGGTGGCCGCCTGGGTGACGGAGCAGATGGCGTCCGTGCAGGTGCCGCCCGTGGTGACGCGCACGGCGTCGGAGTTGGGGGACCGGTTGCCGGCCTGGTCGCGCGCCCGGACGCGGTACGCGTAGGTGTAGCGCTCGCGCAGCCCCGAGTCGACGAACGTGAGGACCGAGCCGGAGGTGCTGCCGACCACGGAGCCGTTGCGCAGGATGTCGTAGGCGGTGACGCCGACGGCGTCGGTCGCGGCCTGCCACGTGACCGTGACCGTGGTGCCCGTGGCCCGCACGGCGACGCCCGACGGCGCGGTCGGCGCGGTGGTGTCGACCTGGCACGCCGGCACGCGCAGATCGAGCGTGCCGCTCGCCTGCGACACGTTGCCCGCGGCGTCCCGGGCGTTGACGTACAGGCCCCAGGTGACGCCGGGCACGAGGGTGAGGAGCGCCTGCGTGGTGGTGCCCGCGACGGTCGTCATGTGCTGCCCGTCGTGGTAGACGTCGTACGCCACGACGCCCACGTCGTCGCTCGACGCGGACCACGTGAGCCGCACGGCGGTGCAGCTCAGCTCGCTGGTCCGCAGGCCGGACGGTGGTGTCGGGGCGGTGGTGTCGGCGGCCACCGCGTGCGGGGCCACGGGGGCGGCCGTCGCCGCGGGTGCGAGGGTCACGGCCAGCGCCGCCACCAGGACCAGGACGAGGGCAGGACGGGTGCGAGTCATGGGGTTCCAATCGCCGACGCTGGGACGAATCTGCCCGATCCGGACGAGTCGCGCCAGGGCAGGGCGCACGGCCGAAACGGTTCGGACGTGAGCGCCGTGCCCGCGCGGGTGCGGCCGACGACGCCCGGGGCGCTGGTCGCGCACGTGGCCGACCTCGCGGCCGCGGTCCCCGGTCGGTGCCGCGTGCTCCTCGACGGGGCCGCGCCGCTGCGCCCGCAGGACCCGGCCGACGCGCTCGTCGACGCGCTGCGGGCCGCGGGCCGGCCGGTCGTCCGCGTGCACGCCGACGACTTCCTGCGGCCCGCGTCGCTGCGGTACGAGCACGGCCGGCAGGACCCGGACGCGTACCTCGAGGACCGGCTGGACGTGGGCGCGCTCGCGCGCGAGGTGCTCGACCCGTTCGCCGCCGACGGCACGTACCTGCCCTCGTTGTGGGACGCGGTGCGGGACCGCGCCACCCGGGCGGCACGCCGGCAGGCGCCACCGGGGGCCGTGCTCGTCGTGGACGGCGAGCTGCTGCTCGGCAGGTGGCTCGACGCCGAGCTGACGGTCCACCTCACCGTGCGCCCGGCGACGCTGGCGCGGCGGCTGGGCCCGCAGGACGCCTGGATGCTGCCCGCGTTCGCGCGGTACGAGCAGGAGGTCGCCCCGCAGGACGTCGCGGACGTGGTGGTGCGGGTGGACGACCCGCGGCACCCGGCACTCGTCGTGCGCTGAGCCCGCTGAGCCCGCTGCGCCCGTCGTGCACCCCGCGGCGGACCACCGGGTGCGGGCTAGGCTCGACGGCACAGGGGACGAGCACCAGGAGGCGCACCAGGTGGCAGGGCTGACGATCGGGTACGCGGCGATGCTGGAGCAGTTCCACCCGCGTGAGGCGGTGGAGCTGTCCGCGTACGCCGAGCAGCACGGGTTCTCCGGCGTCATGGCCGCCGACCACTTCCAGCCGTGGGTGCCCGCGCAGGGGCAGTCCTCGTTCGTCTGGAACGTGCTCACGGCCGTCGGGGAGCGCACGACGGGGGACATGGGCCCCGGCGTGACGGCGCCGACGTTCCGCTGGCACCCCGCGATGGTCGCGCAGGCGTCGGCGACGCTCGCCGCGATGTACCCCGGCCGGCACTGGCTGGGTCTGGGCTCCGGCGAGGCGCTGAACGAGCACGTCGTGGCGGGCTACTGGCCCGAGGCGCCCGAGCGCATCAACCGGATGTTCGAGGCGATCGACATCATCAAGAAGCTCTTCGCGGCCTCGCTGGCGGGCAAGGACGTCAAGCACGCCGGTCCGTTCTACAAGCTCGAGTCGACGCGCCTGTGGACCATGCCCGAGGTCGCCCCGGAGATCCTCGTCGCCACCGCCGGCCCGGTCACCGCCAAGCGCACCGGGAAGCACGCGGACGGGATCATCACCGTCGGTGCGCCGCTGGAGAAGATCAGCGGCCTGTTCGGCAAGTTCGCCGAGGGCGCGCGCGAGGCGGGCAAGGACCCGGACGCGATGCCGAAGGTCCTCCAGCTCCACATGTCGTGGGCCGAGACGGACGAGCAGGCGCTCGCCAACGCGATGCACGAGTGGCCCAACGGCGGCATGAAGTTCCCCAAGGCCGACATCCGCTCCCCGTTCGACCTCGAGCAGATGGCCAAGCTGGTGCGTCCCGAGGACTTCGCCGGCCGCATGGTGATCTCCGCCGACCCCGACGTGCACCGCGCCGAGATCCAGAAGTACGTGGACCTCGGGTTCGACCGCATCTACCTGCACAACGTCGGCCGCAACCAGCGCGAGTGGATCGAGGTCTTCGGTCGCGACGTGCTGCCGAAGCTGTCGCGGTGAGCGCGGGCGAGCTGCGCGTCTGGGCGCCCGACGGCGTCCCGGAGGTCGTCCCGGGCGACGACCTCGTCGCGCTGCTCGTGGCGGTGCTGCGCGCCGACGCGCTCGACGAGCCGGGGCACGCGCTCGCCGACGGTGACGTCGTGGTCGTCACCAGCAAGGTCGTCTCCAAGGCGGAGGGGCGCGTGGTCGCCGCCGACGACCGCGAGCAGGCCATCACGGACGAGACCGTGCGGGTCGTGGCGACCCGCGAGCACGCCGGGGGCGTCACCCGGATCGTCGAGAACCGGCTCGGCCTGGTGATGGCCGCGGCGGGCGTCGACGCGTCGAACACGCCCGAGGGCACCGTGCTGCTGCTGCCGGCCGACCCCGACGCGTCCGCCCGTGCGCTGCGGGCCGGGCTGGTCGCGGTGTTCGGCGTGCGCCTCGGGGTGATCGTCACCGACACGGCGGGCCGGCCCTGGCGGCAGGGCGTCACGGACCTCGCCATCGGTGCGGCGGGCGTCGACGTGCTCGACGACCTGCGCGGGCAGCTCGACACGTTCGGCCGGCCGCTGACCATGACCGTCGCGGCCGTCGCCGACGAGATCGCGAGCGCCGCCGAGCTCGTCAAGGGCAAGGCGTCGGGGCGGCCTGTTGCCGTCGTGCGCGGTGTCGGTCACGTCGTGACCGACGACGACGGGCCGGGCGCGCGCGTGCTGGTGCGCACCGGCCCCGACGACATGTTCCACCAGGGGTCGGCCGAGGCGTACGCCCAGGGGTGGAAGGACGCGCTCGAGCGGCCGGGACGATGACCGGGCCCGTGGCCGACGAGGTCGTGCTCGTCGTCGACGCCGCGAACGTCGTCGGCTCGCGCCCGGACGGCTGGTGGCGGGACCGCGCCGGCGCGGCGACCGCACTGCTGGGGCGGCTGGCGGGACTCGTCGGGGTCTGCGCGACGGGTCCGGGCGGCGATCCGGTACGCGTGCTGCGCGTCGAGGTGGTGCTCGAGGGCCAGGCGCGCGGTGCGTCGGACCCGGGTGTGCCCGGTCTCGTCGTCCACCTCGCCCGGCGCGACGGCGACACCGAGGTCGTCGCACGGGCTGCGGCTGCCGTACCGGCGGCGCTCGTCGTGAGCGCTGACCGCGGACTGCGCGCACGGCTCGGCGACGCGACGGTGGCAGGTCCGGGGTGGTTGCTCGCGCTGCTCGACCGGACAGGCGGCGGATGCGGCGCCGACGTCACGTCGTGAACCGGTCGCGGCCGTCGCGGCTCAGGGTGCTGCGCGTGCGTCGGGTCGGCCGTGCCCGTGCCGTGTGGCGCCCAGGAGGACCGTCTGCTCGCGCAGGGTGGTGATCATGCGACCGAGGTACTCGACGATCGCAGCCTGCTGGTCGGGCGTGTACTCGGCGAGGAGGCCGCCGAGCGCTCCGCCGAGACGCGTGAAGGCCTCGGCGAGCGCCGGGTTGGTCGAGGGCACGGCGCGGATGATCGCCCGCCGCCGGTCTGCCGGGTCCGTCTCGCGCAGCACGTGCCCGCCCGCGGCCAGGCGGCCGACGAGGCTGGTGATCGCCGCACCGGTGAGGCCGGTCCGCCGGGCGAGCTCGGTGGCGCTGAAGGGTCCCTCCCGCTCGATGAGCTCGAGGGTCTTCAGGTCGCCCGCCGACAGGCCGACGCGTGCGGCGACCGCCTGGTGGAACAGGACGACGGCGCTGCTGAGCTCGCGGCCGAGGTCGGGACTGCTTGACACGGGACCTCCCAATCACTTAGATCAATCGTAGTAATCACTACGCCCGATCTAAGTACATCAGGGGGCTCGGCATGGATGCCACCGAGGCGATCGACGTGACGATGAGCGGGATCGAGGCTTCCTGGTCCGCGGGGGACGCGCGGGCCTTCGCTGCGCTGCACGCGCCGACGGCGACCTACCTCGCGTTCGACGGCACGCTGATGATCGGGAGGCACGAGATCGAGAGCGGGCACGCGCCGCTGTTCCGCGGGATCATGCGCGGCTCGCGGCTCGTCAGCTGGGACCGTCACGTGCGGCTGGTCTCGCCCGACGTCGCGGTCGCCACGCAGAAGGGCGGGATCATCATGCGGTGGCAGGGCGACCGCGCGACGCCGTCGGCGAAGCGGGTCTCGGCGAACACGACGGTGCTCGTCCGCGACGGGGACCGATGGGTGGTGACGGCGTTCCAGAACACCCGGTACCGGCCGTGGGCGCAGACGTTGGCGGGCCGGGTGATGACCCGGTCGACGCGATGACCGCCGTGTCGCGCCATGTGCGCGGCGTCGCGGACCTGCTGGGCTCGGCGGCGGCGTTGTACCTCACGGCGCCGCTCCTGCTCGGGATCGCGGTGGTGCCGGCGGCCCTGCGCAGCTACCAGCTGTACAGCGGCGACCCCGACGTCCTGCTGGAGCTGGTGGTCGAGCTCCTGCGCGTGGTCCTGGTCGTCGCCATGGTCGTGGTCGGCCGGCGGTGGCGCGGCGTCGCGGGCCACCCGTGGCGGCAGGTGCGGGCCGACGTGGCCCACGCGTACCGCGTGGGCTGGTTCGGCATCCTCGTCCGACTGGGCGTGGTCACAGGCGCCGCGCTCGCCGTAGGAGCCGGGGTCGAGGCGGTCGTGACGGAGTCGTCGGTGCGTACCGTGCTGAGCGCCCTGGTGCCGGACGGCGCACCTGCGCGGCGCGTGGCTGTCGCCGTGACGTTCGCCGTCAAGAACGTCGTCGTGATTCCGGTCTACGTCGCGGCCCTGCTCATCGCGAGCGGTGCGGTACCGGCGCCGCCGGGAGTGGTGGCCGAGGATCGTCAAGGCCCTGACCGCGGCGCGGACGGCCCGTAGCCTCGAGCCCCGTGGCCTTCACCGTCCTGGACGAACCGTGACGGTCGGCCGGGTGGACGCCGTGGCCCGGCCGTAGACCAGTCTGCGGTACAGCCACTCCGCCGGCCCGCGCCGCCCCGCGGCCTCGAGAGCGACCGCGACCGCGACGGTGACGAGCCACACGCCGACGGCCCACGCGACCACCTGCGCCGAGCCCATGTCCCGTCCGAGACCTCCGGCCCACGCGGCGAGCGGGAGCACGAAGAGCACCGACTGCAGCAGGTAGCACGTCAGCGACCGGGTGCCGACGGCCCGCAGCGCGCGGCCGGCGGGCCCGAGCGTGGCGGTCGTCGTGCCGCGGGCGGCGACGACCCAGCCCACCAGCGCGGCGAACGCGACGCCACCGGCGGCGCCGGTGACCTCGTGCAGGATCGCCGACCCGATCGCGTCGCCGGTGGACGGGTCGCGCAGCCGCGCGACGGCGGTGGCGAACGGCACGGCACCGACCACGCTGACGGCCAGCCCCACGACCGCCGTGCGGCGCAGCAGCCGGACGTGGTCGGCCGGACGCTCGAGGACCGAGCGACGCGCACCCCACATGCCCAGGAGCACGAGCGGCAGCGCGATGAAGGCGCCCAACGGTGCGCCGAACAGTCCGCTGAGTGCCCGCGTCGCCAGCGCCGCCAGGGGCGACTCCTCGACGGGGATGACGAACGGCTCGCCCAGGAAGACCTCCTGGAGCACGATCGCGCCGTTCATCGCGCCACCGACGACCCCGGAGGCGACCAGCACGGTCGCGGACGTGACGAGCAGCGCGCGGTCGGACGCCCGGACGAACGCCACCGCCAGCAGGCCGGTCAGCCCGTAGGCGCCGAGGATGTCGCCCTCGAACAGCAGCAGGACGTGCGCCACGCCGAAGGCGACGAGCAGCGCGGCGCGGCGCAGCAGGTCCGCGCGGCACGCGGGCCACGGCACCCACGCGGCCGCCCGGCGGCGCACGACGACACCGATGCCGTAGCCGTACAGCAGCGCGAACATCGGCATCGTGCGCCGGTCGACGAGGAGCGACACCACGCCGTCGACGGTGCGGTCCAGCGTCGAGGAGTCGACGGGCCGCAGGCCCAGGCCCACGGCACCGCCTGCGAGGTGCACCACGGCGTTGGCGATCGCGATGCCCAGCAGCGCGAGCCCGCGCGCGACGTCGGGGGCGACGGCCCGGCTCGCGACCGGGACGGGCCCGACACGGGGGCGGGGCGGCGGCGGGAGCGTCACCGGTGCGGCGTGGGGCAGCACGGCGGGAGGCGGCGTCGTCATGGGCTCATCGTCACGTGCCCGTAGGTGCCGGCGCGTCGGTCTCGGGGACGGCCCGGGCCTCCGTCGCGCGACGGAGGCCCGGCTGGGGGCCCGCCGTCCGGAAGGGCGGCGAGGTCAGCGAGCGGCCTTCGCCGCGGCCTTGGCGGCGCGCTTGGTCTCGCGGACCCTCCCGAGCGACGCGGCGTCGCGGACGTCCGCGATCGACCGGAACTCGTCGTCGCCGTACGCACCCGCGGCCTCGCGCCACCCCGCGGGCTGCACGCCGCGCTGCTTGCCCAGCAGTGCGAGGAAGATCCGCGCCTTCTGGTCACCGAAGCCGGGCAGCGCCTTGAGGCGGCGCAGCACCGTCGGGCCGTCGGGGTCGCCGTCGGTCCAGATGCGCGTCACGTCGCCGTCGTACTCCTCCACGACGGCCCGCGCGACGGCCTGGATGCGGCCCGCCATGGACCCGGGGTACCGGTGCACCGCGGGCGGCGTCGCGCACAGCGCGGTGAACTCGTCGGGGTCCGCCTCGGCGATGCGGTGCACGTCCCAGCCGGCCATCCGGTCGGCGATCTTCGCCGGCCCGGCGAACGCGGTCTCCATGGGCACCTGCTGGTCGAGGAGCATCCCGACGAGCAGCGCGAACGGGTCGTCGTCGAGCAGGCGGTCGGCGGCGGCGTCGCCCGTCATCCAGAGTCTGTCGGCCATGACGCCATTGTCCACGCAGCGGCCTCAGCCGCGGCGGGCGGCGAGCGACAGCATGGTGGGGATGGTCGCGAACCAGCGCTCGTCGTCGGTCCACCCGTGCTCGGGGACGCGGCGGGCGGGGAGCGACGGCGGCTCGTCCAGGTCGACGAGAACCAGGCCGGCGGCACGGAGCTGCTGGACGTACCAGGTGAGCGGCCGGTGGTAGTGGCGGTGGCCGCCGAACGTGTCGATCCACCGCTCCTCGTGCTCCAGGTAGCCCGTGACGCGCCGGTGCCGCTCGTCGTCGTACACGGGCTGCTGGTGGAAGAACGCGGGGTGCAGGAGGGTGGCGATCAGCACCCCGTCGTCCGTCAGGAGCGAGGCGACGTCGGCCAGCAGGCGGTCGAGGACCGGCACGTCCATGAGGACCATGTGGCTCACCACGGCGTCGAAGGGGCCGGTTGCCCCGTTCGGGACGCCCGCGGTGAGGTCGGCGACCTCGAACCTCAGCGTCGGGTGGTCGGTCCGCGCCCGTGCCACGAGCTCGGCGCTGCCGTCCACGCCGACGACGTGGGCCCCGCGCTCGGCGAGCAGCCCGGCGAGCCACCCGTGTCCGCAGCCGAGGTCGAGCACGTGCGGTCGGCCGGTCGGCAGCCAGCGGTCCAGGAACGGTTCGAACCGCCGCCAGAACGAGTCGTCGGGGCCGCCCACGGTGGCGGCGTAGGCGCGCGCCGACCGGTCCCACGCCCGGAGGTCGGTGACCGAGCCGTCCGTCGACGCGTCGTCGGTCGGCGTCGGTGGCGTCATGAGCCCATCGTGGCGGGCGTGGTCACGCGGGCGCGAGACCGGCTCGCCGTCCGGTTCCGGACGAACCGGACATCGGCCCCGTCCGTCCGGGCCGGGCGCGTGGCCGGCACGGTCGTGACCGGTCAGGTGACGCTCGCCTTGCACCTGCCGCGCGGCACGACGACCGTCGGGCGCGGGCCGCACAGCGACGGGCGGCTCACCGACCCGATGGTCTCCACGACGCACGTCCGCGTCGTGCCGGTGCACCCGGCGTGGACGGTGGGGGAGCTGCGGGACCGGTTCGTCGACGTCGACGGCGTGCCCGCGCGGCAGGGTGGTCGCACCGTCCCGGGCGCTCAGCCGGGTCGGACCAGCTCCGCGAAGACGACCACGTTCGCCTCGTAGTGCCGGACGGCCCGGTCCCACTCGCCGCCGCAGGTGATGAGGCGGAGCCCGGCGTGGTCGATGTCGCCGTAGACCGCGTCCGTCGGGAAATGGTCCTTCGGGTGCTCCTCGACAGCCGTGACCTGGAACACCGGGACCGTTCCGTCCGTGCGGGTGACCCGGATCTCGTCCCCCGCGGCGAGGTTCGCGAGCTCGTAGAACACCCCGGGGCCGGAGGCCCAGTCGACATGGCCGGCGATGACCGCGGGCCCGAGCTCACCGGGTGTCGGCGCGCCGTCGTACCACCCGGCGGGGAAGCCTGCCGGGGGAACCTCCAGGGTGCCGTCGTCCTGCAGGCCCAGCCTCATCAGCTCGGAGTCGACGCCGATCGCGGGGATCTGCAGGCGCACGGGGGCGGAGGCCGCCATCCTGACCGGCCCGGCCGTCCGGGCCGGAGCCGTCGCGGGCACCGCGGTGACCGCCGGGGCCGTCGCGGGGGTGGCCGGGTCAGGGGCCTTCGGCGCCGCGGCCGGCGCGGAGCTGCACGCGGCGGTCGTCAGGACGAGTGCGACCGCCCAGGCGATCGCACCCGTCCGTCCCGTCACGCGGCGGGCAGCCGACGACGGGCACGCAGTCCGGCCGCCCCGGCGACGACGGCACCGCCGAGCAGTGCGGCGCCGTGGAGAGCGTTCCCGGTCGACCCGGCGTCGATGCTGCTGCCGTCGCCGGTCGCGACACCCCCGATCGGCACACGGCCGACCTGCGGGGAGGAGGCTGCGTCCTCACCCGATCCCGCGCCGGGCCCGTCGCCCGATCCCGCGCCGGGGTCGTCGCCCGATCCCGCGTCGGGGCCGTCGCCGGAACCTGCGTCGGGAGCGGTGGTCTGGTCGCCACCCGGGACGGGGGCGGTGCTCGGGCCGGGTGTCGCACCGGGCGTCGGAGAGGCGCTCGTGCTCGTGCTCGGCGAGGCGCTCGGGCTCGGCGACGTGCACAGCGGACGGGTGATGGTGTTGGAGTCCAGCGTGACCGCGCCGTTGCGGGCGAGGACCCGGCCGTCGACCGTCGCCCCGGTGGTGAGCGTGATGGAGGTCAGCGCCAGGATCGTGCCGGTGAAAGCGCTCCGGACGCCGAGCGTCGCAGAGCTGCCCACCTGCCAGTAGACGTTGCAGGCCTGGGCGCCACCGATCAGCTCGACCGCGCTGTCCGTCGCGGTGATCAGCGTCGACGGCGTCTGGAAGACGAACACCGCGTTCGGGTCGCCCTCGCCGTCCAGCGTCAGGGTGCCCGTGATCCCCAGCTCGCCGCCCGAGGAGTACACCCCCGACGTCAGCGTCAGCCCACCGAGCTCGACGGGTGCCGCGAGCACGGGACCCTGCCCCGCGGCGTCGTCGTACGCGGTCACGAGGTCACTCTTGGCCCGCTCCGCGACCTCGTCCGCGGCGTGGGTCGCCCCGGTCTGCGTGATCGAGCCCGCCCCGGAGATGGCCGGCGTGGGGAACGTGCCGATTTCACCCGCAACCGTGGTGGGTCCGGTGTTCGTGATGCCGGAACCGGCGAGGATCGCGAAGCTCCCGGCCGTGGCGAGCGGCACCGGGACGGCCGCGGCCTGGGCGTTCGACGCCAGGGCGACGACGACAGCGACGGTCGCGGCGACCGCTGCCAGTGCCGCTGTGCGGGGGTGTGCGTGGGTATGCCCACGGGTTGTCGCCTTCATGCCTGTGCCTCCGAGGATTGGGGGCGGTCCACCTCGACCGCCACCGGATTCGACCCTATGTGCTGGCAGTGAGCCGCTGGCAAGCAAGGTCGCGATCCCGGCGCGGGGAGCACGTCGTGGAGCGCGGGTCCTACGCCCCGGCAGGCCGCGGGTCCCTGGCCTGCGGGGACGTGCCGGCCGGCGCCGTGAGCGCGATGACGGGACGGCCCGTGCCTGGGTGCGTCAGGACCTCGGCGTCGACGCCGTAGACGGCCCGCAGCAGCGCGGGGGTCAGGACGTCGGACGGCGGCCCGGCCGCCGCGAGGCGACCGGCGGACAGCACGATCACGTGCTCGCAGAACGCCGCCGCGAGGTTGAGGTCGTGCAGCGCGGCCACGCTCGTGACCCCGAGGTCACGCACGAACGCGAGCATCGAGAGCTGTGCGGCGACGTCGAGGTGGTTGGTCGGCTCGTCGAGCAGCAGGAGCCGCGGCTCCTGGGCGAGCGCCCGGGCGATGTGCACGCGCTGACGCTCACCGCCCGACAGCGTCGACCACGCCCGGTCGGACAGGTGGGTCGCCGACGCGGCGTCCAGCGCCCGGTCCACCGCACCGGCGTCGTCGTCCGTGCCCCACAGCGTGCGGTAGGGGATGCGGCCCAGCGCCACGACCTCGCGCACGCTGAGCGGCACCGTCGCGCCGGAGTCCTGCTCCAGCAGCGCCACGTGACGCGCGCGCACACGCCGATCCATGCGATGGACCGGCACCGCCGGTGTGGGGTCCGCCGCACCGGGGTCGGTCACCAGCACGGCCCCGGCGTCCGGCGCCAGCAGGCCCGCCACCAGGCGCAGGAGCGTCGTCTTGCCCGCACCGTTGGGGCCGAGCAGCCCGGTGAGCGCCCCGGGCGGCGGGGTCGCGTCGACGCCGTCGAGCACCCAGCGGCCTCCCAGGCGCGTCCCGACGCCGGCGATCGTCAGCTCCATGTGCCACCCCGTCCCCGCAGCAGCAGCACCGCGAACACGGGTACGCCGATGAGCGCGGTCACGATCCCCACGGGCAGCTCGCGCGGGTCGAACACCGTGCGCGCCAGGGTGTCCGCCCAGACCAGCAGGACCGCACCGGCCAGGCCCGCGACGGGCAGCAGCCGGCGGTGCGAGGGGCCCGTCACCACCGACACCGCGTGCGGCAGCACCAGGCCGACGAACCCGATGGCGCCCGACACCGCGACCATCGCCCCCGTGAGCACGGCGACGAGCGTCATCATCGCCCACCGGGTGCGCTCCACGTCCACGCCCAGCGCGGCGGCCGCGGTGTCGCCGAAGGTGAACGCGTCGAGCCGTCCCGCCGTGACCAGCACGACCGTGCCGACCACGACCAGCGCACCGCCGGCGATCGCGACCGACGACCACGTGGCCCCCGCCAGCGACCCCATGAGCCACGAGAGGATCTCGCGGTACGAGTCACCGGTGGCGGTCCAGAAGATGACGAACGACGTCGCCGCGGCCGCGAGCTGGGAGATCGCCAGACCGGCGAGGACGGCGCGCGTCGGGGTGAGCGTGCCGCCCGTGCGGGCCAGCGTGAGCGTCGCGACCAGCGCCGCCAGCGCCCCGACGAACGCCGCGACCGGCAGCAGCAGCCCCACGCCCAGCACCAGCACCGCCACGGCGCCCAGCGACGCCCCCGACGAGAGCCCCAGCAGGTACGGGTCCGCCAGCGGGTTGCGCGTCATCGACTGCATCACCGCCCCGGCGACCGCCAGGCCCGCGCCGACGGCGGCCGCCGTGAGGACCCGCGGCAGGCGCAGGTCCCAGACGATCGCGTCGTGCAGGCGCGGCACGTCGGGCGCGCGCAGGCCCAGGTGCGCGAGCACCGAGCGGACCACCTCGCCCACCGCGACGTCCGCGGGGCCGATGGTCACGGCGACCAGCAGCGTCACGACGAGCGCCGCCGACCCCACGGCGACGAGCAGCGCCAGCGGTGGGCGCAGCGGGGCCCGCCCGGTGGCGTCGCCCGCGAGCAGAGGGCCGGCGGGCGGCTCGCTGCGCGGGGCACGGAGGCGTCGGTTCAGCATCGGTGCAGGTCAGCCCTCGCTCGTGGCGGCCGGCGTGCCGGCGTCGAGCGCCCGCACCGCGTCCGCGATGTCGGAGGCGGCCTGCGCGTTGCGCACGCCGGCCTCGGACGCGGCGAACGGGACCACGACGTACCGCTGCTCGCGCACCGCGGTGAGCTGGGAGGCCGCCGGGTGCGCCGCGAGGAAGTCCCTCTTCTTCTGCGCCGAGTTCCACGCGGAGTCCACGAGCACCAGCACGTCCGGGTCCGCCGCCACGACCTGCTCCCAGCCGACCGACGTCCAGGTGTCGTCGACGTCCGCGAACACGTTGGTGAGCCCCGCGGTCTCCAGCAGCATCTGCGGTGCACCGATCCCGGCGCCCACGAAGGGCGTGTCCGTGCCGGACGACCACCACACCGCGGTGGCGCCGTCCACCGGCTCGATCGCGTCGAGCGTCGCCTGCTGCGCGGCGACGACCTCCCGCGCGGCCTCGGGGACCCCGAACACCTCACCGACCTCGCGGATCTCGCCCAGGACGTCGTCGAACGTCAGCGGGTCCGGCTGGTACGCGGGGTCCTTGCACGCGCTGGGCGACACGTACGTCGCGATGCCCAGCGCGTCGAGCGTCGAGCGCTCGCCCGCGCCGTCCGCGCTGAGGTTGGACTCCCAGCCGGCGTAGACCAGGTCGGGCTCGGCCTCGAGCAGGGCCTCCTGGCCGGGCACCTTGTCCGAGAGGACCGGGACGTCGGCGACGTCCGCGGCCCACTGCTCCGGGACGGGCCCGTCGGCGAACGCGGTGCCGACCAGCGCGTCGGCCAGGCCGAGCGCGAGCATCATCTCGGTCGTCGACGACTTGATGGTCACGACGCGCTGCGGCGGGGCGTCGAACGTGACCTCGGTCCCGCAGTTGTCCAGGGTGACGGGGGCGTACGTCGTGGGCACGTCCGACGGGGTCGCCGAGGGTGCCGCGGCCGGGGCGCCCGTGGAGCACGCGGCGAGGGCGAGCACGCCGACGGCGACGCCGGTGACGAGCACGGCGCGGGGCACGCGGCGCGGGGACGTCGTGCGGGTGGGGGAGTCGCCGGCACAGCGGGCAGCGCTGCGCGGGACGGGTACGAGGTGACGACGGGCGCGGGGCATGGTCTCTCCGGGAGGTCGCTGCCGCGCACGCCGTCGGGCACGGGAGGGAGGGGGACGGGCGCACGTCGCGCCGCGGAGGACCGTCCCAGCACGGGGCGGTGCGACCCGACCAGAGCGACGGTCGGGTTCCGACGGGCAAGCCTAGGCGCTCCGGGCGCCACCCGCGCAACCGCCCCCGCAACCGTGCGCCCACGCCACGAGCGGTGTGCGTGACGTGTCACGCACACCGCTCGTGGTCGGCTCGCGCCGGTGGCTCGCGGGAGGTCAGGCGGCCGAGCAGGTCACCCGTGCGCCCGCACCGTTCCCGGTGCCCTGGAAGCCGAACGTCGTGCTCCCGCCGGCGTCGACCCGCCCGTTCCAGGGGGCGTTCGTCACCGTGAACGCCGACCCGCCGGTCGACTGGCCGTTCCACACCTGCGTCGCGCCGGCCCCCGTGGCGAGGGTGACGGTGACGCGCCACCCCGTGAGCGGGGCGCTGCCGGCCGTCACCGTGACGTCCGCGACGAACCCGCCGGGCCAGCTGTTGGCGAGCCGGTAGGTCGCGGTGCAGCCGGTGCCGGTACCCGGGGTGGGGGTCACGGAGGGCGTCACCGACGGCGTGGGGGTCACCGAGGGTGTCACCGACGGCGTGGGCGTGACCGACGGCGTGACCGACGGGGTCACCGATGGGGTGACCGATGGCGTCACCGAGGGCGTGGGCCCCGGTCCGGCGTCCCCCCACGCGTCCTTCAGGAACGCGGCGATGGTGTCCCAGCTCGGGTTCGGGGTGCCCTGCGTGACGGTCTCCCGGCAGCCCTCGACCGTGCGGACGGTCTGCTGCCCGTAGCGCGAGGCGCTCGTGACGTCGGTGTGGCTGTGGCCGGCGCCGGGCACGGAGAAGAACCGGGTGTCGACGCACGCGGCCTTGAGCGCGTCGTAGAGGATCTGGGTCTGCGCGTGGGGCACCACGTTGTCGCTGAGCCCGTGCAGCAGGAGCATCGGGGGGTCCTGCGCGTCGACGTACGCCAGGGGGTTGGCCTGCTGCGCCTTGTCGCGGCAGGTGGGGATCGCGCAGCCCAGGAGCTGGGCCTCCGGGGCGCTCGGGCTGTCGTGGTCGATGAAGCCGCCGGGGTCCTGCTCCCTGAGCCGCTGGAAGTCGGTGGGCCCGAAGAAGTCGACGCCCGCCTGCACGGCGCTCGAGACGCCGTAGAGGCCGACCTGCCCCTCGAGCGACTCGACACCGCCGGTCAGTGCAGCCATCGCGGCCACCCAGCCGCCCGAGGAGTCGCCCATGGAGGCGAAGCGGTCCGGGTCCAGGCGGTACCGGTCGGCGTAGGCGCGCAGGTACCGGATCGCGGCCTTGACGTCGTGCACCTGGGCCGGGAACTTCGCCTGCGAGCTGGACCGCACGCTGACCCCGGCCACCGCGATGCCGCGGGGGTTCAGCTGCTGGGCGATGGCCGCCGCACCGGACTTGCCGTCGTCGGACGTCCACGCCGACCCGGTGGACCACACGACGAGCGGCCAGGGCCCGGGGCCGTCCGGCACGTACAGGTCGAGCAGGTGGCCGCGGCTGCCGGCCGGATCGGCCTGGGCGTAGGCGATGTTCGTGATCGTCTGGGCCTGGGCGGCGGTGCCGAGCGTGGCGACCGCACCCCCCGCGACCAGCGCCACCACCCCCAGCCATGCGGCGGTCCTGCTGCGCGTCCTGGTCATGACGTGGCTCCCCTCACACGGTGGTGACGTTCACCATGGCGGCCCCGCTCGCGGCGCGGCCAGGGCCGAAACCATTCGGGCGGCCGGGCGCACGGTGTCGCCGCACGCCCGTCTCGCCGTACGGCCCGTCCCACGCCGGCGTGGCGGGCCGCCGGCGTCAGGGAGCGGCCGCCGCGGCCAGCGCGGCGGCGACCGCCTCGACGTCCTGGCTGCGCAGCGCCCCGACGCTCACCCGCACGAACCCGTGCGGCCCCGGCGGGACGGAGAAGAACGGCCGCCCGCGTGCGACCCGCACGCCCGCGGCCTCCAGGCGGGCCAGGGCCGTCTGCTCGTCGTGCACCGGGATCCAGACGTTGATGCCGTCGCCGGGCGGCACGTGCACGCCGTGGTGCGCCAGGGCGGCGCTCAGCGCACGGCGTCGTCCGTGGTAGACCCGGCGCGCGTGAGCCACGGCCTCCACGGCCTGGGCGTCGGTCAGCAGGTCGGCCAGCACGTGCTGCAGCAGGCGACTCGTCCAGCCCGGGCCGAGCATGCGCCGGGCCACGAGTCCGTCGAGCACGAGGGCCGGGCCGCCGACGGCGGCGATCCGCAGGTCCGGGCCGTGCGACTTGGAGTACGAGCGCACGTGCACCACGCGGTCGGCCAGCAGCGGGCCCAGGCTCACGTCGCGCGACGACGCGATCTCCCCGGAGTGGTCGTCCTCCACGACCCACAGCCGGGACGCGGCCGGGCGCAGGACCGCGGCCAGCTCCCGCACCCGGGTGGGCGAGGTGGACACCCCGGTGGGGTTCTGCGCGCGCGGCTGCAGCAGCACCACCCGCACCCCGGCGCGCACGGCCTCGGCCAGGGCGTCGGGGCGGGGGCCGTGGGAGTCGAGCGCTACTGCGACGCGCTCGAGCCCCAGGTGGTCGAGCAGGTCGAGCACCGGCGGGAAGCCGGGGTCCTCGACCGCGACCCGGTCGCCGAACCGCGAGACCTGCTCGAGCACCCGGCTGATCGCGTCCACGGCGCCGTCGACGACGGTGAGGCGCTGGGCGAGGAAGGGCCACGACGCCCGCAGCAGCCGCTCGAGCTCCGGCACCACCGGGTCGTCCAGGTAGCCGCTCGTCGCCAGGGTGGGCGCCCGCAGTGCGACCCGGGCGAGCGCGGGGGCGAGGTCCGGCAGCAGGGCGGGGTCCGGCGTGCCGCCGGCCAGGTGGAGGCGTGCCGCCGGCCCGTCGGCCAGGTCCCGGTACCGCGGGGGCAGCCGCCCGGCAGGTTCCGGCAGCACGGACGTGCCGGCGCGGCCGCGCGACACGACCAGCCCTGCCGACGCGAGCGACTGCCACGCCGACCCGACGGTGGCAGGGCTGACGCCGAGGGCCAGGGCGAGCTGGCGCACCGTGGGCAGCCGGTGCCCCGGCAGCAGGTCGCCGGTGTGGACGAGGCGGGCGATCGTCGCGGCGATCCCGCGCGGGGTGCGGTCGGTGACGAGGTCCGCCAGCTCCTGCGGTGACATGGGCGCATCGTCGCGCGCGGGTGTTGCGGCCGCGTGTCCGGGGGATGAGCGGACCCTCATCGACGGCGTGGCGACGGATGTTCACGGACCGGGCCGGGAAGTTCCGCCGCGGCAAAGGCCCGGTGACGCCGCAGAAATGTCCAAGGTCGACAGTCACGTTCCACGCGACGCAGCCCCACCGTCGTCGCCGGACCGCCCCGCCGTGACCCCGGAGGACCCATGACCGTCGTGCGCGTCGCCTTCACCCAGGCCACCTGGACCGGCGACAAGGAGTCGATGATCCAGCTGCACGAGGCGTGGACCCGCGAGGCCGCGTCCGCCGGGGCGCAGGTCATCGCGTTCCAGGAGCTGTTCTACGGCCCGTACTTCGGCATCACGCAGGACACGGCGTACTACGACTACGCCGAACCGGTGCCGGGGCCCACGACCGAGCGGTTCTCCGCGCTGGCGGCGTCCCTCGGGATCGTCGTGGTGCTGCCGATCTACGAGGAGGACCAGCCCGGCGTCCTGTACAACACCGCGGTCGTCATCGACGCCGACGGGACCGTGCTCGGCCGGTACCGCAAGCACCACATCCCGCACCTGCCCAAGTTCTGGGAGAAGTTCTACTTCCGCCCCGGCAACCTCGGGTACCCGGTCTTCGACACCGCGGCCGGCCGCATCGGCGTGAACATCTGCTACGACCGGCACTTCCCCGAGGGGTGGCGCGTCCTGGCGCTGCACGGGGCGCAGATCGTCTTCAACCCCAACGCCACCGCCCCCGGCATCTCCAACCGGCTGTGGGAGATCGAGCAGCCGGCGGCCGCCGTGGCGAACGGGTACTTCGTCGTCGCCAACAACCGGGTCGGGCGCGAGGACGACGAGTACGGCGACGAGGCGGTCGAGTTCTACGGATCGTCCTATGCCGTGGGACCCGACGGGGCGTACGTGGGGGAGGTCGGCTCGTCGCGCGAGAACCAGCTGCTGGTCCGGGACCTGGACCTCGAGCAGGTGCGCGAGGTGCGCGAGCGGTGGCAGTTCTTCCGCGACCGCCGCCCCGACGCGTACGGCCCGATCGTCGCCCCCTGACCCCACGGCGGAAGGACTGCCATGACCACCACGCTGCTGCGCGGCGGCACCGTCGTGACGGCCACCGGCCGGTCCGCGGCCGACGTGCTCGTCGACGGTGAGCGGATCGCCGCCGTCCTGGCCCCCGGCTCCACGCTGCTGGGCCACGACCTCGCCGCGTCCGTCGACCGCGTCGTCGACGCCACCGGCAAGTACGTGGTGCCCGGCGGCGTGGACGCCCACACCCACATGGAGCTGCCGTTCGGCGGGACGGCGGCGTCGGACACCTTCGAGACCGGCACCCGCGCGGCCGCCTGGGGCGGGACGACGACGATCATCGACTTCGCGGTCCAGCGCGCCGGTGAGCGCGTGCAGGACGGGCTGGCCGCCTGGCACGCCAAGGCCGCCGGGCGCTGCGCGGTCGACTACGCGTTCCACCAGATCGTCGGCGGCGTGGACGACGACGCCCTGAAGGCGATGGAGACGCTCGGCGACGAGGGCATCACCAGCTACAAGCTCTTCATGGCCTACCCGGGGGTGTTCCACTCCGACGACGCCCAGATCCTGCGCGCGATGCAGAAGGCCGCCGAGCTCGGGCTGCTGACGATGATGCACGCCGAGAACGGCCCGGCGATCGACGTGCTCGCGGCCCAGCTCGTCGAGCAGGGCCGCACGGCCCCCTACTTCCACGGCGTCGCGCGGGCGTGGCAGCTCGAGGAGGAGGCGACGCACCGCGCGATCATGCTGGCCGACGTCACGCAGGCGCCGCTGTACGTGGTGCACGTCTCCGCCAAGCAGGCCGTCCAGCAGCTCGCGTGGGCCCGCGACGCCGGCCGCAACGTCTTCGGCGAGACGTGCCCGCAGTACCTGTACCTCTCGCTCGAGGAGCAGCTCGGCGCCCCGGGCTTCGAGGGTGCCAAGTGGGTGTGCTCGACGCCGCTGCGCAGCCGCGCGGAGGGCCACCAGGACCACATGTGGCAGGCCCTGCGCACCAACGACCTGCAGATGGTCTCGACCGACCACTGCCCGTTCTGCATGAAGGGTCAGAAGGAGCTCGGCCTCGGCGACTTCCGCGCCATACCGAACGGCATCGGGTCCGTGGAGCACCGGATGGACCTCATGTACCAGGGCGTGGTGACCGGCGAGATCACCCTCGAGCGCTGGGTCGAGATCACGTCGACCACTCCCGCGCGGATGTTCGGCCTGTACGGCCGCAAGGGGGTGGTCGCGCCGGGCGCGGACGCCGACCTGGTCGTTTACGACCCGGCCGGGCACACGTCCATCGGCGTCGGCGCGACGCACCACATGAGCATGGACCACTCCGCCTGGGAGGGGTTCGAGGTCGACGGGCACGTGGACGTCGTCCTGTCCCGCGGTGAGGTGCTCGTGGACGCCGACGGGTACCACGGCCGCCCCGGCCACGGCCGCTACCTGCGCCGCGACCTGTCGCAGTACCTGGTCTGAGAGGGGACCGGCATGGACCTCGGCGTCGTCCTGCAGACCGACCCGCCCGCCTGGCGCACGGTCGACCTGGCGCGGCAGGCGGAGACCCACGGCTTCTCGCACGTGTGGACCTTCGACTCCCACCTGCTGTGGCAGGAGCCCTTCGTCATCTACTCCGCCGTCCTGGCCGCTACCCGCCGGGTGGTGGTCGGGCCGATGGTCACCAACCCGGCCACGCGGGACTGGACGGTGCTGGCCTCGCTGTTCGCCACGCTCAACGAGATGTACGGCAACCGCACCGTCTGCGGCATCGGGCGCGGCGACTCCGCGGTGCGCACGCTCAACGGCCGGCCGTCGGACCTGGCGACGCTGCGCGAGGCGGTCCACGTGATCCGGGAGCTGGCGAACTCCCGCCCTGTGGACCTCGGTGAGCGCACGGTCCGGTTCCCGTGGTCCCGGGGCTCGACGCTCGACGTGTGGGTCGCGGCCTACGGGCCGCAGGCGCTGCGGCTCGCGGGGGAGGTGGGCGACGGGTACGTCCTGCAGCTCGCCGACCCCGACATCGCGCGCTGGATGATCCGCGCCGTGCGCGACTCCGCCGAGGCGGCGGGCCGCGACCCCGACGACGTGCGGATCTGCGTGGCCGCCCCCGCCTACGTCGGAGACGGGGCCTCGCCCGCGGCGCGGGCGCACATGCGCGAGCAGTGCCGGTGGTTCGGCGGGATGGTCGGCAACCACGTCGCCGACATCGTGCGCAGGTACGGCACGGACTCGGCGATCCCGCGGGCGCTGACGGACTACGTCCGCGAACGGGAGGGCTACGACTACAACGCCCACGGGCGCGCCGGGAACACCCACGCGGCGTTCGTCCCGGACGAGATCGTCGAGCGCTTCTGCGTGCTGGGGTCCCCGCACGAGCACGTCGAGCGGCTGCGGGAGCTCGAGGCGCTCGGGTGCGACCAGTTCGCGGTGTACCTCCAGCACGACAACAAGGAGGAGACGCTGCGGCTGTACGGCGAGCGCGTGATCCCCGCGCTGGCCGAGCCCGTCGTCGCGACCGCGCCCGCGACGGTACCCACCGCGCCGGCACCCAGCGCGGCAGCGGTGACGCCGTGAGCGCGACCACCGCACCGCCGGCGGTGGTGCCGGGCACGGCCCGTCCCGTCGCCGCGTCCCCCGGGGTCGGCGCCGTGCAGCGCCTGACGCGGGCGCGTCCCCTGGCCGCGGTGCTCGCCGTGCTCGTCCTGGTCACCGTGTGGGAGGCGTACAAGTGGCTCGGCCCCGAGCAGGGGTGGGCGCTGGGGGAGACGAGGCTGCTGCCGCGGACCACCGACCTGGCCATGCCGCACACCTGGCAGACCCTCGCGCGGCTCCTCGAGCCCGTCTCGGGCGGCACGGGCGCGGACCCGCTGTGGCTGGCCGTGCTGCGGGCCGCGGGCGCGAGTCTCGGCGTCGCCGTCGTCGGGTGGACGATCGGCGTCCTGGTGGGTGCGGTCCTCGCCCTGGCGATGCAGCGCGTGACCCTGGCCGAGCGGGCCGTGCTGCCGCTGGTGGTCCTCTCGCAGACGGTCCCGCTGGTCGCGCTCGCGCCGCTGGTGCGCTCGTGGGGGTCCCGGCTCGCCGTCGGCGCCCTGGAGTGGGAGCCGTGGATGTCGGTGGCCGTCATCGCGAGCTACCTGGCGTTCTTCCCGGTCGCCGTCGGCCTGCTGCGAGGGCTGCAGTCGCCCGACACCATCCACGTGGAGCTCATGCGCGCCTACGGCGCCGGGTGGGGCGCGACGCTGCTGCGGCTGCGGTTGCCGGCCGCGGTGCCGCACCTGCTGCCGGCGCTGCGGCTGGCCGCCGCCAACGCCGTGGTGGGCACCGTGGTAGCCGAGGTGGCGACCGGCCTGCCCGGCGGGCTGGGCCGCATGGTCCTGGAGTTCGCGAACTTCGCGGCGAGCGACCCGCCCAAGCCGTGGGCGCCGATCCTCGGCGCGGTGCTGCTCGGGCTGTCGACCGCCGCGCTGGTGGCCCTGCTGGGCCGCGCGCTGCGCCGGTACCGGCGTGCGGAGGTGAGCGCGTGAGCGCCGTGCGCGAGCAGCCCGCTGTGCCGCCGGACACGGGACCGCGCCGGGCCGCGGCGGTCGACGTCGAGGGCGTGACGCGCGTGTTCGGCGGGCGGACGGGCGAGGTGGTCGCCCTGCAGGACGTCGACCTGCGCGTGGCCGCCGGGGAGTTCGTCTCCCTGATCGGGCCGTCCGGGTGCGGCAAGTCCACGCTGCTGCGGCTCGTCGCCGACCTCGACGAGCCGACGTCCGGCACCGTGCGGGTGTTCGGCCGCAGCGCGCGCGAGGCGCGCCTGGGGCGGGACTACGGGATCGCGTTCCAGCAGGCCGGGTTGCTGCCGTGGCGCACGGTGCGGGCCAACGTCGAGCTGCCGCTCGCGCTCGCGGGCACCGGGCGGGCCGGGCGTCGCGAACGGGCCGACGAGCTGCTGGCTCTCGTGGGCCTCGCGGAGTTCGCTGACCACCACCCCGACCAGCTCTCCGGGGGCATGCAGCAGCGCGTCGCCATCGCCCGTGCGCTGGCCGACGAGCCGTCGCTGCTGCTGATGGACGAGCCCTTCGGCGCGCTCGACGAGATGACGCGCGAGCACCTGCAGGCGCAGCTGCTGCGGATCTGCGCCGAGACGCGGGCCGCGGTGGTCTTCGTCACCCACTCGATCCCCGAGGCGGTGTTCCTGTCCGACCGCGTCGTGGTGATGTCACCGCGTCCCGGGCGGGTGCAGGCGGTGGTCCCGGTGGTGCTCGACCGCGCGGGTGCCGCCACGCCCGGCTCCGGGCCCCACGACGACGCGGGGGACGACCTGCGCACGGACCCCGCGTTCTTCGGGACCGTCGCGGCGGTGCGCGACGCGCTGCGCGGCACCGCGGCGGGTCGCGGGGCGGAGGTCCGGTGAGCGGGGTGCCCGGTGCCCGGGCAGCGAGGGCGCTCGGTCCAGCGCGGCAGGTCCTGCCCCCGCTCGTCCTGCTCGTCGCGCTCGTGGCGGCCTGGCACGCGGTCGTGGTGCTCGGCGAGGTGCCCGCGTTCGTGCTGCCCGGACCCGCCGCCATCGCCGAGCAGGCGGTCACGTACGCCGGCCCCATCTCCTCGGCGGCGCTCGTCACCGGGCGCAACGCGGCCCTGGGTCTGCTCCTGGGTGCCGTGCTCGGGGTGCTCGGGGCGGTCGTGGCCGCGGTCGTGCGGCTCGTCGACCTGCTCGCGGAGCCGGTGGTGGCGGCCCTGTCGGTCGTGCCCGTCGTGGCGCTCGCCCCCGTGCTGTACGCGATGTACGGCGCCGGCTCGGAGCAGGCCCGCGTCATCGTGGCCGCCCTCGCGGTGCTCGTGCCCGTGCACGTCACGACGCTGCGCGGCCTGCGCCAGGTGCGCCCGGTGCACCGCGACCTCATGCGGGCGCTGGCGGCGGGCCCCGTGCAGGCCGCCGCCACGGTGACGCTGCCCACCGCGGTGCCCTTCGTGTTCACCGGCCTGCGCATGGCGGCGTCGCTCGCGGTGATCTCGGCGATCGTCGCGGAGTACTTCGGCGGGCCGCGCTCCGGCATCGGGTCGTTCATCACGACCGCCGCCGCGGGCTCGCACTACGCGCAGGCGTGGGCGTACGTGCTCGGCGGCGTCGCCGTCGGCCTGGCGTTCTACGCCGTCACCGCGACGGCCGAGCACCTGGTGAACCGTCGGGCCGGCGCATGAGGCCCGGCCCCCGCACGTCCTCCTGCCGACGCCGCCAGGACGACCCGACCGCTGTTCCCGCATGCGCGCGCCGCGCCGGTGCGCACCACCCGAGGGAGTTCACATGAGGACGACGACGCGCCGGTGGGCGGCGGTCACGGCCGCCGCGGCGGCGGGCCTGCTGCTCGCCGCCTGCTCGAGCACGGACGGGGCGGAGGCGTCGGGGGGCGGCCCGGACGCCGGTGACGACCTGACGCCCGTGCGGCTGCAGCTGCAGTGGCTGACGCAGGCGCAGTTCGCCGGGTACTACGCCGCGCTGGACCAGGGCTACTACGCCGACGAGGGTCTGGAGGTCGAGATCCTCCCGTCGGGCGGCGACGTCGTGCCGCAGGACGCGCTGGCCGCCGGCGAGGTCGACTACGCGATCGCGTGGGTCCCCAAGGTGCTGGGGTCGATCGAGCAGGGCGCGCAGGTCACGAACGTGGCGCAGGTCTTCGAGCGCTCGGCGACCCTGCAGGTGGCGTTCGCGGACGCCGGCATCTCGTCCGTGGCGGACCTGGAGGGCAAGCGCATCGGGTCGTGGGGCTACGGCAACGAGTGGGAGCTGTTCGCCGGTCTCGACCAGGCGGGGGTCGAGGACTTCGAGCTCGTGACCCAGGCGTTCGACATGGTCGGCCTGCTCAGCGGCGACATCGACGCCGCCCAGGCGATGACGTACAACGAGTACGCCCAGCTGCTGGAGACCGTGGACCCCGACACCGGCGAGCTGTACACGCCCGACGACTTCACGGTCATCGACTGGAACGACGAGGGTGTCGCGATGCTGCAGGACGCCGTCTGGGCGGACGCGAGGCGTCTCGCGGACGACGAGGAGTACCAGGACACGACGGTCCGGTTCCTCAAGGCGACGATCCGGGGCTGGGTGTACGCCCGGGACAACCCGCAGGAGGCGGCGGACGTGGTCACCGCCGCCGGCTCCACGCTCGGCACGTCGCACCAGCTGTGGATGACGAACGAGGTCAACAAGCTCATCTGGCCGTCGACCGCCGGGATCGGTCGCATCGACCCCGAGGCCTGGGACCGCACGGTCCGGCTCGCCCTGGAGACCCACAATGAGACGGGTGCGGCCCTCATCACGGCCGAGCCGCCGAGCACCGCGCACGACGGCACGTACGTCGAGCAGGCGCTGACGGAGCTGCGTGACGAGGGTGTCGACGTGACCGGCGCCGACTTCGAGCCCGTCGACGTCGAGCTGCAGGAGGGCGGCAGCTGAGGGGCATCCGGCGGTCCCCGGGGCGTCGGTCGCGGCGCCGCCCCGGGGACGGCGCGGCGCGCACACGCCCGTGCCCTGCGGCACGCACCCGCCCGTAGCCTGCGGTGCACCACCCGTACCCCGAGGAGGCACGACGATGGCAGCACCCCTGCGGGCCGACGTCCCGGACCTGGACGCGCGCGCCGTCGCGCTGGACCGCGCGCACGTCTTCCACTCGTGGTCCGCGCAGGCGCACGTCGCCCCGTTCGTCGTGGCCGGGGGGCGCGGCTCCACGGTCTGGGACCACGCGGGCCACACGTACCTCGACTTCTCCAGCCAGCTCGTCAACACCAACATCGGGCACCAGCACCCGCGTGTGGTCGAGGCGATCCGGACGCAGGCCGCCCAGCTGACGACCGTCGCGCCGTCGACGGCCCACCTCGTCCGGGGGCAGGCGGCCGAGGCCGTCCTCGGGCACGCGCCCGACCGGTTCACCAAGGTCTTCTTCACCAACGGCGGCGCGGACGCCAACGAGAACGCGATCCGCCTGGCCCGTCTGCACACCGGGCGCCCCAAGGTGGTCTCGCACTACCGCTCGTACCACGGCAACACCGGCGCGGCCGTGGTGGCGACGGGCGACTGGCGGCGCGTGCCCAACGAGTACGCCACCGGCCACGTCCACGTGTTCGGGCCGTACCTGTACCGCTCGGAGTTCTGGGCGAGCACCCCGCAGGAGGAGTGCGAGCGTGCGCTGCGGCACCTGGAGCGCGTGGTGCAGTGCGAGGGGCCGGAGTCGATCGCCGCGATCCTGCTGGAGACGGTGCCCGGGACGGCCGGCGTCCTCGTGCCGCCGCCCGGGTACCTCGCGGGGGTGCGCGAGGTGGCCGACCGGTACGGCATCGTGCTGATCCTCGACGAGGTGATGGCAGGGTTCGGGCGCACGGGGGCGTGGTTCGCGTTCGACCGGCACGACGTCGTCCCCGACCTGGTGACCTTCGCCAAGGGCGTGAACTCCGGCTACGTGCCCGCCGGGGGCGTGCTCATCTCCGACGAGATCGCCGCAGGATTCGACGACCGGGTGTTCCCGGGCGGCCTGACGTACTCGGGCCACCCGCTGGCCATGGCGGCGGTCGTCGCGACGCTCGGGGCGATGGCCGACGAGGGGGTGGTGGAGAACGCCGAGGCCGTCGGGCGCGACGTGCTCGGTCCGGGCCTGGCCGCGATCGCCGCACGGCAGCCCCTGGTGGGGGAGGTGCGCGGCACCGGCGTGTTCTGGGCCGTGGAGCTGGTCGCCGACCGCGCGACGCGCGCCCCGGTGCCCGCCTCGGTCGTCGCCGCGGTCAAGGCGGCGTGCCTGGCCCGCGGGCTGCTGCCGTTCGTGGCCGACAACCGGGTGCACGTCGTGCCGCCGTGCGTGGTCACCCCCGACGAGGCGCGTCAGGGGCTGGCCGTGCTCGACGAGGCCCTCACCGAGGTCACCACCGGCCTGTGACGACCCGCCCGTGACCGCAGCCCGTGACCGCAGCCCGTGACCGCAGCCCGTTACCGCCCGCCCGGGGCCACCTGCCGCCGCCCTCCCGCGTGCCATGCTCGTCCGACACCCACCCCAGGAGCCCGCATGACCACCTCCGTCGACCGTCCCCGCCGCGCCCTCGTGACCGGCGCCTCGTCCGGCATCGGCGCCGCGACGGTGCGACGCCTGCGCGCCGACGGCTGGGACGTCGTCGCCACCGCCCGCCGCGCCGACCGGCTCGCCGCCCTGGCCGCCGAGACCGGCGCCGACGTCGTCGTCGCGGACGTGACGCGGGACGAGGACGTCGAGGCGCTCGTCGCGCACGTGCGCGGCACCGGCGGGCTGGACGCGGTGGTGAACAACGCCGGCGGCGCCCTGGGCCAGGACACCGTCGAGGACGCCGACCTCGACGGCTGGCGCACCATGTACGAGCTCAACGTGCTGGGCACGCTGCGGGTGACCAAGGGCGTGCTGCCGCTGCTGCGCGAGCGCGGGCAGGGCGACGTGCTCGTCGTCACGTCGACCGCGGCGCACGGTGCGTACCCCGGGGGCGCCGGCTACACGGGCGCCAAGCACGCCGAGCGGATGCTCGCGACGACGCTGCGCTGGGAGCTGGTGGGCGAGCCGATCCGGGTCATCGAGATCGCGCCCGGTGCGGTCGCCACCGAGGAGTTCTCGCTCGTGCGGTTCGCGGGGGACGCCGAGCGGGCCGCGAAGGTCTACGAGGGCTACCAGCCGCTGGTCGCGCAGGACGTCGCGGACACCATCGCCTGGTCCCTGTCGCGCCCGCCGCACGTCAACGTCGACCTGCTCGTCGTGCGCCCTCGCGCGCAGGCGAACAACACCACGATCGCCCGGACGGGGGTCTGAGCGCCGGTCCGCGTGCGGTGTCGGTGGTGCGTCCTACGCTGGACGGATGCCACCCTCCGACGCGTCGACGACGCGTGCCCTGCTGCGTCTGGTCCGGTGGGCGCGTCCCGCCCTGCCCCGCGTCGTCGCCGGTGGCAGCGCCACGCTCGTGGCCAGCCTCATCGCGCTCGCGGTGCCGCAGGTGCTGCGCTGGGTGGTCAACGGTCCGCTGCTGACCGACGGGTCCCGGGCGGCGGTCGTCCAGGCTGCGCTCCTCGTGCTGCTGCTGGGCGTCCTCGAGGCGGTGCTCGTGTGGTGCCGACGCGCCCTCATCGCCACACCCGGCACGAGCGTCGAGCGGACCATGCGCACCGACCTCTTCCGGCACCTGCTGGACCTGCCGGTGGCCGTGCACGACCGGTGGTCCGGCGGCCAGCTGCTGCAGCGCTCGATGGGCGACCTGCACACCGTGCGCCGGTGGATGGTGTTCGGGCTGGTGCAGCTCGTGGTGTCGGCCACCACCGTGCTCGTCGGGGCGGTCCTGCTGCTGGTGACGAGCCCGCTGCTCGGGGCGGTCTACCTGTGCGGGGCGGTGCCGGTGGTCTGGCTCGGCTTCCGGTTCCGGCAGGACTACAAGGTCGTCGCGCGGCGCGCCCGGGACCAGGCGGGCGACCTGGCGACGAGCGTCGAGGAGTCCGTGCACGGGATCCGGGTGCTCAAGGCCTTCGGGCGCGGTGAGGACGCGCTCGAGGACTTCGTGCGGCAGGCCGACGAGCTGCGCGGCACCGAGCTGGACAAGGCGCGCGCGCAGTCGCGCATGTCGTTCGCGCTGGCGTGGATCCCGGAGACGACGCTCGCCGTCGCGCTGGGTCTCGGCGTGTGGCTGGCGGCGACGGACCGGGTGAGCGTCGGCGCGCTCGTCGCGTTCTTCGCCACCGCGGCCGTCATGACCCGGCCCGTCGAGAGCCTGGGGCAGCTGCTCGGCATGACGCTCGACGCACGCGCCGGCACCGACCGGTTCCTCGAGGTCATGGACACGGCCCCGGCGCTGAGCGACCCCGCCGCGCCCACGGCGCTGCCGCCGGTGCCCGCCGAGGGGACGCGGGTCGAGCTGCGCGACGTGCGGTTCGCGCACGGCGCCGGCACGCGCGAGGTGCTGCGGGGCGTCGACCTCGTCCTCGAGCCGGGCCTGACGACGGCGCTGGTGGGTCTGACCGGCAGCGGCAAGACGACCCTGCTGCAGCTCGTGCCCCGGCTGTACGACGTGACCGGTGGCGCCGTCCTCCTCGACGGGGTCGACGTGCGCGACCTGACCCGCCGCGACGTGCGCGGCGCCGTGGCGGTCGCGTTCGAGGACCCGATCCTGTTCTCCGCGTCCGTGCGGGACAACGTGCTCATGGGGGTGCCGGTGGAGCGGCTGGCGGCGATGAGCCCGCAGGAGGCGGACGAGGCCGTGCGCGTCGCGCTCGACGTGGCCCGCGCCGGGTTCGTGCACCGCCTGCCGCAGGGTCTCGACACCGTCATCGGGGAGGAGGGCATGAGCCTGTCCGGCGGGCAGCGCCAGCGCGTCGCGCTGGCCCGTGCGATCGCCGGACGGCCCCGTGTCCTCGTGCTCGACGACCCGCTGTCCGCGCTCGACGTCGCCACCGAGGCGGAGGTCACGGCGGGTCTGCGGCGCGTGCTGACCGGCACCACCACGCTCGTCGTCGCCCACCGCACGTCCACCGTCGCGCTGGCGGACCGTGTCGCCGTCCTCGAGGACGGGCGGGTCACCGGTGTGGGCCGCCACGCCGACCTGCTGGCGACGCACCCGCACTACCGGTACGTCCTGACCGCCGAGGGCGGTCCCGACGGTCCCGGGCCAGGTGCTCACCCGACGGTCCCGGATCCGCGCGGCCTGGCCGAGGAGGTGCGCCGATGACCGCGGCGACCGCCGTCGCGCCGGCACCCGGCGCGGACGAGGACGCGGGGGAGGTCCGCGGCCGCTCGCTGGCCCTGCTCCGCTCGCTGCTGCGGCCCGTGGCGCGCCGCGCCGCGCTGACGGCGGTCGTCGTCGTGGTGGCCCAGCTCGCGCTCGTCGCCGGGCCGGCCCTCGTGGCGATCGGCATCGACCGTGGCATCCCGGCACTGCGGGACGGGGACGCCGCACCGGCCCTGCTCGTGGCCGGCGGGTACGCACTGACGGCCCTGGTCGCAGGGCTGTTCACCGCGGCGACGGTCCGGCTCGCCGCGACGGTCAGCCAGGCCGTCCTGCTCGACCTGCGACGGCGGGTGTTCCGGCACACCCAGCGCCTCAGCCTGGAGTTCCACGAGCGGTACACGTCGGGGCGGATCATCTCGCGCCAGACGTCCGACCTCGAGGCGCTGCGCGAGCTCCTCGACGGCGGCGTGACCACGCTCGCCGCCAGCGGGCTGGCCATGGTCTTCACCGCGGCTGGGCTCGCGCTGCTCGACTGGCGCAGCGGGCTGGTGCTGCTCGTCGCCGTCGTGCCCGGCGTCGTCCTGACGCGCTGGTTCCAGCGCCGCTCGCAGGCCCAGTACCGGCGCTCGCGGACGGCAGCGGCCCGGGTCATCGTCCGGTTCGTCGAGACGATGACGGGCGTCCGCGCGGTGCAGGCCTTCCGCCGCGAGGCGCAGGTCGCGGGGGTCTACGAGGCCGAGGCGGAGGAGTACCGCGCCGCCAACGCCGAGGCGATCCGCGTCAACGGCGTCTTCGACACCGGTCTGGTCCTCATCGGCAACGTCACCGTGGCCGCGGTGCTGCTGGTCGGTGGCCTGCGGGTGCTGGACGGCGGGCTCGAGGTCGGCGTGCTGGTCGCGGCCGTGCTGTACGCGCGGCGGTTCTTCGCGCCGCTCGCGCAGATCGGGATGTTCTACAACTCGTTCCAGTCCGCCACGGCCGCCCTCGAGAAGCTGTCCGGGCTGCTCGCCCAGGAGCCCACCGTCCCGGACCCGACCCGGCCGGTGCGCCTCGAGCAGCCCCGCGGCGACGTGCGCTTCGACGGCGTCGAGTTCGGCTACGGCGACGGGCCGTCGGTGCTGCCGCGCCTCGACCTGCACGTCCCCGCCGGGCAGACCGTGGCCCTGGTGGGCGAGACGGGTGCGGGCAAGTCCACCGTGGCCAAGCTCCTCGCCCGGTTCTACGACCCCCGGAGCGGGGCGGTGCGCGTGGACGGGGTCGACCTGCGCGACGCGGAACCCACGGACCTGCGCGCGGCCATGGTCATGGTGACCCAGGAGGCGTACCTGTTCTCCGGCTCCGTGGCCGCCAACATCGCGCTGGGCCGACCGGGTGCCAGCCCCGCGCAGATCGAGCGGGCGGCGCGGGCGGTCGGCGTGCACGACCTCATCGCGGCCCTGCCGGACGGGTACGACACGGACGTCGACACCCGTGGCGTCCGGCTGTCCGCCGGGCAGCGGCAGCTCGTGTCGTTCGCGCGGGCCTTCCTGGCCGACCCCGCCGTCCTCGTGCTCGACGAGGCGACCAGCTCGCTGGACATCCCCGGCGAGCAGCTCGTGCAGGAGGGGCTGCGCACGCTGCTGACCGGCCGCACCGCGGTGGTGATCGCGCACCGGCTGTCGACCGTCATGCACGCGGACCGCGTGCTGGTCGTCGACGCGGGGCGGGTCGTCGAGGACGGCAGCCCCGACGAGCTGGTGGCCGCGGGCGGTCGGTTCGCGGAGCTGCACGCCGAGTGGCAGCGCTCGCTGCACGGCGAGTGAGGGGGACGCCTCGGCGACCGCCGGGGTCAGGGTGGCCCGAGGAGCCGGTGCGCCTCGAGGGCCAGTGCGAGGGCCGTGCGCGTCCGCGGGTCGTGGAGGTCCGCGTCGAGCAGGTCGCCGATGCGCTGGAGGCGGTGCTTCATCGTGTTGTAGTGCACGAACAGCCGCCGTGCGGCCTCCGCGGCGTTGCCCAGCCCGAGGAAGACCTCCAGGGTGCGCGACAGGTCGCCGTCGACCTGGGCGTCGTGCCGCAGCAGCGGGCCGATCTGGTCCTCGACGAAGTCCCGCAGCCGGTCGGGCGGCAGGCTCATCACGAGCCGCTCGAAGCCGAGGTCGGCGTGGCGCGCCGTGGTGCGGCGCGTGACCCCCGCGATGTGCAGGGCCTCCTGCGCCGTCGCGTGGCTCTCCGGCAGCGCCGTCAGGGCGGGGGCGGGGCGCCCCGACGCGACGACCGTGGCACCGGCGCCCGCACGGACGAGGGCCTGCCGGAACGCCTCCTCCGGCTGCCCCCGGGCGGGCATGATCGCGACCACCTGCGTGCCGCGCTGCCAGGCCACCGCGTGCGGTCCGAGCGCCCGGCGTGCCGCGGCCTGCAGGTCCCGCTCCGACGGTGCGGTGGTGCACGCGGCGACGACCACCACCGACGTGCCGGCGAGCTCCCACCCGAACAGACGAGCCCGCTGCGCGAGCGCGTCCGGGTCCGCGCCGGGCGCGGTGACGAGCTCCTCGAGGAAGACGACGCGCAGGCGCCGGTCGAGCTCGATGCTCGCCAGCGCCTGGGCGATGTGCATCCCGGCGGCGAAGCAGGCCTGCCGGACCAGCCGCCGCTGCGCGAGCGTCGGCTCGGCCTCCCCGCCGACCAGGACGCGGCCCCGCCGCACCCCCGCCACGGTCACCGGGAACTCCCACCGGCCCGCAGGCGGCGCGGCGGCGCCCGCGCCGCGCGACTGCTCGGGCACCTGGGGTGAGCGACCCAGGGCCAGCGGGTCGTCGGCCAGGACCGTGACGGTACGGGCCAGCGCGCCCGACAGGGTGCGGGCGATCTCGTCGAGGCCGCCGCCCGCCAGCGCGATGCCGGTGAGGCGCTCGCGGATCACCTCGTCGTGCGCGGGCTCGGCGTCGTGCTCGGCGAGCACCACCGCGAGGACCGCGGCGATCACCTCGTTGAACGACGTGTCGCCGGGGACCACGAGCACGGGGAACGCGAGCTCGTCGGCGAGGTCGGCGAACCGGTCCGGCAGCCGGTCGAGGTAGCGCAGCGGCTTGATCGCGAGGGCGGCCAGCCCGCGCGCGTGCAGGAGCCGCAGCAGCTCGACGAGGCGGTCGGGGGTCTCGCGCACGGGGTACGCCGTGGTGAGGAGCAGCTCGCCGGGCTTGATGTAGGGCTCGATGTCGGGGACCTCCATGACGTTGACCCCGCTGACCAGCCGGTCGACGCCGGCGTCACCCGCCAGGACGTAGGCGCCCCGCAGCGGGGCCAGGGTGAGCACGTCGCGGACGGTCAGTGTCGCCACGGGCTGCCCCTTGTCCACATCGGACGACGCGGCCGCCCGACGTCGTCCGGTTCGGACGCTGCGGGGCCGGGGCCGCGATCCCTACGGTCACAGTATGCCGAACACCCACAATGCGGACGCCGGGCGGACGCGGCTCGCGGCCGACGCACCCCCGCCGCACGCGCTGCTGCGGGCGACCGTCGTCCGTGCCGGGCGGAGCCTGGTCGTGCTCCGCACCGCGGGCGGCGCACTGGTGCCGGTGACGTCCCCGGAGCACGGGCTCGTGCCCGGCGGGGTGTGCCTGGGCGGCGGCCTGCGGGGTCTGGCACCGCGTGCGGGCACGACGCCCGACCCCGGGCCGTGGGCGGCGCACCTGGACGGTGCGCCGCGGGTGGACCTCGCGGTGCCGGTGGGTGCCGTGGACGCCCACGCCGCCCGCGCCCTGCTGGCCGGGGCGCTCGGCGCGGAGCCGGCCCGCGCGGGGCGCGACGTCATGGACCCGCGCCCGGCGCGGCGCCGCGCGGGCGAGCTCGTCGCCGCGGCCGTCGCCCAGGACCCCCGGCGGGTGCGCACGGCGCTGCGTCGCCTCGTCGGGGTGGGGCCGGGATCGACCCCCAGCGGTGACGACGTGGTGGTCGGGGTGCTGGCGGGCCTCGACCGCCGCTCCGCGGGGGCCGCCGCCGCCGTCGTCCGCGGTGCGCTGCCCGTGCTGCTCGACCGGACCACCAGCCTGTCGCGCCACACCCTGGTGGCGGCGCTCCGCTGGCAGGTCGCCGAGCGCGTCCACACCCTCGTCGAGGCGACCGCCGCAGTCGGCCTCGTGCCGGCGACGCTCGCCGCGGCGCGGACGTGGGGCGCGACGTCGGGTCTCGACCTCGCCGCGGGCGTCGCCGCCGGTGCGCTCGCCGGCCCGGCGCAGGCGTCCTCGTGCCCGGCCGACGCCCGCCGGAGGAGCGCATGACCGCGACGGCGACGGGCACGCTGGCGGCGCGGGTGCTCCCGCGCCTGTACCGGGACTCCGTGACGCTCATGGCGCTCGCGTCGTCGCTCGAGCGGCGCGACGGGGTGACGCGCGTCGGTGCGGTCATGGGAACGCCCGGCAACCTCGCCGTGCTCGAGCGGTCGGGCATGCGACCCGACGGGCTCGCCCCGGCACCGGACGACCTCGTCCTGGTGGTGCGCGGGCTGGACGCGGGCTCCGTCACCGGTGCGCTGGACGCGGGCGAGGCGGGGCTCGTGGCGGTGGCGGACGACAGCGGCACGCGGCGCGAGCACGCGCCGCGGACGGTCGCCGAGGGGCTGGCCGTGGGTCACGGCGCGACGGTCGCGGTCGTGTCCACCCCGGGCGGCTACGCGCCGGTCGTCGTGGAGCAGGCCCTGCGGGCCGGGCTGCACGTCCTGTGCTTCTCGGACAACGTGAGCACGGCCGACGAGGTGCGCCTCAAGCGGCTGGCCGTGCGCAGCGGGCTGCTGCTCATGGGCCCGGACTGCGGCACGGCGATCCTCGACGGCGTGCCCCTGGGGTTCGCCAACGCGGTGCGGCCGGGCCCGCTCGGCATCGTCGCGGCCTCGGGCACCGGCGCGCAGGAGGTCGCGTGCCTGCTGCACCGCTCGGGCACGGGGGTGTCCCAGCTCGTCGGCGTCGGGGGGCGGGACCTGTCCGCCGAGGTCGGCGGCGCGATGACGGGTCCGGCGCTGGACCTGCTCGGTGCGGACGGGGCCACCGAGGCGGTCGTCGTGATCTCCAAGCCGCCCGCGCCGCATGTGGCGCGCTCGCTGCTGGCCCGGCTCGCGGACCTCGGCAAGCCGGCGGTGGCCTGCCTGCTGGGCGAGGCGGACACCGACGGTGCCGTGCCCGTCCGCGGCACGCTGGAGGGCGCCGCGCGCGCTGCCGCCCGGCTGGTCGGCGCCACCCTGGACGTCGACCTCGCCGCGCCGGTCACCGCGCCGCGGGCACCGGCGGCGCGCGGCGTGCTCGGCCTGTACACCGGAGGGACCCTGGCGGCCGAGGCCCGGGTGGTCCTGGCGCGCGCCGGCGTGGCCGGGCAGGTGCTCGATCTCGGCGCCGACGAGTACACCGTGGGCCGCCCGCACCCGATGATCGACCCGTCGGCCCGCGCCGCGCAGGTCGTCGCGGCGGGCGGGCGGAGCGACGTCGGGATCCTGCTGGTGGACGTCGTCCTGGGGTTCGGTGCGGCCGCGGACCCCGTCACCCCGCTGGCCCGGGCGGTCGAGGACGCGGTCCGTGCGGCGCGCGACGACGGCCGGGACCTGGTCGTGCTCGGCTCGGTGTGCGGCACGGAGGCGGACCCGCAGGGTCTCGACGCGGCCCGCAGCGCGCTCGCGGACGCCGGGGTGCTCGTGCACCCGTCCACCGCGGGGGCGGCGCGCACCGCCGCCGTCGTCGCCGGGGCGTCGACGTGATCGCCGGCGGGGTGCGGGTCCTCAACGTCGGGCTGCCCGCGGTGGTCGAGGCGGCACCGGACGTCGTGCAGCTCGACTGGCGCCCGCCGGCGTTCGGCGACGTCGAGTGCGCGCGCCTGGCCGTCGCGCTCGACGACGACGTCACCCACGCCGCGAACGCCCGCGCACTCGCCGCGGTGCACGCCGTGCGCCCGCAGCTCGTGGGTGTGCGCCCCGCCCGGGACGTCGTCCCCGGGCTCGGGGACGGGCGCACGCTCCTGCACGCCGGCCCCCCGATCGACCTGGCGGACATGTGCGGCCCGGTCCGCGGCGCGCTCATCGGTGCCGTGCTGCTCGAGGGCTGGGCGGGCACGCCCGCCGACGCGCTGCACCTGCTGGAGGCCGGCGGGGTCACGCTCGACGCGTGCCACCACCACGACGCGGTCGGCCCCATGGCGGGAGTGCTCAGCCCGTCGATGCCCGTCCTGGTCGTCCGGGACGGCCCCCGCCGCGCGTACGCCTCGCTCAACGAGGGCCTGGGACGGGTGCTGCGCTTCGGGGCGTTCGACGCGGAGGTCGTGGACCGGCTGCGCTGGATGCGCGACGTGCTCGGACCGGTGCTGGACGGCGCCCTGCGGCTCGGCGGCCCGGTCGACGTCACCTCGCTCGTCGCGCAGGCGCTGACGATGGGCGACGAGGGGCACAACCGCTCGACGGCCGCGACGAGCCTGCTCGCGCGGCGCCTGGCCCCCGAGGTCGCGCAGCAGGACCGGGGTGTGGAGGTGCTGCGGTTCCTCGCGGCCAACGACCACTTCGCGCTGAACCTCTCGATGGCCGGGGCCAAGCTGGCGACGGACGCCGCCGTGGGCGTCGAGCACTCGACCCTCGTCACGGCGATGGCCCGCAACGGCGTCGAGTTCGGGCTGCGCGTCGCGGGTACCGGGGAGCGGTGGTTCACCGCACCCGTGGGCGCCGCCGACGGCCTGTTCTTCCCCGGCTACGGGCTCGAGGACGCCAACCCCGACCTGGGTGACTCGGCGATCACCGAGACGCTCGGCATCGGCGGCTTCGCGATGGCGGCCGCACCCGCGATCACCCTGTTCGTGGGCGGCACCCCCGACGACGCCCTCGAGACCACCCGCTCGATGCGGCGCATCACACTGGGCCCGCACCCGGCGTTCCGGCTGCCGGCGCTGGGGTTCGCCGGGGCACCCAGCGGCATCGACGTGCTCAAGGTCCTCGACACCGGGGTGCTGCCGGTCATCAACACCGGGATCGCGCACCGGGAGGCCGGCGTGGGGCAGATCGGTGCCGGGGTCGTCGAGGCACCGTCCGACGTCTTCCTGCAGGCGGTCCGCGCGCTGCACGGGATGCGTGCGCGATGACCGGCACGGTGCTGCTCGCTGTCGGCGGCAACGCGCTCGTGCTCGACGGCGAGCCCGGGTCGGTCGCCCGTCAGCAGGAGCGGGCGGCGGACCTCGCCGGCACGGTCGCCGACCTGGTCGCCGACGGGTGGCGGGTCGTCCTCACGCACGGGAACGGGCCCCAGGTCGGCTTCATCCTGCGCCGGGGGGAGCTCGTGGCGCCGGAGGCGACGGCCGAGGGGCTGCCCGAGCTGCCGCTGTGGCTCGCGGTCGCCGACTCCCAGGGCGGCATCGGCCACCTGCTCGCGACCGGCGTGGACTCCGCGCTGGAGGACCGCGGGCTGACCGCGCGCGCCGTCGCCGTCCTCACGCACGTCGAGGTCGACCGCGACGACCCCGCGTTCGCGCGGCCCACCAAGCCGATCGGCGCCGCGATGACGTCCGCGACCGCGGGTCTGCGTGCGGTCGAGGGCTGGGACGTCGTCGAGACGTCGCCCGGGGTCCACCGCCGGGTCGTGCCCAGCCCACGCCCGCGGCGGGTCGTGGAGTCCGCGCACATCCGGACCCTGCTGGACGCCGGTGCCGTCGTCGTCGCGGCGGGCGGCGGCGGCATCCCGGTGGTCCGCACCGCCGACGGCTGGCGCGGTGTGGACGCCGTCGTGGACAAGGACCGGGCGTCGGCGCTGCTGGCCGACGCCCTGGGCGTCGACACGCTCGTCCTGGTCACCGGTGTCGACGCGGTGGCCGTCGGGTGGGGGACGCCGCGGCAGCGCGCGCTGCGGCACGTCGACCCGGCCGAGCTGCGGGCGCACCTGGACGCGGGGGAGTTCCCGGCGGGGTCCATGGGCCCGAAGGTCGAGTCGGCGCTGCAGTTCGTCACCGACGGCGCCCGGCGCGCCGTCGTCACGTCCCTGCCCCGGCTCCGTGACGCGCTCGCGGGCCGGTCCGGGACGCTCCTCACCGCCCGGGCCGGTCCCGGCACCCACGCGCCCGCACCTCGGACGCCGACACCAGGAGGACCCGTGATCACCCTCCCCGCCGACCCGTTCCCGTTCGTCCTCGACCCCCGGCAGGTGGCGCTGCTGTGCATCGACTTCCAGCGCGACTTCATGGAGGCCGGCGGCTTCGGGGAGTCCCTCGGCAACGACGTGTCGCGGCTGCGCGGCACCATCGAGCCCACGAGCCGCGTCCTGGCCGCCTTCCGCAGCCGGGGCTGGCCGGTCATCCACACGCGCGAGGGCCATCGCCCCGACCTCGCGGACCTGTTCCCCGCCAAGCGCGACCGCGGCAGCCCGACCCTGCGCATCGGCGAGGACGGCCCGATGGGCCGGCTGCTGGTGCGCGGCTCAGCCGGGCACGACATCGTCCCGGAGCTGGCGCCCGTCGAGGGGGAGGTCGCCCTCGACAAGCCCGGCAAGGGCGCGTTCTACGCCACCGACCTCGAGACCGTCCTGCGGGCCCGGGGCATCACGAGCCTCGTCGTCACGGGCGTCACCACCGAGGTGTGCGTCCAGACGACGGTCCGCGAGGCGAACGACCGCGGCTTCGAGTCCCTCGTCCTGTCCGACTGCACCGCGTCGTACTTCCCGCAGTTCCACCGCTCCGCACTCGACATGTTCTGCGCCCAGGGCGGGATCGTGGGCTGGGTCGGCACCTCCGACGCGCTCCTGACGGCCCTGCGCACCACAACGCACGAGGAGGTCCCACGATGAGCACTGCCGCACGCGAGGTGTCGACCGCCGACCGTCCCGCCGGCACGCCCGGCCGTCTGCCGTGGTGGACCCCGGGGGACTGGAACGGCCTGTTCGGCCTCGGCACCAACGTCCTGCTCAACGTCATCGTCCTGACGGGCCTGTGCCTGGCGGTCGTCCAGATCCCCGGCGACACCGTCTACGGGCGGATCCTGCCCGCCCTGGGCATCGCGCTGCCGCTGGGCAACATCTGGTACGCCGTGCTCGCACGGCGGCTCGCCCGCCGGGAGGGCCGCTCCGACGTGGCGGCGCTGCCGTACGGGCCGAGCGTGCCGCACACGTTCATCGTCGTCTTCGTCGTCATGCTGCCGGTGCTGCTGCGCACGCAGGACCCGCTGGCCGCCTGGCGTGCGGGGCTGGCCTGGGCGTTCATCATCGGCTGCATCGTCCTGCTCGGGGCGGTCTTCGGCCCGTGGATCCGGCGCTGGACGCCGCGGGCGGCGCTCCTCGGCGCGCTCGCGGGCATCTCGATCACGTTCATCTCGATGAGCCCGGCCGCGCAGATGTGGCAGGCGCCGTGGATCGCGTTCGTGGCCTTCGGGTTCATCCTCGTCGGCTGGCTCGGGGGGCGTCGCATGCCCTTCGGTGCTCCTGTCGGCCTGGTCGCGGTCCTCGTCGCGACGGCGGTCGCCTGGGCCGCGGTCGCCGCCGGCTGGTCGGGCATCCTCGAGCCGAGCGCGGTCACGCAGTCGGTCGCGGACCTCGCGCTGCACCTGCCGCTGCCGTCGGCGGACGTCGTCACGGGGCTGCAGGACATCGCCCCCCTGCTGGCCTCGGCGATCCCGCTGGGCATCTACAACTTCACCGAGGGCATGACCAACGTGGAGTCGGCCGCCGCGGCGGGGGACCGGTACTCCGCCCGGCAGGTGCTCACGGCCGACGGGCTCGGCGCGGTCGTCGGGTCGTTCCTCGGCTCGCCGTTCCCGCCCGCGGTGTACATCGGGCACCCGGGCTGGAAGGCGGTCGGCGGACGGGTGGGGTACTCGCTGGCGACGGGGGTCGTCGTCGGTCTCGTGTGCTTCACCGGCCTGGTCGGCACGTTCCTGGCGGTGTTCCCCATGCAGGCGCTCGTCCCGGTCCTGCTGTACATCGGCCTCGTCATCGGCGCCCAGGCGTTCGACGTCAACCCGCGGCGGTACGCGCCGGCGATCGTGCTGGCGATCGTCCCCAGCCTCGCCGAGTGGGCGACCGGGCTGATCGACAACGCGCTCGCGGCGGCGGGCACGTCCGCGGAAGAGGTCGGGACCGGTGCGCTCATCGCCAACGGCGTCGTCTACGACGGGCTGCGGCTGCTCGGGCAGGGAGCCGTGCTCGTCGGCATCCTGCTGGGCGCGATCGCGTGCTTCGTGATCGACCGCCGCCTGTACGCGGCGGCGATCACGTCCGGCATCGCCGCGGTGCTGTCGTTCTTCGGGCTCGTCAACGCCGTCGAGGTGGGCGTCAACGCGTCCCCGGCCGTGACGACCGGCTACGTCCTGCTCGCCGTGCTGCTCGCGGCGTTCGGGTGGCGCCTGCGGCAGGAGCGGGACGACGCGCTGGACGACGAGCTGCTCTTCGTCAACGGCAGCCTCATGCGAGGCCTCGAGCTGCACGGGCACCTCGACGGCGCCGAGCTGGTGGAGGAGACGACGACCGCACCGCGGTACCGCGTGCACGCCGTCGACGGCCGGCACCCGGGCATGTACCGCGTCGCGGACGACGAGGAGGGGGCGGCCGTCCACGGCGAGCTGTACCGGGTGCCGGCCGAGGTGCTGGTGCGGGTGATCGAGGGCGAGCCCGCCGGGCTGTACCGGGGGCCGGTGGAGCTCGCGGACGGGCGTCTCGTGCCCGGCATCCTCGACCACCGGGCGAGGGCGCAGGAGCACCCCGAGATCACGCAGCACGGCGGCTGGCGGCAGTACCTGGCGACGACGTCGCCGGCCTGACGGCTCCCGCGGCCGGGACCGGCGCGGCTCCTCGGGGGTCGCGCCGGTCCCGGCGTCACAGGTGGCGCGCGGCGTACTCGTGCAGGGCGTCACGCACGAACGCCGCGCCCCGCTCGTCGTCGCCGTAGTTGCGGGCGAACCGCGGGTCGGCGACGTACATGTCAGCCAGCCCGAGCACGTACCCGCGGGCCGGGGCGTCGCCCTCGCGGGGCGTACCGGGCACGTCGCGCAGCCACTGCACGTGCCGGCGCGCGAGCTCCTGCGCCTCGTCCGACGCGGGGTCGGTGCCCGCGGCGGCCGCCGCCGCCCAGTCCCGGGCGAGCGCCGCCGAGCGCTCCTGCCACGCGGTGCGCTCGTCGTCGCTCCGGCTGCGCCACCAGGCGTCACCGGCGGCGTACGCGTCGGCACCCCAGCGTTCCTCGACCTCCTGCCGGTGCTGCGTGTGGTCGAACCCGTCGAACATCTCCTCGACCATCAGGTCGCCTCCCTCGTCGCGTGCGGTGAGCGTCCGGCGCACCGAGGCCGCCTGGCGTGCGAGCCGGTCCTGCTCGGCCGTGAGCCACGCGAGGTGCCGGCGCAGCGCCGTCGCCTCGTCCGTCTCGCGGTCCAGAACCCGCCGGATCTCGGCCAGGCCGAGCCCCAGGTCGCGCAGCAGCAGGATGCGCTGCAGCCGCACGAGGGCGGCGTCGTCGTACCAGCGGTACCCGGTGCCGGCGACGCGGCTGGGGGCGAGCAGACCGATCGCGTCGTAGTGACGCAGGGCGCGGCTCGTCGTGCCTGTCAGCCGGGCGACCTCCTGGATCGACGCCTCCACGGCTCCTCCTCGACCTCGGTGTGCGGACCCGGTCGACGGTAGGAGCTGACGCGACGTCAAGGTCAAGCGGGTCGGTGCGGGCGCCGCCCCCTCGTCAGGAGGTGGGGCCGCCTTCGCGCAGCCAGCGCGAGTCGTCGTTGACGTACGCGTAGTACAGCCCGATCAGCAGCCCGCCGCCGACGAAGTTGCCGATCAGCGCCAGCCCGACGTTGCCGGCGGCCAGCCCCACGTCGATGCCCTCCTGCAACCCGACGATGGTGAACAGCACCGTGTTGGCGACCGAGTGCTCCAGCCCGAGGAAGGCGAAGATGAAGACGGCCACGATCATGACGAGCGACTTGGTCAGGTCGTCGCCGATCAGGCCGTTGTAGACCAGCAGCATCGCGAGGTTGATGCAGAAGTTGCAGAGCACCGCCCGCACCACCAGGTCGCCCCACCCCGTCGGTCCGTCGGCGACGAACGCGAGCTTGTGGTCGACCGCGGTGACCATCTGGTCGAGGGTGGCGCCCTCCGTGAGCGTCGAGTACCGCAGCAGCACCGCCACCAGCAGCCCGCCGACGAAGTTCCCGACGAAGCACAGGCCCAGCAGCCGCAGCGCGCGTCCCCACGTGGTGCGGCGGTGGTAGGCCCCGATCGAGACGATCATCATGTTCGAGGTCAGCAGCTCGGACCGCGAGTAGTAGATGAACACCAGCGCCCAGCCGAACAGGACGGCGCCCGCCATCCGACCGACCAGGTACAGCGAGGTGCCGCCGACCGTGATCTGCGCGAACGCGGACACGACGGCGTAGTGCGCCCCGTACAGCAGCCCGATGATGATCCCCGCCATCGCGGCGCGCATGAGGTAGCGGCGGCCCAGCGCGCCCGCCATGGTGGTCTTGGTCTCCAGCGCCTCGAGCACGGTGCTGATGAAGTGCTTGCCCGGGAACAGCGGGGACTCGGTACCGGCGCTCACAGCACCACGGTGGCACACATCGGAGCAGGTCTGCGCGCGGGACGCGCGGCCGGTGCGCACGCCCGGGTACGTGCGGGACCATGGAGGCATGACGACGACGGAGGCCGCGCCCGGGCAGGACCTGCCGACCGAGCGCGAGGTGCTGGACTGGACGACGTTCGGCGCCGCGACGCGCGAGGTGGCCCAGACGGTCGTGGACTCCGGGTACGTGCCCGACGTCGTCGTGTCGGTCGCGCGCGGCGGCCTGCCGCCCGGCGGGGCGATCGCCTACGCGCTGGGCACCAAGGCCGTCGGCACCATGAACGTCGAGTTCTACACGGGCATCGACAGCACGCTGCCGGAGCCGCAGCTGCTGCCCCCGCTGCTGGACACCGACGCGATGCGCGGGCTCCGCGCGCTCGTCGTCGACGACGTCGCCGACTCCGGTGAGACGCTCGCCCTGGTCAAGCGGCTGCTGTCCGCGCACTGCGCGGAGGTGCGCACCGCCGTGCTGTACGCCAAGCCGCGCTCGGTGATCGACCCGGACTACGTGTGGCGCCGCACCGACCTGTGGATCACGTTCCCGTGGTCGGCGCTGCCGCCCGTCCGGCCGACGCGCTGAGCTCGGCCCGCCCGGGCGTACGGAGCGTCGCCAGCACCCTCTCGGCCAGGCGGTCGACCGTCGGGACGACCTCGAGCGCACCGGCGCGCGCGAGCTCGCCCGGCTGCGCGTAGCCCCACGCGACGCCGACGCAGTCGACGCCGTGGGCGCGCGCACCGTGCGCGTCGTGCTCACGGTCGCCCACCATGAGCACGGGCCCGGCGGGTCGCAGCGCGTCCAGGGCCGCCGCGACGACCGTCGCCTTCGACGACGGCACGTGGTCGAGCGGTGCCCCGAACACCCCCTCGAGCAGGGGCGCGAGCCCGAAGCGCTCGCAGATGGGTCCGGCGAAGACCTCGGGCTTGCTGGTCGCCACCGCCAGCCGCACGCCCGCGTCGTGCAGGACCGTGAGCTGCTCCGGGACGCCCGGGTAGACGCTGTTCTGCCACATCCCCGTCTCGCGGAAGTACGCGCGGTACGCGGCGATCGCCTCGGGCACGCGGTCGGCCGGGACGTCGAACAGGGCGAACGACTCGGCGAGCGGCGGGCCGACGAACCGCCGCAGCGCGGTCGCGTCCGGCACGGGCAGCCCCAGCGCGGTGAACGCGACGCGGGCGCTCGCGGCGATGCCGGGGTAGGAGTCGGTGAGGGTGCCGTCGAGGTCCAGCAGGACCAGGGGTGCGTGGGTCATCCCGGCCATCATCCCAGGGTGCGGGGGCCTCGGCCCGTCACGCGGGCGAGCACCGCGGCGGGGACGTCGGCGGGCGACGCGAGCACCTCGACGGCGCCCGCCGCGAGCAGCTCCTCGGCGCCGCCGTAGCCCCACAGGGCACCGAGGCAGGGCAGGCCGTGCTCGGCGGCGCCGTGCACGTCGTGCTCCCGGTCACCGAGCATGACGGCGCGGTACCCGGTGTCGCCGACGGTCCCGCGCACCCACGCCAGCGCCCGCCCGATGATCTCGCCCTTGGTCTCCGACTCGTCGTCGGGTGCGCCGACCACGTGGTCGAGGAGCGGCGTGAGACCGGTCTCGGCGCAGATCGGCTCCGCCCAGCGCAGCGGCTTGGCCGTGGCGACCACGAGCAGCACCCCGGCCTCGCGCAGCGTGACCAGGGCCTCGGGGATGCCGTCGAACACCCGGGTGTCCCACACGCCCTCGCGGCCGAAGTGCTCGCCGTAGCCGGTGATCGCGGCGTCCACCAGGTCGACGGGCACGCCGTGCGTCGTGAACGACCACGCGATCGGCGGCCCGGCGAACGAGCGCATCGTCGCCTCGTCGGGGGCCGGCAGGCCGACCGCGGCGTAGGCGGCGCGCACCGACGCGACGATGCCGGAGGCGGAGTCCATGAGCGTGCCGTCGAGGTCGAGCAGGGCAACGGGTCGAGCGGTGGTCATGGGCCGATGGTGCCTGGTCGCCCTCGGGTCGGGCCAATCACCTGCTTGCCTCTTGACAGTCGACAGAGATCTATCGAGACTCGATAGATGACGACCTCACGCCGGCTCGTGCTCCGCATCGCTCTGGTGATCCTGCTGGCCGGCTCGCTCCTGCTCCAGGGGTTCCTGCCGGTGCTGGCGGAGGCGGTGGGCGGCGGGTACACCGAGACCGAGCGGCTCGTCGTGCCCTACGCACTGACCGCGATCGCGGCGGTCGCGTGCCTCCAGGTGTGCCTCGTCGCCGGGTGGTGGCTGCTGGCCCGCGCACACCGGGGCGAGCTCGTCGCGCCACGCTCCCTGCGGGGCGTCGACGCGGCCACCGCGGGGCTGGTCGCCGCGACCGTGCTCGCGGCGGCGCCCCTGGCCCACCTGCTCGTCGTCGTCGGGGTCGGAGGGCCCGGGGTCGTCCTCGCGCTGGTCGCGTGCGTCGCCGGCGGTGCCGGCCTCACGCGGGTGCTCCGCTCGCTGCGGGCGGACCTGCGATGCGCTCACACCACGGACGCCGATAGACTGCCCGCACAGGCATCGACCCGGCCATCACCGGTGAGCCTCCGGAAGAACGGGATCGCGTGTCCTCGTGGCGCGGGTCCTCAGTAGAACCGGACGGGGCAGGCCCGTCACAGCCGCAGGCGAGAGGCCGGGGACCCGTCCCCGGCAAGCGAGGTGGTACCGCGGTGGTGCCCGGCCGGTCCGGGTGGCGTCGTCCTCGTGGCCGTACCGCACCCTCGGGTGCGCGAGACCAGGAGCACCGACCGTGGCGTACCCGCTGCACCGCACCTCCGACGGCACGTCCGCCGGCACTCCCGCGACCGTCCCGCCGAGCCCCGACCTGCCTGCCCTCGAGCAGGACGTGCTGCGGTACTGGGAGACGGACGACACGTTCCGCGCCTCGGTGGCGCTGCGCCCGACGGGCGAGAACGGCGACAACGAGTACGTCTTCTACGACGGCCCGCCGTTCGCCAACGGCCTGCCGCACTACGGCCACCTGCTGACCGGGTACGCCAAGGACGTCGTCCCGCGCTACCAGACGATGCGCGGCAGGCACGTCGAGCGGCGGTTCGGCTGGGACACCCACGGCCTGCCGGCCGAGCTCGAGGCCGAGCGCAGGCTCGGCATCACCGACAAGTCGCAGATCGACGAGATGGGCATCGCCGCGTTCAACGAGGCCTGCCGTGAGTCGGTGCTGACGTACACCAAGGAGTGGGAGGAGTACGTCACCCGGCAGGCGCGCTGGGTCGACTTCGAGAACGACTACAAGACGCTCGACCCGTCCTTCATGGAGTCGGTGATCTGGGCGTTCAAGCAGCTGTACGACAAGGGCCTGGCCTACGAGGGCTACCGCGTCCTGCCGTACTGCTGGCGTGACGAGACGCCGCTGAGCAACCACGAGCTGCGCATGGACGAGGACGTGTACGCCTCGCGCCAGGACCCGGCGATCACCGTCGGGTTCCGTCTGGACTCCGGCGAGCTGCTGCTGATCTGGACGACGACGCCCTGGACGCTGCCGTCCAACCTGGCCGTCGCGGTCGGGCCCGACGTCGAGTACGTCGTCGTCGAGCCGGCCGCCGGGTCGCCGTTCGGCGAGGCGCACCCCGGGGAGCGCGTGGTGCTCGCCGCGGCGCGCCTGGGCGCGTACGCCCGTGAGCTGGGCGACGAGCCGACCGTCGTCGCGCGTCTGACGGGTGCCGACCTCGTGGGCCGGCGCTACACCCCGCCCTTCGACTACTTCGCCGGGCACGAGCACGCGCACCAGGTGCTCGCGGCGGACTTCGTCACCACCGAGGACGGCACCGGCGTCGTGCACCTGGCCCCGGCCTTCGGTGAGGACGACATGGCCGCGTGCGACGCCGCCGGCATCGTGCCGGTGGTGCCGGTCGACTCCAAGGGCCGGTTCACCGCGCAGGTGAGCGACTACGCCAGCACGCAGGTCTTCGAGGCGAACAAGCAGGTCATCGCCGACCTGAAGAACGGCACGGGCCCGCTGGCGCGCGTCGACGCCGCCGACCGCGCCGCCCTGGTGCGCCACGAGACCTACGAGCACTCCTACCCGCACTGCTGGCGCTGCCGGAACCCGCTGATCTACAAGGCGGTGTCCTCGTGGTTCGTGCGGGTCACCGAGTTCAAGGACCGCATGGTCGAGCTCAACCAGGGCATCGAGTGGATCCCGGGCCACATCAAGGACGGCCAGTTCGGCAAGTGGCTCGAGAACGCGCGCGACTGGTCGATCAGCCGCAACCGCTACTGGGGCACGCCCATCCCGGTGTGGGTGAGCGACGACCCGGCGTACCCGCGCGTCGACGTCTACGGCTCGTTCGCCGAGCTCGAGGCCGACTTCGGCCGCGTGCCGACCAACGACAAGGGCGAGCCGGACCTGCACCGGCCCTTCATCGACGACCTCACGCGCCCCAACCCGGACGACCCGACGGGCCGCTCGACGATGCGCCGCATCCCGGACGTGCTCGACGTGTGGTTCGACTCCGGGTCGATGCCGTTCGCGCAGGTGCACTACCCGTTCGAGAACCGCGAGTGGTTCGAGCACCACTACCCGGGCGACTTCATCGTCGAGTACATCGGCCAGACCCGCGGCTGGTTCTACACGCTGCACGTGCTGGCCACGGCGATCTTCGACCGGGCGGCCTTCCGCAACGTCATGTGCCACGGCATCGTGCTCGGCGACGACGGCCGCAAGGCCAGCAAGTCGCTGCGCAACTTCCCCGACCCGGTCCTCATGTGGGACAAGTACGGCTCGGACGCCGTGCGCTGGTCGCTCATGTCCTCCACGATCCTGCGGGGCGGCAACCTCGTGGTCACCGAGGAGGGCATCCGCGACGGCGTGCGTCAGGTGCTGCTGCCGCTGTGGAGCACGTACTACTTCTTCACGCTGTACGCCGGCGCGGCCGACGAGGGCCGTGGGTGCACGGCGCAGCGCGTCACGGCCGAGCGTGCCGCCGGCCTGGCGCCCATGGACCGCTACCTGCTGGCCCGCACCGGCGACCTCGCGACGCGGATGACCGAGCTGCTCGACGCGTACGACGTCCCCGCCGCGTGCGAGGCCGTGCGCGAGCACCTCGACCTGCTGACGAACTGGTACGTGCGCACCCAGCGCGACCGCTTCTGGTCGGAGGACGCCGACGCGTTCGACACGCTGTGGACCGCGCTGGAGACGCTCACGCGCGTCATGGCGCCGCTCGCCCCGCTCGTCACCGAGGAGGTGTGGCGCGGGCTCACCGGTGGGCGCTCCGTGCACCTCACGGACTGGCCCGTGAGCCTGCAGCCGCCGGGCGACGACGCCCCCGTCCTCCAGGGGGAGGGCGGGTGGTACGCCGTGGCCGGCGGTGGGTACGTCGGCGAGGCGCTCCTCGTCGAGGACCCGGCGCTCGTCACCGCGATGGACGAGGTCCGCGCCGTGGTGTCCTCGGCGCTCGGCCTGCGCAAGGCGCACCAGGTGCGTGTGCGCCAGCCGCTGCGCCGGCTCACGGTCGCGGTGCCGGACCCCGCGGCGCTCGCGCCGTACACCGACCTGCTGGCCGCCGAGCTCAACGTCAAGCACGTCGACGTGGTCGAGGCGGACGCCGCGACCACCGAGCGGTTCGGCATCACGCAGCGGCTCGCGGTCAACGCCCGCGCCGCGGGCCCGCGCCTCGGCAAGGCCGTGCAGCAGGTCATCAAGGGCGCCCGCTCCGGTGCGTGGCGGGTCGACGGCGAGACCGTCGTCGTCACCACCGACGCCGGGGACGTCGCCCTCGAGCCGGCGGAGTACGAGCTGACGACGGTGGTCGGCGAGGGTGCGGGGGCCGACGTGGCCGCCGCCGTCCTGGCCGGCGGCGTGGTCGTCGTCCTCGACCTCGCGCTCGACGACGCGCTGCGCGCCGAGGGGTACGCCCGCGACGTCGTGCGCGCCGTGCAGGACGCGCGCAAGGCCGCCGGTCTGCACGTCACGGACCGCGTCGACCTCACGCTCACGGTCCCGACGGCGCACGTGGCGGACGTCGAGGCGCACCGCGACTTCGTCGCCGCCGAGACCCTCGCCACGTCCGTGACCATCGAGGCCGCCGACGTGGCCGAGGTCGCCGTGACCGTCGTGCGGGCCGACGCGTGAGCCGCGAGCGCGGTGGCGCCGACCACCTGAGGGACGAGGCGGCCCGGGCCGCCCGGAAGGCGGCCGACCAGGTCTACCGGGCGATCCTGGCGCGCGCGCCGGAGCAGGACATCGACCCCACGCTCGACCGCGTCCGTGACGTGCTGGAGCTGCTGGGAGACCCGCAGCGGGCGTTCCGGTGCGTCCACGTGACCGGTACGAACGGCAAGACGTCGACGGCCCGCATGGTCGAGCGGCTGCTGCGCGAGCACGGGCTGCGCACGGGCCGGTTCACCAGCCCGCACATGACCCGGGTCACCGAGCGGATCAGCATCGACGGCGAGCCGATCAGCGACGAGCGGTTCGTCGAGGTGTGGAACGACGTCGCGCCCTACATCGAGATGGTCGACGAACGTCACCTCGCACAGGGCGGCCAGCGGCTGTCCTTCTTCGAGGTGTTCACGGTCATGGCGTACGCGGCGTTCGCCGACGCGCCCGTGGACGTCGCGGTGGTCGAGGTCGGCATGGGCGGTCGCTGGGACGCGACCAACCTCGTCGACGCCGAGGTCGCCGTCATCACGCCGATCGCGATGGACCACGAGCGCTACCTGGGCCACACCCTGGTCGAGATCGCGTCGGAGAAGTCCGGCATCGTCAAGGACGGTGCGACCGTGGTGCTCGCGCACCAGACCGACGACGTCGAGGGCGTCGTGCTCGCGGCCGCCGCCGAGCGCGGTGCGCGCGTCGTGCGCGAGGACGTCGACATCGCGGTCGTCGAGCGGCAGGTGGCGGTCGGCGGCCAGCTCGTCGCGCTGCGGGGGCTGGGCGGCGTCTACACCGACGTGTTCCTGCCGTTGTACGGCGAGCACCAGGCGCACAACGCGCTGCTGGCGCTCGCCGCCACCGAGTCGCTCCTGACCGGGGGGAGGGCGCTCGACGGTGCGGTCGTCGAGGTGGCGTTCGCGGACGTGACGTCCCCCGGCCGGCTGGAGGTCGTGCGGTCCAGCCCGACCGTCCTGGTCGACGGGGCGCACAACCCCGCCGGTGCCGAGGCGCTGGTGGACGCCGTCGAGGAGGCGTTCGAGTTCACGCGGCTCGTGGGCGTCGTCGGCGTCATGGCGGACAAGGACCCCGAGGGCATCCTCGCGGCGCTCGAGCCGCTGCTGGCCGAGGTGGTCGTCACGCAGGCGTCGAACCCGCGCGCGATGGACGCCGACGACCTCGCGGAGGTCGCCGTCGACGTGTTCGGGGAGGACCGCGTGCACGTCGCCGCGCGGCTGCCCGACGCGATCGACGTCGCGGTGCAGCGCGCGGAGGGTGAGGCCGAGCGCGGCGCCGGCGTCCTGGTGACCGGCTCGATCCTGCTGGTCGCCGAGGCGCGCATCCTGCTGGGCCGCCCCTGACCGCACGACGCACGCGCGTCCGCCCCGCCCGCCGCCTGCACGCATGTGCAGGTGGCGGGCACCGCCCCGCCTTGACGGCCGTCCGGGACCGGGGTGAGGTGGACGAGCCACCGTCGTGCACGCCGAAGGAGTCGAGCATGAAGAAGCTCATCAACGACCCGCACGACGTGGTCGTCGAGTCCGTCGAGGGTTTCGGTCTGGCCCACCCGGACGTCGTGCGGGTGCACACCGACCCGCTGTACGTCACGCGGGCCGGTGGCACCGTGCCCGGCAAGGTCGGGCTCGTCAGCGGCGGCGGCAGCGGCCACGAGCCGCTGCACGCGGGGTTCGTGGGCGTGGGCATGCTGGACGCCGCCGTGCCCGGCGCGGTCTTCACCTCCCCGACCCCCGACCAGATCGCGCCGGCGATCGCAGCGGCCGACGCCGGGGCGGGCGTCCTGACGATCGTGAAGAACTACACGGGCGATGTCCTCAACTTCGAGACCGCCGCCGAGCTCGCCGAGGCGGACGGCACCACGGTGCGCCAGGTCCTGGTGAACGACGACGTCGCGGTCGAGGACTCGACCTGGACGGCGGGCCGGCGCGGAGTGGCGGGCACCGTCGCGGTGGAGAAGATCGCCGGTGCCGCCGCCGAGCGCGGCGACGACCTCGACGCGGTCGCCGCGGTCGCGCAACGGGTGGTCGACAACGTGCGCACGATGGGCCTCGCGCTGACGGCCTGCACCGTGCCGCACGTCGGGCGACCCGGCTTCGACCTCCCGGACGACGAGATCGAGATCGGCATCGGCATCCACGGCGAGCCCGGCCGCCACCGGGTCGGCCTGGAGAGCGCCGACGCGCTGACCGAGAAGCTGCTCGGGCCCGTCGTCGAGGACCTGGGGCTCACGGGCGGCGAGCGTGTGCTCCTGCTCGTCAACGGCATGGGGGGCACGCCCGCGTCCGAGCTGTACGTCGTCTATCGTCGAGCACGCGCGTTGCTCTCCGAGCGACGGGTCGAGGTGACCCGCTCGCTCGTCGGCAACTATGTGACATCGCTGGAGATGCAGGGCGCGTCGGTCACGGTCCTCCGGCTGGACGACGAGCTGACCGTCCTGTGGGACGCCCCGGTGCACACCACCGCGCTGCGCTGGTGAGTGACGTGGGGACTGGGGGAGGCGGGGCGGATGACGCTGGACGTGGCATGGGCGGTCGACTGGGTGCGCCGCAGCGCGGCGACCGTCGACGAGCACCGGGACGAGCTGGTCGAGCTCGACCGGCAGATCGGTGACGGCGACCACGGGGAGAACCTCGCGCGGGGCTTCCGCGCGGTCGTCGCCAAGCTGGACGCGCTGGAGGCGCCGCCGGCGACGATCGGCGACGTCCTGCGGCTCGTGGCGACGACGCTGATGTCGACCGTCGGCGGCGCCGCCGGCCCGCTGTACGGCACGGCGTTCCTCCGGGCGTCGAAGGTCGGCTCGGCCGCGGCGCTCGACCGGGACGGTGTGGTGGGTCTGCTGGAGGCGGCGCTCGACGGCATCGTCACGCGCGGGCGCGCCGGGGCGGGCGAGAAGACCATGGTCGACGCCTGGACGCCGGCGGTCGCCGCGGCGGTGGACGCCGCCGACCACGGCGCGCCGCCCTCGCAGGTGCTCGCCGCGGCGGCACGCGGTGCGCAGGCCGGCGCCGACGCGACGGTGCCGCTCGTGGCGACCAAGGGCCGCGCGAGCTACCTGGGGGAGCGCTCGGCCGGGCACCTCGACCCGGGGGCCCGCTCGAGCGCCCTCATCCTGGCGGCGGCCGCCGAGGCCGCCGCCGACGCGGACTGACGACACGACGGCCGCGCCGGTCCCGGCGCGGTGCAGGGCAGCGCGCGGCAGGGACGCCGCGGGGGAGGCGGGACCGGTGACGGACCAGTGGGCGCTCGTGGCGCTCGTGCTCGTGTCGCACTCGCAGCAGCTCGCCGAGGGCGCGGCGCAGGTCGCCGCGCAGATGGCTCCGGGGGTGCGCATCCTGCCGGCGGGGGGCACCGACGACGGCGGTCTCGGCACCAGCTTCGACCGGGTGGAGGCCGCCGTGCGCGAGGCGACCGCGGGCGGGGGGTCGGTCGTCGTGCTCACCGACCTCGGGTCGGCCGTGCTCACCGCCGAGTCCGTGCTGGAGGCGGGGGACCCGGCGACCGCCGACCGGGTGCGGATCGCGGACGCGCCCTTCGTCGAGGGCGCCGTCGCGGCGGCCGTCACCGCGCACGGCGGGGCGGACGTCGACCAGGTGCTGGCGTCGGCGCAGGCCGCGGGGCGCACGTTCGGGCCCGTGGGCACGACGGCGGCGCCGGACACCGCGCCGGAGGTCGTCCCCGGGGGTGCGACCGAGCCGGTCGTGGCCCCCGACGGATCCGTGCGGGCCACGACCGTCCTGCGCAACCCGTTGGGGCTGCACGCGCGGCCGGCGGCGCTCATGGTGCGGATGCTCGCCGCCTTCGACGCGAAGGTCCAGGTCAACGGCGTCAACGCCGCCAGCGTGCTGGAGCTCATGAAGCTGGGTGCCGTGAAGGACGACGTCCTGGTCGTCACGGCGCAGGGCCCGCAGGCGGCCGAGGCGGTGCGGCGCCTCGTCGCGGACGTCGAGGCGGGCTTCGGGGAGGTCTGAGCGCCCGGCGGTCGCGGCTAGCCTTGAGCGATGAGCACGCAGCACCCGGCACCCTCGCGGCCGAAGCGTCCCGCCACGCCGCAGTTCACCCAGATGACGCTCGTCCTCGAGGCGCTGCTGGTGTTCTTCGCGACCCTCGTGGCCCACGGGCTGCGTGTCGCGCCCACCGCCACCGTGTGGGCGCTGGGCGGCATCACGGCGCTGATCCTGCTGCTGCTCGCGGGGTACGTCGGACGGCCGGGGGGCTACGTCGCCGGGACCGTCGCCCAGGTCGCCGTCCTCTCCTTCGGTGTGCTCGTGCCGATGATGTTCGTCATCGGCGGCGTCTTCGTCGTGCTCTGGGCGGTGTCGCTGTGGCTGGGTGCGCGGATCGACCGCGAGCGTGCGGAGTACGACGCGGCGCACCCGGAGGGCTGACCGGGTCGCGTCGAGCGCCCACGTCCGGACACCGGACGTGACAGCCCGGGGGGCCGCGGGTCCCCGCTAGGGTGGCGGCCATGTCTGACGCACCCCTCACGCAGCGCACGCTCGTCCTGGTCAAGCCCGACGGAGTCCGGCGCGGGCACGTCGGCGAGGTCCTGCGCCGCATCGAGGCGAAGGGCTACACGCTCGTCGCCGTCGAGCTCCGCCAGGCCGACGAGGCGCTCCTGGCCGAGCACTACGCCGAGCACGCCGGCAAGCCGTTCGTGGGCGCGCTCATCGACTTCATGCGGTCCGGTCCGGTGCTGGCCGTCGTCGTCGAGGGCAACCGGGTCATCGAGGGCTTCCGGTCCCTCGCCGGCGCCACCGACCCGACCGTCGCCGCCCCGGGCACGATCCGGGGCGACCTGGCGCGCGACTGGGGCACCAAGCTCATCGAGAACATCGTGCACGGGTCGGACGGCGAGGAGTCGGCGGCCCGCGAGATCGCCCTGTGGTTCCCCGGCCTGTGACGCCCTGACGCCCACGCGACGCGGGGCCGCACACGCCCGGGCACCCGGCGTGCGCGGCCCCGCGTCGTGCGTTGCCTAGGCTGCCTCACGTGCACCTCAAGACCCTGACCCTGCGCGGGTTCAAGTCGTTCGCCTCGGCGACGACGCTGAGCTTCGAGCCGGGCATCACGTGCGTCGTCGGGCCGAACGGCTCCGGCAAGTCCAACGTCGTGGACGCGCTCGCCTGGGTGATGGGGGAGCAGGGTGCCAAGTCGCTGCGCGGCGGCAAGATGGAGGACGTCATCTTCGCCGGGACGTCCGGCCGCCCGCCGCTGGGACGGGCCGAGGTCTCGCTGACGATCGACAACACCGACGGTGCGCTGCCGATCGAGTACTCCGAGGTCACGATCTCGCGGACGCTGTTCCGCAACGGCGGCTCCGAGTACGCGATCAACGGCCGCGGCTGCCGCTTGCTGGACATCCAGGACCTGCTGTCCGACTCCGGCCTGGGCCGCGAGATGCACGTCATCGTCGGGCAGGGGCAGCTCGACGCCGTGCTGCGCGCGACCCCCGAGGAGCGTCGCGGATTCATCGAGGAGGCAGCGGGGGTCCTCAAGCACCGCAAGCGCAAGGAGAAGGCGCTGCGCAAGCTCGACGCGATGCAGGGCAACCTCACGCGGCTGGGTGACCTCACCGCGGAGATCCGCCGCCAGCTCGGTCCGCTCGGCCGGCAGGCGGAGGTCGCCCGCAAGGCGGCCGTGGTCCAGTCGGACCTGCGCGACTCGCGGGCGCGGCTGCTCGCGGACGACCTGGCACAGCTGCGGGCCCGTCTGGAGCAGGAGATCGCCGACGAGTCAGCCGTGCGGGAGCGCCGCGAGCAGGTCGAGACGGCGCTCGCCGAGGCCCGTGGCCGGCTGGTGGCGCTCGAACGGCAGGCCGCGGAGGCGGCGCCGGCCGTGAGCGAGGCCGGTGACGTCTGGTACCGGCTCTCGTCGCTGCGCGAGCGCGTGCGCGGCACCGCGTCGCTCGCGGCGGACCGCGCACGGCTGCTGGGGTCGGCCACCACCGAGCGCCCCACCGGGCAGGACCCCGCCGACCTGGAGGCGCAGGCCGCACGGGTGCGGACCGCGGAGGCCGAGCTCACGGCGGACGTCGAGCTCGCCCGGGCCGCCGTCACGGCCGCCGGGACCGCGCGGCAGGAGGCGGAGGCCGCTGCCGGTGCGGCCGAGCGGGCGCTCGCGGACCTGCAGCGCAGCGCCGCCGACCGCCGCGAGGGCGTCGCGCGGCTCGCCGGGCAGGTCGCCGCCCGCCGCAGCCGCGTCGAGGCGACGGAGGCCGAGATCGGTCGGTTGCGCGCATCGCTCGCCGCGGCCGAGGAGCGCGCCCGCGACGCCACGACGCAGTTCGCGGCGCTGGAGTCCCAGGTCGCCGGCGTGGAGCAGGGCGAGGAAGGACTCGACGCCGAGCACGAGGCCGCCGCCGAGGCCCTCGACACCGCCACCGCCCGCGTCGCGGAGCTCGAGGACGCGCTGCGCGCGGCGGAGCGGGAGCGGGACCAGCAGACGTCCCGCGCCGAGACGCTCGAGATGTCCCTCAGCCGCAAGGACGGTGCCGGTGCGCTGCTGGCCGCCGACACCCTGCCGGGTGTCGTGGGCTCGGTCGCGGCGCTGCTCAGCGTCGGCGAGCGTGACGAGGAGGCGATCGTCGCGGCGCTCGGGGCCGTGGCCGACGCCGTCGCCGTGGAGTCCGTCGACGCCGCCGTCGACGCGATCCGCCACCTGCGCGCGGAGGACGCCGGCCGCGCCACCCTGCTCGTCGCCGGTGCCTCGCCCGACTCCGACGTCGACCTGCCCGCGGGTGCCGACCGCGCCGTCGACCTCGTGCAGGCGCCCGCGACCGTGCGCGACGCCGTGCGCGCGCTGCTCGCGGAGGTTGTCGTCGTGGACGACCTCGCGGCCGCGCGGCCCCTGGTCGCGGCGCACCCGCACCTCGTCGTGGCGACGCGCACGGGTGACGTGCTCTCCCGGCACCGGGCGTCCGGCGGGTCCGCGTCGGCGCCCAGCGCGCTGCACCTGCAGGCGGCCCTCGACACGGCACGCTCGGCCGCCGCCACCGCCACCGCGAGCGCCGAGCGGCTCCGCTTCGAGCTCGCCACGGCACGGGAGGACCGTGCCGCGGCTCAGGAGCAGGTGGACGCGACCCTCGAGCGCCTCAACGAGTCCGACGCCGCCCTCGCGGCGGTGGCGGAGCAGCTCGGCCACCTGGGGTCCGCCGCCCGCGCCGCCCGCGCCGAGGCCGAGCGCGTCCAGCGGTCGCTGGAGGCGGCCGGCGCGACGCTCGAGGCGGACCACGCGACGCTCGTCGAGCTCACCGAACGGCTCGCCGCCGCGCAGGAGGCGCCGCAGGACACCGAGGCGGCGATCGCCGGGGCCACCGCGCGGCGGGACGCGACGGCGCAGGCCGCCACGGCTGCCCGGGGCCGCGAGACGGAGGCGCGTCTCACGCTGCGCACGGGTGAGGAGCGCGCCCGGGCGCTCGCGGGCCGCGCCGAGTCGCTGGAGCGTGCGGCGACCGCCGAGCGGGCCGCGCGCGAGAAGGCCGCCCGCCGGCAGCAGGAGCGGGCCCGCCAGGCCGCCGTGGCGCGCGCGGTGCAGACCGCCGCTGCGCGCACCGGGGAGCTCCTCGACCGGGCGCTGCGCCGCGCCGCGGACGAGCGCGACGCCGCCGAGGCCGCCCGCGCCGAGCGCGACGCCGCCCTGACGACCGTCCGCGCGCAGGTCGACGTGCTGGTGCGGGACCTGGCCGAGCTCACGGACGTGGCGCACAAGGACGAGGTGGCCCGTGCCGAGCAGCGGCTGCGCATCGAGCAGCTGGAGACCCGCGCGGTCGAGGAGCTGGGGCTCGACCCCGAGGTGCTGCTCGAGGAGTTCGGTCCGCACCGCGACGTCCCCGTCGTGCTGCCGCCGGGGACCGAGCCGGCACCGGACGCGCCGACCGCCGTGCCCTACGTGCGTGCGGAGCAGGAGAAGCGCCTGCGGTCGGCGGAGCGTGCGCTCGCGCAGCTCGGACGGGTCAACCCCCTGGCGCTCGAGGAGTTCGATGCGCTGGAGGAGCGGCACCGGTTCCTCGTCGAGCAGCTCGCCGACCTCAAGAAGTCGCGCAGCGACCTGCTGGAGATCGTCAAGGACATCGACCAGCGGGTCGAGCAGGTGTTCACCGAGGCGTACCGGGACACCGCCGCCGCCTTCGACGTCGTGTTCCCGCGGCTGTTCCCGGGCGGTGAGGGACGGCTGGTCCTCACGGACCCGGACGACATGCTGACCACGGGCATCGAGGTCGAGGCGCGACCCGCCGGCAAGAAGGTGAAGCGGCTGTCGCTGCTGTCGGGCGGCGAGCGCTCGCTCACGGCCGTCGCGCTGCTGGTGGCGATCTTCAAGGCGCGGCCGAGCCCGTTCTACGTCATGGACGAGGTCGAGGCTGCGCTGGACGACGCCAACCTGGGCCGGCTGCTGGAGATCTTCCGGGAGCTGCAGCAGGACTCGCAGCTGATCGTCGTCACGCACCAGAAGCGCACCATGGAGATCGCGGACGCGCTGTACGGGGTCACGATGCGCGGCGACGGCGTGACCACCGTCATCAGCCAGCGCATGACCGACGACGTCCCCGCCTGAGGTCGCGCCCCCCGGCCGCGGGGTCCGGGCGGGTGACCGGGTGACGCCGTGTGAAGGTTGTGCGGGGGTTGCCCGGCACACCGTGCGTGTGCGCGACGGTCGCGGGCGACCCGTCGCAGAATCGTGTCGTGGCTGTCGTCATCACGCTTCTCCTCGTCGCCCTCCTCGTCGCCGCGGTGGCGCTCGTCGCCGTCCCCTCGAGGCCGGACGGCGAGAGCCCGTGGGTCGCGTTCCGGCGTGGTCTGCGTGCGCGCCGCGACCCCGACGTCGAGCAGGCGGAGGCCGCCCGCGCCGCCGCCGCGCGACCGGTGGACCTGTCGCTGGCCGACTTCCTGCGGGCGACGGCCTCGGAGGGCGACGGCTACCTGCACCCCGACGAGCTGGCCGAGGACCTGCGCCTCGCCCGTGAGCGCGCCGCCCACGTGCTGCGCGTCGGCCGTGACGCCACCCGGACGCACGACACCCGGGCCGACGAGCCCCGCAGCGAGGACGCCCACCGGTGACGCGGTCCTGACACCGCCCTGACGTCCCGGGTCGCACCGGGGCCGCGCAGCCCGACAGACTGTCCGCGTGGACTTCAACGACCTTCTGCCCTACCTGGTCGGCGTGCCCGTGCTCGCCGCGGGCGTCGCCGCCGCCGTGCGCCTGCGCCGCCGTCCCACGGACACGCCGCGCACCGACACCCGGCCCGCCGAGACGCCGCCTGCCGGGGGTGCCCCCGCCGTGGGGACCGGCGTCGCGGACCGTCCGGCCGCGCCCGCCGACACCGGACCTGCCGTGCCCGACGAGGGCCCGGAGGCCACCGGTACGACCGACCTGCTCGAGGTCCCCGAGGACCTCGCGACCCCGCCGCTGGAGACCCCGGCCCCCACCGCGGGCCGGCTGCGGCGGCTGCGCGAGCGGCTCGCCCGCTCGGGCTCGCCGCTGGGCACCCGGCTGCTGGGCGTGCTCTCGCGCGACCAGCTGACGGAGGACGACTGGGACGAGCTCGAGGAGACCCTGCTGCTCGCGGACGTGGGTGCCGGACCCACCGACGAGCTGATCGAGGCGCTGCGCACGCGCGTGCGCGTGGAGGGGCTGCGGGACGGCGAGCAGGCGCGCGCCGTGCTGCGCGAGCAGCTCCTCGCTCTCGTGGACCCCACGCTCGACCGGACGCTGCACACCACGCCGACCACCGGGGAGGACGGCGCCCGCGTGCCGGCCGTCGTCCTCGTCGTCGGGGTGAACGGCACCGGCAAGACCACCACCGTCGGCAAGCTGGCGCGCGTCCTCGTGGCCGACGGCAGCAGCGTCGTGCTCGGCGCGGCCGACACCTTCCGCGCGGCGGCGGCCGACCAGCTCGAGACCTGGGGCTCACGCGTGGGGGTCCCCACGGTCCGCTCCGACCGTGACGGTGCCGACCCGGCCGCGGTCGCGTTCGACGCGGTGCGTGCGGGTGTGCGCGACGGCGCCGACGTCGTGCTCGTCGACACGGCCGGCCGGCTGCAGAACAAGGCCGGGCTGATGGACGAGCTCGGCAAGATCACGCGCGTCATCACCCGCACGGCCCCGCTGTCCGAGGTGCTGCTCGTGCTGGACGCGACGACCGGCCAGAACGGTTTGAACCAGGCGCGGGTGTTCGGCGAGGTCGCCGGCGTCACCGGCATCGTGCTGACCAAGCTCGACGGCACCGCCAAGGGCGGCATCGTCGTGGCGGTGCAGCGCGAGCTGGGGGTGCCGGTCAAGCTGGTCGGGCTGGGTGAGGGTCCCGACGACCTGGCGCCCTTCGACCCGGAGGCCTTCGTCGACGGTCTGCTGCAGTCCTGAGCCGCGACCGGGCCCCGCGCGCCGGGGCCCGGTCCGGCCGGACCAGCCGTCGGGACGCGACGTCCCGAGCACTGGACATCTGCCCAGCACGAAACCCAACGTTTACGCGCGGGGGGCGGCTGTCACACGTGCGTAACCCCCGCGCCGGTACCGCGAAACGCGATCGCTCCACAGTTGTCCCCGTCCGGCCGCCCGGCTGGCGAGGGGAGTGCAGACATGGAGTGGGACACCGGAGCCGCAGCCTGGATGCTGACGTCAGCATCCCTCGTGCTCCTCATGACGCCAGGACTGGCGTTCTTCTACGGGGGCATGGTCAGGGGCAAGTCCGTCCTCAACATGATGATGATGTCGTTCGGCGCCATGGGCGTCGTCGGGGTCCTCTACGTGCTGTGGGGCTGGTCGATGTCGTACGGCTCGAGCGTGGCCGGCGTGTTCGGCAACCCGTTCGACCAGTTCGGCCTCAGCGGCACGCTCTTCGACGCGGACGGCGAGCCCATGGTCGGCCTGGGGAACTACCCGCAGGTCATCGACGTGGCGTTCCAGGTGACGTTCGCCATCATCACGGTCGCGCTCATCAGTGGCGCGCTGGCCGACCGCACCAAGTTCGGGACCTGGATGGCGTTCGTCGCGGTGTGGGTCACCGTGACCTACTTCCCGATGGCCCACATGGTCTGGGGCGGCGGGCAGCTGTCCGGCGCCGAGGGCTCGATCGCGGCCGCGATGTTCGGCACCACCGACGGCACGGCCAACACCGCACCCATCGACTTCGCGGGCGGCACGGTCGTCCACATCAACGCCGGTATCGCCGCGCTCGTCCTGGCGCTGCTCGTCGGCAAGCGCAAGGGCTTCGGCACGGAGGCCATGCGGCCGCACAACCTGCCGTTCGTGATGCTCGGCGCCGCGCTGCTGTGGTTCGGCTGGTTCGGCTTCAACGCCGGCTCCGCCTTCGGCGCCGACGAGAACGCGGGCATGGCCTGGGTCAACACGACGACCTGCACCGCCGCCGCGATGCTCGCCTGGCTCATCACGGAGAAGTTCCGTGACGGTCACGCGACGTCGCTGGGTGCCGCATCGGGCATCGTCGCCGGCCTCGTCGCCATCACCCCGGCCGCCGGTGCGCTCCGCCCGGTCACGTCGATCATCCTGGGCGTCATCGCGGGCGTGCTCTGCGCCCTCGCCGTCGGCCTGAAGTACAAGTTCGGCTACGACGACTCGCTCGACGTCGTCGGTGTCCACCTCGTCGGCGGTCTCGTCGGTACCGTGATGATCGGCTTCCTGGCCGCCGACACGGGTCTGTTCTTCGGCGGTGGCGCCAACCAGCTCGTCATCCAGATCGTGATCGCGCTCGTGGCGGTCGTCTTCTCCGGTCTGACGACGCTGGTGATCGGTCTCATCCTCAAGGCCACGCTCGGGTGGCGCGTCTCGCAGGACGTCGAGGTCGGCGGCATCGACCTCGCGGTGCACGGTGAGACGGCGTACGAGAACCTGGGCGGCGCCCGTGTCGTGTCGGAGGTGAAGTGATGACGAAGCTCGTGACGGCGATCATCCAGCCGCACCGGTTGGACGACGTGAAGTCGGCCCTCGAGGCCGCCGGGGTCCGTGGACTCACGGTCAGCGAGGCCAGCGGCTACGGTCGGCAGAAGGGTCACACCGAGGTCTACCGGGGTGCGGAGTACACCGTGGACCTGGTGCCGAAGGTGCGGATCGACGTCCTCGTCGCCGACGAGGACGTGGCCGGGGTCACCGAGGTGGTCGTGCAGGCCGCGCAGACCGGCAAGATCGGTGACGGCAAGGTCTGGGTGGTCCCGGTGGAGGACGTGGCTCGCGTCCGCACCGGTGAGCACGGCGACGACGCGCTCTAGGTCGCAGCCCACACATGACGACCGAACGGCTGCCCGCGGGGGGCGCAGCCGGGTCACCGCAGCAGCCGCAGGTCCCGTACCCCGCCGGGGTGCGGGACCTGCGTGCTGCCCGGCTCGACCTGGCCGCACGGATGACGGGACCGGGTGGGGACGGGGTGGCGCGGCGTCGCGCCGTCGCCGACCTGGTGGTGGGCGCGCTCGCCCGGCTCTGGACCGAGGCGACGGACGGGCGCGACGTGCAGGGCGTCGCACTGGGCGTCGTGGGGAGCGTCGGGCGCGGCGACGCCGGCCCGGTGTCCGACCTCGACCTCCTGCTCGTGCACGAGGGCCGGGCGCGCTCGGCCGAGGAGCTCGGCGGCCTGGCCGAGCGCCTGTGGTACCCGATCTGGGACGCCGGGCTCGACCTCGACCACTCGGTGCGGTCGCTGGCGCAGTGCCGGCAGGTCGCGTCCAAGGACCTGCCCGCGGCCGTCGGGCTGCTCGAGCTGCAGCCCGTCGCGGGCGACGGGGTCGTCATCGCACGGGCGACGTCGGCCCTGCTCGCCGACTGGCGCTCCGCCGCGCGCAGGCGCCTTCCGGAGCTCCTCGCGTCGACCCGGCAGCGCGCGGACCGGCACGGGGAGCTCGCCTACCTCATCGAGCCGGACCTCAAGGAGGCCCGCGGCGGCATCCGTGACGCCGTGGTGCTCTCGGCGCTCGCCGCGACGTGGCTCACCGACCGGCCGCACGGCGCCGTCGACCACGCGTACACGCACCTGCTCGACGTGCGCGACGCGCTGCAGGTCGTCACGCGGCGCCGCACCAACCGCCTGCTGCAGGCGGACCAGGACGAGGTGGCCGCGCTCGTCGGCTTCGACGACCGGGACGACCTGCTCGCCTCCATCGCCGAGGCCGGGCGCGTGATCTCCTACGCGCTCGACACGACCGCACGCAACGCACGGCAGGCCCTGCAGCGCCCCGCCCGCAAGCCCGTGCTGGTCCGGGGACGGCGCACCCCGCCCCGGCTGCGCACGATCGCCGAGGGCCTGGTCGAGCACGACGGGGAGATCGTCCTGGCCGTGGACGCCCGGCCCGCCGAGGACCCGGTGCTGTCCCTGCGTGCGGCCGCGACGGCCACGCGCACGGGGCTCGTGCTGTCACCCGTCACCGTGGCGAGCCTCGAGACGACACCGCCGCTGCCGACCCCCTGGCCGCGCGCGGCGCGCCAGCAGCTGCTGCACCTGTTGGGCTCGGGGCACGCGCAGGTCCCCGTGTGGGAGGCGCTGGACCTGGCCGGGGTGGCGACCACCTGGATCCCGGAGTGGGCGGGCGTGCGCAACCGGCCGCAGCGCTCGGCCATCCACCGGCACACCGTGGACCGGCACCTCGTCGAGACCGTGGCGCGCGCCGGCCGGGACCGTCGCGCGGTGGAGGCCCCCGACACGCTCCTGCTCGCGGCGCTGCTGCACGACATCGGCAAGCGCGCGGGGGCGGGGGACCACTCCGTCGAGGGCGCCCGCCTGGCGGGGCCGGTCGTGGCGCGCATGGGATTCGGCCCCCAGGTCGTCGCCGACGTCACGCGCCTGGTCCGCGAGCACCTGACGCTCGCCGAGCTGGCCACGACGGCCGACCCGGACGACCCGGCGACGCTCGCACGGCTCCTCGACGCGGTGGACGGCAGGGTCGACATGCTGACGATGCTGCGCGCGCTCACGGAGGCCGACGCCTCCGCCGCGGGCCCCGCCGCGTGGACCACGTGGCGGGCCACGCTCGTCGACGACCTGACCGCCAGAGCCGCACGGGCGCTGGCGGGTACCCTGGGACGTCCGTAGCCGTCCGTCCGACCACCGCGAGGCCCAGGTTGTTCGCCACCCTCTCCGACCGTCTCACGTCGACGTTCAAGAACCTCCGTGCGAAGGGTCGCCTGTCCGAGGCGGACATCGACGCGACGATCCGTGAGATCCGCCGCGCGCTGCTCGACGCGGACGTCGCCGTTCCCGTCGTCCGGCAGTTCACCGGCGCCGTGCGCGAGCGCGCCCTCTCGGCCGAGGTGTCGGGCGCTCTGAACCCGGCGCAGCAGGTCGTCAAGATCGTCAACGACGAGCTCGTGGCGATCCTGGGCGGCCAGACGCGCCCGCTGACGTTCGCCAAGCAGCCGCCGACCGTCATCATGCTCGCGGGCCTCCAGGGCGCCGGGAAGACGACGCTCGCGGGCAAGCTCGCGCGGTGGCTGCGCGAGCAGGGGCACACGCCGCTGCTCGTCGCCGCGGACCTGCAGCGCCCCAACGCGGTCACGCAGCTCCAGGTCGTCGGCGAGCGCGCGGGCGTGCCCGTGTTCGCACCGCACCCCGGCAACCAGGGCGCCGACGACGTGCTGCCCGCGGGCGCCGACCCGGTGGCCGTGGCGCAGGCGGGGCTCGAGACGGCCCGGCAGAAGCAGCACGACGTCGTCATCGTCGACACCGCCGGCCGCCTCGGCGTGGACGCCGAGCTCATGGCGCAGGCGTCGGACATCCGCGACGCCGTCTCCCCGGACGAGATCCTCTTCGTCGTCGACGCGATGATCGGCCAGGACGCCGTGACCACGGCGCAGGCCTTCGCCGACGGCGTCGGTTTCACCGGTGTGGTCCTGTCGAAGCTCGACGGCGACGCGCGCGGTGGTGCGGCGCTGTCGATCGCCAGCGTGACCGGGCGTCCGATCATGTTCGCGTCGACCGGTGAGAAGCTCACGGACTTCGAGGTCTTCCACCCGGACCGCATGGCCTCGCGCATCCTCGACATGGGCGACGTCCTGACGCTCATCGAGCAGGCCGAGAAGGCGTTCGACGCCGGCGAGGCCGAGAAGATGGCCGGCAAGCTCGTCTCCGGCGAGGACTTCACGCTCGAGGACTTCCTCGTGCAGATGCAGCAGCTGAAGAACATGGGCTCCATCAAGAAGATGTTCGGCATGCTGCCGGGCATGGGGCAGATGCGTGAGGCCCTGGAGAACTTCGACGAGCGCGAGGTCGACCGCATCGAGGCGATCATCCGCTCGATGACGCCGGGCGAGCGGCAGAACCCGAAGATCATCAACGGCTCGCGCCGTGCGCGCATCGCGCGCGGGTCCGGCACCACCACGAGCGAGATCAACCAGCTGCTCGAGCGGTTCGACGGTGCCCGCAAGATGATGCGCCAGATGGCCAAGGGCGGCGGCATGCCCGGCGGGATGCCCGGCATGGGCAACCTGCCCGGCATGGGGGGCAAGAAGTCCCGCGGCAAGCAGGCGCCCGCCAAGCGGGCCAAGGGCGCGCGGTCGGGCAACCCCGCCAAGCGGGCCGAGCAGGAGCGCGCCGCGGCCGCACGGGCGGCGGGCGGCGCGCCGGCCGCACCGTCGGGCTCCGCGTTCGGGCTCGGGGGCGCTCCTGCGCCCGCCGACCCGGCGTCGTTCGACCCGAGCGACCTGCCGGCCGGGCTGGGTGACCTCTTCAAGGGCCGCTGAGGCGTGATCACGCACCTGCGCGGCACGGTCGTCCTCGACGACGACCACGAGGTCGGTGACGCGTGGGTCGTGGGGGACCGGCTCTCCCTCGAGCGCCCGGGCCGGGCGCCCGACACCGTGCTGGAGGGCTGGGTGCTGCCCGGGCTCGTCGACGTGCACTGCCACGTCGGCCTCGCGTCCGACGGCCCGGTCGACGACGCCACCGCGGAGGCGCAGGCGCGCGCCGACCGGGACGCCGGTGTCCTGCTGGTGCGCGACGCTGGCTCGCCCGCGGACACCCGCTGGATGGACGCGCGGGCGGACCTGCCGCGCCTGCTGCGGGCCGGGCGGCACCTGGCACGCCCCAAGCGCTACCTGCGGCACTACGGACGCGAGCTCGCCGACGCCGCGCAGCTGCCGCAGGCCGTGCGCGAGGAGGCGGCCCGCGGCGACGGCTGGGTCAAGCTCGTGGCCGACTGGATCGACCGCGACCTCGGCCCCGACGGTGACCTGCGTCCGCTCTGGTCGGACGAGGTGCTGGCCGACGCGGTCACGGCCGCGCACGACGCCGGCGCCCGTGTCACGGCCCACACGTTCAGCCACGAGGCGCTCGACGGGCTGCTGGACGCCGGCGTCGACGGGCTGGAGCACGCGACGGGAGCGACGCCGGAGCAGATCGAGCGGATCGCCGCCGCAGGGGTGCCGGTCACGGCGACCCTGCTGCAGGTGGGGCAGTTCGCCGCCATCGCCGCCCAGGGGGAGGCGCGCTACCCCCGGTTCGCCGCCCGCATGCGGGCGATGCACGCGCGGCGGTACGAGCACGTGCGTCACCTGCACGACGCGGGCGTGCGGGTGCTGCTCGGCACCGACGCGGGCGGCACGATCGCGCACGGCCGCGTCGCCGACGAGGCCGTCGAGATGGTGCGCGCCGGCATCCCCGCGCGCGACGTCGTCGCTGCCGCGTCGTGGCGGACGCGGGCGTGGCTCGGCGTGCCGGGCATCGCCGAGGGGGCGAGCGCCGACGTGGTCGTCTACGACGAGGACCCGCGTGCGGACGTGGGGGCGCTGACGCGCCCGCGGGCCGTGCTGCTGCGGGGTGCCCGCGTCCGGTGACGGCCCGCGCCCGGTGCCGGCGTCCGGGGTGCGTCAGCCGGCGACCGCCCCGGACGTGAGAGCGGCGGCGCCGCGCTTGGAGCGCTCCACCCCCGGGGGCATCGCGGCGACGAACCGCTGCCACGGGCCGGCAGTCCCTCGGAAGTGCTTCGGGTCGAGCACCAACGACGCACCGGTGCGCGTGACGAGCTCGACGTCGCCGTCGTCGTCCTCGCCCAGCAGGACCACGTCCTCCGTGCGGACCGCGACGCCCGCCGAGACCAGGACGAGCCGGCCCGGCCCGAGGCTGATCTGCGCGCCGCGCTGAGGTCCGAAGAACCGGCCGCTGTGGAACGTGACGCGCGCGCCCTCCGGCGACGGGCGCTGGTCGGCCGCGACGCCACCCCCGGCGAGGTCGCGCGCGATGTCGCGCCGGCTCATGCCGGTGAACGTGCGCAGGGGCATCCGGATCGGGTGGTCGAGGAGGTCATGGGGCGTCACAGTCGTCGGCGGGACACGTGATCGGACGCTAGCGCGCGGACCCCTCGTGCGACACGCTCTACCGCGGCCGACCGCGGCGTGTGCTCGATTCGTTGCCGCCGCGCCACGTCTGGCACAATGGTCGGTTGTACTCGGTCCGTGCAGCCCCTCTACCTGCCCGGTGCCGTGTCCTCCGGCCGGAACGGCGCACCCACCCCACGGGACGCGCCGCGAGGCCACCCCAGCAGACATCAGGAGAACACCACCTCGTGGCAACGAAGATCCGTCTCAAGCGCATGGGCAAGATCCGCGCGCCGTACTACCGCATCGTCGTCGCCGACTCGCGCACCAAGCGCGACGGTCGCGTGATCGAGGAGATCGGCAAGTACCACCCCACCGAGGAGCCCTCGCTCATCGAGATCACCTCGGAGCGGGCGCAGTACTGGCTGGGCGTCGGCGCGCAGCCGACCGAGCAGGTGCTGGTGCTGCTCAAGGTCACCGGTGACTGGCAGAAGTTCAAGGGCCTGCCGGGTGCCGAGGGCACGCTGCGCGTGAAGGAGCCCAAGGCCGACGCGAAGGCTGCCGTCGAGGCTGCCGCGCTCGACGCCGAGAAGGTCAAGGCCAAGGCGTCCGAGAAGAAGGCCGCCGCCACGGAGGAGCCCGCCGCGGCTCCCGCCGAGGACGAGCAGGCCTGATGCTGGCCGACGCGCTCGAGCACCTCGTGCGGGGCATCGTCGACCACCCCGACGACGTGCACGTCCGTGCGTCGTCGCTGCGCCGCGGTGAGATGCTCGAGGTGCGCGTGCACCCCGAGGACCTCGGGCGCGTCATCGGTCGGGGCGGCCGGACCGCGCGTGCGCTGCGCACGGTGGTCGGGGCGCTCTCGCCGGACGGTGCCGTGCGCGTCGACGTGGTCGACGTCGACCGGCGCTGACCGCAGACACCCGACGGCCCGGTCCCTCGACGAGGGGCCGGGCCGTCGTCGTCCCCGACACGTCGGGGGAGGGAGTGACATGCTGCTGACCGTCGCCAGGGTCGGGCGTCCGCACGGCCTGCGGGGTGAGGTCGCACTCGACGTGCGCACCGACGTCCCGCAGGAGCGTCTGGTCGTCGGGGCCCGGTTCGTCACCGAGCCCGCTGCGGCGGGCCCGCTCGAGATCGCGCACGTGCGCGAGGCCCAGGGCCGGTGGTACGTGACGTTCGCGCAGGCGGACGACCGCACCGCGGCCGAGGGGCTGCGCGGCGTCGAGCTCCTCGTCGACAGCGACGAGGACACGGACGACGACGACGGCTGGTACCCGCACGAGCTCGCGGGCCTGCGCGCCGAGCACGTCGCCGACGGGCGTCCGCTCGGCGAGGTCGTGGGGCTCGAGCACCTGCCGGCCCACGACGTGCTCGTGCTGCGGGAACCCGACGGTGCGCGCACGCTCGTGCCGTTCGTCGAGGCCATCGTGCCCGTGGTCGACGTGGCCGGTGGCCGGGTCGTGCTCGACCCGCCGGGCGGTCTGCTCGCGGCCGACGCGGCCAACCTCGTCGTCAGCGACGAGACCCGCGGCACGGGCGAGGAGGCCTGAGGCGTGCGCGTCGACGTCGTCTCGATCTTCCCCGAGTACCTCGCGCCGCTCGAGCTCTCGCTCGTCGGCAAGGCCCGGACGGCCGGGCTCCTGGACCTGCAGGTCCACGACCTGCGCACGTGGACCGACGACCGGCACCGCACGGTCGACGACACGCCGTTCGGCGGCGGCGCCGGCATGGTCATGCGCCCCGACGTGTGGGGCCGCGCGCTGGACGACGTCCTGACGCCCGGCGCCCACCTCATCGTGCCGTCGCCCGCCGGGGCGCCCTTCACGCAGCGCACGGCCGAGGCGCTGGCGACCGAGCAGCACCTCGTCGTCGCGTGCGGGCGCTACGAGGGCATCGACGCCCGTGTGGCCGAGCACTACGCCGCGCGGGGTCGCGTGACCGAGCTGTCCCTGGGGGACTACGTCCTCAACGGCGGCGAGGTCGCGGCGCTGGTCGTGGTCGAGGCGGTGGCGCGGCTGCTGCCCGGTGTGGTGGGCAATCCGGAGTCGCTGGTCGAGGAGTCGCACGGGGCGGCCGGCCTGCTGGAGTACCCGGTCTACACCAAGCCGGCCACGTGGCAGGGGCACGCCGTGCCCGACGTGCTCCTCTCGGGCCACCACGCACGGATCGAGCGCTGGCGCCGCGACGAGGCGCTGCGGCGCACCGCGGCGCGGCGACCGGACCTGCTGGCGGCGCTCGACGTCGCGGCCCTCGACCGCCACGACCGTGCCGTGCTGTCGGACTGCGGGTGGGACGTGGTGGACGGGGAGCTGCGTCCTGCGGCCCCCGTGCCTGCGGAGGACACGCGCGCCGTGTGATCCGTGGCGCGCGGCTTGGGGACGGCGCGGCTGCTGTGGCAGACTGTGTCCTCGGTGTGCGTCGAGCGCCTCTCTGCCGCAGGGGAGGGCTCACGACGCGCGGACCGGACCGGCCCAGCGCCGACGACCCGGACCGACCGACCAGACCCGAACCACGGGCGCCTGCCCTGCCCCGGCAGCGCGCGCGCCCGTCGATCACGTTCCTGACCTGCGGCAGGGCGGGGAAGCGACACGACATGCAGACGCTCGACGCGGTCGACGCAGCATCGCTGCGCCAGGACCACCCGGACTTCCGTCCCGGCGACACCCTCAAGGTCAACGTGAAGGTCGTCGAGGGCAACCGCTCCCGGATCCAGGCCTTCCAGGGCGTCGTCATCGCCCGCCAGGGTGCCGGCGTGCGCGAGACCTTCACCATCCGCAAGATCAGCTTCGGTGTGGGTGTCGAGCGGACGTTCCCGCTGCACACGCCGTCGCTCGACTCGATCGAGGTCGTCACCCGCGGTGACGTGCGTCGCGCCAAGCTGTACTACCTGCGGGCGCTGCGCGGCAAGAAGGCGAAGATCAAGGAGAAGCGCGGGCAGGCGCCCGCCAAGAAGGGCTGACCTCCTGCTCTCCCGGCACGACGCGACGGGCGGCTCCCCCTCGGGGACGCCGCCCGTCGGCGTCCCCGTCGCCGCGGCACGCCGCCGCGCGGGCGTCCGGGACGCGTCCACCCGGGCACCGGGCCCCGGCCGGGCCCCCCACGACCGCTGCGTCCGTGCGAGAGTGTGACCGTGAGCGAGTTCCGACCTGACGCGACGGGGCCGACGGCGTCCCCGACCCGCGCCGCCCCCACCGCTGCCCGTCCGCTGTGGACGCCCACGGGCGCCCAGGGTGGCGGCAGCGGCCAGGACTGGACGAGCCGGTCGCGGGACGCGCGCACCGGTGACGAGGGAACGGACGAACCCGGCATGAGCTCACGGCGCCGGAACCGCGACGCCGTCCGACGCCGCCCGGGGTCCGCCTGGTCCTGGCTGCGCGAGACGGCCATCATCCTGGTCAGCGCACTGGTGCTGTCCCTGGTCGTCAAGACCTTCCTCGTGCAGGCGTTCTACATCCCGTCGCAGTCGATGCAGGACACCCTGGTCGTCGACGACCGGATCCTGGTCAGCAAGCTGACGCCCGGACCCTTCGACATCGAGCGCGGGGACGTCGTCGTCTTCAAGGATCCCGGCGGCTGGCTCAACCCGCAGATCCAGGCGCCGCGCAGCCCTCTGGCGGAGGCCGTCACCGAGGGGCTCACGTTCGTCGGGCTGCTCCCGCAGGACGCCGGTGAGCACCTCGTCAAGCGGGTCATCGGCCTGCCGGGTGACCACGTGGCCTGCGCCGGGCCGGGTCAGCCCGTGACGGTCAACGGCGTCCCGGTCGACGAGCCGTACCTCGCCCCGGGCTCCCAGCCCAGCGAGCGCGCGTTCGACGTCGTCGTGCCCCCCGACTCGCTGTGGGTCATGGGTGACAACCGGCAGCACTCGGCGGACTCGCGGTACAACACGGGCAGCCCGGGCGGCGGGTCCGTGCCCGTCGACAACGTCGTGGGGACCGCGTTCGTCACCGTGTGGCCGCTGGACCGCTTCACGCTCCTGCAGAACCCGTCCGCGACGTTCGCGGACGTCCCCGACGCGGGATGACGTCGGCGGGACCCGAGACCCCGGCACGGACGCCGGTGCGGGTCGCGCGCCGTGCCGCGGCCCGCCCCACCCCGCACCTGCGGCACGAGCGTGCGCTGCTGCGCACGGGCCTGCGTCTCGTGGCCGGCATGGACGAGGTGGGCCGCGGGTCGCTCGCCGGCCCCGTGTCCGTCGGGGTCGTCGTGGTCGACCTCAGCACCCGGTCGGCGCCGCGCGGCGTGGCCGACTCCAAGCTGCTCACGCCCGCGGCGCGGCGCGCGCTGCTGCCGGCGCTGGGACGCTGGGGCGTCGCGCGCGCCGTGGGCCACGCCTCGCCCGACGAGATCGACGAGCGGGGGATCGTCGCGGCGCTCCGCCTGGCGGGCACCCGGGCGCTGCGGGCGGTCGTCGACGTGGTCGGCCCCGTCGACGCCGTCGTGCTGGACGGCTCGCACGACTGGCTCACGCCCCCGGCGCCCGACCTGTTCGGCACCCAGGACGACCTGTTCGAGCCGCCGCGGGACCTGCCGGTGCCGCTGGTCCACCTCAAGGTGAAGGCCGACCGCTCCTGCGCGAGCGTCGCTGCTGCGAGCGTCCTGGCCAAGTGCGAGCGGGACGCCCTCATGGTGCGCCACGCGGCCGCCCACCCCGCGTACCGCTGGGACGAGAACAAGGGGTACGCGTCGCCCGAGCACCTGGCGGCGCTGCGGGAGCACGGCCCGAGCCCGCTGCACCGCCGGTCCTGGCGGCTGCCGGGCCTGCAGGAGCCGCCCGTGGTGACGCGCGGGCCGGGGTGGGAGGTCGGGGGCCTGCTGCCCGACCCGGGGCGCGCGCCGGGGTGGCGGGACGACGCCGCGCCGGTCTCCCCGGAGGGGTGGGCGTCCGCCGCACCCGGCGATGAGGGATGATGGTCCGGTGAGCGCCGAGGACCTGGAGAACTACGAGACCGACATGGAGCTCGCCCTGTACCGCGAGTACCGGGACGTGGTGGGGCTCTTCTCGTACGTCGTGGAGACGGAGCGACGGTTCTACCTCGCGAACCACGTCGACCTGCAGGTCCGGTCGGCCGCCGGCGAGGTCTACTTCGAGCTCTCGCTCGTCGACGCCTGGGTGTGGGACGTCTACCGCTCGGCCCGCTTCGTGAAGTCGGTGCGCGTGGTGACGTTCAAGGACGTCAACGTCGAGGAGCTGGCGAAGGCCGAGCTCGACCTCGGGTCCGGGGCGGGCTTCACCCGCTGACACCCCCGCTCCGGCGCCGCCTCCGACACCGCAGCGGCCCCGGGAGACCACGGCGCCGCCACCGAGCCGCCCACAGCACCGGCCGCGTCTCCGGCGTCCACGGACCGTCACCGGCACTCACTCCCGCCCCGCCCTCGCGCGGCAGGGTCGGTGCCGGAGGTGGTCGACGTGCGGGCGAAGGACGCGGTCGGGCGGTACGGGGAGGACGTGGCGGCGGCGTTCGTCGTGCGGGCGGGGTGGACGGTCCTGGCGCGCAACTGGCGGTGCGCCGAGGGTGAGCTGGACATCGTCGCGCTCGACGGGGACGCGGTCGTGGCCGTGGAGGTCAAGACGCGACGCTCGGACGCCTACGGGCACCCGGCGGAGGCCGTCACGTACCGCAAGCTGGCGCGGCTGCGGCGGCTGACCGCCCGCTGGTTGCGGGAGCACGACGTGCGGGCGGGGTCCGTGCGTGTCGACGTCATCGCCGTGGTCCTGCCGCACCGCGGCGCGGCCCGGGTCGAGCACCTGGTCGGGGTGGTCTGAGTGCTCGGACGCACCCGCGCCGTCGCGCTCGTGGGGCTGGTCGGCCATCCCGTCGACGTCGAGTCCCACCTCGCCCCCTCGCTGCCGGGTTTCACGCTCGTCGGGCTGCCCGACGCCTCGCTCGCCGAGGCGCGGGACCGGGTGCGTGCCGCCGTGACGTCCTCGGGGCTCGCGTGGCCGACGCGCCGGATCACGGTCAACCTCTCACCGGCGACCCTGCCCAAGACCGGCTCGTCGTTCGACCTCGCCGTGGCGATCGCCACGCTCGCCGGCGCGGGACTCGCGGACGCGGCGTCGGTCGCCGACTGGGTGCACCTGGGCGAGCTGGGCCTGGACGGGCGGCTGCGGCCCGTGCGCGGCGTGCTGCCGTGCGTGGCGGCGGCCGTCGCGGCGGGCCATCCCCGGGTCGTCGTCCCGCGCGGCAACGCGGTCGAGGCGAGCCTGGTCCCGGGTGCGCAGGTGCTGGCGGCCGACACCCTCGCGCAGGTCGCCGCGTACCACGGCGCCGACATCGAGGTGCCCGACGTCGAGCCCGTGCACGACGTGCGGACGGTGACCTCGCGCGGCCCGGCGCCCGACCTGGCGGACGTGCTCGGTCAGGAGGACGCGCGCCACGGCCTCGAGGTGGCCGCGGCGGGTGGGCACCACCTGCTCATGGTGGGACCGCCCGGCGCCGGCAAGACCATGCTGGCGGCCCGCCTGCCGGGGCTGCTCCCGGACCTCTGCGAGGCCGACGCCGTCGAGGTCACCGCCGTGCACTCCGTGGCCGGAACGTTCGACCCCGTGCAGGGCCTCGTCCGCCGACCCCCGTTCGAGGACCCGCACCACACCGCGACGCCCGCGAGCATCGTCGGCGGCGGGTCGGGCACGCCACGGCCGGGGGCGGCCTCCCGTGCCCACCGGGGTGTGCTGTTCCTCGACGAGGCGCCGGAGTTCGCCTCGGGGGTGCTGCAGACGCTCCGGCAGCCCCTCGAGCACGGTGAGCTGGTGCTGCACCGTGCGGGTGGCGCCGCGCGGTACCCCGCCCGGTTCCAGCTGGTCCTGGCGGCCAACCCGTGCCCCTGCGGCAACGCGGTCGGCAAGGGGCTGACGTGCACCTGCCGCCCCGAGCAGCGCCGACGGTACTTCGGCAAGCTCTCGGGGCCGCTGCTCGACCGGGTCGACCTGCAGCTCGAGGTGCCCGCTGCCCGTCCAGCCGGCGTTGCGGGCGAGGGCACGGCGGCGGTCGCGGCGCGGGTCGCGGCGGCGCGCGCCGCGCAGCTCGCACGGTGGCGGGGCACGACGTGGCGCACCAACGCGGAGGTTCCCGGCCGGGAGCTGCAGGCGCGGCTACGGGCCGACCGACGGCTCGTGGCCGACCTCGACCGTGCCGTGGACCGGGGCACGCTGAGCCTGCGCGGGGCGGACCGCGTCCTGCGGGTCGCGTGGACGCTCGCCGATCTCGAGGGGCGGGACGGACCCCGGCGCACCGACGTGGCCCACGCACTCGTGCTCCGGACGAGGGGGCACGGCGCATGACGGGCGTCCGGGTGCCCGGGTGGCTCGCCGACCGCCTCCGGCAGGACGACGACCGGTCGTCCCGGGCGGTCTGGAGCGCGCTGGCCGAGCCGGGCGACGCGGTCGCGGGAGCGCTGGTCGGCGCCTGCGGTGCGACGGCCGCGTTGGACTGGGTGGCCGGCGCGGTGAGCGGCGCTGCCCCGCAGCCGGTTCCCCTCGGTGGGACGGACCCACCGGACGCGGCGGCCCGCCGCCTGCGCGCGGCGGCGGAGCGCTGGGCGGCGAGGTGGCACGCCGTGGACCCGGACCGCGACCTGGCTGCTGCGGCGCGCAGCGGGGCACGGATCGTCGCGCCGGGCGACCCCGCGTGGCCGTGCGGCCTCGACGACCTCGGTGCGCTGGCCCCGTTCGCCCTCTGGGTGCGGGGAGCCCCGCCATCGGCGCGCCGGTCCGTCGCACTGGTCGGCGCGCGTGCGTGCACCACCTACGGCGAGCGGGTCGCCGTGGACCTCGCGGCAGGGCTGGCCGGCCGCAGCTGGACCGTGGTCTCGGGGGGTGCGTACGGCGTCGACGCCGCAGCGCACCGTGGTGCGCTGCTCGTCGGCGGTACGACCGTCGTGGTGCTGGCCGGGGGAGTGGACCGTGCCTACCCGGTCGGCAACGCGCGGCTGCTGGAGGAGGTGGTGGGCGCCGGCGGGAGCCTGGTGAGCGAGGTGCCTCCCGGCGCCACACCCACCCGCAGCCGCTTCCTGCAGCGCAACCGGCTGATCGCGGCGATGTCGGCGGGCACCGTCGTCGTGGAGGCCGCGTGGCGGTCGGGCGCTGCCAGCACCGCGCACCACGCGGCGCGGCTGCTGCGGCCCGTGGGTGCGGTGCCCGGACCGATCACCTCGGCTGCCTCGGCCGGGTGCCACCGGTTGCTGCGCGAGGGCGTCGCCGTGTGCGTGACCGACGTCGACGAGGTCGTGGAGCTGGCGGGTGACGTGGGCGCCGACGTCGCTCCGGCGCACCCCGAGGACGACACGCGTGCCGTCGACGGCCTGGACCCGCTCGCGCGTCGTGTGCACGACGGCCTGTCGCGCCGGGTGCCGCACGACACGGCGCAGGTCGCTGCGCGCGCCGGGACGACGGTGGCGCAGGCGCGTGCGATGCTCGGGCTGCTCGAGCTCGAGGGCTTCGCGCGCCGCCTCGGGTCGGGCTGGGTGGTGGATGCCGGTGAGTAGCGGATGGGTGAAAAAAACCGGCGTTCGTGGGAATACGCACCGCCGGATCGGACATTGTCGGCCAATCCGAGCAGACGGTCTCGGGCAGGCCAGGAACCATCCTTGTCGAACTGCGTGCGCCACGTCACCTTAGGGGCATGCACATGGCCGCGATCAGCACCGGAGCCGCTCAGCGCGAGCTCCTGCGCGCTGATTTCGCGACACATCTGCGGGCCCAGCGCGGGGTCTCGGACCACACCGTGCGGGCATATCTGGGGGACGTGGACCATCTCCTGGACCACGCGGTGCGTCATGGCGCGACCGATCTGGGTGACGTCGACATCACGATCCTGCGGGGATGGCTCGCCGCGATGGCGAACGCCCACCGCAGCCGCGCCACCCTCGCGCGGCGGGCCGCCGCCGCCCGGACCTTCTTCCGCTGGGCCGTCCACACCGGCCGTGTCCCCATCGACCCCACGCTGCGGCTCGGGACGGCGCGCGCCGCCGGCGCCCTCCCCACCGTGCTCGCGGTGGAGCCGGTCACCCGCCTGCTCGACGCGGCACGGGAGCGCGCTCTCGACGGCGACGCCGTCCACGTGCGGGACTGGGCGGCGGTCGAGCTGCTCTACGCGACAGGTGTGCGGGTCGGCGAGCTCTGCGGCGCGGACGTCGACGACGTCGATGCGGCCGAGCTGATGCTGCGCGTCGTGGGCAAGGGTGACAAGGAGCGGGTCGTGCCGTTCGGCCGGCCGGCGGCGCAGGCGGTGGACGCGTGGTTGCGCACGGGCCGCCCGCGTCTGGTGCGCGACGGCTCCCCGCCGGCGCTGCTCCTGGGCAGCCGCGGCGGCCGCATCGACCAGCGGCAGGTCCGCACGGTCGTGCACGAACTCGCCCGCGAGGTCGGGGTCGAGGACGTCGCACCGCACGCGCTGCGCCACACCGCGGCCACCCACCTGCTCGAGGGCGGCTCGGACCTGCGTACGGTCCAGGAGATCCTCGGCCACGCGAGCCTGTCGACGACGCAGCGCTACACCCACGTCTCCGCGGAGCGCCTGCGCTCCGCCTTCCAGCTCGCCCACCCCCGGGCGTGATGTCGTGACCACCACCGGGGGCGCGGTCCCTACCCTCCGCCCGACGGCCAGCACCACCTGCAGAGAGACGGACCCGACGATGACGGCCCTGCACGACGACCTCGCCGAGACGGGCGCCCCCGTCGCCCTGCGGGCCTACCGCCCGGGGACCGCGCCGGCCGGCGTGATCCCCCAGCAGCGTCCGGCCGTGGAGGGTGCCGCGGCACCCTCCGTGCCGCCGACGGACACGGCGCCCGCCGCACCCGTCGAGGTGTCCGCGGTGGACGCGGCGTGGACGCGGTTCACCGCGACACACTGCCCGGACGCGCGCGAGGAGCTGATCCTCCACTACGTCCCGCTCGTCACGGCCGTCGCCGGGCGCATCGGCATGCGCCTGCCCTCGACCGTCGAGCACGCCGACCTCGTCTCCTACGGCGTCTTCGGGCTCATCGACGCGATCGAGAAGTACCGGACCGACCGCGCCGTGCGGTTCGAGTCCTACGCCTCCTCGCGGATCCGTGGCGCCATCATCGACGAGCTGCGGGCCATGGACTGGGTGCCGCGGTCGGTGCGGACCAAGGCGCGCGCCGTCGACCGCGCCTACGGCGAGCTCGAGGCACTGCTGCACCGCGCGCCCACCGAGGCCGAGGTCGCCCAGCGGCTCGAGCTGCCCGTGGGTGAGCTGCGCGCCGTGTACTCCCAGCTGGCGTCCGTGAACATCGCGGCCCTCGACGAGATGCTCGCCGGCAGCGACGACCGCCCCGGCGCGGCCACGCTGGCGGACACGCTGGGGGACCGCCGCGCGGACGACCCCGCGGGCTCCGTGGAGGCGCAGGAGACCAAGTACCTGCTCTCGCGGGCCATCGAGTGCCTCGGCGAGCGTGAGCGTCTGGTCGTCGTCCTCTACTATTACGAGAGCATGACGCTCGCCGAGATCGGCCGCGTGCTCGGGGTGACCGAGTCGCGCATCTCGCAGATCCACACCGCGGCGATGGGCCGGCTGCGTACCCGGCTGCTGGACGCCGAGCGCGCGTGACCCCCACGGCGCCGGTGGCCGCTCACCGCAGCGGGAGCAGCACCACCGGGCCGTGACCCGGCAGCAGCGCCCAGGGGTCGACGTAGCGGTCACCGTCCCGGACGCCCCAGTGCAGCGCCGGCCCGCCCGGCGTGCCGCCGTGGGCGTCGCCCGTGAGCGCCCCCAGGGCCCCGCCCGCGTCGACACGGGCGCCGGGCGCGACCGCCGGCGACAGGGGTTCGAGGCTGCTGCGCAGGCCGTCGTCGTGCAGCACCGTCACGACGCCCCGGCCCGCGACGTCCCCGGCGAAGGTCACCGTGCCGGCCGCCGGGGCGCGGACCGTCGCGCCGGACCCGGCTCCGAGGTCGACGCCGCGGTGGCCGGCCAGCCAGGGCTGCGGCGGCGGGTCGAAGGCTCGCAGCAGGCGCGGCACGCCGTCCACCGGCGCCCGGTACCCGCCCACGGGCGTCCCCCGTGCTCCCGCTCGCGCCGGACCGGCGCCCGCCCGGCTGACGGTGCGCGCAGGGGCGCCGCCGACCACGGGCGGCGACCCCCCACCGGCGGGTACGGTGCCCATCCGCTCCGCCCCGCGGGCGGCCATGACGTGGTGACCCGGGGCGGGGACGAGCGGGCCGTCGCCGGGCACCGCCGGGGCCGAGCCCGCGACCACGGACAGGGCGACCACGGACAGGGCGACCACGGACAGGGCGACCACGGACAGGGCGACCACGATCACCCAGGGCGCTCCCGCCGGAGCACGGCCACGGGGGAGAGCACGGGGGAGCGCACGGGGGAGCGCACGGGGGCGAGCACGGTGGAGAGCACGGTGGAGAGCACGGGGGACCGGACGCCGCCGGACACCGGGTGCGGCACGGGCGGGCGTACGGCCGCGACAGGCGACGGGACCGTGACGCGGGGCGAGGGCGGCCGCAGTCGTGCGGCGGGCGGAGGGCACGGGCCCAGGATGGGCGGGCGCCCGGGACAGCCGTCCCTGCACGGCACGCGCCTGGGGGCGGAGCCGTGCGGGGACGGGGACGTGGTCGGCTCGGCGCGTGGGCAGCCGGGCCGGCGCGTCCGGGAGGCCCTCGGCGGTGGGATAGACTTCTTCCACGACCGGCGTGTGCCGGTCGAATTCGCGTGCCACGGCTCCGGTCGTCCAGGTCCACGCGCCGACGTCCGTCGAACCGCCCCGTGCGGGACCGGCGGCCCGCCGGCGGGGGCAGGACGGCGGGGTCTCGTCCGCAGCGGTCCGGGCCTCGTGCCCGGCGCGGACGGGGGTGTGGCACCAGGGGCACGGCCGCCGGCCGCGCCGACAACCGAGATCGCGGGCCCGGGGGGTCCGCACACATGCGCGTGCACCTCGCGGTGCATGCCGGAAGGACGTGCCATGGCCGTCGTGACCATGCGCCAGCTGCTCGAGAGCGGTGTCCACTTCGGGCACCAGACCCGCCGCTGGAACCCCAAGATGAAGCGCTTCATCTTCACCGAGCGCAACGGCATCTACATCGTCGACCTGCAGCAGTCGCTGTCCTACATCGACCGCGCGTACGAGTTCGTCTCCCAGACGGTCGCGCACGGCGGCTCGATCCTCTTCGTGGGGACCAAGAAGCAGGCGCAGGAGCCCGTCGCCGAGCAGGCCGCCCGCGTCGGCATGCCGTACGTCAACCAGCGCTGGCTCGGTGGCATGCTCACCAACTTCACCACGGTGCACAAGCGCCTGCAGCGCCTCAAGGAGCTCGAGCAGATCGACTTCGACGACGTCGCGGCCTCGGGCCTGACGAAGAAGGAGCTGCTCGTCCTGCGCCGCGAGAAGGACAAGCTCACCAAGACGCTCGGCGGCATCCGTGACATGGCCAAGGTTCCCTCGGCCGTGTGGATCGTCGACACGAACAAGGAGCACCTCGCGGTCGACGAGGCGCGCAAGCTGGGCATCCCGGTCGTCGCGATCCTCGACACCAACTGCGACCCCGACGTCGTCGACTACCCGATCCCGGGCAACGACGACGCCATTCGTGCCGTGCAGCTGCTGACCCGTGTGATCGCCGACGCGGTCGCCGACGGCACGCTCAAGCGCCACTCCGGCGGCGCTGCGGCCAGCCAGGCGGGCGAGCCGGCCGCCGAGCCGCTCGCCGAGTGGGAGCGGGAGCTCCTGGCGGGTGCCGAGGCCGGTCTGCAGGACCCGGCGCTGGCGCCGGCCGCGGTCGACGCCGCGGCTGCGCAGGCGGGCGACCCGCAGGCCGCCCCGGGTGAGGCGACGCCGGACGAGTCGGCCGTCGCTCCCGGTCAGGACGCCGCCCCCGCCGTCGAGGCCGCTGCCGCGGCCGAGGCGCGCGAGGAGGCCACGGCCGAGGGCGCCGAGCCCGCAGCCGAGGGCACCGAGCAGGCCTGACGCCAGCGCCCCCGGGCGCCCGGTACGACCCCACGGGTGCGGCGCGGACCACCGCGCCGCACCCGGCATGCCGAGGACGTCGGCATGACGAGAACTCGAGGACGGACGGAACTGATGGCGAACTACTCGCTGGCAGACATCAAGGCCCTGCGCGAGCGCACCGGTGCGGGCATGCTCGACGTGAAGAAGGCGCTCGAGGAGGCCGACGGCGACGCCGACAAGGCCCTCGAGATCATCCGCGTGAAGGGCCTCAAGGGCGTCGGCAAGCGCGAGGGCCGCGCCGCCTCCGACGGCCTGGTCGCCGCGCACGTCGGCCCGACGGCCGACGGCGAGGGTCAGGTGGGCGTGCTCGTCGAGGTCAACTCCGAGACGGACTTCGTCGCCAAGAACCAGACCTTCATCTCGCTGGCCGACCGGGTGCTCGCCGCCGCCGTCGCCACGGGTGCCGGTGACGCGGACGCGCTGCTCGCGGCCGAGTCCGACGGCACGCCCGTGCAGACGGTCGTCGACGAGACGGCCGCCACGCTGGGCGAGAAGATCGTCGTGCGGCGCGTCGCGCGTCTCGCCGGCGAGCACGTCGAGGTCTACCTCCACAAGGTCAACAAGGACCTGCCCCCGCAGGTCGGTGTCCTCGTCGCCACGGACGCGGCCGGCGCCGCCGTCGCGCGTGACATCGCGACCCACGTCGCGGCGTTCTCGCCGACGTACCTCACGCGCGACGAGGTCCCCGCGGACGTCGTGGAGAACGAGCGCCGCATCGCCGAGGAGACGGCGCGCAACGAGGGCAAGCCCGAGGGCGCGCTCCCGAAGATCGTCGAGGGTCGCCTCAACGGGTTCTTCAAGGAGGCCGTCCTGGTGGACCAGGCCTTCGCCAAGGACAACAAGAAGTCGGTCGGCCAGGTCCTCGCCGAGGCCGGCGGCACGGTGACGGGCTTCGTCCGCTACCGCGTGGGCGCCTGAGCGTCGCGACGACGACGGTGGCCCCGGCCCGCGTGGGCCGGGGCCACCGCCGCACCGGGCGCCCGTGGTCCGCCGGGCGACCCGCACCGACCCAGCGGGCACGCGCCACGCGGCGCACGAGCGAGGTGGAGGACACGTGAGCCAGCAGCCGTCGTCGCAGGAGCAGCACCGGAACGGGTCCGGGGACGCACGCCGCGTCCTGCTCAAGCTCTCGGGTGAGAGCTTCGGTGGTGGCTCCATCGGACTGGCCGTGCCCGTGGTGCGCCGGATCGCCGGCGAGATCGCCGCGGCCGTGCGCAACGGGGTGCAGGTCGCGATCGTCGTGGGCGGGGGCAACTTCTTCCGCGGCGCCGAGCTGCAGGTCAGCGGGATGGACCGGGCACGTGCCGACTACATGGGCATGCTCGGCACCGTGATGAACTGCCTCGCCCTGCAGGACTTCCTCGAGCAGGCGGGCGTGAGCACCCGCGTGCAGACCGCCATCACGATGGGTCAGGTCGCGGAGCCGTACATCCCGCTGCGCGCGATCCGGCACCTCGAGAAGGGACGCGTCGTGATCTTCGGCGCGGGCGCGGGGATGCCCTACTTCTCCACCGACACCGTGGCCGTCCAGCGTGCGCTCGAGACGCACTGCCAGGAGGTCCTCATGGGCAAGAACGGCGTCGACGGCGTCTACACCGCGGACCCCCGGCGCGACCCCGACGCGCGCAAGCTGGACCACCTGACCTACACCGAGGCCATCGTGGGCGAGCTCGGCGTCATGGACACCTCGGCGCTCAGCCTCTGCCGTGACAACGACGTGCCCATGCGGGTCTTCGGCCTGGAGGCCGAGGGCAACGTCACGCGCGCCCTCGAGGGTGAGAAGATCGGGACGCTCATCACTGCGAGCTGAGCACGACGACGGCGCCGCGCGGCGCCGGCAGGCGCAGGTCCGCACGACACAGACGAAGGAGCACCGGTGATCGACGACACACTCCTCGAGGCCGAGGAGAAGATGGACAAGGCCGTGGAGGTCGCGAAGGAGGACTTCGCCGCCATCCGCACGGGTCGGGCGAACGCCGCGATGTTCGCGAAGGTGTTCGTCGACTACTACGGCTCGCCGACGCCGCTGCAGCAGCTCGCGTCGTTCAACGTCGTCGAGGCGCGCACCATCCTCGTCTCGCCGTTCGACAAGTCGTCGATGGCGGCGATCGAGAAGGCGCTGCGCGACTCCGACCTCGGCGTGAACCCGACCAACGACGGCAACGTCGTGCGCGTCGTGCTGCCCGCGCTGACGGCCGAGCGCCGCAAGGACTTCGTCAAGCTCGCCAAGTCCAAGGCCGAGGACGCACGCATCTCGGTGCGCTCGATCCGTCGTCGTGCCAAGGAGGAGCTCGACCGCATCGCGAAGGACGGCGAGGCGGGCGAGGACGAGGTGGGTCGTGCCGAGAAGGAGCTCGAGGCGCTGACCAAGAAGCACGTCGAGCTCGTCGACCAGCTGCTCGCCTCCAAGGAGAGCGAGCTCCTCGAGGTCTGATGACGCAGCTCGCCGCTCCTCGCGCCACCCGCGCCGGCCGGAACCTCCCGGCGGCGGTGACGGTCGCCGTGATCCTGCTCGGCGCCGTCGGGGCATCCCTGTTCATCCGCAAGGACGCGTTCGCGGTCCTCGCCGTGCTCGCCGTCTCCGCAGCGATGTGGGAGCTGGCGCAGGCGTTCGCGCGGCGCTCGATCCACCTGCCGCTGGTCCCGCTGGTCGTCGGCGCCGCCGGGATCCTCGTCTCGGCGTATGTCGCGGGGTCGGAGGCCCTGTTCGTGGCGTTCCTGCTGACCGTGGGCGGTGCCGTGGTCTGGCGCGTGCTCGACGGCAGCGGGGAGGCGGCTCTGCGGGACGCGTCCGCGGCGACGTTCGCCGCGGCGTACCTGCCGTTCCTGGGCGGGTTCGTCATGCTCATGCTCGCCGAGCCCGACGGGCCCGCGCGGGTCGCGCTGTTCATCCTGCTGGCCGTCGCGTGCGACACCGGCGGGTACGTGGTCGGCACGCTCCTGGGACGTCATCCGCTGGCGCCGTCGGTCAGCCCCAAGAAGTCCTGGGAGGGCCTGGTCGGCTCGCTCGTCCTGACGAGCGTCGTGGGTGTGGTCGGCATCCAGACCGTGTTCCACGGCGAGCCGCTGGTCGGTGCGCTCCTGGGCGTCGGGGTCGTCGTGAGCGCGACGCTCGGCGACCTGGCCGAGTCCATGATCAAGCGCGACCTCGAGCTCAAGGACATGGGTCGGCTGCTGCCGGGCCACGGCGGCGTGCTCGACCGGCTCGACTCCCTCCTGCTCACCGCCCCGACCGTGTGGGTGCTGCTCGCGTACCTGCAGCCCCCCGCCGGGTGACCGCACCGCCCATCCCTGGAAGGAGGCGCCGACCGTGAACGCCACCCCCGTGCGCCTGCAGCTCACCGCCCCGACCCGGGGCGCGCGTGGCAAGCCGCCGCGCCACTTCGTGGACCTCACGCCCGAGGAGCGGGTCGCCGCCGTCACGACGCTCGGCGAGAAGCCGTTCCGCGCCAAGCAGCTCGCGACGCACTACTTCACGCACCTGACGGCCGACGCCGACGCGATGACCGACCTGCCGAAGGCGTCGCGCGAGGCCCTCGTCGGTGACCTGTTCCCGCGGCTGCTGACCACCAGCCGCACGTTGACGGCCGACCACGGCACGACCGTGAAGACGCTGTACCACCTGTTCGACGGCGCCAAGGTCGAGTCGGTGCTGATGCGGTACGCCAGCCGCACGACGCTGTGCGTGTCGTCGCAGGCCGGCTGCGGCCTGGCGTGCTCGTTCTGCGCGACCGGGAAGATGGGCCTGCTGCGCAACCTGTCCACCGCCGAGATCGTCGAGCAGGTGCGCGAGGCCGCCCGTGCGCTGGCGGCCGGTGAGGTGGCCGGCGGTGCCACCCGCCTGAGCAACGTGGTCTTCATGGGCATGGGCGAGCCGCTGGCGAACTACAAGGCGGTCATGGCGACCGTGCGCACGCTGGTCGCGCCCGCCCCCGACGGTCTGGGCATGTCGGCACGCAACGTGACGGTCTCCACGGTGGGCCTGGTGCCCGCGATGGACCGGCTCGCCGGCGAGGGGATCCCCGTGACGCTGGCGCTGTCGCTGCACGCCCCCGACGACGAGCTGCGCAGCGAGCTGGTGCCGGTCAACACCCGGTGGAGCGTGGACGAGGCGCTGGACTCCGCGCGGCGGTACTTCGACGTCACCGGCCGGCGCGTGTCGATCGAGTACGCCCTGATCCGCGACGTCAACGACCACGCGTGGCGGGCCGACCTGCTGGGCGAGAAGCTGCTCGCCCGCGGCGGCTCCGGCTGGGTCCACTGCAACCCCATCCCGCTCAACCCGACACCCGGTTCGCGCTGGACGGCGAGCGATCCCGAGGTCGAGCGCGAGTTCGTGGCACGCTTGCGGGCGCACGGGATCCCCACGACCATCCGGGACACCCGCGGCAGCGACATCGACGGTGCGTGCGGCCAGCTCGCCGCGGAGGAGGACGAGTGAGCGACGGGATGTTCCGCACCGTGTCCGGCCTGCGTCGGGGTTACGACCCGGACGAGGTCGACGAGTTCTTCTCGCACGCGCGGTCGGTGTACGAGCAGGGGCCCCCGGCGGCGCTGTCCGGTGCGGACGTCCGTGACGTCGCCTTCGACCTCGTACGCGGCGGGTACGTGACCGCGGCCGTGGACGCGGCGCTCGACCGTCTCGAGGCGGCGTTCGTGGCGCGTCACCGCGCGCAGTTCGTCGCCGAGCGTGGCCAGGGGGCGTGGATGGAGCACCTCGGTGCGCAGGCCCGCACCCTGTACGGACGGCTCGGCCGTCCGGACGGCGACCGGTTCGCGCCGCCCGAGGGCCGCAAGCCGGGCTACGAGCCCGCGGACGTCGACGAGCTGTGCCACCGGCTGGTCGCCTACTTCGACACCGGGGCGCCGCTGACGGCGGCCGAGGTGCGCGCGACCACGTTCCGACGCCGCAACGGGCGCAACGGCTACGCGGAGGGGCCCGTCGACGCGTTCGTGGCGCGTGCGGTCGAGGTCCTGCTCGGCGTCGAGTGAGCGCACACACCGACGGCGGTGCGAGCCGGTCCGTCGTCGTCCTGGGTTCCACGGGGTCCATCGGGACGCAGGCCCTCGACATCGTGGCGGCCAACCCGGACCGGTTCACGGTCACCGGCCTTTCCGCCGGCGGCGCGCAGGTCGAGCTGCTGATCGCCCAGGCACGCCGGTACGCCGTTCCGTCCGTGGCCGTGGCCGACCCGGCCGCCGCCGCCGTCGTGCGGGACGCGCTGCCCGGGACGCGGGTGCTCGCGGGACCCGACGCCGCCGCCGAGCTGGCCGGTCACGGGGCGGACGTCGTGCTCAACGGCATCACCGGGTCGGTCGGTCTGCTGCCCACGCTCGCGGCGCTGCGGGCCGGGAGCACGCTCGCGCTGGCGAACAAGGAGTCGCTGGTGGTGGGCGGCGCGCTGGTGCACGCGGCCGCGGTCCGGCCCGACCAGATCGTCCCGGTCGACTCCGAGCACTCCGCGATCGCGCAGGCGCTGCGCTCCGGCGCCCGCGGCGAGGTGGCCCGGCTCGTGCTCACGGCGTCGGGCGGCCCGTTCCGCGGCTGGACGGCCGAGCAGGTCGCCGCCGCCACGCCGCAGCAGGCGCTGGCCCACCCCACGTGGTCGATGGGCCCGGTCGTGACGGTGAACTCGGCGAGCCTGATGAACAAGGGGCTGGAGCTCATCGAGGCGCACCTGCTCTTCGACGTGCCGGTCGCGGACATCGCGGTGGTGGTGCACCCGCAGTCGGTGGTGCACTCCATGGTCGAGTTCGTCGACGGGTCGACGATCGCGCAGGCCTCGCCGCCCGACATGCGCCTGCCCATCGCGCTGGGACTGGCGTGGCCGGACCGGGTGGCCGGTGCCGCGCGTGCCTGCGACTGGTCCACCGCGACGTCGTGGACGTTCGAGCCGCTCGACGAGACGGTCTTCCCGGCGGTCGGGCTCGCGCGCTCCGCCGTCGCCGCCTCGGCGACGCACCCCGCGGTCTACAACGCGGCGAACGAGGAGGCGGTCGGCGCGTTCCTGGCCGGTGACATCGGTTTCGGCCAGGTGGTGGCCACCGTGGAGCGGGTGCTGGGCGAGCACGTCGGCACCCCGGCCGGGGCGCTCACCCTCGAGGCGGTGCTCGACGCCGAGCGCTGGGCGCGCACGCGCGCGCACGAGGTGCTGGCCGCGGGCTGACGGGGGGCGGGCGCACGGCCCCGCCGGCACCGATCGGCGCGTCAGCCGCCCGTGACGCGGGCGAGCAGCCCGCCGGTCCGTCCCGCGCGGCCGGTGCGCCGCTCGGCCCGGTCCGCCCGGCGCGCGGCCCAGCGCGCCGCGGTGATGCCGGCCCACCGCAGGGGCTCGGGCTCCCAGGGTGGCGAGCGGTGCCCCACCCAGGGCAGCCGCGTCAGCGGCGACTCCGCACCGGTGACGAGGTCGGCGAGCGTGCGCCCGGCGAGGTTCGCCGTCGCGACGCCGTCGCCGACGTAGCCCCCGGCCCACCCGATCCCGGTCGCGGTGTCCAGGCCGACGGACGGGTGCCAGTCGCGGGGCACGCCCAGCGGCCCGCCCCAGGAGTGCGTCACCGCGTGGCCGGCCACCGACGGGAACAGGTCGACGAGCGCCCGCCGCAGGTGGGCGTGGACGCGCGGTGCGTGCTCGTGGGCGGGCTCCACGGTGGACCCGACGTGGTACGGGGCGCCCCGGCCGCCGAACGCCAGGCGGTCGTCCGCGGTCCGCTGCCCGTACACCAGCAGGTGGCGGGCGTCGGTGAACGTCTGCCCCTGCTCGAGGCCGATCTGCGACCACACGTCCGCCGGCAGCGGCGCGGTGGCGATCATCAGGGAGTACACCGGCGCCAGCGCGCGGCGCGTGTCCGGCAGCGTCGCGGTCCACCCCTCGGTCGCGCGCACGACCCACCGGCACCGGGCCGTGCCCCGGTCGGTGACGACGGCCCGTGGCGCGATGCGCAGCGCGCGGGTGCCCTCCGCGATGCGGGCGCCCCGCTGCTCGACGACCCGGGCGAGGCCGTGCACGAGGCGCGCCGGCTGCACGCGTGCGCAGTCGGGCGTCCAGGCGCCGCCCAGCACGTCCGTGGCCCGCACGTGCGTGGCCACGCCCTGCGGGTCGAGCAGGTGCAGCTCGTCGCCCCAGCGGCCGGCCTCGGTGACGTCGGCGGCCACCCGGTCCAGCTGAGCGGCGCCGCGTGCCAGCGTCACCGTGCCGCCGTACCGGAAGTCGCAGTCGATCTGCTCGGCGGCGGTCACACCGCCCACCTCGACGACCGTGTCGCGCATCGCGGCGCGCATCGCGCGCGCCGCGTCCGGGCCGTACCGGCGCGCGAGGGCGTCTCCCCCCACGGGGAACAGCGCCGAGCACCAGCCGCCGTTGCGCCCGCTCGCGCCGAACCCGGCGGTGTGCGCGTCGAGCACCAGCACGTCGAGCGACGGGTCGGCCTCCAGCAGGTAGTAGGCCGTCCAGAGGCCGGTGTACCCGGCGCCCACGACGACGACGTCCGCGGTGGTGTCACCGTCCAGCGGCGGGCGTGGGCGGCCGGCGGCGGGGTCGTCGGCGACGACCTGCTCCCACCACAGCGAGACGTCCGCGAGCGTCACAGCCGGGCCCACGCCTGCGTGAGCACGTCGCGCAGGATCTGCTCGATCTCGTCGAACTGCACCGGCCCGCAGGTCAGGGGAGGTGCGAGCTGGACGACCGGGTCGCCGCGGTCGTCGGCGCGGCAGTACAGGCCCGCCTCGTACAGCGCCGGGGTGAGGAACCCGCGCAGCAGCCGCTCGGACTCCTCGTCGTCGAACGTCTCCCGCGTCGCGCGGTCCTTGACGAGCTCGATGCCGTAGAAGAACCCCTCCCCGCGCACGTCGCCGACGATCGGCAGGTCCAGCAGCCGCTCGAGGGTGCGGCGCAGCACCGGTGCCTCGCGGCGCACGTGGTCGACGACGCCCTCGGCCTCGAACAGGTCGAGGTTCGCCATCGCGACCGCCGCGGACACCGGGTGGCCGCCGAACGTGTACCCGTGCGCGAAGCTCGCCGTCCCGGCCGCGAACGGCTCGAACACCCGGTCCGACACGATGCACGCGCCGATGGGGGAGTAGCCCGAGGTCATGCCCTTGGCGCACGTGATCATGTCCGGCACGTAGCCGAGGTCGGTGCACGCGAACATCCCGCCGATGCGGCCGAACGCGCAGATCACCTCGTCGGACACGAGCAGGACGTCGTGCTCGTCGCAGATCTCGCGCACGCGCTCGAGGTAGCCGGGCGGCGGGGGGAAGCACCCGCCGGCGTTCTGCACCGGCTCGAGGAACACGGCGGCCACCGTGTCGGGGCCCTCGAACTCGATGGCCTCCGCGATACGGTCCGCCGCCCAGCGCCCGAACGCCTTGGGGTCGTCCCGCAGGTGCTCCGGTGCCCGGTAGGCGTTGGTGTTGGGCACCTTGTGCGCGCCCGGGACCAGCGGCTCGAAGGGTGCCCGCAGGTCGGGCAGGCCCGTGATCGCCAGGGCGCCGTGCGTCGTGCCGTGGTAGGCGATCGCCCGCGAGACCACCTTGTGCTTGCCGGGCCTGCCCCGCAGGCGCCAGTAGTTCTTCGCCAGCTTCCACGCGGTCTCGACCGCCTCGCCCCCGCCCGTGGTGAAGAAGACCCGGTTGAGGTCGCCCGGTGCGTACGACGCCAGCCGCTCGGCGAGGTCGATCGCCTGCGGGTGGGCGTAGGACCACACGGGGAAGTACGCGAGCTCGCGCGCCTGCGCCGCCGCCGCGGCGGCGAGCTCCTCCCGGCCGTGGCCGAGCTGCACGACGAAGAGCCCGGACAGCCCGTCGATCAGCCGGTGCCCCTCGGCGTCCCAGACATGGTGCCCCTCGCCCCGCACGATCGTCGGGACGCCCGCTTCCCACGCGCTCTGCCGGGTGAAGTGGCCCCACAGGTGGCTGCGCGCGGCCGTCTGCCGGTCGGTGCCGAGCGGCGTGGTGCTCATCGCGTCCCCCAGTTGTAGAGCTGCTTGTGCAGGCGCAGGTACACGAACGTCTCGGTGCTGCGGACGCCGGGCAGCGCGCGCACGGCGTCGTTGAGCACGGTGAGCAGGTGCTCGTCGTCCTCGCAGACGACCTCGACCAGCACGTCGAACGACCCCGCGGTGACGACGACGTAGTCGACCTCCGGGATGGCCGCGACCCGCTCGGCGAGCTCGTTGAGGTCCCCGTCGGCCCGGATGCCGATCATCGCCTGCCGGCGGAAGCCGACCTGCAGGGGGTCGGTCACCGCGACGATCTGGATGACGCCCTGCTCCTGCAGGCGCTGCACCCGCTGGCGGACGGCCGCCTCGGACAGCCCCACGGCCCTGCCGATGGTGGCGTACGGCCGTCGGCCGTCCTCCTGGAGCTGTTCGATGATGCCCTTCGCCGCCGCGTCCAGCGCGACGGCGGTGCGGTCCCGCTGCGTCATGCCCCGATCGTGGCGCGGACGACAGCGCCGCCGCAAGGGATTCCGTCGGTGCGGCCCGGCTGATGCGACGGATCCGTCGCCGAGCGTGGTCGAGACCGCGGATCTCGGGCACCCGGCGTCGGTTGCCCTACCGTGCGGGCGTCACCCGCACTAGCCTCGCCGCACCGCACGCCACGCCGGCCGCCCTGCGGGGCGTCAGGAGGACGACCGTGACCGACACCCCGACGCTCGAGCTCACCAACGTCGTCGACGGCCGGGACGTCCCGGCGCGCGACGGGTCCACCACCGCGGTGGTGGACCCCAGCACGGGCCGGTCGTACGGCACGGCGCCGCTCAGCGGCCCCGAGGACGTCGACGCGGCGTACGCCGCCGCCGACCGCGCCGCCGCCGGGTGGGCACGCACGACGCCGGCCGAGCGGCAGGCCGCGCTGCTCGCGCTGGCCGACCTCGTCGACGCGCACGCCGACGAGCTGGTGGCCGCGGAGTCGCGCAACACCGGCAAGCCGCTGCACCTGACGGTGACCGACGAGGTCCCGCCGTGCGTCGACCAGCTGCGGTTCTTCGCGGGGGCGGCGCGGGTGCTGCCCGGACTGGCGGCCGGCGAGTACCTCGAGGGGCACACGTCCTGGCTGCGCCGCGAGCCCGTCGGCGTGGTCGGGCAGGTCACGCCGTGGAACTACCCGCTGATGATGGCGGTGTGGAAGATCGCGCCCGCGCTCGCGGCGGGCAACACGGTCGTCCTCAAGCCGTCCGACACCACCCCGGTCACCACGGTGCGGCTGGCGCAGCTCGCGGCGCAGGTGCTGCCGCCCGGCGTGCTCAACGTCGTGTGCGGCGACCGCGGGACCGGTCGCGCCGTGGTCGCCCACCCGCGCCCGGACATGGTGGCCATCACCGGGTCGGTCCGTGCCGGGCGGGAGGTCGCGCGGGCGGCCGCGGACGGCCTCAAGCGGGTCCACCTCGAGCTCGGGGGCAACGCCCCGGTCGTCGTGCTCGACGACGCTGACCTCGAGGCCGCGGCGGAGGGCATCGCGGACGCGGCCTGCTACAACGCCGGCCAGGACTGCACGGCCGCGTCCCGCGTCCTGGTGCACGCGGACGTGCACGACGAGCTCGTGGCCGCGCTCGCGCAGGCGGCGCGCACCCGGCGCACGGGCGCGCCCGACGACCCGGAGGTGGCCTTCGGGCCCCTGAACAACGAGCGGCAGCTGGCGCGGGTCACCGGGCTGCTGGACCGCCTGCCGGGGCACGCCACCGTGGTGTCGGGGGGCGGGCGGCCCCCCGGCGACGGCTGGTTCCTCGAGGCGACCGTCGTCGACGGCCTCCACCAGGAGGACGAGATCGTGCAGGAGGAGGTCTTCGGCCCGGTCGTCACGGTCCAGACGTTCACCGACGAGGACGAGGCGGTGCGGCTGGCGAACGACGTCCGCTACGGGCTCGCGTCCTCGGTGTGGACCCGGGACCACGCGCGGGCGCTGCGGACGTCCCGCGCGCTGGACTTCGGGGTCGTCTGGGTCAACACGCACCTGCCGTTCGTGGCCGAGATGCCGCACGGCGGCTTCAAGCACTCGGGGTACGGCAAGGACCTGTCACTGCTCGGCCTCGAGGACTACACCCGGGTGAAGCACGTGATGTCCGCGTTCGGCGCGTAGGCACCCCCGCGCCGGGCCGTACCCGGACGAACAGGGACGAGTCCGACCCGTGGTCAGGCCTGTCACGGGCGCACGTCGCGCTCGTAGCATGTGCGCGCCGTCGGGCACGACGGGTGTTCTCGGTCGCGGATGTTCCGACGGTGGAAACTTTTCGTTGCCAACAGCGCTCGTCGCGACGGATTCCTTGTGCGTGCACCTGCGGGTGCGCCACCATCCACGCAGGCCGGGGGCGGCCGCGAGAGGAGCGAGATGAGCAGCGGTCGACGTGAGCTCCCGGGGGACCCCCGTGTACGCGAGCTGGTGCGGCAGGCCGGCGGGGTGTCCCGGCGCAGGTTCCTCGCCGGCGCGGCGGGCGCCGCCGGTGCGGGCGCGCTGCTCGCCGCCTGCGGGACCGCCGGCTCGACCCAGGCGGGGGAGGACGGCGGCGGCGCCGGGGGCGCGCTGCGGTGGGCCAACTGGACGCAGTACCTCGACCAGGACGAGGCGGGCACGAGCTTCCCGACGCTCGCGGCGTTCGAGGAGCAGTCCGGCATCGCCGTCGACTACGCGGAGGACGTCGAGGACAACGACTCGTTCTACGGGAAGGTCTCGCGCCAGCTCGAGAACGGCCAGGACATCGGCTACGACGTCGTGACCCTCACCGACTGGATGACGGCCCGCTGGATCCGTCAGGAGTACGTGGCCGAGCTCGACAAGTCACGGATCCCCAACGCCGCCAACATCCTGCCGAACCTCGCCGGGGTCGACTTCGACGACGGCCGCCGGTTCTCCCTGACGTGGCAGTCGGGCTTCGCCGGGATCGCCTGGGACACCCAGGCGATCCCGGACGGGCTGCGGTCGGTGTCGGACCTGTGGGACCCGCGCTACAAGGGCCGCGTCGAGGTGCTGTCGGAGATGCGCGACACCATCGGGCTGATCATGCTCGAGAACGGCACGGACCCGTCGGGCGGGTGGAGCACGGACGACTGGTTCGACGCGCTCGACGTGGTGCAGCGCCACCTCGACGACGGGCAGATCCGTCAGGTCCGGGGCAACTCCTACGTGCAGGACCTGGCCTCGGGCGACGCGGTGGCGTGCATCGCGTGGTCGGGTGACATCACGTCGTTGAACTACGAGTACGACGGGCGGTTCGCGTTCGCCATCCCCGAGGCCGGGGGCACGCTGTGGAGCGACAACCTCATGGTCCCGCACGCGTCGCCGCGCAGGGCGCAGGCCGAGGAGCTGTTCGACTACTACTACGACCCGCAGGTCGCCGCAGAGGTGGCCGCCTGGGTCAACTACATCACGCCGGTGCAGGGCGCCCAGGAGGCGATGGTGGGCATCGACCCCGCGCTCGCGGAGGACCCCATGATCTTCCCGACGGACGAGATCCTGTCCCAGGTGCGCGTGTTCCGGACGCTCACCCCCGCGGAGGAGGAGCGCTACAACGGGCAGTTCCTCACCGCGATCGGGGCCTGAGAGCGTGACCGCGGTCGGCACGGACGACCCGACGGTCGAGCGCACGGCGGCCGCGGGCGCCGCGCTGGAGATCGACGGCGTCAGCCGGCGGTTCGGCGAGTTCCTCGCGGTGGACGACCTCACCCTGGCGGTCCCGTCCGGAACCTTCTTCGCGCTGCTCGGGCCGTCCGGCTGCGGGAAGACGACCACGCTGCGGATGGTCGCCGGGCTGGAGCGGCCCTCGGCGGGCACCGTGCGCCTGGCCGGGCAGGACGTGACGGACGTGCCGGCGCACCGCCGCCCGGTCAACACCGTGTTCCAGTCCTACGCGCTCTTCCCCCACCTCGACGTGCTCGAGAACGTGGCGTTCGGGCTCCGTCGGCGCCGGGCCCGCGACGTGCGGGCGCGGGCGCTCGAGGCGCTCGAGCTCGTCGAGCTCGCGCACCTCGCCGACCGACGTCCGACGCAGCTGTCCGGCGGGCAGCAGCAGCGGGTGGCCCTCGCCCGGGCCGTGGTCAACCGGCCGGCGCTGCTCCTGCTGGACGAGCCGCTGGGCGCGCTCGACCTGAAGCTGCGGCGGCGGATGCAGCTGGAGCTCAAGCGCATCCAGGCCGAGGTCGGCATCACGTTCGTCCACGTGACGCACGACCAGGAGGAGGCCATGACGATGGCCGACACCGTCGCGGTGATGAACCGGGGCCGCGTCGAGCAGGTCGGGGCGCCGGCAGAGCTCTACGAGCACCCACGGACCGCCTTCGTCGCCAACTTCCTGGGGCAGTCGAACCTGGTGCCGGGCACGGTGGTCGAGGTGCTCGACGGCGGGCGGGTGCTGGGCGTCGACGTCACCGGCGCCCGGCTGCGCGTGCCGGCCGCCCGCAACGTCGCGGCGGGCCCCCGCGTGCTGGTCGGCGTGCGCCCGGAGAAGATCCGGCTGGTCGCGGCGGACGAGCAGGTCGCCGCGGGGCAGGACGTCCTGCGGGGCGGCACCGTGGTCGACGCGTCGTTCACCGGCGTCAGCACCCAGTACCAGGTGGACGTCGGCGGCCTGGCCACGTTCGGCGTCTTCGCCCAGAACGCCGGCGGGGCCACGGTGCACCCGCCCGGCACCCCGGTGGCCCTGACGTGGGACCCGGTCTTCGCCTTCGCCCTCGACGGGGACGAGGAGCCCGCCGCCGGCACGGTCGACCTGGACGACGAGCCGTGAGCGCGGCAGCGGCGCTGGCGCGGCCCCGCGCCCCGACCGTCCCCGGAGGGCCGCCGCCGGCACCGGCGGGCGGCCGCGGCGCACGTCGGCTCCTGCTGCCGGGCGTGCTGTACCTCGCCGTGTTCTTCGTGCTGCCCGTCGGCACCCTGCTCGCGACGTCCCTGTACGCGCCCGTGCCCGGTGGCGAGCTGGGGCAGTACACGCCCGCCCTGCGGTGGCAGAACTACCCCGAGGCGCTCGGTGCGTTCTGGCCCCAGCTGCTCCGCTCGTTCGCGTTCGCGGGTGCCGCGACCGTGGCGGCCCTCCTCGTCGGGTACCCGATGGCCTACGTCATCGCCGTCCGGGCCCGTGGGCGCCGGACCCTGCAGGGACTGCTCGTGGTCCTGGTGGTGGCGCCGTTCTTCACGAGCTTCATCCTGCGGACCATCGCGTGGAAGCAGATCCTCGCGGACGGGGGAGCGGTGGTCGGCGCGCTGCGGTGGTTGCACGTCCTGCCGCCCGACGGCCGCGTGTCCGCCACGTCGGCCGCGGTCGTCGTGGGACTCACGTACTCCTTCCTGCCCTTCATGGTCCTGCCGCTGTTCGCCGCGCTCGAGCGTCTGGACCCCCGGCTGCTGGAGGCAGGGGCCGACCTGTACGCGACACCCGCGACGACGTTCCGCCGGGTGACGCTCCCGCTGTCCATGCCGGGCGTCGTCGCCGGCACGCTGCTGACGTTCATCCCGGCCGTCGGGGACTACGTCAACTCCTCGCTCCTGGGCAACAGCACGACGACCGTCATGATCGGCCAGGTCGTGGACGGCCGGTTCTTCCGGCTGCTCGACTACCCGACCGCGGCGGTGCTGTCGGTCGTCCTCATGGTCGCGATCCTCGTGCTCGTCACGGCGTACGTGCGGCGCGCCGGCACCGAGGACCTCGTGTGAGCCGGCGGGGGATCGGCGGTGCGGTCGTCCCGACGTTCGCCGCGCTCGGGTTCCTGTTCCTGCTCGTGCCGGTGGCGTACACCGTGCTGTTCTCGTTCAACGACGGCGGCAAGACCAACCTCGTGTGGCGCGGCTTCACGCTCGACGCGTGGCGGAACCCCTGTGGCGCGCCGCGTGTCTGCTCGGCGCTGGTCGGGTCCCTGCAGGTCGGTGTCGTCTCGACGGTCGTCGCGACGACGCTGGGCACGCTCCTGGCCATCGGCCTGGTGCGCGCCCGGTTCCGCGGCCGCCCGGCGGTCGACCTGCTGGTCTTCCTGCCCATGGCCACGCCGGAGGTCGTCCTCGGGGCCGCGCTCGTCTCGCAGTTCCTGTCCCTGCGCCTGCCGCTCGGGTTCGGCACCGTGGTGCTGGCGCACGTGATGTTCTGCCTGAGCTTCGTGGTCGTGGCCGTCAAGGCCCGCGTGTCGACGCTCGACCCGGCGCTCGAGCAGGCGGCGGCGGACCTGTACGCCACCCCCTGGCAGGCGTTCTGGCGCGTCACGTTCCCGCTGCTGCTGCCCGGGATCGGGGCGGCTGCCCTGCTGGCCTTCAGCCTCAGCTTCGACGACTTCATCGTCACGAACTTCACGTCGGGCGGGTTCACGACGTTCCCGAAGTTCGTCTACGTGTCGGCGACCCGGGGCATCCCCCCGCAGGCCAACGTCATCAGCTCCGCGATGTTCGTCCTGGCCCTGCTCGTCGTGCTGGTCGTGCAGGTGGTCGCACGGGCGCGTCGGCGCTGAGCGCTTCGCCGCCCGGGGGACCGGCGCCCCTGTTCACAGGCGGACCGGGGATGATGTCCTGCGGCGGACGTACGCTGTCCGCGCACGCAGGGCCGACCGCGGCCCGCAGGAGGGGGTGTCGTGGAGACCGTCGTCGGGGTGCTCGTCTTCGTCGTCGTGCTGCTCGGCTCGATCGCGCTGCACGAGGTGGGGCACATGGTGCCCGCCAAGCGGTTCGGTGTGCGCGTCAGCCAGTACATGGTCGGGTTCGGCCCCACGCTGTGGTCCCGCACGCGCGGTGAGACCGAGTACGGGATCAAGGCCCTGCCGCTCGGTGGGTACGTCCGGCTCATCGGCATGTACCCGCCGGACGAGGCGGTCGGGGCGCGGGCACCGCGCACCTGGTGGCAGCGCCTGGCCGCCGACGCGCGCGCGGCCAGCGCCGGGGAGATCCGCCCGGGCGAGGACCACCGCGCCTTCTACCGGCTGTCGACGCCCAGGAAGCTCGTCGTCATGCTCGGCGGTCCGGTGATGAACCTCCTCATCGCCGTGGTCCTGCTGCTCGTCGCGTACGTCGGCATCGGCATGCCTGTGCCCGGCACCACGGTCGAGAGCGTCTCGGAGTGCATCGTCGCCGCCGACGCCCCGGCCGGCACCGCGTGCGCCGCGGACGACCCGCCGGCGCCCGCGGCGGCAGCCGGCGTGCGGCCCGGGGACCGCCTCGTGTCGTTCGACGGCGTCGAGGTGACCTCGTGGGCCCAGGTCAGCGCCCTCATCCGGGACGCCGGTGACCGGACGGTCCCGCTGGTCGTCGAGCGGGACGGCCGCCAGGTCGACCTGACGGCCACGCCCGTGGTCGCGGAGCGTCCCGTGGTCGACGACGACGGCTTCGCGGTGACCGACGACGCGGGCGAGGTGCTGACCCGTGAGGTCGGGTTCCTCGGGCTCTCACCGGCGTCGGTGATCCAGCGCCAGTCGGTCGGCGAGGCGCTGTCCGTCGCCGCGTCCGGGACGTGGCAGACCATGCAGGTGGTCGTGACGCTCCCGCAGCGCGTGGTGGACCTCGTCACCACCACCGCCACGGGCGGTGAGCGCGACCAGACGTCGATCGTCGGCCCCGTGGGCGTGGGCCGGTTCGCCGGCGAGATCGCGGCGATGGACACGGAGCCGGTCGCGGTGCGGGCCGCGGGCCTGCTGTCGACCCTCGCGATGCTCAACCTCGCGCTGTTCGTGTTCAACCTGCTGCCGCTGCCGCCGCTGGACGGTGGGCACGTGGTCACCGCGCTGTGGGAGGGCGCACGGCGTCAGGTGGCGCGCCTGCGCGGCACGGCCCGACCGCGCCCGTCCGACTCCGCACGCCTCGTGCCGCTGGCGTACACGGTCTTCGTCGTCCTGGGCGGCGTCGGTCTGCTGCTGGTGTACCTCGACATCGTGGACCCCGTCCGGATCGGTTGACCCGGTGCGGCAGGCGTCACGGTCGTGGACGTCCGGTGACGGCTCGGTGAGCATGCGTGTGACGCACCTCGCCCTGCGCCGACGCGGGCGCGACGGGGTGGGATGATGGGGAGGTGAGCACCCCGATCAGCCTCGGCATGCCGCAGGCCCCCGTACCCGTGCTGGCCCCGCGGCGCCCCACCCGCAAGATCCGCGTCGGCAAGGTCGAGGTCGGCGGCGACGCCCCGGTCTCGGTGCAGTCGATGACGACGACGCCGACGACCGACATCAACCGCACGCTGCAGCAGATCGCGGAGCTGACGGCCTCGGGCTGCGACATCGTGCGGGTCGCCGTGCCCAGCCAGGACGACGCGGACGCGCTGCCCGCGATCGCGCGCAAGTCGCAGATCCCCGTGATCGCCGACATCCACTTCCAGCCGAAGTACGTCTTCGCCGCGATCGACGCCGGCTGCGCGGCCGTGCGCGTCAACCCCGGCAACATCCGCAAGTTCGACGACCAGGTCAAGGAGATCGCGCAGGCGGCCACCGACGCCGGGGTCTCGATCCGGATCGGCGTCAACGCCGGCTCGCTGGACCCGCGGCTGCTCGCCAAGTACGGCAAGGCGACGCCCGAGGCGCTCGTCGAGTCCGCCGTCTGGGAGGCGTCGCTGTTCGAGGAGCACGGGTTCCGTGACTTCAAGATCAGCGTCAAGCACAACGACCCCGTCGTCATGGTCCGCGCGTACGAGCTGCTGTCCGAGCGCGGTGACTGGCCCCTGCACCTCGGCGTCACCGAGGCCGGGCCGGCGTTCCAGGGCACGATCAAGTCCGCCACCGCTTTCGGCGCGCTGCTCAGCAAGGGCATCGGCGACACCATCCGCGTGTCGCTGTCGGCCCCGCCGGTCGAGGAGGTGAAGGTCGGCATCCAGATCCTGCAGTCGCTCAACCTGCGCCCGCGCAAGCTGGAGATCGTCTCGTGCCCGTCGTGCGGCCGCGCGCAGGTCGACGTCTACACGCTGGCCGAGAAGGTCACCGCGGGCCTCGAGGGCATGGAGGTGCCGCTGCGCGTCGCCGTCATGGGCTGCGTCGTCAACGGCCCGGGTGAGGCGCGCGAGGCCGACCTCGGTGTCGCGTCCGGCAACGGCAAGGGGCAGATCTTCGTCAAGGGCGAGGTCATCAAGACGGTGCCCGAGTCGATGATCGTCGAGACGCTCATCGAGGAGGCCATGCGCCTGGCCGAGACGATGGACCCCGTCGAGGCGGGCACGGGCGCCCCCGTCGTCAGCGTCGGCTGAGTGACCGGCGCGCATCGCGCCGTCGCACGGGCGACAGCCGCGTGTGACCTGGGGCACAATCAGGACATGGTGCTGCCGCCGGCGACGACGCTCTCGGGACGCACCGGCGCGGCCGTCCTCGGCGACGGTGACGTGCCGGCCGCCCTGGCGGTCTGCGCGACGGACCCCGTCGGGTCGGTGCTCGCCGCCAGCCGGCTCGAGCACGCGGCGACCGTGGGTGTGCGGCGCGCCGGCGGCGAGCTGTGGGGCTACGCCGAGGACGACGTCCTGCTGGCGGTCTGCTGGGTCGGCGCCAACCTCGTCCCGGTCGTGGGGACCGCCGACGCGGCGGTCCACGCGCGGGCGACGGCGGCGTTCGCCGAGCTCGGCGCCACCCGCGGGCGCCGCTGCTCGTCGATCGTCGGCCCGGCGCCGACGGTGCTGGACCTGTGGGGCCGGCTGCGCGGGACGTGGCCCGTGGAGCGGGAGGTGCGGGCGCACCAGCCCTCGATGGTGCTCGACACGGAGCCGGTCATCGCGTCGGACCCGCGCGTGCGCCGCTCCCGCCCCGACGAGTACGACATGGTGCTGCCCGCGTGCATCCGCATGTTCACCGAGGAGGTCGGGTACTCCCCGGCCAGCGGGCCCGGCGGTCCGTACGAGACGCGCGTGCGCCGGCTCATCGAGGAGGGGCGGTCCTTCGTCCTGGTCGACCGCGCGGGCGGCTGGCGCCGACCGCGGGTCGTGTTCAAGGCCGAGGTGCCGGCCGTGGCCGGCGGCGTCGCCCAGGTGCAGGGCGTGTGGGTCGACCCCGAGCGCCGCGGCGAGCGGCTCTCCGAGAGCGGGATGGCCGCGGTCGTCCGCGCGACGCGCGCCGACGTCGCTCCCGTCGTCTCCCTGTACGTCAACGGCTACAACACCCGGGCGGTGCGGGCCTACGAGGCCGTCGGCTTCCGCGAGGTGGGCGCGTACGCCACCGTGCTGTTCTGACGCCGAGGCCCGCCCGTCCACCGGGCCGAGCGCCCGGCGCGCGCCGCGACGGGTCAGCGCAGCAGCCGGGACAGCCGCCGGTCCGCGAGCGGCTTGCCGCCCGTCTGGCACGTGGGGCAGTACTGCAGCGAGGAGTCCGCGAACGACACCTCGTGGACCGTGTCGCCGCACGGGGTGCCGTCCCAGCCCGGGCACGGCTCACCGGTGCGCCCGTGCACGCGCATGCCGCGGCGCTTGGCGTCCTTCAGCTCGGCGGCGGGGCGCCCCGAGGCGGTCGCGACCGCCTCCGTGAGGACCTCACGGATCGCGGTGTGCAACGTGCGGGTGCGGGCCTCGTCGTAGGAGCGGGTCGGGGCGAACGGGCTGGTGCGGGCCACCAGCAGGATCTCGTCGGAGTAGGCGTTGCCGATGCCGGCGATCGTGCCCTGGTCCCGCAGCAGGCCCTTGACCTGCTGGTTGCGTGCCGCGAGCAGCTCGCCCAGCCGCTCGGGCGTGAACGCGTCCGAGAGCGGCTCGACCCCGAGCGTCGCGACTGCCGGCACGTCGCGGGGGTCGGCCACGACGTGCACCGCCAGCCGCTTGCGCGTCCCCGCCTCGGTCAGGTCGAAGCCTGACCCGTCGTCGAACCCCACGCGCAGCGCGATCGGTGACTTCCCGGGCCGCGCAGGGCGCTCCGGCAGCGCGTCGTACCAGCGGACCCAGCCCGCACGGGCGAGGTGCCACACCAGGTGCAGCGGACCGTCCGTGGGGGAGTCCACCGCGGTGTCCAGCCACTTGCCGTGCCGTGCCACGTCCGTCACCCGTCCGCCGCGCAGCGCCGCCGGGGCGGGGCGGAACGTCTTCAGCGCGCTGATCGCGGCGACCTCGACGCGGGTCACGGTGCGGCCGACCGTCCGCTCGCGCAGGTGCTGCGCGAGCGCCTCGACCTCGGGCAGCTCCGGCACGGGGTCATCCTCGCACCGGTGCCCGCCTCAGCGCCCGTGCTCCGTCGCCGGTGCACGCCGGGCGCCGCCGCCCGTGGGCCGTGCGAATGCGCTCGGCGTGCGCACTAGGCTCGTCGTCATGCTCCTGCGCATGTCCACCCTGTTCCTCCGTACCCTGCGCGAGGACCCCGCCGACGCCGAGGTCGCCAGCCACCGGCTGCTCGTGCGCGCGGGGTACATCCGTCGCGCCGCCCCCGGCATCTACACCTGGCTCCCGCTGGGCCTGCGGGTCCTGTCGAAGGTCGAGCAGGTGGTCCGTGAGGAGATGGCGGCGATCGGTGCGCAGGAGGTGCACTTCCCGGCGCTGCTGCCCAAGGAGCCCTACGAGGCGACGGGGCGCTGGTCCGAGTACGGGCCGAACATCTTCCGCCTCAAGGACCGCAAGGGCGCCGACTACCTGCTCGCCCCCACGCACGAGGAGATGTTCACGCTCCTGGTCAAGGACCTGTACTCGTCGTACAAGGACCTTCCGGCGGCCCTGTACCAGATCCAGACGAAGTACCGCGACGAGGCCCGGCCGCGCGCCGGCCTCATCCGCGGGCGCGAGTTCGTCATGAAGGACGCGTACTCGTTCGACGTCGACGACGAGGGCCTCGCGGCGTCCTACGAGGCGCAGCGCGGTGCCTACCAGCGGATCTTCGACCGGCTGGGGCTCGAGTACGTCATCGTCGCCGCGACCTCCGGCGCCATGGGCGGCTCGCGGTCCGAGGAGTTCCTCGCCCCGATGGCCATCGGGGAGGACACGTTCGTGCGCTCGCCCGGCGGGTACGCGGCGAACGTCGAGGCGGTCACCACCGTCGTGCCCGACGCGATCGACTGGTCCGACGCGCCCGCCGCGCACGTCGAGGACACCCCGGACACGCCCACGATCGACTCGCTCGTCGCGCTCGCCAACGAGCGCCTGCCGCGGGACGACCGGCCGTGGACGGCCGCCGACACGCTCAAGAACGTCGTCGTCGCGCTCGTGCAGCCCACCGGGGAGCGCGAGCTGCTCGTCGTCGGCCTGCCCGGTGACCGCGAGGTCGACCTCAAGCGGCTCGAGGCCGCCGTCGCGCCCGCCGAGGTCGAGCCCGCCGGCGACGCCGACTTCGCTGCCCACCCCGAGCTGGTCCGCGGGTACATCGGCCCGTCCGTGCTCGGTCCCAACGTGCCCGTCGCGGACGGCGAGGAGCGCACCGCGGTGCGGTACCTCCTCGACCCCCGCGTGGTGGCCGGCACCCGCTGGATCACCGGGGCGAACGAGCCCGGGCGGCACGTCTTCGACCTGGTCGCCGGCCGGGACTTCACCGCCGACGGCACGGTCGAGGCGGCCGAGGTGCGCGCGGGCGACCCCGCGCCCGACGGGTCGGGACCGCTCGAGCTCGCGCGCGGCATCGAGATCGGCCACATCTTCCAGCTGGGTCGCAAGTACGCGCAGGCCCTCGGCCTGACGGTGCTCGACCAGAACGGCAAGTCCCAGGTCGTCACCATGGGCTCGTACGGCATCGGGGTGACCCGCGTCCTGGCGGCGCTCGCCGAGGCCAACCACGACGACCGAGGGCTCGCGTGGCCGGCGGACGTCGCGCCCGCGCACGTCCACGTCGTCGCCACGGGCAAGGACGCCGCCGTGTTCGAGGCGGCCGAGGCGCTGGCCACGACGCTGTCGGCGCGCGGCGTCGAGGTGCTCTACGACGACCGGCCCAAGGTCTCGCCCGGCGTGAAGTTCGCCGACGCGGAGCTGTTGGGCGTCCCGCTCGTCGTCGTCGTGGGGCGGGGCCTGGCCGAGGGTGTGGTCGAGGTCCGCCCCCGGGTCGGCGGCACCCCCGAGCAGGTCCCCGTCGCCACGGCGGCCGACCGCGTCGCCGAGATGGTCGACGAGCTGGTCGCCGGCTGACGTCCCCCGGCCGGGGGGGCCCGCTGGTGGGCCCGCCGCGCGCGCCGCCGCGGGGGGCGGGGGGGGGGGCCCCCCCACGTCCGGGCCGGAACCGTCCGCCCGGGTCCCGGTGGTCAGGCGACCGGGGCGGGTGCCGGCGGGTCAGCCGACGGGGGGCGTCGCGAGCTCGGGCATGCCGGGGAAGGGGACCGGGGCGGCGCCCCAGGCGACCGCCGCGGCCGTCGCCGTGCGCAACGACGCGATCGCCTCCGCCCGCGCACCCGCCGGCGCGTCGTCCACGGCCTGTGCGGAGGCGTCGGCGACGGCCTGCTCCAGCGTGCGCGGCAGGGCGTCCGCCACCGTCGGGTCGTCCAGCCCGCCGGGCAGGGCGTACGCGGACCGGCGCGGGTCGGTCGGCTGGCCGACGACGCCGGCGGTCGCGGCCCACGCGTCCGACGCCCGGCGGTGCCCGTCGGCGGCCGCCAGGAGGGTGGCCCGCCGCTCGTCGGTGGTGCGGGCGGCGAGGACGGCGAGCGTCCACGCGGCCTCGTCGTGCGCCAGCGCCAGTGCCTTCGCACCCGCCGAGGCCGCGGGCGTCGCGTCACCGGGTGCCGCACCGCCGGTGGGCGCGGCACCGGGTGGCGTGACCGTGGGGTCCGCGGTGGCCGTCGCCGCCGTGCCCGCCGTGCCGTCGGGTGCCGCGAGGGCCGGGTCGGGGCGAGGCACACCCGTCACCGCGGCGAGCCGGTCGGCCAGCGCATCGCGCGCCACGGACACCGACGCGACCAGCCGGGCCAGCGCACCGTCGGGCACGTCGTCCGCGTCGTCCGCCGCGCGTGCCGCGTCGTCAACCAGTGCGCTGAGCACGCCGGTGACGTCCGTCACCGCGGGCGACGTCGCGGCCGGCGCGGGGGTGGGCGTCGCGTCCGGCAGCCCGGAGTCGTAGACCCCGCCGAGCGCCTCGACGTGCTGGTCCGAGAACGTGGCGACGTCGTCCAGGACGGCCCTGGTCGCCTCGTCGGCGGACGGCGCGGCGGCCCGCGCGGCGTCCGCCAGCGCGAGGGCGTCGTCCACCGTCCGCGCCCGGACCTGCTCGATCGCGTCCGGGGAGGGCTCCGCCGGCGGCGGTGACTCGAGCCGCACGCCGCAGCCCCCGAGGGCGAGCGCGCCCGCCACCAGGGTGGCCGCCAGGCGCAGCACGGGTGCGCGCCGGCGCGCTTCCGGGCGCGCGGTCGGGGGTGCGGGGTGCGGGGTGCGGTGGCGGTCCATCGGGCGCGATCCTGCCATGCCCGCCGCCTCCGGCCCGGCACGTCCGGTGGGGGCGCCGGGAGTCGTTACCCTGGTTCCACAACGTCACAGGGTCGCCGCCTGCGCCCCACCGTGCAGGAGAGTCGACAGGAGGCCGGGTCATGGGCGCGCCAGCCACCGCACCCCGGGTGCGGGAGATCGTGGAGGCAGCCGTGACCGGCGCCGGTCTGCTGCTCGACGACCTCCAGGTCGCCGGCAGCGGGCGTGGCACGGTCGTGCGCGTGGTCGTCGACCTGCGCGACGAGGACCCGGGCACGCTCGACCTCGACCGGGTGGGTGACGTCACGCGCGCCGTGTCGGACGCGCTCGACGCCGCCGACGTGCTGCCCGCGGCCTACACGCTGGAGGTCGGCAGCCCCGGCGCAGAACGTCCGCTGACGGCCGCACGGCACTGGCGGCGGGCCCGGGGTCGCACCGTGGTGGTGCGGCGCACCGACGGGCGCACGCTCACCGGCCGCCTGGAGCAGGTCGGCGACGGCGAGCGGCCGGACCTCGTGGTGGTGCCGGTGACGGCCCCCGGCAAGGGCCGCCGGCCCGTGCAGGGCGCGCCCGTGACGCTGGCCTGGGACGACGTGCGGGACGCACGGGTGCAGGTGGACCTCGCCGCGGTGCGCGACGCCGAGGACGACGACGACGCGGTCTCTCGGGACGGCGCAGGAAGGGGCTGACGTGGACATCGACATGCAGGCGCTGCGACTCATCGAGCGCGAGCGGGAGATCAGCCTCGACGTGCTCGTCGAGGCCATCGAGCAGGCGCTGCTCTCCGCCTACCACCGGACGCCCGGTGCGCAGGCGCGCGCGCGGGTCGAGCTGGACCGGCGCAGCGGCCACGTGACCGTCTGGGCGCGCGACCCGCTGCCGGAGGACGCGGAGCCCGGCACGCCGGACACCCCGGAGTACGAGGACACCCCCGCAGGCTTCGGCCGCATCGCGACCGCGACCGCGCGCCAGGTCATCGTGCAGCGGCTGCGCGACGCCGAGGACGACCAGGTGCTCGGCACGTTCCGCAGCAAGGCGGGCGAGGTGCTCGGCGGCGTCATCCAGCAGGGACGCGACCCGCGCACCGTGCTCGTCGACGTCGGCGGCGTCGAGGCCGTCCTGCCGGCGCACGAGCAGGTGCCGGGGGAGCGGTACGTGCACGGCGAGCGGCTGCGGGCCTACGTGCTCGACGTCGCCCGCGGCCAGCGGGGGCCGCAGATCACGCTGTCGCGCACGCACCCGAACCTGGTGCGCAAGCTGTTCGCCCTCGAGGTGCCGGAGATCGCCGACGGCACGGTGGAGATCACCGCCATGGCCCGCGAGGCCGGTCACCGGACCAAGATGGCTGTGCGCGCGAACGTGCCCGGCGTGAACGCCAAGGGTGCGTGCATCGGCCCCATGGGTGGGCGCGTGCGCGCCGTCATGGCCGAGCTCCACGGCGAGAAGATCGACATCGTCGACCACTCCGACGACCCCGCCGAGATGATCGCGCACGCGCTCTCGCCGGCACGTGTGCTCGACGTCACGATCGTCGACCCGGTCGCCCGTGCGGCACGGGTCGTCGTCCCCGACTACCAGCTGTCCCTCGCCATCGGCAAGGAGGGTCAGAACGCCCGTCTGGCCGCGAAGCTGACCGGTTGGCGCATCGACATCCGGTCCGACGCGGAGCCCGCGGCGGGCGCCGCACCCGGGTCCTCCCGCGGTGCCGACGACCCGGCTGCGGGGGCGTCCGGTCCCGTCCGGTGACCAGGCGCGCTAGACTCTCTGAGGCTGGGCCGGCTGCCCGGCTCTCTTCGCCGAGCAGGCGGAACCCCGATCCCGCGCCCCAGGCGCCAGAACCGGGTCCCGTCCGCACGTGCGTGGGGTGCCGTGCGACCGGCCTCAGGTCGGCCCTGCTGAGGGTGGTGCTGTCCGACGACGGCGCGGGTGATCCCGTGCTCGTGGTGGACGAGCGCCGCCGGATGCCGGGCCGGGGTGCGTGGCTGCACCCCGACCAGCGTTGCCTCGAGCTCGCCGTACGACGGCGGGCCTTCGGCCGGGCGCTGCGGCACACCGGCCCCCTGGGGGTCGATGTCGTGGAGCAGGTCGTCACGCGGCTCGCCGCGCAGGATCAGCCACAGCACAGCACCACGGTGCCGGGACCGACTCCGGTACCGACCGTCGACCGGGAAAGCGGGTTGGAAGCCGATGGCTACCCGATGAGCACGCACCGATGAGTACCCAGCGATGAGTACCTCGCACTAACGACGGTCCGACCCTGTCCGGGCGGACCAGGACAGGAGAGATGTGGCCAAGGTCCGCGTCTACGAGCTCGCGAAGGAGCTCGGGGTCGACAGCAAGACCATCATGACCAAGCTCAACGAGCTCGGAGAGTTCGTCCGCTCGGCGTCATCGACGATCGAGCCCCCCGTCGTGCGCAAGCTGCGCGACACCTACCCGGTGGGAGGCTCGGGCAAGCCCGCAGCGCGCCCCGCCGCGCCGCAGGCGCCCGCACCGTCCGGGGGCACGCCCGCCCCGGCACCGGCGCGTCCCGCGGCACCGGCCGCTCCCGCACCGGCTGCTCCGGCGCCGGCCGCGGCAGCACCGCAGGCCCCGGCACCGCAGGCTCCGGCCGCCCAGGCTCCGGCGCCGCAGGCACCGGCCCCCCAGGCGCCGGCCCCCCAGGCGCCGGCCCCCCAGGCTCCCGCCGCCCAGACCCCGGCCCCGCGCGCGGCCGCACCGGCCAACCCCGGTGCCCGTCCGTCGCAGCCGGCCCCGCAGGGTGCCCGTCCCGGCGCGCCCCGTCCGCCGCAGAGCGGTGGCCAGGGTGGTGCCCGTCCCGGTGCCCCGCGTCCCGCGGCGCGTCCGGGCAACAACCCGTTCGCCCCGGCCCAGGGCATGCCCCGCCAGGGTGAGCGCCCCGGCGGACCGCGTCCCGGTGGCCCGCGTCCGGGCAACAACCCCTTCGCCCCGTCGCAGGGCATGCCGCGTCCCGGTGACCGTCGTCCGGCACCCGCCGAGGGTGCGCCCGCTGCGGCGGCCGGCGAGCGCCCGGGCGGTCCTCGTCCTGGTGGTCCGCGTCCCGGCGGTCCCCGCCCCAACCCGGGCATGATGCCCGGTCGTACGCAGAGCGGCGTCGGTCGCCCCGGTGAGCGTCCGGCACCCGCCGGTCGCGGGGGTGGCGGTCGTCCCGGTGGCGGTGGCGGCGGCTACGGCGCCCGTCCCGGTGGCGGTGCACCCGGTGGTGGCGGCGGTTTCGCCGGTCGTCCCGGTGGTGGCGGCGGTCGTCCCGGCGGCGCCGGTCGCGGCTCGACCCAGGGTGCGTTCGGTCGCGCCGGGGGTCGTCCGGTCCGTGGGCGCAAGTCCAAGCGGGCGAAGCGCCAGGAGTTCGAGCAGATGCAGGCGCCGTCGCTGGGCGGCGTGTCCGTCCCGCGCGGCAACGGCAAGACGGTCGTCCGCCTGCGCCACGGCTCGTCGCTGAACGACTTCGCCGACAAGATCGACGCCAACCCGGCGTCGCTCGTCACCGTGCTGTTCCACCTCGGTGAGATGGCGACGGCGACGCAGTCGCTCGACGAGGACACGTTCGGCGCGCTCGCGTCCGAGCTCGGCTACGTCATCGAGATGGTGTCGGCCGAGGAGGAGGACCGCGAGCTGCTCGGGGCCTTCGACATCGACCTGGAGGCCGAGCTCGAGGCCGAGGGTGACGAGGTCCTGGAGGCGCGGCCGCCGGTCGTCACCGTCATGGGTCACGTCGACCACGGCAAGACCAAGCTCCTCGACGCCATCCGGTCCACGGACGTCGTCGCGGGCGAGGCCGGCGGCATCACCCAGCACATCGGTGCGTACCAGGTGCGCGCCGAGCACGAGGGTGTCGAGCGGGCCATCACGTTCATCGACACCCCGGGTCACGAGGCGTTCACCGCCATGCGTGCCCGTGGTGCCCAGGTCACCGACATCGCGATCCTCGTGGTCGCGGCGGACGACGGCGTGATGCCCCAGACGATCGAGGCGCTCAACCACGCGCAGTCGGCGAACGTGCCGATCGTCGTCGCGGTCAACAAGGTGGACAAGGAGGGGGCGAACCCCGACAAGATCCGCCAGCAGCTCACCGAGTACAACCTGGTGGCCGAGGAGTACGGCGGCGACACGATGTTCGTCGACGTCTCCGCCAAGCAGCTCCAGGGGATCGACCAGCTGCTCGAGGCCGTCCTGCTCACCGCGGACGCGGCCCTCGACCTGCGCGCCAACCCCGACAAGGATGCGCGCGGCGTCGCGATCGAGGCCAACCTCGACAAGGGTCGCGGTGCGGTCGCCACGGTGCTGGTCCAGTCCGGTTCGCTGCACGTCGGTGACGCGATCGTCGCCGGCACGGCGCACGGCCGCGTCCGGGCCATGCTCGACGAGCACGGCGAGAACCTCACGGAGGCGGGTCCCGCCCGTCCCGTGCAGGTGCTGGGGCTGTCCTCGGTGCCCCGCGCGGGCGACACGTTCCTCGTGGCGCCCGACGAGCGCACCGCGCGTCAGATCGCCGAGAAGCGCGAGTCGGCCGAGCGTGCCGCCCTCCTGGCCAAGCGTCGCAAGCGCATCAGCCTCGAGGACTTCACGCAGGCTCTGCAGCAGGGCAAGGTCGAGACCCTCAACCTCGTCCTCAAGGGCGACGTGTCCGGTGCCGTCGAGGCACTCGAGGACGCGCTGCTCAAGATCGACGTCGGCGACGAGGTCGAGCTGCGCGTCATCCACCGCGGTGTGGGTGCCATCACGCAGAACGACGTCAACCTGGCCACGGTCGACAACGCGATCATCATCGGCTTCAACGTGAAGCTGGCGCCGCGTGTCGAGGAGCTGGCGGACCGCGAGGGCGTCGACGTGCGCTTCTACTCGGTCATCTACCAGGCGATCGACGACGTCGAGGCAGCCCTCAAGGGGATGCTCAAGCCGGAGTACGAGGAGGCACAGCTCGGCTCGGCCGAGGTGCGCGAGATCTTCCGCTCCTCCAAGTTCGGCAACATCGCCGGGTGCATCGTGCGCTCGGGCGAGATCCGACGGAACACGAAGGCGCGCGTGCTCCGCAAGGGCAAGATCATCGGGGACAACCTGACGATCGAGTCGCTCAAGCGGTTCAAGGACGACGCGACCGAGGTCCGCGAGGGCTACGAGTGCGGTATCGGTCTCGGGTCGTTCAACGACCTGCAGCTCGAGGACGTCATCGAGACGTTCGAGATGCGGGAGAAGCCGCGTAGCTGACGATGTCGAGGTCGTCTCCGGACGACCTCCGGGAGGGGACGGCGGGCCTACCGCGGGCCTGGCGGCCCGTGCCAGGCCCACCACGGCCCGCCGTCCCCTCCCTCCGGTCGTCCTCGTGAGTTCGTCACCCCTCGTCACCCACGCGGTGAGGAGGTCTAGGGAAAGGCGGCGGAATGGCCGACACAGGGCGGGCGCGGAAGCTGGCCGAGCGGGTCCAGCAGGTGGTCGCGCAGATGATCGACACGCGGGTCAAGGACCCGCGGCTCGGGTTCGTGACGGTGACGGACGTCCGTGTCACCGGCGACCTGCAGCACGCGGACGTGTACTACACGGTCCTCGGCGACGCCGAGGCGCGCGAGGGCTCCGCGAAGGCGCTGGAGAGCGCCAAGGGCCTCATCCGCTCCGAGGTGGGCAAGCAGACGGGCATCCGGCTGACGCCCACCCTCGCATTCCACCTCGACGCGGTGCCGGAGACGGCGGCGCACCTCGAGCAGGCGCTGTCCGAGGCGGCCCGGCGGGACGCCGAGGTGGCGCGGCTCGCCGCGAGCGCGCGGTACGCCGGCGAGGCCGACCCGTACCGTCGCGACGACGACGAGACCGGCACGGACTGAGCACCCTCGACGGGCCCCGCGCCCCGGCCACGTGCCGGCGCGGGGCCCGTCGTCGTCCCCGGCCGGGTCGCCGTGCCGCGTCGTCGTCGCGGTGCCGTCCCGGCGCCGTCCCGGTGTCGTCGTCCGTCGTCCCGGTGCGGGCTCCCGGTGCAGCGGTGGACGCACCCGCGTGCGGCACGCCGTGGGTCCGCCGCTAGCCTGGCCGGATGCCGACCGCACCGCACCACGTCCCGGCGTCCGCATGACCGCCCACGCGGGCCGGGGCGACGCCCGGCAGTCCGGGCCGCGCCGCCCGACCGCCGACGACGGGCTGCTCGTCGTCGACAAGCCCGCGGGGTGGACCAGCCACGACGTGGTCGCCCGCGTGCGGCGGCTGGCGGCGACCCGGAAGGTCGGGCACGCCGGCACGCTGGACCCCATGGCGACCGGCGTCCTGGTCCTCGGCATCGGCAGGGCCACCCGGCTGCTCACGTACGTCACCGGGGCGGACAAGGACTACGCGGCCACCGTGCGCCTGGGCGTGGCCACGACGACGGACGACGCGGAGGGTGAGGTCGTGGCGCGGGTCGACGCGTCGGCGGTCCCGCGGGCCGACCTGCTCGCCCGGGTCGCGGAGCTGACCGGTGACATCCGCCAGGTCCCCAGCACGGTGTCGGCGATCAAGGTCGACGGGCAGCGCGCCTACGCGCGCGTGCGCGCCGGTGAGGACGTCGAGCTGGCCGCGCGTCCCGTGCACGTCGCCCGGTTCGAGGTCGTGGCCGCACGCACCGACGTCGACGACGGCGTCCCGGTGCTGGACGTCGACGTCGAGGTCACCTGCTCGTCCGGGACGTACGTGCGGGCGCTGGCGCGGGACCTCGGGGACGCCCTGGGCGTCGGCGGCCACCTCACGGCCCTGCGCCGCACGCGCGTCGGCGGGTTCGGGCTGGCGCAGGCGCGCACCCTCGACGACCTCGGCGCGACGCCGGACGACGTGGCGGTGCCCGTGGTGCCGTTGGCGGAGGCGGCCCGCGGGGTGCTCCCCGTCCGGGAGCTCACGGAGCCTGAGGCGCGTGCGCTGTCCTACGGGCAGGGCGTGGACGCGCACGACGGGCCCGACGGTCCGCTGGCGGCGATCGCGCCCGACGGGACGCTGGTGGCCGTGGTGGAACGGCGGGGCGCCCGCCTGCGACCGGCGGTGGTGTTCGCGCCGGCGTCCTGACCTGGCACAGGACGGGCCGAAACGATTCGCGCAGGGCCGGGTCCGGACCGCGTCTTCCGGTTCGTCCGGTTCGCCCGTAGCCTGTCGCCCGCAGGACGAGCGCCCGGCACGCCGAGGTGTGGGAGCGCTTCTAGTCACCCCGGGGAGACGACGTGGTTTCTCGAAAGACACGGCGCGCGGTGCGCGCGGCGACGGCGATCGGCAGCGCGGCGGTGCTCGCGGCGGTCGGTCTGCTGCCCGCGGTCGCGGTCGACGACACCTTCGACGACGGACCCGGCGCGTGGATCGCGTACGGCACCGACGGCGGGATCGACACGAGCAGCGGCGCGCTGTGCGTGGACGTGCCCGCCGGCTCGGCGCAGTACGGGGTCGGCGTGGTGCTCAACGGCGTGGCCGTGGAGGAGGGTGCGACGTACACGCTCGCCTACACGGCCGCCGCGACCACCGACGTGACGATCCGCGCCGTGGTCGGACAGAACGGTGCGCCGTACGGCACCGTGCTGGACACGAGCCCGGCGCTCACCGCCGAGCCGACCGCCGTCGAGGAGACGTTCACCGCCATCGCGTCGTACCCCGCCACGCCGACCGACGAGTCCCCCGACGGGCAGATCGCCTTCCAGCTGGGCGGCGTCACCCCCGAGGCGTGGACCTTCTGCCTCGACGACGTGTCGCTGAGCAGCGACAGCGAGCTGCTGCCCCACACCTCGTTCGCGGAGAGCCTGGGCCCCTGGAGCCTGTACGGCACGGGCGACCCGACGTTCGCCGACGGTGAGATGTGCGTCGAGGTGCCCGGGGGCAACGTGAACCCCTGGGACGCCGGCCTGTCGTTCACCGGCCTGCCGATCGAGGAGGGCCAGAACTACGTGCTGTCCCTGACGGGGCGCACGGAGCCCGCCACGCCGGTGCGCGTGATCGTCGGCGAGGGCGGCGGCGCGTACCGCACGGCGTTCGAGCAGTCGGCGGCTCCGCTGACCGAGGAGCGCACCACACTGTCGTACCCCTTCACCGCGGGGCTGACGTTCCCCGCCGACGGTGACGCGCCCGGCCAGGTCGCGCTCCACCTCGGCAAGGCCGCGCCGTACACGTTCTGCCTCTCGGAGGTCTCGTTGAGCACGTCCGCCACGCCGCCCCCGCCCTACGAGCCGGACACCGGCCCGCGGGTCCGCGTCAACCAGGTCGGCTACCTGCCGCAGGCGGTCAAGCGCGCGACGCTCGTCACCGACGCGACGGAGGCGGTCGAGTGGCAGCTGCTGGACGCGGACGGCGAGCAGGTCGCGCAGGGCGAGTCCGAGCCGGTCGGCCCGGACGCGTCCTCGGGCGAGAACGTCCACGTGATCGACTTCTCCGACGTCACGACCACGGGGTCGGACCTCACCCTCGTCGCCGACGGCGAGACCAGCCACCCGTTCGCGATCGCGACGGACCTGTACTCCCAGCTCCGGTACGACGCGCTGAACTACTTCTACCTGGCGCGGTCGGGCATCGACATCGAGGCCTCGATCGTCGGCGAGGAGTACGCCCGGGAGGCGGGGCACGTGGGGGTCGCCCCCAACCAGGGCGACACCGACGTGCCGTGCATCGGACCGCGCGACTACTACGACGGCTGGACCTGCGACTACACGCTCGACGTCACGGGCGGCTGGTACGACGCGGGTGACCACGGCAAGTACGTCGTCAACGGCGGCATCGCCGTCGCCCAGCTGCTCTCGACGTACGAGCGCACGCTGACCGCACCCGGCGCCCGCGCCGGCGCGCTCGACGACGGCACGCTCGACCTGCCCGAGCACGGCAACGGCGTGCCCGACGTGCTCGACGAGGCGCGCTGGGAGCTCGAGTGGATGCTGAAGATGGTGGCCCCGTCCGGTGAGTACGCCGGCATGGTGCACCACAAGATCCACGACGAGGGCTGGACCGGGCTGCCGCTGGCGCCCGCCGACGACCCGCAGGCGCGGTCCCTGCACCGGCCGTCCACCGCGGCGACGCTCAACCTCGCGGCGGTCGCCGCGCAGGGTGCGCGCCTGTTCGCCGACATCGACCCGGAGTTCGCCGCGACCCTCCTGACCACGGCGCGCAGCACGTACGAGGCGGCGCTCGCGCACCCCGACGTCTACGCGCCCGCCGCTGCCGGCAGCGACGGCGGCGGCCCGTACGACGACACGGACGTCAGCGACGAGTTCTACTGGGCGGCGGCCGAGCTGTACGTCACGACCGGGGAGGACCGGTACGCGGCGGACGTCACGGCGAGCCCGCACCACACCGGCGACGTCTTCGGGCCCGGCGGGTTCTTTTGGGGCGGCACGGCCGCGCTGGGCCGCCTCACGCTCGCGACGGTCCCGAACGGGCTGCCCGACCGTGCGGACGTGCGTGCGTCCGTCGTGGCCGCCGCGGACCGGTACCTCGAGGCCCAGGCCCAGCAGCCGTGGGGCTCGGTCTACTCGCCCACCGACGGGGTGTACGACTGGGGCTCGAACTCGTCGGTGACCAACGTCCTCGTGGTGGTCGCGACGGCGTACGACCTCACGGGCGACGAGACCTACCTGCAGGGGACCCTGGAGGGGCTGGACTACCTGTTCGGTCGCAACGCGCTCAACCGGTCGTACGTGACCGGCTGGGGAACGGTCTTCTCGCAGAACCAGCACTCCCGCTGGTTCGCGCACCAGCTCGACCCGTCCCTGCCCAACCCCCCGAAGGGCTCGCTCGCCGGGGGTCCCAACTCGATCCGCGGCACGTGGGACCCCACCATGCAGGCGACGCTCCCCGAGGACTGCGCCCCGGCGACGTGCTACCTGGACGAGATCAGCTCGTGGGCCTCCAACGAGATCACGGTCAACTGGAACTCGTCGCTCTCCTGGGTCGCGTCGTTCGCCGCGGACCAGCAGGACGGTGCGCCCGCCGCGGCCGCCCCGGTGGTGACCACGCACCCGGTCGACGTGACGGCCGCACTGGGCACGACCGCGACCTTCACGGCGGCCGCGACCGGTGCGCCGGCGCCCGACGTGCGCTGGCAGGTCCGCTCCGGCGGGACGTGGCGGGACGTGCCCGGCGCGACCGGCACCACCCTGCAGGTCGTCGCGACGTCGGCGAACGCCGGTGCGCAGTACCGGGCGGTGTTCACCAACGCCTCGGGCACCGTCACCACCACCGCCGCGCGGCTGCTGGTGCCCCAGCAGGCGCCGTCCGTGGTCCGGCACCCCACCGACACGGCGGGCCGGGTCGGCACCTTCGTGGAGTTCAGCGCCGCCGCCAGCGGGCAGCCTGCACCCACCGTGCAGTGGCAGTGGCGCTGGGGGAGGGGCCCGTGGCTCCCGGTGCCCTTCGCCCGCAGCACCACGCTGCGCGTGCTGGTGACGCCGCTCGCCCTCGGGACGGAGTACCGCGCGGTGTTCCGCAACCCCGCCGGCACGGCCGTCACCGACGGCGCCCGCCTCACGCCGCGGTTCGGTCGCTGACGCGCACCGCCGGTCCCCGGGCGCGCCCGCCCGAGGACCGGCGGTGCGGGGCGTCCCCCGCGTCGTGGCAGGCTTGTCCGCCGGGACCCGCGACGGGCGGGTGCGGTGGAACGGGAGCTGGTGTGCAGGTCTGGACCGACGTGTCGCAGGTGCCCCCCGGGTGGGGGCCTTCCGTGGTCACGCTCGGGAACTTCGACGGCGTGCACCGGGGGCACGTCGCGGTCCTGACCCGCATGGTCGACGACGCGCGCGCGGTCGGCGCGCACGCCGTCGCCGTGACGTTCACGCCGCACCCCGCCCAGGTCCACCGGCCGGACGAGGCACCCGAGCTGCTGCTCGGTGACGCGGACCGGCTCGAGCTGCTCGCGGCCACCGGGCTCGACGCCGTCCTGCTCGTGCCGTACACGCTCGGGTTCGCGCGCCAGAGCCCCGAGGAGTTCGTGCAGCGCTACCTGGTGGCGGCGCTGCGGGCGCGCACCGTGGTCGTCGGCCACGACGTGCGCTTCGGCTGGCAGAACTCGGGCGACCTGACGACCATGCGCCGGCTGGGGGAGCGGTACGGGTTCACGGTCGACGTCATCGACGACGTGCGCCCCGGCGGCGCCGTCGAGGACACCCCCGCGCACCGCCGCTGGTCGTCGACGTGGGTGCGCGAGCTCCTGGCGCGTGGCGCGGTCGAGGAGGCGGCGCAGGTGCTCGGCCGGCTGCACCGCGTCCGGGGCGTCGTCGTGCACGGCGACGCGCGCGGGCGCGAGCTGGGGTACCCGACCGCCAACCTCGGCGACACGGTGGGCATGGTGCCCGCGGACGGCGTCTACGCCGGGTGGTTGCGGCGTGCGGAGCGCCGTCCCGACGGGCTGCCGGTGCCGGCCGCCGACCGCCTCCTGCCCGTCGCCGTCTCGATCGGCACCAACCCGACCTTCGGCGGCCGCGGTCGCCGGGTCGAGGCCTACGTGCTCGACCGCACCGACCTCGACCTGTACGACGAGGAGGTCGTGCTCGAGCTCGTCGCGCGGCTGCGCCCGACGGTGCGCTTCGACACGGTCGACGCGTTGCTCGAGCAGATGGCGCAGGACGTGCGCGACGTCCGCCGCGAGCTCCGCACGGGTGCACCCGGCACCGCATGACGAGGTGAGCGGCGTGTCCTGGTAGTCTGGGCGAGCCGTACGACCGGCCGCGGACCGAGAGAGCCCGGGTGGACATGCCCCGGCGCACCGCGCAACGAGAATCCTGAGGAGACCCTGTGCCGCTCGACAGTGCCATCAAGCAGTCCATCATGACCGAGTACGCCACCCACGAGGGTGACACCGGTTCGCCGGAGGTCCAGATCGCGGTCCTGACGCAGCGGATCAAGGACCTCACGGAGCACCTGAAGACCCACAAGCACGACCACCACAGCCGCCGCGGGCTGCTGCTCCTCGTCGGGCGCCGTCGCCGGCTGCTCGGCTACCTGCAGAAGGTCGACATCAACCGCTACCGTGCGCTCATCGAGCGCCTCGGCCTGCGCCGCTGAACGACCCGCACCAGCCCGGACCGTGTCGGTCCGGGCTGGTCCTGCGTCGGGCCCCGTCCCCCCGGACGGGCTGACGCGGGTCCGCACGACACGCACCACCTGCACCACCGCACGACCAGCACAACCACCGCGCCGACCCCGCTCGTCCGGTCCTCGGTAGTGGCCCCCGGAACATGTGTCCGGGCGCCACGGTCGAAGACCGCCGCGGGGCAGGGCGGCGCCTTCGAGAACAAGGAGGGCACCCATGGAGGGTCCCGAGATCCAGTTCGCCGAGGCCACGATCGACAACGGTCGCTTCGGCACCCGCACCGTCCGCTTCGAGACCGGCCGGCTGGCCAAGCAGGCCGCCGGCGCGGCCGTCGCGTACCTCGACGACGACACGATGCTGCTGTCGGCCACCACGGCCGGCAAGCACCCGCGTGAGCAGTTCGACTTCTTCCCCCTGACGGTCGACGTCGAGGAGCGCCAGTACGCCGCCGGCAAGATCCCCGGCTCGTTCTTCCGCCGCGAGGGCCGTCCCTCGACCGAGGCGATCCTGGCCTGCCGCCTGATCGACCGCCCGCTGCGTCCCCTGTTCGTCAAGGGCCTGCGCAACGAGGTCCAGGTCGTCGTGACGGTCCTGTCGATCAACCCCGACGACGCGTACGACGTGCTCGCGATCAACGCGGCGTCGATGTCGACCCAGCTGTCCGGCCTGCCGTTCTCCGGCCCCGTCGCCGCGACGCGCCTCTCGCTCGTCGACGGCCACTGGGTCGCGTTCCCGCGCTACTCCGAGCGCGTGCGCTCGACGTTCGACATGGTCGTGGCGGGGCGCATCGTCGGTGACGACGTCGCGATCGCCATGATCGAGGCCGAGGCGCCCGAGGGTGCCTGGAACCTCATCCACGGCGGCGGCGGCACCGTGCCGACCGAGGACGTCGTGGCGCAGGGCCTCGAGGCCGCCAAGCCGTCCATCCGCGCGCTGGCCGAGGCGCAGCAGCAGCTCGCCGGCCAGGCCGCCAAGGAGACCCAGGTCTTCCCGACGTTCCCGGACTACCAGCCCGACGCGTACGCCGCCGTCGAGCAGGCCGCCACGGCGCGCCTGTCCGAGGCGCTGTCGATCGCCGACAAGCAGCAGCGCGAGGGCCGTCTCGACGAGATCAAGGCCGAGGTCCAGGGCGAGCTCGCCGAGCAGTTCGAGGGCCGCGACAAGGAGATCTCCGCCGCGTACCGCTCGGTCCAGAAGGCGCTCATCCGCCAGCGGATCCTCACCGACGGCTTCCGCATCGACGGCCGCGGGCTGCGCGACATCCGCACGCTGTCGGCAGAGGTCGAGGTGCTGCCCCGCACGCACGGCTCCGCGCTGTTCGAGCGTGGCGAGACGCAGATCCTCGGTGTCACCACGCTGAACATGCTGCGCATGGAGCAGCAGATCGACTCGCTGTCGCCCGAGACGCGCAAGCGCTACATGCACCACTACAACTTCCCGCCGTTCTCCACGGGCGAGACGGGCCGCGTCGGTTCGCCGAAGCGCCGCGAGATCGGCCACGGCGCGCTCGCCGAGCGTGCGATCGTCCCGGTGCTGCCGGCCCGCGAGGACTTCCCCTACGCGATCCGCCAGGTGTCCGAGGCGCTGGGCTCCAACGGCTCGACGTCCATGGGCTCGGTCTGCGCCGCGACCCTGTCGCTGCTCAACGCCGGTGTGCCGCTGCGCGCGCCCGTCGCCGGCATCGCCATGGGCCTGGTGTCCGACACGGTCGACGGTGAGACCCGCTACGCGGCGCTCACCGACATCCTGGGCGCCGAGGACGCGTTCGGCGACATGGACTTCAAGATCGCCGGCACGCGCGAGTTCGTCACGGCCATCCAGCTCGACACCAAGCTCGACGGCATCCCCGCCTCGGTGCTCGGCGGCGCGCTGACCCAGGCCAAGGAGGCTCGCCTGGCGATCCTCGACGTCATCGCCGAGGCGATCGACGTGCCGGACGAGATGAGCCCGTTCGCTCCCCGCGTCATCTCCGTGAAGGTGCCGGTCGACAAGATCGGCGAGGTCATCGGCCCGAAGGGCAAGATGATCAACCAGATCCAGGAGGAGACCGGCGCCGACATCTCCATCGAGGACGACGGCACGGTCTACATCGGCGCCACCGACGGACCGTCGGCGGAGGCCGCGCGGGCCGCGATCAACGCGATCGCGAACCCGCACATGCCCGAGATCGGCGAGCGCTTCGTCGGTACCGTGGTGAAGACCACGACGTTCGGCGCGTTCATCTCGCTGTCGCCCGGCAAGGACGGTCTGCTGCACATCTCGCAGATCCGCAAGCTGGTCGGCGGCAAGCGGGTCGAGAACGTCGAGGACGTGCTGGCCATCGGCCAGAAGGTCCAGGTCGAGATCGGTGAGATCGACCCGCGCGGCAAGCTCTCGCTGCACGCGGTGCTCGACGAGTCCCAGGCTGAGGGCGGCGACCAGGCCGCCGAGCCGGCGACCGCCGACGCCTGACGTGCCGCAGCAGCTCCCGCTCGTCGCACCCGGGTCGCCGGGTGCGGAGCTCGTCGTCGGGCAGGAGGGTGGCGCCGCCGTGCGGCGCACCGTCCTGCCCGGCGGCGTCCGGGTCCTCACCGAGCACATGCCCGGCATGCGCTCGGCGACCGTCGGCGCCTGGGTCGGCGTCGGGTCCCGGGACGAGACGTCGGGCCACTTCGGCTCGACGCACTTCCTCGAGCACCTGCTGTTCAAGGGCACGGCGCGGCGCACCGCGATGGACATCGCGGAGGCGTTCGACGCCGTCGGTGGTGAGGCCAACGCCGCCACCGGCAAGGAGCACACGTGCTACTACGCACGGGTGCTCGACACCGACGTCCCGATGGCGGTGGACGTCATCGCGGACATGGTGACCTCGGCGCGGCTCGACCCCGCCGAGCTCGAGACCGAGCGCGGGGTGATCCTCGAGGAGCTCGCGATGAACGACGACGACCCGTCGGACGTCGCCCACGAGCAGTTCGCGACCGCGGTCTTCGGGGACACGCCGCTGGGGCGGCCCATCGGGGGCACGCCCCAGGCGATCCGCTCGGTCCCGCGCGACGCGGTCTGGGAGCACTACCGCGAGCACTACCGGCCCGAGACCCTCGTGGTGACGGCTGCCGGTGGCGTCGACCACGACGCGCTCTGCGCGCAGGTCGAGGCGGCGCTGCGCACGGGTGGCTGGGAGCTGGGCACCACCGACGTGCCCGCCGGACGCCGGGTGGGTGCCACGGCGTCGCCGACGGGCGGCGCGGAGCTCACCATCCGTCGCACGACGGAGCAGGCGAACGTCATCGTGGGCGGGACCTGCCTGAACGCGACCGACGAGCGGCGGTTCGTGCTCTCGGTGCTGAACGCCGCCCTGGGTGGGGGCATGTCCTCGCGGCTGTTCCAGGAGGTGCGCGAGAAGCGCGGCCTGGCGTACTCGACGTACTCGTTCGCCAGCGGTCACGCCGAGACGGGCCTGTTCGGCCTCTACGCGGGCTGCACCCCGGCGCGGGTCGACGAGGTCACGGCGCTCATGGTGCACGAGCTCGAGCGCATGGCGGACGAGCCGATGGGTGCGGCCGAGCTGGCCCGCTGCATCGGACAGCTGTGCGGCGGGCTGGTGCTCGGCATGGAGGACACGGGGTCGCGCATGAGCCGGCTCGGGAAGGCCGAGCTGGTGCACGGCGAGCTGCTCGACATCGACGAGTCGCTGGCGCGGGTCCGCGCGGTCACCGCTCAGCAGGTCCAGGCGCTGGCGGGCGAGCTGGCCGCTGCGCCGCGCAGCGTGGTGCGGGTCGGTCCCTTCGGGGACTGACGGTCCCGTGGTGCCCCGCGGTCGGGGCATGATGGGGCATGCCCGTCGCCGTGGACTCCTACCGTCGGTTCGCCGTGCCCAGCGCCCTCGCGGGGGTGGCCGAGCACGCCTGGGTCGCCCGCCACGCCGCGGGCCGCGCGCACGCCGAGGTGCTGCTGCCGGACGGTCGGGGTCTGCTGCAGATCGTTCGCGGTACCGGCGGCGCGAACGTCGAGCCGCTGACCGGGCAGCGGACGCCCGACCGTGACGGGGTTCGGGGCGCCTGGACCCACGCGGTCGTCGGCGAGCAGACGGGCCCCGTGGCCCGGCTGGGGGTGCAGCTGCACCCTGCCGGCCTCGCGCGGTTGCGCGACGAGCGCCCGACCGCCGACACGTGGCTGCCGCCGACCGCTGTCCTCGACGAGGCCACCGTCGCCGCGGCCGGGGAGCAGCTCGCCGCGGGGGAGGACGACGCGGCGGTGGCGACGGTCCTCGGGGCGCTGGCGGCACGGCCCCGGCGCAGCAGCGCCGACCTCGACCACCTCGACGACGCGCTGGCGTTCGTCGACGAGCGCCGCGGCCTGGTGCGGGCGACCGACGTCGCACGGGAGGTCGGCACCAGCCTGGGGGAGCTGCACCGGTGGTGCACCCACCTGCTGGGCACGAGCCCGGCGCAGTACCTCTCCGCCGTGAGGTTCAGCACCTTCGTGCGGGAGGCGGTGGGTGCCGGACCGGTCGACGCGGCCGCGACGGTCGCGGCGATCGAGTGGTACGTCGCGGCGGGCTACCAGCCCCGGGAGGTGGAGCGGTTCACCGGACTCCCGCCGGTCGAGCTGCGGCGGCTCGCCGAGCACCTCGCGCAGCGGTTCGGTCCCGGAGCGCTCGCGCGCTGAGGGGCGCGTCGGACGTCCGGCCGGGGCGGGCGGGGTCGCAGGCGTGCGGGCCGCGGACGCACCGCGACCCGCCGGTGCGCGGCGACTAGGGTGGCCTGCCGTGAGCGAACCGATCCGCGTGGCCGTGCTGGGCGCCTCCGGGCGCATGGGGGCGCAGACCGTGCGCGCCGTGCAGGGGGCCGACGGCCTCGAGCTGGTGGCCGCCCTCGACGCGGGTGACGACCTGCGAGCCGTGACCGACGCCGGCGCGCAGGTCGCCGTCGACTTCACGGTGCCGGCCGTGACGGAGCAGCACGTGCACGCCCTGGTGGACCAGGGAGTGCACGCGGTCGTGGGGACGACGGGCTGGGACGACGCGTCGCTCGGGCGGGTGCGCGACCACCTGACCCGGGCGCCCGGCGTCGGGGTCGTGGTGGCGCCCAACTTCGCGCTGGGCGCGGTCCTGGCCATGACGTTCGCGCGGCAGGCCGCCCGCTGGTTCGAGTCCGCCGAGGTCGTCGAGCTGCACCACCCCGACAAGGTCGACGCACCGTCGGGCACCGCTCGGCACACAGCGCAGGGCATCGCCGCGGCACGTGCCGCCGCGGGCCTCGGGCCCGTGCCCGACGCGACCGCCCAGGCGCTGGACGGGGCACGGGGTGCGGACGTCGACGGCGTGCGCGTGCACGCCGTGCGCCTGCGGGGCCTCGTCGCGCACGAGGAGATCCTGCTGGGCAACCCCGGCGAGATGCTGACGATCCGGCACGACTCGTTCGACCGGAGCAGCTTCATGCCCGGGGTCCTGCTCGCCGTGCGCCGGGTGGCGGACCGGCCCGGCCTCACCGTGGGGCTCGAGCACCTGCTGGACCTCCCCGCATGACCGACGGACCCGCGGCACGCCGTCGCCGCACCGGCCTGCTCGCGGCGGTCGGGCTGACGGCACTGCTGGCGATCTACGTCTGGCTGGTCGCCCTGCGGGCGGTGCAGCTCATCGGCACGGGGCAGACGGTCGGCGTGGTGCTCGGCGTCGCCCTGCTGGTCGCGCCGCTGCTGGTGCTCGCCCTCATCACCCGGGAGTGGCTGCTGGCGATCGACGTGCAGCGCATGGCCGACGAGCTGGCGGCGACGGGTGACCTGCCCGTCGACGACCTGCCGCGCTCGCCGAGCGGCCGCATCGACCGGGCGGCGGCGCGGGCGGCGTTCGCGCCCCACCGCGAGCAGGTCGAGGCGGACCCCGGTGACTGGCGCGGCTGGTACCGGCTGGCGTTCGCGTACGACGCGGCCGGGGACCGGTCGCGCGCGCGGTCGGCGCTACGCACCGCCAGCCGGTTGCACCGGGGCAAGGGCGCGGCCGCGGACCTGCCCTGACGGGGCGGCCGGGCCGCCGCGGGGACGTCGCGACACGGGCCGGTGTGGTCTTCAGATGCCGGCGTACCAGCGGCGCTCGGTGACGACGTGCGCCTCCTCGTCGGGTCCGGGTCCCGTCGCGAGGCGGCGGCTGCGACCGTCGGGCCCGAGCCCTGCGCCGGAAAGGAAGCGCTCGCGCGCCGCGTCCCCCTCGACCACCCACGTCTGCACCTGGTCGGCGCCGTCCGCGCGGAGCAGGTCGACCGCGGCCGCCAGCAGGCGGGACCCGTGCCCGGCGCGCTGGTCCGGCGGGTCGACCTCGAGGGCGAGGACCACACCGCCGGGGGCCTGCATCGGGTCGGGCGGGGCGACGGGGGCGACCGACGCGACCCCGACGACGCGGGGTCCGTCGCACGCGACGAGCACGTGGTACCCCGGCCCGGGCGGCGCCGTCACGGCCTGCCGCCACCGCTCGACGAACGCCTGCTCGTCGAGCGAGTCGAGCACGACCTCGCCGAGCACGTCGACGTGGGAGGCACGCCACGCGGCGAGCTGGATGCGCGCGATGCGCTCCTCGTCCCCCGGGACGGCGGGGCGGACGGAGACGTCAGCGGTGGGCAGCACCCGGTGAGCCTAACCCTGCCGGTCGACGCCCCGGCCGCCCGTCACGGCATGCCGAGCAGGCGCAGACCGGCCGCGGTCGCCGCGGCGAGCAGCACGACGACGACGAACGGCGCACGCAGCACCAGCGCGACGGCCGCCACGGCCAGTGCGGGCAGCCGCGCGTCCAGCACGACGCGTCCGCCGTCGGTGGCGGCCTGCACGGCGACGAGCGCCGAGAGCAGCGCGACGGTGACGAGGGCGGCCACACGTGCGACCCGTGGCTGGGCGAGCCAGTGCTCCGGCAGGACGTGGCCCGCGAGCTTGATGGCGAGGCACGCCAGGCCCGCGAGCAGCACGGCGCCCCACAGCGCGGTCATGCTCCCGCTCCCGGTGCGGGCGGGCGCCGGGTCGTGACGAGGCCGACGACCACGGCCACCAGCGCGGCCAGCAGCACCGGGACACCGGCGGGCAGCAGCGGCGTGGTCGCCAGCGCCACGACGACCGCGGCCGCCGCCACCGCCTGCGCGGCCCGCCCCGCCAGGCGTGGCCACACCAGCGCGAGGAACGCGGCTGCCGCGGCGGCGTCGAGCCCGTAGGCGCGCGGGTCGCCGAGGCGGTCGCCGACGAGCGCCCCCAGCAGCGAGAACAGGTTCCACAACACGTAGACACCCACGCCGGTCCACCAGAAGCCGACCCGCGCGGCCGCCCGGGTCGGCTGGGCCGTCGCGACAGCCGTCGACTCGTCGATGGTCAGCTGCGCGGCCGGCAGGCGCCGGGACCACGGCAGGTCCAGCAGGGGCGTCAGCTGGGCGCCGTACAGCCCGTTGCGCGCGCCGAGGAGCGCGGCGGACGCGACGGCGGCACCCATGGCGCCGCCGCCGCCGACGACGCCGATGAAGGCGAACTGGGAGCCGCCCGAGAACATCAGCAGGCTCAGGGCCATCGTCTGCGGGACCGACAGGCCGGCGGCGACGGACAGCGCACCGAACGAGATGCCGTACAGCCCGGTGGCGACCGACACCGAGACCGCCTGCCGGCGCGCGGCGGAGGCGGGGTCGTGCGTGGTCACGTCCCCAGTCTCCCGCACGGCGGTGTGCCGGGCCGCGCGCGGATGTGCCGGCGGCGCCCGTGCCGGGCGACGTCAGAGCGCCACGTACACCGGGTCGAGGTACTCCTCGATGCCGAGCTCGCCGCCCTCCCGGCCCAGGCCCGAGGTCTTGAGCCCGCCGAAGGGTGCGCTGGCGTCGGAGACCATGCCCCGGTTGATGCCGATCATCCCCGCCTGCACCTCGTCGGCCAGCCGCATGGCCCGGCCGACGTCCCGCGTGTAGGCGTACGCCACCAGCCCGAACGGGGTCGCGTTGGCCAGGCGCAGCGCCTCGTCCTCGTCGTCGAACGTCACGACGGGCGCGACGGGCCCGAAGATCTCCTCGGTCACCACGCGGGCGTCCGGCGCGACGTCCGTCAGCACCGTCGGTGCGTAGAAGTACCCGGCACGGCGCGGGACGGTGCCGCCCGTGCGGACCCGGGCGCCGCCGTCGGCGGCCTGCGCCACGACCTCGGCGACGCGCTCGACCGCCGCGCGCTCGATGAGCGGGCCGACCGTCACGCCGTCGTCGGCGCCGTGCCCCAGGACGAGACCCTCGAAGGCCCGCGTGAGCCGGCGCGAGAACTCGTCCGCGACGGACGCGTGCACGAGGAATCGGTTGGCCGCCACGCACGTCTGGCCGGAGTTGCGCATCTTGGCCTGCACCGCGCCCTCGACCGCGGCGTCGAGGTCGGCGTCCGCGAAGACCAGGAACGGGGCGTTGCCGCCCAGCTCCATCGAGGTGCGCAGGATCGACGGGGCGGCCGCGGCCAGCAGCGTGGCCCCCACCTCGGTCGACCCGGTGAACGACAGCTTGCGCAGCCGGGGGTCGACCAGCAGCGGCTCGCTGATCCGCCGCGCGGACGACGAGGGCACGACGTTGACGACGCCCGCCGGCAGGTCCCGCGCCTCGAGCTCGGCGCGGATGACCTCGGCGACGTACGCCGTGGTCAGCGGCGTCAGCCGCGCGGGCTTGACGACGCACGTGCACCCGGCGGCCAGCGCGGGCGCGATCTTGCGCGCGATCATGGCGATCGGGAAGTTCCAGGGCGCGATCAACAGGGCGGGGCCGACCGGTCGGCGCAGCACGAGCTGGTGGTGGGTGCCCGCCGGGGCGCGTCGCGCGAGCCCGTCGACCCGGACGGCCTGCTCGCTGTACCAGCGCACGTACTCGGCCGCGTACGCGACCTCGGCGCGCGACTCCGCCAAGGGCTTGCCGCCCTCGGCGGTCACGAGCGCCGCGATGTCGTCCGTGCGGGCCACGAGCGTGTCGAAGACGGCCCGCAGCAGGTCCGAGCGCACGCGCGGCGCGGTGCGGCGCCACGGGTCGAACGCCTCGACGGCGGCGTCGAGCGCGTCGCGGGCGTCCGCCTCGTCGGCGTCGGCGACCTCGAAGATCGTGCGGGCCGTCGCCGGGTCCTCGACCTCGAACGTCGCGCCCGACCTCGCGGCGCGCCACCGCCCGCCCACGAGCATCCCGGTGGGCAGGTGCGCGGCGACGGTCGGCGGCAGCGGCGAGGTCATGCCGACCATCCTGGCCTCCTGCCTACGATGTCGCCATGACGGAGCCGGCCGACGCCACGCACGCCCCGACGACCGACGTCCCGACGCCGTACGAGGACCTGCTGCGCCTCGTCCTGGCCACGGGGACGCCGAAGTCCGACCGCACCGGCACCGGCACGCGCTCGCTGTTCGGGCACCAGCTGCGCTACGACCTGCGCGCCGGGTTCCCGCTGGTCACGACCAAGCGGGTCTTCTTCCGAGGCGTCGCGGAGGAGCTGTTCTGGTTCCTGCGCGGGGAGTCGAACATCTCCTCGCTGGTCGAGCGCGGCGTGCACATCTGGGACGAGTGGGCCGACGCGGACGGCGAGCTCGGGCCCGTCTACGGCGTGCAGTGGCGGTCGTGGCCGACGCCCGACGGCGGCCACGTCGACCAGCTCACGCGCGTGCTGGCGGACCTGCGCGCGAACCCCGACTCCCGGCGGCACGTCGTGTCGGCGTGGAACGTCGCCGAGCTCGACCGCATGGCGCTGGTGCCGTGCCACGCGTTCTTCCAGCTGTACGTCGCCGACGGGCGGCTGTCGTGCCAGGTGTACCAGCGCTCGGCCGACCTGTTCCTCGGGGTGCCGTTCAACATCGCCTCGTACGCGCTGCTCACGCACATGATCGCCCAGCAGGTCGACCTCGAGGTGGGTGACCTGGTGTGGACCGGTGGCGACTGCCACGTGTACGACAACCACGTCGAGCAGGTCCGCGAGCAGCTCTCCCGCGACCCGTACCCGTACCCCACGCTGCGGCTGCGCCGGGCGGGGTCGCTGTTCGACTACACGTGGGAGGACGTGGCGGTGGAGGGCTACGTGCACCACCCCGCGATCTCCGCGCCCGTGGCGGTCTGACGCGTGATCGGTCTGGTCTGGGCGCAGACGCCCGCCGGGGTCATCGGTGACGCCGGCGCCATCCCGTGGCACGTGCCCGAGGACCTGGCGCACTTCCGCGAGGTCACCGCCGGCGGCACGGTCGTCATGGGGCGCGCCACGTGGGAGTCCCTGCCCGAGCGGTTCCGGCCGCTCCCCGGGCGCCGCAACGTCGTGCTGTCGCGCGACCCGGGCTACCGGGCGCCGGGGGCCGAGGTGCTCGCCGACCTCGACGCCGCCCTGCGCAGCGCGCCGGACGTCTGGGTGATCGGCGGGGGCGCGGTCTACGCCGCGACGCTCGGCCGCGCCGACCGGCTCGAGGTGACGGTCGTCGACCTGGACGTGCCCGGGGACACCACGGCACCCGCGATCGGGCCGGGCTGGCGGCTCGTCGCCGGCGGCCCGGACGGCCCGTGGCACACCTCGCGGACCGGGACCCGCTACCGGTTCGACACCTGGGTGCGGTGACGGACGCTCCCGGACCGGTGGGTGGAAGGGTCGACGCGGACGACGGGTCCGAGCGGTACCGTGTGCGCATGCCCGCCGTGACCTCCGCAACCCACCCGTTCGGGTCGCTGCTGTCCGCCATGGTCACCCCGATGACCGCGGACGGCGCCGTCGACCTCGAGGCCACGGTCCGGCTCGCGAAGCACCTCGTCGACGCGGGGCACGACGGCCTGGTCCTCAACGGCACGACCGGCGAGGCGCCGACGACCCACGCACCGGAGAAGGCCGAGATCGTCGCCGCGGTCGTCGAGGCCGTCGGTGACCGTGCGTACGTCGTCGCCGGCGCCGGGTCGAACGACACGGCGCACGCCGTCCGCATGGCCGAGCAGGCCGCGGAGGCCGGCGCGCACGGGCTGCTCGTCGTCACCCCGTACTACTCGCGGCCGTCGCAGGACGGCATCGTCGCCCACGTGGGGGCCGTCGCGTCCGCCACGGACCTGCCCGTCATGCTCTACGACGTCCCCGGCCGTGCCGGGGTGCGGCTGGCGGCCTCGACGATCGACCGCCTCGCCGCCCTGGACCACGTCGTGGCGATGAAGGACGCGTCCGGCGACGTCGTCGCCGCCGCCCGGTCGATCGTGCGCACCGGCCTGGCCTGGTACAGCGGCGACGACGCCCTGACCCTCGCGCAGCTCGCGCACGGGGCCGTCGGCCTCGTGGGCGTCGCGACGCAGGCCGCGCCCGAGGGCTTCGCGCGCCTGTTCGCGGCCTGGCAGGCCGGCGACCCCGCGACCGCCCTCGACGTCTACCGTTCGCTGCTGCCCGTGGTCACGGCCCTCAACGGCGCCGGGTTCCAGGCGGCGGCCGCGAAGGCCGCGCTCGTCGAGCTCGGCATCCTCCACAGCCGGGCCTCCCGGCTTCCCCTGGTCCCCTTCACCGACGACGAGGCCGCCGACGTGCGTGCCGGTCTGGCGGCCGCAGGTCTGCTGGGCGTCGTCGCGGGCACCGACCGCGCGTGACGCAGCGGTCGGGACCCACCGATCCCTCAGGAGCTCCATGAGTCACCCGCACCCCGACCTGACCCTGCCCCCGCCGCTGCCGGAGGGCGCTCTGCGGATCGTCCCCCTCGGCGGGCTCGGTGAGGTCGGGCGCAACATGGCCGTCCTCGAGTACGCGGGGCGGCTGCTCGTCATCGACTGCGGCGTCCTGTTCCCCGAGGACCACCAGCCCGGCGTCGACCTGATCCTGCCCGACTTCGACTACATCCGGGACCGCCTGGACGACATCGACGCGATCGTGCTGACGCACGGCCACGAGGACCACATCGGTGCCGTGCCGTACCTGCTGCGGCTGCGCCGCGACATCCCGCTGGTGGGCTCGCAGCTGACCCTCGCGTTCGTCGAGGCCAAGCTCAAGGAGCACCGCATCGCGCCGCTGACGCTGCCGGTGCGCGAGGGCCAGGTCGAGCAGCTCGGCGCCTTCGAGTGCGAGTTCGTCGCCGTCAACCACTCCATCCCGGACGCGCTCGCGGTCGCCGTGCGGACCCCCGCCGGCACCGTGCTGCACACCGGTGACTTCAAGATGGACCAGCTCCCGCTCGACGGGCGCATCACCGACCTGCGCGCGTTCGCGCGCCTCGGCGAGCAGGGTGTCGACCTGTTCATGGTCGACTCGACCAACGCCGAGGTCCCCGGCTTCGTCACCCCCGAGCGGGAGATCGGGCCGGTCCTCGACCAGGTCTTCGCCGAGTCCACCGGACGTGTCGTCGTGGCGTCGTTCGCGTCCCACGTGCACCGCGTGCAGCAGGTCATCGACGCTGCCGTGGCCAACGAGCGCAAGGTCGCCCTGGTCGGCCGGTCGATGGTGCGCAACATGGGCATCGCCGCCGAGCTGGGGTACCTGCGGGTCCCCGACGGGGTGCTGGTCGACCAGAAGCAGATCGAGAAGCTCCCCGACGACCGCGTCGTGCTCATGTGCACCGGGTCGCAGGGTGAGCCCATGGCCGCGCTGTCGCGCATCGCCAACGGCGACCACAAGGTGTCCGTCGGCCCCGGTGACACCGTGGTCCTCGCCTCGAGCCTCATCCCCGGCAACGAGAACGCCGTGTTCCGCGTCATCAACGGCCTCATGCGGCTGGGCGCGCGCGTCGTGCACTCGGGCAACGCCAAGGTCCACGTCTCGGGCCACGCCAGCGCCGGCGAGCTGCTCTACTGCTACAACATCCTGCGACCGCGCAACGTCATGCCCGTGCACGGCGAGGTGCGGCACCTCATCGCCAACGCCGCGCTCGCGGTGAAGACCGGTGTACCGGCGGACCGCGTGGTGCTCGCGGAGGACGGTGTGGTGGTCGACCTGATCGACGGCCGCGCCCGCGTCGTCGGCGCCGTGCCCTGCGGCTACGTGTACGTCGACGGGTCCAGCGTCGGCGAGCTCACCGAGGCCGAGCTGAAGGACCGTCGGATCCTCGGGGACGAGGGCTTCGTCTCCATCTTCGCCGTCGTGTCCTCCGGCGACGGCAAGGTGCTCGCCGGTCCGCAGATCCACGCCCGCGGCGTGGCCGAGCAGGACGACGTCTTCGACGAGATCCTGCCCGTGCTCACGGCCGCGCTCGAGGACGCCGCCCGGTCGGGCGCGACGGACACGCACCAGCTCCAGCAGGTGATGCGCCGCGTCGTGGGCCGCTGGGTGTCCAACAAGCTGCGTCGCCGGCCGATGATCATCCCCGTGGTCGTCGAGGCGTGATCCGCTGAGGCCCCTGTCGTCCCGGCCCGCGCCGGGACGACAGGGGCCTCGTCACGTCCCGGGGGACACCGGCTCAGGCCGGCTGCTTGCCCCGGAACTCCGCGAGGCGCTCGTGCTCCGTCGCGACCGCGCGCCGCGTGGCCGCGTCCCACGGCGTCCACGGGTCGACCTCGAGGGCGAGACGGGCGCCGCGGGCACGCGGGCGCCAGGTGCCGACGACGTCACCGTCCCGCAGCACGGCGCCCGGCCGACCGAGCGCCGGCCACAGCGCCGCACGTCGCGCTGCGTCCGGCACGAGGAGCTCGCGGTCCCGCGCCTGCAGGAACAGGTCGTACGGGCCGAGGAGCCGCACGGGCGCCGGCGGCACGTCGTGGGCGGTGGCGAGCGCGTCGGCGTCCGCGGTGAGGACGCTGCGTGGTTCTCCTGCCACGTCGACCTCGTGGACGTCGTGCGGCCAGCGCGCCGTCACGTCAGCCACCGGGGCGTCCAGGTACGCGGCGACGAGGCGGGGGGTCGACGGACCCAGGAGGTGCAGGGCCGTGCGGACGAGGTCGTGCCGCCCGCCGGGCCCGGGTGCGTCCGTGCGGCCGACGGCGTCGGGCGGCCAGCCGGTCACCCGGCGCAGCACCGGCGGTGAGGTCCCCGGCACCAGCTCGAGGCCCCCGTGCAGCGCGGCCAGGCGGAACGTCTGCTCGTACACGTGCGTCGCGCCGCACGTGCGGCACCACCGCAGGTAGGGCTCGGGCAGCCGGGACGTCAGGGCAGTCGACACCGCACCCTTCGGCATCGGCGCCGTCACGACGTCCCGCATGGTGCGCGCGGCCGTGGCCAGCGCGTCGCGCAGGTCGATCCCGGCCGCACGCAGGGGGCGTGCGGCGTCGAAGAGCCGCTGGGCGGCGTCACGGGCCGACCAGGGCCGGGCCGCGGCCTCGACCGCGGCCAGCTCGTCCCGCCGGTAGGCGTGCGGCGCGCCGCGCAGGGTCCAGGCGAGCACGAGGGCCTCGGGCGGCTCGCCCGCCCGCACGTCCGCACCGCGCAGCGCCAGCGCCCACAGGGCCCCGTCGGGTCCCGTGTCCTGCACGCCGGCGTCCAGCACGGTCGGCGCTGCGGGGTCCGCGCTCGTCGCCGGCGCGGCGTCGAGCTGCTGGGCGTGCACCCGGTACCGCAGGACCGCCGCGCGGGTGGCACCGGGGGCGGTTGACGTCATACGCCGATGGTGGCACCGGCCACCGACACGGGCGACCGACGGCCGCGGGTACCGGGCCGGCGGCCCGCGGACCCCCCACCCGCAGGCGTGCCCGGGCGCCCGGCTACGGGGTCCGGGACCCGTCCGGGCCGTCGCGGACAGCGCCGGGCGGGGTGCCGCGCAGCAGGCCGGGGCCCGCGCCGCGCAGCGCGGCGACGTACCGCACGTCGCGCTCGTGCGGCGGCCAGGGGAGCAGGCCGTCGATCTCGAGCATCACCCAGCCGTGGGTGAGCGCCCACAGCCCGGTCGCGGCGGCGGCCACCGCGTCGCGGTCGGCGCCGTCGGGGTCGAAGGGCGCGGCGGCGCTCGCGGCGAGTGCGCGGGCGGCGGCGTCGCGCAGCACGACGAACGTGGGCGCCTCGTCCACGGGTCCGCTCGCGGGGTGGCGGGCCCCGGCGCCGGGGCGCGCGAACATGACGCGGTACGCCTGCGGCTCGTCGAGGGCGAAGCGGCGGTAGGCCGCCCCGAGCGCGAGCAGGTCCGCGCCCGGCTCGCCGGTGGCGGGTGCGTCGCGCAGCCGCGCGGCGAACCGGGCCGCGGCGCGGTCGCCGACGGCCTGCAGCAGCGCGTCCCGACCGCCGAAGAGCGCGTACACGGCGCTGGACGACGTCCCGGCCCGGGCGGCGGCGTCGCGGACGGTGAGCGCGGCCGCACCGTCGTCCGCCACGGCACGGGTCGCCTCCTCGAGGAGTCGTTCGCGCAGGGTGTCGTCGTGGCTGCGGGGGCGGGGCACGTCCTGAGGATAAGGGGCTTGACAAGGATTCCGTAACGGTGTTCTGTAACAGTGTTACGAAAGGAGGTGGCCTCATGATCGAGCTCACCGACGCGGCGCGCAGCACGGCGGGGGTGGTGGCCCTCGCGGTCGTCACGATCGAGTCCGGCGGGTGGTTCCTGCTGCGGGTCGTCACCGGGCGTGCCCCGGCCACCGACTTCCAGCGCTCGTTCTACCGGGCCGGGCACGCCCACGCCGGCGTGCTGGTCACCCTCGGACTGGTGTGCCTGCTGCTCGGGGAGGCCACGTCCCTCACCGGGGGCTGGCGGTGGCTCGCGCAGACCGGCGTGCTCGTCGGCGCCGTGCTGCTGCCGGCCGGGTTCTTCCTGTCCGCCGCGGGGTCCGGCCGGACGCGGCCCAACCGCCTCGTCGCCCTGCTGCCGCTCGGCGCGCTGGCCGTCGCGGCGGGCGTCGTGACCCTCGGCGTCGGTCTGCTGACCGCCTGAGGAGCCCCGATTCACCCGGGAGTGGCGAGTGCCACCGGGCGACACGACCCCCGGTCGCCGGGGAGCGGCGCCCGGTGCGGCTACCGTGAGGACCATGGCGACCCGTACGACCCCCGGCCCCGCGCGCCCCACGCGTGCCTCCGGTGCGTCGCCCCGGTCACCCAAGGGCGCCCAGCCGCGCGGCGCGTCCCGTCCCGCGGGGCGTGGCGCCCCCCCGGCACCGCGTCAACCCGCTCTGCCGGTGCGCATCGTGCGCCGCGTCTGGATGGGCGCCGCGCACCTCGTCGGCGGGACCGCCCGGCACGTCGGGGCCGGTGCCCGCGAGCTCGACCCCGCCCACCGGCGCGACGGCCTCGCGCTGACGCTCGTCGGTCTGGCCGTGGTCGTCGCCGCGCGCGAGTGGTGGGACCTGTCCGGCACGGCCGGTGACGTCATCCACAACGTCGTGGCCGGGACGTTCGGCGTCGTCGGCGTCGCGGTGCCCGTGGTGCTGCTGGGGGTCGGCGTGCGGCTGATGCGGCACCCGGACCGCGTCCAGGCCAACTCGCGCATCGGCATCGGGCTCAGCGCCATCACGGTCGCCGTGTGCGGCATCGTCCACCTCGCGAACGGGCTGCCCGCCACGCAGGACATGGCTGCCGTCCGCGCCGCGGGGGGCATCGTCGGCTTCGGCGTCGGCACGCCGCTCGCCACGCTGCTGACGACGATCGTGGCGGGGCTGCTGCTCGGCATCCTCGCCTTCTTCGGGGTGCTCGTGGTCACGGCGACGCCCGTGCACCAGATCGGGCCCCGTCTGCGCGGCCTCTACCGCCGCCTGACCGGCCAGCACGAGCACCCCGCCGAGGACGTGGACGAGGACGCGCCCCTGGTGATCGAGGCGCTGCACAGCGCCCGTCCCGAGCCCCCGGCCAAGAAGCCGCGGCGTCTCCTGGGCCGCCGCCGGGCCGAGGACCTGGCGCCGCCGGAGGACGGGCGGCTCGACGGGTACGAGGGCGACGAGGCGTTCGAGCGCGCAGCCGTCGTGGCGCGCGAGGAGGAGGAGGCCGCCGCCGCCGCGGCTGCCGCCGACGCGCTGGAGACCCGGCGCATGGCGCCCACCGCGCCCACCGTGCCGATGGCGGCCGTCGAGGCCGAGCTGCCCGCGCCGCCCACCAGCGGGGTCCCGCGCGGTGAGCAGCCGATGCTCGAGGGCGACGTCGTCTACATCCTGCCCACCGAGGACGTGCTGGCGAAGGGCGCCCCGCACAAGGTGCGCTCGGCCGCCAACGACCGGGTCGTGGAGTCGCTGACGTCGGTCCTGGAGCAGTTCGAGATCGACGCGCAGGTCACCGGGTTCACCCGGGGGCCGACGGTCACCCGCTACGAGGTCGAGCTCGGGCCCGCCGTCAAGGTGGAGCGCGTCACCGCGCTGAGCAAGAACATCGCCTACGCCGTCGCCAGCGCCGACGTGCGCATCCTGTCGCCGATCCCCGGCAAGTCGGCCATCGGCATCGAGATCCCCAACACCGACCGCGAGACGGTCGCGCTGGGCGACGTGCTGCGCTCGTCGGCCGCCAAGCGCACCGAGCACCCCATGGTGATCGGCGTCGGCAAGGACGTCGAGGGCGGCTACGTCGTGGCCAACCTCGCCAAGATGCCGCACCTCCTGGTCGCGGGCGCCACCGGTGCGGGCAAGTCGTCGTTCGTCAACTCGATGATCGTCTCGATCCTCATGCGCTCCACGCCCGACGAGGTCCGCATGATCCTCGTCGACCCCAAGCGCGTCGAGCTCACGCTGTACGAGGGCATCCCGCACCTCATCACCCCCATCATCACCAACCCGAAGAAGGCCGCCGAGGCCCTCGAGTGGGTGGTGCGGGAGATGGAGGCGCGCTACGACGACCTGGCGATGTTCGGGTACAAGCACATCGACGACTTCAACGCCGCCGTGCGCGCCGGCAAGGTCAAGCCGCTGCCCGGGTCCGAGCGCAAGATCGCGACCTACCCGTACCTCCTGGTCATCGTCGACGAGCTCGCCGACCTCATGATGGTCGCCCCGCGCGACGTCGAGGCCTCGATCCAGCGCATCACGCAGCTCGCGCGGGCCGCCGGCATCCACCTGGTGCTCGCCACCCAGCGCCCGTCCGTCGACGTCGTCACCGGCCTCATCAAGGCCAACGTCCCCTCCCGCCTGGCCTTCGCCACGAGCTCGCTCACCGACTCCCGCGTCGTGCTGGACCAGCCCGGCGCCGAGAAGCTCATCGGCCAGGGTGACGCCCTGTTCCTGCCCATGGGCGCGGCCAAGCCGATGCGCACCCAGGGCGCGTGGGTCTCCGAGTCGGAGATCCACGCGGTCGTCGAGCACGTCAAGACGCAGCTCAAGCCGGTGTACCGCGAGGACGTCGCCGTGGTCGCCACCAAGAAGCAGGTCGACGAGGACATCGGCGACGACCTCGACCTGCTGCTGCAGGCCGCCGAGCTCGTCGTGACCACCCAGTTCGGCTCGACGTCGATGCTGCAGCGCAAGCTGCGCGTCGGGTTCGCGAAGGCGGGCCGGCTCATGGACCTGCTCGAGTCGCGCGAGATCGTCGGTCCGTCCGAGGGCTCGAAGGCGCGCGAGGTGCTGCTGCAGCCGGACGACCTGCCCGCGACGCTGGCGATGCTGCGCGGCGAGAGCGCGCCGGAGCCGGCGCCGCTCGCGGACGAGGAGAGCCCCGGCGGGCACGTCCCCGCCGACGGCGACTGAGCGGCCACGGCGTGGACGCTGGTCTGGTCGGCCCGTACAGCATCGTCACGACGGTCATCGCGGTGGTCGCCGTCGGTGCGCTCGCGACCGTGCTGGTGCTGCTGCGCCGCGAGCGGTCGCAGGCCCGGCGCAACGCCGAGCTGGTCCGCGTGGCCCGGCAGCTGCACCGGCGCTACGACGCGCTGCAGCGCGTCACCGCCGAAGGTGTCGTGGTGCAGTCGCGGGACGGGCACGTGCTCGACCTGTCGGAGCGGGCCGCTCAGATCCTCGGCGTCGAGCGGGAGGCCGTCGTGGGGGTGCCGGTCTCGCGTCTCCCGGTCGTCCTGCTGGACGACCGCGGCCTCGCGGTGAACCCCGGCCTGGTGCTGGGCCGGCACGAGGGCGACGCGGACGAGCGCACCACGGTGGTCACCCTCGTGCCACCCGGTCCGGGCAACCGGCCGTCGGTGGTGCAGGTGACGAGCCGCTCCGTGCCCGCAGAGGAGGACGGGGAGATCGCCGTGCTCACCACGGTGGTCGACATCACCGCCCGCCACGACGTGGAGGTGGCGCTGTCCCGCAGCGAGACGCAGTTCCGGGTCGCCATGGAGAACGCGCCGATCGGCATGGCGCTCGTCGACCTCGACTGGCGGATCACCGAGGCCAACGTGGCGCTCGCCGAGCTGCTCGGCACCCACGCCGCGGCGCTGCGGGGCTACCGCGTCGACGAGCTCAGCGCACCCGAGGACCGCGCCGCCCAGCGCATGGAGATGGACAAGCTGCTCGGCGGGGGCCAGCAGCGGTTCTCGCTCGAGATGCGGTGCCGGCGTGCCGACGACCAGCTGGTGTGGGTCGTGCTGGACGCGGCGCTCGTGCGCGCCGCCGACGGCGGGCCGGACCACTTCGTCGTCCAGGTGCGCGACGCGACCGAGTCCCGCATGCAGGCGGAGATGCTCACCCACCGTGCCATGCACGACCCGCTGACGGGGCTGGCGAACCGCACGCTGCTCCAGGAGGTCCTGCAGGCCGCGCTCGCCCAGCCGGGGGCGGTGGACCGCATCGCGGTGCTCGCGTGCGACCTCGACGGGTTCAAGGACATCAACGACCGCTACGGCCACGCCGCGGGCGACGACATCCTCGTGCACGTCGCCGGCGTGCTGCGGGCCGCGACCTCCGGCAGCAGCACCGTCGCGCGGCTCGGTGGTGACGAGTTCGTCGTGGTGCTGCAGGACGTGCACGCCGCCAAGGCGGTCTTCGAGGTCGCGAACGAGATCCACTCCGGGCTCGCCGAGCCCGTGCGGGTCGGCCGCCGCCGGCTCGGGGTACGGGCGAGCATCGGCATCGCGCTCGCCGAGCCGCACCTGGTCGAGGCGGGTGCGCCGACGCTGCTCGCGGCGGCGGACGCGGCCCTCTACCGGGCCAAGCAGAGCGGCCGCGGGCGCACCGAGGTCTACGACACCTCGATGGAGATCGCCGCGCCCTCGATGGTGCACCGCGAGCTGGTGGAGGCCATCGAGGCCGGGGAGCTGGTGGTGCACTACCAGCCGATCGTCGACCTGTCCGACGGGCACGTGGTCGGCTACGAGGCGCTGGTGCGGTGGCAGCACCCCCACCGCGGGCTGCTGCTGCCGGGGGCGTTCCTGCCCCAGGTGCAGGAGGCCGGGGTGTCGGTGCTGCTCGGGCAGCTCGTGGCCACGCAGGTCGTCGAGCACCTGGCGCGGACCGCCGACGACGGACGCTGGGTGTCCGTCAACGTGTCCGCCGACCAGCTGGGGGACTCCGAGCTCGCCACGCGGCTGCTGCAGGACCTCTCGCGGCACCGCGTCACGGCGGGCCGGCTGGTCCTGGAGCTCACCGAGTCGTCCCTGGTGGCGTCGGGCACGCGCATCCGCCACGAGCTGACGCAGCTCTCGGCCGCGGGCGTGCCGATCCTGCTCGACGACTTCGGCACGGGCGTCTCGCCCCTGTCCTACCTGCGCGACCTGCCCGTCGCCGGGGTCAAGCTCGACATGTCGTTCACCTCCGGCATCCCGCACGACCCGACGGCCGGCAAGGTGGTGCGCGCGCTGGGTGCCCTGGCGCGGGAGCTCGCGATGGTCACGATCGCCGAGGGCATCGAGAACGAGGAGCAGGCCGACTTCCTGCGGCGCAACGGCTGGCGCTACGGGCAGGGCTGGTTGTACGGCGGCGCGCGCCCGATGCCCTGACGGCACCCGCGGCGGCGGTGCGCTGCGGGTGCGACGCACGCACCGCGGGTGGGTGCGGGCAGGAGCCGCGGGCGGTGCGGCCGGGCTCACCGACCGCGCGGGACGGCCACCGGTGCAGGGCCCGTGGCCAGGGCCGGTGCGAGGCGCTCGGGTGCCGCGGTGCCCGCAGCGTCCCGGACGAGCGCGAGCCGGTCGGCCACCTGGGCGGCCGACAGGCCCGCCGAGCCGGCCGGGACGTCGACGAGCGCGTGGACCGTGTGCCCGCCGCGCCGGTCCACCGTGACGGGCGTCCACTGCACCCCGACCACGCGGGCGGGCCCGGCGGGCGTGCCGGCGGCGGGATCGGCCCCCGTCGCGACGACCTGGGCGGTCAGCAGCAGCCCGGAGGCGGTGGCGCGCGAGCAGCACGCCTCGTCCTGGTTGGACACGTAGTTGCCGAGGCCGTAGGCGACCCACATCCCGGCCCCTCCCGGCCCGCCGGCGAGCTGCTCGACCGGCTGGGGCACGTGGGCGTGGTGCCCGATCACGAGGTCGACCGTGCCCGCGTCGGCGAGGCGCTGCGCGACCGCCCGCTGCACGTCGGTCGGTGCCGTGCGGTACTCCGTGCCCCAGTGCAGGCTCACCAGGACCACGTCGGCACCGGCGTGGCGGGCCGCGCCGGCCCGCGCGAGGACGTCGTCCACGTCGAGCAGCTGGACCGACCACGGCTTGTCGGCGTCGACCGGCATGCCGTTGGTGCCGTAGGTCGCGGAGAGGTGCGCGACGGTCACCGTGCGGCCGCCGCGTTCCAGGCGGTAGAGCTGCGGGTCGGCGCCCTCGGCCGCCGACCGTGCCGTGCCCGCGTGTCCCAGCCCCGCGGCGTCGAGCGCGTCGAGCGTGGCGACGACCCCGGCCCACCCGCGGTCGACGGCGTGGTTCGAGGCGGTCGAGCAGCCGTCCCAGCCCTGGTCGGCCAGCCCTGCCGCGAGCTCCGCAGGGGCCCCGAAGACGGGGTAGCCCGACGGTGCCGAGCGGTCCGGTGCCACGGGCACCTCCAGGTGGCACAGCGCCAGGTCGGCGCCCTGGACCCACGGGTCGAGCGGGCCGAGCAGGCGGTCGAAGTCGTAGCCGCCGTCGACCCGGGCCGAGCGCAGGACGGGCATGTGCGGCAGGACGTCGCCTGCGGCGACGACGGTGAGCTCGACGTCCGGGTCGGGGTCGGGGTCGGGCGGCGGGGTGGGCGTCACGGTCGGGCGCGACGCGTGGGCCCCCGCCACCGTCGGGACGGGCGGTGCCGGTGCGGGCCCCAGGGCGAGGGCGCCGGCAGCTCCGGCGGCGCCCACCAGCACGAGCGCGGCCAGGGTGCTCGCCACGGCCACGGGGAGCACCGCTGCTCCGGGGTCCCGGGCATGTCGAGGCACGCCCGGGACGCTAGCCCCGCGGGGGACACGGGCGACACCGCTGGACGTGTGATCCCGCAGGTGAGAAGCGCCCTGTCGGGTGGCCCACCGACCGGCGCTTAGGCTGTGCGCGTGGTCTCCGACGCTCCCTCCGCCTGGAACGCGGCCAACGTCGTCACTGTGCTGCGCATCGCCGTTGTCCCGCTCTTCGCCGTGGCGTTGCTGGCCGACGGCGGTCACACCGTCGGTGGCCGGCTGCTGGCCACGGGGCTCTTCGTCCTCGCCGCCGCGTCGGACCGGCTCGACGGCTGGCTCGCGCGCCGCTCCGGCCAGGTGACCGACCTCGGCAAGATGCTCGACCCGATCGCGGACAAGCTGCTCATCGGCAGCGCACTGGTGCTGCTGTCGTGGTTGGGGGACCTCTGGTGGTGGGTCACCGTGCTGGTCCTGGTGCGTGAGCTCGGCATCACCGTCATGCGGTTCTTCCTGCTGCGGTACGTCGTGCTGCCGGCCTCCCGCGGCGGCAAGCTCAAGACGGTCCTGCAGGCCGTGGCGATCTCGCTGTACCTGCTCCCGCTGGACCACCTGCCGGCGTTCGTCGGGGTGCCGGCCGCGGTCGTCATGGCCGCCGCCGTCCTGGTCACGGTGCTCACCGGGCTCGACTACGTGCGGGACGCCGTCCGCATCCGGCGCGCAGCCGGCCTGCCGCCGGCGGCAGGGCTGTGAGTGCCGCGCCGGCCGCCGTCCTCGACGCCGCGGCACGGCGCGGGTGGTCGCTGGCCGTCGCGGAGTCGCTCACCGGTGGTCTGGTGACGGCCACGCTCGTGGACGTGCCGGGCGCCTCACGCGTCCTGCGTGGGGGCGTGGTCGCGTACGCCACCGAGCTCAAGGCGAGCGTCCTGGGGGTCGACGCGGCCCTGCTCGCGGCGCGCGGTGCGGTGGATCCCGAGGTGGCGGTCGCGATGGCGGCGGGGGTACGGCAGCGCCTCGGCGCGGACGTGGGCCTGGCGACCACGGGCGTGGCCGGGCCCGACCCGCAGGACGGCCACGCACCGGGCACGGTGCACGTCGCGGTGGTCACCCCCGAGGCACGCCACGTGCGCAGCCTGGACCTGCCGGGCGACCGCCGGGACGTCCGCGCCGCGGCCTGCGCCGCTGTGCTGAGCCTCGCTGCGCAGGTGCTCGGCCCCTGACCGTGGGAGGTCACCCCGTGACCTCACCCCCATCGCCTCACCGGCGCCGGGAACACGCCGGAGGGGCGTCGCGTTGGGGGGGATATGACGAGCACCCGGCCGCCCCTGCGAGGCACGAACGCACGCGTGGGCGGTGCGCGGTACGGTGGACGTCTCCCGGCTTCTCGGCCGGGAGCGTCAAGTGCGACGGCCCCGCGTGGGGCGGGCCCGTCGGAGAACCGGGGACACGACGTGAGGGGAGGAGCCCAGATGGTCGTCCTGCGACGAGAGATCGGCGACGTCCTGCGGGACGCGCGCCAGCGCCAGGGCCGCACCCTGCGTGAGGTCTCCTCGGCCGCCCGCGTCTCGCTGGGGTACCTCAGCGAGGTCGAGCGCGGGCAGAAGGAGGCGTCGTCGGAGCTGCTCAGCAGCATCTGCGACGCGCTCGACGTACCGCTCTCCCTCGTGCTGCGCGAGGTCAGCGACCGTGTCGCCGTGGCGGAGGGTCTGCTGATCCCCGACACCGTGCCGGCGGACCTGACGGCCTGCGCGGGCGTCGGCGGTACCGAGCGAGCGCTCGGCGGCGACGCCGGGTGGGCGATGCCGCGCTCGGAGCTCGCGCCCGTCGGCTGAGCCGGCACCCGTCCCGCGCGTCGCCGAGGCGGCGCGCGGTCCGCATGCGAGACGCCCGAAGGCGGAGGTCCGCGGTCAGGGACGACCGCGCACCTGGCACCCCGGGCACCAGTAGACCTGCCGCTGCGTGGGCTGCTCGCCCACGTCCCCGCGCGCGACGCGCGCACCGCACCGCAGGCACGTGCGACCCTGCCGGCCGTAGACGGCCGCTGTGGGCCTGCCCTGCGCGACCGAGGCCCGCAGCAGCGCCCGGGCCGCGCGCAGCACCTCGTCGGCGTCCGTCACCTCCGACGCCGGGGCCCAGGGCCACCACCCCCGCGCGAACAGCGCCTCGGCGGTGAAGATCGTGCCGATGCCGACCACGACCCGCTGGTCGAGCAGGACCTCCGCGACGGGCCGGGCACCCTGAGCCGCCCAGCGGCGCAGCGCCTCCTCGATCCCCGGGGTGGGCAGGTCCAGCACCGGTGGTCCCGCCCACGGGACGCCCGGTGTGGTGTCGAAGTCGCCGTCGAGGACGTCGGGGCCGAGGTGCGCGAGCAGCGTTCGCTCCGTGCTCGTGGGAACCACGTCGAGCATGCCGAGGTGGTGGCCCACCGCCGTCCAGCGCTCGTCACCCAGGACGGCCCGGACGTCGGGCGCGCGGGCACCCGCGCGCGGCCCGCCCGTGGGGACGATGCGCCATGTCCCGTCCATGCGCAGGTGCGTGTGCAGGGTGCGGCCGTCGTCGAAGCGGGTGAGCAGGTGCTTGCCGTACGGCCGCGTGCCGAGCACGGTGCGGCCGACCAGGTCGACCGCCGCCGCGGTGGGCCAGCGCAGGTCGGCCCGGAGCAGGCGACGGCCGGCCAGCGCCCGGTCCAGGTGCGCGGCGGTGCGCCGCAGCACGTCACCCTCGGGCACGGCGTCCTCCGCGGGCCCTCACGGGACCTGCAGGCGCAGGCCGCGCGGTGTGGTGACGAACCCGGCCGCCGTCAGGGCGGTGACCGCGGGGGAGCGCAGCACCTCGGCGGACAGGACGGGCGACCCGTCGATGCGCTCGACGGTCAGCCGGCCCGTGCGTCGGTCGCGGGCCGTCGTGACGAGCGCCTGCGCGGCCGCGGCGAGGATCGTGGGGTCGTCGGTGAAGGTCAGCAGGGTGCGCCCGCCGCGCTCGAGGTAGAGCGTGAGCGCCCCGTCCACCAGGGCGACGAGCGCGCCCGCCTTGCGGCCCGGGCGGTGGCCGGTCGCGTCGCGCCCCGGCGGCGCGTCGGGCCAGGCCAGCGCGGCGCCGTACGGGTTGGCGGGGTCCGTCGCGGCCAGCACCACGGACCACGGCGGCTCCTGCCGCGAGGCGGGGCTCCCCGCACCGGGTGACCAGGTGCCCGGCCCGGCAGGGCCACCCCAGGCGGGCGGGGCGACGTCCTGCCACGGGAGCGTCGGCCCGGCGGGGCCGGCGTCGCGGCGGTCGGCCGCCTGCTCACGGGCCCGGTCGACGACCTCCGCGTCGGTGCGCAGCCTGTCGACCGCCCCGGGCAGCGCGAACTGCGACCCACCCAGCCGCTCGACGAAGTACCCGCGACGCACTTGGCCCGCCTGCTCGAGCGCGGTCAGCACGCGGTACACCGCGGCGAACCGGCCGCCGATGCCCTCGGCGGGTGCGACGGCACGCGTCAGCACCCCGTGCCGGTCCAGCAGCTGGGCCGCCAGGGCGTGCGCGCGCACCGTCGCGTCCGGTTCCCGGGCGGGTAGCAGCGACCACCGCCCGGCGCCGGGCCCGGAGGTCGGTCCCGCCGTGCGCGGGACGGTCCCGGTCGGGCCCACGCCGAGCCGGCCACCGGCGCGCAGGCCGAGGCGTGGCCGCACCGGCCGCCCGCGTGCAGGCGCGGGGCGCGTGCGGTGTGCGGTGGACCCGCCGGCGAGCCACGCACGCAGCGGTCCCAGTCCGTCGTTGGTGACGCGGCCCGCCCACACCAGGTCCCACAGCGCGGTCAGGACGCCGGCGGTGTCCGGCGGCGCGTCCTCGTCCAGCCACTGCGCCGCCACCCGCTCGACGATCGCGGCGAGGAACCAGGCACCGCCGCCCTCGAGCGCCGCGAGCACCGCGCGGTGCACGCGGTCGGTCGCCGGGGCGTCCGGGTCGTCGAGGTCGGGCACCGGGGCCAGGGTGAGGTCCGCGACCGCCGTGGGGTGCAGCGAGACGAGCCCGTCGTGCCCGGCCAGCGGCGCGTGCCCGGCCCAGAGCACCTCACCCGCGGCCGTCAGCTCGTCGAGCATCGCGGGCACGTAGTCGGGCACCCGCGCCGGCAGCACGTGGGTCTCCAGCGCCGACGCGGGCACGGCGAAGCCGGCTAGCTGCTCGACGGCACGGGCCACCGCGTCGACGCCGCGCAGCCCCGAGGGTCGCCGCCCGACGGCCTGGACGCCCTGCCACTGCGGGAGGAAGACGCCCAGTGCCTGCGGGTCGACCGGCTCCACCTGGGCGCGCAGCGCCGCGAGCGAGCGCTGGCGCAGCCGGCGCAGCACCTCGGCGTCGCAGAACTCGTCACCGGTCCCGCCCAGCACGTCGGGACGCAGCCGGCCCTGCACCAGGACGCCCGACGCCTCGAGCCGTCGCAGCACCTCGGTGACCACCGCGACGCCCAGGCCGAACCGGGACGCCGCCTGCGCGGCGGGGAACGGCCCGCGCGTGCGGGCGTGCCGGCGCAGCAGGTCGGCCAGGGGGTCGGGCAGCACCTCGGTGAAGACCTCCGGCACACCGACGGGCAGCGCCACGCCGAGGGCGTCGCGCAGGCGTCCGGCGTCCTCGACCGCCGCCCACTGCTCGGCGCGGTCGCCGGGCAGCCCCGCGAGGCGGACCCGGATGGCCCGGCGCGCCGCCGCGAGCTCGTCGAGCCACACCGGGACCGCGTCGCGGAGCTCGGGGCGGGTGCGGGCTGCCACCTCGGTCGCCGTGAGCGGGCCGTGACGCCGCAGGACGTCGGCGACCTGCTCGAGGGATCCCGCCTGGCGGTCCGGGGCTGTGCCGGCCAGCTCGGCCTCGGTGCGCTCGACCGCCTCGGGGTCCAGCAGGTCGGCGAGCTGCGACTCGCCGCCGGTGCCGAGCAGCTCGGCCAGCAGCGTGGGGTCGAGCGTGAGGGCGGCGGCCCGTCGCTCGGCGAGCGGGGCGTCGCCCTCGTAGAGGAACTGGGCGGTGTAGCCGAACAGCAGCGACTGCGCGAACGGCGAGGGGTGCGGAGTCGTCACCTCGACGACGCGCACGCGTCCCGTCCCCACGTCCCGCATGAGACCGGAGAGGGCCTCGGTGTCGAAGTCGTCCTGGAGGCACTCGCGCACGGCCTCGAGCAGGATCGGGAAGTCCGGGTACCGGGCTGCGACCTCCAGCAGCTGCGCCGCGCGCTGGCGCTGCTGCCACAGCGGCTGGCGGCGGTCCGGGCGGCGCCGCGGCAGCAGCAGCGCGCGGCCGGCCGCCTCACGGAACCGGGCCGCGAACATCGCGGACCCGCCGAGCTCGTCCCGGACGGCCGTGAGCACCTCGTCCGGGTCGAGCAGCAGGTCCTCCAGGCTCAGCCGGGGACCGTCACCCGCGGCCGCGTCCTCGCCCCACGCGGCGTCCGCCGCGCCGTCCAGCACGTCCGGAAGGCGCAGCACGATGCCGTCGTCGGCGTGCATGGCGGCCGCGTCCACCCCGTAGCGCTCCCGCAGACGCCCGGCCAGCACCAGCGCCCACGGGGCGTGGACCCGCGCGCCGTACGGGGAGTGCAGCACGATGCGCCAGTCGCCCAGCTCGTCGCGGAACCGTTCCACGACCAGCACCGTGTCGCTCGGCAGCTGCCCCGTCGCCGCCTGCTGGTCGCGCAGGTAGGCCAGCAGGTTGTCCGCGGCCCACGGGTCCAGGCCCGCGCCCTCGGCCCGCGCCCGCGCACCCGCGTCCGGCAGCGCCGCGACCTCGCGGACCCAGGCGCCCACCGCCCGGCCCAGCTCGGCCGGCCGGCCGGGTGCGTCACCCTTCCAGAACGGCAGGCGCCCCGGGACGCCGGGTGCGGGTGTGACGAGCACCCGGTCGGGGGTGATGTCCTCGATGCGCCACGTGCTCGACCCGAGCGTGAACGTGTCCCCGACGCGCGACTCGTAGACCATCTCCTCGTCGAGCTCGCCGACGCGCTTGCCGCCGCGCAGCCGGCCGCCCGTGCGCTCGGCGTCCACCGCCACGTCGGCCGTCGTGTCGCCGCCGGCGAGGAAGACCCCGAACATGCCGCGGTCCGGGATGGTGCCGCCGCTGGTGACGGCGAGGCGCAGCGCACCGGGCCGCCCCGACAGGACGTCCGTCACGCGGTCCCACACCACGCGCGGGCGCAGCTCGGCGAAGTCCTCCGACGGGTAGCGGCCGGCGAGCATGTCGAGCACGGCGCGCAGGGTCACGTCGCCCAGGTGGGCGAAGGGGGCGGCGCGGCGCACGACGCGGGCCAGGTCGTCGACGGCCCAGTCGTCGACGGCCACCATCGCGACCACCTGCTGGGCGAGGACGTCCAGCGGGTTGGCCGGAACGGCCAGTGCCTCGAGCTCCCCGGTGCGCATGCGCTGCGCGGTCACGGCCGCCGGCACCAGCTCGCCGCGGTGCGTCGGGAAGACAACGCCGCGGGACACCGCACCGACCTGGTGCCCGGCGCGCCCCACGCGCTGCAGGCCGCTGGCGACCGAGGGCGGTGCGCCCACCTGGACGACCAGGTCGAGGGCGCCCATGTCGATGCCGAGCTCCAGGGAGCTGGTGGCCACCACGGCCGGCAGCCGGCCGGCCTTGAGCTCGGTCTCGGTGCGGGTTCGCTCCGCGCGGCTCATCGACCCGTGGTGCGCGCGCGCCACGATCGTCGCCGCGTCCCGCGTGTCGACGCCGGCCGCGGTCCCCGACTGCCCGGGCACGGCCGCCGCGCGCACCGACCCGGGGTCCGGGACGTCGGCGCCGTGGCGCTCGGCCCAGACCTCGTTGATCCTGGCGGTCAGGCGCTCCGCCCCGCGCCGAGAGTTGGCGAACACCAGCGTCGAGCGGTGCGCCGCCACCAGGTCGACCACCCGCTCCTCGACGTGCGGCCAGATGGACGCGCGGGGTCGCTCGCCCTCGACCGTCGTCGCAGCGGCGCCGGGCGCCGGGGCGCCGAAGCCCGCCAGGTCGGGGTCGATGCCCGGGCCGCCGTACCGTCCGACCGACCCCGGTGCGGTCCCGGCCGCGCCCGGCCGGCCCGCGGCCGCCAGGTCGCCCAGGTCCGGCACGGGGACCACGACGTCGACCTCGATGACCTTCTGCGACGGCGGCTGCACGACGACCACGGACCGACCGCCGTCCGCGGGCGTGCGCGCGCCGCCGAGGAAGGACGCGACGGCGTCGACCGGTCGCACGGTCGCGGACAGGCCCACCCGCTGGGCCGGGCCCGGCCCGCCCTCCGCCTCGAGCAGGGCGTCGAGGCGCTCCAGGCTGACGGCGAGGTGCGCACCGCGCTTCGTCCCGGCGACCGCGTGGATCTCGTCGACGATCACCGTGCGGACGCCGGCGAGGCCGCGGCGGGCACCGGACGTGAGCACGAGGTACAGCGACTCCGGCGTCGTGATGAGCACGTCCGGCGGGGCCGTCGCGAACGCGCGGCGCTCCGCGGGCGGGGTGTCACCGGTCCGGATGCCGACCGTCACCTCCGGCAGCGTCGTCCCCAGGCGGGTGGCGGCCTGGCGGATGCCGACCAGCGGCGAGCGCAGGTTCCGCTCCACGTCCGTGGCCAGCGCCTTCAGCGGGGACACGTACAGCACGCGGCAGCGCCGGGTCGGGTCCTGCGGCGCCGGCCCCGTCAGCAGGCCGTCGAGCCCCCAGAGGAACGCCGCGAGCGTCTTGCCGGACCCCGTGGGTGCCACCACCAGCGCGTGGTCGCCGCCCGCGACGGCCTCCCACGCACCCGCCTGCGCGGCCGTGGGCGCGTCGAAGGCGCCCGTGAACCACGCACGGGTCGGCGCGGAGAACCGGTCGAGCACCACGGGGGCCATTGTGTCGGGCACGACCGACACGCGCGCGGCCCCGCCGGACGGTGGCAGGCTGGGGGTGTGAGGCATCGCGAGCTGGCCGGTCTGGTGGACGACGTGCTCGGCCCTGTCCAGGGCCGGCTGCTGCTCGGCGAGATGGTCCTGGGCGAGCTGGGCGGCCGGACCGGGGCCGCCGCCCTCGCCGACGGGGTCGAGCCGCGCGTCGTGTGGCGCGCGCTGTGCGACGCCCTCGGCGTCCCCGAGTCGGACCGGTGGGGCAGGGACCAGCACCGCCAAGCGCCACCGCGGCAGGCGGGGCGCTGACGCGATGACCGGGCCCGCGGCGGAGGGCGCGGGCGACCGCCCCGCGCCGGCGGGCCGCGCGCGGTGGCTGCCCCGCACCGGCGACCTCCTCGACGCGCTGTTCGCGCTCGCCGTGACGGCGCTCGGGCTCGGGATCGCGATCGCCCTGGTGGACGGGATCACCGCCGTCACGCCCTGGGGCGTGCTGCTGGTCGCGCTCGCGGTGGGCGTCGGCGACCTCGCGCTCCGCGCCCCGCTGCGGCTGCTGGCCGGGGTGGCGGGTGCCGGCGGTGCCCTCGTCACGGGCCTGGCGGCGCAGGTCCTGGTCGTGTGGGCGGCGCTGCTGGTCGCGCCGGGCGTCGAGGTGCGTTCGGGGTGGTCGGTGCTGTGGGTCCTGCTCGTCACCGCGGCCGTCATGGCCGCGGGGCGGTGGCTGTGGGGGTCGAGCGACAACGCGTACGTCGTGGCCGACGTGGTGCGTCGGGCGCGGCGCCGCGGCGACGCGCGGGGCGCCCCGGCCGGTGCGGCGCGGCCGCCCGGGCTGCTCGTCGTGCAGCTGGACGGCGTGGGTGCACCCGTCCTGGAGCAGGCCATGGACGCCGGGCTGGTCCCGACCCTGCAGCGCTGGGTCGACTCCGGGAGCCACCGGCTGACCACCTGGTGGTCGGCCGTCCCCAGCACGACGCCCGCGGCGCAGGCAGGCCTGCTGCACGGGGCCGCCGACGCGATCCCGGCGTTCCGCTGGTGGGACCGCGGCCTGGGCCGGCTGGTCGTGACCAACCATCCCGCCGACGCGGCCGTCGTCGAGGAGCGGATGAGCGACGGGACGGGGCTGCTGTCGGGCGGGGGCACGGCGGTCGCGACCATGTTCTCGGGCGACGCGGCGTCGTCGTACCTGGTGATGAGCCGCAGCCGGCGTCACGGGCTGGGCCCCGGTCCCGGGTACGTGCGCTTCTTCGCCCGCCCGTTCGTGCTGGCCCGCGCCGTGGCCGGCACCGCGGGCGAGATCGTCAAGGAGCTCTACCAGGCCCGTCGGCAGGCGGTGTACGACGTCCGCCCGCGGGTGTCCCGGGGCGGCTGGTACGTGCTGCTGCGCGCGGTGTCCAACGTGCTGCTGCGCGACCTGGCCACGTCGCTCGTCGCGGAGGCGCTGGTGCGCGGCGACCCGACGGTCTACGTCGACCTGGTCGACTACGACGAGGTCGCGCACCACGCCGGCCCCACACGCCCCGAGGCGCTGCGCTCGCTCGAGGGCCTCGACCAGGTCGTGCGGATCCTCGACGAGGTGGCGCCCCTGGCGCCCCGCCGGTACGACGTGGTCGTGCTCTCCGACCACGGCCAGACACTCGGGGCGACGTTCGAGCAGGTGGAGGGCCGGTCCCTGCTGGAGACCGTCCGGGCCCTGATGGCCGAGCCCGACCTCGAGGGCGTCGAGAGCGCCGACGGCGAGGGCTGGGGTCCGCTCAACACGCTGCTGACCAGCGTGCTCGGGCGGCCGACCGACCCCGTCGTGCTCGGCCCGGACGCCGGCGCCGACCGGCACCGGGGGCGGGTGCGCGAGGACGGCGTCCCGCGCGTGCGGGAGCACGGCCGGGCCGCGCGCTCGACCGCCGACGCCGGTGGGGCCGTGCCCGACGTGGTCGTGGTGGGTTCGGGCAACCTCGGGCTCGTGTGGTTCCCCGAGGCGCCCGAGCGACTGCTGCTGGAGGACCTGGAGGAGCGGTGGCCAGGCCTGGTGGCCGGGCTGGCGGCGCGACCCGCCGTCGGCGTCGTCGTCGTCGACTCCCGGACGCGCGGGCTCGTCGCGGTCGGTGACGCGGGCCTGCGCCTGCTGGAGGCCGACGGCGACGTGGTCGAGGGCGTGGACCCGTTGGCCGCGTACCCGTCGCGCGCCCGGGCGGACCTCGCGCGCGCCGCGCGGCTGCCGCACACCGGCGACCTGCTGCTGGTCTCCACCGTGGGTCCGCGGGACCAGGTCCACGCGTTCGAGGGCCAGGTCGGGTCGCACGGCGGCCTGGGTGGCGCGCAGAACCTCGCGTTCCTGCTGCACCCGGCGGACCTGGGGGTCGACGACGCGCGGTGCGAGGACGTCGACGGGCACCGCATGCTGGTCGGCGCGGACGCGGTGCACGCACAGCTGGTCGCGTGGCTCGACGAGCGCGGTCTGCGACCGCGCCAGGTCGCGACGGGGCGGCCCACCACGGCGGAGCGCGCATGAGCGTGCGGGCGCGCTGGCTGGGGCACGCGACGGTCGTGCTCGACGTCGGCGGCGTGCGGCTCGTCACGGATCCCCTGCTGCTGCCGCACGCCGGGCTGCTGCGCCGCCGCGGGGCCGCCCCGCGGCGGGCCGACTGGCGCGGCGCGGCCGCCGTGCTCCTGTCGCACCTGCACCACGACCACGCCGAGCTCGCGTCGCTGCGCATGCTGGGGTCGGTGCCCGTGCTCGCCGCGCCCTCGAGCGCCCACTGGCTCAGCACGCACGGTGTGGACGGCGTCGGGCTGCCCGAGGGCCGGTGGCGGACCGTCGCGGGCGACGTGCGGGTGCGCACGGTCCCGGCCGAGCACGGTCACCGCCCCATGCCGCACCGCCCGAACGCCGCGACCGGGTTCGTCGTGCGCGGTGGCGGGGTGACGGTGTGGTTCGCCGGGGACACCGGATCGTTCCCGGGGCTGGCACGCGTCCCGGAGCTCGCCGGCGCGCCCGTGGACCTCGCGCTCGTCCCGGTCGGCGGGTGGGGTCCGCGGCTGTCGGGGGGCCACCTCGACCCCGTGGAGGCGGCCCGGGTGTGCGCCCTGGTGGGGGCCCGGGTCGCGGTGCCCGTGCACTGGGGCACGCTGCACGCCCCCGCCGGCCGCCGGCTGCCGCCGGGGTGGATGGACCGGGGCGGGCGGGCGTTCGAGGCGGCGGTGCGCCGGGTGGCGCCGGGCGTGCGGCCGTGCGTGCTCGCGCCCGGCGGGGCCGTGGTGGTCGACCCGGTGCCGGGACCCGCCGCGCCGTGAGCGACGCCCGCGTGTCGTGGTGGGCGTCGAACAGGTGTTCGGGTAGCGTGGTGCCCGGTGACACGGTCGAGCCGACCACAGCCCCACCCGGTGACGAGCCGGTCGCGGGGAGGGGGCGGTCCGGTCGGGATGTCGGTGGTCGGGCATAGCGTCGCCGCGACAAGACCAGCCCCCGCAGGCGCAGCACGTGCTGCACGAGACGACGAGGTGGACCCATGCCCGCTGCTCCTGACCGTTCCAAGGCCCTCGAGGCCGCCCTCAGCCAGATCGACCGCCAGTTCGGCAAGGGCTCGGTCATGCGCCTCGGTGACGAGACCCGGGCTCCCGTCGAGGTCATCCCGACCGGTTCGATCGCGCTGGACATCGCGCTCGGCATCGGCGGGCTGCCCCGTGGGCGCGTCGTCGAGGTGTACGGGCCGGAGTCCTCCGGCAAGACCACCGTCGCGCTGCACGCCGTCGCCAACGCCCAGAAGGCCGGTGGCATCGCCGCGTTCATCGACGCCGAGCACGCGCTCGACCCCGAGTACGCGAAGAAGCTGGGCGTCGACACCGACGCGCTGCTCGTGTCGCAGCCGGACACCGGGGAGCAGGCGCTCGAGATCATGGACACCCTGATCCGCTCGGGCGCGATCGACATCATCGTCATCGACTCCGTCGCCGCTCTCGTGCCGAAGGCGGAGATCGAGGGCGAGATGGGCGACTCGCACGTCGGTCTGCAGGCGCGGCTGATGTCGCAGGCGCTGCGCAAGATCACCGGTGCCCTCAACTCGTCCGGCACCACGGCGATCTTCATCAACCAGCTGCGCGAGAAGATCGGCGTGTTCTTCGGCAGCCCCGAGACCACCACGGGTGGCAAGGCGCTCAAGTTCTACGCCTCGGTCCGCCTGGACATCCGGCGCATCGAGACCCTCAAGGAGGGCACCGAGGCGGTCGGCAACCGCACGCGCGTCAAGGTCGTGAAGAACAAGATGGCGCCGCCGTTCAAGCAGGCCGAGTTCGACATCCTGTACGGCGTCGGGATCTCCCGCGAGGGCTCGCTCATCGACATGGGCGTGGAGCACGGCTTCGTCCGCAAGTCGGGTGCGTGGTTCACGTACGACGGCGACCAGCTGGGCCAGGGCAAGGAGAACGCGCGCAAGTTCCTGCGCGACAACCCCGACCTGGCCAACGAGCTGGACAAGAAGATCAAGGAGAAGCTCGGCATCGGTGCCAAGGTCGACGCCCCGGCCGACGCGCCGGTCCCGGTCGACTTCTGAGCGCCGTGACGGGTGCCACCGGCCGGTCCGCGGCGCGTCGCCGCGGCCGGCCGGCGACCGAGCCGCCGCCGGACGGCGCCGCGGCGCAGGACCTGGAGCCCGACCCCGAGTCGGTCGCCCGCAGCATCGTCCTGCGCAGACTGGCCGCCGCCGCGCAGTCGCGGGGGCAGCTGGCCGACGCGCTCGCACGGCGTGACGTGCCGCTCGACGTCGCGACCCGCGTGCTCGACCGCTTCACCGAGGTCGGTCTGATCGACGACGCGGAGTACGCGCGCATGTTCGTGCGGTCGCGGCATGCGGAGCGTGGTCTGTCGCGTCGGGCGCTCGGCGTCGAGCTGCGCCGCAAGGGCATCGACGACGAGACCGCCGCAGCCGCGCTGCAGGATCTCGACGACGAGGACGAGGAGCAGGCTGCACGCGAGCTCGTGCGCCGGCGCCTGCGGTCCACGGCCGGCCTCGAGGCGCCGGTCCGCGTCCGGCGCACCTACGGCGCGCTCGGCCGCAAGGGATACGCCCCGGGCCTGGTCGCCCGGCTCGTGCGCGAGGAGCTGGCGGCCGAGGGGCTCGCTGACGACGACATGGTGAGCACCCCGCCCGACGACTGACGGGTGGGAGCGGCGCCGGGCCCGGGCCGTGCGATCATCCGGGACGTGTCCACGTCCGTCGAGCCCGAGATCGGGCACCCGGCGCGCGCACTGGTCGACCGGAGCGTGGCGCTCGCCGACCGGGCGCGGGGCGTCATCGACCACCTCGACGCGGCCGTCCTGCAGGTCGCGGACGCCGTGGCGCGCGACCGCGGGCGACGGGTGCTCGCCGAGCTGGCGCTCGTCCCGGTCACCCGCCTCGGCGACGCCACCGACCGCAACCTGCGCCTCGGTCGGCTGGAGGACGCGGGCTACCGCGTCGCGGCGGACCTCGTCGGGGTCCCCGCCGCCGTCCTGGAGCAGGTCCCGGGCGTCGGGCCGCGCACCGCGCGGGCGACCGCGGCGGCCGTCGAGCAGCTCGCCGACGCGGTGCGGGAGGTGACGGCCCCGCGGCTGCGGCTCGACCGCGCCGACGGCGCCCCGGACGTGCTCGCCACCACCCGGCTGCTCGCCCTGCTGGCCCGGACGCTGCGCCTCGAGCCGCTCGTCGGTCCGCACCGCCGGGAGCTCACGGACCACGTGCGCACGGTCGACGCGTGCGCACCGGCGGCAGCCGTCGCCCGGCACCGGCTGCGGTACGCGCTGGCCCGGCGCCCGACCAAGGAGGCGGCCGTGCGGGCGCTGCGCCTGCTCGCCGACGCGGACCACTGGGCGGAGCACTCGGGGCTCCCCGCGCTCGTCGACAGGTTGCAGGCCGCCTGTGCCGAGCCCGACCCGCCGCAGGCGGCGCTCTGGGACGACGTCGAGACGCGGCCCGCCACGTACACCACGGAGCTGCTGCGGCTGGTCCCGCACGCCGTCGACGTCGCCGTCGAGCGTGGGCTGCTCGCCGCCGAGCTGGCGGCCCAGGTCGCGGACCACCCCCTCGACACCAGGGGGCTGCGGGTCCGGCTGCGCGGCTACCAGGACTTCGGGGCGCGGTTCCTGCTGCACCAGGGGCGTGCGCTGCTCGGCGACGAGATGGGCCTGGGCAAGACGGTCCAGGCCGTGGCGGCCATGGCGCACGTCGCGGCGCAGGGTGCGACCCACCTGCTCGTCGTGTGCCCCGCGAGCGTGCTGGTCACCTGGCAGCGGGAGATCGAGCGGCACTCCACGCTCACCGTGGTCCGTGTGCACGGCCGCGACGCGGCCGCCGCGGGGGAGAGGTGGCGACGCGAGGGCGGTGTCGCGGTGGCCACGTTCGGCTCCCTGCACCATGTGCCCCCGCTCGACGCCCCGGATCGCGTCCCGGCCACCGGTGCCCAAGGTCGCCCCGAGCCCGCCGACGGCACGGGCACGTGGTCCGTCGGCGGCGCCCCGCTCGGCATGCTCGTCGTCGACGAGGCGCACCTCGTCAAGAACCCCCGGGCGGCGCGGTCCCGCGCGGTCGCTGCGTGGGCGGGGCGCACCTTCCGCGTCGCGCTGCTCACGGGCACCCCGATGGAGAACCGCGTCGGGGACTTCGTCGCGCTCGTCCGCCTGGTCCAGCCCGACCTCGCCGACGGTCTGCCGCGCCACCTGGGTGCTGCGGGCAGGGACGCGTTCCGGCGGGCCGTCGCGCCGGTCTACCTGCGCCGGGACCGGGACGACGTGCTGGTCGAGCTCCCGGCGCTCACCGTGGTGGACGAGTGGGAGGAGCTGACACCCGAGGGGCGGCGCCGGTACCGCGACGCCGTGGCTCGCGGGGACCTCATGGGGATGCGGCGCGCCGCGTCCGTCCACGCGGGCCACCCGACGTCCGGGAAGCTGGGCCGGCTCCTGGAGGTCGTCGCCGACGCGCGGGCGCACGGCCGTCGGGTGGTGGTCTTCTCCTGGTTCCGCGAGGTGCTGGACGTCGTGGCGCAGGCGCTGGTCACCCACGGCGGCGCGACCGTGCTCGGCCCGCTCACGGGTGACGTGCCACCGCACCGCCGCCAGGAGCTGGTCGACGAGCTGGCGCGGCTCGACCCCGCCGCCGGTGCGGTGCTCGTCGCGCAGGTGCAGGCCGGCGGCGTCGGTCTCAACCTGCAGTGCGCATCCGTCGCGGTGCTCTGCGAGCCGCAGCTGACGCCCGCGACCGAGGCCCAGGCGTTCGCCCGGCTGCACCGCATGGGCCAGCTGCGCCCGGTGACCGCGCACCGGCTGCTGGCCGAGGGCACGGTCGACGAGCGGCTGGTCGCGCTGCTGGCCGAGAAGTCCCGCGAGTTCGACCTCTACGTGCGCGACTCCCTGCTGGCCGAGCAGACCGTCCGAGCCGTCGACGTCACGGAGCCCGAGCTGGCACGGGACCTGGTCGCGTGGGAGCAGGCGCAGTGGGGGAACGGCCCGCTGTGGGACGAGCTCGCCGACCCGGCGACCCGCTGACCGCGCGGCGGGACGTCGCCGGGGCGTGCACCGGCGACAATGGTCGCGGCGCCGTGGGCGCGCCGACACTGGAGGAGGTGCCGTGGAGCCGGGTGCGATCGCCACCGTGGTGGGTCTGCTGGGGGCGTGCCTCGTCGCACTCATCCTCGTCCTCACGGCACGTCGGGAGGCCGACGACCAGCGTCGTCGGGCCGTGCAGGACGTCGCGCAGATCCGCGACGACGCGCGCGCGATGCTGGCCGACGCCGAGCGCCGGGAGCGTCGCGTCGCGGACAGGGAGCGGGAGCTCGCCGCCGAGCGCACGGAGCTCGCCGAGCTCGAGCGCCGCACCCGCAGCGACGCGGACGCCCTGGCGGAGGCGCGCCGGGCGGGGGCGCGCGAGCTCGACAAGGCGGAGCGGGTCGCGGCCCGCACGCTGGCGGACGCGGACCGGGCGGCCAACGAGCGGCTCGCGGACGCCCGGGCGCAGGCCCGCGCCGAGCTCGAGTCCGTGAGCGGCCTGACGCAGGACGAGGCGCTCACCGAGCTGACGCGCCGGATCACGGCCCAGGCGGTCGACGCCGCGGCGGCGCAGGTCCGCCGCACCGAGGCGCAGGCGCGGCGCACGGCGGACGCCCGCGCGCGGCGGATCGTCGCGACGGCCGTGCAGCGGGTCGCCGTGCCCACGAGCGCACAGCCCGTCGTCACGATCCTGCCGCTGCCGTCGGACGAGATGAAGGGCCGCATCATCGGCAAGGAGGGCCGCAACATCCGGCACTTCGAGGCCCTGACCGGCGTGAACGTCCTGGTGGACGAGACCCCGGACACCGTGGTGCTCTCCTGCTTCGACGCGGAGCGCCGGGAGGTCGCCCAGGTGGCCCTCGAGGCCCTGATGGCGGACGGCCGGATCCATCCGCAGCGCATCGAGGCCGCCTACGCCGAGGCCCTGGCCGGCGCCGACGACAGGCACGACGCGGCCGGCCACGACGCGGTCGAGCGCGCCGGGATCGACCACCTGCACGCCGACCTCGTGCGGACGATGGGCCGGCTGCGGCTGCGGTCGTCGTACGGGCAGAACGTGCTGGAGCACCTCGTCGAGAGCGCTCAGATCGCGGCGGCCATCGCTGCCGAGGTGGGCGCGGACGTCGCGGTCGCCCGACGCGCGGCGTTCCTGCACGACGTGGGCAAGGCGCTGACCGGTGAGGTCGCGGGGACGCACGCCGCGGTGGGCGCGGACCTGGCGCGGCGGCTGGGGGAGTCCGACGCCGTGGTCAACGCGATCGCCGCGCACCACGACGAGGTGCCCCCGGCGACGGTCGAGGCGGTGCTGGTGCAGGCCGCCGACGCGGTCTCCGCGGCCCGTCCGGGTGCCCGCCGGCAGGAGATCGACCAGTACGTCGAGCGCATGGGTGAGCTGGAGTCCCTCGTCGCGGCGCACCAGGGCGTGCGCCGCGTGCTCGCCATGGCCGCCGGTCGGGAGGTGCGCGTCGTCGTCGAGCCCGACGAGGTGGACGACCGCGCGCTGCCCCAGCTCGCCTCGGCCATCGCCAAGCACATCGAGGCGGACCTGACGTACCCGGGGGAGATCCGGGTGACGGTCGTGCGCGAGCTGCGCGCGAGCGCCACCGCGGGCTGACGAACGGCGCCCGGCCGGCGCACCGCACCGGCCGGGCGCCGGCGCACGTCAGCTCGTGGTGCCTGCCGCCAGCGTGGGTGCCTCGGCCTTCGCGGCCCCGGCGGTGAGCCGGTCCACGCGGGACGCGAGCCGCTCCGCGAGCGTCGTCAGCAGGTAGTTGATGACGATGAAGACGACGGCCACGACCAGCAGCGACTGCAGGATGTTGCCGTTCCCGGAGCCGAAGCGGCGCGCGGCGTCGAGCAGCTCGGGGTAGGTGATGATCGCGCCCAGCGCCGTGTCCTTGAGGATGACGACGAGCTGGCTGGCGATCGCCGGGAGCATCGCGATGAGCGCCTGCGGGACCTCCACGAGACGCAGGGACTGCGACGGCCGCAGCCCGACGGCCAGGGCCGCCTCGCGCTGCCCGTTCGGCAGGCTGTGGACGCCGGAGCGCACCAGCTCGGCGAACACCGACCCGTTGTACAGCGTGAGGCCCAGCACGACGGCCAGCAGGGGGACGTCCCGGGGCTCGACGAGCCGCAGCTGGGAGATGCCCGTGTAGAAGAAGACCATCATGAGCAGCACGGGGACCGCCCGGAAGAACTCGACGACCGTGCCGCAGACCCATCGAACGACGCGGGAGCCCGCCAGCCTGCCGAGCCCGAACACGAACCCGAACAGCGCCGACGCGACGATGGCGAGCCCGGCGGCCCGCAGCGTGTCGCGCAGCCCGGGCAGCAGGTAGTCCGACCAGGTGCCGGCCTCGAGGAAGGGCTGCCACAGCGCGGGCGCGAGCTGCCCCTTGCGCTCCAGCAGCACGAGGGCCCACGCCGCGACCCCGGCGACCACGACGGCGGCCACGGCGTTGACCATGCGCATCCGTCGCCGCGTGCGCGGTCCCGGGACGTCGAACAGGACGAGGCCGCTCACCGGGCCACCGCCAGCCGCCGCGACAGCGTGGTGGTCGCGAGCCCGATGGGGACGACGAGGGCGACGTAGCCGATGGCGAAGGTGAGGAAGATCGCGAGGATGACGTCGGGTCGGAACTCGATCATGGTCCGCATGAGTCCTGAGGTCTCGGCCACCGAGCCGGCGGCGGCGACGGTGGAGTTCTTCAGCAGCGCGATCAGGACGTTGCCCAGCGGTGCGACCGCGCCGCGGAACGCCTGGGGCAGGATGACCAGCCGAGCGGCCGACCAGAACCCCAGGCCGATGGCACGGGCGGCCTCCGCCTGCCCGACGGGCACGGTGTTGACCCCGGACCTCAGCGCCTCGCACACGAACGCCGCGTGGTAGACCGCCAGGCCCAGCACGGCGAGGCGGAAGAAGTTGGTCTGGAAGTCGGTCGACAGCGTCAGGCCGAGCTGCCCCCACAGGCCGAGCACGCAGAACACGATGATGATCGTCAGCGGCGTGTTGCGCAGCAGCGTCACGTACGTGGCGCCCGCCCACCGCAGGCTCGGCACGGGGGAGATCCGCATGACCGCCAGGAGCGTGCCGATGACCAGCGCGATGACGGCGGCGTAGAGCGTGAGCTGGATGTTCACCCAGAACGCCGCGAGCACGTCGAACTCGTCGAACAGGGACAGGAACTGGTCGAGGTACCCCTCGTCCACCGGGCCTCCCGTGGGTGCGGTGCGGTGAGCAGGCCCGGGACCGGCCCGCGTGTGCGGGTCCGGCCCCGGGCCGGTGGTCGTGCGGGCGTCAGGCGCAGGCGGCCACGGCGGGCGGGTTCAGCTCCTCGTTGGGCTCGTAGCCCGACGCGCCGACAGCCTCGTCCAGAGCCTCCTGCCACGCCCCGGACTCGATCATCTCGGTGATCGCGGCGTTGACGTCCTCGCAGACGTCGTTGTCCTGCGGCAGGCCGACCCCGTAGTTCTCCTCGGAGAACGGCGCGCCGACGACCTTGACCTTGCCCTCGTTGGCGGGGAGCGCGGCCAGGCCGGCGAGGATGATGTCGTCCGTCGTGACGGCGTCGACCGTGCCCGCCACCAGGGCCGTGACGCACTCCGCGTACCCCGGCTGCTCGAGCAGGTCCGTCCCGGTCGCGTACTCGTCCTTGATGCGCTGCGCGGACGTCGAGCTCGTCACCGAGCACAGCGTCTTGCCCTCGAGGTCCTCGGGGCCGGAGACGGAGTCGTCGTCCGCCGCGACGAGCAGGTCCTGCCCGGCGACGAAGTACGGCCCGGCGAACGCGATGACCTCCTTGCGCTTGTCGGTGATCGAGTACGTCGCGAAGATCATGTCGACCTGGCCGTTCTGCAGCATCGTCTCGCGCTGCTGCGACGGCGCCTGCACCCACTCGATCTGGTCCGCGCCGTACCCGAGCTTCTCGGCGACGTACGTCGCGACCGCGACGTCGAACCCGGTGTACTCGCTGCCGTCCTGGTACCCCAGGCCGGGCTGGTCGAACTTGATGCCGATCCGCAGGGTGCCCTCGGCGCCACCGCTGTCCTCGGTGGCACCGGAACCGGGCTCGGCGGTGCTCTCGGCGGCGTCGTCGCCGCCGGAGCAGGCGCCCAGCGTCAGTGCCGCCACAGCGGTGAGGGCGATCGCCAGTCGTCGTGCACGCATCTGTGCTTCCCTTCGTCGTCCTGCATCGGGTCGGTCGTCGCGCTGCCCGCAGGGCAGCGGTCAGTGGGTGAGGATCTTGGACAGGAAGTCGCGGGCCCGCTCGCTGCGGGGCGCGGTGAAGAACGTCTCGGGGTCCGCCTCCTCGACGACCTGACCGGCGTCCATGAAGACCACGCGCTGCGCCGCGCGGCGTGCGAAGCCCATCTCGTGCGTGACGACGACCATCGTCATGCCGTCGTGCGCGAGCCCGACCATGACGTCGAGGACCTCGTTGATCATCTCGGGGTCCAGCGCGGAGGTCGGCTCGTCGAAGAGCATGGCCTTGGGCTTCATCGCCAGGGCCCGCGCGATCGCGACGCGCTGCTGCTGACCGCCGGACAGCTGCGCGGGCCGCTTGGCGGCCTGGTCGGCGACGCCGACGCGCTCCAGCAGGTCCATCGCCGTCGCCCTGGCCTCGGCGGGCCGCACGCCCTTGGCCTTGACCTGGCCGAGCGTCACGTTCTCCAGGACCGTCTTGTGCGCGAAGAGGTTGAACGACTGGAAGACCATGCCGACGTCGGCCCGCAGCCGGGCCAGCTCGCGCCCCTCGCTGGGCAGCGGCTTGCCGTCGATCGTGATGGTCCCGGAGTCGATGGTCTCGAGCCGGTTGATGGTCCGGCACAGGGTCGACTTGCCCGAGCCCGACGGGCCGATGACGACGACCACCTCGCCGCGGTGGATGGTCAGGTCGACGTCGCGCAGCACGTGCAGCGCGCCGAAGTGCTTGTCGACGTGGTCGAGGACGATGAGCGGGTCACCGGTCGGGCGCGGCGTCGCGTCCGTGGGGCTCGGCTCCGCCGTGATGCTGTCGGCCATTGGTCGAACCTACGGGTGAGATGTTGCGGATGTCACGAATGGACGTCACGGTCCAGTAACAGGACGTTCACACGGGACCTGCCGGTCCGGGCGGTAAGGGCGGTTCGCCGGCCGCCGCGCCGGGGCCGCCGTCGCGCCCGCCGTTCGGAGGGCGCCGGGGCGGGGACGTACCCTGGGAGTGATGTCCACGACCCTGCCCTCCCCGGTGCTCGCGCACGCCCCCGAGCACTCGTCGGCCGACGCGCGCCCGCGCACCTACCTGGTCAAGACGCTCGGCTGCCAGATGAACGTGCACGACTCCGAGCACATGGCCGGCATGCTCGAGCAGGCCGGGTACGTGCCCGCGGCACCCGCGGACGCGGCCGCCGAGGACGTCGACGTCCTGGTCATCAACACGTGCGCCGTCCGGGAGAACGCGGCCGACAAGCTGTACGGCAACCTGGGCCGGCTGGCCGGCACCAAGCGGACGCGTCCCGGGGGCATGCAGATCGCGGTGGGCGGTTGCCTGGCGCAGAAGGACCGCGCGGGGATCGTCGAGCGCGCCCCCTGGGTCGACGTGGTGTTCGGCACGCACAACCTCGACGTGCTGCCCACGCTGCTGGAGCGGGCGCGGCACAACGCCGCCGCCCAGGTGGAGATCGCCGAGTCCCTGCAGGTCTTCCCGAGCACCCTGCCGACGCGCCGCGAGTCCGTGTACGCCGGCTGGGTCTCCATCAGCGTGGGGTGCAACAACACCTGCACGTTCTGCATCGTGCCCCACCTGCGCGGCAAGGAGCGCGACCGGCGTCCGGGGGAGGTCCTCGCGGAGGTCGAGGCGCTGGTGGCCACGGGCGCCATCGAGGTGACGCTGCTCGGGCAGAACGTCAACTCCTACGGCGTCGGGTTCGGCGACCGGCACGCGTTCGGCAAGCTCCTGCGCGCCGTCGGCGCCGTGCCCGGCCTCGAGCGCGTGCGGTTCACGTCCCCGCACCCCGCGGCGTTCACCGACGACGTGATCGACGCGATGGCGAGCACGCCGACGGTCATGCCGCAGCTGCACATGCCGCTGCAGTCCGGCTCCGACCGGGTGCTGCGGGCCATGCGCCGGTCGTACCGGGCGGACAGGTTCCTGGGCATCCTCGAGCGCGTGCGGGCCGCCATCCCGCACGCGGCGATCACCACGGACGTCATCGTCGGGTTCCCTGGGGAGACGGACGAGGACTTCGAGCAGACCCTGCGCGTCGTCGAGGAGTCCCGCTTCTCCTCCGCGTTCACGTTCCAGTACTCCCCGCGGCCGGGCACGCCCGCCGCGGACCTGCCGGACCAGCTGCCCAAGCACGTCGTGCAGGAGCGGTACGAGCGGCTGGTCGCGCTGCAGGAGCGGATCTCCGCCGAGGAGAACGCCGCCCAGGTCGGCCGCACCGTGGACGTGCTCGTCGCCGAGGGCGAGGGGCGCAAGGACGGCGCCACGGCGCGCATCTCCGGCCGTGCGCAGGACAACCGGCTGGTGCACCTGGCGCTCCCCGTCGGCCTGGACCCGGCCGACGCCCCCCGCCCGGGTGACCTGGTGACCGTCGTGGTGACGCACGGCGCCCCCCACCACCTGGTGGCGGACTCCGGCCTGCTCCCGGGCGGCGTCTTCCGGGTGCGGCGCACCCGGGCCGGCGACGCCTGGCAGGTGCGGGCGGAGGGCCGCGAGGAGCACGCGCACGGTGGGTCCGGCGGCGGCTGCGGCACGGGTGCTCCCGCGCCGGCGGGGCCGGTCGTGCTCGGCCTGCCCGCGGTCGGTCGCCCGGGCGCCTGACGCCGCCGGGGACCGGGCGACCCGGGCCCTTCGGACCAGGCAGTCGGCACCGGTCAGGTCTTGAATGGGCTGGACGGCGTCGCCGTCCCGCACCCCCGTGGAGCCGTCATGTCCGAGGTCTTCCTCTTCCTCGCCCAGCAGCCCGTCCTCCTGCTGTTCGTCGTCATCGGTGTCGGCTCGGCCGTCGGGCACATCCGGGTTCGCGGCGTCGGGCTCGGGGCCGCCGCGGTGCTGTTCCTGGCCATCGGCCTCTCGGCCTGGGCCGCGTCGTACGGCGTGGACCTCGAGATCACCGAGGCGCTGGGCACGCTCGGGCTGTGCCTGTTCACGTTCTGCGTCGGCCTGGTGTCCGGTGCCACCTTCTTCTCCTCGCTGCGCCGCAGCCTCGCGCCGATCCTGGCCGTGGCCGGCGTCCTGGTGGCCAGCGCGGCCGTCGCGACGGGGGTCGGCAGCGTCCTCGGGCTGGACCGCGCGGTCGTCGCGGGCGCCTGGGCCGGTGCGGTCACCAACACCCCCGCGCTGGCGGCGGCCCGTGACGCCGCGGGCGACGCGACCGGCCCGACCATCGGGTACGCCGTCACGTACCTGTTCGGCGTCGTGGGCATGCTCGTCGCGGTGTCCCTCGCGCTGCGGCACCGGGACCTCGACACCGACGCCCCGCCGACGCTCGTGACCCGTACCGTGCGCGTCGAGGCCACCGGGCGACCCCGCATCGAGGACCTGGAGGACCGGCACGGCGACCGCATCAAGTTCTCCCGCGTGCGGCGCGGCGAGGAGGCGCCCATCCGTACCGCGGACGGGGGAGACCTGCTCCTGCTCGACGACCTCGTCACGGTCGTGGGACCCGCGGAGGACGTCGACGCGGTCACGCGCGAGCTCGGGCACGCCTCGTCGCACCGGCTGGAGGCGGACCGCCTCTACCTGGACATGCGGCGCATGACGGTGTCCGCGGAGCGGGCCGCCGGGCGCACGATCGGTGAGCTTGACCTGCTGCACCGGTTCGGTGCCACGATCTCGCGGGTGCGGCGCGGGGACGTCGACGTCGTCGCCACCGACGACTTCCAGCTGCAGCTCGGCGACCGGGTGCGCGTCATCGCGCCCCGCGAGCGCATGGCGGAGGTCTCGGCGTGGTTCGGCGACTCGGCGCGCGGGCTCTCGGACATCGTGCCGGTCGTCCTGGGCGTCGGCATGACCCTCGGGATCCTGCTGGGCGCCGTCGCGTTCCCCGTGCCCGGCGGCCACTTCGCGGTCGGGTCGGCGGCGGGCACGCTGCTGGTCGGGCTCGTTCTGGGCCGGCTGGGACGCGTCGGGCCGGTCGTCACGGCCATGCCCTACACGGCGGCGCAGGCCATCGCCGAGCTCGGCCTGCTGATCTTCCTCGCCCAGGCGGGCACGCGGGCCGGCGCGCAGATCGGTGCCGCGTTCACGTCGGGGGACTGGTTGCGCATCCTGCTGCTGGGCGCGGTCGTGACGACGTTCGTCGCGACCGGGCTGTACCTCGTCATGCGTCGGGTGTTCCGGGTCGGCGGGACCCGGCTGTCGGGGATCGTGGCCGGCACGCAGACGCAGCCCGCCGTCCTGGCGTTCGCGAACGGCCGGACGGGGTACGACGCGCGGGTCGCCCTGGGCTACGCCCTGGTGTACCCGGCGGCGATGGTCACCAAGATCGTCCTGGGGCAGCTGCTGGGCGGGTTGTGAGCGTCAGTTGTCGGGCACGTCCGGCGGCTGGACGTCGCCGGGCACGACGGGCTCCAGCGCGGCGAAGAGCTGCACGCCGGTGCCCAGCCCGCAGGCCAGCAGCTGCGCCAGCTGCAGGTCCGTGACCCCGGGCTCCAGGTCCGCCGAGACCTCGGCGTACACGGCGAGCATGCCCTCCTCCTCGCGCACGTAGGCCTTCGGCCAGATGCGCTCGCGGTTCCAGTCGTTGATCGCCAGCGCCAGCGCGCGACGCTGCTCGATGGGGAGCGTGCGCTGCCACCTCCCGCGGACCTGCAGGATCTCCTGCTGCTCGCCCAGCAGCAGGAACCAGAAGCGGCTGCCGTCCCACGTGCCGGTGAGGTCACCGTCGTCGTCCACGACGAACCGGTAGCCGCGCCCCAGGAGGTAGTCGGCCACGCGGTCCCGCGTCAGGGGACGCGGCGGCTCGTCGTCCAGCGGTGTCGTCTTGGTCGGCTTGGGCAGGCCGCCGAGGACCCGCAGGAGCCACCCGGGCGCGCTCACGGCGCCGCCCCGGCCGGGTCCGGGTACCGCTCGTCCAGCGCGTCGAAGAGCATGCTGCCGGTCGACAGGCCGCAGAACAGGATCTGGCTGAGCTGGGCGTCGGTGGCACCGTGCTCGAGGTCGGTGGCCACCTCGGCGACCACGTGGACGCGGCCGTTGTCCCGCACCCGGGCGTACGCCTTGGGCCAGATGCGCTCGGCGTTCCACTCGTTGCACAGGTCGAGGACCTCCTCGAGCCGCTCGATCGCGAGCTCGCGGTGCCACTGTCCGCGCACCTGCAGGATCTCCGACTGCGCGCCGAAGAGGAAGAAGTAGAACAGCCGGCCCCGCCACAGGCCGCCCAGGTCGCCGTCGTTGTCGACGAAGTACGAGAACTGGTTGTCGGTCATCCACGACGCGATCCGCGCGGGGGAGACCGGCGTCGGTGCGGCGGAGCGGTGCTCGACCGTCCCCAGCTCGCGGGCCAGCAGCTCGGCGACACGCTCGTGGAGGTCGGCGTCGTCCACACCGACCTCGGGCGTGCCGGTGACCGGGCGGGTGCCGGACCACCACCGGCGTGCGCGCTGACGGAACCACCCCATGCGCCGACCCTACCCGGCACCACCGACGACCGGCCTGCCGGTGCGCGCGGCAGGCCCGGGGCCTGCGGCGGGTTACGGTCGGTCCGTGCTCGTCGCCGCCGCCCTCGTCCCCGACACGGTGCTCCTGCTGCCCGGCGTCGCGGGGCGGGCCCCCGAGGACCCCGCGCCGGTCGCGCTGCGGTCGGCGGCGGCCACCGCCGCGGCGCGTGCGGTCGCCCACGCCGACCGTGTGGTCGTGGTCGCGCCCGGCCGGGTCACGCGCTGCGTCGTCGGGTCCGTGCACGGCGGTGCCGGGGCCGCGGGGGTACCGGACCACCTGCTCGGCGCGCCCGTGCCCGACGTCGTCCTCGGCCCCGTCCCCGGTGCCCCGCCCGTCCCGGGGGCCCCGGGCACCGGTGCGGTCGTGGGGCTGCGGACCGTCCTCGACGCGGGTGTCGCGGCGGACCGGCTGCACCTGCTCGAGGTCGCGCCCGGCCCGGCGGACGCGCTGCGCGCCGTGGGCGCGGCGGTCGGCACCGGCGCGCCCACCGCACTGGTCCTCGTGGGCTCGGGGTCCGCACGGCACGGTCCGGGCGCCCCGCTGCCGCCCGACGCGCGGGCACCCGCGTGGGACGGTGCTGTCGTGGCCGCGCTGCGCGCAGGCGGCACCCGGGCCCGCGAGGCGCTCGCAGGGGCGGACGCGCGGACCGCGGCCGACCTGGCCGCCACCGGCTGGGCACCGTGGCAGGTGCTGGTCGGTGCGCTCGACGCGCTGCCGCCCGACGCGCCCGCCCCGACGCCGGAGGTGCTGCGCGCGGACGTGTGGCACGGCGCCGCCCACGCCGTCGTGCTCTGGCAGGTCGCACCGTGAGCCTCGTCGTCGCGGTCGTCGGCCCCACCGCCACCGGCAAGTCCGACCTCGCCCTCGGCCTGGCGCAGGCCCTGGGCGCGGAGGTCGTCAACACCGACGCCCTGCAGCTGTACCGCGGGATGGACGTCGGTACGGCGAAGCTGGCCCCGGAGGAGCGCCGCGGGATCCCGCACCACCTGCTGGACGTGCTGGACCCGCGGGAGGAGGCGTCCGTCGCGGACTACCAGCTGCTCGCGCGCGGTGTGCTGCGGGACCTCGACGCCCGGGGCTCGCGGGCCGTGGCCGTCGGGGGCTCGGGCCTGTACGTGCGCGCCCTGCTGGACCGCATGGAGTTCCCCGGCACCGACCCGGGGCTGCGCGCGCGCCTCGAGGAGCGCGTCGAGGTGGAGGGCGTCCGCGCCCTGCACGACGAGCTGGCCGCGCTGGACCCGGTCGCCGCGGCCGGCATCGGGCCGCGCAACGCCCGCCGCGTGGTGCGCGCGCTGGAGGTCGTCGCCCTGACGGGACGTCCGTACTCCGCGAACCTGCCCCGCCACGAGTACGAGGTGCCGGCCCTGCAGATCGGCCTGGACTGCGACCGGGCCGCGCTGGACGCACGCATCGAGGTGCGCGTGGACCGGATGTGGGACGGCGGCCTGCTGGAGGAGGTGGAGCGCCTCGAGCGGCACGGGCTGGGTCGCACGGCGTCCCGTGCGGTCGGGTACGCCCAGGCGCTCGCCCAGCTGCACGGTGAGCTCGACGCCGACGCGGCGCGTGCCGCGACGGCCGCCGGGACGCGGCGGCTCGCCCGCAAGCAGATGGGCTGGTTCGGGCGCGACCCGCGCGTCCACTGGCTCGACGCCCGCGACCCGGACCTCGTCGCGCACGCGCTCGAGCTGGTCGAGGCGGCCGACGCGGACCGCCTGCCGCGGCCCGACCCGCACGCGCCCGTGCGCCGTACGCTGGGTTCGTGACCGCCCCCACCACCCCCGTCGCGAGCACCCACGCGAGCACCGCCGCGAGCACCCACGCGCCCGTGACGCTCGCCGCCGTCCGGGGGCACGGCACGCAGAACGACTTCGTGCTGCTGGACGACCGGGACGGCCGGCTGGACCTGACGGCGGCGCTCGTCGCGCGGCTGTGCGACCGCCGGGCGGGCGTGGGCGGGGACGGCGTCATCCGCCTGGTCGCCACCCGGCACGTCCCCGACGCACCGGACGCCACCGCCGGGACCCCGTGGTTCATGGACTACCGCAACGCGGACGGGTCGATCGCGCAGATGTGCGGCAACGGCGTGCGCGTGTTCGCGCGGTTCGCGCAGCGACTGGGGCTGTGGGACCCCGCCACCGGGCCGCTCGCGGTCGGGACGCGTGCCGGGGTGCGGGCCGTCGCGGCCACGGAGCCCGACGTCGGGTCCGGCCCGTGGTTCACCGTCGGGATGGGGTCCGTCACCCTGCCCGCCGGCCCCGACGCCCTCGCGACCGGCGGGGACGCGCAGGTGGACGTGGCCGGCCTGACCGTGACGCGACCGGGCCTGTCCGTCGACGTGGGCAACCCGCACACGGTGGTCGTGCTGGCGCAGGAGCAGGACCTGGAGGCGGCGGACCTGACGCGGGCGCCGGACGTGACACCCCTGCCCCCGCAGGGCACGAACGTCGAGCTCGTGGTGCCGTTGGGCGAGCAGGTCGCGGCCGACGGGACGGTCGTGGGTCGGCTGCGGATGCGGGTGCACGAACGGGGCGTGGGCGAGACCCGCTCGTGCGGGACGGGCGCGGTCGCGGCGGCAGCAGCGGTCCGTGCCTGGGGCGGACCGCAGGCCCCCGGTACGTGGCTCGTCGACGTCCCGGGCGGCACGCTGCGGGTCACGCTGCACGCCGACGGGCGGGCGGACCTCGCCGGGCCGGCCGTGCTGGTGGCCGACGTGGCCGTGGACGTGGCGGCGCTGGACGCGTGACGGCGGCGTTCACGGCGGCGGACCTCGGTTCGCCGCTGGGGGAGCGGGCCACGCTGCTGCAGGTGTCGACGGCGTTCTGCGCGCCGTGCCGTGCGGCCCGGCGCGTCCTGGCGCGCGTGGCCGACGCGGTCCCCGGGGTGCGGCACGTCGAGGTCGACGTGGCGGACGCCCCGCACCTCGCCGCCGCACTGGCCGTCACCGCCACCCCGACGGTCGTGGTCCTCGACGCCGACGGCGCGGTCGTCGCCCGGGCGCAGGGTGTGCCGACGCCGCGTCAGGTGTTCGGGGCGCTCGGCGCCGCGCTGCCCGCTGAGCCGCCCGCTGAGCCGCCCGACGGCGTGAGCGCGTCGCGCCGCTCGGTCGGCGGGACGCCGACGCGCCCCGCGACGAGCACCGCGCCCAGCGCGAGCACCGCCGTGAGCAGGAACGACCCGACGAACGGCGCGGGGCCGGCGTAGCCGTCGGCGCCGCCCGCGGTCACGAACACCACGCCGGTCAGCGCGAGGGCCAGGGCCGCGCCGACCGAGTCCGCGATCGAGTTGGCGGCGCTGTTGCGGCCCTGGTCCGCCGGCGTCGACCACCCCAGCAGCAGCACGTTCAGCCGGGACGAGCCGAGACCCATGCCGGCCCCGGTCGCGGTCCACACCGCCACGAGCGCCCACGCGGGGAGGCCCAGCGCCGTGACCAGCGTGGCGCCCGTGACCCCCGCGAGCACCAGCGCCGTGCCGAGGCGCACGGCCGTGCGGCTGGGCAGCCCGGCCCCCAGGCGTCCCTGCACGACCGACCCGACCGACCACGCCAGCGCGGACGTCGAGAGCCCCAGCCCGCTGGCCGTGGTGCCCCACCCGTCCCGGTCGACCAGCAGGTAGGGGACGTACACCTGCGCCCCGAAGAACGCACCGGAGACCAGCACGCGCGTCGCGATCACGGCCGGCAGGCCGGGGCGCGCGCGCAGCGCGCCGCGCGGCACGAGGGGACGCATGGCGCCGACCGCACCCAGGGCGGCCGTGGCGGCGACGGCCTGCGACCAGGGCGCGGGCAGCTGGGCGGCGACGTTGAGCGCGAGCACCGCGACCGCGACCAGCACGGCCCACGCGACCCGACGGGCGGCGCGGTCACCGGCGGGGGCCGACGCGGCCCGGTCCGGCGCCGCCGACCCCGCGGCACCCCGCACCGTACCGAGCAGGGGGACGGTCGTCGGGACGACGAGGACGGCGACGCCGAGGAACACCCACCGCCAGCCGGCGAGGTCCGCCACGAGACCCGCGAGCGACGGCCCCACCACGGACGGCAGCACCCACGCCGTGGAGAACCACGCGAACACGCGCGGGTGCAGCACCGGGGGGTAGGCGCGGGCGACGACGACGAGCAGCGTGACGTTGAGAACGCCACCCCCGAGCCCTTGGGCGAGCCGCCCCAGCATGAGCACCGGCATCGACGCGGCGGCCCCGGCGACGACGAGCCCGAGCACGAACAGCACGACGCCCGCGGCGAACGGCGGGCCGGGCCCGCGCCGGTCGGACCACGCGCCGGCCACGACCATGCCGACGACACCGGTCGCCAGCGGTCCGGCGAACGCGAACGCGTACAGGGCGCGCCCGTCCAGCACCTCGGCCACCTGCGGCATCACGGTGGTCACGGCGAACGACTCGAAGGCGACCAGCACGACCAGCGCGAACATCGCGGCGGACACGGGGCGACGGGCGCGCCACATCGCATCGGGGGTCGCGTCGTCGGGGAGCGTCACGGCAGGACCGTCCGGCGCTACCGTCACGGCGCGACCCGGAGCACCCGGAACCCCTTCGCGCTGGCCTCGCGCGTGGTGGGCAGCCCGGCCTCCTCGACCAGCCAGCGCTGCAGCGGGTCGGCACCGAGGTTGCGTCCCACGACCAGCCAGCCCTCACCGCCGGGCGCCAGGCGGGGCAGCCACCGCGTCAGCAGCCCGTGCAGCGCGGGCTTGCCGATGCGCACCGGCGGGTTCGACCAGACGGCCGCGAACCGCACGTCGTCCGGCACGTCGTCAGGGGTCGCGGCCACGACGTTCGTCAGACCGAGCCGCACGGCGTTGCGGCGCACCAGGTCGAGCGCGCGCTCGTTGACGTCCACGGCCCACACCCGGGCGTCGGGCGCGAGCAGCGCGAGCGTGAGCGCGACGGGTCCCCAGCCGCAGCCGAGGTCGAGCAGGTCGCCGCGGGGCGGTGGCGCCGGCACGGTCCGCAGGAGCACCTGCGTGCCGAGGTCGACGTGGTCGGGGGAGAACACGCCCCCGGCCGTCTCCACCTCCACGTCGCGCCCTGCCAGGTGCACGCGCAGCGTGCGGCGCTGCTCGGGGGAGGCCGGTCGGGCCGTGAAGTAGTGCTGACCCTGCTCGTCGTCGGTGCCGCTCACCTGCCGAGGCTAGCGGCGCGCGAGGGTGTGCCCGCAGCGAAAACCCGTCGCGGGCGTCGTACGTGCGTGCGATCCTGGACACAGCCATCCGCCGACGAGAGGACCCGCGTGGACGACCGAGAGCACACCACCGACGAGGCGCAGCAGGCGCCGGCGCGCAGCGCGCAGGAGGTGGCCGACGACGTCGTCGCACGTGTGCTCGCACGGGCCGGTACCGCGCTGCAGTCCGGCGGGACGTCGCACACCGCGTTCGACGGCGACCAGCTCGACCTCGAGGAGCGCACGTCGCTGCGGCGCGTCTCCGGGCTGTCGACCGAGCTCGAGGACGTCTCCGAGGTCGAGTACCGCAAGCTGCGCCTCGAGCGGGTCGTGCTCGTGGGCCTGTGGGGCTCCGGCTCGGTCGAGGACGCCGAGAACTCGCTGCGCGAGCTGGCGGCCCTCGCGGAGACGGCCGGCTCGGAGGTGCTCGACGGGCTGCTGCAGCGCCGCCGGACGCCCGACCCCGGCACGTTCCTCGGCTCGGGCAAGGCGGCCGAGCTGGCGACGCTCGTCGCGGCCGTGGGCGCGGACACCGTCGTGGTCGACGGCGAGCTGGCGCCGTCCCAGCGGCGCGCGCTGGAGGACGTGGTCAAGGTCAAGGTCGTGGACCGCACTGCGCTGATCCTCGACATCTTCGCGCAGCACGCGAAGTCCCGGGAGGGCAAGGCGCAGGTCGAGCTCGCGCAGCTCGAGTACCTCCTGCCGCGCCTGCGCGGGTGGGGTGAGTCCATGAGCCGCCAGGCCGGTGGCCAGGTCGGCGGCGCCGGCGCGGGCATGGGCTCACGCGGGCCGGGCGAGACGAAGATCGAGCTCGACCGCCGCCGCATCCGCAACCGGATGGCGAAGCTGCGTCGGGAGATCGCCGCGATGGCGCCCGCGCGCGAGACGAAGCGGGCCTCCCGCAAGCGCAACGCGATCCCGTCGGTCGCGATCGCCGGCTACACCAACGCCGGCAAGTCCTCGCTGCTCAACCGGCTGACGCACGCGGGTGTGCTGGTCGAGAACGCGCTCTTCGCGACCCTCGACCCGACCGTGCGTCGCGCGGAGGCCGCCGACGGGCGCGTCTACACGCTGGTCGACACGGTCGGGTTCGTGCGCGCCCTGCCGCACCAGCTCGTCGAGGCGTTCCGCTCGACGCTGGAGGAGGTGGCCGACGCCGACCTCATCCTGCACGTCGTGGACGCGGCGCACCCCGACCCCGAGGGGCAGATCGCCGCCGTGCGGCACGTGTTCGCCGACATCCCCGGCGCCATGGACGTGCCCGAGATCATCGTCCTCAACAAGGCCGACCTCGCGTCGCCGGAGGCGGTGGCGCGGCTGCGCTCGCGCGAGGTGCACTCGGTCGTCGTGTCCGCCCACACCGGGGAGGGCATCGAGGAGCTCGGCGCCCTGATCGCCGACCAGCTGCCTCGCCCCGGCGTGCAGGTCGAGGTCGTGGTGCCCTACGCGCGCGGCGACCTCGTCAACCGCGTGCACGAGCACGGCGACATCGACCACGAGGAGCACACGGCGGCCGGAACGCTGCTGCGCGCCCGGGTCGACGCGGGTCTGGCTGCGGAGCTCGAGGCGGCGGCGCGCACGGCATGACCGCGGACGGTCCGCGGGTGTGGTGCAGTGCGTCCCGGTGCCCGGGCGGGCACGAGGGGTGTCGGCGGCCGCGACTACGCTGACGCGGTGCCCGAGCCCGAACCTGCGTCGTCGACAGGCACCGACGACGGCGCCCGCGCCCCGCACGCGGCAGCGGAGGTCGACGAGCTCCTGGACCTGGCCGTCGGGGCGCTCGGCGGCGGGCGGCGCGACGGGCAGCACGCGATGGCGCAGGCCGTGGCCGACGCGCTGCGCACCGGTGAGCACCTCCTCGTCCAGGCCGGCACGGGCACGGGCAAGTCGCTCGGCTACCTCGTGCCCGCCGTGCGGCACGCCGTGCTGGCCGAGGAGCGCGTGGTGGTGTCGACCGCGACGCTGGCGCTGCAGCGCCAGGTGCTCACGCGTGACCTGCCGCTCGTCACCACGGCGCTGGCGTCGAAGCTGCCGCGCCAGGCGCAGATCGCGCTGCTGAAGGGCTGGCACAACTACCTGTGCGTCCACAAGGTTGCCGGCGGCTACCCGTCCGACGACCAGGGGACGCTCTTCGACGTCCCCGAGCGGCCCGGCGCCGCCGAGCACCCGCCCGTGGTCGAGGACGGCGACACCGTGCGCGAGTCGCTGGGCGAGCAGGTGGTCCGCGTGCGCGAGTGGGCCGAGGAGACGACCACGGGCGACCGTGACGACCTCGTCCCGGGCGTGTCCGACCGTGCGTGGCGGCAGGTGTCCGTCACCGCCATGGAGTGCCTCGGGGGGACGTGCCCGATGCTCGCCGAGTGCTTCCCGGAAGCCGCCCGGGCGCGCTCGCGGGAGGCGGACGTGGTCGTGACGAACCACGCGATGCTGGGGATCGCCGCGTCCGGCTCGCCCGGCGTGCTGCCCGAGCACCAGGTCGTGGTCGTCGACGAGGCGCACGAGCTGGCCGACCGGGTCACGGCGCAGGCGACGGCCGAGCTGTCCCTGCCGGCGATCGAGCAGGCGGCGCGCATGGCGCGACGTCACGGCGGCGTCCCCACCACCGACCTGGACACCGCCGCGCAGCACCTCGCGAGCGTCATCGTGCCCCTGCCCGAGGGCCGGTTCCCCCGCGGGCTGCCGGAGGACGTGCGCCTGGCCGTGGCCGCCGTGCGCGACGCGGCGCGCACGCTGCTGACGGCGCTGAAGCCGGAGGCAGGTGCGCGCGACGCCGCGGACGGGGGCCGCAAGATGGCCAACTCCGCGATGCTCCTGCTGTTCGAGGTCGCCGAGCGGATGGCTGCCGACCCCGAGCAGAACGCGTCGACCGTGCTCTGGTGCGCGCGCGGGGAGGACCGCCGGGGCGTCACGACCACGCGGCTGCACGCGGCACCCCTGGCCGTGGCGGGCCTGGTCCGCAGCAACCTGCTGGCGGGGCGGACGGCGGTGCTGACGTCCGCGACGCTCACGCTCGGTGGGTCGTTCGATCCCGCCGCCCGCTCGGTAGGGCTGGCGGTGCGCCCGGACGCGGCACCCGTCGGGCCGCAGGCCGTGGCCGGTGCCGCGACGACGGGCGTCCCCGCGCCCGGTGGCACGCAGCCGCCCCCGGCCGGCGAGGAGGTCCTGCGCTGGCGCGGCCTCGACGTCGGCAGCCCGTTCGACTACCCGCGGCAGGGCATCTGCTACGTCGCGCGGCGGCTCCCGCCACCGGGACGCGAACCGGCCACGGACGCCCAGCTCGACGAGATCGCCACCCTGGTCGAGGCGGCCGGGGGCCGCACGCTCGGGCTCTTCACGTCCCGCCGCGCGGCGACGGTCGCGGCGGAGGCGATGCGCGAGCGGCTGGACGTGCCGGTCCTGCTGCAGGGGGACGACCAGCTCCCGACGCTGGTCGCGCGGTTCGCCGCCGACGAGCCGACGTGCCTGTTCGGCACCCTGTCGCTGTGGCAGGGCGTCGACGTGCCGGGCCCGGCCTGCCGGCTCGTCGTCATCGACCGCATCCCGTTCCCGCGCCCCGACGACCCGGTGCGCTCGGCCCGCTCCGACGCGGTGGCCGCCGCGGGCGGCAACGGGTTCATGTCCGTCGCCGCCACCCACGCCGCGCTGCTGCTGGCCCAGGGCGCGGGGCGCCTGGTGCGCTCGGGGGAGGACCGCGGGGTGGTCGCGGTGCTCGACCCGCGGCTGGCGACGGCGCGCTACGGCGAGTTCCTGCAGCGGTCCATGCCGCCGTTCTGGCGGACCACCGACCGCGAGGTCGTGCTCGCCGCGCTGCGCCGGCTGGCCGGTTCCGACTAGCCTCGTGCCTGGGGCGTGCGGACCGGGCGTGTGCGTCCCGGGCTCGGCTCGACGCCCGTGACGAGGGGAAACACCATGGTCGACGCCATCGAGGGCGACGAGTACGCCCTGAGCACGACGCCGTCCGTGCCGCGCCGCACGTCGAAGCTGGGCATCGTCGGCGCGGGCGCGGTGGGCTCGACCATGGCCTACGCCGCCCTGATGCGCGGTGCGGCGCGGACCGTGGCGCTGCTCGACGTCAACCGCGCGAAGGTCGACGCGGAGGTCCTCGACCTGTCGCACGGCATCCAGTTCACGTCGATGGCCGAGGTGATCGGGTCGGACGACGTGGCCGTGATGGCGGACTGCGACATCGTCATGTTCACCGCAGGCGCCAAGCAGAAGCCCGGCCAGACCCGTATCGACCTGGCCGAGGCGACGATCTCCCTGGTCAAGAACGTGCTGCCCGGCATCGTCGAGGTCGCACCGAACGCCGTCTACGTGATGGTGACCAACCCGGTGGACGTCGTGACGTACGCGGCGATGAAGATCTCCGGGCTGCCGCCCGGGCAGGTCTTCGGGTCCGGCACGGTGCTCGACTCCTCGCGGCTGCGGTACCTCATCGCGCGGCACACCGGCGTGGCGGTGCAGAACGTGCACGCGTACGTCGCGGGCGAGCACGGCGACACCGAGATCCCGCTGTGGAGCTCGTCGACCATCGGCGCCGTGCCGATCCTCGACTGGGAGGGCACGGGCGGCAACGGCCCCCTGACGCGCGAGGTGCGCGACTCCATCGCACGGGAGGTCGTCGAGTCCGCCTACCGCATCATCGAGGGCAAGGGCGCGACCAACTACGCGATCGCCCTCGCGGGCTCCCGGATCATCGAGGCGGTGCTCAAGGACGAGCGCCGGATCCTGCCGGTGTCCTCGTTGCTGGACCAGTACCTCGGCATGTCCGACGTCTGCCTCAGCGTGCCCTCGATCGTCGGTGCGGCGGGCGTGCTGGAGAGGCTCGAGGTGCCGATGTCCTCCGACGAGATCATGGGGATGCGTCGCTCCGCGGAGGCAGTCCGGTCGGTCGCACGCCGCTTCGGCTTCTGACCTCGCACGGCGGCCGCCGCCGCCCAGCGGGCCGGAAGCGCGCCGGGACGGGCGGCGGCCTGCCGACCTCGGCCCGCGGGCGCGTCAGTGCGAGCGCAGGGCGGTGACCAGCTCGGCCTTGCGCATGGCGGAGCGGCCCGTGATGCCGATCTCGGCGGCGCGCCGCCGCAGGTCCGCGACCGTCCAGTCGTCGTAGTCGCCCGCCCGACCGCCCGCGCGGCCGACCGCCGAGCGCCCGCGCGCCGCCGCGGCGTTGGCGATGCGCGCGGACTTCTCCTTGCTGTTGCCCCGGTCCCGCAGGTCCTCGTACAACTCGGGGTCCTTCACGCTGGGGCCGGGGTCGCGACGTGCGGGCATGGTGTCTCCCTGCGGGCTGGCCGTGCGCCGGGCCGTCCGGCGCACGGCCACAGCCTCGCGCCGCGGGTGACCCGTCGCACGGCGACGCCGGCGGGCCGGCGCTACAGGCTCCGCAGGACGCTGACGACGCGTCCGAGCACGGTCGCCTCGTCGCCGTCGATCGGTGCGTAGGCCGGGTTGTGGGGCAGCAGCCAGACGTGGCCGTCGGCGCGCTTGAGGGTCTTCACCGTCGCCTCCCCGTCGATCATCGCGGCCACGATCTCGCCGTTCTCGGCCACCGGCTGACGTCGCACCACCACCCAGTCGCCGTCGCAGATGGCGGCGTCGATCATCGAGTCGCCGGCCACCTTGAGCAGGAAGAGCTCACCCTCCCCGACCAGCTGGCGCGGCAGGGGGAAGACGTCCTCGACGACCTGCTCGGCGACGATCGGCCCGCCTGCGGCGATCCGGCCCACGACGGGCACGTACGACGGGGCGGGGGCGCTGTCGCGCTCGGGCAGGTCGGTGTCCGGCGCGGGGCCGTCCGACCCGGCGCCCCACCGTGCGACGCTGCGCGCGTCGTCCGGCTGCACGACCTCGATGGCGCGGGGCCGGTGCGGGTCGCGCCGCAGGTAGCCCTTGCGCTCGAGCGCCGTGAGCTGGTGCTTGACGCTGGACGGGCTGGTGAGCCCGACGGCCTCGCCGATCTCCCGCATGCTCGGCGGGTACCCGCGCTGCTCGACCGAGGCGCGCACGGTCTCCAGGACGAGGCGCTGGCGCGTGGTCAGCCCGTCGCCGGGGACCTCGTCGGCGTCGGTGGCGGACGCGGCCGCGGCGGCGGCCCGCCCGCGGGCCTGCGTCGTCGAGCCGTGCTGCACGTCCACTGCGCCTCCTGCGTCGGTCGACGCGGGGCCCGGGGCGGGACCCGCGTGCGCCGGGCGCCGCCACCCGCGCCGGGCCTCGCCCTCGGGGACGAGCTCCGGCGACGGTCGCCGCCGCCGACGTCGCCACGGCGATGTCGGAGGTCGGTGGTGCACTCGTCGCAGTGCTCACCCTAGGGGCGGGGGGTGGTCGGATCAAACATCTGTTCGATCGTGTCTCGACGCGTGTCGGTCCGGTCTGGTAGACATCGTACAAGCGTTCGACGAACACGTGTTCGATCGAGCGGACAGATGCCGGGTCGGGTCGAGGTCGAGGACCGGGATCGACGACGAGAGGAACGCAGGATGAGCGCGATGACGACGGAACGGACGGTGCGACCGGCCGCGGGTGTCCGTGCGGTGCGTCCGGCACCCGTGGTGCGGGACGCGAGCACGCGTGCTGCGCGGCCGACGGGGCCCTCGTCGACGCTCCACCTCACGCGTCGCGGCCGGCTCGTCGTCTGGACGGTGGCCGCGCTGGTGGCGCTCGGCGTCGGCGGCGCCGCGGGCGCCTGGGCCGACGGCCCTGCGGCCGCTCCTGAGGTGCGGCGCGTCGTCGTCGCACCCGGGGACACCCTGTGGGGCATCGCGGCGGAGGCCGCCTCCCCGGGCGAGGACGTGCGGGACGTCGTGCTCGAGCTGATGGCGCTCAACGAGCTGCCCTCCGGCGGGGTGCAGGCCGGGCAGACGGTGGTCGTGCCGGCGCGCTGAGCGCACGGCGACGGGCGGAAGGCCCGCGGCGCGGCACTGCGGGCGGGTCCGCCACGCTGTGGGCCGCGACGGCGCCCACCGCGCCCCGACGGTGGCAGGGATGTTGCGGCGGCAGGCCGTACCGCTTAGCGTCGCGTGCGTCCGCGCGGCGCTGTCGAGGCGGACGTCATCTGCGCCACGCCGAGAGGTCCGCTGTGCACTGTCCGTTCTGCCGGCATCCCGACTCCCGTGTGGTCGACTCCCGCACCTCCGACGACGGGTCGTCGATCCGGCGCCGCCGTCAGTGCCCGAGCTGCCACCGTCGGTTCACCACCGTCGAGACCGCGAGCCTGTCCGTCGTGAAGCGGTCCGGGGCCACCGAGCCCTTCAGCCGCGAGAAGATCGCCAACGGTGTGCGCAAGGCGTGTCAGGGGCGACCGGTGAGCGAGGACGACCTCGCGCTCCTGGCGCAGAAGGTCGAGGAGAGCCTGCGCACGTCCGGCTCGGCCGAGATCGACGCCTACGAGATCGGTCTGGCGATCCTCGGGCCGCTGCGCGAGCTCGACGAGGTCGCCTACCTCCGGTTCGCCAGCGTCTACCAGGCGTTCGACTCCCTGGAGGACTTCGAGACCGCGATCTCGGGACTGCGTGCCGAGCACCGCGCGTCCCGCGCGGGCGAGGACGACGCACCCGCCGGGACGGCGTCGAGCGGGGTCTGACCCTCGCCGTCCGGCGTGCCCCGCAGGAATGGGCTGGCGTGGACGGCCGCGGTCGACCACGCTGGGACCGCCGGTGTGACCACGCCGGCGAGCGGAGGACAAGCACATGACCCAGGACGATCAGCCGTCGGCAGTCAGCGACGAGGCCAAGGAGAAGTTCCGGGCCGCGCTCGAGCACAAGAAGGCCCAGGGGCACCGCAGCGCGGACGGCAGCCGCAACACCGGCGCGGTCCACGGCGCGGAGACGGCGGGGCCGGTCCAGCGACGGTTCCAGCGCAAGTCCGGCTCGGCCTGACCGGTCAGGGACCGGCAGCGAGCCGCAGGGGGTCGCGCAGCACACGGCTGCGCGGCCCCCTTCGTCGTCGTCGGCCCCGACATCACCATCGGGCCGGCAGGCACGACAGGGCGTCCGGCCCGGTCAGTCGAGCAGGCGCAGCCGCAGCGACTCCGGTCGGCCGCGCAGCACGTCGGCCACCTCCTGCGGGACGGGCGACGCGACGTCGGTGACGACGTAGCCGAGCTCGCCGCGGGTCGCGAGCAGCTGACCCTCGATGTTGACGCCGTGCTCGGCGAGGGTGGCGTTGATCGTCGCCAGGACGCCGGGCACGTTGCGGTGCAGGTAGGCGATGCGGTGCGCGTCCGGGCGCTGGTCGAGCGCGAGGTTCGGGAGGTTGACCGACAGGTTGGTCGAGCCGGTCGCCAGGTAGTCACGCACCTTGTTGGCGACGAACTGGCCGATGGCGGCCTGTGCCTCCTCGGTCGACCCGCCGGTGTGCGGCGTGAGGATCACGTTGGGCAGTCCGCGCAGCTCCGACTCGAACGGGTCGCCCTTGCGCTTGGGCTCGGTCGGGAAGACGTCGACCGCGGCGCCCGCCACGTGGCCGGACAGCACGGCGTCGCGCAAGGCGGCGTAGTCGACGACGAAGCCGCGGGACAGGTTGAGGAAGATCGAGCCCGGGCGCATGCGCGCGATCTGCTTGGCACCGAACATCCCGGCGTTCCCGGCGCGCCCGTCGACGTGCAGCGTGACGACGTCCGCCTCCTCGAGCAGCTCGTCGAGGGTGTCCATCCGGCGGGCGTTGCCGAGCGCGAGCTTCTCGGCGGTGTCGTAGAACACGACCGACATGCCGAGGTTCTCGGCGAGCACGGACAGCTGGGTGCCGATGTTGCCGTAGCCGATGATGCCGAGCGTGCGGCCGCGCACCTCGTGCGCGCCGGTGGCCGACTTGTTCCAGACGCCCGCGTGCATGTCCTTGTCGAACACCGTCAGGCGGCGCGTCAGGGAGATGATGTCGGCGATCGCGATCTCCACGACGGACCGCGTGTTGGAGAACGGTGCGTTGAAGACGGCGATCCCGTGGCCGGCGGCGGCGTGCAGGTCGATCTGGTTGGTGCCGATGCAGAAGGCGCCCACGACCTCGAGGTCGGGGGCGGCCGCCAGCACCTCGGCAGGCACGTCGGTCTTGGACCGGATCCCCAGCACCTGGACGCCGGCGAGGGCCTCGACGAGCTCGGCCTCGTCGAGCGCGCCGGTGCGCGTCACGACGTCGAAGCCGGCGGACTCGAGGATGGTCCGGGCGTGCGGGTGGAGGTTCTCGAGGAGCAGGGCGGTGGGCACGCCTCATGGTGCTCCCGTCCCGCGGCGTGGACCAAAGCCGTCCCGAGGGCCGGGACGCGTCCGCCCGGACCACGGGTCGGGGGGACGCGTCCGGCCCGCGGCGGCTAGCCCGCGGCGCAGGCGAGCGTGGGGGCTACCGAACCGCCCGAGGACGAGCCGATGACGCCGAAGGTCGTCGCGGCCCCCGCCCCGAGCCTGCCGTTCCACGCCGCGTTGCGTGCCGTGAGCGTGCTCCCGCCACCGGTCAGCGTCGTGCTCCACGACTGCGTGATTCCGACACCCGGCGGGAGTCCCAGCGTCACGACCCAGCCCGTCAGGGGGGCGGTCCCCGCCGTGACGGTGACCTCGCCCTGGAACCCGCCGGGCCAGGCGGACACCGTCCGGAACGTCGCCGTGCACGCCTGCCCGCCGGGGTCGCGGCCGGGTGTCGGCGACGCGGACGTGACGGGCGACGCGGTCGGGCCGGTGGAGACCGACGGTGACGGCGTCGGGGCCGGCGACGCGGTGGACGTCGGCGGGGGACTCGCCGGACCGCCCCACGCGGCGGGGGTGTCGAGCCACGCGGCGCGGCGCAGCATCCAGTCCTCCAGGTAGGCCACCTGACCGTTCCAGGTGGGGGCCGTCGGGGTGACAAAAGGCCCGATCAGCTGGGTCGACAGGTTCGGCCAGCGCTGCGCGTTGCGGGCTGCGGCCCCGCTCAGCGGGCCCGTCAGCCGGGTGACGTGGCCGCGCAGCGCCGTGTCGGCCAGCGGGCCACGGCGCAGCTCCTGCCAGCGCGCCCGCACGCGCTCGACGAACGCCGGGTCGCGCATGAGCACGGTGAACCAGTCGTTCGGCGGGTTCTGGCGGGTCTGCTCGTACTGCCACCCCGTGACCTGGTCGTTCTGGAAGTAGCCCCCCACCCCGAACGTGAGGTCGAAGTCCCACAGCGGCCCGGCGGTCAGCAGTCCGCCGCGGTCCTTGTGGAAGTACTGGCTGCGGTAGTACGCATCCATGTCGCGGCTCAGCTCGTTGACGATCACCAGGTCGACGAACGAGTCGACGTCGACGAGCGACGGGTAGCCGGTTGCCGGGTCGGCGCGCCCGGGGGAGTGGATCGCGTCGTTGACGCGTCCGACGTACCCCGCGATGTACTCGAGCTGTGCCGGTACGAGGTCGTCGGGGTCGTGGACCTCGAGGTCGGACCAGCAGGTCGACCCGCCCCGGCACGGCACGAGCGGCTCCTCGGCGGCCAGCCACTCGAACTTGAGGATGTACCCGCCCTCGACGCGCGGCGGTGCGACGTCCTCGGGGTCCAGCTTCTTGAGGTCCAGCCGGTTCTTCTGGTTCTTGATCGTCTCCTCGAGCAGGTACACGCCCCGGTAGTCGTCGGCGGCGACGGGACGGGCGTCGTCGTTGACGTAGACCTCGACGAACCGGTAGCGGGGCGTCGCCAGCCCCATCTCCCGCCCGAGGTCGAGCACGAGCGCCTCGCGGACCAGCGACTTGTCGGCGAACGGACCCCGCAGCACCCAGTCGGACTCTGCCGGCATGCCGAAGAACGGCAGGTCGGCGTCGTCACCCGTGTCGTCCCACAGCTCCAGGCGGTAGGGCTTCTTGTCGAACATGCGGCTCGACTGACCGCGCAGGCGGTAGCCGCCGGCGGTGACGAGCGCGGGCGGCGACGTCAGCGTCGTGGTGCCGCCGGTCGGCTGCAGCTCCAGCATCGCGGCGGCGTGGTAGTCGTCCCCGACGGCGCCCTTGCCGAACGAGTCGACCACGAGCACCGGCAGGTCGTGGCGGGTGGTGACGGACGTGGCGACGTAGCGCGCCGTCGCCGGCTCACCGCTGGGGGCCGCGCCGACGAACGCCTGCGCCCGCACCTCGGTGCTCCGCGTCAGGGTGAGCGGGCCGGACGCGACGGGGGAGGAGCCGGTCGGGACCGACCCGTCGGTGGTGTACCGGACCTGCGCGCCGGGTGCGGCCGCCGCGAGGGTGACCTGCAGCGTCCCGGTGAACCCGCCCGGGGGGACCGAGAACGTCACGTCACCGTCGGGCGACGGGGCCGCCGGCGCCGCGGCCGGAACGGGTGCGCCGGCGGCGGGTGCGGCGCCCGCCAGGGGCGCCGCCAGGGCGCAGGCGAGCACTCCCAGGGCGAGGGTGCGGGAGCTCCGTCGTGACATCGTCGTCTCCTCCGGTGGCGGGTGCCGTGGTCAGCGGGGGCCGGGCGCCGGGTCGGGCGCGCCGTCGGGCAGCAGATGACGGCGCAGCGTGCGCCGCCAACGGTTCGCGGGGAGCTCGGGCCGCAGCGCCGCCAGCCCCGTCGCGTACTTCGAGATCCGCAGCGGGCGGTGCCCGTGCGCCCACAGCAGCCGGTCGGCGGCCGAGGCCGTCGCACCGGTCTTGGTCTCGACCACGGCCATGTGCGGCAGGTGGAGCGGCCGGCGGCCGTCGTGCCACACCAGGTCGACGTCGATCGTCAGCCTGCTGCCCGTGTCGGGCAGCAGGACCGTGGCTCGTCGGTAGCGCGTGAGCAGGCTCGGCCGCCAGTGCATCTGGTCGGCGTGCGCGATGCCGTGCGCCCCGAGCGTGGCGGTGACGAACGGCAGCGCCGGTGCGACGTCCTCGCGGTCGTCGAGCCGGTGCGGGACGCGGTCCTTGACCGTGGTGCCGCGCGCACCGCGGGTCTTGACCTCGATCCAGCACTGCGCCGAGTCGACGTACGTGCGCGTGCGCACCTTGAACCGCCGCCGGCGCCGCCGTGCGGCCAGGTGGTACGCGAGGAGGTCCGGCGTGTCGAAGTACACGGACTCGTACGCGAACAGCCGGCGGGACGCGATCTCCAGCACCTGGGCGTCCCGCGGCAGCCGGCGCACCAGCCCGTCGACCGCCTCGACCGGGACGAGGTACTTGCGGTCCACCCGGGTCAGCAGGCCGGCGCGCTCGACGAGCTCGTCGAGGCCGACGGGCACGAGGCGCGCCACCGGGTCGGCCAGCAGCTCGACAGCGGGCGTCACGAGCCGGCACCCGCCGTGGACGTGCGGGCGGCCTCCCGGCCGGTCTCCCCGTGCCCCCGGCGTCGCGACGGCGGCACGGTCTCGTACCGGACGTCCACCCACGTGGTGTCGTCGACGAGGTCGACGCGCTGCACGGCGACCTGGTGGACCCGTGCGCCGAGCAGGCCCTCCAGACGTGCCACGAGCGCCACGCGGTCGAGCACGGCCCCGTCGAGCACGAGCTCCTGGCGGTGGTGCCGGCGCAGGACGCGGGGGTGGTCCGCCACGACGACCGTGAGCAGCAGCAGCGCCATGAACACGACGGAGTGCCACAGCACCTGCGCGGGAAGCGCTCCCAGGATGCCGAGGGCGAGGGCGGCGAAGTAGTACGCGACCTCGCGCTGGTCGATCTCGGTGGAGCGCAGCCGGATGATCGACAGCACCCCGAACAGGCCCAGGCCCAGACCCGCGCCGATCGCGGCGGAGGACAGCGTGGACGCGACGGCGAGCACGCCGACGTTCATGCCGAGGTACGCGACCACCAGGTCGCGCCGACGGTGGCGGCGGAAGTACGTCGACGTCAGCAGGCCGATGGCCACGAGGTCGACGGCGACGAGCACGATCTGGTCCATGCGCGGTGATCCCCCTGGTGTCAGCCGGCGCTGCGTGACGTCGGGATGAGCACCGGGTGAACATCCCGCGACTGCGCAGGACCATGACCGGCGGCACCCGGGGAGGTCAACGGTGCTAAACGTTTGCCGTCGCTCGCCGCCGGACCGGCCGGGCGTCCTCCGCGGAGGGCTAGGTGCGCTCGGTGAACCCCGCCGGCAGGTCCCGGGTGTGCAGCACGTGCAGCGCGTGCGTCGGGCGCGTCATGGCCACGTACAGGTCACCGGCCGAGACCTCGAGGACCTCCGCGGGCTCCACGAGCACCACCACGTCGAACTCGAGCCCCTTGGCCTGGCCCGGCGTGAGCACCACCAGCGGCGCGTGCAGGTCCACCGCGTCGCCCGCGGGGACGTCGCGCCCCGCCGCGACGAGCGTGGCCCGCACCTGCGCCGCGCGCTCCGGCGTGGCCACCACCGCGACCCGTCCGGCACCGGCCGCGTCGCGGACCTCGTCCGTCAGCGCCTCGGCGCGCGCGGCCGCGGTCGCCGCCAGGCGCGCGTCGTCGTCGACCCGTGTGCAGGTGAGCGCGTCGGGCACGTCGCGGGCCGACGTCTGGGGGCTGACCGGCAGCCCGGCCGCCAGGGCCACCCGGCGGGCGGTGTCGGCGACGACGGCGGGGGTCCGGTAGTTCACGGTGAGCTCGGCGAGCCGCCACGAGCCGCGCAGCAGCGGGTCCAGCATCGTGGCCCACTCGTGCGTGCCGCCGGCGGCCGACGTCTGCGCGACGTCGCCGACGATGGTCAGCGACCGCGTGGGGACCCGTCGCAGCAGGGCGCGCCACGCCATGGCGGACAGCTCCTGCGCCTCGTCCACCACGACGTGCCCGTAGGTCCACGCGCGGTCCGCCGCGGCACGCTCGGCGGTGGTGAGCGACGGTCCGCTGCCGGCGAACCGGCCCGCGAGGGTCTCCGCCGAGACGAGGTCGCCCGCCCCGGTGCTGCGCAGCACCTGCCGGGCGTACTCCACGTCGGCCGCGCGCTGCGCCGCCTCGGCGCGCGCCTGGGCACGCGCGGCCTGGTCGTCCTCGCCCAGCAGCTCCGCCGCCTCGTCGAGCAGGGGGACGTCCGCCGGCGTCCAGGGGGCGTCGGCCGGCCGGGCCAGCAGCGCACGCTGGCGGGGCGACAGCTCCGGTGCCGCGGCCTCGAGGCGGTGGGGCTTGGTCCACAGGTCCCGCAGCAGGCCCTGCGGCGTCAGGGGCATCCAGGCCAGGTTCAGTGCGACACGGATCTCGCGCGTGGTGCGCAGGTCCTCGATGATCTCGGCGCGGTCCTCCGGCGCCACGTCGCCGCCGAGCTGCTGGACGTACTGCTCCGCGAGACGGCCCAGCATGTCGCGCACGAACGTGACGCGCGCCAGGTTGTGCGGTCGGTGCTGGCGCCGGGCGCGGCTGATCGCGGACGCGACGTCCTGCGGGCGCACCACGACCGTGCGCCCGTCGATGCGCACGCGCGTGGGCTGCTGCGGCACCCGCTGGCGCTGGCGCACCGCGCGGGCGACCACCTCCGCCATGACGGTGCTGCCCTTGAGCCGGGCGACCTCGTCGGACTCGGTGCCGCGGGCCTCGACGCCGGGGAACAGGTCGGCCAGGGTCGCGGTGACGACGCCGGTCTCGCCGAGGGACGGCAGCACCTGGTCGATGTAGTGCAGGAACGTGCGCGACGGCCCGACCAGCAGCACACCGGAACGCTCCAGCAGCCGGCGGTGGGCGTACAGCAGGTAGGCCGCGCGGTGCAGCGCGACCGCCGTCTTGCCCGTGCCCGGGCCGCCCTGCACGACCAGGGCGCCGGCCAGGGGCGAGCGGATGATCGCGTCCTGCTCCGCCTGGATGGTGGCGACGATGTCGCCCATGCGTCCCGTGCGGGCGGCCCCCAGGGCGGCGAGGAGCGCGCCCTCGCCGGACACGCCGGCCAGCGACGCGGGGTCGACCCCCTGCGCGACGAGCGCGTCGAGGTCCAGCACGTCGTCCTCGAGGCCCGTCACCCGGCGTCCGGCGGTCACCAGGTGACGGCGCCGCACGACGCCGTCGGGGTGCGCGGCGGTCGCGCGGTAGAACGCCTGGGCGGCAGGTGCGCGCCAGTCCGTGAGCAGCGGAGTCTGCTCCTCGTCCGTCAGGCCGATGCGCCCGATGTAACGGCGGTCCCCGTCGTGCAGGTCGAGACGGCCGAACGCGAGCCGGTCCTCGACGGCCTCGAGCTGCGCGACCCGGTCCTCGTAGAGCGTCGCGAACGCGTCGCGCTCCGAGCGGTTCTGCGGCGATCCCGACGGCCCGGCGCGTCGCACGGCAGCCAGCCGGCGCCGCGCCTGCGCGCGGAGCGCGTCGAGGCGTCCGTACAGGCCGTCGACGACCCGCTGCTCACCGGCCAGCTCGTTGTCGATCGCTGCCACGCGCGCGGACACCCCCGTCGCGCCGGGTCGGGCGCCCGGTCGCCACGCCCCGCACGGACGCGGGGCGCACCGCCTTGCGGGCGGCCGTCCATTATCCGCGACCCCGCACCCCCGGCGCACCGGGCACGCCGTCATCCGACCGTGGCGTCATCCGGGAGTGGCGGGATCGCCCGGATGCGGTCCGGCTGGCTTACAGTGCGTCCACACCGACGAAGGGATGCATGTGCACGGCTCTGTGGCGCCTGAGCAGGACGTGCGGTCCGGCGCACCCGGGGACGACGACGTGCCCCTGCGGATCCTCGTCGTCGAGGACGACGAGGGCGACGCGGTCCTGGTGCGCGAGCACCTGCAGGACGGGGGCCTGCCGCACGAGACGGTGTGGGTGCGCACGGTCGACGAGGCGCTGCTGCACCTCGACGCGGACTGCGTGCTCCTGGACCTCGGCCTGCCGGACGCGATGGGCCTGAGCGCGCTGCAGCGGGTGCTGGCCGCCGGCGCCCCGCCGGTGGTCGTGCTCACCGGCCTGACGGGCACGGACGCCGGCGTCGAGGCCGTCGCCGCCGGTGCGCAGGACTTCCTGGTCAAGGGCGACGTCGACGCTCAGCTGCTGGCTCGTGCCGTGCGCTACGCCGTGCAGCGCCGCCGCCTGGAGGACACCGGCCGGGCGCTCTACCGCAGCCTCGTGCGCGCGGCGGAGACGACCCGCCTGGAGCGTGCGCTGCTGCCGACGCCCGCCGTGCGCGACGACCGCCTCGAGGTGCGGGTCGGCTACCGGGCCGGCCGCGACGGTCTGCTCGGTGGCGACTTCTACGACGTCGTCGAGCGGCCGGACGGCACCGTGCTCGCGATGGTGGGTGACGTCTGCGGCCACGGACCCGACGAGGCAGCGCTCGGCGCCACCCTGCGCACGGCGTGGCGCACGCTCGTGCTCGCGGGGATCGCCGCCGACGACATCCTGGGCCTGCTGGAGCGTGTGCTCGCCGCCGAACGCGCGCGGCCGGAGGTCTTCACGACCGTCTCGATGCTCGCGGTGCACCCGGACCGGCGCACCGCCGACCTCTACCTCGCCGGGCACCCCGTGCCCCTGCGCCTCGGCCCGCCGTCGACCTTGCTGCCGTCCGGTGCCCGCGGTCGGGCGCTCGGCATCCCCGTGGGGGGCGGCTGGCCGGCCCAGCGGCTCGACCTGGGGGACTGCTGGCGGGTACTGCTCTACACCGACGGCCTGCTGGAGGCCACGGTCGGCGACGGCACGCAGCGGCTGGGCAAGGCCGGCCTGCTCGACGTGGCCGACGCCACCATGCTGGGCACCGCCGAGTCCGACGGTGCGCTGCGCCCCGACGAGGACCAGGTCCTGGGCCGGATGCTGTCGGCGGTGCGGGCGCGCCACGGGGGCGACCTCGTGGACGACGCCGCCGTCGTGCTCATCGGGTGGGACGGGTGAGCGCCGCCGCGACCACGGCGGGCGCACGGACCGGGACGACCCTGCGGCGACGTCTGACCGCGCTGCTCGTCTCGACCGGGGTGCTGCTCGGGCTGGTGCTCGTCGTCGCGGGCTTCGTGCTGTCCCGTGCGCTGACGTCCCAGCACGAGGTCACCGAGGTGTACTTCGACGCGGTCACGCGGGCCGACTCCGCGTACGTCCGTCTCGTCGACGCCGAGACCGCGGTCCGGGGGTTCGCGCTCACGGGTGACGAGATCACGCTCGAGCCGTACGACCGCTCGCGCGAGGCGGACGTCACGTTCACGGTCCTCGCGGACGAGCTCGCGCAGACCGCGCCGGACGCCGAGCTGGTCGCCGACGCGCGTGCCGCGGCGGACGCCGCGGACCGGTGGCACACGCAGTTCGCCGAGCCGATCATCGCGCAGGTCCGCGACCAGGGCGGCGAGGCGGTCTCGGCGGCCGAGGTCGAGGCCGGGCGCGTCCTGTTCGACGACGCCCGCGCCGCGATCGAGGCGTACCTCGACGAGCTCCGCAAGGACCGCGCGACGGCCGTGTCCGAGCTGGAGACCTGGACCACGGCGACGGGCGCCCTGGTGCTGCTGCTGGTGGCCGGAGCCGTCGCGATGGGCGTCTCGCTGTCGTTCGCGCTGCGCCGGTGGATCCTGCTGCCCCTGACGGACCTCGGGCAGGCGACCCGGGCCGTGACCCAGGGCGACCTCGGTCACGTGGTGCGCGTCGAGGGCCCGGGGGAGATCGAGCAGCTGGCCTCGGACGTCGAGCAGATGCGGCTCGGGCTGGTGACGCAGCTGGCCGAGCTGCGGTCGTCGCGCGAGGAGATCACCGAGGCCCACCAGCGGCTCACCGAGCAGGCGGAGGAGCTGCGCCGGTCCAACCGCGACCTCGAGCAGTTCGCCTACGTCGCCTCGCACGACCTGCAGGAGCCCCTGCGCAAGGTGGCGAGCTTCACGCAGCTGCTGCAGAAGCGGTACGGCGGCCAGCTCGACGAGAGGGCCGACCAGTACATCGACTTCGCCGTCGACGGCGCCAAGCGCATGCAGCGGCTCATCCAGGACCTGCTCGGGTTCTCCCGCGTCGGGCGCGTCGGCGGCGAGGTCGTCGACGTCGACCTGGCGGCCGCGCTGGCCCGTGCGCAGGACCAGCTCTCCGAGCGCATCGAGGAGTCCGGCGCGGTCGTCACGCACGACGAGCTGCCGGTGGTGCGCGGCGAGGAGCCGCTCCTGGTCCAGCTCTTCCAGAACCTCGTCGGCAACGCGGTGAAGTTCCGGCACCCGGACCGGCCGCCGGCCGTGCACGTCAGCGCGCACCGGGTCGAGGGCGCGTGGGAGATCGAGCTGCGGGACAACGGCATCGGCATCGAGGCGCAGTACGTCGAGCGCGTCTTCGTCATCTTCCAGCGCCTGCACGCCAAGGACCTCTACGAGGGCACGGGCATCGGCCTGGCCCTGTGCAAGAAGATCGTCGAGTTCCACGGCGGTCGCATCTGGATCCCCGAGACCGAGGGCGAGGGCACCACCATCCGGTGGACCCTGCCCGTCGCGGAGGACGAGACCCCCGGTGACGGGGACGACGGACGGAGCTGACAGTGTCGGATCAGAAGGTCATCGATGTGCTGCTGGTCGAGGACGACCCCGGCGACGTCCTCATGACGCGGGAGGCGTTCGAGCACAACAAGGTGCGCAACCGGCTGTCGGTCGTGGCGGACGGGGTCAGCGCCCTGGAGTTCCTGCGCAAGGAGGGCGAGCACGCCGACGCCCCCACGCCGGACCTCGTGCTGCTGGACCTCAACCTGCCCCGCATGGACGGGCGCGAGGTGCTCGAGGCCATGAAGTCCGACGAGACGATGCGCGCCATCCCGGTCGTCGTCCTGACGACGTCGGAGGCCGAGGAGGACGTCGTGCGCAGCTACTCGCTGCACGCCAACGCGTACGTCACCAAGCCGGTCGACTTCGACCGGTTCATCGACGTGGTGCGGCAGATCGACGAGTTCTTCGTCGAGGTCGTCCGGCTGCCCGGTCGCTGACGGGCGCCGCCGCCGGCCGGGAAGAGACCGGCCCGCGGGGGCGTTGTACCGCTCGACACCACGACGAGAGGTGAGTGCAGAGCGATGCTGGACCCCCGGGAGATCTACGACGTCGACCCCGACGTCGCCGCGAGCGTGGACGACGCCGCGCGGCGCGGTGCACGACCCGTGCTGGTGCACGCCGTGCGCGGGTTCGTCGACGCCGGGCACGCCGGGCAGGTCGCCGTGGACCACCTCGCCGCCCTCGGCGACGCGCAGCGCCTCGTCACCTTCGACGTCGACCAGCTCGTCGACTACCGCAGCCGACGGCCGGTGATGACGTTCGACGCCGGCTGGACCGACTACGACGCACCGGAGCTGGTCGTCGACCTGCTCCGGGACGCGCAGGGCGTGCCCTACCTGCTCCTGCACGGCCTGGAGCCGGACCTGCAGTGGGAGCGCTGGGTCGCCGCCGTCCGTCAGGTCGTGGAGCGCTTCGACGTCCCGCTGGTCGTCGGGCTGCACGGCATCCCGATGGGGGTTCCGCACACACGGCCCGTGTCGGTGACCGCGCACGCGACCCGCGCCGAGCTGGTGGCGGACCACACGTCGATGTTCGGCACGGTGCAGGTGCCGGCGAGCGCGGCAGCGCTGCTCGAGCTGCGCCTGGGGCAGTCCGGCCACGACGCGATGGGGTTCGCGGTGCACGTGCCGCACTATCTCGCGCAGTCGTCGTTCCCTGCGGCCGGGCTCGCCGGGCTGCGTCACGTGGAGCGGGCCACGGGCCTCGACCTGGGACTGTCCGCGCTCGAGCCCGCTGCAGCCGAGGTCATGCAGGAGATCGAGCGGCAGGTCGAGGGCTCCTCCGAGATCGCTGCGGTGGTCCAGGCGCTCGAGGAGCAGTACGACGCGTTCACCCGCAGCGTCGGGCGCACGAGCCTGCTGGCGCAGGCGACCGACCTGCCGACGGCCGAGGAGATCGGAGCCGAGCTGGAGCGGTTCCTCGCCGAGCAGACCGACCAGGGTGGCGGGGACGGTCCCACTCCCTGAGGAGCGCGGCGCGCGCGTCGTGACCGGATCGTTGTCACCCGCACCCGGGAGTCGTCCGATTTCGTGGCGTTCGCCACATCCGACGTGCGAGGATGCTCACCGTTGCAGTGGCGTACGGACGCTCGACCGGCCCGCTGCCCCTCGCCCTCCGGGGCGCGGTGCGCGGAACCATCGGGTCCCCGGCTGGCCGGGGATCGCACCACCCGGTGCTGGACGTGAGGCGCTGCGGCACGCCGCGGGCACCGGTCCGCGGTGGTCACCCGGTGGGACAGAAGGATGCAGGACATGGCACAGGGCGCGGTCAAGTGGTTCAACGCCGAGAAGGGCTACGGGTTCATCGCCCAGGACGACGGCGGCGCCGACGTCTTCGTCCACTACTCGGCCATCGACACGCAGGGCTACCGCTCGCTGGACGAGGGTCAGCGCGTGGAGTTCGAGATCACGCAGGGTCAGAAGGGTCCGCAGGCGGAGCACGTCCGCCCGCTGTGACCCGTGCCCGGCCTCGGTCGGGCACCTGCGGCGCACAGGGTCGCACCCGCACGGGTGCGACCCTGTGCCGTTCCCGGGCCCGTCACCCCGCGGGGTCCCCGGCCGGCTCCGGCTCGTCGGGCGTCGGCGGCTCGACCGTCGGATGCGGGTCGTGGCGCGGTGCCGCCGCGCCGGTGAGCGTGCGCACCTCGGCGCCCGTCACGAGGCGCGCAGGGACCGGGAGCGTGCGCAGCGTCCGTGCCAGGCCGGCGTCGTCGAGAAGGTCGGGGTCGTCGGTGGCGACGAGCAGCAGGTTGCCGTAGCGCCGCCCGCGCAGCTGTGCCGGCTCGGCGACGACGCCGACGTGGGGAAAGACCGCGGCCAGCGTCGCGAGCTCGGCGCGCGCCAGGGCGAGCGGGGGCCGGTCCGCGCAGTTCGCCACGTAGACGCCGCCGGGCCGCAGCACGCGCCGCACCTCGCGCGCGAACTCCACCGTCGTGAGGTGGTCGGGCGTCCGGTCGCCGGCGAACACGTCACGGGCGACCACGTCGTACGTGGCGTCGGCGAGCCCGGTCAGCTCCGCCCGCGCCTCGCCCGTGCGCAGGCGCAGCCGCGGTGCACGGGGCAGCGCGAACCACTCCCGTGCCAGGCGCGCGACGTCCCCGTCCAGCTCCACGGCGAGCTGGCGCGCCTCCGGGTGGCGGTGGGCGAGCGCCCGGGCCAGCGCGCAGCCGCCGGCGCCCAGGTGCAGCACGGTCAGGTCGGGGCGCCGCTCGGCGACCACCTCGACGACGGCGGCGGCCTGCTGCATGTACTCGAAGTCGAGCAGGCCCGGGTCGTCGAGGTCGACGAACGAGCTCGGGACGCCGTTGACGAGCAGGGTGGCGGCGCGCGGGCGGCCGGGCTCGGGGACGACCTCCACGGTGCCCGTCGCCACGGGGACAGGTCCGACCGGCCACGCGGGCGCCGTCGGGGCCGACCGGGATGTCGGTGGTCGGCGGGACGATGGGTCGCGACGTCGGGCAGCCACGCCGCCACCGTACGTGGTGAGGGTGCCGTGGGCGCACCGGTGCGGTGCGGGGCAGGCGCGGACCTCCCGGCCCCGGGGACCAGGGGGTGGGCAGGTGTTGACGTGTTCGAACAGGTGTTCGAAGATGGACGAGGCGGACGGGCCGCCGCGACGGGAGGTGCGGGCGATGGTCGGACGGGTGAGCCTGCTGCACGCAGCGACGGTTCCGCCGCAGAGCGCGGAGCTCCTCGCGCGCGCGGACGCCGAGCTGCTCGCGGCCCAGTTCTCCGGCGAGCCGTGGGAGATGTTCTCCCACGCGCACCTGGCGGCCCTGCGCGCCGGTGCGGCGCTCGTCGCCGCCCGGGGTCGTCCGTCGGGTCGCGGCGCGCCGCGGACCGTGTGGGGGATGCTCGACGCGGTCGCACCCGAGCTGCACCGGTTGTCGGCGCTCTTCGCCCAGGGGGCGTCGCTGCGTGCCGCGGTCGACGCGGGGCGTTTCGAGGCTGTCACGCTGGCCCGCGCTGAGCGGTCGCTGTGCGCGGCGGAGGACCTGGTCGACGCCGTGCGGGACGCCCTCGTGAGCGACGCAACGCCGTCGGAGGAGGACCAGGTCGCGATCGTCAGGTGAAACCGGGGCGGATACCGCCCCGGTGGTGGCGTCGGCACCGCTCCGTGCCGCATGATGATCGCCCTGCCGACGGTCGCTCGACTACCACCTTGGTGCCAGCCGATCTATCCTGAGGCCACATAGTCCACCGGAGTGCGACGGGGGTCGGGATGCCACTCTCCGAGTACGAGCAGCGCGTGCTCGAGCAGATGGAGCGCCAGCTGACGTCTGACGACCCTCGGCTCGCCAATACGCTGACGCGACGGGGCGGTCACCGACCTGTCACGCGCTACGTCATTGCCGGCGTCGGAGCAGCCGTCGGCCTCCTCCTGCTGGTCGTCGGGGCGGCGATGTCCGAGCCCTGGCTGGGTGCCATCGGTTTCGTCGTGATGTTCGCGGCGGTCGCGTTCGCCTTCGCCGCGCCACGCGGCGAGCCCACCGGACCCCAGGGCACGGTCGGCGCCGACGGCTCCGTGAGGCGTGCGCCTGCCGCGGGCCGCAAGCAGGGGTTCATGGCGCGCCTCGAGGAGCGGTGGGACCGCCGCCGCGAGGGTCACTGACCCGTCGTCGACGGCACTGGTCCGAGGGCACTGTTCGAGGGCACGGGTCCGACGGCATGTGTCCCTGCCCGTCGTCGCGCCGGGGCACTGCCGCCCGCGACGCGCGGGCCCGACGGGTTGACGGCGCGGAGCTGACGCACGGTCCGCAGCGGCGCCGGTCCGCCTCGGCCGACCGGCGCCCTCAGGTCTCGTGCCTGCCCCACGGTGGCGCCGAGGTACGGGCCCAGCGTGCCGCCTCGTCACGGCGCCCGGGCCGTGCGCATGTCCGGGTGCCGGGCGGCGACCGGGGAGCTGCACCCGCGCGTGCTGCCCGCCCCGCCGGACGCGGTCAGCCCGTGGGGACCGGGGTGCGCCCGGCTCCCTGCGCCAGGAGCTCACGGAGCCCGTCGCGGACCGCCTGCACCCAGCCGTCCAGCTCGTCGGCGGGGTGGACGGGCGGCGTCGGCGCGTAGCGTGTCCGCTCCACCGCGAGCGCGAGGTTCTCCAGCGCCGCGAGCGCCGGTCCGGACAGGCCGGTGCCTGTGCGCGTCTCGAGGGTGCGCTGCACGTGGCGGACCACACCGCGAGGGCTGGTCGAGCTGGACCAGTGGATGTCGATGCGGGAGAGCTCACGGCGCAGCGCGACCCACGCGTCGTCCGGGACGGTGGCGCGACGGCGACGCCGGGACAGCAGGTAGGCGGCGAGCACGCCACCCGCGGCGAGGAGCCCCATCCCCGCGAGCAGCAGGACGGTCGTCCACGGGGACTCCTCGTCGGCGGCGGCGCCCGGCGTCGCCGGCGCCGCGCTGGGCAGGGTGTTGGGCAGTGCGTCCTGCCCGCTGCGTCCGAGCTCGTCGGGAACCGAGCCCGGGGCTGTGATGCCGGTGAACGGGTCCGCCCAGGCCGGCGGGGGTCCGCTCTGCGAGGCGGGGGTCGGCTCGAACCGGACCCAGCCCAGCCCGTCGAAGTAGAGCTCGGGCCAGGCGTGCGCGAGCCGGCCGGTCACCACGTACGCACCGTCGTCGTCACGCTGGCCCGGAAGGAACCCGACGCCGATGCGGGAGGGGATGTCCAGGGTGCGCGCCATCATCGCCATCGCGGTGGCGAACTGGACGCAGTAGCCGCGGCGGTCCTCGAGGAAGTCCCACACCGCGTCGGTGCTCCGGGCGGGCGGGACCCGGGTGTCGTACGTGAAGTTGGAGGCCGAGCGGAGCCAGGTCTGCAGGTCGAGCGCACGCTCGTAGGCCGTGTCGGCGTCCGCGGTGACGTCGGCGGCCAGCGTCGCGATGTCGTCCCGGTGCTGGGTGTCGGGCACCGTCGTGTACAGGTCGAGGTCCGGGGGAGTGCCCACCGGGGTCCCGCGCAGGTCGTCCGCCGTGAGGGTCGGCACCTGGACCAGCATCTGGTAGGACAGGCCCGCACCGGTCGAGCGACGACCGACCACCTCGTCGCGCTGCGGGTCGTACCCCCAGGTGCCCTCCACCGCGACGGTGCGGGGGAAGGTCGGGACCGGCAGGCGTCGCTCGCGCAGCGCCCCCACCTCGATCTCGACCCGGGCGAGGGTGCCGGCGGCCGCGTCGGGTGCGGTGCCGCGCAGCAGCGGGTCGGACGACAGGAGCGTCGTGGGGTCCCACGGTGCGAGCTCGTCCGCCTCCGTCCGGTTCCACAGGCGTCCGTCGAACTCCGCCATGGTGAAGGCTCGTAGCGGTCCGACCAGGCGTGCGTCCACCGCCGGCGGCGGTGCCGGCGTGGGGCTCGGCGTGGCACCGGCGTCCTGCCCGGCGGGGCTGCCGGGCGCCGCCAGGGCGTCCACCCCGGTGTCGGTCTCGGCGTCGGTCCCTGCGTCGGCGGGCGGCCCGGTGGCGGCGTCCGCGGTGGGTGCGGCTGCCGCGTCGGCCGCTGCCGCGTCGTCGGCGGCCGTGGCGGGGTCGCCCGCTGCGGGGTCGGTGACCCGGTAGGTGAGGACGACCTGCGCGGACCGCGTGCCCAGGCTCTCGCGCAGGTCAAGGTCGTCGCTCAGCTCCAGCGGGCCGATCGGGCCGTCTCCGAACGTCGGCAGGGCGACGCTCGCCCAGCCGGGCAGCTGCATCAGGGAGGGGCCGGCGAGGACGCTCGAGCCGACCAGCGCCACCCCCGCCACGACGGCGGTGGCGGCGCGCCGTGCCCGGCCCGCCTGGGCGTGCAGGGGTGCCGCACCGTAGGCGAGCAGCGCGAGGTACGCGGCCGCTGTCCAGAACACGGGGGCCGCACCGGCAGGGAACCCCAGGACGATCGCCGGCACCCACAGCGCCAGCAGCGGCAGGCCGGCGACCGCGGGGAAGCGCAGGCCGAGCACCGCGGCGTCCACCAGGAGGAAGACGACGAGCCCGCCGACGACCAGGAGCATCTCCGAGGGGCGGATGTCGGGCATCGGGACGAAGGAGTCGTTGACGACGACCACGCCCTGGCGCGCGGTCGCCCAGGCGCGCCGCGCCGCGTCGAGGTCGGGCAGGAACTGGGGGCGCCCGGGGGGTGCGCCGTACCGGAGCACGACGCCCACGAGCGCCACGAGCGCCCCGACGAGGGTCGGCGGCCACCAGCGGCGTGAGGCGGCCCGTGCCAGGGTCGTGGCGACCGCCACGAGGAGGACACCGACGCACGCCACGACGAGCCACCGTCGCCCGGCGACGAGCCCGGCGAGCGCGAGCAGACCGGCCCACGTCGCGACGACGCAGAGCGCCGCACCCACGACCGCGCGGGTGCCCTGCTCCGGTCCGGCGTTCACCGGGTGCTCCCCAGCAGGCGCAGCCAGCAGGCCACCGGGTCCTCACCGGTCGTCACCTGCGCGACCCGCCACCCCGCGCGCCGCAGCGCCGTGGCGGTGAGCTGGCTCTCGCGGGCGTCACCGGCGTTCCGGCCGTCGGCACGCACGACGGCCCAGCCCTGCCCGGCGTCGCCCAGGTGCGCGAACGCACCGCACCCTGCCGGCGACATCGGGCCGACCACGGCCAGCACGATCTCACCGGCGGTCCGCGTCGTGTCGAGCCTGCGGGTGGCGTCGAGCACGGCGGCCTCGGCGTCGTTCGCGGTGCGCGCCGGCGACAGGTCGAGCGTGAGGTCGAGCAGGGCCGCACGGGCCTCGGGCCCGCTGCGCGCGTGCACGTGGGGCGCCGGGGTCCTGCTGCCGGCCGGGACGAGCCGGACGGGGTGACCGCTGTCGAGCATGGCCAGGGCCATCGACGCCGCGAGGGAGATGGTCCACTCGGTGGCGGTGGCGCGCACGGGCAGGTCGAGCAGGACCGTCACGGGTCGCATGCCGGCACGTTCGTCCGAGCGGACGAGCAGCGCGCCGCGGCGTGCGCTCGACCTCCAGTGGACGCGCCGCAGGTCGTCGCCGTCGCGGTAGTCGCGCAGGTTGGCGTCGTCGGTCGACGGCGTCCGCGCCCCGAGGGCGACGCGGTCGGGCTCGCCCACGAGCACGTCCGAGGGGGCGGGCAGCGCCACGACGGCCGGCCACACCGCGACGCGGGACTCGGTGCCCAGCGTGGTGCGCGAACGCACCACCCCGAACATGTCGGTCCGTGTGACCACGAGGGGACCGAGGGGCCAGCGGCCGCGCTGCGAGGCGTGCACGGGGTAGCGGACGGTGGCGTGGTCGGGCGCCCGGGCGACCCGGGCGCGCAGGGCGCGGCCGCCGGAGAGCTCCACGGCGGCCTGTTCCGAGAAGCGCAGCCCGGCGAGCCGGGCCCGGCCCGCACGGTCCGTCGCGCGGATGTCCACGCGGACCTCCGCGTCCTGGCCGGCGTGCACCGGGTCCGGGCGGACTTCGCGGTGCACCTCCAGCCCTCGACGGCCTCGGGTCGCGTCCACCACGAGGGCCGCGACGAGCGCGGCGACGGGCAGCGCCAGGAGGAGCACGCCGACGCGGACGAGGTCGAGCGAGCCCAGCCCGATGCCCGCCTGCAGGCCGACGACACCCGCCGCCGCGAGCGCCCAGCCCCGGGGCGTCGGGCGTCGGTCCATCAGCCCAGCACGCGCCGCGCCCGGGCGAGGGGCTCGGGCGCCGGCAGCGAGGTGCGGGCCACGATGTCGGTCACCACGTCCTGGGTCGTGCGCCCGGACAGGCGTGACTCGGTGCTGGGCAGGAGCCGGTGCGCGAGCACGGGCCCCGCGAGCTCCTGCACGTCGTCGGGCAGGACGTGGTCCCGCCCGGACATCGCGGCGAGGGACTTCGAGGCCCGCAGGAGCTGGATCGCGGCCCGCGGCGACGCCCCCAGGCGCAGCCCGGTGTCCTCGCGGGACGCCGTCACGAGCGCGACGATGTACCGCTTGATGGACGGCGCCGCGTACAGCCGGCGGGCGAGATCGATGTACCCCTGCACCTGAGCAGCATCCGTCACGGGACGCATGCGTGCCAACGGGTCGGCGTCCTCCTGCTGGTCGAGCATCTCCAGCTCGGACTCCACGCTGGGGTAACCCACCGTCAGGCGCGCCATGAACCGGTCGCGCTGCGCCTCGGGGAGCGGGTAGGTGCCCTCCATCTCGACCGGGTTCTGCGTCGCGACGACCAGGAACGGGCGCGGCAGCGGGTACGTGCGGCCGTCGACCGTCGCCTGCGCCTCCTGCATGCACTCGAGCAGGGCCGACTGGGTCTTGGGTGACGCCCGGTTGATCTCGTCACCGATGACGACGTGCGCGAAGACGGGTCCGGGGCGGAACTCGAACTCGTGGGTCTGCGCCCGGAAGATGTTGACGCCGGTGAGGTCGCTCGGCAGCAGGTCGGGCGTGAACTGGATCCGGCCGACCTGGGCGTCGATGCTGCGGGCGATCGCCTTGGCGAGCGTCGTCTTGCCGACGCCCGGGACGTCCTCGAGCAGCAGGTGCCCCTCGGCCAGCAGGACGGCGAGCGACACCCGCACGAGGTCCGGGCGGCCCGTCACGACCGACTCGATCCCGGCCCGGAGGCGGGCGGCTGTCTCGACGAGTCCGTCGAGCTCGTGCGGGGACGGCAGTGGCTGCATGTGGACGACTCCCTCGGCGACTGGAACGAGAGTACGCATGAGTGGTCGTCCGCGGGCGAGGTTCACCCGGACCGTGCGTCGACCCGGTGCCCCGGACGTGCGCGGACGCGCCCCCCGGGGGCCGTTCGGGTGTCGACCTCGCGACCCCCCACATCCCTCCACGGCGGCCCCCACGGCACGTGCGTCGCGGTCGCCGGGGGAGAGGTATGCCGCCTTGTCCCGGGTTCGTCCCCGTCCCCCCGTGCCGAGGCGGTTCCGGGGCGCGCCGGGCCCTCCATTTCGCTCCACGACGTTGACCTGGGAGGACGCTCACCAGACGGGTGAACTTGGCCTCTTGACAAGATGCTGGTGGAGGGAAGTGGAGTACCGTGGAGGCACGTGGGGAGAGCGGGTGGCATCTCGCTCGCGGGGTGGCTCAGCAGTGCTCGGGCAGCCCCGCCGCGTGGGGGGTCCACGGATCCGGGACGAGCAGGAGGGGAGTGAGGTGTCGTATGAACCGACAGGCGCCTACGGCTCCTTCGCGCCCTTCCTCGGGACGTACACGCCGCGCCTGGACGACAAGGGCCGGCTCATCCTCCCGGCGAAGTTCCGGCCGCAGCTGGCCGGGGGCCTCGTCATGACACGCGGGCAGGAGCGCTGCCTGTTCGTGCTGCCGATGGACGAGTTCCGCCGGATGCACGACCAGCTGCGGACCGCACCGGTCACGAGCAAGCAGGCGCGTGACTACCTGCGGGTGTTCCTGTCCGGGGCCAGCGACGAGCTGCCCGACAAGCAGGGCCGCATCTCCATCCCGCCGATGCTCCGCACCTACGCGGGGCTCGACCGGGACGTCGCCGTCATCGGCACCGGTACCCGGGTCGAGATCTGGGATCTCGCAGCCTGGGAGACCTACTTGTCCGAGCAGGAGGCGGGTTACGCCGACACGACCGAGGAGGTCTTCCCGAACGGCCCGTTCTGAGCCGTCGGCCGGCCCCCGGGCCACCGCGTCGCCCCCGCACCCTTCCGCACCGCCGTCACCGGCACCGCCGTGGACGGCACGGCCCGTCCACCCCGTCGTCCTCACCCGTCCGTCGAGACCTCCTCCCGTCCTCTCTGACGCCACTTCCCCGGCGCCAGAGGGTCGGTGGGGGATCTGGCCGGGCGGTGGAGGGATCGTCCGGCCATCTCCATGTCCCACCAGCACCACCAGTCACACGGGCACCAGCAGTCACGTCAGCAGCACTGTCAGAGCGAGGAGGGGCGATGAGCGAGCAGACCGGCGCCGGTGCGTCGTCGCGGCACACGCCCGTCCTCCTGCAGCGCTGCCTCGACCTGCTCGCCCCCGCCCTCGCGGCCCCGGGCGCCGTCATGGTCGACTCCACGCTCGGCATGGGCGGGCACACCGAGGGCGTGCTGCGCGCGTTCGACCACGTCCGGGTCGTCGGCATCGACCGCGACCCGCAGGCGCTGGCGCTCGCGAGCGAGCGGCTCGCGCCGTTCGGTGAGCGGTTCACGCCGGTGCACGCGGTGTACGACGAGATCCGTGAGGTGCTCGACCGGCTCGGCATCCCCGAGGTGCAGGGCGTCCTCATGGACCTCGGCGTCTCCTCGCTGCAGCTCGACGAGGCGGAACGCGGGTTCGCCTACGCGCAGGACGCCCCCCTCGACATGCGCATGGACCCGACCACGGGCCCGACCGCGGCCGACGTGCTCAACACGTACGACGAGCGGGACATCGCGCGCGTGCTGCGGGTGTACGGCGAGGAGCGGTTCGCGGCCCGCATCGCGCGCGGCGTCGTCCGGCGCCGGCAGCAGGCGCCCCTGACGCGGACGTCCGAGCTCGTCGACATCGTGCGCGCCGGCGTGCCGGCCGCGACCCGCCGCACCGGCGGCCACCCGGCCAAGCGGACGTTCCAGGCGCTGCGCATCGAGGTGAACGGGGAGCTCGCCGCCCTCGAGCGGGCGGTGCCGGCGTCGGTGGAGGCGCTCGCGGTCGGCGGTCGGATCGTCGTCGAGTCGTACCAGTCGCTCGAGGACCGGATCGTCAAGCGCGCGCTCGCGGCGGGAGCCACGTCGAGCGCCCCGCCCGACCTGCCGGTCGAGCCCGCGACCCACACGCCCTACCTGCGCCTGCTCACCCGGGGAGCGGAGGAGGCCGACGCCGACGAGCTCGCCCGCAACCCCCGCTCCCAGTCCGTCCGCCTGCGCGCCGCCGAGCGACTGCGCCCCACCCCCGACCACCTGCGCACCCCGAGGAGAGCCGCATGAGCGCCCAGCCCTTGGCCGCCGCCCGCACCGGTGCCGCGCGTGCGTACCCGCTGCCCGCTCGCCCCGCGGCCGCGCCGCCGCCGCGCCTGCGGGTCGTCCGGGCACCGGCCCAGGCCCGCTCGCGCGTGCCGTTCGTCCTCGCGTGCATGGCCGTGCTCGGCGGTGCGCTGCTCGCGGCGCTGCTGCTGAACACCCAGATGGCGTCGCTGGCGTTCGAGCGCTACGAGCTCTCGAACGAGCTCGGCCGGCTGCGGCAGGACCGGATGGACCTGGTCGCCCAGCTCGACGCGCGGTCCTCGCCGACGCAGCTGGCCGAGGCCGCACGTGCTCGCGGCATGGTGGAGGCGAACGGCACCGGCTGGCTGCGGCTCGCGGACGGCAGCGTCCAGGGGGCCCCGGCACCCGCCGACGGATGAGCCCGCGCGCGACCGGCCCGGCGACGCCGGGCGTCCGGCCGGCCCGGCGCCAGCCGGCGGTGCGCGTCGACCCGCGCGTCGCGACCGCCCGTCCGGGCACCCGTGGCACGGTGGGCCGCGTGGACGAGCGCGCCGGCACGGTGCCGCGCCGACGGCCCGGCCAGGAGCCGACCGCCCGACGTGCGGCGACGCCCGCACGCCCGGCCGCCGCCGTCCCGCCCGCGCGCGGGGGCGGCGGGCGCCCGCCCGTGCGGGGTGGTGGCCGTCCGCCGGCACCGGCCGTGCCGCCGACCGTCGTGGCGTCGCGCCCGCGCATGCTGACGCTGGTCGTCGTGCTCGCCCTGGTCCTGGTGACGTTCGCGGGCCGGCTGGTGCACGTGCAGGTCCTCGCCGGCCCCGAGCTGGCGCAGGAGGCACGGGAGAACCGGATGACGACCGCCTCGGTCATCGGGGCACGCGGTGAGGTGACCGACGCCAACGGCGTCGTCCTCGCGACGTCGGTCGAGCGGTACGACATCTCCGTCAACCAGCAGCGGATCGCGCGCTACCAGGCGCGCGGGTCGACGGTCGGGCTGGACGGCGCCGCCGGCGTCGCGGCCCGGCTGGCGCCGCTGCTGGACATGAACGCCGCGGAGCTCGGCGGCAAGCTCGTCGGCGACCGGCCCTTCGTCTACGTCAAGAAGAACGTGCTGCCGGAGGTGGCGCGGGAGATCCGTGCGCTGCGGATCGACGGCGTCAACGTCGACAAGGTCCCGGACCGGGTGTACCCCAAGGGCACGGTCGCGGGGAACATCGTCGGATTCGTCAACTCCGAGGGCGTCGGGCTGCAGGGTCTGGAGTCCTCGCTGGACGAGAAGCTCCGGGGGGTCAAGGGCACCGAGCGCTTCGAGCGCGGCAAGGGCGGTCAGCCGATCCCCGGGGGTGCGAGCGAGCAGACCCCTGCGCGCGACGGCAGCTCGGTGCGCCTGACGCTCGACTCCGACCTGCAGTGGAAGGCCGAGGAGGAGCTGCGCAAGCAGGTGGCCGCGATGGGCGCGACCGGCGGCACGGTCGTCGTCATGCGACCGACGGGGGAGGTGCTCGCGCTGGCGGAGTCCACCGCGTTCGACCCGAACGACCCGGGCGCCCTCGGCACGGGCTCGCTGACCCGCAGCGTCTCCGACGTGTTCGAGCCCGGGTCGACCGGGAAGGTCGTGACGATGGCCGCTGCGCTCGAGGAGGGGCTCGTCGGCCCCACCGACCGCTTCACCGTCGCCGACCGGCTGACGACGCCCAACGGCCAGACCTTCAAGGACTCGCACGACCACCCCGTGCAGCAACTCACCGCGACGGGCGTCTTCGCGGAGTCGTCCAACACCGGCACGATCCAGATCGGCGAGCGGCTGTCGCTGGAGCAGCGCCACCGGTACCTGTCGCTGTTCGGGTTCGGCAGCCGCACGGGTATCGAGATCCCGGGCGAGTCCGGGGGCATCCTGCACCCGTACGACGAGTGGGACGGCCGCTCGCAGTACGCCGTGCTGTTCGGTCAGGCGGTGTCCGTGAACGCCCTGCAGGCCGCGAGCGTCTTCGCGACCATCGCCAACGGGGGTGTCCGCGTGGCGCCGCACCTGGTGGCGGGGTGGACCGACCCCGACGGGGCGTACGCGCCGCGCCCGGCGCCCGAGGGGACCCGGGTGGTCTCCGAGCAGACGGCGGGCACCGTGCTGTCGATGATGGAGAGCGTCGTCGACGACGGGACCGGCGGCAACGCCGCGATCCCCGGGTACCGGGTCGCGGGCAAGACCGGCACGGCGCAGAAGTTCGCGCCCGCGGGCATCACGGCGTCGTTCATCGGCGTCGCGCCTGCGGACGACCCGCAGGTCGTCACGGCGGTCATCCTGCACGACCCCAGCGCCTCGATCTTCGGCGGCACGGCGGCCGCACCGGTCTTCTCGACCGTCACGTCGTACGCCCTGCAGCAGCTGGGGGTCGCGCCCTCCGGGACGCCCGCGTCGCTGTTCCCGGCGACGTGGGAGTGAGTCGGCGGGGTAGATTTCTCCCCATGACGTCCCCCCTGGGCCGGCTGCGCCCCGAGCACCCGCCGGTCCGCAGGGTCGACGACCTCGCCGCCGCGTTCGGCCTGCGGGTCGACGGCCCCGCGGAGGGTGTGACGGCCACCGGTGTGACCATGTCCAGCGCCGACGTCGAGCCGGGGGACCTGTTCGTCGCGGTGCCCGGCCTGCGCGTCCACGGGGCACGGTTCGCCGCCGAGGCGGTCGCGCGCGGGGCGGTGGCGGTCCTCACCGACACCGAGGGCGCCGAGCTCGTCCCCGCGGGTGTGCCCGTCCTGCTCACCGACGACCCCCGCGCCCTGGCCGGGCCGGTCGCGGCCTGGGTGCTCGACGACCCCGCGTCGCGGCTCGTGACGGTGGGCGTCACCGGGACGAACGGCAAGACCACCACCACCTACTTCGTCGACGCGGCGCTGCGCGCCCGGCACGCCGTGACGGCCGTGCTCGGCACCGTCGAGCTGCGGATCGGCGACGACGCCGTCGAGAGCCCTCGCACCACCGTCGAGGCACCCGTCCTGCAGTCGCTGCTGGCGCTGGCCCACGAGCGGGGCGCGACCGCGCTGACCACCGAGGTCTCGTCGCACGCGCTCGCGCTGGGACGCGTGGGCGGCGTGCAGTTCGACGTCGTCGGCTTCACCAACCTGCAGCGCGACCACCTGGACTTCCACGGCGACATGGAGGGGTACTTCCGCGACAAGTCGCGGCTGTTCGCCCCCGGCCAGGCCCGCCGCGGCGTCGTCGTCGTCGACGACGAGTGGGGCCGGCGGCTCGCGCAGGAGTCCCCGATCCCCGTCGAGACCGTGAGCACGCGCGTCGGCGCACCGCAGGCGGCACAGGCCGACTGGGCGGTCGTCGAGGCCGACGTCGGCCTGGACGGCGTCGGCTCACGCTTCGTCCTGCGCGGCCCCGACGGCGCCCGCCACGAGGCGCACAGCCCGCTGCCGGGCCTGGTCAACGTCTCGAACGCCGCGCTCGCCGTGGTGGTCGCGCACGCCGCGGGCGTACCCGTCGACGCGGCGGCCGAGGCCGTGGGGCGCGCGCACGCGATCCCGGGCCGCATGGAGCGGGTGGTCGAGCGCGGCGACGGCTGGCCGCTGTGCCTGGTCGACTACGCCCACACGCCGGACGCGCTCGAGCTCGCGCTCGAGGCGGTGCGGCCCATCACGCCCGGCCGGCTCGTGCTCGTGTACGGCTCGGACGGCGACCGTGACCGCGGCAAGCGCCCGATCATGGGGCAGGTCGGCGCCCGGCTGGCCGACGTGCTGGTCGTCACCGACGAGAACCCGCGCTCGGAGGACCCCGCGTCCATCCGGGCCGCCATCCTCGAGGGCGTGCGCGACGTGCGCCCCGACCTGGCCGACGTGCACGAGGCCACGAGCCGTGCGCAGGCCATCCGCGAGGCCCTTCGTCTGGCAGGACCGGACGACACCGTGATCGTCACGGGCAAGGGCCACGAACCGACCCAGGAGATCGCCGGGGTGTTCCACCGCTACAACGACCGAGACGTGTTCCTCGCCGCCCGCGCCGAGCGCCGGGAGCAGCACGCGTGATCGCCCTCACAGCGGCCGAGATCGCGGCCGCCACGCACGGCACCCTGGCCGACGTCGCCCCCGAGCACGTGGTGGCCGGCCCCGTCGTCACCGACTCGCGGGAGGTGCTGCCCGGCGGGCTGTTCGTCGCGTTGCCCGGCGAGCACGTCGACGGGCACGACTTCGCCCCCGCGGCCGTGGCGGCCGGCGCCTCGCTCGTCCTGGCCGCGCGCCCGCTGCCGGGGCTGCCGTGCGTCGTGGTGCCCGACGTGGAGCGCGCGCTGGGCGACCTGGCACGCGACGTGCTGGTGCGGCTGCGGGACGCGGCCGCGCAGCCCGGCGGGTCCGGCCTGCGCGTCATCGGGATCACCGGCTCGGTCGGCAAGACGACGACCAAGGACGTGCTCGCGCAGGTGTGCGGTGCGGCCGGCCCCACGGTCGCCCCCGTGCGCTCGTTCAACAACGAGATCGGGCTGCCGCTGACGGTGCTGCGCGCCGACGAGCAGACCCGGTTCCTCGTGCTCGAGATGGGCGCGAGCGGCCCCGGTCACCTCACGTACCTCACGGACATCGCCCCGCCGGACGTCGCCGTGGTGCTGGTCGTCGGGCAGGCCCACCTGGGCGGCTTCGGCGGCGGCATCGACGGGGTCGCACGCGCCAAGGCGGAGATCGTCGCGGGGCTGGTGCCGGCCGGGACCGCGGTGCTCAACGCCGACGACCCGCGGGTGCGCGCCATGGCGGCCGTGGCCCCCGGACCGGTCGTGCTGTTCGGGGCGTCCCCCGACTCGCGGGTCCAGGCGCAGGACGTGCGCCTCGACGCGCTGGGCCGAGCGCGGTTCCGGCTCGTGCACGTCGAGGGCGACGTCCGCGAGGAGCGTCCCGTGGAGCTGCGACTCGTCGGCGAGCACCACGTGCACAACGCGCTCGCCGCGGCCGCGGCGGCGCTGACGGCCGGCATCGCGCTCGACGACGTCGTGGCCGGCCTGTCGGCCGCCGACGCCCTGTCGCCGCACCGCATGCACGTCGTGGACCGCCCGGACGGCGTCACCGTCGTGGACGACTCCTACAACGCCAACCCCGACTCGATGCGGGCCGCGCTCAAGGCGCTGGCGGTCATCGCCGGGCGGCAGCGGCGCTCGGTCGCCGTGCTGGGCGAGATGCTCGAGCTCGGCGAGGAGTCCCGCACCGCGCACGACGCGATCGGGCGGCTCGTGGTGCGGCTCAACATCGGCCTGACGGTGGTCGTCGGCGACGGGGCGCGCGCCATCCGCGACGGCGCCAACCACGAGGGCTCGTGGGGCGACGAGGTCGTCCTGGCCGACGACGTCGACGCCGCCGCCGCGTTCCTGGCCGACGAGCTGCGCCCGGGTGACGTGGTGCTCGTGAAGTCCTCGTTCGGCGCCGGTCTGTGGCGCCTGGGCGACCGGCTCGTGGGGGCCGACGCATGAGGGCCGTCCTCATCTCCGGCGGCATCTCGATGCTCGTCGCGCTGCTCGGCACCCCGCTGTTCATCCGCTTCCTGGTCAAGCGGCAGTACGGGCAGTTCATCCGGCAGGACGGCCCGACCGCGCACTTCACCAAGCGCGGCACGCCGACGATGGGCGGCGTCGTCATCATCGGCGCGACGCTCGTCGGCTGGGGGCTCGGCCTGCTGCTCACGGGCACGACGCCCAGCGCGTCGGCCCTGCTGGCGCTGTTCCTCATGACCGGCCTGGGGGTCGTCGGGTTCCTCGACGACTTCATCAAGATCTCGCGGCAGCGTTCCCTCGGACTGAGCCCGCTGTGGAAGATCGTCGGCCAGGGCGTCGTCGGTGTCGTGTTCTCGGTGCTGGCGCTGCAGTTCCCCAACGAGCAGTTCCGTACCCCGGCGTCGACCCGGATCTCGTTCATCCGCGACACAGGGCTGGACCTGGCGTTCGCCGGTGCGACCGTCGGCCTGGTCCTGTTCGTCATCTGGGCGAACTTCCTCATCACCGCCTGGTCCAACGCCGTGAACCTCACCGACGGTCTCGACGGGCTCGCGACCGGTGTCTCGCTCATCGTCTTCGGGGCGTACGTGCTGGTCGGGGTCTGGCAGTTCAACCAGACGTGCCAGAAGCTGCTGTCCGCGGGGCCACGCTGCTACGAGACGCGCGACCCCCTGGACCTGGCGGTCGTGGCCGCGGCCATCACCGGTGCCCTGTTCGGCTTCCTGTGGTGGAACGCGAGCCCCGCGAAGATCTTCATGGGGGACACCGGGTCGCTCGCGCTGGGCGGGGCGCTGGCGGCGCTGACGATCCTCACGCGCACCGAGATCCTCGGGGCGATCATCGGCGGTCTGTTCGTCCTCATCGTGCTCTCGGACGTCATCCAGATCGGCTTCTTCAAGATGACCGGCAGACGCGTCTTCAAGATGGCACCGCTGCACCACCACTTCGAGCTGTCGGGGTGGGGCGAGGTGACGATCGTCATCCGGTTCTGGATCATCGCCGGCCTGTTCGTCGCGCTCGGGGTCGGCATCTTCTACGCGGAGTGGGTGGCGCAGTAGGTGGACGCACGCTTCGACGGTCGCACGGTGCTCGTCGCCGGCCTGGGCGTCTCCGGGCGCGCCGCGGCGCAGGTCCTGAGGGACCGTGGCGCGCGGGTGGTGACGTTCGACGAGCACGCCCCCGAGGCCGATGCCGCGGACGTGGCCGGGCTCGTCGCCGAGGGCCTGCGCGGGGCCGACCTCGTCGTGACCTCCCCGGGTCTGCCCCCGACCCACCCGGTCCTCGCCGCGGCGGGGGAGCGCGGGGTTCCGGTGTGGAGCGAGGTCGAGCTCGCGTGGCAGGTCCGCGTGCCGCGCGACGGCGGCGACGGGCAGCCCGCCCCCTGGCTCGCGGTCACGGGGACCAACGGCAAGACGACGACCGTCGGCATGCTCGAGTCGATCCTGCGTGCGGCGGGACGGCGCACCGTCGCCGTGGGCAACGTGGGCACGCCCGTGGTGCTGGCGGCCGTGGACCCGGCGCTGGACGTGCTGGCGGTCGAGCTGTCGAGCTTCCAGCTGCACCACACGCACTCGATGTCCGCGCAGGCGGCGGCCGTGCTCAACGTCGCGCCGGACCACCTCGACTGGCACGGCTCGCTGGCCGCGTACGCCGCGGACAAGGGGCGCATCTACGAGCGGGCGCAGGTCGCGTGCGTGTACGACGCGACGGACCCGGTCACCGAGGACCTCGTCCGCGAGGCCGACGTGGTCGACGGGTGCGTCGCCGTCGGGTTCACGCTCGGGATGCCCGGCGTCGGGCAGCTCGGACTCGTCGAGGACGTGCTGGTGGACCGGGGCTTCGCCCGGCTGCGCCACACGCACGCCGCCGAGCTCGGCACGCTCGCCGACCTCGCGCAGCTCGCGGGCCCGGCCGGGGTGGTCCCGCCCCACGTGGTGCGCAACGCGCTCGCGGCCGCCGCGCTGGCGCTCGCCCACGGTGTCGACCCCGTGCACGTCCGCGACGGGCTGCGCGGCTTCGCCCCCGGGGCGCACCGCATCGTGACCGTCGGCCGCGTCGACGACGTGGCGTACGTGGACGACTCCAAGGCGACCAACGCGCACGCCGCCGCCGCCTCCCTCGCCGCCTTCGAGCCCGGGTCGGTCGTGTGGATCGCGGGCGGGCTGGCCAAGGGCGCGCAGTTCGACGACCTCGTCCGCACCCGGCGCGACCGGCTGCGCGGGGTCGTCCTGCTCGGGGTGGACCGTGCGCCGCTGCGCGAGGCCCTCGCCCGACACGCACCGGATGTCCCGGTGATCGAGCTGGACGCCGGTGACACTGAGCCGGTGATGACGCGCGCCGTGCACAGCGCGCGCCGGCTGGCGGCCGGCGCGCCCGAGGGCGTGCCCGTCACGGTCCTGCTCGCCCCCGCGTGCGCGTCGATGGACCAGTTCACGTCCTACGCCGCCCGCGGCGACGCGTTCGCGGCGGCCGTGCGGTCGCTGCACGGCGAGGTCGGGCAGGAGCGGCAGGCGGACGGTCGGCAGTGACCGCCGACGCGCCCCCGCGCCCCCGCACGGCTCCCACCCGCACGGTCACACCGCCCGGCGGTACGCCGGAGGTCCGTGAACCGTCCTTCCTGGGCACGTGGAACTCGGCCGTCACCAGCTACTACGTGCTGCTGGGCTCGACGTTCCTGCTGGTGGCGATCGGCCTGGTCATGGTGCTGTCGAGCTCGAGCGTCGAGTCGCTGGCGGCGGGGGACTCGCCGTACGCGGTCTTCCTCAACCAGGCGCGGTACGCGCTCATCGGGCTGCCGGTGCTGCTGCTGATGTCGCGGTTGCCGGTCCGTGCGGTGCGGGCGCTCGCGTGGCCCGTGCTCGGCGGCGCGATCGCCTTCCAGATGCTGGTGTTCACCCCGCTGGGCTGCGGCGAGGGCGGGAACCTCAACTGGGTGTGCCTGCCCGGGTTCTCGGCGCAGCCGTCGGAGGTCGTCAAGCTCGCGCTGGCGATCTGGCTCGGTGCGCTGCTCACGCGCAAGCTCCCCCTGCTGCACGAGTGGAAGCACGCCCTGGTGCCCGTCGTGCCGGTCGCGGGGATCGCGATCGGCGTCGTGCTGCTGGGCCACGACCTCGGCACGGCGATGGTGATGGTCCTGCTGGTCGCGGGCGCGATGTTCGTGGCCGGCGTGCCGCTGCGCATCTTCGGGTTCGCGGCGCTGCTGGCCGCGGGCGGCGTGGCGGCGCTCACGCTCGGCAGCCGGAACCGCGTCAACCGGATCATGTCCTGGCTCTCGGACGAGTGCGACAAGACCAACGAGTGCTACCAGAGCCTGCACGCCGGCTACGGCCTGGCCACCGGCGGCGTCAGCGGCGTCGGCCTGGGGCAGAGCGCCGAGAAGTGGTCGTACCTGCCGGCGGCCCACAACGACTTCATCTACGCGATCCTGGGGGAGGAGCTCGGCCTCGTGGGCACCCTGCTCGTGCTCGGTCTGTTCGCGCTCCTCGCGTTCGCGATGGTGCGCATCATGCGCCGGCACCCCGACCCGTTCGTCAAGATCACGACGGCCGCCGTGTTCGCGTGGGTCGTCGGCCAGGCGGCGGTCAACATCGCCGTCGTCATCGGCCTCGCGCCCGTGATCGGCGTGCCGCTGCCGCTGGTCTCCGCCGGCGGGTCGGCGCTCATCATGACGATGGCCGCCCTGGGGCTCGTGCTGTCCTTCGCCCGTACCGAGCCGGGCGCCGCGGAGGCTCTCGCGGCCCGTGCCTCGGTCGTGCGCCGCTCTCTCGCCGTGATCGGACGTACCCGTGGCTGACGCGACCTCCGTCCTCCTGGCCGGCGGCGGGACCGCCGGCCACGTCAACCCGCTGCTGGCCGTGGCCGACGAGCTGCGTCGGCGCCACCCCCACGGACGGTTCGCCGTCCTCGGTACGGCCGAGGGCCTGGAGGCCCGGCTCGTGCCGGAGCACGGGTACGACCTGGCCGTGGTGCCCCGCGTCCCCCTGCCGCGCCGCCCCACCGTCGACTGGCTGCACCTGCCCGGCCGGCTGGGTGCCGCCGTGCGTGCGGCCGAGGACGCCATCGCGCAGATCGACGCCCAGGTGGTCGTCGGGTTCGGCGGGTACGTGGCCACGCCCGCGTACCTCGCTGCCCGGCGCCGCGGCATCCCCGTCGTCGTGCACGAGCAGAACGCGCGGCCCGGCCTGGCCAACCGCCTCGGCGCACGCTGGGCCGCCGCCGTCGCCGTCACCTTCGAGGGCACCGCGCTGCCCGGCGCGCAGGTCACCGGCCTGCCGCTGCGGACCGTGGTGCAGGACCTGCTCGCGGCGCGCGCGTCCGACGCCGCGGCCGCACGGCGCGCGGGCGCCGACGCGCTGGGGCTCGACCCCGACCTGCCGACCCTGCTGGTGACCGGCGGCTCCCTGGGGGCGCTGAGCATCAACCGCGCCGTCGCCGGGGCGGCGGGTGCGCTGCTCGCCACCGGTGCCCAGGTGCTGCACCTGACCGGGCGGGGCAAGGCCGACGAGGTCCGGGCGGCCACCGCCGCCGTGCCCGGTGCGGAGCGGTACCACGTCCTGGAGTACCTGACCGCGATGGACCGGGCGCTGGCCGTCGCGGACGTCGTGGTCGGCCGGGCGGGCGCGGGGACGGTCTGCGAGCTGGCCGCGCTCGGGATCCCGGCCGTCTACGTCCCCCTGCCGATCGGCAACGGCGAGCAGCGCCTCAACGCGGCCGGCGTGGTCGCGGCCGGCGGCGGCGTGCTCGTCGAGGACGGCGACCTGACGCCGGCCTGGGTCAGCGAGCACCTCCCGGTCCTGCTGGCCGGCGACACCGGGGCCGAGACCCGGGCACGCATGGGTGCGGCCGCCGCGCGGGTGGGCGTCCGGGACGGCGCCGCGCGCGTCGCGCGGCTCGTCGAGCAGCAGCTGCCCGCCCACCTGCGGACCGCCACCCCGCAGCACCGCACGCCCCCGGCGCACGCACCGGCCGTGGCCGACCCGGGTGAGCGCGGGCCGGTGGCGCTGGCCGACCTCGGCCGCGTGCACCTCGTCGGCATCGGCGGTGCCGGGATGTCCGCGGTCGCACCGCTGCTCGCCGCGCGCGGGCTCGCCGTCAGCGGGTCCGACGCCCACGACGGCCCGGCGCTGGCCGGGCTGCGGGCCGCCGGTGTGACGGTGCACGTCGGTCACGACGCGGCGCACGTCGACGACGTCGACACCGTCGTCGTCTCGTCCGCCGTCCGCGCGTCCAACCCGGAGGTCGCCCGTGCCCGGGAGCGGGGCCTGCCGGTGCTGCACCGCTCGGAGGCGCTTGCCGCGCTCATGGCCGACCGCGACGCCGTGGCCGTCGCCGGAGCGCACGGCAAGACCACGACCTCGGGGATGATCGCCGCGGCCCTCGTGCACGCCGGCGCCGACCCCTCGTTCGCGATCGGCGGCGTGGTCCGCGCGACCGGGGGCACGCTCGGCGGCGCCCGGCACGGGGCCGGGCCCTTCGTCGCCGAGGCCGACGAGTCCGACGGCTCCTTCCTGGCGTACGAGCCGCTGGTCGCGGTCGTCACCAACGTCGAGCCGGACCACCTCGACCACTACGGCACGCGCGAGCGGTTCGAGGCGGCGTTCGAGCGCTTCGCGGACCGGGTCCGCGACGGTGGGCTGCTGGTCGCCTGCGCGGACGACCCGGGCGCGGCGCGTCTCGTCGCCGCGACGCGTGCCCGGCTGGCCGCGCGAGGGGTCGCGGTGCGCACCTACGGCACCGGCCCGGACGCCGAGGTGCGCGTCTCGCCCAGCGAGCGGAGCACCGGCGGGCGGTGGCGGGTCACGCTGACGCCCCGCGACGAGCCCGCCGTGACGCTCCACCTGCAGGTCGCCGGCGCCCACAACGCGCTCGACGCGGCGGCGGCGTGGTGCGCGCTGCGGCGGCTGGGTGTCGACGCGCAGCAGGCTGCCGACGGGCTCGACGACTTCGTCGGGACGGGGCGGCGGTTCGAGGACCGCGGCACGGCCGGCGGGGTGCGGGTGGTCGACGACTACGCGCACCACCCCACCGAGGTCGCCGCCGTCCTGCGGGCCGCCCGTGAGGTGGCCGACGGCGGTCGCGTGGTCGTGCTGTTCCAGCCGCACCTGTTCTCGCGGACGCGGACGTTCGCGCGGGAGTTCGGCGAGGCGTTCGACCTCGCGGACGCGGTCGTCGTGACGGACGTGTACGCCGCGCGCGAGGACCCGGACCCCACCGTCACGGGAGCCCTGGTGGTCGAGCACGTGCCGACGCCGGGCAAGGCCGTGTTCGTGCCGGGACGGGTCGACGCCGCCCGGGCGGTCGCCGCGCTCGCGCGGCCCGGTGACCTGCTGCTGACCGTCGGTGCCGGGGACGTGACGGAGCTCGCGCCCGTCGTGCTCGCCGAGCTCGCCGAGCGCGCTCCGGACGCGGGCGCCGCGGAGGACCGCGACACCCACGCGGACGGCACCCACGCGGACGGCACCCACGCGGACGACACCCACGCGGACGGCACCCACGCGGACGGCGCGGTGGAGCCCCGGGACGGTGCGCGGCCGTGAGCCCGCAGCGTCCACCGGCACCGCGCCCGGGACGCCCGTCGCCCACCGCACGTCCCGCCGCCCCGCGTCGGACCGCGGGTCGCCGCGCGGTCCGGGGGGACGACCCCGCGCCGCGCAGCGCGCCGACGGGTCCGGTCCCCGCACCGCCCGCCACCTCGACGCCCACCCCCTCGACGCCCACCCCCTCGACGCCCACCCGCTCGACGCCCGTCCGCCCCACCCCGGCGACGCGCGTGCCGTCCGCCCGCGCCGCGTCGCGACCGGGTCGCGACGATCCCGATGCCACGGCGGACCGCTCGGAGGCACCGGGATCCACGGTGCGAGGTCCCGGTACGCGGCCGACCGCCGCGACGTCGCGCGTCCGTCGGGCGCCGGGTGCGCCGACGGCGCCGGCGACCGACCCGGTCACCGGGTCGACGCGGGCGGTGACCACGTACACCGTCGGCCGGTTCAGCGGGCCGGTGCGGCCCGCGGTCGTGTCGACCACGTCGCGCGAGCGGTTCGCCGAGCGGGCGCGTGCCCGGCGCAACCTCGCCCGGCGCCAGGTGGTCGGGGCAGCGGCCGGCGTCGTCGGCGTCGGCGCGCTCGGCTGGCTGCTGCTGCTCTCGCCGGTGCTCGCGCTCGACGTGACGCAGCTCGAGGTCACCGGCGCCGGAACCGTCGTGGCGGTGGACCAGGTGGTCGCGGTCGTCCACGAGCGTGCCGGCACGCCGCTGCCGCGGCTCGACACCGTCGGGCTGCGGGACCAGGTCCTGGAGGTGCCGGGCGTCCGGGAGGCGCGCGTCGTGCGGCAGTGGCCCCGCGGGCTGGCCGTGCAGCTCGTGTCGCGCGAGCCGGTCGCGGCGGTGCCGGAGGAGGCGCCGGCGACGGGCCTCGTGCTGCTCGACGAGCAGGGCGTGCAGGTGGGCCGCGCCGACGCGGCGCCCGCCGGTCTGCCCGTCGTCGACGTCCCGGTCGGTGACGAGCGCACGCTGTCGGCGGTGCTGCACGTCCTGGAGCAGCTGCCGCCCGACCTGCTGGGGCAGGTCGCCTCGGTCGCCGCGGCGAGCCAGGACACGGTCACCATGCAGCTGCGCGACGGCGGCCCCCGGATCGACTGGGGGAGCGCGGAGCAGACCCCCTTGAAGCTCGCCGTGCTGGCCGCGCTGCGTGGCGCGCCCGAGGCGGCGGGCGCGTCCGTCTTCGACGTCTCGGCGCCCCAGATGCCCATCACCAAGTGAGCGGGCGGCGTCCAGGACGCGGATCACGGCGGCGAAGCACGACACGCGCGGCGCGGTCGTTGATCCGGGGTCGGCGGCCACCTAGCGTCACGACCCGACAGCACATCTGACATAACTCTCACCTTCAACCTGAGGGTGAAGGTTGACGAGCACGACCCGCGTCCCGCGTGTCGGGGCGAGCACCAGCGGCCCGGCACGCCGCGACCCGCGAACGAGAGGCACCCACCGTGGCAGCTCCGCAGAACTATCTGGCGGTCATCAAGGTCGTCGGCATCGGCGGTGGCGGCGTGAACGCCGTCAACCGCATGATCGAGGTCGGCCTCAAGGGTGTCGAGTTCATCGCCGTCAACACCGACGCCCAGGCCCTGCTCATGTCCGACGCCGACGTCAAGCTCGACGTCGGCCGCGAGCTGACGCGCGGGCTCGGGGCAGGGGCGGACCCCGAGGTCGGCAAGAAGGCGGCCGAGGACCACTCCGAGGAGATCGAGGACGTCCTGCGGGGCGCCGACATGGTGTTCGTCACCGCCGGCGAGGGCGGCGGCACCGGGACCGGCGGCGCACCCGTCGTCGCGCGGATCGCCCGCTCGCTGGGCGCGCTGACGATCGGTGTCGTGACGCGACCGTTCACCTTCGAGGGCCGCCGGCGCTCCGTGCAGGCCGACGCCGGCATCGAGGCGCTGCGAGCCGAGGTCGACACCCTCATCGTCATCCCCAACGACCGGCTGCTGTCGATCTCCGACCGGTCCGTCTCCGTGCTCGACGCGTTCCACTCCGCCGACCAGGTGCTGCTGTCCGGCGTCCAGGGCATCACCGACCTCATCACCACGCCCGGCCTCATCAACCTCGACTTCGCCGACGTCAAGTCCGTCATGCAGGGTGCCGGCTCCGCCCTCATGGGCATCGGCTTCGCCCGCGGGGAGGACCGCGCCGTGCAGGCGGCGGAGATGGCGATCTCGTCGCCGCTGCTGGAGGCCAGCATCGACGGCGCCCACGGCGTGCTGCTGTCGATCCAGGGCGGGTCCGACCTCGGCCTGTTCGAGATCAACGAGGCAGCCCGGCTGGTGCAGGAGGCCGCGCACGCCGAGGCGAACATCATCTTCGGTGCGGTCATCGACGACGCCCTCGGCGACGAGGTCCGGGTCACCGTCATCGCTGCCGGGTTCGACGGCGGTGGTCCCGTCGTGCGTCGCGACGCCCGCGCGCTCGGCCAGGTCAGCGGCGCGACCGCCCGCCAGGTGCCCGCCGTGGCGCCCGTCACGACCCTGCCGGGTGCCGGTCCGGCCCCGACGCCGCGCCCCGTGCAGCTCCCCGACGAGGACCTGGTGCCGGTCGGCACCGTGCGCACCACCGGTCAGCCCGGCGAGGCAGCGCGCCCCGAGGTGCCGGCGTTCATGGCGACGCGGTCCGAGCCCGCGCCCGCCACGGGGTCGCTCGAGGTGCCCCGCGTGCTGGCGGAGGAGCCCGCCCGCCGCGAGCGGGACGAGCTCGACGTGCCCGACTTCCTCAAGTAGGTCCGTGTGGCCGACCGTCCGGGGCCGGCGGACGGCGTCGTGATCGACGCCGTTCCGCTCGGCCCCGGCGTCGTGGCGGGGTTCACCTCGCGGGCCGGCGGCCGCAGCGGCGGCCCGTGGCGTGGTCTGAACCTGGGGACCCGGGTGGGTGACGACCCCGCCGCCGTCGCCGCCAACCGGCGCGCGCTGGAGCAGCGGATCGGTGCGCCGGTCGTGCTCGCCACCCAGGTGCACGGCGCCGACGTGCTGCTCGTCACCGACGTGTCGTCGCGGGACCTCCCCGCGGACGGTCTGGTGTCGACGACCTCGGACGTGGCGGTGGGTGTGTACGTGGCGGACTGCGCACCCGTGCTGCTGGCCGACCCCGTGGCCCGCGTCGTGGCCGCCGCGCACGCCGGCCGGGCGGGGCTGGCGGCCGGTGTGCTGCAGGCCACGGTGGCCGCCATGGTCCGGCGGGGCGCGGACCCGGCGCGCACCGTCGCCGCCGTCGGCCCCTGCATCGCCGGCGCGTCCTACGAGGTCCCCGCCGCGATGCGGGACGAGGTGGCCGCCGTGGTGCCGGAGGCGGCCGCGACGACGGCGGCGGGCACGCCCGCGCTCGACCTCGCGGCCGGTGCGCGCGCGGTGCTGCTGCGCGCCGGGCTGGTCCACGTCCACGTGGACGGCCGTGACACGTACCGCGACGCCGACCTGTACTCGCACCGCCGCGCGGTCCACGAGGGCTCGGCGACCACCGGGCGGTTCGTCGGCGTCGTCCGGCTGCTCCCGGCGCGCACCGCGCCGACCGGGTGACCTCGTGAGCGGCGGCCGCGACACGCCCGCGTGTCGCCGCGCCCTCCCGGGCCTGCGTTGCTAGCGTGACCAGCGCGGAGACGATCGACACCGCACCGACACCGTTCCCGGCACCTGCCGGGCGGCCGGTGCCGTCAGGCAGGGCCGCAGGAGTCGGGGGAGCCCGGCGGATGGGAGACGACGCGATGGCCGGAGCGCTGCGCAAGACGATGCTGTACCTCGGCCTGGCCGACGACCGGTCCGACCACGAGGAGTACCTCGAGGAGTACGAGGAGGCGGAGGTCGCCGTGCCCGAGGACAGCTACGAGGCCCAGGTCATGCCGCTGCACCGAACGCCGCGGGTGCAGGCTGCACCGGCGCCGCACGAGGCGGGCGACCTGCGCCGCATCACGACCATCCACCCCCGCTCGTACAACGACGCGCGCAAGATCGGCGAGGCGTTCCGCGAGGGGACGCCGGTGATCATGAACCTCACGGACATGGACGACTCGGACGCCAAGCGTCTTGTCGACTTCTCCGCAGGGCTGATCTTCGGCCTGCACGGTGCCATCGAGCGCGTGACGAGCAAGGTCTTCCTGCTGTCGCCCGCGCACGTGGAGCTGGCGGGCGACGCGGCGACCGCTGCCGAGCCGGCGACGCGTTCCGGCTTCTACAACCAGAGCTGACGCGTGCGCCTGCTCGCCAGCCTGCTGTACCTGGTCGTCCTCGTCTTCTTCCTGCTGCTGCTCGTGCGCCTGGTGCTGGACTGGGTCCAGGTCTTCGCGCGCGACTGGCGGCCGACGGGGTTCGTCCTCGTCGTCGCGGAGGTGACCTACTCGGTCACCGACCCGCCCCTGCGCGCGCTGCGGCGCGTCCTGCCGCCGATCGGCATCGGCTCCGTGCGCTTCGACCTGGCCTTCCTGGTGCTCGCGCTCGTGTGCTCGCTGCTGCTCCAGGTGCTGGGCAGGCTGTCCTGAACCGCCGTTCGACGGGCGCCCGTGCGGGCGTCCGCGGGGTGCGCGCAGCACGCGTCCTCGAAGTGTCGGGAGGCGTACGCCGCCCGGATTCTCCGCTACCGTGGCCCGAGGTGGTCGGTGGACTGACTGCCGCCGGCCAGAGCCAGTACGACCGACAGAGGTGACGACGATGGCACTGCTCACCGCAGACGACGTCCTGAACAAGAAGTTCCAGGCGACGAAGTTCCGGGAAGGCTACGACCAGGACGAGGTCGACGACTTCCTGGACGAGGTCGTCAACACCCTGCGGGACGTCCAGGGCGAGAACGATGACCTGAAGACGAAGCTCGCGGCCGCGGAGCGACGCATCGCGGAGCTCAGCCGCGCAGGTGCCCAGCAGGCCGCGCCCGCGCCCAAGCCGGAGCCCACCCCGGAGCCGACCCCCGCTCCCGCTCCGGCCCAGCCCGCCCCCGTGCCGGCCATGGCCCAGCCGTCCGTCGTGTCGGCGCCGGCGCCCGGCCCCGCGCGGGGCAACGAGCCCGAGTCCGCGACCGGCATGCTCGCCCTGGCGCAGAAGCTGCACGACGACTACGTGCGCAGCGGTCAGGAGGAGTCCGACCGGCTCATCAACGAGGCGAAGACGCGGGCCAACCGGATCGTGCGTGAGGCGGAGGAGACCTCGCAGCGCACCCTCGGCCAGCTCGAGCAGGAGCGCTCGCTCCTCGAGCGCAAGATCGACGAGCTGCGGGTGTTCGAGCGGGACTACCGCACGCGCCTCAAGAGCTACCTCGAGAACCTCCTCGGGGACCTCGAGAACCGCGGCAACGCGCTGCCGCCCCGCTCGGGCCAGGGCCAGTCGGTCCCGGAGAGCCAGAGCATCTGATCGACTGCCCGCCGCCGGGGGTGCGTGCCCGCCCCCGGCGGCGTCGGCGTGCCCGGACGGCACCAGGGCGACGACGGTGCGGCCGACGGCGGCCAGGAGGGCGCGGCGGTCGCCCCAGCGGCCACCGGCTGGTCGGCCCGGCGTGTCGCGTGCCCCGCGCCCGTCGTGTCCTGTTGTGCGGTGCCCCGGACGCGCATAAAGTCGGCGCACTCGAGACGGGGGGAACGTCCGTGACCATCAATGATGCCTTGAGCACGCTGACGACGGGGTCCGACGAGGAACGGGGGGGACCGGTCGCGCTGCTGCCGGTGCGTGACGGCGAGGTGCCGTGGACCCGAGCCGAGATCGACCAGGTCACCGACGAGCTCACTGCCGACCGCCTACGCCTCATCGACGAGGTGGCTGCGGCCGACGCTGAGCTGTCGGATCTGCTGCGCAACTCCGGCGACGGTGCCGGGGACGACCAGGCGGACTCCGGTTCGTCCGCACTCGAGCGTGAGCACGAGCTCACCCTCGTGAACAACACGCGCGACCTGCTCGACCAGACCTCTCACGCGCTCGACCGGCTCGCCGCCGGGACGTTCGGTGTGTGCGAGTCCTGCGGGCAGGCCATCGGCAAGGCACGCCTGCAGGCGTTCCCGCGCGCGATGCTGTGCGTGAGCTGCAAGCAGCGGGAGGAGCGCCGCTGAGGCGCCCGTAGACTCCTGCGGTGCCCACGACGGACGACGACACCGCCCTGCCCGACGACCGCCCGACACCCGCCGCGACCGCGACGGGCGACGACGGAGCGGGTGGGGCGGTGCTCGTCGCCCCCGAGCGCCGTCGTCGGCTGATCCGCGGGCTCGTCGCCCTCACCCTCTCGGTGCTGGTCGTGGACCAGGTCACCAAGGTGTGGGCGGTGGCCGCGCTGGCCCCGGGGGAGCGCACGCCGCTGCTCGGGGACCTGTTCGGGCTCCAGCTCGTCCGCAACCCCGGCGCCGCGCTCTCGATCGCGACGGGCATGACCTGGGTCCTGACGCTGGTCGCGGTGGTCGTCGTCATCGTGATCGTGCGGGTGTCGCGGCGTATCGGCTCGGCGGGCTGGGCGGTGGCCCTGGGGCTGCTGCTCGGGGGTGCGCTCGGCAACCTCGTGGACCGGATGGTCCGCGAGCCCGGGCCGCTGCGCGGCCACGTCATCGACTTCCTCGCGTACGGGCGGCTCTTCATCGGGAACATCGCGGACATCGCCATCGTCGTGGCGGCGGTGCTGGTCGTGTGGCTCACCTCGCGCGGCATCCACGTCGACGGCAGCCGCGACGGGCACGACGCCGCTCCTCCGGGAACGGCGGGCGATCCCGCACCGGGCGACGGCACCGACGTGCCCGACACCGCCACGCCCGGCACCGCCACGCCCGGCACCACGAAGCCGGGCCCCAGCACGTCCGGCCCGATCACGGGTGGGGGTGCGGCGTGAGCGGCACGCGGGCGCTGCCCGTCCCGGACGGCCTGGCCGGTGAGCGGGTCGACGCCGCGCTCGCCCGTCTGCTGGGGCTGTCGCGCACGCGCGCCGCGGAGCTCGCCGCCGAGGGTGCCGTCCGTGTCGACGGGCTCCCGGTGGGCAAGTCCGACCGGCTGGTCGCGGGTGCCTACCTGGAGGTCGACCTGGAGCCCGCGGCTCCCGCCGTGCCGGCCGTGGTCCCCGAGCCCGTGCCGGGGATGCGGATCGTCCACGACGACGACGACCTCGTGGTCGTCGACAAGCCCGTCGGTGTCGCGGCGCACCCGTCGCCCGGCTGGACGGGTCCCACCGTGGTGGGCGCGCTCGCCGCCGCGGGCTACCGCATCTCCACGTCCGGCTCCGCCGAGCGCCAGGGCATCGTCCACCGCCTCGACGCGGGCACGTCCGGCCTCATGGTGGTCGCCAAGAGCGAGCACGCGTACACCGAGCTCAAGCGGGCGTTCAAGGAGCGCACGGTCGAGAAGGTCTACCACGCGCTGGTGCAGGGCCACCCGTCGCCGACGACGGGCACGATCGACGCCCCGATCGGCCGTCACCCGTCGTCGGACTGGAAGTTCGCCGTGGTCGCGGGTGGCAAGCCGTCGGTCACGCACTACGAGGTGCTGGAGATGCTGCCCGGGGCCTCGCTGGTCGAGGTGCACCTGGAGACGGGTCGGACGCACCAGATCCGCGTGCACTTCGCTGCGCTGCACCACAGCCTGGTGGGGGACCTCACCTACGGGGCCGATCCCGCGCTCGCGGCGCGTGTCGGGGTCACCCGGCAGTGGCTGCACGCGATGCGCCTGGGCTTCGAGCACCCCGGGACGGGGCAGTGGTTCGAGGCCGCCAGCGAGTACCCGGACGACCTCGCCGCCGGGCTCGAGACGCTGCGGGGGGCGTACTCCTAGATCCCGGCGGGGCAGTCCGGGGGCGTCGGTGGGGCGACGTAGGATCGCCAGCATGAGTGCTGGAGGATCCCCGGACCCGTCCTTCGTCCACCTCCACGTGCACAGCGAGTACTCGATGCTCGACGGCGCCGCGCGTATCGGCGAGATGCTCGACGAGGCCAAGCGGCTGGGCCAGACGGCCATGGCGATCACGGACCACGGCTACCTGTTCGGTGCGTTCGAGTTCTGGCAGAAGGCGACGGACCGGGGCATCAAGCCCATCATCGGCGTCGAGGCGTACGTCACGCCGGGCACCAGCCGGTTCGACCAGAACCGCGTGCGCTGGGGCGAGGCGCACCAGGCGGCCGACGACGTCTCGGCGCGCGGTGCGTACACGCACCTGACACTGCTGAGCCGCACCACCGAGGGCATGCACAACCTGTTCCGGATGGGGTCGTTGGCGTCCCTCGAGGGCCAGATGGGCAAGTGGCCGCGCATGGACCGTGAGCTGATGTCGCGGTACTCCGACGGTCTGATCGCCACCAGCGGGTGCCCGTCGGGGGAGATCCAGACGCGCCTGCGCCTCGGTCACTACGACGAGGCCGTGCGTGCCGCGGGCGAGCTGCAGGACATCTTCGGCAAGGAGAGCTTCTACATCGAGGTCATGGACCACGGCCTCGACATCGAGCGTCGGGTCATCAAGGACCTGCTGCGCGTCGCCGAGGGCATCGGTGCCCCGCTCGTGGCGACGAACGACCTGCACTACACGCGTGAGGAGGACGCCCACGCGCACGAGGTGCTGCTCGCGGTGCAGTCCGGCTCGACGCTCGACGAGCCGACGAGCGACCAGGGCGGCAGCCGGTTCGCGTTCAGCGGGTCCGGCTACTACGTGAAGTCGGCCGCGGAGATGCGCCGCACGTGGGCCGAGCTGCCCGAGGCGTGCGACAACACGGTGCTGATCGCCGAGCAGTGCGAGGTCAAGTTCAACACCGGGGCGAACTACATGCCCCGCTTCCCCGTCCCGGCGGGGGAGAACGAGGAGTCGTGGTTCATCAAGGAGGTCGAGCGCGGCCTGCAGCGGCGCTACCACGGCTCGGTGCCCGACGCGGTGCGCAAGCAGGCCGAGTACGAGACGGGCGTCATCACGCAGCTCGGCTTCTCCGGCTACTTCCTCGTCGTCGCCGACTTCATCAACTGGGCCAAGGCGCAGGGCATCCGCGTCGGACCCGGTCGTGGCTCGGCGGCCGGCTCCATGGCGTCGTACGCCATGGGCATCACCGAGCTCGACCCGCTCGAGCACGGCCTGATCTTCGAGCGGTTCCTCAACCCCGAGCGCGTGTCCTGGCCCGACGTCGACGTGGACTTCGACGAGCGCCGGCGCGGCGAGGTCATCCGCTACGTCACCGAGAAGTACGGCGACGACCGGGTCTGCCAGATCGTCACCTACGGCACGATCAAGGCCAAGCAGGCCCTCAAGGACGCGTCGCGCGTCCTCGGCTTCCCGTTCGCGATGGGCGACAAGCTCACCAAGGCGATGCCCCCGGCCGTCATGGGCAAGGACATCCCGCTGTCGGGCATGTACGACCCGGAGCACCCGCGCTACGCCGAGGCCGACGAGTTCCGCCAGGTCGTGGCGGCGGACCCCGAGGCGCAGCGCGTGCTGGAGACGGCCCGCGGGCTGGAGAACCTCAAGCGGCAGTGGGGTGTGCACGCCGCCGGCGTCATCATGTCGAGCGAGCCGCTGCTCGACATCATCCCGATCATGAAGCGCCCGCAGGACGGGGCGATCATCACGCAGTTCGACCAGCCGGCGTCCGAGGCCCTCGGCCTCATCAAGATGGACTTCCTGGGTCTGCGCAACCTCACGATCCTCGACGACGCGCTCGAGAACATCGTGATGAACGGCAAGCCCGCGATCGAGATCGAGACGGTCCCGCTCGACGACCCTGCGACGTACGAGCTCCTCGGCCGCGGTGACACGCTCGGGGTCTTCCAGCTCGACGGCGGGCCCATGCGCTCGCTGCTGCGCCAGATGCGCCCGGACAACTTCGAGGACATCTCGGCCGTCATCGCGCTGTACCGCCCGGGCCCGATGGGCATGAACTCGCACGTCAACTACGCGTTGCGCAAGAACGGCCTGCAGGAGATCGAGCCGATCCACCCCGAGCTGGTGGAGCCGCTCGAGGAGGTCGTCGGTGTCACGCACGGCCTGATCGTCTACCAGGAGCAGGTGCAGAAGGCGGCCCAGGTGCTGGCCGGGTACTCGCTGGGTCAGGCCGACCTGCTGCGTCGCGCGATGGGCAAGAAGAAGAAGGAGGTGCTCGACAAGGAGTTCATCCCCTTCCAGGCCGGCATGCGCGAGCGCGGGTACTCCGACGGCGCGATCCAGGCCGTCTGGGACGTCCTCGTGCCGTTCGCCGGCTACGCCTTCAACAAGGCGCACTCCGCGGCGTACGGCGTCGTCTCGTACTGGACCGCCTACCTCAAGGCGAACTTCCCCACCGAGTACATGGCGGCGCTGCTCACCAGCGTGCGTGACGACAAGGACAAGTCGGCCCTGTACCTCGGTGAGTGCCGGCACATGGGCATCACGGTGCTGCCGCCGGACGTGAACTCGTCGTCGGCGAACTTCACGGCCGTGGGTGTCGACATCCGGTTCGGCCTGACGGCCGTGCGCAACGTCGGCGCGAACGTCGTGGACGCGATCGTGGCGGCCCGCGAGGCGAAGGGCGCGTTCACGTCCTTCACCGACTTCCTCGACAAGGTGCCGGCGGTCGTCTGCAACAAGCGGACGATCGAGTCGCTCATCAAGGCCGGTGCGTTCGACTCCCTCGGCCACCCCCGTCGGGCGCTCCTGCTGATCCACGAGCAGGCCGTGGACGCGGTCATCGACGTCAAGCGCAAGGAGGCGACGGGCCAGTTCGACCTGTTCGCCGACCTGGGCGGTGACGACGAGACCGGCACCGGCATCGCCGTGACGATCCCGGACCTGCCGGACTGGGACAAGAAGCAGCGCCTGGCGTTCGAGCGCGAGATGCTCGGCCTGTACGTCTCGGACCACCCGCTGTCGGGGCTCGAGCACGTGCTGTCCGCGCAGGCCGACGTGTCGATCGCGACGCTCAACGCGGACACCGAGCGCCCCGACGGGTCGACGGTCGTGGTCGCGGGCCTGGTGACGAGCCTGCAGCGCAAGATGTCGAAGCAGGGCAACCCGTGGGCCGCCGTGACGCTCGAGGACATGGAGGGCTCCGTCGAGATCATGTTCTTCGGCGAGACCTACCTCGCCTACTCGACGGTGCTGGCCGAGGACGCGGTGCTCGTGGTGCGGGGCCGTGTGCGCCGCCGCGACGACCAGATGCAGCTGCAGGCGATGGAGGTCTCCATCCCGGACACGTCGCAGGCCGCCGACTCCCCGGTCGTGGTGTCCCTGACGGAGGGCCGCTGCACGCCGCCCGTCGTCGAGCGGCTGCGCGAGGTGCTGTCGACGCACCCGGGCGTCACCGAGGTCCACCTGCGGCTCACCAGTCCCGGCCGAGCCGTGGTGATGCGGCTCGACGACGGGTTGCGCGTCGAGCGGTCACCCTCGCTGTTCGGGGACCTCAAGGCCCTGCTCGGTCCGAGCTGCCTGGCGTCCTGATCCCGGTCCCGCACCCGGTCGGCCACGTGCCGGCCGGGTGGCCGCGCTGCGCGGTCCGTGCCCGGTCAGTCCTCGACGGTCGCGCGCTGCACGCCGCCGGGCAGGTCGACCTCCACCACGTCGCCCGGGCGCAGCTGCCGACCGCGGCGGGCCTCGGGCTCGCCGTTGACGGTCACCGCGCCGTCGTCGAGGAGGGCGCGGGCGTGCCCGCCGGTGTCGGCGAGGCCGACGAGCTTGAGGAACTGGCCGAGGCGGATGGGCTCGTCGTGCTGGGTCACGGGGCCAGTCTGCCAGGCGCGCCACGGTGTCCCCGTGCGGCACCGTCGCCCGGTGCGGCAACCGTCGCCGCGCCGGATCCGCGGGCGGCGGACGGCCCCGACCCGTCACCGTGCGTCGTCCTAGACTCGATCCCGTGATCTCCAGAATCGACCTGCGCGGTCGCCGTCCGTCACGTCGTGAGCTGCTCCTCGAGCTGCCCCGGGCCGAGCTCGACGTCGAGCACGCCACCGCCACGGTGGCGCCGATCCTCGAGGCGGTGCGCACGCGGGGCGCGGACGCCCTGCGCGAGCTGGCCGAGCGGTTCGACGGCGTGCGTCCCGCGCACGTGCGGGTTCCGGCCGAGGTGGTCGCCGGTGCGGTGGGGGCGCTGGACCCGCAGGTCCGCGCCGCGCTGGAGGAGACGATCCGACGGGTGCGTGCCGTGCACGGCGCGCAGCGCCCGCAGGACTTCACGGTGCAGGTCGCGCCGGGTGCCCAGGTGCGCCAGCGCTGGCTCCCGGTGCGCCGCGTCGGGCTGTACGTGCCCGGCGGCCTCGCGGTGTACCCGTCGTCGGTCGTCATGAACGTCGTGGCGGCCCAGGAGGCCGGCGTGACGTCGCTCGCGGTCGTGTCCCCGCCCCAGAAGGACAACGACGGGCTGCCCGACCCCGTGGTCCTGGCCACCTGCGCCCTGCTCGGCGTGGACGAGGTCTACGCCGTCGGCGGCGCGCAGGCGGTCGCGATGCTGGCGTACGGCGCAGCGGGCAGCGAGGACGTCGACGGCGAGACGCTGTGCGAGCCAGTGGACGTCATCACCGGACCCGGCAACGTCTACGTCGCGGCGGCCAAGCGCCTGGTGCGCGGCGTCGTGGGCATCGACGCCGAGGCCGGCCCGACGGAGATCGCGATCCTCGCGGACGGCACCGCCGACCCCGTGCACGTCGCCGCCGACCTCATCTCCCAGGCCGAGCACGACCCGCTCGCCGCGGCCGTGCTCGTCACGCCGTCCGTGGAGCTGGCGGGTGCGGTCGAGGCGAAGCTCGTCGACCTGACGGACGCCACCGCCAACCGGGACCGCGTCGGGGTCGCGCTGCGGGGCACCCAGTCGGCGATCGTCCTGGTCGACGACCTGGACGCCGGCCTCGACGTCGTGAACGCCTACGGGGCCGAGCACCTGGAGATCCAGACGGTCGACGCCGCCGCCTGGGCGGACCGCGTCACGAGCGCCGGCGCGATCTTCGTCGGGCCGTGGTCCCCGGTGTCCCTGGGCGACTACATGGCGGGGTCGAACCACGTGCTGCCCACCGGCGGCTGCGCGCACTTCGCCAGCGGCCTCGGAGTGCACTCGTTCCTGCGTGCCGTGCAGGTGATCGAGTACGACGCCGACGCGCTGGCCGCCGTGGCCGACCGGGTCGTGGCGCTGGCCGACGCCGAGGGGCTGCCGGCCCACGGCGAGGCGGTGCGCGCGCGGTTCTGAACGACGCGGCCCGTCGCGCTCGGCGCGGCGGGCCCGTGCGCTCACGCGTCGGTGCCCGGCCCGGGCGTCAGCCCACCCCGAGCACGAACGGCAGCACCTCGGTCGCGCCGGCACGGCGCAGCAGACGGCCGGCCACCGTCAGCGTCCAGCCGGTGTCGGTGCGGTCGTCCACCAGCAGCACCCGTCGACCGTCGACCGCGGCCGCCACGTCGGGCGGCAGGTCGACGTGGCGCAGCACGTCCGCCAGCCGCTGCGCGGAGTTCACGTCGTGCCGCGACGGCGTCCCGGTCGGCAGCAGCGCGCCGACGAGCGGCACGCCCAGCAGCCGCGCCGTCCCGGCCGCCAGGTGCTCGACGAGGGCGCCGCGGCTCTCCGACGCGACGGCGACGACGACGTCCACCGGGGGGGCCCACGCGTCCAGCACGGTGCGCACGGCGGGCCGCAGGTTGACCGGCAGCTCCGTGGGCACCTGCTCGCGCAGCGCCTCGCGCAGCGGGCCGCCCCACCCGAGCGCGTCGAGGCGGCCGACGGCACGCCCCTCGGCCACCTGCTCGCCGGGTGCGATCCGTCCCTTGAGGTCCAGCCCGAGCGAGCCCAGACCGCTGGGCCACTGCCGGCGCGCGGTGACGGGCTCGCCGGGCACCGCCAGCAGCTCGCGCGCGTGCTCGACCGCGCCCGCGTCGGGCACCGCCCCGACGCTCGTCCCCGTGCACCGGTCGCAGCGTCCGCACCGCCAGCCGTCGGGCAGGTCCGGGTCGTCGAGCGCGGCGCGCAGGAACGCCATCCGGCAGCCCTCGGTGGCCTGGTAGTCGAGCATCGTGCGCTGCTCGGCGCGCCGCGCGGCGGTGACGCGGGCGTACCGCTCCCCGTCGTAGGCCCACGGCTGCCCGGTGGACTCCCAGCCGCCGCGCACGCGGCGCACCGCGCCGTCGACGTCGAGGACCTTGAGCATCCCCTCGAGGCGGCTGCGGCGCAGGCTGACGAACGTCTCCAGGGCGGCGGTCGACAGCGTCCCCTGGGAGTCGAGCGCCGCGAGCGTCGCGCGCACCTGGTCCTCCGGCGGGAAGGCCGTCGAGGCGAACCACTCCCAGATCGCCTGGTCGTCGTGCCCGGGCAGGAGCACGACGTCGGCGCGGGCGGTCGCGCGGCCGGCGCGTCCCACCTGCTGGTAGTAGGCGATGGGGGAGGAGGGCGCGCCCACGTGGACGACGAACCCGAGGTCCGGCTTGTCGTACCCCATGCCGAGGGCCGACGTCGCCACCAGCGCCTTCACGCGGTTGGCGAGGAGGTCGGCCTCGGCCTGCTCGCGCTCGGTGGGGTCGGTCTGGCCGGTGTACGACCGGACGTCGAGCCCGGCCGCGCGCAGGTGCTCGGTCACCTGCTCGACCGCGGCGATGGTCAGGCAGTAGATGATCCCGGAGCCGGTCAACGTCGGCAGCGTCGACGCGAGCCACGCGAGGCGGGTCGCGACGTCGGGCAGCGCCGTCACCTGCAGCCGCAGGCTGGGCCGGTCGAGCGTGCCGCGCAGCACCAGGGTGCCGGGACCGGCGTCGCCGTCGTCGCCGGTCCCGGTGACGGCGAGCTGCTCGGCGACGTCGGCCGTGACGCGCGCGTTGGCGGTGGCCGTGGTGGCGAGCACCGGCACCCCGGCGGGCAGGTCGGCCAGCAGCGTGCCGATGCGCCGGTAGTCGGGCCGGAAGTCGTGGCCCCAGTCGGACACGCAGTGGGCCTCGTCCACCACCACGAGCCCGGCGTCGGACGCGAGCCGCGGCAGCACCTCGTCGCGGAAGCCGGGGTTGTTGAGGCGCTCGGGGGACACGAGCAGCACGTCGACCTCGCCGGCGGCGATGCGCGCGTGCACCTCGTCCCAGTCCTGCTGGTTGGCCGAGTTGAGCGTCTCCGCGGCGATGCCGGCGCGGCGTGCCGCGTCGACCTGGTTGCGCATGAGCGCGAGCAGCGGCGACACGATGATCGTGGCGCCGCGCGGGGGCCCGGCGGCGCCGCGGCGCAGCAGCGCGGTGGCGACGAAGTACACAGCGGACTTGCCCCACCCGGTGCGCTGCACGACCAGCACCCGCCGGCGGTCCGCGACCAGGGCCTCGACCGCCTGCCACTGGTCCTCGTGCAGGTGGGCGTCGTCGCGTCCGACGAGCGCCCGCAGCACCTCCTCCGCCTGCGCGCGCAGCGCGACCCGGTCGACGGCGGTGGCGGTGTCGGGAGCAGGGGTGGGCATGCCCGGCAGCGTACGTCGGGACGCCGACACGTCCCGGTGCGCGGGCCCCTGGCCGGGGCACGCGGCACGGAACCTAGACTCGGGACGTGACCGCCGCTCCCGACCTGTCGCCCGGCACGCTGCCGCTGCGCCCCGAGCTCGTCGGCATCGAGCCGTACGGTGCCCCGCAGCTCGACGTCCCGGTGCTGCTGAACGTCAACGAGAACCCGTACGCCCCGTCCGACCAGGTCGTCGCCGACGTGGCCGCCGCGGTCGCCGACGCGACCCGCGGCCTCAACCGGTACCCCGACCGCGACTTCGCCGCGCTGCGCGCCGACCTCGCCGCGTACCTCGAGGTCGAGTCGGGTGTGCACCGCGAGCCCGAGCAGATGTGGGCGGCGAACGGCTCGAACGAGATCATGCTGCACGTCATGCAGGCGTTCGGCGGCCCCGGGCGCACCGCGCTGTCGTTCGCCCCGACGTACTCGATGTACCCGGAGTACGCGCGCGGCACGTCGACCGCCTGGGTCACGGGCCGTCGCGCGGAGGACTTCACGCTCGACCCCGACCACGCGCGCGCGACGATCGCGGCGCACGCGCCGAGCGTCGTGCTGCTGGCCAGCCCGAACAACCCGACCGGCACCGCACTGCCGGCGGACACCGTGCGTGCCGTGCTCGACACCGCCGCCGAGGTGCCCGGCGGGTGCGTCGTGGTGGTCGACGAGGCGTACGGCGAGTTCCGTCGCGAGGGCACGCCGTCGGCGCTCGAGCTGCTCGACGACTACCCGCACCTGGCCGTCAGCCGCACCATGTCCAAGGCCTTCGGCCTGGCCGGTGCGCGCGTCGGTTACCTGTCGGCCTCACGCGCCCTCGTCGACGCGCTGCGCGTCGTGCGCCTGCCGTACCACCTGTCGGCGGTCACGCAGGCGGTCGCGCGCGCCGCGCTGCGGCACGCCCCCGAGCTCATGGCGCAGGTGGGGTCGCTGCGCGCCGAGCGGGACGCCCTGGTGACGTGGCTGCGGGACCACGGGTTCACGGCCGCCGACTCGGACGCGAACTTCGTGCTGTTCGGCCTGTTCGACGACCGCGAGGCGGTCTGGCAGGGTCTGCTCGACCACGGTGTGCTCGTGCGGGTCACGGGCCCCGAGGGATGGCTCCGGGTGTCGGTCGGCACCCCGGAGGAGACGGCGGCGTTCAAGGACGCCCTGGTGGAGGTGGCAGGACGATGAGTGAGGCACGCCGGCGCACGGCGCGCATCGAGCGCAGCACCAGCGAGTCCAGCGTGCTGGTCGAGCTCGACCTCGACGGCACGGGGCGCACGCAGATCGACACGAGCGTGCCGTTCTACGACCACATGCTCACGGCGCTCGGCAAGCACTCGCTGATCGACCTGACGGTGCAGGCCAAGGGCGACACGCACATCGACGCCCACCACACCGTCGAGGACACCGCGATCGTGCTCGGGCAGGCGCTGCGCGAGGCGCTGGGCGACAAGCGGGGCATCGTCCGCTACGGCGACGCGACGGTGCCGCTCGACGAGGCGCTCGCCCACGCGGTCGTCGACGTCTCGGGACGGCCCTACTTCGTGCACTCGGGTGAGCCCGAGGGGCAGCAGTACCACCTCATCGGCGGCCACTTCACGGGGTCGCTGACCGCGCACGTGCTCGAGTCGATCGCGCACCACGCGGCGTTCACCGTGCACATGCGCGTGCTCGCGGGCCGCGACCCGCACCACATCGTCGAGGCGCAGTTCAAGGCGCTGGCGCGCGCGCTGCGCGCGGCCGTGGCGCTGGACCCGCGCGTCGACGGCATCCCGTCCACGAAGGGTTCGCTGTGAGCGAGGACGACCTGCGCGGCATCGAGATCCCCGACGACCTGTCGGGTCTGACCGCGGCACCGACGCCCACGGTGGCCGTCGTCGTGACGCAGGTCGCGGTCGCGCCGGCGCTCGCGGCCGCCTGCTCGCTGGCGGGCGTGGACGTGGACGCGGTGCCGTCGCCCGTGGGCGCGCTCGCGGTGCTGCGTGACCCCGCGGCCGGCGTCCCCGCGGCCGGTGCCGTGTCCCGGCTGCTGCGCCAGGTCCCCGTCGTGCTGCTGGAGCGTCGCGGGGGCAAGGTCACGGCGTCGCAGTGGGTGGGCGGCGAGCACGAGAAGGACCTGCCGGCCGGCCTGGTGCTGTCCGGGGCTCCCGAGGTCCTCGAGGAGCTGCTGCTGGGGGACCTGCCGGCCGGTGAGGTCGAGGGTGTGGTGTCGTCCGTCGGGATGTCGCGCTGGAAGGCGATGAAGCTGCTGGCCGCGCACCGGCGCTGACCCGGCGCCCGGGGACCGTCCGGTCGTCGGACGACTGCCCGGGGCCGCACCGCGTCGCGGTTACCCTGGGGTCGTGTCTCCCCGCGTTGTCGTCCTGGACTACGGCTTCGGGAACGTGCGCTCCGCGGTGCGGGCGCTCGCCCGGGTCGGTGCCGACGTCGAGCTGACCGCCGACAAGCAGGCGGCCCTCGACGCCGACGGTCTCGTGGTGCCCGGTGTCGGTGCGTTCGCCGCCTGCATGCAGGGCCTGCGCGCCGTCGGGGGCGACCAGGTCGTCGACCGCCGGCTGGCCGGCGGTCGCCCGGTGCTCGGCATCTGCGTCGGCATGCAGGTCATGTTCGCCGAGGGTGTCGAGCACGGTGTGCGCACCGAGGGCCTGGGCCAGTGGCCCGGTGTGGTCGACCGCCTCGAGGCCGACGTCGTGCCGCACATGGGCTGGGCCGACGTGACGGCACCGCAGGACTCCGTCCTGCTCGACGGGCTCGACGGCGAGCGCTTCTACTTCGTCCACTCCTACGCCGCGCGCTCCTTCCCGCTGGCCGACGCGCCCCCGGCGGGCGAGCACCCGCTGCCCGCCCCGCGGGTGACGTGGGCCGACCACGGCGGCCGGTTCGTCGCCGCGGTGGAGAACGGGCCGCTGTCGGCCACCCAGTTCCACCCCGAGAAGTCCGGCGACGCCGGCGCGGAGCTGCTGTCCCACTGGGTCGGCTCGCTGCGCTGAGCACGGCACCGCACGTCACCCGCACTGCACCGCACCGCACCGCACCGCACCGGCCCGTCGGAGGTCCGGTGCGGCCCCACCCGGAGAGGACCCATGACTCCCACGCGTGAGCCCCGGCTCGAGCTGCTGCCCGCCGTCGACGTCGCCGACGGCCAGGCCGTCCGCCTCGTGCAGGGCGAGGCCGGCTCGGAGACCGCGTACGGCGACCCGCTGACGGCCGCGCTCGACTGGTACGCCGGCGGGGCGGAGTGGATCCACCTGGTGGACCTGGACGCCGCCTTCGGCCGCGGCACCAACGCGGTCCTGCTCGGCAAGGTGGCCGCCGACCTGGCGGCCAAGGGCGTCAAGGTCGAGCTGTCCGGCGGCATCCGTGACGACGCGTCGCTCGAGCGCGCCCTGGCGACCGGTGCGACCCGGGTCAACCTCGGGACGGCCGCGCTGGAGGACCCGGAGTGGACGGCGGACGTCATCGCCTCGCACGGCGAGCAGATCGCCGTGGGGCTCGACGTGCGCGGCACCACGCTCGCAGCGCGCGGCTGGACGCAGGAGGGCGGCGACCTGTGGGAGGTGCTCGCGCGCCTCGACGCCGCCGGGTGCTCGCGCTACGTCGTCACCGACGTCACCAAGGACGGCACGCTGCGCGGACCCAACCTGGACCTGCTGCGCGAGGTGTGCGCACGCACGTCCGCGCCCGTCGTGGCGTCGGGCGGCATCTCCAGCCTCGAGGACATCCGCGCCCTGCGCGGTCTCGTCGGGGTCGGCGTCGAGGGCGCGATCGTCGGCAAGGCGCTCTACGCGGGTGCGTTCACGCTGCCGCAGGCGCTGGACGTGGCCGGACGCCCGTGAGGGGTCGCGAGCTGCCGCCGTCGTCGCCGTTCGCCGGGGACGACGGGTCCGCCGACCCCACGCTGGTGGACGTGCTCGCCCGGCACGCCGCCGGGGACGCGCCGCTCGCCGACGTGGTGGCCGCCCTGGCGCCCACGCGCGTGCTCGTGCCCGTCCTGGCCGAGCTCGAGGTGGCCGACGTGGTCGAGCACGGCGGCCACGCCCACACGGTCGACAAGGAGGCGTCCGCGGGCATCGTCGCGCTGCGCACGCCCGACGGCCGCACGGCCCTGCCGGTCTTCACGGGGGTCGCGGCGATGGCGCGCTGGCGTGCCGACGCCCGCCCCGTGCCCACCGCGGTCCCGCGGGCGGCACTCTCCGCGGTCGCGGAGGGCTGGGAGGTCCTGGTCCTCGACCCCGCCGGCCCGGTGACCGTCGCGCTGCCGCGCACCGCCGTGTACGCGCTCGCCCAGGGTCACGGCTGGCAGCCGGCCGTCCACGACGGCCGGGTCGACGACGAGGTGTGCTCCGCCGTGCGCGCCGCGCTCGCGGACGTCCGCCTCGTGGTCGACGCGGAGGCGGTGCCCGGCTCCCGCGCCGAGGTGGCGGTGCGGCTCGCCCTGCCCGCCGGGCTGGACCGGGCGGCGCTCGACCGGGTCCTGGCGCAGGTCAACGACGCGCTGGCGCACGACCCGGTGGTCGCGGCCCGCGTGGACTCCCTGGAGCTCCGGGTCCGCGCAGCCTGAGCCGACGGTCGTGCTCAGCGACGCCGGACGGCCCACGCGACCGCCCAGACGCTCGCGACCACGGCGGCGACGACCTGACCGCCGAGGATCACGCGGTTGATGTCGATGGTCGGCTGCCAGTGCGCGCCGTCGTCGTCGACGACGACCATGCCCAGCGGGGTGACGTGCGCGGCGAACCCGCCCGCACCGCCGTCGCCGCTGCCGTGCGCGACGCGGCCCGTCGCGCGGGACCCGTCGTCCGCGGCGTCCGGGGGCGTCAGGTCGCCGTCGCCCCCGCCCGCCCCGGACCCCGTGAGGACCGTGACGCGCGCGACGGGCACGACGAGACGCCCGTCGCGCTCGTACGCCTCGCCGAAGGCCCGGCGGACCGTGAAGGTGTCCGCCGCCGCACCGGTCAGGGTGGCCGGGTCGAACCTGCGCTCCGTCATGTCGTGCCGTCCCGTCGTCGTGATGGACCGGCCCGCGCTCACCCGCAGGTCGGTGCCGGCGCGAACGCCGTGTCGTCGCCCAGCATGGCGCGCAACGTGCTCACGGGCACCAGAAAGCTCATCCCCTCCGCGTTCTTCGCGTACACGACGCCGATGACGCGACCGTCCGCGTCGAGGGCGGCGGACCCCGAGCTCCCGGGCTCCACCGGGGCGTCGGTGACGAGCACCTGGCCCAGGTTCGCGTGCAGCGGGTCCGTCACCTCGCCGACGACGCGGCCGTCCGTCACGGTCAGCTGCCGGCCCAGCGGGTACCCCACGACCGTCACCGGGTCGCCGACCTGGGGGTCGGCCTCGGCCAGGACGGGCGCCGCGGGCAGCGCGTCGACAGTGCGGACCACCGCGAGGTCCGCCAGCCCCGCGGTGCTGGCGGCCTCCGCGGCGACGTCGCGACCGTCGTAGGTGCTCAGCTGGAGCTCGGCCGAGTCCGCGACCACGTGCCGGTTGGTGACGAGCGTGTGCTCGTCGAGCGCGAAGCCGGACCCGGTGGACAGCCCGCCGCAGCCGATGTTGCGGATCCGGACCGCCATCCGCTGGGCGGCGTCGAAGCCGTCGGGGGACAGCTGCGAGCCGTCGGCGGCCGGCGGCGGTACCTGGGCGGCCGTGGGCACGACGCTCGTCGGCACGGGGGCCGGGGGCTCGGGCAGGGCGGCGCACCCGCCGACGACCGGCAGGACAGCCACCAGCGCGGCCACGGGTGCGAGCGCCCTCCTGCGGTGCGCCGTCCTCACCGGGACAGCTCGCTCTGCAGCGAGGCGTTCGCGTCGGCGGCGGCCCCGCACACGCGCTCGACGTCCGCGCGGAAGCGGGCGACGTCGGCGGCGTCGTAGGCCGCGGCGTCCTGCAGGTAGCCGATGAGGCGCTCCTGACCGTCGACGCAGGTGGCCAGGGACGTCGCGACGCGCCCCGCGGCCTGCGAGACGCGCGCCTGGTAGTCCGCGAGCTGCTGCTGCGCGGCGGTGGTGTCGCCGAGCTGGGCCTTCTCGTCGGCGAGCTCGGTGATGCGCGTCTGCGCGGCGGCCAGCTGGGCACGCGTGGCGTCGAGCTCGCCCGCCGTCGCCTCGAGCTCGGCGCGCACCTGCGCGAGCTCGTCGCCGTGGGTGCGTGCCAGGGCCTCCCAGTCGGCGGCGGACTCCTCCCAGGCGACCGTGGTCTCCCAGAGGCGCCAGCCGACCACGCCGGCGGTCGCCAGCACCGCGACCAGGAGCAGCGCGAGCACCGTGGTGGCACGTCCGCGCCGCGGCGGCGCGGTCGGCGCGGGGGCCGTGTGCGCGGGGGTCGTGTGCGGGGCGGCCGCGACGGGCTCGGGTCCCGCCCAGCCCGCCGGCAGGGGCGCGGTCGGTGTCGTCACCCTGGGCTCGGGGCGACGCTGCCCGGGGTCGGGGGTCGGGCCGCTCGGTCCGGTCATCGCCCCAGGATAGGGCGGCGTGGCGAGGGTCACGGCGAGCCCGGACCGGACGCCCGCGCGCCCTCGTCCGGGAGTGTGACGTGGCTCGCGCGCGCCGCACCGGACGATCCCGGCATCGCGGGCGCCGGCCGCACGGGCGGTGACCCGCACCGTGTCAGCATGGTCGATCGTGCGTTCCGCCTACTCCGACGTGCTGCGCCTGCCCGGTGTGGCGCGGTTGTTCCTCATCGGGCTGGTCGCCCGGGTCCCGCACGCCATGTCCGGGGTCGTGCTCACGCTGCACGTCGTCGGGGCGCTCGACGAGGGCTACGGACGCGCCGGCGTCGTCGCGGCGTCCCTCACCGTCGGGCTCGCCGTGGGTGCCCCGTGGCGCGGACGGCTCGTGGACCGGCTCGGGCTGCGCCGCGCCGTGCTGCCGTCGGTGGCCGTGGAGTCGGCGGTGTGGCTGGCCGCCCCGCACCTGGACTACGTCGGCCTCATCGCCGTGGTGTTCGTCGGCGGCCTCTTCCTCGTCCCGGTGTTCTCGGTGGTGCGGCAGTCGCTGTCCGTGCTCGTGCCGCCCGCGCAGCAGAAGGCGGCGTTCGCGCTCGACTCCGTGGCCACGGAGCTGACGTTCATGCTCGGTCCCGTGCTCGGGGTGCTGCTCGTGACCGGCGGCTCGAGCGTGCTGGCGCTCACCGTGGTCGGCGTCGCGACGGTGGGCGGCGGCGCCCTGCTGCTGTGGGCCGACCCCCCGACGCGGTCCGCGTCGGGGGCGGCGACGCCGGCCGACCGCCCCGCGGGCCGGGTGGTGACGCCCCGGCTGCTGGTCGTGCTGCTCGCGGCCGTCGCCGCAGCCTTCGTCATCGTGGGGACGGACGTGTCCCTCGTCGCGGCGCTCAACGACGCCGGACGCCCGCAGGACGTGGGGTGGATGGTCGCGCTCTGGGCCGGCGGGTCGCTCGTGGGCGGGCTCCTGCACGGCATCAGCCCGCGGCAGCCCGCGCCGCTGGTGCTGGTGGCGCTGCTCGCGCTGGCCACCCTGCCGGCGGCGTTCGCCGACGGGCGGGGGGCGCTCGCGGTCGCCGTCGTCATCGCCGGCCTGCCCTGCGCCCCGGTCCTCGCGTCGATCAACGCCACGCTCGTGCGGCTGGTGCCCGAGGAGCGCCGCGGCGAGGTCATGGGGTGGGGCGGGACCATGCAGACCGTGGGCAACGCGCTGGGTGCACCCCTGTGCGGGGTGGTCATCGACCGTGCCGGCGCGGGCGCGGGGTTCGCGACGGCGGCCGTCGTCGGCGGCGCCGTGGCCGTCGTGGGCCTCGTCGTGGTCGCACTCGCCGGGCGGCGGCGCGCGCACGGCGGCGTCGTCCCCGTGGTGACGGACGTCGTCACCGGGCCGGTGCGCGACCTGCGTGAGGACCCCGCCCGGCGCTGACCCGACCGCGGGACCCCGACGCGACGCCCGCCGGTGTCAGGACACCGGGCCGGTGAACGTCTCGCCCGGGCCCTCGCCCGGTGCGTCGGGGAACGGCGACGCCTCACGGAACGCGAGCTGCAGCGAGCGCAGGCCGTCGCGCAGCGAGCGGGCGTGCTGGTTGCCGATGTCGGGCGCCGACGTCACCACGAGCGCTGCCAGGGCGGTGATCAGCTTGCGGGCCTCGTCGAGGTCCCGGTGCCGCGCGCCCGGACCCTGCGCGTCGTCCTCGGCCAGGCCGCACTTGACGGCGGCGGCGCTCATGAGGTGGACCGCCGCGGCGGTGATGACCTCGACCGCCGCGACGTCGGCGATGTCACGGACGGCCTGGGTCGTCGGGTCGGTGGCCGCGTCGTCCGCGTGGGTGTGGCTCATGCGTCGATCCTCTCACCGCCGGTGCGCGGCGCCCCGACGCACGACGGCCCCGCACCCGACGGGGTGCGGGGCCGACGTGACCGAGGGCGGTGGTCAGGCGACCGGGACGCTCGCCGTGCCGGGGTCACCCGTCTCGACGGGCGCGTCGAGCGCGGTGAGGCGCTCGCGCAGCGCCTGGCCGAGGCCGGCGTCGACGTTGGTCCAGTACTGGATGGCGCGCTCCCGGACGTCCGAGCGCTTCACGCCACCGACGTGACCGGTGATCGTGTCGAGGAACCGGGCGCGCGCGGCGTCGTCGAACACCTCGCGGTAGAGCGTGCCCGCCTGGCCGAAGTCGTCGTCCTCGGGGTGCAGGGTCGCCGCCGTGCGCACCAGGGCGCCGTCCGACTCCCAGCCGCCCTCACCGGCGCGGGCCGGGTCGGCAGCCGGGCCGCCGACCGAGTTGGGCGCGTAGACCGGCGTGGTCGCCGACGAGAAGGTGTACCGCGCGGCGCCGTCCTGCGAGTACGAGTGCACCGGGGACTTCGGGGCGTTCACCGGCAGCTGGGCGTGGTTCGTGCCCACGCGGTACCGGTGCGCGTCGGCGTAGGAGAAGATGCGCGCGAGCAGCATCTTGTCGGGGCTGGCGGCGATGCCGGGCACGAAGTTGCTCGGCGCGAACGTCGCCTGCTCGATCTGCGCGAAGTAGTTCTCCGGGTTGCGGTTCAGCTCCATGACGCCGACCTCGATCAGCGGGTAGTCGCCGTGCGGCCACACCTTGGTCAGGTCGAACGGGTTGAAGCGGTACTCCGCGGCGTCCGCGTAGGGCATGACCTGCACGCTGAGCGTCCAGCGCGGGAAGTCGCCGGACTCGATGTGCTCGTGGAGGTCGCGGATGTGGTGGTCGGCGTCCGAGCCGGCCAGCTGCGCGGCGACCTCGGCCGGCATGTTCTCGATGCCCTGCTGGGTCTTGAAGTGGTACTTGACCCAGAAGCGCTCACCCGCGGCGTTGATCCACTGGTACGTGTGCGACCCGAAGCCGTCCATGTTCCGCCACGTGGCGGGGATGCCACGGTCGCCCATGAGCCACGTCACCTGGTGCGCCGACTCCGGCGACAGCGTCCAGAAGTCCCACTGCATGTCGTTGTCGCGCAGGTGCGAGCCGGGCAACCGCTTCTGGGAGTGGATGAAGTCGGGGAACTTGATGCCGTCGCGGATGAAGAAGACGGGGGTGTTGTTGCCGACGAGGTCGTAGTTGCCCTCGGTCGTGTAGAACTTCAGCGCGAAGCCGCGGGGGTCGCGCCAGGTGTCGGGGGAGCCCTGCTCACCGGCGACCGTGGAGAAGCGCGCGAGCATCTCGGTCGTCGTGCCGGGCTGGAACACCGCGGCGCGGGTGTAGGCCGACACGTCGTTCGTCACCGTGAACGTGCCGAACGCACCGCCACCCTTGGCGTGCACGACGCGCTCCGGCACCCGCTCGCGGTTGAACTGCGCGAGCTTCTCCACCAGGTAGTGGTCGTGCAGGGCGATCGGGCCGTCGGCGCCGACGGACAGGGCGTGGGCGTCGGAGGCGACCGGTGCGCCGGAGTTGGTGGTGGTGGGCGGGACGTGGGACAAGGTGGGTTCCTCTCGTCGACCGGGCGGACGGGCCCGGCGGGGATCGTGGTGCGGGTGGGCGGCGGTGGGTCAGCCGGCCGACCGGCAGGTGGGGCACAGGCCCCAGAACGTGACCTCGGCGGACTCGACCGCGAAGCCGGACGTGGAGCTGGGGATGAGGCACGGCGCGTGGCCGACCGTGCAGTCGACGTCGTCGAGGGCGCCGCAGCCGCGGCACACGACGTGGTGGTGGTTGTCACCGGTGCGCCGCTCGTAGCGGGCCGGGTGGCCCGCCGGCTCGATGCGGCGCAGGAGGCCGGCGTCGGCGAGTGCGTGCAGCACGTCGTAGACCGCCTGCACGGACACGCTCGGCAGCGTGGCGCGGACCTCCTGCAGCACCGCGTCGGCGTCGAGGTGCGCGCGACCGGCGAGCGCGTCGAGCACGGCGAGCCGCGGGGCGGTCACCCGCAGCCCGTGCTCACGGAGCAGGTCGGTGTCGGTCACGGGCACACTCGACCACGTTTTCTGGAATGGTTCAAGATTCGATGGCCACGGGGTGTGCGGGGCGCGGCGGCCCGGGGGGCGCCCGACGTGAAGCGGGGCGCAGCGCGATCGGGAGGGGTGCGGCCGGGAGGGGTGCAGCCCGGTGGGCGGGGCCCCTCGGGTGCGTGCGGGCAGTGGTCTGCTAGAGTTGTCGAGACTGATCCGCGCTGTCGCGCGCCCTCGTCCTGTCGCATGGCCCTCCGGGAGCACACCCGGGTGTCCGTGCCGGAGTCGGGGACGCACGGCGGGGTGGATGCACAAGTGGAGCTTCTCCCACCCGGTCCCGACCGCTCGGCTCGTCCGACGACAGGGGTCCGGGTCCCGGTCCGCAGGTCGACAGGTTTCGCCCCGTCGGCCGGTCGACGGTACGCCTCGTGCGTCCGTCGGTGCCGGACGAGGCCTCCGCCTGTGCCCAGGGCGGGGGCCTTCCTCGTTCCTGGAGGTCCGACACGACGAACCCGAGGAGCACCACATCAGCGAGCCCCGCATCAACGATCGGATCCGCGTCGCCGAGGTCCGACTCGTCGGACCCAACGGTGAGCAGGTCGGCATCGTGCGCCTGGAGGACGCCCTGCGTCTGGCCCAGGACGCGGACCTCGACCTGGTCGAGGTCGCCCCGACCGCGCGTCCGCCCGTGTGCAAGATCATGGACTTCGGCAAGTTCAAGTACGAAGCCGACATGAAGGCGCGTGAGGCCCGGCGCAACCAGGCGAACACGATCCTCAAGGAGATCCGCTTCCGGCTGAAGATCGACCCGCACGACTACGGCACCAAGAAGGGCCACGTCGAGCGGTTCCTCAAGGCCGGCGACAAGGTCAAGGTCATGATCATGTTCCGCGGCCGCGAGCAGTCGCGCCCGGAGATGGGCGTGCGCCTGCTGCAGCGCCTCGCGGCCGACGTCTCGGAGCTCGGCTTCATCGAGAGCATGCCGAAGCAGGACGGCCGCAACATGATCATGGTGCTGGGGCCGACCAAGAAGAAGGCCGAGCAGCGCAACGAGCAGCGTCGCGCCGCGGCCCAGGCGAACCCGGAGGACGGGGAGTCGACGGCGAGCGACGAGCACGTCGAGCACATCCCGTGGCCCCCGGTCGCGACCGAGCGGCGTGCCGCGGAGCAGCAGGCGGCGCCCGCCGCGCAGGCTCCTGCCACGCCGGCTCCCGCGGCCGAGGCTCCTGCCGCACCGGCTCCCGAGGCGTCCGCGCCGTCCGCCACGTCCGACGCCCCGCGTCGGGCCGCGGCGCCGCGCCCGTCCTCGGCGTCCGCACCCCGGACGTCGGCACCGCGCTCCTCGGCACCGCGCTCCTCGGCCCCCGCGCCGCGCAGCTCGGCACCGGCGCCGCGCACGTCGGCGCCGGCAGCGCGTCCCGCACCGGCGGCGAGCACGCCCCGCCCGCCGGCGCCCGCGCCGCGCCCCGCCGGCCCGACGTCGACGCCGAACCCCGCGGCGCGGCCCGGTCCCCGGCCCGGTGCGACCCCGAAGCCTGCTCCGCGACCCGCTCCGCCGGCCGCGGACGGCGAGCAGTCCGGCTGACATCCGCACGGACGCGCCCACCCCGCGTCCGGACGACCCACGAGTCGCACGACCGTGCGATGCGAACGACAAGGAGACACGGCAGCCATGCCGAAGAACAAGACGCACTCCGGTGCCAAGAAGCGGTTCCGGGTCACCGGCACCGGCAAGGTCATGCGCGAGCAGGCCGGTGGTCGCCACCTGCTCGAGCACAAGTCGAGCCGCCGCACCCGCCGCATCGCCGGTGACGTCGTCGTCTCGCCCGCCGACACCCCCAAGATCAAGAAGCTGCTCGGTCGCTGACCCGCCGGCGCGTCAGCGCCCCTGGCGGAGGCATCGAGCCCCGGACAAGGCAAGGAGCATCACGTGGCACGCGTGAAGCGGGCGGTCAACGCCCAGAAGAAGCGCCGGTCGACCCTCGAGCGGGCGAGCGGCTACCGCGGGCAGCGCTCGCGGCTGTACCGCAAGGCCAAGGAGCAGGTCACCCACTCCCTGGTGTACGCCTACCGCGACCGCAAGGCGCGCAAGGGCGACTTCCGCAAGCTGTGGATCCAGCGGATCAACGCTGCGGCCCGCGAGAACGGCATGACCTACAACCGCCTGATCCAGGGCCTCAAGGCCGCCGGTGTCGAGGTGGACCGTCGCGTCCTCGCCGACCTGGCCGTCAACGACGCCGCCGCGTTCACCGCGCTGGTGCAGGTCGCCAAGTCGGCGCTCCCGGAGGACGTCAACGCGCCCCGGGCCGCCGCCTGACCCACACGGACCGCCGGCGCCCGCCGCCGGCACCGCGTCCGGCACGCCCCCGTCGTCCTCGTGACGGCGGGGGCGTCCTCGTCCCCGCGGACGGTCGTCGACCGCGCCCGGCACACGCACGGCGCGGTGCCCGCCGAGGGACACGCCCCGCACCCGCGTGCGGGGGACGGCACCGGCACCGGGGATGATGGACGGGTGCCCGACGAGCTGCTGACCAACCCCCGTGCCGAGCGTGTGAAGGCCGTCCGCGCGCTGGCGAGCCGCAGCGTGCGGCGACGGTCCGGGACCTTCCTCGTGGAGGGGCCGCAGGCCGTGCGCGAGGCCGTCGGCCCCGGTGCTCCGCGGGTGCACGACGTGTACCTCACGCCCGACGCCGTCCGCCGCCACCCCGAGATCGTCGAGGGTGCGCACCAGGTGGGCGCGCGCGTGCGGACCGGCACGCCCGAGGTGCTCGAGGCGATGAGCCCGGACGCCCAGGGCGTGGTGGCGGTGGTGGACCAGGTGCGGGCGGACCTCGACGACGTGCTCGCGGCACGCCCGCGGCTCGTCGCCGTGCTCGCGCACGTCCGGGACCCGGGCAACGCCGGCACCGTGCTGCGGGCGGCCGACGCGGCGGGTGCGGGCGCTGTCGTCCTCACGGCGAGCAGCGTGGACGTGCACAACCCCAAGGCGGTGCGCTCGACCGCCGGATCGCTCTTCCACCTCCCGGTGGTCGCGGGCCCCGAGCTGCCGGAGGTCGTGGCGCGGCTGCGCGCGGCGGGGCTCACCGTGCTGGCGGCCGACGGGTCCGCCCCGCACGACCTGGACGACCTGCTCGACGTGGCGGGTGCGGCGCCGGCCGGTGTGCCGGACCTCGCGGCTCCGACCGCCTGGGTGTTCGGCAACGAGGCGTGGGGGCTGCGCGAGGAGGACCTCGCGCTGGCCGACGCCGCGGTGCGCGTGCCCCTGCGCGGGCGGGCCGAGTCGCTGAACCTCGCGACCGCCGCCGCCGTGTGCCTGTACGCCTCGGGGCGCGCCCAGCGCTGAGCACCGCCCGCCTGGCAGGCTGCACCCATGCGACTGTTCGCCGCGGTGTGGCCCCCCGACGACGTGCTCGACCACCTGGACCTCGCACTCGCCGTCGTGCGGCGGGGTGCGGGCGCTCAGGACGAGGGTGTGCGGTGGTCGGCCCGCGAGACGTGGCACCTGACCGCGGCGTTCTACGGGAGCCTTCCCGACGCGGTGACCGACGACCTCGCCGCCGGGCTGGTGGACGTGACGGCGGGCGCGCGGCCCTTCGAGCTGCAGCTGCGCGGCGCGGGCGTCTTCGCGCACCGCACGCTGTGGGTCGGCGCCTCCGGTGACGTGACGGCCATGGTCGACCTCGCCGCCGGCGCCCGGGCGGTCGGGGAGGCGCACGGTGCGCCGCCCGACGCGCGGGTCCGTCACCGCCCGCACCTGACCGTCGGGCGGGCCCGTGCGGGGGCGCGACCGCCGCGACGCGGCACCCGCGCGGTGGCCGGCGCGCGCGGCGGCGGCCGGGGGCCGGGCCGGACGGCGGGCGGCGACCGTCGGGACCTCGCACCGGCGGAGGTGTTCGAGCAGGCGCTCGCGGTCTACGAGGGACCCCGCTGGACCGTGGACGCCCTGACGCTGGTGGAGTCGCGGCCCGGGGCAGGCCGCGGCGGCGGACCGGCGTACACGACGGTCGGGACCTTTCCCCTCGGGGCGTGAGCCGGTGCTGTGGCAGCATGGCCGCATGCGCGTGCACCTGCTCACCCGGGCGTCGGGTGGTCGACGATTTCCGCGGCCCGTCCCGGGCCGCGCACGCGCGCACGCACGCTGAGGAGCGTGACCGAGGTCCACGTCCGCGCCGGACGTCGCGACCGCCCCGGGACGGGCGCCACTAGACTGCCCAGCCGGCCGACGTGCACCGCGTGACCTGTCCGCGCCGCACGGTCCGGCCGTCGCCGAACCGCCCTGGAAGGTCCTGATGACCAGCGACACACCGCTGTCCCCGCTCGACGCCGACGGCGTCGCCGCAGCCGTCGACGACGCCCTCGCGGCGGTCGCCGCCGCCGGCGACCTCGACGCCCTGAAGTCCGCGCGCCTCGCGCACACCGGTGACGCGAGCGCCCTGGCGCTCGCCAACCGGGCGATCGGCACGCTGCCCGGCCCCGACAAGGCCGCCGCCGGTAGGCTCGTGGGCCAGGCCCGCGGGCGCGTCAACGCGGCGATCGCCGCGCGCACGGCCGAGCTGGAGGCCGAGCGCGACGCGCGCGTGCTCGTCGAGGAGTCCGTCGACGTCACGCTGCCCGCCGACCGTCACCCGCTGGGTGCGCGCCACCCCCTGACGACGCTCTCGGAGCGCATCGCCGACGTGTTCGTCGCGATGGGCTGGGAGATCGCCGAGGGTCCGGAGCTCGAGGCCGAGTGGTTCAACTTCGACGCCCTGAACTTCGGCGTCGACCACCCCGCGCGCCAGATGCAGGACACGTTCTTCGTGGCGCCGCAGGACGGCGACGTCGCCGAGGACGGCTCGGGTCTCGTGCTGCGCACGCACACGTCGCCCGTGCAGGCGCGCACGATGCTCGAGCGCGGCGTGCCGGTGTACATCGCGTGTCCCGGCAAGGTGTTCCGCACCGACGCGCTCGACGCGACCCACACCCCGGTGTTCCACCAGGTCGAGGGCCTCGCGGTCGACAAGGGCCTGACGATGGCGCACCTCAAGGGCACGCTCGACCACTTCGCGCGGGCGATGTTCGGGCCGGAGGCGCGCACGCGGCTGCGGCCGTCGTTCTTCCCGTTCACCGAGCCGAGCGCCGAGATGGACCTGTGGTTCCCGCAGAAGAAGGGCGGGCCCGGGTGGATCGAGTGGGGCGGCTGCGGCATGGTCAACCCGCACGTGCTGCGCGCCTGCGGAGTGGACCCCGACGTGTACTCCGGGTACGCGTTCGGCATGGGGATCGAGCGCACCCTCATGCTCCGGCACGGCATCGCCGACATGCGCGACATGGTCGAGGGCGACGTGCGCTTCTCCCAGCAGTTCCGGACGGTGATCTGACATGCCTCGCATCCCTCTGACCTGGCTCGGCGACCACGTCGAGCTCCCTGCCGACCTCACGGCCGAGCAGCTGGCCGCCGACCTCGTGCGCGTCGGCCTCGAGGAGGAGGCGATCCACACCTCCGGCGTCACCGGCCCGCTCGTCGTCGGGCAGGTCCTCGAGCTCACGCCCGAGCCGCAGAAGAACGGCAAGACCATCAACTGGTGCCGCGTCGACGTGGGCGCGCACAACGACCTCGACGACGACGGCAACCCGACCGTCGCGCGCGGCATCGTCTGCGGCGCGCACAACTTCGGTGTGGGGGACCGTGTCGTCGTCGCGCTGCCGGGTGCGGTGCTGCCCGGGCCGTTCCCCATCGCGGCGCGCAAGACGTACGGGCACGTGTCCGACGGCATGATCTGCTCGGCGCGCGAGCTGGGCCTCGGTGAGGACCACGCCGGGATCATCGTGCTGTCGCGACTGGGGTACGGCGACGACGTCACCGCTCCCGGCACCGACGCGCTGCGCCTGCTCGGCCTGGCCGACGAGGTGCTCGAGATCAACGTGACCCCGGACCGCGGGTACTGCTTCGCGATGCGCGGCGTCGCCCGCGAGTACGCGCACTCCACGGGCGCGCGCTTCACCGACCCCGGCCTGGCGTCGGACGACGTGCTGCGGGAGCGACCCGCCGGGTTCGCGGTCGAGATCGCCGACGACGCGGGCATCGGCGGGGTGCCCGGGTGCGACCGGTTCGTCGCCCAGGTCGTGCGCGGCGTGCGCGCGTCCGGACCGTCGCCGGCCTGGATGCAGCAGCGCCTCACGCAGGCCGGCATGCGCCCGATCAGCCTGGCGGTCGACGTGACGAACTACGTCATGCTCGACCTCGGGCAGCCGATGCACGCCTACGACCTGGCCACGCTCACCGCGCCGGTCGTCGTCCGTCGGGCGCGCCCGGGGGAGAAGGCCACGACGCTCGACGACGTCGAGCGCACCCTGGACCCGCAGGACCTGCTCGTCACCGACTCCACGGGCGGGCACGCCGCGCGCGTGCTCGGCATCGCCGGGGTCATGGGCGGCGCGGACTCCGAGGTGGGGGAGGAGACGACGGACCTGCTGCTCGAGGCCGCGCACTTCGACCCGGTGTCCGTCGCGCGGTCGTCGCGGCGGCACCGGCTGACGTCGGAGGCGTCCAAGCGCTTCGAGCGGGGTGTGGACCCGCAGCTGCCGCGGGTCGCGGTCGCACGGGCTGCCGCGCTGCTCGTCGAGCACGGCGGCGGCACGGTCGAGGACGCGCTGACGGACGTCGACCGCACGTCGGCGCCGGAGCCGGTCGCGTTCGACCCGGCGCAGGCCGGGCGGCTGGTCGGCGTCCCGTACACCGACGACGAGGTGCGCGCGACGCTCACGGAGATCGGCTGCACGGTCGAGGACGCGACGACGCCCTGGCGGGTGCACGTGCCGTCCTGGCGGCCCGACCTCGTCGCGGGCGTCGACCTGGTCGAGGAGGTCGCGCGGCTGCGCGGGTACGACGCCATCCCGTCGATCGTGCCGTCCGCCCCGACCGGCCGCGGCCTGACCCGGGACCAGCGGCTGCGCCGCGCGGTCGCGGACACGCTCGCGGCGTCGGGCCTCGTCGAGGTGCTCAGCTACCCGTTCGTCGGTGCCGAGCAGCTCGAGGCGCTCGGCCTGCCGGAGGACGACGAGCGGCGCCGGGCGGTGCGGCTGGTCAACCCGCTCGCCGACGGGCAGCCGTACATGCGCACGGACCTGCTGGTGACGCTGCTGGAGACGGCGCGCCGCAACGTCACGCGCGGGACGTCCGACGTGGGCGTGTTCGAGCTCGGGCTCGTCACGCTGCCGCCGGCGGGCCCCGGCGTGGCGCCGCGGCTGCCGGGCGGGGCGCGCCCGGACGACGACACCCTTGCCGCGCTCGAGGCGGCCGTGCCGCCGCAGCCGCTGCACGCGGCGGGCGTGCTCGCCGGTCTGGCGGAGCCTGCCGGGGTGTGGGGCGCGGGTCGCCGCGCCGACCACGGGGACGCGATCGCGCACGTGCAGCACCTCGCGCGGCTGGCGGGCGTCGAGCTCGCGGTGACCGCCGACCGGGAGCGGGCGCCGTTCCACCCGGGCCGCTGCGCGCGGCTGTCGACGCTCGACGGCGTCGTCGTGGGCCACGCGGGGGAGCTGCACCCGAACGTCGTCACCGCGCTCGGCCTGCCCGCGCGGACCGTGGCCTTCGAGGTCGACCTGTCGGCGCTGCTCGCGGCCTCGTCCGCGGAGCCGGTGCAGGCCGTGCCCGTCTCGACGTTCCCGGTGGCGAAGGAGGACGTCGCGCTCGTCGTGGCGGACGACGTCCCGGCGGCGGACGTCCTGACGGCCGTGCGGGTCGGCGCCGCCGCGTCGACCGCGGGCGACGTCCTGGAGGACGTGCGGCTGTTCGACGTCTACGTCGGCGACCAGGTCGGACCGGGACGCAGGTCGCTCGCCTTCGCGCTGCGGCTGCGCGCGCCCGACCGGACGCTGACGGCCGAGGAGACGGCCGCCGTGCGGCACGCCGTGGTCGCCGAGGCGCACGCGCGCGTGGGCGCCGAGCTGCGCGCCTGATCGTCAGGTCGACGGGCCGGTCGCGGGGACACCCCGGGGCCGGCCCGTCGTCGTCGGTGCGCTCGCGGGCCGGGCGAACCGGGGTGAACCGGGCACCCTCGGAGGAGTTCACCAGATAGTTACTGTCGGGTAGTTGCGACGAACCGGATGGACCACGCAGGGTGAGACCGGCCGTCCGGGTGACGGCTGCTGCTCGCGCGACGAGGCGTGGTCCCCCACCCCTCGCGCGCCCGACGGAGGAGATCTGCGTGCACGCACGACGACGGTCCACGGGGGCGCTCACCGCACTCGCCGTGATGCTCACCGGTGGCCTGGCCACCGGGGGAGCCGCGCAGGCGGCGGTGTCGCCCGACGCACCCCTGCTGGTCCACGAGGTGTACGGCGGTGGGGGCAACTCCGGCGCGCCGTTCGACCGTGACTTCGTCGAGCTGTACAACCCGGGCGACGCGGCCGTCGACCTGGCCGGCTACTCGCTGCAGTACGCGTCGGCCACCGGGACGTCCTGGCAGGTCACGCCGCTGTCGGGCAGCGTGCCTGCGGGCGCGACCTTCGTCGTGGGGCAGGCGTTCGGGGCGAACACCGCGGCGCCCGACGTGCCCGTCGACCTCGAGGGCACGGGCACCGCGATGAGCGGCACCACGGGCAAGGTCGCGCTCGTCGCGGGCACGGCCGCCCTGACGTGCGACAGCGGGTGCGCCCAGCTGGACGCGGTCGTCGACCTCGTCGGCTGGGGACCGAACGCGACCTCGTGGGCGGGGTCCGGCGCCGCACCGGCCACGACGAACGCGACGTCGGTGCAGCGCGACGCCGCGCACACCCACACCGCGGACAACGCGGCCGACTTCCGGACCGGCGCGCCCACGCCGCAGCCGGCGGGGACCGCGCCCGAGGAGCCCGAGGAGCCGGGCGAGCCGGGTGAGCCGCAGGTGGTCACCATCGGCGCGATCCAGGGCACCGGTGACGCGTCCCCGCTGGTGGGTCAGCGCGTGACGACGTCCGGCGTCGTGACGGCGGCCTACCCGACCGGCGGGCTCGCGGGCTACGTCCTGCAGACGCCGGGCTCGGGCGGCGACGCGGCACGCGACGGCTCGCAGGCCCTGTTCGTGTACTCGCCCGCGACGGTCGGGCAGGTGGCGATCGGTCAGCACCTGCAGGTGACGGGCGAGGTCGTGGAGTTCAACGGGCTGACGCAGGTCACCGTCGCGGCTCCCGGCGACGTCCAGGAGCTCCCGGCGGCGGACGCACCGTCCCCGGTGACCGGCCCGTGGCCGGCCGACGCCGCCGCGCGCGAGGCGCTGGAGTCGATGCTCCTCCTGCCGACGGGTGACCTCACGGTCTCGAACACGTACAGCACGAACCAGTACGGCGAGGTCGGCCTCGCGGTCGGCACGACGCCGCTGCTGCAGCCCACGGAGGTCGCGCGACCCGGGTCCGCGGAGGCGGCGGCCGTCGCGGCCGACAACGCCGCGCGGGGAGTCGTCCTGGACGACGGCGCGTCGACCAACTTCCTCGGCTCCGGCAACGGTGGGCTCACCCCGCCGTGGGTGTCGCTGCAGAACCCGGTGCGCGTCGGTGCGGGCGTGCAGGTGACCGAGCCGCTGGTCGTGGACTGGCGCAACGGGACCTGGAAGCTGAACCCGACGGCCCCTGTGGTCGCCGGCGGTCCCGCCCCCGTGACCTTCGAGAACGACCGCACCGCGGCCCCCGAGCCGGTGGGCGGCGACCTGTCGGTCGCGTCGTTCAACGTCCTCAACTACTTCACGACCCTCGGTGACGAGGCCGCGTCGTGCGTGGCCTACCGTGACCCCGCGGGCGAGCCCGTCACGGTGCGCGAGGGCTGCGACCAGCGCGGCGCGTGGGACGCGGCGGACCTCGAGCGGCAGCAGGCCAAGGTCGTCGCGGCGATCGAGGGTCTGGACGCCGACGTCGTCGGTCTGCTGGAGATCGAGAACTCGGCCCGCGTCGACGGTGTGGCCGACGAGGCGCTCTCGACCCTGGTCGACGCGCTCAACGCCGCGGCCGGCGAGGACCGCTGGGCCTTCGTGCCGTCGTCCGACGAGCTGCCGCCGGCGGCGGAGCAGGACGTCATCACCAACGCGATCATCTACCAGCCGGCCGCGGTGACCCCGACGGGCGCGTCGCGTGCGCTGGGTGACCAGAGCGGTGACGACCAGGCGTTCGGCAACGCACGCGAGCCGATCGGGCAGGTCTTCACGCCGACGGACGGCGGCGAGCCGTTCCTCGTCGTCGTCAACCACTTCAAGTCCAAGGGCTCGGCCGGGCCGTGGCCCGGCGACGCCGACACGGGCGACGGGCAGGGCGCGGCGAACGAGTCGCGCGTGCGCCAGGCGACCGCGCTGCGCGACTGGGTCCCGACGGTGCAGGGCGACGCCGAGGCCGTCGCCCTCGTGGGCGACTTCAACGCCTACACGCGGGAGGACCCGCTGCAGGTCCTGTACGACGCGGGCTACGTCGACGCCGTCGCGCAGCTCTCACCCGGCCAGTACTCGTACTCGTACCAAGGGCTGTCGGGGTCGCTCGACCACGTGCTGCTGAATGAGGCGGCCATCGCGCGGGCGACCGGTGCCGACGTCTGGGAGATCAACGCCCCCGAGTCCATCGCGCTGGAGTACAGCCGGTACGGCTACCACGGCACGACGTTCCACGCGCCCGACGCGTACCGCTCGTCGGACCACGACCCGGTGGTCGTGGGCCTGGCCGCCGGTGACGCGAACGACGGGCCGGTCGACCTGACGTTCCTCAACATCAACGACTTCCACGGGCGCATCGACGCCAACACCGTGAAGCTCGCGGGCACGGTCGAGCAGCAGCGCGCGGCGGCGGACGGCCCGGTCGCGTTCCTGTCGGCGGGCGACAACATCGGCGCGTCGCTGTTCGCGTCGGCGGTGCAGGACGACCAGCCGACGATCGACGTGCTGAACGCCCTGGACCTGGGCGCGTCGGCCATCGGCAACCACGAGCTCGACAAGGGGTACGACGACCTGGTCGAGCGCGTGATCGCCGGCGGCGAGAACGCGGAGTTCCCGTACCTCGGTGCCAACGTCTACCGGGAGGGCACCACGACGCCCGCGCTCGACGAGTACGCGCTGCTCGACATGGCCGGCGTGAGCGTCGGCGTCATCGGCGCGGTCACCGAGGAGACGCCCACGCTGGTGACCCCGGGTGGGATCGCCGCGCTGGACTTCGGCGACCCCGTCGAGGCCGTCAACCGCGTGGCCGCCGCGCTCACCGACGGCGACGAGGCGAACGGCGAGGCGGACGTGATCGTCGCGCAGTACCACGAGGGGGCCGGCGCGGGCACGCCCGACGGCGCCACCCTCGAGGAGGAGCTCGCGGCCGGCGGGACGTTCGCCGACATCGTCACCGGCACCGACCCCGCGGTGGACGTCATCTTCACCGGCCACACGCACAAGCAGTACGCGTGGTTCGGGCCGGTCGGCGACGGCGACGCCACCCGGCCGGTCGTGCAGACCGGCTCGTACGGCGAGTACCTCGGCAAGGTCGTGCTGACGTACGACCCCGCCACGGACGCGGTCACGGCGGCCACGGCCGAGAACGTGGCCCGCACGACGACCCCGGACGCCGAGCTCGTGGCCGCGTATCCCCGGGTCGCCGAGGTGGCGCAGATCGTCGCCGCTGCCCTCGCGTACGCGAACGAGGTCGGGTCGCAGCCCGTGGGGTCCGTCACGGCGGACGTCACGACGGCGTTCACCGGGGGGCAGTACGTCGACGGCGTGTACGTCGGCTCGGCACCGGGCACCACGACGGGCCGGGACGACCGCAGCCGCGAGTCGGCCCTCGGCTCGCTCGTCGCGGACGCCCTGCTCGACACGCTCGCGTCGCCCGAGCGTGGCGGCGCCCAGATCGGCGTCGTCAACCCGGGCGGCATGCGCGCCGAGCTGCTCCACGCCCCCGACGGCACGGTGACCTACGCCGAGGCCAACGCGGTGCTCCCGTTCGTCAACAACCTCTGGACCACCACGCTCACCGGGGCCCAGGTCGTGACGATGCTGGAGCAGCAGTGGCAGACCAACGCCGACGGCTCGATCCCGAGCCGTCCGTACCTGCAGCTGGGGTTGTCCGACAACGTCACCTACACGTACGACGCCTCGCGCGAGCTCGGCGACCGGATCACGTCGGTCACGGTCGACGGCGCGCCGATCGACCTCGGGGCCGAGTACCGCATCGGGACGTTCTCGTTCCTCGCCCAGGGCGGGGACAACTTCCGGGTGCTCGCCGAGGGCGCCCGCACGGCCGACTCCGGTCTCATCGACCGGGACGCCTGGATCGCGTACCTGCAGGCGCACCCGGGCATCGCGCCGGACTTCGCGGAGCGGGCCGTCGAGGTGCCGGCGCTCACCGAGCCGGTGGCGCCCGGGGACGAGCTCACCTTCACGGTCGGCGGCATCAACCTCACCAGCCTGGGGGCGCCCGAGAACACGTCGGTCGAGGTGCTCCTCGGTGAGGTGTCGCTCGGTACGTTCCCGCTGGTGCGGGGCGACGGGCCGGACGCGTCGGCGCAGGTGACGGTCACCGTCCCGGCAGATCTCGGGGCGGGTGAGCACACGCTCACGGTCGTCGCGTCACCGAGCGGCACGACCGCCTCGGTGCCGTTCACGGTCGAGGACGCCGGCGAGGCGTCGACCACGGCGCTCAGCGCGTCGCCGGACACGCAGGTGTTCGGCACGCGCGGCACCCGCGTCCGGCTCACGGCCGTCGTGACGTCGCCGGGCCCGGTCACCGGGTCGGTGCAGTTCGTCGCCGGGGACGACGTGCTCGGCACGGCGTCGCTGCGTGGCGGGCGGGCGGTGCTCACGCTGCCGGGGGACACGCCCGTCGGCACCTACGAGGTCGTCGCGCGGTACGCCGGCACGGAGGCCGTGGCGGGCTCGCAGTCCGCCCCGGTGACCGTGACCGTCGAGCAGGCGACCAGCACCACGTCGCTGTCCGTCGTCCAGTCGCCGTTCCCGCGGCTGGTCCCGTCGGTGTGGGTCGCGACCGTGGGTCTCGACACCGCCCGGCTCCCGGCGGGCCGTGTCGAGCTGCGCGAGGGTGAGCGCGTCGTGGCAAGCGCGGACGTGGTGCTCGGCCTGGCGATCGGGACCGTCCCGCGCGACCTCGGCAGCGGGACGCACCGCCTGACCGCGGTGTTCGTGCCGGACGACGCGGCGGACGTCGCGGGCAGCACGAGCCGCACGGTCACGGTCCGCGGCTGACGGACGCGCACGAGGGCCCGGTCGGCGTCGTCCGGCCGGGCCCTCGTGGTCTTCCCGGGCTCGCCGGGTGCCGGGTCCGGCGGTCGGGTGAACCGCGGCGATACCGCTCCGTCGGGCCGGCCGCGCTGCCACGATGTGCGCCATGCAGGATGCCGGCGTACGGACGCTCACCGTGACCGAGGAACTGCGACGTGACATGGCGCACGACGCCGCGGCCGTCGTGCTGCGGTCACGCGAGACGCGCATCCGGGGCGGGGTGCTCGTGCTCGGGGTCACGGCGCTGCAGCTCGGTGCCCACGAGTTCCGGCTCGGGCCCGCCGACTGGATCACGTTGCTGGTCGTGGTGTCGCTCATGCCGGTGGTCCTGATCGTGGTCACACGTCATGCCATGCGTCGCGTGGTCGGGTTGACGCCCCCGGGGCCCTTCACCGTCGAGGTGGGGGAGACCGCCCTGTGCACGACCTCCCCGCGTGGTGCGGCGCAGACCCGCTGGAGCGCCTTCGGCGGTGTCCGTGTGCGCGGTGCGGCAGTGGCGCTGTGGACCCACCCGCCGCACGGGTGGCTCGTCCTGCCGCGCGCGCTCTTCACGGACGCGGACCTGGACGCGGTGCGCGGGCACATCGCCCGCGCCCGCGCCGCGAGCCCTCCGGCCTGACGTCGGGCGCCCGACGCGGACGGGTGCTGCGCGGGCCGGGTCGTCGCCGGCCCGCGCACCGCGTCCGGTCAGACGTAGTCGTGGTACGCGGGCAGGTCCAGCACGCCGTTGCCGGACAGGCCGATGACGATCGTCTCGTCGGTCGTCGCCGCCCGGGCGTGCGCGATGGCCCCGGCCACGGCGTGCGTCGACTCCGGCGCGGGGATGATGCCCTCGGCGCGCGCGAACTCGATGCCCGCCGCGAACGCGTCGTCCTGCTCCACCGCGATCGCCTCCATGAGACCCAGCGCGTAGGCGTGCGACACCATCGGTGCCATGCCGTGGTAGCGCAGCCCGCCCGCGTGGATCGGCGGCGGCACGAAGTCCTTGCCGAGCGTGTGCATCTTCAGCAGCGGGGTCAGGCCCGCGACGTCACCGAAGTCGTAGCGGTACTCGCCCTGCGTCATCGACGGGCACGCGGCCGGCTCGCACGCGACGACCCGGGTCGTCGTCCCGTCGCGCAGGTTGCGCCCCAGGAACGGGAAGCTCAGCCCGCCCAGGTTGGACCCGCCGCCCGCGCACCCGAACACGACGTCCGCACGCTCGCCGATCTCGTCGAGCTGCGCGAGGGCCTCCTGCCCGATGACGCTCTGGTGCAGCAGCACGTGGTTGAGCACCGAGCCCAGTGCGTAGTGCGCGTTCGGGTCCTGCGCCGCGACCTCGACCGCCTCGCTGATCGCCATGCCGAGCGACCCGGTCGTCGTCGGGTCGGCCGCGAGCATCGCCCGCCCCGCCTCGGTGAGGTCCGACGGCGACGGGTGGCACGTCGCGCCGTACGTCTCCATCTGCATGCGGCGGTACGGCTTGGCGTCGTAGGACGCCCGTACCTGCCACACCTCGAGGTCGAGGCCCAGCAGCGCGCACGCCATCGACAGCGACGCGCCCCACTGCCCGGCGCCCGTCTCCGTCGTCAGCCGGGTGATGCCCTCGACCGCGTTGTAGTACGCCTGCGCGACCGCCGTGTTGGGCTTGTGCGAGCCGGCGGGGGAGCCGCCCTCGTACTTGTAGTAGATCTTCGCCGGCGTGCCCAGCGCCCGCTCGAGCCGCAGGGCGCGCACCAGCGGGGACGGCCGCCACAGTGCGTAGATCTCGCGGACCGTCTGCGGGATCTCCACCCAGCGCTCGGTCGAGACCTCCTGCGCGATGAGCGCCATCGGGAACAGCGGCGCCAGGTCGTCCGGGGTGAGCGGCTCGCGCGTGCCGGGATGCAGCGCCGGCGGGCACGGCTCGGGCAGGTCCGCTGCCAGGTTGTACCAGTGCGTCGGCACGGCGGACGGCACCACGGTGCCGACCGGGTCGGTCAGCGGCGCGGGTCGGGTGGTGTCGGGGGTCATGTCGCCTCGCAGGTTCTGGCGCGCACGCGCGCTGGTCGGCGCGGACCGCGCAGGGCACCCGGGGGCGCCGGCGACCCGCACCCGTGAGCGTAGCGGCGGCCTCACCCGCCCGGGGCCCCCGGGCGGGTGAGGCATCGAGGCGTCCGCAGGGCGAGACCTGCTCTCGGCAGCGTCACCGCCGGCGGGCTAGGGTCGGCGGCGAGACACGGGGTGCCCTGTACCGAGCAGGGCTGAGATCACACCCGTCGAACCTGATCTCGTTCGTACGAGCGAAGGGATGTCCGCCATGACGTCTGCCCTGCCCACCGACCTCGCCGCCGCATGTGGCGCGGCCCTCGACGAGCTGCGACGGCGTACCCCGCTCGTGCAGTGCCTGACGAACGAGGTCACGACGAACCTCGTCGCCAACGCGCTGCTCGCGATCGGCGCGTCCCCCGCGATGGCGAGCGTGCCGGGGGAGGCCGAGGAGCTCGCGGGCGCCGCGGGCGCCGTCCTGGTCAACCTCGGGACGCCGGGGCCGGACCAGCGTGCGTGCCTCGCCCCGACGGTCGCGGCTGCCGCGGGGGCTGGTGTGCCGTGGGTGCTCGACCCGGTCGCGGTCGGTGTCCTGTCGGTCCGGACGCGGCTGGCCGGCCACCTGCTCGGCGAGCGTCCGGCCGTGGTGCGCGGCAACGCCAGCGAGGTCCGCGCGCTCGCGGGCTTCGTCTCCGCCGGTCGCGGTGTCGACGCGCGCGACGACGTCGACACCAGCGCCGACGCCGCCGACGCCCTCGCGCGGCGCACCGGCGGGGTCGTCGCGGTGTCCGGGCCGGTCGACCTCGTCACCGACGGCATCACGCACGTGCGGCTCGCGGTCGGTGACCGGCTCCTGACGACGATCACCGGGTCCGGGTGCGCGCTGGGCGGTCTCGTCGCGGCCTTCACGTCGGTCGCGCCGCCGCTGACCGCGGCCGTCGCGGCGTCGGCGGCCCTGGGGCTCGCCGCCGAGCGCGCGGTGATCGACGCGCGCGGCCCCGCGTCGTTCCAGGTCGGGCTCCTCGACGAGCTGTACCTGCTGACCCCGGACGACCTCGCGTGCCGCGTCGCGGCCGCGCAGCGGATCGGCGTGCCGGCATGAGCGCGCTGCCCGCGGGCATCTACCTCGTCCTGGACGCCGACGTGTGCGGACGTGCCGGACACCGTCCCGCGGACGTCGCGGGCGCTGCGGTCCGTGCCGGTGTCGGCACCGTCCAGGTGCGCGCCAAGCGGGCGACCGCCCGCGAGCTCGTCGCGCTGACCGTCTCGGTGGCCGACGCGCTGCGCCTCGCGGGTCCCGCGGTGCTCGTCGTGGACGACCGCGTCGACGTCGCGCTCGCGGCGCGGGCGCGCGGCGCCCACGTCGACGGTGTGCACGTGGGGAGGCGTGACCTCGAGGTCGACGACGCGCGCGCGCTGCTCGGTCCGGACGCCCTGGTGGGCGCCTCGGCGGCGCTGCCCGAGCACGTCCGGGCGGTCGCGGGCGCCGACTACCTGGGGTCGGGGCCCCTGCGGCTCACGCCCACCAAGCCCGAGGCGGGGCCGGCGATCGGGGTCGCCGGTGCGCGTGCGGCGGTCGTCGCGGCCGGCGGTCGTCCCGTCGTGGCCATCGGTGGGCTCGACGCCTCCGACGCACCGGCGCTGCGCGCCGCCGGGGTGCACGCCATGGCCGTCGTCGGCGCCGTGTGCGGTGCCCCGGACCCCGGAGGAGCCGCGGCGCGGCTGGTCGAGGCGTGGGACCGCGCCGCGGCGCCGGCGGTGGCCCGGTGAGCGCCGCACCGGCCGCGTCCGCGACCGGCGCGCGCCTCACGGGCAGCCGCGTGCGCGTGCTGTCGGTCGCGGGCACCGACCCGACGGGCGGTGCCGGTGTCCACGCCGACCTGAAGTCGTTCGCCGCGCACGGCGCGTACGGCATGGCCGTGGTGACCGCGCTCGTCGCGCAGAACACGCACGGGGTGCGGGCGGTGCACGTCCCCGGCGTCGACTTCCTGCGCGCCCAGCTCGACGCCGTGAGCGACGACGTCGTGGTGGACGCGGTGAAGATCGGCATGCTCGGCACGCGCGCCGTCGCCGACGAGGTCGCGCTCTGGCTCGCCGGTGCGCGCCCACCCGTCGTCGTGCTCGACCCCGTCATGGTCGCGAGCAGCGGGGACCGGTTGCTCGACGCGGACGCCGAGGACGCCGTGCGGCGGCTGGTCGCGCTCGCGGACCTCGTGACGCCGAACCTGCCCGAGCTCGGCGTGCTGCTCGGTGAACCCGTCGCGACGACGTGGCCGGGCGCGGTCGACCAGGCCCGGCGGCTCGCGCACCGGTCGGGCGTGACGGTGCTGCTCAAGGGCGGCCACCTCGCCGGGGACGCGAGCCCGGACGCGGTCGTCGGTCCGACGACGGTGACCGAGCTCGGCGGGGCGCGCGTGCGCACGACCAGCACGCACGGCACGGGCTGCTCGCTGTCGGCCGCCGTCGCGGCGCTGCGCCCGCGACGGCCCGACTGGGTGGCGGCGGCCCGGGAGGCGAAGGAGTGGCTCACCGGCGCCATCGCCGCCGGCGAGGCCCTCGCGGTCGGGTCGGGGCGGGGGCCTGTCGACCACCTGCACCACGCGCCGACACTGGGTGCGCGCCCGTTCAGCGTCGACGCGTGGGAGCGGGCGGCCGGACTGCGCGGCGCGTGCGACGACCTGCCGTTCGTGCGCGGGCTGGCCGACGGGACGCTGCCCGTGGACGACTTCGAGGCCTACCTGCACCAGGACGCGCTGTACCTCGCGCAGTACTCCCGGGTGCTCGCCCGGGCGAGCCAGCTCGCGCCCGGCCCCGCGGCCCAGGTGTTCTTCGCGCAGGGCGCGGCGCGGTGCCTCGACATCGAGGCCCGGCTGCACGAGGAGCGGCTCACCGGCAGCGGCAGGTCCGGTCCGGCGAGCCCTGCGACCACCGCCTATGTCGACCACCTGCTGGCGGTCGCCGCGACGGGGTCGTACGCCGAGGTCGTCGCCGCGGTGCTGCCGTGCTACGTCCTGTACGCGGACCTGGGCGCGCGCATCCTGGCGCGCGCGGGCCACCTGGGTGCGCACCCGTACGGCGACTGGGTCGCCACCTACGGGGACCCCGCCTTCGCGGCGGCGGCCGACCGTGCCTCCGACCTCGCCGACGCCGCCGCGCGTGAGGTGGGTGCGGTGACCCGCGCACGCATGCTCGCTGCGTACGCGGCGTCGTGCGCGCACGAGGTCGCCTTCTTCGACCAGGTGCGTGCGCGCCCGCTCGCGCCCGTCGGGTGACGCGGGACGAGGCGGCGCCGGACGGGTGACGGGGGTGCCACGGGCCTGGCAGGGTGTCCGCCGTGGATGACCTGACTCCGCGTCCGCGGTGGGCCGACGTGCGCGCCGTCGTGTTCGACGTCGGCGAGACGCTCGTGGACGAGACGCGCGCGTGGGTGCAGGTCGCCGGGGAGGTGGGTGTGCCGCCCCTGGCCCTCATGGCGGTGCTCGGGGCGCTGGCCGAGCGCGACGAGCCGCACAGCCACGTGTGGCGGCACGTCGGTGTCGATCCGCCGTCGACCCCCCCGGAGATCCGGCCGGACGACCTCTACCCCGACGCGCTGCCGACCTTGCGGGCGCTGCGGGCCGCGGGATACCTCGTCGCGGTCGCTGGCAACCAGCCGGCGCGCGCCGAGCACCAGCTGCGGGCCGCCGGTGTCGAGGTGGACCTGCTGGCGACCTCGGCTCGCTGGGGAGTGGCCAAGCCTTCTCCGCAGTTCTTCGCCCGCGTCGTGACGGACCTCGGTGTGCCCGCGCACGACGTGCTCTACGTGGGCGACCGGCTCGACAACGACGTCCTGCCGGCGCGTGCCGCGGGCATGCGCACGGCGCTCGTGCGGCGCGGCCCGTGGGGCTACGTGCACGCCCGACGCCCCGACGCCGCGCTCGCGGACGTGCGCGTGGACTCGTTGCGCGAGCTCGTCTCCCTCATGCTCGGCGTCCGGTGAGCCCGCAGGGTGGACCGCGCCGACGGGTGGGACGCCGTCAGCAGGAGCCGTCGGTGCACACCTCGCCCGCAGGTGCGACGACCAGCGGGTTGGCCTCGCGCCAGCCCGCGTCGAGCAGCTGGGAGAACACCTCGGCGGGCTGCGCACCGGACACCGCGTACCGGCGGTCGACCACGAAGAACGGCACGCCGGTGACCCCGAGCGTGCGCGCCGTCGCCAGGTCGTCCCGGACGTCGTCCGCCGCGGCGTCGCCCTGCAGCGCAGCCGCGACACGGGCGTCGTCCCACCCGTGCGCGGCGAACCCGGCCTGCCGGGCGATCGCGCCGAGCGCGCCGGGCGCGCCGAGGTCGGCGCCCTCCTCGAAGTGCGCCGAGAACAGCGTCTCCATGGTCGCGTCGACCAGCGGGGCGCCGCCCGCCTCACGGGCGAGGTGCAGCAGCCGGTGGGCGTCGAACGTGTTGAAGGCGAGCGTCGCGTCGAAGTCGTAGTGCAGCCCGTCCGCGGCACCGACCGCGGCGACGCGCGCGAACATCTCCTCGACCCGGTCCCGCGGCAGGCCCTTGGCGGCCACGAGCGCGTCGATCTCGGGGCGGCCGGGCCCCGTCGGTGTCTCGGGGGACAGCTGGTACGAGCGCCACACGACCTCGACGTGGTCGCGGTGCGGGAACGCGCGCAGCGCGGTGGCGAACCGGCGCTTGCCGATCCAGCACCAGGGGCAGGCGACGTCGGACCAGACCTCGACGGTCACGGTGCGGGGAGGGGAGGTGAACGTGGGGGCGTCGAGCGTCACGGGAGCAGCAGGACCTTTCCGGTGGTGGCACGCCCCTCGAGGGTGCGGTGGGCGTCGGCGGCGTCCGCCAGGGGGTAGGTGGCTCCGACGTGGACGTCGAGGGCGCCAGCGGTGACGGCCTCGAAGAGCTCGCCCGCCCGCCAGAGCAGCTCCTCGCGCGTGGCGGTGTAGTGGGCGATCGTCGGGCGCGTGACGAAGACCGACCCGGCGGCGTTGAGGCGCTGGAGGTCGACCGGGGGCACCTGGCCCGAGGAGCCACCGAACAGCACGAGCGTGCCCCGGCGGGCCAGCGACGCGAGGGACGCGTCGAACGTGTCCTTGCCGACCCCGTCGTAGGCGACGTGCACGCCGCGACCGCCGGTCAGGTCCCGCACGAGGGCCGGGAGCTCGGTGGTCAGGTCCGACAGCTCGCGGTAGCGGATGACGTCGGACGCACCGGCGGCACGCGCCAGGTGCTCCTTCTCGACGGACCCGACGGTCGAGACGACGCGGGCGCCACGCGCCGCGGCCAGCTGGGTCAGCAGCAGCCCGACGCCCCCGGCACCCGCGTGCAGCAGCACGTCGTGACCCTCCTCGACGGGGAAGGTCGAGGAGACGAGGTAGTGCGCGGTGATGCCCTGCATCGGCAGCGCGGCCGCGGTGGCGTCGTCCACGCCCGGCGGGACGGGCAGCGCGTCGGCCTCGCGGACGGCGACCAGCTCCGCGTAGGAGCCCTCGGCGGACGCCCACGCGACGCGGTCCCCGGGCGCGAGCGTGGTGACGTCCGAGCCGACCGCGACGACCTCACCGGCGCCCTCGGACCCCACGACATGAGGAAACGGCATACGGTAGATCCCGCCGCGACGGTAGGTGTCGATGAAGTTGACGCCGGCCGCCGCGACGCGCACGAGCACCTCGTCGGGTCGCGGCTCAGGGTCCGGGACGTCTCTGACCTGCAGGACCTCGGGGCCACCGGCGTGGGTGGCGATGACGGCGCGCATGCCAGCCGCAACCGTGCGAGGTGAGTCGACTGTTCCCGTTTCTCCTTGGTATTTGTCTGCACTCGACTGTATGTTCATGCACATGACGTTCACGGTGGCGGTAGCCGGGGCCAGCGGATACGCCGGCGGGGAGATCCTGCGGCTGCTGCTCGACCACCCACAGGCACGCATCGGCACGCTCACGGCGCACTCCAACGCGGGGACGCCGCTCGGGGCGCACCACCCGCACCTCGTGGAGCTCGCCGACCGCGTCCTGGAGCCCACGACCGCGCAGGCGCTCGCCGGCCACGACGTCGTCGTGCTCGCGCTGCCGCACGGTGCCAGCGGGCAGGTCGCGGCCGAGCTCGAGGCGCTCGGTGAGGACCCGGTGGTCCTCGACCTCGGGGCGGACCACCGCCTGGTCGAGGCGGCCGACTGGGAGGCGTACTACGGCAGCCCCCACGCGGGCACCTGGACGTACGGGTTGCCCGAGCTCGTGGTCGCGCAGTCGATGACCCGCCAGCGCGAGCTCCTCGCCGGGGCGCGCCGCATCGCCGTGCCGGGGTGCAACGTCACGGCCGTCACCCTCGGCCTGCAGCCCGGCGTCGCGGCCGGTCTGCTCGACACCACCGACCTCGTCGCCGTCCTGGCCGTCGGCTACTCCGGTGCCGGCAAGTCGCTGAAGCCGCGCCTGCTGGCCTCCGAGGCGCTCGGCGCCGCGGTGCCGTACGCGGTGGGCGGCAGCCACCGGCACATCCCTGAGCTCGCGCAGAACCTGCGCAGCGCCGGCGCCTCGGACGTGCGCACCTCCTTCACGCCCGTGCTGGTGCCGATGTCCCGCGGCATCCTCGCGACGGCCACCGCACGGCTCGCGCCGGGCGTGACGGTCGACGACGAGCAGCTGCGCGCGGCGTGGCGCGCCGCGTACGCGGACGAGCCGTTCGTGCGGGTGCTGCCCGCCGGCCAGTGGCCGACCACCGCGTCGACCACCGGGGCGAACACCGCGCTGGTGCAGGTCGCGTACGACGCCCGTGCGGGCCGCGTCGTGACGGTCACCGCCATCGACAACCTCGTCAAGGGCACCGCCGGCGGTGCCGTCCAGTCCCTCAACCTCGCGCTCGGCCTGCCGGAGACCCTCGGCCTGCCGCGGAACGGAGTCGCCCCGTGACCGACCACCTCGGTGCCGCCCTTGCCGGCACGTCGCCCGGCACGTCGCCCGGGGTGACCGCGGCGGCCGGGTTCCGTGCCTCGGGCGTGACGGCCGGGCTCAAGGCGTCCGGGACGCCGGACATGGCGCTGGTCGTCAACGACGGCCCGCGGCAGGCCGGCGCGGCGGTGTTCACCACCAACCGCGTGGTCGGTGCGCCCGTGGTGTGGTCCCGGCAGGTCGTCACCGACGGCGTCGTCTCCGCCGTCGTCCTCAACTCCGGCGGCGCCAACGTCAGCACGGGGCCCGAGGGCTTCCTCGACTCCCACATGACGGCCGAGCGCGTCGCGTCGGCGCTCGGCGTCTCCGCGGGTGACGTCGTGGTGTGCTCCACCGGGCTCATCGGCGAGCGGCTGCCGCGCGAGGTCCTGCTGACCGGCGTCGACCTCGCCGCCGCCGCCCTGGGGGACGACGGGCTCGCCGCCGCGACGGCGATCATGACGACCGACTCGGTGGCCAAGACCGCGCACGTCACGGTGCAGACGCCGGACGGGTCGTTCACGGTCGGAGGCATGGCCAAGGGCGCGGGCATGCTCGCCCCGGCGCTCGCGACCATGCTGTGCGTCCTCACCACCGACGCCGACGTCGAGGCCCCGGTGCTCGACTCGGTGCTGCGCTCGGCGACGGCGCGGACGTTCGACCGCGTGGACTCCGACGGCTGCATGTCGACGTCGGACACGGTCACGCTGCTCGCCTCGGGTGCGTCGGGCGTCACACCGTCGCGGGACGTGCTCGCGGACGCCGTGCTGCGGGTGTGCGCCTCGCTCGCGCGCCAGCTCGTGGCCGATGCCGAGGGGGCGTCGCACGACGTCGCCGTCCACGTGGTGCACGCCACCGACGAGTCGGCCGCGCTCGCGGTCGCCCGGGCCGTCACGCGGTCCAACCTCTTCAAGGCCGCGATCTTCGGCAACGACCCCAACTGGGGCCGCGTGCTCGCGCAGGCCGGCACGGTGCCCGAGGCGGTCGCGCCGTTCGACCCCGAGGCCGTCGACGTGTCGATGAACGGTGTCATGGTCTGCCGGGCCGGCCGCCCGCACGCCGACCGCACGGAGGTCGACCTCGCTGCGGACCGCGAGGTGCACGTCGTGGTCGACCTGCACGCCGGCGACGCCGCCGCGACCGTGTGGTCCAACGACCTCACGCACGAGTACGTCCACGAGAACAGCGCCTACTCCACATGAGCGGTCCCGACGTGAACCTTCCCTCCGTGCCCGACGACTTCGTCTTCGACACGCGCACCGACCTGCGCGCCGACCAGAAGGCCGAGGTCCTCGTCGAGGCGCTGCCCTGGCTCCAGCAGTTCGCCGGCGCGCTCGTCGTGGTCAAGTACGGCGGCAACGCCATGATCGACGACACGCTCAAGCGGGCGTTCGCGGAGGACATGGTCTTCCTGCGGCAGGTCGGCCTGCGGCCCGTCGTCGTGCACGGTGGCGGTCCCCAGATCAACGCGATGCTCGACCGCCTCGACATCGCCAGCGAGTTCCGCGGCGGGCTGCGCGTGACGACGCCCGAGGCCATGGACGTGGTGCGGATGGTGCTCACCGGCCAGGTCTCGCGCGAGCTCGTCGGCCTGCTCAACGCCCACGCGCCCCACGCCGTCGGCCTGTCGGGCGAGGACGCCGGGCTCTTCCAGGCGCGCCGCCGCACCGCCGTGGTCGACGGGCACGAGGTCGACGTCGGCCTCGTCGGTGACGTCGTGCACGTCAACCCCGGGGCCGTCCTCGACCTGCTCGACGCGGGGCGGATCCCCGTGGTCTCGACCGTCGCGCCGGACATCGACGACCCCACCCAGGTGCTCAACGTCAACGCGGACACCGCGGCGGCGGCGCTGGCCGTCGCGCTCGGGGCGCGCAAGCTCATCATCCTCACGGACGTCGAGGGCCTGTACACCGACTGGCCGGACCGCTCGACGCTCGTGCGGCGCATCCGCGCGTCCGCCCTGGCCGAGCTCCTGCCGCGCCTCGACTCCGGCATGCGTCCGAAGATGGAGGCCTGCTGGCGAGCGGTCGAGGGCGGTGTGCCGCGCGCGCACGTCATCGACGGCCGAGCGACCCACTCGATCCTCGTCGAGGTCTTCACGTCCGAGGGCGTCGGCACCATGGTGCTGCCCGACACCGACCCCGACGGCCACCCGTCGACCGTGCCCGTGCGGGCGGTCCGGCTGGCCGGCGACGACCAGGAGGCGACGCCGTGAGCGCGACCCAGGACGTGACCGTGACCAGCCCGGGCACCCCCCGGCACCGCGCACCCGGGACGGACGACGCGCTGCCGCTGCCCGCCGCCGACGGCTCGGTGGCGCAGTGGACCGCGCGCTACACGCACGCGGTGATGGACACGTTCGGCCCGCCGCAGCGCGTGCTGGTCCGCGGGGAGGGACCGTACGTGTGGGACGCGGACGGCGTGCGGTACCTCGACCTGCTCGGCGGCATCGCGGTCAACTCGCTGGGTCACGCGCACCCGACGCTCACCGCCGCGATCAGCGCCCAGCTGGGCACCCTGGGCCACATCTCCAACTTCTTCGCCAGCCCGACGCAGATCGCGCTGGCCGAGCGGCTGCTCGCGATCGCGGACGCACCCGAGGGCTCCCGCGTCTTCCTCACCAGCTCCGGCACCGAGGCGACGGAGGCCGCGCTGAAGCTCACGCGTCGCCACTCGGCCGGCGCCCGCCCACGCGTCCTCGCGCTGGAGGGCGCGTTCCACGGCCGCTCGATGGGTGCCCTGTCGCTGACGCACAAGCAGGCGTACCGCGAGCCGTTCGAGCCGCTGCCGCCGGGTGTGGAGTTCCTGCCCTTCGGTGACGCGGACGCGCTGCGTGCCGCGTTCGCGCACGGCGGTGACGAGGTCGCGGCGCTGGTCGTCGAGCCCATCCAGGGTGAGGCGGGCGTGCGGCCGCTGCCGCCGGGGTACCTGGCGCTGGCGCGCGAGCTGACCATCGCGCACGGCGCGCTGCTGGTCCTCGACGAGGTGCAGACCGGCATGGGACGCACGGGACGCTGGTTCGCCCACCAGCACCCGCACATCGGCGGCGGCGTCCGCCCCGACGTGGTCACGGTGGCCAAGGGGCTCGGCGCCGGGTTCCCGGTGGGCGCCGCGATCGCGTACGGGCCGCAGGCGGCGGAGCTGCTGGGTCGCGGCCAGCACGGCACGACCTTCGGCGGCAACCCGGTCGCCGCGGCGGCCGCGCTCGCGACCATCGGCGTCATCGAGCGCGACGGCCTGCTCGACCACGTGACCGGGCTGGGGGAGCGGCTGCGCGAGCGCCTGCGCTCGACCGGCAACCCGCTGGTGCGTGAGGTCCGGGGCGAGGGGCTGCTCGTCGCCGTCGAGCTCGACCGGCCCGTCGCGGCACGGGTCGCGGCCGACGCGCTCGCGGCCGGGTTCATCGTCAACCCGTGCACGCCCACCACGCTGCGCCTCGCACCCCCGTTCGTCCTGACGGACGACCAGGTGCAGCCGTTCGTCGACCTGGTCGCCGCGCTGCCGGCCGACCTCGCCCCCGAGGAGACCGCGTGACCCGGCACTTCCTGCGCGACGACGACCTGACCCCCCGGGAGCAGGCCGAGGTCCTCGAGCTCGCGCTCGCGTTCCGCGACGACCGGTTCATCCGCACACCGCTGGCGGGCCCCCGCGCGATCGCCGTCATCTTCGACAAGCCGACCCTGCGCACGCAGGTGAGCTTCCTGACCGGCATCGCCGAGCTCGGCGGCTACCCGCTGCCGGTGGACGGCAACCTGGCACGCATCGGCGTGCGCGAGTCGATCGCTGACACCGCCCGGGTGCTCGGGCGCCAGGTGGCGGCGATCGTCTGGCGCACGCACGCGCAGACGCGCCTGGAGGAGATGGCGGACGTCGCCGGCGTGCCGGTCGTCAACGCGCTCACGGACGAGTTCCACCCCTGCCAGGTGCTGGCCGACCTCACGACGCTCGCGCAGCACCGAGGCGGCGTGGCGTCGTTGCCCGGCACGACGCTGGCGTACGTCGGCGACGGGGCGAACAACATGGCGCACTCCTACCTGCTGGGCGGCGCGACCGCGGGCATGCACGTGCGCATCGGCACGCCCACCGGCACGCTGCCGGCCCCCGAGGTCCTCGAGCGCGCGGCGCAGGTGGCGGCGGGCACCGGTGGCTCGGTCGCCGTCGTGCACGACCTGGCGGCGGCCGTGGCGGGTGCCGACGTGGTCGCCACGGACACGTGGACGTCGATGGGCCAGGAGGACGAGGCCGACGACCGGGAGCACCGGTTCGACGCCTTCCGGCTCGACGCGGCCGCGCTGGCGCTCGCGGCTCCCGGTGCGCTCGTCCTGCATTGCCTGCCGGCGTACCGCGGCAAGGAGATCACCTCCGAGGTGCTCGACGGGCCGCAGTCGGTGGTCTGGGACGAGGCCGAGAACCGGTTGCACGCGCAGAAGGCGCTGCTGGCCTTCCTGCTGGAGCGGTCGTGAGCACGCCCACCGTGGCGGCCACCAAGGCGGCCCGGCACGCGCTGATCCGGACGCTGCTGCAGCACGGCACGGTGCACTCGCAGGGCGAGCTGGCCGCGCTGCTGGCCGACGAGGGCGTCACGGTCACGCAGGCGACGCTGAGCCGCGACCTGGTCGAGCTCCGCGCCGTGCGGATCCGCACCGCGTCGGGCTCCCTGGTCTACGCGGTACCGGGGGAGGGCGGGGACCGGACCCCCACCACCACGGACACCGAGCAGCTCGCGGCGCGCCTGGCGCGCCTGTGCGCCGAGCTCCTCGTCGCGGCGGAGGCGTCGGGCAACCTCGTCGTGCTCCGCACGCCGCCCGGCGCGGCCCAGTTCCTCGCGTCGGCCATCGACCACTCGGTGCTGCCCACGGTGCTGGGCACCATCGCGGGGGACGACACGGTGCTGGTGATCTCCCGCGACCCGCAGGGCGGCGACGCCGTGGCCGCCCGCTTCCTCGCGCTCGCGGGCGAGGGCTGAGACGAGTTATGCATAGGTCCGCAGTTGCATGTATGTTCATGCACGCGAACCTCGAGAAGGAGAGAACCTGACATGACCGAACGCGTCGTCCTCGCGTACTCCGGTGGCCTGGACACCTCGGTGGGCATCGGCTGGGTCGCGGAGGCCACCGGTGCCGAGGTGATCGCCGTGGCCGTCGACGTCGGCCAGGGCGGTGAGGACCTCGAGGTCATCCGGCGCCGTGCGCTGGACTGCGGCGCCGTCGAGGCGTACGTCGCCGACGCGCGCGACGAGTTCGCCACCGAGTACTGCATGCCGGCGCTCAAGGCCAACGGCCTGTACCTCGACCGGTACCCGCTGGTCTCGGCGCTGTCGCGCCCGGTCATCGTCAAGCACCTCGTGCGGGCGGCGCGGCAGTTCGGCGCCACGACGGTCGCCCACGGCTGCACGGGCAAGGGCAACGACCAGGTCCGCTTCGAGGTCGGCATCACCTCTCTCGCGCCCGACCTCAAGTGCCTCGCCCCGGTCCGGGACCTGGCGCTGACGCGGGACAAGGCGATCGAGTACGCCGAGAAGCACAGCCTCCCGATCGCGACCACCAAGCACAACCCGTTCTCGATCGACCAGAACGTGTGGGGCCGCGCGGTCGAGACCGGGTTCCTCGAGGACATCTGGAACGCGCCGACCAAGGACGTCTACACCTACACGGACGACCCGACGTTCCCGCCGGTCGCCGACGAGGTCGTCGTGCGGTTCGAGCAGGGCGTGCCCGTCGCGCTCGACGAGGTGCCCGTCACCCCGCTGCAGGCGATCCAGGAGATGAACCGCCGCGCCGGCGCGCAGGGGGTCGGCCGCATCGACATCGTCGAGGACCGCCTGGTCGGCATCAAGTCGCGCGAGGTCTACGAGGCCCCCGGCGCGATCGCGCTCATCGCGGCGCACCAGGAGCTCGAGAACGTCACCGTCGAGCGCGAGCAGGCCCGCTTCAAGCGCGGCGTCGAGCAGCGCTGGACCGAGCTGGTCTACGACGGCCAGTGGTTCTCGCCGCTCAAGCGCTCGCTGGACGTCTTCATCGACGACACGCAGCGGTACGTCTCCGGCGACGTCCGGATCGTCCTGCACGGCGGCCGCGCGACGGTCACCGGCCGGCGCTCGGACTCCAGCCTGTACGACTTCAACCTCGCGACGTACGACTCGGGCGACACGTTCGACCAGTCCGCCGCACGTGGCTTCATCGAGATCTACGGGCTGAGCTCCAAGCTCGCCGCGGCCCGCGACGTCCGGTTCGGCAACGCCCCCGACCTGGGGACGCAGGGAGGCATCGACGCGTGAGCGACCAGCCCGGCCCGCTCGCGCTGTGGGGCGGACGCTTCGCGTCCGGCCCCGCGGCGGCCCTCGCCGACCTCTCGCGCTCGACGCAGTTCGACTGGCGCCTCGCCGACGACGACATCACCGGCTCGGTGGCGCACGCCCACGTGCTGCACGCGGCCGGGCTGCTGTCGGACGACGAGGTCGCCGGCATGGTCGACGCCCTCGAGCGGCTGCGTGCCGACGTCGCGTCGGGGGCGTTCGGGCCCCTGCCCGACGACGAGGACGTGCACACCGCGCTCGAGCGGGGGCTCATCGAGCGGGCCGGGGTCGACCTCGGTGGCAAGCTGCGGGCCGGGCGCTCGCGCAACGACCAGATCGCGACGCTGGTCCGCATGTACCTGCGTCGTCAGTCGCGCGTGCTGTCAGGGCTGGTGCTCGACGTCGTCGACGCGCTCGTCGCGCAGGCTCAGGCCGTCGGGGACGCCCCGATGCCGGGTCGCACCCACCTGCAGCACGCCCAGCCGGTGCTGCTCGCGCACCACCTGCTCGCGCACGCGTGGCCGCTGCTGCGCGACGTCGAGCGCTGGGCCGACTGGGACGCACGCGCCGCACGCTCGCCGTACGGCTCCGGTGCCCTGGCCGGCTCGTCGCTGGGCCTGGACCCGGCGGCGGTCGCGGCCGAGCTCGGCTTCGCCGGGCCCGTCGAGAACTCGATCGACGGCACCGCCTCGCGCGACGTCGTCGCGGAGTTCGCGTTCGTCGCCGCGATGACGGGTGTCGACCTGTCCCGCCTCGCGGAGGACGTGGTGCTGTGGGCGACCAAGGAGTTCGGGTTCGTGCGCCTGCACGACGCGTACTCCACGGGGTCGAGCATCATGCCGCAGAAGAAGAACCCGGACGTCGCCGAGCTCGCGCGCGGCAAGGCCGGGCGCCTCGTCGGCGACCTCACGGGCCTGCTGACCACGTTGAAGGGCCTGCCGCTCGCGTACAACCGCGACCTGCAGGAGGACAAGGAGCCGGTCTTCGACCAGGTCGACCAGCTCACCGTCCTGCTGCCGGCGTTCGCGGGCATGGTCGCCACACTGACGTTCGACACCGACCGCATGGCCGCGCTGGCGCCGCAGGGCTTCTCCCTGGCCACCGACATCGCCGAGTGGCTGGTGCGTCAGGGCGTCCCGTTCCGCGTCGCTCACGAGGTCGCCGGCGCGTGCGTCCGCACGTGCGAGGAGCGCGGCATCGAGCTGTGGGACCTGTCGGACACGGACCTCGCGGGCATCAGCGAGCACCTGACGCCCGATGTGCGTGCGGTGCTCTCGGTCGAGGGCTCGCTGGCGTCCCGTGACGCCGTCGGTGGTACGGCACCGGTGCGCGTGGCCGAGCAGCTCGCCGCCGCGCGCGAGCGCAGCGCCGCCCTGCGCGCACAGCGGGCCTGAGCGCACCGGCACGCGGGCGGGACGACGTGACGCCGGGTGCCGATGTCGTCGTGGCCCGGGCGCTCGCCGCCCCGCCGCGGCTCGGCCGCGTGCGGCTGGTGTGCGTCGACGGACCCGCCGGCTCGGGCAAGACGACGACGGCCGCCCGCGTCGCCGCGCTCGTCGGGGAGACGGGCGCACGGGTCGCGGTCGTGCACCTCGACGACCTGTACGACGGGTGGGGCGGGCTGGAGGGCACGCTCTGGCCGCGGCTGTCGGCGCAGGTGCTCGAACCGCTGCGGCGTGGTCTGCCCGGACGCTTCCAGCGCTACGACTGGTCCGCGGGCGCGTTCACCGACTGGGTCGACGTCCCGGTCCCCGACGTGCTGGTCGTCGAGGGGTGCGGGTCGGCGCGTCGCGCGGTCGACGGGTTCGTGTCGGTGCGCGTCTGGGTGTGCGCACCCGACGACGTGCGGCTGGCGCGCGGCCTGGCCCGCGACGGCGAGGCGGCACGGGCGCACTGGACGGCGTGGATGGCCGACGAGCGCGCGCACTTCGAGCGGGAGCGCACGCGGGAGCGCGCCGACGTCCGGCTCGACGGCGACGGGCGTGCCGTCGGTCCGGCGCCGGACGTCCCCGCGCCGGACGTCCCCGCGCCGGGACCGACCGGTTTGGCATGATGGCCGCGTGCACCTCGAGACGCCCGCGACGGGTCGGCCGGACGACGGCATCGTCCCCGGCACCGGCGTGGTGCCCGCGCGCAGCTGGTACGCGCGCGATCCCCTCGCTGTCGCACGCGACCTGCTCGGAGCCTTCGTGACGGCGCGCAGCCCCGAGGGCCCGGTCACCGTGCGCCTGACCGAGGTCGAGGCGTACGGCGGCGAGGACGACCCGGGCTCGCACGCCTTCCGCGGGCGGACGGCCCGCAACGCGGCCATGTTCGCCGAGCCCGGGCGTCTGTACGTGTACCGGCACATGGGGCTGCACCACTGCGTCAACGTGGTGACCGAGCAGGCGGGCCGGGCGTCGGCCGTGCTGCTGCGCGCCGGCGAGGTCGTGGAGGGCGTCGAGCTCGCCTGGGCGCGACGCGCGAGCGCCGGCGTCGTCGACAACGAGCGCCAGCTCGCCCGCGGCCCGGCACGCCTGGCGGTGTGCCTGGGCCTGGATCTCGCGGCCAACGGGGCCGACCTCACGGAGCCCGGCGGCCCGGTGCTCGTGCGCAAGCGCGACGTCGCGGTGACGCAGTCCCCGGTCGCGGCCGGGCCACGCGTCGGGGTGTCGGGCGTCGGTGGCGACGCCGCGGTGCACCCGTGGCGTCTGTGGCTGACGGGCGAGCCGACCGTCTCGGCCTACCGCCCCGCGTATCGGTCGCCGACGTCGGCAGACGCCCCTCCCGGGGCGACGACGTCGGCCTGACCCGGGTGCACACCCCCTCGTCGTGCCCCACCCCCTCGTCCCGCGCCGCCGTGCGGCGTCCGACCCCGTACCGCCGTGCCGCCCGTCCCGCGGGTGCGCCGGCCCCCGATCGACGGAGACCCCTGTGACCGACATCCTCGACGAGCTCGCCTGGCGCGGGCTCCTCGCGCAGCACACCGACCTCGACGCGCTCCGGGCCGAGCTGGCCGCCGGGCCCGTCTCGCTCTACTGCGGGTTCGACCCCACGGCCCCGTCGCTGCACATCGGCAACCTCGTCCAGATCCTCACGGTGCGGCGCCTGCAGGACGCGGGCCACCGCCCCTTCGCCCTCGTCGGCGGCGCCACCGGTCTCATCGGGGACCCCAAGATGACGGGGGAGCGCACGCTCAACTCTCCTGACGTGGTCGCCGGCTGGGTCGAGCGGATCCGCGCCCAGATCGCACCCCTGCTGCGGTTCGAGGGCGCCAACGCCGCCACGATGGTCAACAACCTCGACTGGACGTCGGGCCTGTCGGCCATCGACTTCCTGCGGGACGTCGGCAAGCACTACCGGCTGGGCACGATGCTCGCCAAGGACACGGTGGCCCGCCGGCTGCACAGCGACCAGGGGATCAGCTTCACCGAGTTCAGCTACCAGATCCTGCAGGGGATGGACTACCTCGAGCTCTTCCGCCGGCACGGTGTGCGGCTGCAGACCGGGGGCAACGACCAGTGGGGGAACCTGCTGTCCGGCGTCGAGCTGGTGCGCAAGGTGGAGGCCACGGGGGTGCACGCCCTGACGACGCCGTTGATCACCAAGGCGGACGGCACGAAGTTCGGCAAGACGGAGTCGGGCACGGTGTGGCTGGACCCGGCCATGACCACGCCGTACGCCTTCTACCAGTTCTGGCTCAACGCGGACGACGCCGACGTCGTGGGGTACCTCAAGGTGTTCACGTTCCGCACGCGGGAGCAGATCGCCGAGCTCGAGCAGGCGGTCGCCGAGCGCCCGGCGGCGCGTGAGGCGCAGCGCGCGCTCGCCCACGACGTGACGGCGCTGGTGCACGGGGAGCAGGCGGCGGAGGCCGTGATCGCCGCGAGCCAGGCGCTGTTCGGCCGGGGGGAGCTGGGGGCGCTCGACGCCGGCACGCTCGGGGCGGCCGTCGCCGAGCTGCCGACGGCACGCGGCGCGGTCGGTGACCCGATCGTCGACCTCCTGGCGGCCACCGGGGTGGTGGCGAGCAAGGCGGCCGCGCGCCGGGCGGTCGCCGAGGGCGGCGCGTCGGTCAACAACGTGCGCGTCGCGTCGGAGGACGCCACGCTCACCGCCGAGCAGCTGCTGCACGGCCGGTGGGCCGTGCTGCGACGGGGCAAGCGGACCCTGGCCGTGGTCGACGTGCAGGCACCCGACCCCGCGGCCTGAGCCCTGGTGGGCGGCGCCGTGCACGTGCACGGCGCCGCCCACCAGCGGCTCCCGGCTCGCTGACCTGCGGAGATGACGACCGGGGGGCCGGCGAGCACGCGGTGGTCGGCGTCACACGCTCGCGGATTTGACCGCCCGCGCGGGACCCGCGTAATGTTCTCCGAGCCCGCCCAGCAGGGAGGAACGGACACCGAGCAGTCGTTCGGTGGTCGGTCCCCGCAGGAGCTGGGCATCTCCCGCATGGTGGTTCTCGGCGCTCAGCGCGTCGGGTAGAGTCGTGCGGCGGCGTTCGCCAGGGCCTGGATCACCACGGTGGTCAGGGGCGCGGAGAACGCCTGGTAGATTGAAGATCGAACAAAGCCTCCTGCGAAAGCGCGAAAGCGTTGACGAGGATGCGCGTCTGTTCCTTGAGAACTCAACAGTGTGCCAAGTAGTCGATGCCATGTTTGTGGTGTCGATCCTGGCTGGGTCCACCCCGTGGGTCTGGTCAGGGATGATGCCAGTTGATGCCCCTCTTTTGGGGGGTTCTTTGTGTGTCTGTTGCTCGCCGGTTTCGGTCGGTGGGTGGCTGTTTGACA
>NZ_JAFMUZ010000002.1:0-793915 GCF_017353535.1 Cellulomonas sp. zg-ZUI22 | reverse complement strand
GAAGGGGAAACGCCCGGTCCCATTCCGAACCCGGAAGCTAAGCCCTTCAGCGCCGATGGTACTGCACCCGCCAGGGTGTGGGAGAGTAGGACGCCGCCGGACAATCATTCAACGAAAGGCCCACCCCTGTCAGGGGTGGGCCTTTCGTCGTTCCCCCGCCCACCACCCCCGTGCCCAGGTCGGGCACGACGTGAGAAGACTCTCCGCGCACCCGCGCGACCGGAAGGTCCGTCGTGTGCCCGTGGGCCTCCCGTGGTGGGACGATGGGGTCAGACGATCGATCGAGGAGTACAGATGAACAGCGACGCCCCCACCGGCCCCGGTGGCCAGGACCGACCCCGCAGGAACGGACCGCAGCGCGGCGGCCGGGCCGGAGGCTACGCCGGCGGTCGCCCGGGTGGGGAGAGCCCCCGATCCGGGCAGGACCGTGCCGGGCGCCCGTCCTCGGACGCGCGGGGAGCGCGGCCGTCCAGCGGTGGTCCGCGCACAGGCGCGCAGCGCCCCGGCGGTCAGGCGCAGGGCGGCTGGTCGGAGCGACCGCGGACCGGTGGCCCGCGCCCGACCGCGGCCGGCGGGTCCGGCGTGCGCGGCCCTCGGCAGGGGCGTCCGGCGGGATCCCGCCCCGACGGCGACACGTGGGGATCGCGGCCGGGAAATGGCGAGCGTGACGGCACCCGTCCCGCCTGGGGCGGGACGGGGGACCGCGGCGACCGTCGAGGCGTGGGTGCCGGTGCGGGTCGGCCCGCGCGCGGCGGTGGCTCGTTCGGCCGCCCGAGCAGTGGCGGGCGTCCGTGGGAGAGCTCCGACCGCAGCGAGGCCCGTCCGCCGCGTAGTGGCGGTCCGTCGGGTGGCGGCCCGCGTGGTGGTCGCGACGGGGACAGCTCGTTCCGTGGCGGGCCCCGGCCCGCGGGCGGCAGGTCCGGTGGTTCCGCGGCATCCGGGCGGCCCACCGGTGGCCGTTCGTTCGGTGACCGTGACCGCTTCGGCGGTGGCACGGACCGTCCGGGCCGTCCCGCGTTCGGTGACCGCGACCGTGACCGTCGTCCGTCGGCCGGTGAGCGTCCGGGTCGCCCGGCCTCGGGGGAGTGGAGCGGTCGGCCCTCCTCCGGCGACCGCGACCGGCGCCCGTTCTCGGGCGGTCGCGGTGAGCGCCCCGTGTCCCGTGACCGTGACCGTCGACCCTTCTCGGGTGAGCAGCGGTCCGACCGCCCGGCGTCCGGTGACCGCACGGGTCGACCCGCGTTCGGTGACCGTGACCGTCGGCCCTCGTCGGGTGAGCGCACCGGTCGGCCCGCCTTCGGTGACCGTGGCCGTGGTCCGTCCTCGGGGGGCGGGACGGCGCGCCCGGCGTTCGGTGACCGTGACCGTCGTCCGTCGTCCGACCGCCCGGCGTTCGGTGACCGTGACCGCGGTCCCTCCTCCGAGCGCCCCGGTCGTCCGGCGTTCGGTGACCGTGACCGTCGTCCGTCCTCCGACCGCCCGGCGTTCGGTGACCGTGACCGCGGTCCCTCCTCCGAGCGCCCCGGTCGTCCGGCGTTCGGTGACCGTGACCGTCGTCCGTCCTCCGACCGCCCGGCCTTCGGTGACCGTGACCGCGGTCCCTCCTCCGAGCGCCCCGGTCGTCCGGCGTTCGGTGACCGTGACCGTGGCGGGTCCTCGGGTGAGCGCCCCGGTCGTCCTGCCTTCGGTGACCGTGGCCGTGGTCCGTCGTCGGGTGAGCGGTCCGACCGGCCGTCCTTCGGCGACCGCACAGGTCGTCCCGCAGGCGGCGGCCGTCCGTACGGGAGGGACGAGCGGCCGGCGACGAGTGGCGGCGCCCGATTCGGAGACCGTTCCGCCGCCCGCCCGACGCCCGACGAGCGGGAGGCCCGGGTGCCGGACCCGGTGATCCCCGAGGACGTGACGTTCTCGATGCTCGACCGCGACGTGCGGGGGCCGCTGCGCACGCTGAGCAAGGAGAACGCCGAGCGCGTGGGCCGCCATCTGGTCATGGTGGGACGGCTGATCGACGAGGACCCCGAGGCGGCGTACGAGCACGCACAGGCCGCGGTGCGCCGTGCCGGGCGGGTCGACGTCGTGCGCGAGGCCGCCGGGCTCGCGGCCTACCGCACCGGCCGGTACGCCGAGGCGCTGCGAGAGCTGCGCACGGTGCGACGGCTCAACGGCTCGTCCGAGCACCTGGCCGTCATGGCGGACTGCGAGCGGGGACTGGGCCGCCCGGAGCGGGCGATCACGCTCTCGCAGGAGCCCGAGGCGCAGACGCTCCCGGCGGACACGCAGATCGAGATGGCGATGGTCGTCAGCGGGGCGCGTCTCGACCTCGGTCAGGCCGAGGCCGCCGTCGCGGCCCTGTCCGGACCCCTGGTCCGCGCGGCGCGGGGGCTCCTCGCCGCCCGCGTCGCACAGGCACGCGCCGCGGCGCTCGAGGCCGCGGGTCGCGCGGACGACGCCGCCGCCGAGCTGGCGGCGTACCCGCAGGAGGTCCTCGACGAGGCCGCCGGCAACGTCACGGAGCACGAGGACGTCGTGGTCTACGACCTGGCGGACGAGCCCGCCGAGGAGCAGGAGCTCGCCCCGGGTGGGCCGACGCAGGACGTGTCCGACGACGACGTGTCCGACGACGACGTCCCCGACGACGACGTGTCCGACGACGACGTCCCCGACGAGGACGTCGCCGACGATGACCTCCCCGACGAAGGCGTCCCCCTCGAGGGCGTCGGGGCGGGCGAGGTCGCGCCTGAGCCGTCGACCGACGAGCCCACCGCGCCGGGGACCGACGCCCCGACCGACGTCGTCGACGGTGCGGACGACGCGTCGGCGCAGGAGTCGCGGTGACCGCGCGCGGCCTGCTCGGCTGCGACGTGCCGCTCGCCGAGCGGTACGACCTGGCGCTCGTGGACCTGGACGGCGTCGCGTACCGGGGGCACCACCCCATCGACGGTGCGTCCGAGGGGCTTGCGGGTGCGCGCGCCGCGGGAATGCGGCTGGTGTTCGTGACGAACAACGCGTCACGCGAGCCGGAGGCGGTCGCCGAGCAGCTGACGGGGCTCGACATCCCGACGCGGCCCGACGAGGTCATGACCGCGGCGCAGGCGGCCGCCGAGCTCCTCGCGACCCGGGTGCCCGCCGGCGAGCGGGTGCTCGTGGTCGGCGGGGCAGGGCTGCACACCGCGGTGGCGGCGAAGGGCTACCGCATCGTCGCGTCCGCGGACGACGAGCCCGTCGCGGTGGTCCAGGGCTACGCCGCGGACGTGGGCTGGGCCCAGCTCGCCGAGGCCGCGTACGCCGTCCAGCGCGGCGCCTGGCACGTGGCGTCGAACCTCGACCTGAGCCTGCCGACGGCACGCGGGTTCGCGCCCGGCAACGGTGCGCTGGTCGGTGCCGTGCGGGCCGCGACCGGGGTGGAGCCGTCCAGCGCGGGCAAGCCGTCGCCGACCATGTACCGCCTGGCCGTCGCCCGTGCCGGTGCGAGCAGGCCGCTGGTCGTGGGTGACCGGCTCGACACCGACCTGGCCGGTGCGCGGGCGGGGGACATGCCGGGGCTGCACGTGCTCACGGGTGTGAGCACCGCGCGCGACGCGGTGCTCGCCGCGCCGGGCGAACGGCCGCACTACGTGGCCGCGGACCTGCGGGCGCTGCTCACGCCGCACCCCGAGCCCGTGGTCGACGGCGGGTGGTGGGTGTGCCGGGGTGCGGCCGCGCGTGTCGTGGACGCCGTCCTCCAGGTCGACGGGCTGCCCGACGACCCGGTGGACCTGGTGCGTGCCGCGTGCGCGGCCGCCTGGGACGCCGCGGACAGCGGCGCGGGCCCCGACCCGGCGTCGGTGCCCGAGCTCCTGCGCTGATCGGGGCGCCGCGCCGACCTGTGGGCGACCGCCCCGCGGCGGCGACCGCCGGGTACCGTGGGCGAGCGCGCGACCGGCCGGTGCCGGCGGCGAGCCCGGGGTGACGGCGGCCCGACCGCGGACGGCGTCCGTGGTGGTCGAGAGGAGACGTGACGTGAGCGAGCCCGTGCAGGACCCGACGGTGCCGGGGGCGGTGCCGACCTCCGGCGACCCCGCGGTCGACGAGGCCCTGACCCGGCTCGCCGGCGTCGAGGAGCAGGACCTGCGTGTCCAGCTCACCACCTTCGAGGACGTGCACACGGCGCTCCAGGACCGGTTGGCGGACGCCGAGGGATGACGACGACCATGACCAGGGCACGGCTCGACAGCGAGCTCGTCCGGCGAGGGCTCGCGCGCTCGCGCGGTCACGCCGCACAGCTGCTCGCGGCCGGCCGCGTGCGGGTCGACGGTGCCGCCGTGCGCCGCGGTGCGACGAGCGTCGACGACGGCCAGGACGTCCACGTCGAGACCGACCCCTCCGATCCCGGGTACGCCTCGCGGGCGGCGCACAAGCTCGCCGACGCCCTCGACGGGTACGGCGCCGCGGGTCCGGTCGTCGCCGGCAGGCACTGCCTCGACGCCGGGGCCAGCACCGGCGGCTTCACCGACGTGCTGCTGCGCCGCGGTGCGGCGCACGTCGTCGCGGTCGACGTCGGGCACGGGCAGCTGGTGCCGCGGCTGCGCGACGACCCGCGGGTCGAGGTCCGTGAGCACGTCAACGTCCGGGACCTGCGAGCCGGTGACGTCGTCCCGGCACCGGGCCTCGTGGTCGCCGACCTCTCCTTCATCTCGCTGACGCTCGTGATCGACCCGCTGCTCGCGGTGGCCGAGGACGCAGCCGACCTGGTTCTGCTCGTCAAGCCGCAGTTCGAGGTGGGCCGCGACCGGCTCGGCGCCGACGGCGTGGTGCGTGACCCCCGCCTGTGGGCGCAGGCCGTGACGACCGTCTGCGAGCGGGTCGTCGCGTCCGGTGCGGTGGTGCGCGACGTGCGCCCGAGCACGCTGCCCGGTACCCACGGGAACGTCGAGTTCGTGCTCTGGGCGCAGGGCCCGGGTGCGGCCGGCGCCGGTGCGTCCTGGTCGGAGGTGACGGCGGCGGTGGCCACGGCCGTGGACACCGCGCTGGACCGGGACACGCTCCAGGTCGGCGCGGGGCAGCGGTCACCGGGCACGGGAGGTGCCCGGTGACCCGGCGCGCGCTCGTCGTCCGGCACAGCGGTCGGCCCGAGGCGCTGGACGCCACCGAGGCCGTGCTGCGCGCCCTGCGCGACGCGGACGTCGAACCGGTCACCGCGTCCCAGCACACGACCGCCGACGAGCTGCCGCCGTTCGAGCTCGCGGTCGTGCTCGGAGGGGACGGCACGATCCTGCGGGCCGCCGAGCTCACGCGCGGCACGGACGTGCCCCTGCTCGGCGTCAACCTCGGGCACGTGGGCTTCCTGGCCGAGATCGAGCCGGCGGACGTGGCGACCGCCGTGCAGCGCCTGGCCGACGGTGACTACGCGGTCGAGGAGCGCGTCACCCTGGACGTGCGCCTGGTCGACGCCGACGGCACGGTGCGGACCGCCTGGGCCCTGAACGAGGCGGCGCTGGAGAAGACGGACCCCGCACGGATGATCGAGGTGGTCATCGAGGTCGACGGCCGCCCGCTGTCGTCGTTCGGCTGCGACGGGCTCATCGCGGCGTCTGCGACCGGCTCCACCGCGCACGCGTTCTCGGCCGGGGGCCCGGTGGTCTGGCCGGACGTGCGCGGGACGGTCATGGTGCCGCTGGCGGCGCACACGCTCTTCGCCCGGCCGCTGGTCATGGGCCCGAGCAGCGTGCTGGCGGTGGAGGTCATCGAGCGGTCCCCGTCCACGGCGGTGGTCACCTGCGACGGCCGGCGGCAGCTGCCCGTCGCGCGGGGGACCCGCATGGAGGTCAGCGTGAGCGACGTGCCCGTGCGGTTCGCACGGCTCTACCCCGCGCCGTTCACGACGCGGCTCGTGCAGAAGTTCGACCTGCCGGTCGTGGGTTGGCGGGGCGCCCGCAGCAGTGACGAGGACGGTGCGTCGTGATCGACGAGATCCGGATCGAGGACCTGGGTGTCATCGGGCGCGCGCACGTGCGGCTCGGCCCCGGGCTGACGGTGCTCACCGGTGAGACCGGCGCCGGCAAGACGATGGTGCTCACCGCGCTCGGACTCCTCCTCGGCGGGCGCGCCGACCCCGCGACCGTGCGGACCGGTGCCACGGGCGCGGCCGTGGAGGGGCGCGTCCTGCTGCCCGCGGGGTCGCCCGCGCTCGAGCGCGCCCGGGAGGCCGGCGCGGAGGTGGACGACGACGGGTCGCTGGTCGTGCTGCGCACCGTCAGCGCGGGTACCCCCGGGTCTCCGGGACGTTCCCGGGCCCACCTCGGCGGGCGGTCCGTCCCGCAGGGCGTCCTGGCGGAGATCGCCGAGGAGCTCGTGACGGTCCACGGCCAGGCGGACCAGATGCGGTTGCGCTCTGCCGCCCGTCAGCGCGCCGCCCTCGACGCGTTCGCCGGGCCGGCGCACGCCGAGGTGCTCGCGCGGCACGCCGCGACATGGGCGCAGCGGGTGCGTGTGCAGGCGGAGCTCGACGACCGGGTCGCGCACGCCCAGGAGCGTGCCCGCGAGGCCGAGCTGCTGCGCCTGGGCCTGGCCGAGGTCGAGCGCGTCGCGCCGCAGCCGGGGGAGGACCTCGAGCTGGCCGCCGAGGCCGAGCGGCTCGGCAACGCCGAGGACCTGCGCGCCGCGGCCGCAGGCGCGCACGCCGCACTCGTGGGGGACGAGGACGCGGCGGACGTCGGCGCGGCGGCCGTCGTGCTGGTCGAGGAGGCGCGGCGCTCCCTCGAGCACGCCGGGCACCACGACCGGGCGCTGGCCGACCTGGCGACCCGCGCCGCCGAGGCGGGCTACCTGCTGGCCGACCTCGCCGCCGAGCTCTCGGCGTACGTCCAGGACCTGCAGGCCGACCCGGCGCGGCTCGACGCGGTGCAGCGCCGGCGTGCGGAGCTGACCGGCCTGACCCGCAGCTACGGCGAGGACGTCGCCGCCGTGCTCGCGTGGGCGCAGGACGCCTCGCAGCGGCTGCTCGACCTCGACGGCGGGCAGGAGCGCGTCGCCGAGCTCACGGAGCAGCGGGACGCGCTCGACGACCGGCTGCGTGAGCTGGCCGCGACGATCACCGCCACCCGCGCCCAGGCCGCCCTGCGGCTCGCGCAGGCGGTCACCGAGGAGCTGGCGAGCCTGGCCATGGGTGGTGCGCACCTCGAGGTCGTCGTGCGCCCGGCAGACGAGCCCGGCCCGCACGGTGCCGACCACGTCGAGATGCTGCTCGTCCCGCACGCGGGTGCCCCGGCGCGACCGCTCGGCAAGGGGGCGTCGGGCGGTGAGCTCTCGCGCGTCATGCTCGCCCTCGAGGTCGCGCTCGCGACCGCGGAGGGCTCCGGGGCGGCCACGCCCGGGACGTTCGTGTTCGACGAGGTGGACGCCGGTGTCGGCGGTCGCGCCGCGACGCAGGTGGGGGAGCGGCTCGCGCGGCTCGCGCACGGCACGCAGGTGCTCGTCGTCACCCACCTGGCGCAGGTCGCCGCCTTCGCCGACCGCCACCTGGTGGTCTCCAAGTCCTTGGCGGACGGCGTGGACGTGGTGACGGAGTCCGACGTGCGCGAGGTGGACGGCGAGGAACGGGTGCGCGAGCTGGCCCGGATGCTCTCCGGGCAGGACGACTCGGTCACGGCACGCGCGCACGCGGCGGAGCTGTTGGCCCAGTCCGTGGGACGATGATCCTCGATGAGAGTCTCCCTTCGCCGCCGCACGCCCGCGACCGATGATGCCGAGGTCGTCGGCCCGGCTCGTGTCGACCCCCGCACCAAGGCGCTGACCAAGCGGCTCAAGCCCGGCGACATCGCCGTGATCGACCACCTCGACCTGGACCGCGTGTCCGCCGAGGCGCTCGTGGCGTGCCAGCCCGCCGCCGTCCTCAACGCGGCGAGGTCGACGTCCGGCCGCTACCCCAACCTCGGACCCGAGATCCTCGTCGAGGCGGGCATCCCGCTGATCGACGACCTCGGGCCCGACGTCATGGCGATCGCCGAGGGCCGCGTGCTGCGGGTCGTCGACGGTGCCGTCCACGACGGTGACGCGCTCGTCGCCGAGGGCGTCGCCCAGACCGCGCAGAGCGTCGCCGCGGCGATGGCCGAGGCGCGCGAGGGGCTCTCGGTGCAGCTGGAGTCCTTCGCGGCCAACACGATGGACTACCTGCGCCGCGAGCGTGAGCTCCTGCTCGACGGCGTCGGGGTGCCCGATATCGACACGCGCATCGAGGGTCGTCAGGTCCTCATCGTCGTGCGGGGGTACCACTACAAGGAGGACCTGGTCACGCTGCGTCCGTACATCCGTGAGTACCGGCCGGTGCTCATCGGTGTGGACGGCGGCGCGGACGCGATCCTCGACGCCGGCTGGCGTCCCGACATGATCGTCGGTGACATGGACTCGGTGTCCGACCGGGCGCTGCGGTGCGGCGCCGAGATCGTCGTGCACGCCTACCGTGACGGTCGCGCGCCCGGCATCGCCCGCGTCGAGGAGCTCGGCGTGCCGTACGTGGTGTTCCCGGCGACGGGCACCAGCGAGGACGTCGCGATGCTGCTGGCCGACGACAAGGGCGCCGAGCTCATCGTCGCGGTCGGCACGCACGCCACCCTCGTGGAGTTCCTCGACAAGGGGCGCTCCGGCATGGCCAGCACGTTCCTCACCCGGCTGCGCGTCGGCGGCAAGCTCGTCGACGCCAAGGGCGTCTCCCAGCTCTACCAGCACCGCATCTCCAACCTGCAGCTCACGCTGCTCGTGCTGGCCGGGCTGCTGGCCCTCGGAGTGGCCCTCGCGTCCACCGCTGCCGGGCAGACCCTGATCGGCCTGGTCGGCGCGCGCGTCGACGACCTGCTGTCGTGGGTCGGCTCGCTGCTCGGCGGATCGCCGTGACCGCCCCCGCCCGCCGTGCCGCCGCCCCCGGCCTGCGCGGCGTCCCGTTCGTACGTCCCGCCGCGATCCGTCGCGCACCCGATCGAGAGCACACCCCGTGATCGACTTCCGGTACCACATCGTCTCCCTCATCTCCGTGTTCCTTGCGCTCGCCGTCGGCATCGCCCTCGGCGCAGGCCCGCTGAAGGAGACCATCGGCGACACCCTGACGGGCCAGGTCGAAGGGCTGCGCGCCGAGAAGGAGAGCCTGCGATCCGAGCTGGACCGCACCGGCGGTGAGCTGGCCGCCGCGGACGCGTTCGCCTCCGCCTCCGGCGAGCGCCTGCTCGCGGGTGCCCTGACCGACCGCCGTGTCGCGCTGGTGCTCGTCGACGACGTCCCCGAGGACGAGGTCGCGGCGCTCGTCGAGCGGTTCACGCAGGCCGGTGCCGAGATCTCGGCGACGGTGACGGTGGACGCCGCGTGGACCGATCCCGCGATGGCGACGTACCGCCGGACCCTGGCGGGCACGGTCATGTCCTACCTCGACCAGCCGCCGGCGGCCGACGCCGGTGCGGACGCCGAGCTCGCCGAGGCGCTCGTCTCGGGGCTCGTCGGTGCCGACTCCGCCGCGCCCGACGCGCTGTCGGAGAACGCGTCGTCCCTGCTCGACGTGCTCGCGGCGGGTGACCGTCCCCTGGTGTCGTACGCCCAGGACGTGACCCGTCCGGCGGATGCCGTGGTGGTCGTCGCCGGCACGCCGGTCGAGCCCGCGGACGGCGACGCGACGGCCGCGCCGACGCCCGTCACCTTCGACGCCCAGCTCGCGCTGGCGGCCGCGGCGCAGCGGCTCTCCGAGGGGGCCGTCGTCGCGGGGACCGGGACGGACGGCGACGACCTGGTCGCCGCGGTGCGTGGTGACGACGCGCTCGCCGACACCGTGACCACCGTCGCCGACGTCGCGACCGTCAGCGGGCAGGTCGTGGTGCCGCTCGCGCTCGCCGCCGCGATCGCCGACCAGCCCGGCCACTACGGCTACGGGGACGGGCTCCAGACGCTGCCGCCGGCCGTCCAGCTCACACCCGTGGACCGCACACCCGTGGTGCCGGAGGCGGACGACGCCGCGGCGCAGAGCGAGGTGCCGGACCAGGCCGGCGGTGAGGGATGAGCCGCGCGGGCCGTCCTGCAGCCGCGCTCGTCGCCGCCGCGGTCACGGCCGCGGCGCGTGGTGCGCTGGACTGGCAGCCGCCGGGCGGCGCCACGACGTGGACGCGCACCAACCACCGCGGTGAGCCCGTCAGCCTGCTGGAGGGCCCGGCGGTGGTCGCCGGCGTCCTCGCGGGCGTGCTGGTCGGTGCGGGCGGTCTGCGGGCGACCGCCGCGACCGCGACGGCCGTCGTGGGCGCCGGTGCCTTCGGCCTGGTCGACGACCTGCGCGAGGACCCCGGGACGCGTGCCAAGGGCCTCCGGGGGCACCTCGGCGCCCTCGCCCGCGGGCAGCTGACCACCGGGGGGCTGAAGGTGCTCGGCATCGGGGCGTGCGCCCTCGCGGCGGCCACGCTCGCCCCGCCCGCCGGCGGCCCCGCCGGTCGTCCCGTCGGCCGCGTGGTGGACACCCTCGCGTCGGCGGCGCTGGTGGCCGGCACCGCCAACCTCGTCAACCTGCTCGACCTGCGCCCGGGGCGGGCTCTGAAGGCCGTCTCCCTGGCCGCGGCGCCGCTCGTCGGCACCGGCGGCGGCGTGGCGGCGTGCGCGGTGCTCGGTGCGGCCTCGACCGCCGTCGAGGCCGACCTCGCCGAGACGGACATGCTCGGCGACTCCGGGGCGAACGCCCTGGGCGCGGCGCTGGGCACGGCGCTGGTGCTCGGTGCGCCGCGCCCCGTGCGACTCGCGGCGCTCGTCGGCGTCGTCGGCCTGACGCTCGTCAGCGAGCGGGTCAGCTTCACCCGCGTCATCGAGCGCACGCCGGTGCTGCGCGAGATCGACGCGTGGGGGCGGCGCCCCGCCGCGCCCCGGGCGGGCGTGGGCACCACGCCATGACCCGCGCGGGCCTGCGTCGTGCTGTCCAGGGGCTGCTCGGCGCGGCGGCGATGATCGCGGTCGTCACGGTCGTCAGCCGCGTGCTCGGGCTCGTGCGCACGCTCGTCCTCAACGGCACCGTCGGGCACGAGGCGATCGCCGACGCGTACAACGCGGCCAACCTCCTGCCCAACGTGCTCTTCGAGGTCGCGGCCGGTGGGGCCCTCGCGGGCGCCGTCGTGCCGCTGCTGGCCGCGCCCGTGGCACGCGCCGACCGCGCGCAGATCGACCGCCTCGTGTCCGCGGCGCTCGGGTGGGTCCTGCTCGTCCTGGTCCCGCTCGGCATCCTTCTCGCGGCGCTGAGCGGCGTCGTGGCGGCGGTCGCGAGCAGGGACGACCCCGTGCTGGCGACGACCGTGCGGTACTTCGTGCTGGTCTTCTCGGTGCAGGTCCCCGTGTACGGGCTCACCGTGCTGCTGTACGGCGTGCTGCAGGCGCACCGCCGGTTCTTCTGGCCGGCGTTCGCCCCGGTGCTGAACTCCCTCGTCCTGATCGCGACCTTCCTGGTGTACGGCGCGCTCGCGGACGGCGAGACGTCCGACCCGACGGCGCTCGTGCCGGGCGCCATCGACCTGCTCGCGTGGGGCACGACGGCGGGCGTCCTCGCGATGCTGCTGCCGGTGCTGCTGCCGGTGCGCCGCCTCGGCGTGCGGATGCGTCCCACGCTGCGGTTTCCGGACGACGCGGGCCCCCGGTTCCGGGCGCTCGCGCTCGCCGGTGTCGGGTCGGTCGCCGCCCAGCAGCTCTCGGTCCTCGTCATCTGGTACGTCGCCAACGAGCTGCTGCCCCACGACGGGCGCGGGTTCTCCGCGGTCGTCTACGCCCAGCAGGTGTACCTGCTGCCGTACGCGGTCCTGGTCGTGCCCCTCGCGACGTCGACGTTCCCGCGCGTGGCGGCGCACGCCGCGACGGGGGACCGCGCTCGGTTCGCCGCGACGTCGGCCGTCACGACGCGCGCGGTGCTGACCGTGGGGGCGCTGGGTGGCGCGGCCGTGGTCGCGGGCGGCAGCGGTGTGGCCCGGGTCTTCGCGGACCTCGCGACGGGCGAGGGTGCCGGGCTGGCCGAGGCCATGGGCATCCTGCTCACGTGGATGCCGGCGGGGGTCGTCGGGCTCGCGGTGATGTTCCACGTGTCCCGCACGCTCTACGCCGTGGAGCGGCCGCGCGCGGCGATCCTCACGAACGTCGTCGGGTGGGGCGCCGTCGCCGTCGCCGTACCGCTGCTCGTCGTGCTGGGGGACCCGCAGGACCCGACGGCCGTCCTCCGGTCCATCGGGCTCGCGACGGCGCTCGGCATGGCGCTCGGCGGCGTCGCGGCGGTCCTCGCTCTGCGACACGCCGCGGGAGGTGCAGCGCTCGCCGGTCTGGGGCGTACGGCGGTCGTCGCGCTGGGTGCCGGCGTGCTCGGTGCGGTCGCGGGCCGAGGTGTCGCGACCACCGTGCTGGACCTGGTGGGCGACGGCGCGCTCAGTGCGACCGCGGCCGCCGGCGGGGGCGCGGTCGTGGCTGTCACGGCCGTGGTCGGGGCGGTCGCGCTGCTGGACCGCGGCACGCTGACCGGTGTGCTCCGCGTCGAGCGCACGCCGGTGCCGGAAGCGACGTCCGGCGACCCGGCGCCGTCCAGACGGACCGGTCCGACCCCGACGTGACGCACGGCGCGCCACGTTCGGGTGTCGCCGCGTCCCGGTCGGGCGCCGGGTCCGGTAGGGTGGAAGCCCGTGATGGAACGCGCGCATCGACTCTCCGGGCGGTCGGACTCCCTGACCCGGCACATCTTCGTCACGGGGGGCGTGGCCTCCTCTCTGGGCAAGGGCCTGACGGCCAGCAGCCTCGGTCGACTTCTCCGTTCGCGCGGCCTGCGCGTCACGATGCAGAAGCTCGACCCGTACATCAACGTGGACCCCGGGACGATGAACCCGTTCCAGCACGGTGAGGTCTTCGTCACCGAGGACGGTGCCGAGACCGACCTGGACGTGGGCCACTACGAGCGGTTCCTCGACGTCGACCTGGTCGGCTCGGCGAACGTCACGACCGGGCAGGTGTACTCCGACGTCATCGCCAAGGAGCGCCGCGGCGAGTACCTCGGCGACACCGTGCAGGTGATCCCGCACATCACGGACGAGATCAAGGGGCGGATGCGCTCGCAGGCGTCCGAGGACGTCGACGTGATCATCACCGAGATCGGCGGCACCGTCGGCGACATCGAGTCGCAGCCGTTCCTCGAGGCGGCACGCCAGGTGCGCCACGACCTCGGACGCGACAACGTGTTCTTCCTGCACGTGTCCCTGCTGCCGTACATCGGCCCGTCCGGGGAGCTGAAGACCAAGCCCACGCAGCACTCCGTGGCGGCGCTGCGCAGCATCGGCATCCAGCCGGACGCGATCGTGCTGCGTGCGGACCGCGAGGTGCCGGAGTCGATCAAGCGCAAGATCGCGCTGTTCTGCGACGTCGACGTGGACAGCGTCGCGATCGCCAAGGACGCGCCGAGCATCTACGACATCCCGCGCGTTCTGCACGCCGAGGGCCTCGACGCGTACGTCGTCCAGCGGCTCGGCCTGCCGTTCCGCGACGTCGAGTGGAGCGGCTGGGACGCGCTGCTCAGCCGGGTCCACGCCCCTGCGCACCAGGTCGAGATCGCGCTGGTCGGCAAGTACATCGACCTGCCCGACGCGTACCTCTCGGTGACCGAGGCGCTGCGCGCCGGCGGGTTCCACCACGACGCACGCGTCACGATCCGGTGGGTGCCGTCCGACGACTGCCGCACCCCGGAGGGCGCCCGGGAGGCGCTCGGCGGCGTGGACGCCGTGCTCGTGCCCGGCGGCTTCGGCGTGCGCGGCATCGAGGGCAAGCTCGGCGCGCTGCGCTGGGCGCGGGAGCGCAAGGTCCCCACGCTGGGCCTGTGCCTGGGGCTGCAGTGCATGGTCATCGAGTACGCGCGCAACGTCGCCGGGCTCGAGGGGGCGTCGTCCTCCGAGTTCGACCCGGACTCGCCGCACCCCGTCATCGCCACGATGGAGGAGCAGCTGACGATCGTCGGCGGCGAGGGCGACCTCGGCGGCACGATGCGCCTGGGCGCCTACGACGCCGCGCTCCTGCCCGGCTCGGTCGTCGCCGAGGTGTACGGCAGCGAGCGCGTCTCGGAGCGGCACCGGCACCGGTACGAGGTGAACAACGCGTACCGCGACAAGCTCGAGGCCGCCGGCCTGGTGATCTCCGGCGTCTCGCCCGACCGCTCGCTCGTGGAGTTCGTCGAGCTGCCGCGCGAGGAGCACCCGTACTACGTCGCGACGCAGGCGCACCCGGAGTTCAAGTCGCGTCCCACGCGTGCGCACCCGCTGTTCGCGGGTCTCGTCGGCGCGGCGCTCGCGGCGCGGACGACCGCGTGAGCGACGAGGCGCTCGTCGACGTCCCGCGCGAGCGGGACGTCGTCGAGCACCGCCTGCTGCACGACGGACGGGTGTGGGACGTGGTGTCCGACACGGTGCGGCTCGACGACGGTGACGTCGTGCGCGAGTACGTCGACCACCCCGGCGCCGTCGCGGTGATCGCGCTCGACGACGAGGACCGCGTGCTGCTGCTCTCCCAGTACCGGCACCCGGTGCGCCACGTGCTGTGGGAGCCGCCCGCCGGTCTGCTGGACGTCGAGAACGAGGACCTCGTCACGGCGGCCGCCCGCGAGCTCGCCGAGGAGGCGGACCTCGTGGCCGGCCGGTGGTGGCGGCTCGCGGAGTACTTCACCTCGCCCGGTGGGTCCGACGAGCGCATCACGATCTTCCTCGCGCGGGACCTGTCGCCCGTGCCCGAGGCCGAGCGCTACGTGCGCGGCGAGGAGGAGGCCGACATCGTGCCCGTCTGGGTGCCGCTGGACGACGTCGTCGCCGGGGTGATGGCCGGCCGGCTGCACTGCCCGACCACGGTCGTCGGCGTCCTCGCGGCCGTGGCCGCGCGCGGTGCCGGCTGGTCGGGTCTCACCGAGGTGACGCCCGCCTGACGTGACCGTGAGGCCCGCGAGGGGCGGGGCCCGGTCGGGCCCCGCCCCTCGTCACGTCGGTGCACGTGCCGTCCCCGGCACGTCCCGCGTCAGGCCTCGCGGCGGCGCAGCGTCCCGAGGAAGGACGCGATCGCGGCTATCAGGACGCCGGCGCCGAGCATGTGCAGGTTGACCAGGGCGATCGGCAGCCCGGTGAACAGCTGCACGTACCCGACGAGCCCCTGGGCGAGCGTGACGGCCATCAGGACCAGGCCCGAGCGCAGGGCGCGGGCCGGACCGCCCGACCCGGCGTCCGCGACGCGGCGGGCGCGGGCGAGCAGCACCAGGATCACGGCGAGGGTCACGACGAACGCCCACACGGACAGCGCGTGGACCCGCGCCACGGCGTACGGGTCGACGGCGAACCGGTACCCGACCTCCTCGTCCCCGGAGTGCGGCCCGGCCCCCGTCACGACGACGCCCAGCGCCACCACGACGGCCCCGAGGACAGCCAGGCCGCGGGCCAGGGTGCGGACGCGCTCGTCGACGACCGGGACGACCGGCCCGTCGCCCTCGCGCCGCCGGACCAGCAGCCATGCGGAGACGGCGATGAGCGCGGCGGAGATGAGGAAGTGCGAGCCCACGATCGCGGGGTGCAGGTCGACGAGCACCGTGATGCCGCCGACGCCCGCCTGGACGACCACGCCGGCGAACGGCGCCCAGGCCAGCCGGCGGTAGGACAGCGACCGCGTGCGGTCCAGGCCCGCGAGGAGGGCCACGGCCAGTGCCACCACGAGGAGCACACCCGTCAGCGTGCGGTTCCCGAACTCGATGAGCGGGTGGATGGTCATCTCGGCGTGGAGCTCGGGCGTGAACCGGCCGGGCTCGCAGTACGGCCACGTCGAGCACCCGAGGCCCGATCCGGTCAGCCGGACGGCCCCACCGGTCACGACGATGCCGATCTGCGCCACGAGGTTGGCGACGACCGCGCGCTGCGTCCAGCCCGGCCGCAGGCGGTCGAGGAGGGCGACGACCCGCCGGGGTGACCCGGGCGGGCGCTCGTGCTCGCGCTGGGACGTCGAGTCGGGGGAGGGCATCGTGCCGGTCACGTGGTCCAGGGTAGGCGGCGGTCGCGGCCCGGCGGGGCGCCCGGCGCGGCCGGGCCGTGCGGCGTACGTCTCATCGTGCCGGTCAGCGCCGCCGGTCGGCTCAGTGCCAGCGGAAGAGCCGCGCTGCCAGGGCGCCGAGCAGGGCGGTCCACCCGGCCAGCACGAGCACCGGGACGAGCGGCAGCGCACCGTCGACCAGCGCACCGCGCAGCACGTCGCCCAGGGCCCCGGACGGCAGCCACGCGGCGAGCGTCGCCAGCGGCCCGGGCAGGCGGTCCGCGGGCACGATGACGCCGCCGCCCAGCGCGAGCACGAGCAGCAGCAGGTTGGCCAGCGCGAGCACCGCCTCGGCCCGCAGGGTCCCCGCGACCAGCAGCGCGAGCGCGGTGAAGGCTGCGGTCCCCAGCACGACGCCGACGAGCGCGAGCAGGACGCCCGTCGCGTCCGGACGCCACCCGAGCGCGACGGCGGCGGCTCCGATGAGCACGACCTGCACGGCCTCGACCGCGAGCACGCCGAGCACCTTGCCCGCGAGCAGCCCTCCGCGCCCCAGGGGGGTCGTCGCCATGAGGCGCAGGACGCCGTTGCGGCGGTCGAACGCCGTGGCGATCGCCTGCGAGGTGAAGGACGCCGTCATGACGGCCAGCGCGAGGACGCCGGGGGTGAGGAAGTCGATCCGGCTCGTGCTGCCGGTGTCCAGCGCGACGAACGACGCCTGGACGAGGCCGACGAGGGCGAGGACGGGGATGACCACCGCGACCAGCACCTGCTCGCCGTTGCGCAGGATCATGCGCGCCTCGAACGCGGCCTGCGCGAGCACGCGCCGCGCGGGCGGTGCCGCGGCGGGTCCGTCGGGACGAGGTGCCGCAGGGGCGTCGGGCACGCTCATCGCAGGCTCCGTCCGGTGAGGTCGAGGAAGACGTCCTCGAGGGTGCGGCGACCCAGGTCCAGGTGCGTCACCAGCACGTCCTGCTCGGCGAGCCACCCGGTGGTGGCGGCCACCGTGCCGGGCGCGACCGCGCCGGTCACGGCCAGCGACGTGCCGGAGCGGCGCTCCACGGTGAACCGGTCGCCGAGCCGCTCCGCGAGCCCGGCGGGGTCGACGTCGCCGTCGGTGTGCACGACGAGCGTCGCCGCTCCGTCGCGGTCGACGCCCATGGCGAGCAGCTGCGGCACGGTGCCGCGGGCGATCACCGTCCCGTGGTCGACGACGGCGACCTGGTCGGCGACGTCCTCGGCCTCCTCCATGAGGTGCGTCGTGAGGATGACGGCGGCCCCGCCGTCGCGCAGCTCGCGCACGAGCTCCCACACGGCCAGCCGCGACTGCGGGTCCATGCCCGCGCTCGGCTCGTCGAGGAACACCACACGGGGCCGCCCGACGACCGCGACGGCCAGCGCGAGCCGTTGGCGCTGCCCCCCGGACAGGCGGCGCACGGTGGTGCGCGCGAACGCGCCGAGGCCGAGGCGCTCCGCGAGCTGGCCCGTGTCGAGCGGCCGGGCGTACATGCGCGCGACGTGCTCGAGCATCTCCTGCGCCCGCACACCGGTCGGCAGCCCACCGTCCTGCAGCATCACCCCGACGGCCGGTCGCAGGGCCGCGGCGTCCGCGACGGGGTCGAGGCCGAGGACGCGCACGGTCCCGGCGTCCGGGGACCGCAGGCCCTCGCAGCACTCGACCGTGGTGGTCTTCCCGGCGCCGTTGGGACCCAGCACCGCGGTGACGCGGCCGGCGTCGGCCGTCAGGTCGAGGCCGTCGACGACGGCGCGTCCGTCGTACCTCTTCACGAGGCCGTGGACCTCGACGGCATGGGAGCGGTGCACGGAGCGCGAGTCTAGGCGCTCGCGGGCCTCGCCCAGGTGCCGGGCGGTGCGCGACCGACGGCGGTGTCCTGGTGGTGGACGGGCCGTGCGGGCGCGGTCCGCCGCCCCCTACGGTGGGCGCCGGGTCGATCTGCCCGGATCGTCCCGTGCGTCCCCGCCTCGCGTGACGGCCGAAGGAGCTGCCCGTGGTCACGTACCGCATCGACACGGCGACCCTGTGGGAGGTTCCCCAGGACGTCGGGGCGACGTGGGAGCACGTGGAGCGGCTCGAGCGGCAGGGCCCGCCGGGTGACGCCGAACGGGTCGTCTGGTTGCGGATCCTCGGCGCCCTGGCGGCCGCGGAGCGGCTCGCGTGGTCGGACGTGGCGCGTCACGGGGGACCGGTGCGGCTCGCCGACCTCGCGGTCGCCGAGCCCGTCCCGGCGGCGGCGTGGCGGCCTCTGCTGCGGCTCGCGCAGGTGCTGCACCGGCGAGGGCTGCTCGACGCGGCCGACGCCGTGGTCGACGCCGTGCGCCGTGCCGCGCAGGCGGCTGCCGTGGTCCCGGGCGTCGACGAGGACGCGCGCCGGGACTGCTCGGCGGTGCTGGCGTTCGCCGACCAGGGGCAGGGTCGCGTGCGCTACGGCACCGGTCGGTACTCCGAGGCGGTGCACCTGTTCTCCTCCGCGCTCGAGCGCCGCACGCGGGACGGCGCCCCCGACGACCAGGTGGGGGCGAGCAGGATCGCGCTCGCGGCGGCGTCCGCCCGCGCGACCGGGGACCCGGGTGCCGGGCGCGGCGGCACGGGCCCGGCGGCTCGGGCGCGCGCCACCGTCTAGCGCCGCACCGTGACGGCGGCTCCCCGTGCGACGTGCACGTCACGAAGGCTCACCTTGCTTGCGTGGATGGATTTCGGCAACAAGGATGTTGCCGATATCGGGTGCAGTCGTGCCCACGCCGACGCCCGTAGCGGGTCGAGGTCTTCGACGTCGCGGGGAGGTGCTGCATGACCGGGTCCACACCCCTCGCCGACCGCGGTGCCGACGCCGACCGCAGCGCCGACGCCGCGAGCGAGCACGACGCCTCCACCCGCCGTCGGATCCTGCAGCTCGTCGCCTCCGACGGTCCGGTCAGCGCCGCTGACCTCGCGGCCGCGCTCGACCTGGCCGCCGCGGGCGTACGCCGGCACCTCCAGGCCCTCGAGGTGGCGGACCAGGTGGCCGTGCACGTCGGCCCCGCGGGGTCGCGCGGTCGCGGCCGGCCCGCGCGGCGCTACGTCGTGACCGGGCAGGGGCAGGCCGTCCTCACCCAGCGGTACGCGGAGATCGCGACGGACGCGCTGCACTTCCTCGCCGACGCGGCCGGCCCGCGCGCCGTTCGGCAGTTCGCCGAGCACCGTGTGGCCGAGCTGGAGGCGCGGCACGCGGACGTCGTCGACGCCGCCGGTGAGGACGTCGCCGCCCGTGCCCACGCCCTCGCCCGGGCCCTGGCCGACGACGGCTACGCCGCGTCGGCGCGCCCCGTCCCCGGGACCACCGTCGTGCAGCTGTGCCAGGGGCACTGCCCCGTCCAGGACGTGGCGGCGCAGTTCCCCGAGCTGTGCGAGGCCGAGACCCGGGCCTTCAGCCGGATGCTGGGCGTCCACGTGCAGCGGTTGTCCACGCTCGGCTCGGGGGGCCACGTGTGCACCACGAGCATCCCCGCCGGTGCCGGCCGGTCGTCGCCGCCGGACGCCGTCGAGGCGCCCGACCACCCCGCGCGGCCGCCGGACGGTCGGCACGCCCGCCCCCCGACCCCCCAGCCCTCCCCAGCCCCCGTGCACTCGACGGAAGGACCGACACCATGAGCGCACCCACGGACGACACGGCCACCCGGCCGGCGACCGGTGAGCCGATGAGCCAGGACGAGGCCATCGCCTCGATCGGCAACTACACCTACGGGTGGCACGACCCGGACGTCGCCGGCGCCGTCGCGCGCCGCGGCCTGTCCGAGGACGTCGTGCGCGACATCTCGCGGCTCAAGAACGAGCCCGAGTGGATGCTCAAGACGCGTCTGAAGTCGCTGCGGCTGTTCGAGAAGAAGCCCATGCCCTGGTGGGGCGCGGACCTGTCGGGCATCGACTTCGACAACATCAAGTACTTCGTGCGGTCCACCGAGAAGCAGGCCACCAGCTGGGAGGACCTGCCCGAGGACATCAAGAACACGTACGACCGGCTCGGCATCCCGGAGGCGGAGAAGCAGCGCCTGGTCGCGGGCGTCGCCGCGCAGTACGAGTCCGAGGTCGTCTACCACCAGATCCAGGAGTCGCTCGAGGAGCAGGGCGTCATCTTCCTCGACACCGACACGGCTCTGCGCGAGCACCCGGAGATCTTCGAGCAGTACTTCGGCTCCGTGATCCCGCCCGGCGACAACAAGTTCGCCGCGCTCAACAGCGCCGTGTGGTCCGGTGGGTCGTTCGTCTACGTGCCGCCGGGCGTCCACGTCGAGATCCCGCTGCAGGCCTACTTCCGCATCAACACGGAGAACATGGGCCAGTTCGAGCGGACGCTGATCATCGCCGACGAGGGCTCGTACGTGCACTACGTCGAGGGCTGCACCGCGCCGATCTACCAGTCGGACTCGCTGCACTCCGCGGTGGTCGAGATCATCGTCAAGAAGAACGCCCGCGTGCGGTACACGACGATCCAGAACTGGTCGAACAACGTGTACAACCTCGTGACCAAGCGGGCGACCGCGGCCGAGGGTGCCACCATGGAGTGGGTCGACGGCAACATCGGCTCCAAGGTCACCATGAAGTACCCGGCGATCTACCTCATGGGTGAGCACGCGCGCGGCGAGACGCTGTCGATCGCGTTCGCCGGCGAGGGCCAGCACCAGGACGCGGGCTCCAAGATGGTGCACGCGGCGCCGCGCACGTCCTCGTCCATCGTGTCGAAGTCGGTGGCGCGCGGGGGCGGTCGCACGTCGTACCGCGGGCTCGTGCAGATCCTCGAGGGGGCCGAGCACTCGGCGTCCAACGTGCTGTGCGACGCACTGCTGGTCGACCAGATCTCGCGCTCGGACACGTACCCGTACGTCGACGTCCGCGAGGACGACGTGTCGATGGGCCACGAGGCCACGGTCTCCCGCGTCAGCGAGGACCAGCTGTTCTACCTGATGTCCCGAGGCATGACCGAGACCGAGGCCATGGCCATGATCGTGCGGGGGTTCGTCGAGCCCATCGCCCGTGAGCTGCCCATGGAGTACGCGCTCGAGCTCAACCGCCTCATCGAGCTGCAGATGGAAGGGGCCGTCGGCTGATGTCGACCACCACGAACGAGCAGGTCCCCAGCGAGGGCCTCTCGACGGACCACTCCCGCGCGACCGCCGACGGCGCGCACACGCACGGCGGGATCGTGCCGGAGGCGTCGCGCGCGTCGCGTCCGACGTCCTTCGACGTCGCGGACTTCCCCGTGCCCACCGGGCGCGAGGAGGAGTGGCGCTTCGCGCCCGTCGACCGGTTCGCCGGTCTGTTCGCCGCGGCGAGCGACGGCGTGCTGACCGGTCGCGGCGTCCTCACGACGGTCGTCGAGTCGCCGGAGGTCCGCGTCGAGATCGTCGACCGCGACGACGTGCGTCTCGGCACCGCCGGCAAGCCGGGCGACCGGGCCGCCGCGACCGCGTGGGCGTCGTTCGACCGCGCGACGGTCGTGACGCTGCCCCGCGAGTCGGTCTCCTCCAAGGTCACCTCGGTCGTCGTCGAGGGCATCGAGGGCGCCGGTCTGGCCGACGCGCCCCTCGAGCCGACCGCGGCGCACCTGCTGCTGCACGCCGAGCCGATGTCGCAGGGCGTCGTCGTCCTCGACCACGTCGGGCACGCCAACCTCACCGAGACGGTCGAGATCGTCGCGGAGGACGGTGCGCACCTGACGGTCGTGTCGGTGCAGGACTGGGCCGCCGGCTCGGTCCACGCCGCCAGCCACCGGGTGCGGATCGGGCGCGACGCGACCGTGAAGCACATCGTCGTCACGCTCGGTGGCGACGTCGTGCGCATCACGCCCGACACCGAGTTCGTCGGCGAGGGTGCATCCGTCACGGCGCTCGGCCTGTACTTCGCGGACGCGGACCAGCACCAGGAGCACCGCCTGTTCGTCGACCACGCGGTCCCGAACTGCGTGTCCCGGGTCACCTACAAGGGTGCCCTGCAGGGCGTCGGCGCCCACACGGTCTGGGTCGGCGACGTGCTGATCCGCGCGGCCGCCGAGGGGACCGACACCTACGAGCTGAACCGCAACCTCGTCCTCACGGACGGCGCGCGCGCGGACTCGGTCCCCAACCTCGAGATCGAGACCGGTCTGATCGAGGGTGCCGGCCACGCCAGCGCCACCGGCCGGTTCGACGACGAGCAGCTGTTCTACCTGCGTGCCCGTGGCATCCCGGAGACGGACGCCCGCCGTCTCGTCGTGCGCGGCTTCTTCGCCGAGCTCATCCAGGAGATCGGCGTGCCCGAGGTCGAGGAGCGGCTCGTCGCCGCGATCGACGCGGAGCTCGAGAAGTCGATGAGCGCGATCCTCGGCGTGCCGCAGGTCGAGGGCTCGCAGGCCGCGGCCGCCACGGAGCGTGCATGAGCGCCCAGCTGGCCTGCTACACCGCGGACGTGCCGGTCGCCGGTGCGCTCCGCGTCGAGCTCGAGGGCGAGGCGGGACCTGTCGAGGTCGCCGTCGTCCGCGACGAGTCCGGTGACTGGCACGCGATCAGCGACGTCTGCTCGCACGGTGCCGTCTCCCTGTCCGACGGCGAGGTCGAGGACTGCACGGTGGAGTGCTGGCTGCACGGGTCGAGGTTCGACCTGCGCTCCGGCAAGCCGCTGTCGCCGCCCGCGATCCGCCCCGTCCCCGTCTACCCCGTGACCGTCGACGGCGAGCGTGTGCTCGTCGACGTCGACGCGCCGCTCTGAAACCTGCGAGGAGTACCCCCAGATGTCCACACTGGAGATCCGCGACCTGCACGTCAGCGTCGAGACGAAGGAGGGCGCCAAGCCCATCCTCCGCGGCGTCGACCTCACCGTGAACAGCGGCGAGACCCACGCGATCATGGGCCCGAACGGGTCCGGCAAGTCCACGCTGGCGTACTCGCTGGCCGGGCACCCGAAGTACGAGATCACGTCGGGCACCGTGCTGCTCGACGGCGAGGACGTCCTCGCGATGAGCGTCGACGAGCGTGCCCGTGCGGGCATGTTCCTCGCGATGCAGTACCCCGTCGAGGTCCCGGGCGTCTCGGTGTCGAACTTCCTGCGCACCGCCAAGACGGCCATCTCCGGCGAGGCGCCGCCGCTGCGCACGTGGGTCAAGGACGTGCGTGCCGCGATGGACGACCTGCGCATGGACGCCTCCTTCGCCGAGCGCTCCGTCAACGAGGGCTTCTCCGGTGGTGAGAAGAAGCGCCACGAGATCCTCCAGATGGAGCTGCTCAAGCCGCGCTTCGCGATCCTCGACGAGACCGACTCCGGTCTGGACGTCGACGCCCTGCGCGTCGTGTCCGAGGGCGTCAACCGCGTCAAGGCCGGCGGCGACGTGGGCGTCCTGCTCATCACGCACTACACGCGCATCCTGCGGTACATCACCCCGGACTTCGTGCACGTCTTCGTCGACGGCCGGATCGCCGAGCAGGGCGGCCCGGAGCTGGCCGAGCGCCTCGAGAACGAGGGCTACGACCGCTTCCTCGCCGCCGGCACCTCGGTCTGAGTCCGTCGCGGCGGCCGCCGGGAGCACCCCGTCGGCCGCCGCACCGGTCGCCCCCGGGCGACCACCCGTCTCACGCACCCGCGGGCGCCCGCCGCCCGCCCGGAGGACACATGACCAGCACGCTCGAGCCGCTCGTCCCGGCCGGCCACACCGGCGGCACGACGCTGTCCGCCGCCGAGCTCATCGCCGTGCGGGCCGACTTCCCGCTGCTCGAGCGGACGCTGCGCGACGGCCGCCGGCTGGTGTACCTCGACAGCGGGGCGACGTCGCAGAAGCCCGAGGTCGTCCTCGACGCCGAGCAGGACTTCTACGTGCGCCGCAACGCGGCCGTGCACCGCGGTGCGCACCAGCTGGCCGAGGAGGCCACCGAGGCGTTCGAGGACGCCCGGGCGTGTGTCGCCGGGTTCGTCGGCGTGTCGCCCGGCGAGCTCGTGTGGACGTCGAACGCGACCGCGGCGATCAACCTCGTGGCGTACGCGATGTCCAACGCGTCGCTGGGGCGCGGGGGAGAGGCCGCCCGGCGGTTCGCGCTCGGCGCCGGTGACGAGATCGTCGTCACCGAGGCCGAGCACCACGCGAACCTCGTGCCGTGGCAGGAGCTCGCGGCCCGCACCGGGGCGACCCTGCGCTGGCTGGGGGTCGACGACGACGGCCGGATCCGCACCGAGGACCTCGCGACGGTCGTCACGGACCGCACGCGGGTGCTCGCCTTCACGCACGCCTCGAACGTCACGGGCGCGGTCACGCCGGTCGAGGCGTTCGTCGCCCGCGCCCGCGAGGTCGGGGCCCTGACCGTGCTCGACGCGTGCCAGTCGGTGCCGCACCTGCCGGTGGACCTCGCCGCGCTGGGCGTGGACTTCGCCGCCTTCTCGGGTCACAAGATGTACGGCCCCACCGGGGTGGGCGCGCTGTACGGGCGGCGCGAGCTGCTCGAGGCGATGCCGCCGGTCACGACCGGCGGCTCGATGGTCGAGGTCGTGACGATGGAGGCCACGACCTACGCACCGCCGCCGCAGCGGTTCGAGGCCGGGACGCAGATGGTCTCGCAGGCCGTGGCGCTGGGCGCCGCGGCGCAGTACCTCGGCGAGCTCGGGATGCCGGCCGTGGCGGCGCACGAGCACCACGTGGCGGGGCTGCTGCTCGACGCCGTGGCGTCGGTGCCCGGCGTCCGCGTGATCGGCCCCACCGAGAACGTCGACCGGCTCGCGGCCGTGTCGTTCGTCGTCGACGGCGTGCACGCGCACGACGTGGGCCAGGTGCTCGACGACGCCGGGGTCGCCGTGCGCGTCGGCCACCACTGCGCTCAGCCGCTGCACCGCCGGTTCGGCGTGGCTGCCACGGCCCGCGCGAGCGCCGGGGTCTACACGACCGACGACGACGTCGCCGCGTTCCGGGAAGCCCTGGCGGGGGTCCGGACGTTCTTCGGTCTGCAGGACACGACGACGGACGGGAGGCCCGCGTGAGCTCGGCCATGGAGCAGCTGTACCAGCAGGTCATCCTCGACCACGCCAAGCACCCGCACGGCAGGGGCCTGCCGGCCGGTGCGACGGCCGTCGGGGTGGCTGCGGCCGACCACGGCACGTGCGCGGCGACCTCGCACCAGGTGAACCCCACCTGCGGCGACGAGATCACGATGCACGTCGACGTCGACACCACCGGTGACGTCCCGGTGCTGCGCGGCGTGGCCTGGGAGGGCCAGGGGTGCTCGATCTCGCAGGCCTCGGCGTCCGTCCTGCACGACCTCGTGGTCGGGCAGGACCTGCCGACCGTCGACCGGCTCGCCGCGACGTTCCGCGACCTGATGCAGTCCCAGGGCGCGGGCATCGGCGACGACGCCGAGGAGGTCCTCGGGGACGCCGCGGCGTTCACCGGCGTCTCGCGCTACGCCGCGCGCGTCAAGTGCGCCCAGCTCGGCTGGGTCGCGCTGGCCGACGCCCTCATCCTGTCCGGAGCCCGTACGACGGAGGACGCATGACCACCGAAGAGACCACGCCCGTGCCCACGACGGCGCCGCCCACGACCGCGCCCACGACCGGCGCCGCCACGGCCGCGGACGTCGAGGAGGCGATGCGCGACGTCATCGACCCCGAGCTCGGCATCAACGTCGTCGACCTCGGCCTCGTCTACGGCGTCGTCATCGACCAGACCAACACCGCGGTCATCGACATGACGCTCACGTCGGCGGCGTGCCCGCTGACCGACGTCATCGAGGACCAGTCGGCCCAGGCGCTCGAGGGCGTCGTCGACGGGTTCCGCATCAACTGGGTCTGGATGCCGCCGTGGGGCCCCGAGAAGATCACGCCCGACGGTCGCGAGCAGATGCGGGCCCTCGGCTTCAACATCTGAGCACGCCACACCCGAAGGCCCTGGCCGGCTCGCTGGTCGGGGTCTTCGGCGTGCGACGGGCACCGGGCGGACGGGTCGCGCGATCGTCGTCCTCGTCGCACGCTCCGTGGTCGGGCGGACCGCGGGGACCTCGGGGTGGGAGAGCCGAGGTGTGGCCGCGTGGGTACGCGTCGCACGACAGCCCGGGGAGCGCCTGCGACACTCTCGGTCATGACCACCGGAGGACGGCACCCTGCCGACGACGACGGTGTGTCGCGACGGGCTGAGATCCGGCACCTGCTTGCCGGCCCCGTCCTCTACGGCCTGCGGAGACTCTCGGTCGCCGTCGCCTGCCTCGCGTGCGCGGCTGTGGCCGGCGGTACCGGCTCGGTGATCGCGCCGCTCATCGGCCAGCCGAGGGCCGCCGGGTTCTGGGGCGGTGCCACGATCATGTACGGCGTGCTCGTCATCGCGGCCGTCGTCTGCATGATCGGCCACGAGATCGACTCGCGCCGCTTCCGCTGGGTGGACCGCGTCTACTCGTACCTGGACTGAGCGCGCGGCCTCGCCCGGAGTCGACGGGCTCGGCCGTCCGTGTGCGGCGTCAGAGCTCGGACGCGGCGAACGTGTCGCACGCGGCGAGCGAGCCCTGCTCGTAGCCGATGGTGAACCACTTCTGCCGCTGCTCGCTGGAGCCGTGGGTCCAGGTGTCGGGGTTCACGCCGCCCGACTGCTGCTGGATGTGGTCGTCGCCGACGGTGGCTGCGGCGTCGAGCGCCTGCGCGAGCTCCTCGCGCGTCGGCGGCTGCAGGTACGTGACGCCGGTCTCGGGGTCCTCGCGCGTCGCGGCGTCGCCGACCCACATCCCCGCGTAGCAGTCGGCCTGGAGCTCGACGCGCACCGAGTCCGACTCGGCGCCGCTCCCGCCGCGGTCGGCGGAGTCGAACACGCCCGTGAGGTTCTGGATGTGGTGGCCGTACTCGTGGGCGTAGATGTACATCTCCGCCAGCGGTCCGCCCTGCGCGCCGAGCTGCTGCTGCAGCAGGTCGAAGAAGGTGACGTCGAGGTAGATGCCCTGGTCCGCCGGGCAGTAGAACGGGCCGGTCGACGAGGACGCCTGGCCGCAGCCGGTCGCGATGCCGCCCGAGAACTCGTGGCCCTGGGCCGGGGCGAAGGCCGTCCCCGCCGGGACCGTCGCCCCCCAGTAGACCTCCAGCGCCTCCAGGGTGGCGGAGTAGCGGCACAGGGGATCGGTGTTCGCCTGCTCGGCGGTGCACTCACCGACCTCGTCGACGGGTGCGCTCGCGCCGCCGCCCTCGGCACCGAGGACGCCGGACACGTCCTGGCCGGTGAAGAGGAAGATCGCCAGCGCGATGATGCCGACGAGCCCGCCGCCGCCGGCCGCCACGGCGCCGCCACGCCCGTGCCGCTTGACCCGGCCGCCCTCGAACCTGCCACCCTCGCTGAATGTCACGCGCACACGCTAGCCCCGAGGTCACGGACGCGCGCGGCGACGCTGGACAGCCGTCCGGCACTCCCCGTGCGGCGACGGCGCCACAGCCGCGTGCGCGGCGACGACGTCAGGGGCGTCGCGTCGTCGCCCGCACGACCGCCGAGAGCGCGGTCCCCACGTGCCTCGACGGACCGCGCCGAGGCAGCGCGGCGAGACGTGGCGCCAGGTCCGGCAGGCGGCGCGCAGCACCGGCCGCCACCGCGCGGGCGGCGAGGAGGGCGGCGGCCCGGTGGGTGTCGAGCGCGCTGTGGCCGGTGCCGGGGAGCGGCACGAGGACCGCGTCCGGAGCGAGCCCGACGACCCGCTCGGCGACGGGTCGTGGCGTCCGCAGGTCGCGGTCGCCGGACAGGACGGCGACGGGCCAGGTGAACGCCGGCAGCGCCGCCGGAAGGTCGAACGGGGTGGTCGCTCCGGCACCGCCGCGGGCTGCGTGCCGGGCGGCGGCGTCCGCGAACGCGAGCTGCGGGTCGAGCGGACCGCCGTCCGGCGGCAGCGCGAACCCGAGCTCGTCGTCCATGATCCGCGCGACGAGGTCCGGCTCCATGACGAACGGCTGCCCGGCTCCCTCCACCTCTCCGCTGCCGAGCGTCGCGACCCGGTCCCACACCGCCCGCAGCCGTCCGGCGCGCCGGGCGAGGAGGAGGCGGTGCAGCACCTGCGGCCCCGCGAACTCGTGCACGACCTGCACGACGTGGGCGAGCTCGGCCGCCGGCACGTCGTCCGCCAGGGAGCGGACCGCGTCGGCGACGCCCGCCAGCGCCGGGTCGTCACCGGCGCGCAGGTCGCCGTCCCACAGGATGCGTCGTCGGTGCGCCCGGGCCGCGACGAGGTCGTCCGCGGGGGCCAGGACGGGGGAGTCGAGGACCATCCCGGCGACGCGGTCGGGGTGGCGGGCACCGAAGGCCTGGACGACGTACGACCCGTAGGACGCGCCGAGCAGGACCGCACATTCGACGCCGGCGTGGTCCAGCACCGCCACCAGGTCGTCGACGACCGCGGCGACCGTGACGGCCTCGGCCGGCACGTCGCCGCCTGCGCGGACGCGGCGCGACAGGCCGATGCCGCGGTGCTCGACCATGAGGACGTCGAGCCCGCGGCGGGTGGCCTCGGCGCGCAGCGCCACGTAGGGCAGCACGGACGCGAGCCCCGGCCCGCCCGGCACGACGACGAGCGGAGGGGCGTCACCGCGCGGAGCGGTACGGACGTAGGCCAGCGGGAGGGTGTCGCCGTGGACCGGCCGGTCCACCGTCCCCCCGCCGTGCGCGAGGACCCCGCGCGCGGCGCGCTCGACCGCCGCGCGGCGAGCGGCGTCCCGTCCGCCCGAGCCCTGCCCCGTCCTGCCGTCCGCGTGACCGTCCCGTGTCGTCATGACCCCGTAACGGGCCGCACCGCGGGCCGGTTCCCGTCCACGCCCGCGCGTGGGAGAGCATGGACCTCCACCCCCGACCCCAGGAGCGACCGCATGCCCGCGTCCACCCCCGCGCCGTCCGTCCCGGCCGCGTCCCCGTCCGTGCCTGCCGGCGCCGCTCCCGTGCGTCCCGTCGACCGCGTCGGGCGCCTGTTCGCCGTCGTCGCGCTCGTCGAGGCGTTCACGTGGGCGGGTCTGCTCGTCGGCATGGTCCTCAAGCACGTCACGCAGACCACCGAGCTGGGCGTCGCGGTCTTCGGGCGCCTGCACGGCGGGGCGTTCCTGCTGTACGTGGTCGTCGCCCTGGTCGCCGCCGTGCGGCTGCGCTGGCCGTGGTGGGTGGCCGGGCTCGCGCTGGCGGCGGCGGTGCCGCCGCTCGTCACGCTGCCGCTCGAGCGGTGGCTGCGGCGCACCGGCCGGCTCGCCCGCCCGGTGCCGACCGACGACGACCTCGCGGCGGTGCCCGGCACCTGACACGCGCCGCGCGGGCCCGCGCGCACCTGCCGGTGCGGGCTCAGTCCCCGAGCCCGCGCGCCGCCAGCGCGTCGCCCGTCGTCCGCGCGTGCCCCACCATCCGGACCGCGGCCGGCACGACCACCGCCCGGGGGTCCCGCTCCAGGCCGCGCGCCCGCGCGGCGTCCCGCGCCTCGCCCGTGACCCGCACGAGCACCGGGACGGTGCGCAGGAACAGGCCGACCGTCAGCGCCACCGTCTCCGGCGGCAGCCCGACGTGGCGCAGCGGCCGCGCCGCCCGGGCGACGACGGCCAGCAGGTCGTCGGCGCGGGTCGTCGCCGTCACGAGGGTGCCGGCGAGCACGAGCGTCAGCAGGTCCAGCGCCACCTCCGCGCCGTACGCCGCGCCGCGCGCCCAGGTCTGGTACCCGCCGAGGGCGGCGGCCGTGAGCAGCACCGGGACCAGGCCGCGCACCGACGTGCGCCACGGCGTGCGGGCCAGGGCGCCGAGCGCGACGACGACGAGCAGGCCCACGGCGGCCGCGGCGGGCCCGGTGCGCACGACGAGGACCGCACCGGCGGCGGCGAGCAGGACGAGCTTGAGGCCTGCGGGCGCGCGGTGGACCGCGCTCGTGCCGGGACGGTGCAGCCCCAGCGGACCGGCCCAGGGTGCGCGCTGCGGCCGTCCCGCGCTCACCGCGGGCCTGCCGGACCGCGCCGCGCCCGGGCGCGCCGCGGTCCGCTCACCGCACGACCTCGGCGTCGCACGCGCCCATGAGGTCCCGGTAGTGGGCGAGGGCAGGTCCCGGCGCGTCGTCGGCGACGACCTGGCCGTCGTCCACCACGAGCACGCGCTCGGCACGTGCGGCCGCCTCCAGGTCGTGCGTCACCACGACGACCCGCTGCTCCAGCGACGCGAGCAGCGCGTCCACGTGCGTGCGCCAGCGCAGGTCCAGCAGCGTGGTCGGCTCGTCGCAGACCAGCACGGCCGGCTCGGTCGCCAGCACCGCGGCCAGGGCCAGGAGCTGGCGCTGCCCGCCCGACAGCGCGTGCACGGACACGTGCGCGCGGTCCGCCAGGCCGAAGCGCGCGAGCACGTCCATCGCGCGCGCCTCGCGCTCGCGGGCGTCAGGCACGGTGCGGCGCAGCGACAGCGCGACGTCCTCGGCCGGCGTGGGCATCACGATCTGCGCGTCCGGGTCCGTGAACACGAACCCCACCCGCCGTCGGACCGCAGCCCCGTCGGTCGCCGTGTCGAGGCCGTCGACGCGCACCGACCCGGCCGACGGCAGCACCAGCCCGTTGAGCAGGCGCGCCAGCGTCGACTTGCCCGAGCCGTTGGCCCCCACGACGGCCACCCGCCGCTCGGCCAGGCGCAGCGACACCGGCCCCAGCAGCCGCACGACGCGGTCCGGGCCACCGGCGGGGTCGGGGGACCAGGCGGTGACCTCGACCGCGTCGAGCTCGATCACGCCGCGCGCCGGCCGCCGCGCAGGTCGGGGAACGCGCGCAGCACCGCCAGCGTCACGGCCGCCGCCAGGACGTTCTTCACCACGTCGCCGGGCCAGTAGACGACGTCGATCGCGAGCGCCTCGGCGGGGCCCAGGCCGAGGCGTGCCATCAGCCCGACGACGCCCGCGGGGTGCGTCACGAGGACGGACGACCCCAGGCCCGCGGCGACGAGCAGCGGGTAGCGCCACGCCGGGCGGGCGCGCAGCGCGAGCCCGCCGAGCCACCCGGCGACCGCCGCGGTGAGGGGGAACGCCAGCAGGTAGCCGACCGACGGCTTGCCCAGCACACCGAGCCCGCCGGTCATCTCGGCGAACACGGGCACACCGGCCAGACCCACGACCAGGTACAGCAGGACGGCGAGGAACCCGCGTCGCGCGCCGAGCACGAGCCCCGCGACGACGACCCCGAACGTCTGCAGCGTGATGGGCACACCCGCCCCCGTCGGGATCGCCGGCACCAGCGCGCAGGCGGCGACGAACGCCGCGAACGTGGCCACGAGCGCGACGTCCGTGCTGGTACGGCGCACGGTCCGCGGTGCGGGAGGGTCGCCGAGGACCTCGGCGACGACCGAGCCGGGCACGGGCGACACGGTCCGCGCGCCGTCGTCGTGCGGGAAAGTGCTGGACATGGGCGTCTCCGGCCGGTGGGGTGGACGGTCGTCGGGTCGGCCGCCTGCGGGCGGACGCGCGACGACGCCGGTGCGGCCGGGAGCCCGACCTCCGGCCACGCTAGCGCTGGGTACGATGGACGGCGTTTGTGCCGGGGGCCAGAACCCACCCGGTCTTCTCGTAGGAAACCGAGGAACCACCCCGTGATCACCGCTTCGGGCGTCGAGCTGCGCGTCGGCGCCCGCGTCCTGCTGGAACCGACGACCTTCCGGATCGCCTCCGGCGACCGCATCGGGCTCGTCGGCCGCAACGGCGCGGGCAAGACCACGCTGACCAAGACGCTCGCGGGCGAGACCCAGCCGACCGGCGGGACCATCTCGCGCGGGGGGGACGTCGGCTACCTGCCGCAGGACCCGGCCTCGGGCGACCTGACGCAGCTCGCCATGAACCGCGTGCTGTCCGCGCGCGGCCTGGACGCGGTCCTCGCGTCGATGCGCGACACCGAGGGCGCGATGGCCTCGGCCGACGACGCGACGCGTGACAAGGCCATGGACCGGTACACGCGGCTCGAGGCGCGCTTCACCGCGGCCGGCGGCTACGCGGCCGAGAGCGAGGCCCACCGCATCACGGCGGCGCTCGGCCTCGACGACCGCGTCCTGGGCCAGGAGCTCGGCACGCTGTCCGGCGGGCAGCGGCGCCGCGTCGAGCTGGCACGCATCCTGTTCTCCGGTGCGGACACGCTGCTGCTCGACGAGCCCACGAACCACCTCGACGCCGACTCGATCGTCTGGCTGCGGGACTACCTCAAGTCCTACCCCGGCGGGTTCGTCGTCATCAGCCACGACGTCGAGCTGCTGCGCGCCACGGTGAACAAGGTGTTCCACCTCGACGCGAACCGCTCGCAGCTCGACCAGTACAACCTGGGCTGGGACGCGTACCTGCTGCAGCGCGAGACCGACGAGAAGCGTCGGCGGCGCGAGCGGGCGAACGCCGAGAAGAAGGCCGCGACGCTGCTGGCCCAGGCCGACAAGATGCGGGCGAAGGCCACCAAGGCGGTCGCTGCGCAGAACATGGCGCGCCGGGCGGAGCGCATGCTGTCGGGGCTCGACGCCGTGCGCGTCAACGACAAGGTCGCCAAGCTGCGGTTCCCCGAGCCGGCGCCCTGCGGCCGCACGCCGCTGACGGCCGAGGGGCTGTCGAAGTCGTACGGCTCGCAGGAGGTCTTCACGGACGTCTCGCTGGCCATCGACCGGGGCAGCAAGGTCGTCGTGCTGGGCCTCAACGGTGCCGGCAAGACGACGCTGCTGCGCATGCTCGGCGGGCTCCAGGAGCCCGACACGGGCGAGGTGAAGGCCGGCCACGGTCTCAAGCTCGGCTACTACGCGCAGGAGCACGAGACGCTCGACCTGTCGCGCACCGTCCTGGAGAACCTGCGCACCGCGGCTCCCGACCTCACCGACACGCAGGTGCGCTCGGTGCTCGGCTCGTTCCTGTTCTCGGGCGACGACGCCGACAAGCCGGCGCGTGTGCTGTCCGGCGGGGAGAAGACGCGCCTCGCGCTGGCCACCCTCGTGGTGTCGAGCGCCAACGTGCTGCTGCTCGACGAGCCGACGAACAACCTCGACCCCGCGTCGCGCGAGGAGATCCTCGCGGCGCTGCGCGGCTACCAGGGCGCCGTCGTGCTCGTCAGCCACGACGAGGGCGCGGTCGCGGCCCTCGAGCCCGAACGGGTCCTGCTGCTGCCCGACGGCGACGAGGACCTGTGGAGCCAGGACTACCTGGACCTCATCGCGCTGGCCTGAGCCTGCAGGTCGCGGCGCTGCTGCGCCTCGATCTCGGCGTCCTCGTCGATCTCGTCCCGCCCTCGCGCCCGGCGAGGTCGGGCGGGGTGCGGGGCGGGTGCCGCGTCCCCGAGCGCGCGGGCCGCCACCCACTCGCGGCGCGCGGCGACGCTGAACGCGACGAGCCCGCCCAGGGCGAAGACCCACCACTGGAACGCGTACGACAGGTGCGAGCCGGGGTCCGTGCTCGGTGCGGCGAGCGCGCCGAGCGGCTCGTCGGCGGCCGGGTCCTCGCGCACCAGCCCGCCGTAGGCCGCGTACGGCTCACCGTCCACGCCGGCGGCCGCGAGCACCTGGGTCGGCGCGATGGCCTGCACCTGGCCGTCCGGGGCGCTGCGGCTGCTCACCGGCTCACCCGGCCGCAGCCGGACGGTCACGGTGACGTCCCCGGCCGGCGGTGCGGGCACGTCGACGTCGACCGACCCGTCCGCGCCCGTCGGCACCCAGCCCCGGTCGACCACCAGCACGCGCCCGGCGTCGACCGGGGCCCCGAAGGAGCCCGGTGCCGCGTCCTGCACGACCAGGGGGACCAGCACGTGGTAGCCGGGCGTGCCGGGCACCACCGGGCGGTTGCGCAGCAGCACCGCCGCGTCCGGCACGTACCGGCCGCGGACCTCGACCGAGCGCCACGCGTCGGCCTCCGGCAGCGGGGCGTCGGGGTCCGCGACGACGTCGGCGAGGTCCGCGGGCGGCGCCGCGTAGTTCGCCTCGACGACCGCGATCGCGGCGTCACGCGCGACGTGGCGGTTCCACTGCCAGCGGCCGAGGAACGTGCACGTGAGCGCGACGGCGACCGCGAGCACGACCAGCCCGACGGCCCGGCGTCGAGCGGCCGCGCGCAGGGCGGCGGCGGTCGGGGGTGCGCCCGGGGCGGCGCCCGCCCCGGCGTCGTCCGTCGGTACCCGGCCGGAGGTCGCGTGCTCGTCCTCGTGCAGCAGGCTCACGGGTCCGATCGCTCCAGCTCGTCGACGGGGACGACGTCCCGCAGGAAGTCCCGCACCCGCAGGTAGTCGGACAGGTGCTCGCGGTGCGCCTCGCACGCGAGCCACACCTTGCGCCGTGCCGGCGTGTGCAGCCGCGGGTTGTTCCACAGCACGCCCCAGGCGGGCTGGGTGCGGCAGCCGCGTGCGCTGCACACGAGCTCCCCGACCACGTCGGGCACGGCACCCTGCGGGGGCGTCGCCATCGTCACCGTCCGTCTCCCAGCTCGTCGTGCGGCTGCGCGCCGCCGATCTCCCGCGCCTCGTAGTAGACGCCGGGCTCCTCACGTCGCTCCCGTCCTGCGTTGGCCAGCAGCACGGCCACGTACGGCAGCACCGCGGCGGCGGCGACCAGCGCGATCGACACCGCGGTGGGCACGTGCGACCACAGCAGGCCCGCGGCCACGAAGCACAGCACGCGCACGCCCATCTGCCACAGGTACCGCCGCTGGCGGCGCGCGAGGTCGTCGGCCAGCGCCGTCGGTGCCGAGGTGATGCGATGCACCTGCGGACCGGCGTGCTCGGTGCGACGACGAGTCCTCACCGTCCGATGGTAGGCGTGCACGGGACGTGGGGCGGGGCGACGTGGTGGGGCGCACAGTTTGTGGGTCTCCCACAACGTCGGGGGCGCAACTCGTGGCCGCGCGCACCCCCGTGCCCACGGTCGCCGTCGGCTAGCGTCGTGTCCCGTGCCAGCCACGACACCCGAGACGACCCCCGCCCCCGACGCCGCCGCGCGCACCCCGCGCAGCGTGCTGGTGACCGGCGCCAACCGTGGCATCGGCCGCGCCATCGCGGAGCGGTTCGTCGCCGCGGGCGACCGGGTCGCCACGATCGTCCGGTCGGGCGGTGCCCCCGACGGTGTGCTCGAGGTCATCGGCGACGTCCGCGACACCGCCTCGGTCGACGCCGCGTTCACGCACGTCGAGGCCGCGCACGGACCCGTCGAGGTGCTCGTCGCCAACGCCGGCGTCACGCGCGACCAGCTCCTGCTGCGCATGACCGACGAGGACTTCGCCGACGTCGTCGACGTCAACCTCACCGGGGCCTTCCGCGTGGTGCGCCGGGCGAGCAAGGGCATGATCCGGATGCGTCGCGGTCGCATCGTCCTCATCTCGTCCGTGGTCGGCATGTACGGGTCGCCCGGCCAGGTCAACTACGCCTCCTCCAAGGCGGCGCTCGTCGGCATGGCCCGTTCCATCACCCGCGAGCTGGGCGGGCGCGGCATCACCGCGAACGTCGTCGCCCCGGGGTTCATCGACACCGACATGACGCGGGCGCTGCCCGACGACCGGCAGCAGGCCTACCTCGGTGCGATCCCCGCCGGGCGCTTCGGGCAGGCCGACGAGGTCGCCGCCGCCGTGCAGTTCCTCGCGTCCGACGACGCCGCGTACGTCTCCGGCGCGGTCCTGCCCGTCGACGGCGGCCTGGGCATGGGGCACTGAGCCCTTCTCCGACCCTCCGCGCGGGCGCACGACGCACGCGCACCCCGAACGAAAGGCACGCGGACCATGGCACTGCTCGAGGGCAAGACCCTGCTCGTCACCGGCGTCCTCACCGACAGCTCCATCGCGTTCCACGTCGCGCGCCTGGCCCAGGAGCAGGGGGCACAGGTCGTGCTCACCTCGTTCGGACGCCAGATGCGGCTCACCCAGGTGATCGCGCGCCGGCTGCCCCAGGCGGCGCCCGTGGTCGAGCTCGACGTCACGTCGCAGGACGACCTGGACGCGCTCGCGGACCGCGTGCGCGAGCACACGGACCACCTGGACGGTGCCGTCCACTCCATCGGCTTCGCGCCCCAGTCGGTCATGGGCGGGAACTTCCTGGCCGGCGAGTGGGCCGACGTCGCGACCGCGCTGCAGGTCAGCGCGTACTCGCTGAAGTCGCTCGCCGTGGCCTCGCAGCCGCTGCTGACCCGCGGCTCGGCCCTGGTGGGCCTGACGTTCGACGCGCGCTACGCCTGGCCCGTCTACGACTGGATGGGTGTGGCGAAGGCCGCCTTCGAGTCGACCGCCCGCTACCTGGCGCGTGACCTCGGTCCCGCGGGCATCCGCGTGAACCTCGTGTCCGCCGGCCCGATCCGGACGACGGCGGCCAAGTCGATCCCGGGCTTCGAGTCGATGGAGGGCGGCTGGCCGGAGCGTGCACCGCTCGGGTGGGACGTCACGGACCCCGAGCCCACCGCGCGTGCGGTCGCCGCGCTCCTGTCCGACTGGTTCCCCGCGACGACCGGCGAGATCGTGCACGTCGACGGCGGCGTGCACGCCATGGGGCTGTGAGAGACGCAGGGCGGCGCGCGACGTCGCACCGCGGCACGCGGGCGGGCGGTACGGTGCCGGCCGTCGCGCACGTCACGTCCGTCCCGCCGCGGGCGCGCGCTCGTCGCACCGCGGGCGATGGCACCCTGGTGCGGTGACCCCGCACCGTCTCGTCCTCCTGCGCCATGCCAAGGCCGAACCGGCCGGTGGCGTCCCTGACCACGGGCGTCCGCTCGCCCTGGTCGGTCGGCGCCAGGCCACGGCCGTGGGCGGCGCGCTGGCCGCCGCGGGCCTCGCGCCCACGCACGTGCTCTGCTCGTCCGCACTGCGCACGCGTCAGACGTGGGACGTCGCCCGGGCCGCGTTGAGCGCCGCGGGGGCGGCGCCGGCGACGGTCACCGTGAGCGACGAGCTCTACGACGCGTCCACGGGCGACCTGGTGGCCCTCGTCCAGGCGGTGCCGGACGACGCGGTGACGGTGCTGGTCGTCGGCCACGAGCCGACGGTGTCGCACGCCGCGGCCACGCTGGCAGGGCCCGGCTCGGACGAGCTGGTGCTGGCCCGCGTCCGCATGGGTGTGCCGACGGCGGCCTGGTCGGTCCTCGAGCTCGACGGTCCGTGGACGGCGACGGCGCCGGGCGCCCTGCGACTGGTCCACCTGGACCACCCGGCCTGACCGGCGGCGGCAGGTGTACCGAGCGCCGCCCGCCCTCCTCAGGCGGCGAACGGCTCCAGCGCCAGCACCGCGTCCAGCCGCCCGGCGACCGCGACGTCGGCGGCGCCGGCCACGACCGGCTTGGCGTTGAACGCGATCCCGGTGGCGGCCGCCGCCAGCATGTCGAGGTCGTTGGCGCCGTCCCCGATGGCCACGGTCCGGGTCATCGGCAGCCCCAGCTCGGCGGCCCACGCCGTCAGCGTGGCGGCCTTCGCCGCCCGGTCGACGACCGGTCCGGCGACCCGCCCGGTGAGGACGCCGTCGCGGGCCTCCAGGCGGTTGGCGTTGACCCGGGTGATCCCGAGCCGCGCCGCCAGCGGGCGTGCCACCTCCAGGAACCCGCCCGACACCAGACCGACCGGCCAGCCGCGGGCCTGCAGCTCGGCGACGAGCTCCGCCGCGCCTGGCGTCAGCTCGACCTCCGCCAGCACGTCGTCGAAGACCGTGACGGGCAGACCCTCCAGGGTGGCGACGCGCTCGCGCAGGGACTGCGCGAAGTCGATCTCGCCGCGCATGGCGCGCTCCGTGATCGCCGCCACCAGCGGCAGCGACCCGGCACGGGCCGCGAGCATCTCGACGACCTCGCCGGTGATGAGCGTCGAGTCGATGTCCATGACGACGAGGCGGGCAGCGGCCGTGCGGGTCTCCACGCCCGCAGGCTAGCGGGCGCGGCCGGGCACGGGCGCCGCCGTCCGCCTGACGTGCGACCCCGTCCGCATGACGTGCTGCCGCCGGCCCGACCCGCACCGGCGGCGCGCCGTCAGTCGGTGATGACCGTGCCCTTCGGGACCACCGTGATCCCGCTGTCGGTCACGGTGAACCCGCGCGCGCGGTCGTGCTCGTGGTCCAGCCCGACGCGCGCCCGCTCGGGGACGATGACGTTCTTGTCGAGGATCGCGCGGTGGATCTGCGCGTACCGCTCGACCTGGACGCCGTCCATCAGCACCGAGTCAGTCACCTGGGCCCAGGAGTGCAGCCGGATGCCGGGGGAGAGGATCGAGCCCGACACGGTTGCGCCTGACACGACGACCCCGGGGGAGACGATCGAGTCGGCGGCGTGCCCGAGCCGGCCGGCGCCGGCGTGGACGAACTTGGCCGGAGGCAGGCCGGTGTAGCCCGTGTACAGCGGCCACGCGTCGTTGTAGAGGTTGAACACCGGCTCGACCGAGATGAGGTCGTGGTTGGCGTCGTAGTACGAGTCCAGGGTCCCCACGTCGCGCCAGTAGTCGCGGTCACGGTCGGTGGAGCCCGGCACGTCGTTGCGGATGAAGTCGTACACGCCTGCGGTGCCGCGCTCGACGAACCACGGGACGATGTCGCCGCCCATGTCGTGGCGGGAGTTCACGTCCTCGGCGTCCACGGTCACGGCCTGCACGAGTGCGTCGGCGTTCGCGACGTAGTTGCCCATCGACGCGAGGATCTCCATCGGGGAGCCGGGGACGGGCGTCGGGTCCGACGGCTTCTCGCGGAACGCCGCGATGCGCGAGGGGTCGCCCGGCACCGTCTCGATGACGCCGAACTGGTCGGCCATGTCGATCGGCTGCCGGATGCCGGCCACCGTCAGCTCGGCGCCCGACTCGATGTGGGCGTCGACCATCTGGGAGAAGTCCATGCGGTAGACGTGGTCGGCACCGACCACGACCACGATGTCGGGGCGCTCGTCGTCGATGATGTTGAGGCACTGGTAGATCGCGTCCGCGCTGCCCAGGTACCAGTGCTTGCCCACACGCTGCTGCGCCGGCACGGCCGCGACGTAGTTGCCCAGGAGCGACGACATCCGCCACGTCTTGGACACGTGCCGGTCCAGCGAGTGGGACTTGTACTGGGTCAGCACGATCACGTGCAGGTAGTGCGAGTTGATGACGTTCGACAGGGCGAAGTCGACGAGGCGGTAGCTGCCGCCGAAGGGGACCGCGGGCTTCGCCCGGTGCGCGGTGAGCGGCATCAGGCGCTTGCCCTCCCCTCCGGCGAGGACGATGGCGAGGACACGCGGCGCTGGCATGCGACCAACTTAGGCCGAAGGGGCGCTCGCAGCGAGGAGCACGCGGGTCCGAGCGCTAGCGTGTCGCTCAGACGACCGGCCACCCGCCGGTCACGACTGGAGGCACCGGTGCGCGTCGACCTGCTGACCCGTGAGTACCCACCCCACGTGTACGGGGGTGCGGGTGTCCACGTGGCCGGACTGACGGCCGTCCTGCGCGAGCTCGTGGACGTGCGGGTGCACAGCTTCGACGAGCCCGTCGCGGAGCCGGGGACGTACGGCTACGGGGTGCCGGGTGGTCTGGCCGGGGCCAACGCCGCGCTCGCCACCATGGGCGTCGACCTGGCGATCGTCGACGGGATCGGCCGGGACGCCGCCGACGGCGGCACCGACCTGGTGCACTCGCACACCTGGTACGCGAACCTCGCCGGGCACCTCGCGGCGCTGCTCTACGACGTCCCGCACGTGCTCACGGCGCACAGCCTGGAGCCCCTGCGCCCGTGGAAGGCCGAGCAGCTCGGCGGCGGCTACGCGCTGTCGTCCTGGGTGGAGCGGACCGCGTACGAGGCGGCGGACGCCGTCATCGCCGTCAGCGGCGGCATGCGCGAGGACATCCTGCGCTCGTACCCGGCGGTCGACCCCGACCGGGTGCACGTCGTGCACAACGGCATCGACCTCGACGGGTGGCAGCGGCCCACGTCGGACGAGGGCCTGGCCCGTGCGCGCCGCGTCGTGCAGGACCTGGGCATCGACCCCGACCGCCCGGCGGTGGTGTTCGTCGGCCGCATCACGCGGCAGAAGGGCCTGCCGTACCTGCTGCGGGCCGTCGAGACGTTGCCGACCGACGTGCAGGTCGTGCTGTGCGCCGGTGCGCCCGACACGCCGGAGATCCTCGCCGAGGTCACCAGGTTGGTCGACGAGCTGCGCACGCGACGGGCGGGCGTCGTCTGGATCGACCGGATGCTGCCGCGCGACGAGCTGGTGGCCGTCCTCGCGCACGGCACCGTGTTCGCGTGCCCCTCGGTGTACGAGCCGCTCGGCATCGTCAACCTCGAGGCCATGGCCGTGGGTCTGCCCGTGGTCGGCACCGCCACCGGCGGCATCCCCGAGGTCGTCGTCGACGGCGTCACCGGCCTGCTCGTGCCGATCGACCAGGTGCAGGACGGCACCGGGACACCCGTCGACCCGGACGCGTTCGTCGCGGACCTGGGCGCCGCGCTCGCCGACGCCGTGTCCGACGTCGGGCGGGCCGCACGCTGGGGCGCCGCCGCACGCCGGCGGGTCGAGGACCACTTCTCGTGGCACGCGATCGGTGAGCGGACGCTCGAGGTGTACCGCGGGGTGCTGCAGGGCTGAGCCGGGCACTCAGTCGCGCGTCAGCGCGGTGGCGGCCGCCGCCATCGCCCGGCGCGCGACGCGGTCGACCTCGCGCAGCGCGGTGGCCCGCTGGTCGGCCTGCCACGTGTTCACCGCGCCGCCGTCGTCCTGAGCGGCCAGCGCGACGATGCCGCGCAGCCGGGCCGCGCTCGACAGCACACGCAGGCGCTGCGCGTCGACGCGGCGCGGCAGCCGCCGCTCGGGCAGCGCCCCGTCGCGCACCTGGGCGATGGTGTCGGCCGCGTCGGGGCGCCACCGCTCGACCCCGAGCTGCACCAGCGCCTCCGTGGCGGTCAGCAGCCCGCGGCGCAGGTCACGCTCGGCGTCCTCGAGCGTGCCCACCTGCGCCCACACCGCCGTCCGCCAGTCCGGCACCGTGGTGACGCGCCAGGTCACGAGGTGACCCGGCTCGAGGTCCGAGCCGAACCGTCGGACGTCCGGGACGGCGGCGAGCAGCCGGGTGCCGGCACGCAGCAGCACGCACTCGCCCGCGTCCACGGCGGGGCCGGACACCGCCGGCGGCGCGGCGACGGGCTCACCCGGGACGGGCAGCAGCGCGGCCGCCTCGTCCACGGGGCGGCCGAGCCAGCGCACCCAGTCGGTGAGGCTCAGCGGTTCGCCGTCCACGTCGACCGTGTGCGGCTCGTCGTCGTGCTGGACGGCGGACACGGCCGCGTCGGTCTCACCGGCCGACGTCAGCCACAGCGCGAGGAGGACGGACCGGGGCAGGTCGAGCGTGGCAGCCACGGCTCCACGGTAGGCGCTGCGGCGCGGCCGACGTCAGCCCACGGCGTGCACGGGTGCCGCGAGCGCGACGCCCGACCCGTCACGGCGCTCGTCGACCGGCGGGAGCTCCACCGGCTGACCTCCCGAGCCGGTGGCACGCGCGGGCGCGGGTCCCACGTGGGCGAGCAGGAGCGTGTCCTCGCCCTTGAGGAACCGGTGCGAGCGCACGCCGCCCGTGGCACGCCCCTTGCCCGGGTAGGCGGAGAACGGCGTCACCTTGGCCGACCCGGTCTGCGTGCCGGGCAGCGCGGCGGACGACCCCGACACGGTCACGACGACCGCGTCGTCCCCGGGACGCACGACGGCGAAGGCCACGACCCGGGCGCCGGCGGCGAGCTTGATGCCGGCCATCCCGAAGGCGCCGCGGCCCTGCGGACGCACCTGGGCGCCGGGGAAGTGCAGCAGCGAGGAGTCCGACGAGACCAGCACGAGCTCGTCGTCGTCCGCCGCGAGGCCCGCGCCGACGACCTCGTCGCCGTCCTTGAGGGAGATCGCCTCCCACTCGTCGCCCTTGGTCGGCACGTCGCCGGGCGTCACGCGCTTGACGACGCCCTGGGCGGTCGCCAGCGCCAGCGGGGGAGCGTCGTCGCCGAGCGGGGCGAGCGCGACGACGCGCTCGCCCTTGCCGAGCGTGACCGCCTCGCCCACCGGCAGCCCGCCGGACAGCGACGGCGGGCCGTCGGTCGGCGGCAGCGTGGGCAGCTCGAGGACGGACAGGCGCACGACGCGCCCTGCCGACGTCAGCGCACCGATCTCGGCGCGTGCGCTGGTCGCGACGGCCGAGGCGACGACGTCGTGGCGGCTGCGGACGGTGCCGTCACCGCGTGCCGGCTCGACGTCCTCGGACGTCCGTGCCAGCAGGCCCGTCGCCGACAGCAGGGCCCAGCAGGGCGTGTCGGGGATCTCCAGCGACGCGGGTGCGCCCTTGGCCGAGGTCGGTGCGCCCGCGGCACCCGCGAGGCTCGTCCCGCCGGCGCTCTCCAGCAGCACGGTCCGGCGCGGGGTGCCGTACGTCGCCGCGACCTCGGCCATCTCGTCCGAGGTGACGGTGCGCAGCAGGGCGTCGTCACCGAGGATCGCCTGCAGGCGCGCGATCTCGTCGATCAGCTCGTCGCGCTCCTTCTCCAGCTCGATGCGCGAGAACTTCGTCAGGCGGCGCAGCCGCAGCTCGAGGATGTACTCCGCCTGCGGCTCGGACAGGTCGAAGACCGACCGCAGCCGACCCCGGGCGGTGTCCGCGTCGTCCGACGTGCGGATGACCTGGATGACCTCGTCGATGTCGAGGATCGCGACCAGCAGGCCCTCGACGAGGTGCAGGCGCTCCTGCCGCTTGGTCAGGCGGTACGACGTGCGGCGGCGCACGACGTCGAGGCGGTGCTCGACCCACACCCGCAGCAGCTCGACCAGCCCGAGGGTGCGTGGCTGCCCGTCCACCAGCGCGACGTTGTTGACCGAGAAGGAGTCCTCCAGCGGCGTGTGCCGGTAGAGCTGCCCGAGCACCGCCTCGGGGTCGAACCCGGTCTTGACCTCGATGACCAGCCGCAGCCCGTGCGCGCGGTCCGTGAGGTCGACGACGTCGGAGATCCCGGAGAGCTTCTTGGACTGCACGCCCTCCTTGATCTTCTCGATGACCTTCTCCGGGCCCACCGTGTACGGCAGCTCGGTGACGACGATCCCCTTGCGGCGCGGTGTGACGTTCTCGATCCGGGCGGTGGCCCGCGTCCGGAACGCTCCGCGGCCGGTGCGGTAGGCGTCGCGCACGCCGTCGAGGCCCACGATCTTGCCGCCAGTCGGCAGGTCCGGACCCGGGACGAACCGCATGAGGTCCTCGAGCGTGGCGTCGGGGTGCGTGACCAGGTGGCGCGCCGCGGCGACGACCTCGACGAGGTTGTGCGGCGCCATGTTGGTCGCCATGCCCACCGCGATCCCGGTCGCGCCGTTGACCAGCAGGTTCGGGATGGCGGCGGGCAGCACGCCCGGCTGCTTGAGCTTGTTGTCGTAGTTGGGGACGAAGTCGACGACGTCCTCGTCGAGCCCCTGCGTCATCGCCACCGCGGCGGGCGCCATCCGGGCCTCGGTGTAGCGCGAGGCCGCGGGGCCGTCGTCGAGCGAGCCGAAGTTGCCGTGGCCGTCCACCAGCGGCAGGCGCAGGGAGAACGGCTGCGCGAGGCGCACCATCGCGTCGTAGATCGCCGTGTCGCCGTGGGGGTGCAGCTTTCCCATGACCTCGCCGACCACGCGCGCCGACTTCACGTACGGCCGCTCGGGCCGCAGCCCCATGTCCGCCATCTGGTAGACGATCCGGCGCTGCACCGGCTTGAGCCCGTCGCGCGCGTCGGGCAGGGCGCGCGAGTAGATGACCGAGTACGCGTACTCGAGGAACGAGCCCTCCATCTCCGTCGTGACGTCGACGTCGACGATCCGCTCGACGAGGTCGTCGGGCGGCAGGTCGGGGGTCGCGGGGCGACGCGCCATGGGCTGGTGTGCTCCTCGGGTGCTGCGGTGCGGTGGGGCGTGCGGGTGCCGACGGTTCGCGCGCCACGACCATTGTCGCCGCGCCGTGTCCGTCCTCGGTGCAGCCGCGCCGCTAGCCTGGCGGCATGGCCGACGTCGTCCCCCCTGACGGGCACCCGGACCCGGCTGGTGCGCCGGGGTCCGCCGCCGCACCCTACCCGGCGGGTTGGGAGGCGGACGTCGTCCTGACGGACGGCACCACGACACGGCTGCGCCCGATCCACCCGGACGACGCCGAGGCGCTGCAGGCGTTCCACGTCGCGCAGTCCGAGCGCTCGACGTACCTGCGGTTCTTCGCGTCCCTCGACCGCCTGCCGGAGCGCGACCTCGAGCGGCTGGTGACCGTGGACCACGTCGACCGGGTGGCGCTCGTCGCCGTGACCGGGTCGCCCGAGGCGGGTACCCCCGAGCGCATCATCGGCGTCGCGCGGTACGACGTGGTCGAGCCCGAGACCGCCGAGGTGGCGTTCAACATCGCCGACGCCCACCAGGGCAAGGGCCTGGCCTCGGTGCTGCTCGAGCACCTGGCCGCGGCGGCGCGCGAGCGCGGCGTCCGGCACTTCCTCGCCGAGGTGCTGCCGCAGAACGGGCGCATGATCGCCGTCTTCAAGGAGGCCGGCTACGAGGTGCACCAGCGCACCGAGGACGGCGTCGTGCAGGTGACGTTCGACATCGACCCCACCGAGCGCTCGCTGGCCGTCGCCGCGGACCGCGAGCACCGCGCCGAGGCGCGCTCGATGCGTGCGCTGCTCACGGCGCGCTCGGTCGTCGTGGTGGGACCCGGCCCGGAGCCGGGCCGCGCGCTGACCGCCGGCCAGGCCGAGCGCGTCGTCGCCGGGCTGGCGGGCCAGGCGCGTGCCGGACGGGTGACGGTGCACGTCGTCGGCGTCGGCGCACCCGAGGGCCTCGACGGGGCGGGGGTCGACGCGGACGGCATGCACCACCACGCGCGGATCGACGACGTGCCGGGGCCCGTCGAGCTCGCCGTCGTGGCACTGCCGCCCGAGCGCGTGCTGGACGCGGCCCGCCGGCTGGGTGCGCTGGGTGTGCGAGGGCTGGTGCTGCTGTCCGGCGGGTTCGCCGAGGCGGGCCCGGAGGGCCTCGCGCGGCAGCGTCTGCTGGTGGGCGTGGCCCACGGCGCCGGCATGCGCGTGGTCGGCCCGGCCTCGTTCGGGCTGATCGCGACGCACGACGGCACCCTGCTGGACGTGTCGCTGGCCGCGCGCCCGCCGCGACCGGGGCGCGTCGGGCTGTTCTGCCAGTCGGCCCCCCTGGCCGTCACGCTGCTGGGTGCGGTCGAGCGCCGTGGCCTGGGGCTCGCCCAGCTGGTCTCCGCCGGCCACCGTGCCGACGTGTCCGGCAACGACCTCATGCAGTTCTGGGGCGAGGACGACGGCACCGACGTCGTGGCCCTGTACCTGGAGTCGATCGGCAACCCCCGCAAGTTCTCGCGCATCGCCCGCCGGCTCGCGGCGCACAAGCCGGTGGTCGTCCTCACGGCCGGCCGCTCGGGTCACGTCGCGCCCCCGGGTCACGCCGTGCGTCCGACGCGTGCCCCCCGTCGGACCCTGGAGGAGGTGCTGCGCCAGTCCGGCGTGATCCGGGTCGACAACGTCCACCAGATGCTCGACGTCGTCCAGCTCCTGGCCCACCAGCCCCTGCCCCGCGGGCGGCGCACCGCGGTGCTCGCGACCTCCACGGGGGTGGCGGCCCTGGTCGCGGAGGCGGCCGCCGCCGCCGGCCTGGTCGTGACCGACCGGGTCGAGCTGCTCGCCGAGGACGCGTCACCGGACGAGGTGCACGACGCCGTGGAGCGCGTCTACGGCGACCCCGACGTGGACGTCGTGATCGTCCTGCGCATCCCGACCCTCGGGGTGCCGGACGCGGTCCTGCCCGGGGAGGTCGCCCGCGCCGCGGCCCGCACCGGCAAGGCGACCGTCGCGTGCATCCACGGCCTGCACGGCGTGACGCCCGACCTGACGGCCACCGCGGAGGGCGGTCGCGCGTGGACCGTGCCCGCGTACGCGGCACCCGAGGACGCCGCGCTCGCCCTCGGCCGGGCCGCGTGCTACGCCGCGTGGCGCGCCGCCGACCGGGGGCACCCGGTGCGGCCCGCGGGCGTCGACACCCGCGCGGCCGCCCGCCTGGTGGCGCGGCTGCTGGCCGCGTCCGGTGCCACCGACGGCTCCCCGCTGGCGCTCGACCCGGCCCAGACCGCCGAGCTGCTGGCCGCCGCCGGGGTCCACGTGTGGCCGTCGGTGCGCGTGCGCGACGCGGACGAGGCGGTCGCCGCCGCCGAGGCGCTCGGGTGGCCCGTCGCGCTCAAGACCACCGTGCCCGCGCTGCGCCACCGTGCCGACCTCGGGGGTGTGCGGCTCGACGTCGCCGACGCGGCCGAGCTGCGTGCGGACGTCGCGGGCATCCTCGCGCTCGCGGACGCCCACGACCCCGGACCCGGCGTGCCGCCCCTGGAGGTCCAGGCGATGGCACCGCACGGCGTCGCGTGCGTGGTGCGGTCCGCCGAGGACCCGCTGTTCGGGCCCGTCATCAGCCTCGGCGTGGCGGGGGACGCGGCCGACCTCCTCGGCGACGTGGCGTACCGGGTGCCGCCGCTGACGGACGTCGACGTCGCCGAGCTCGTGCGGACGCCCCGTGCGGCGCCCCGGCTCTTCGGGTACCGCGGGCTGCCGGCCCTCGACGTGGCGGCGCTGGAGGACCTGGTCGCCCGGGTGTCCGTGCTCGCCGACGCCCTGCCCGACGTGCGGTCCCTCGAGCTCAACCCGGTGGTCGTCTCGCCGCACGGGCTCGCCGTGCTCGGCGCGTACGTCACGGTGGCACCGGCCGACCGCGCCGACGCCGCCCGCCGGCTGGCGCGGCCGTGAGCCCGTCCGGGCGACGTCCCTGGCGCGCCGGTCACCGGCGGACCGGGCCTCCCGCGCGGGGATGGGAGGATGGTGGCGTGCCTGCACTCTCCACCGCGCTGCGTGACGACCTGCACCGTGCCGGGTACTACCCGGAGCTCGTCGGCGAGGTTCTCGAGCTCGCCCTGGCCGGCGAGGACGCCGTCGCCCACCTGGTCCACCCCGAGACGACGTTCGACGGTGCGGAGGTGCGACGGCACGTCACCGTGCTCGTGCTGACCGCGACCCGGTTCGTCGTCACCCACGTCGACGACCACCCCGCCGACTCCGAGCACCCGTCGGCCAGCGCCCAGGCGACGACCGAGGCGGTGCCGCTGCGCGAGCTGCGCTCGGTGGCCTTCACGCACGTCATGAACGACCCGCAGCAGCACCGTGCCGGCGACGGCGCCTCGGAGCTCACACTGGCGATCGGCTGGGGCGCGGTGTCCCGCGTCGACCTGGAGCCCGCGTCCTGCGGTGACCCCCAGTGCGACGCCGACCACGGCATGAGCGGCTCGATCACCCCCGACGACGTCGTGGTGCGGGTGAGCGCCGCGGCGGAGGGGCGCGAGGCGGTGCTCGCCGCGATGCGGTTCGGGCGCACGCTCTCGGCGGCGACGACCCAGCGGTGAGCGTGTCCGCGCGCGCTGGGGCGCTGCCGCACCCCGACGAGCTGCTGACCCCGGACGACGGTCCGGCGCTGCGGCACGTGCTGCCCGCGGTGGCGGCCGCGCTGGGGGTCGACGTGGCCGGCGGCGAGCCCGGCCGGGCGCTGCTGGGGCTGCCGGCCGCGACGCGCGCCTGCGTGGTGCTGGTGGACGGGCTGGGTCACCTCAACCTCGCCGAGCGCGGTGGGCACGCGCCGTTCCTCCGCTCGCTGCTCGCCTCCTCGCAGCCGCTGCTCAGCACGTTCCCCTCGACCACGGCGACGGCGGTCGCCGCGTTCGGCACCGGGTGCGGCCCGGGCCGCACCGCGATGCTCGGCTACACCGTGCGGGTGCCCGAGACGGGCCGGCTCGGCAACCTCGTGTCCTGGGCCGACATGCCGCCCGCCGAGCGCTGGCAGCCGCACCCCACGGTGTTCGAGCAGCTGGCTGCCGCCGGCGTGCGTGTCACCAGCGTCGGACCGGCCCGGTTCCAGGGCTCGGGACTCACCGGGGCTGCCCTGCGCGGTGCGCGGTACGCGGCCGCGGAGTCGCTGGACGGCCGCGTCGACGCGGTGGTGCGGGCGCTGCGCGAACCCGGGCTCGCCTACCTGTACTGGCACGACGTCGACAAGACCGGCCACCACCACGGCTGGGGTTCCTGGCAGTGGGGTGAGGCGCTCGCGGAGCTCGACGCCGAGCTGGGGCGCCTGGCGCGCTCGCTGCCCCGCGACACCCTCCTGGTCGTCACCGCCGACCACGGGATGGTGGACGTCGACCCGGCGCGTCGGCGCGACGTGGGCACGGACCCGGTGCTGGGTGCGGACGTGGTGACCACGGGGGGAGAGCCCCGCGCGCTGCACCTGCACGTCGCCGACGGCGTCGACCCCGGTGTCGTCGCCGCCCGCTGGCGCGACGAGCTGGGCGACGACGCGGTCGTGCGCACGCGTGACGAGGCGGTCGCGGCCGGGTGGTTCGGGCCGGTCGAGCCGCGGGTGCTCCCCGTGGTCGGGGACGTGGTCGTCGCGATGACGGGGGCCGCGACGGTGGTCGACTCCCGCACGCAGACGCCGGCGTCCATGGCCCTGGTGGGCGTGCACGGGTCGCTGACGGCCCGGGAGATGCTCGTGCCGCTGCTGGTGCACCGGTGAGCGGGCGACCTGTGCCGGGGAGGGGCTGACCGTGGCCGAGCTGGTGTTCTTCTCGGGGACGATGGACTGCGGCAAGTCGACGCTCGCCCTGCAGATGCACCACAACCACGCCGCACGCGGGCGTGACGGTGTGCTGTTCACGCGGCAGGACCGCGCGGGCAACGCCATGATCTCCTCGCGGCTCGGTCTGCAGCGCCGGGCGGACGAGGTGGACGACACGACCGACTTCTGGGCCGAGGTCGTGACCCGGCGCACGCGCGGCCGGCCGGTCGACTACCTCATCGCGGACGAGGCGCAGTTCTACACCGCCGTGCAGGTCGAGCAGCTGGCCCGCGTCGTCGACGAGCTGTCCGCCGACGTCTACGCCTTCGGCATCACGACGGACTTCCGTGCCCGGCTGTTCCCGGGGTCCGCGCGCCTCGTCGAGCTGGCCGACCGGGTGGAGGTGCTCCAGGTCCGGGCCCTGTGCTGGTGCGGGGCACGGGCCACCCACAACGCGCGCACCCTGGACGGTGTCATGGTGGTCGAGGGTGACCAGGTCGTCGTCGGCGACGTCGCGGGCGGGGCCGGCGAGGTGGCCTACGAGGTCCTCTGCCGTCGTCACCACGTGCGGCGGATGACCGCGCGCGTGGCCCGCGCCACCGGTCCGTCCGCGCAGACCCTGCTCTTCGACGACGACGCGGGCGACCGCCGGGGCGGCACCGCTCCCTGAGCGGGCGCGGGTCCGCGCGGGGGCGCTGGCGAGGCGTGGCTCGTCCGCGCGACGCCGCTACACCGTCGCGACGCCGCTACACCGTCGCGACGAGCCTCACTCCGGCTTGGCGCCGAAGACGATCTCGTCCCAGCTGGGCACCTTGGCGCGCGGGCGCCGGGAGCGTCGCTCACCGGCTCCCGCTCGCGGCTCCGTGGCGTCGTCCGGGACGGACGGCTCCGGGGCCGACGGCTTCGGGGCCGACGACTTCGCGGCCGACGGCTCCGGGGCGGACGGCTTCGGGGCGGGTGCCGCCGGGACCGCGCCCGTCGGCGGGGCCGTCCGCTCGCCGCGGGGTGGTGTCAGGACGACCGCCTCGCGTGCCGGGTCGGCGTCCCGGGGGTGCGCGCCGGGAGCGCTCGCCTCGTCGACCGTGCCGGCCCCGCCGGGGCCGGCGGTGAAGTCGAACGCGTGCTGCGGGCCGAAGCCCTCGAACTCCTCGTCGTCGCCGTCGAGCTCCAGGGGCTGGCGGACGCCGCGGCGCGTGCGCAGCTCGTCGAGCAGCACGTGCGTGGGCTCGGGCTCCTCGGCGGTCAGCTCGCCCATCGCCTCGAGGTCGAACACCACGTCCCGCACGGCCGCCAGGTGCCGCCGCGACACGGGCTCGTCGATCTCCGTCTCGGAGAGCCAGCGCGCCTCGTCGTCGTCGGCGACGACGGCGCGCCGCACCGGGTCGTACGTCCAGCGGGCGGTGCGCGGACCGTCCTCGACGACGAACCGTGCCACCACGGTCCAGGGGCCCGTGCCCTCGCGCGCGGCGTCCCACGCCAGCGACCCGACGTCCACGCCGCGCGCCGCGAGGCGGTCCGTGACGAGGTCGCCGAGCAGGGGGGCGCCCGAGTCGCGCCCGACGCGCGTGCCGCGCGCCTGTTCCGCGACGTACTCGCGCTCGGCCAGGACGGGACCCTCGTAGCGGCGCACGGACTCGACGGGCACGCCCGCGGCGTCGGCGACCTCCTGCGCGGTGGCGCCGGCCCGGATCCGCGACTGGATCTCGCGAGGGCTCAGCGATCCGGCCTGCTCGGCGCGCAGCTGCTCCAGCTGCGGACGGTCGCGGCGCACCGCGGCCCGCAGCGGGTCGTCGATGCGCAGGCGGAAGCGCTGCCCGTCGGGCGCGACGACGACGAGGTGCTCGCCGTCCTCGTGCAGACCGACCAGCTCCAGCTCACCCATACGACCTCCCCGGGCTCCAGGAGGGAGCCTGCCACCTCCGGGCGCCGAACGCGCGCACCCGGGCCGGTGTGCCGCCGCATCCGGCACGTGACGTGCGTCGCGCCCGCTCCCGACGCCTGCGCGAGGATGGGGGCGTGATGCCCGAGCTGCTGGCCCAACCGCTGCTGGAGGTCGCCGGCGTCTTCGTCGGCGCCATGTCCGGCGCGCTGGCGGCTGTGCGCAAGCAGTTCGACATCTTCGGCATTCTCGTGCTCGCCTGGGCGGCCGGCCTGGGCGGCGGTGTGCTGCGCGACGTCCTGATCGGTGCGGTGCCGCCGGTCGGCATCAGCGACCTGCGCCTCATGGCTGCCGCGCTCGCCGGCGGGCTCGTCATGTACTTCGGGCACCCGAGGCTCGAGCGCGCCCGGCGCGTCATCAACGTCCTGGACGCCGGCGCCCTGGCGCTCTTCACGGTCGTCGGGACGCTGAAGGGCCTGGAGTACGGGACCACCGCACTGGCCGCCGTCGTGGTGGGCGTGCTCACCGGCGTCGGGGGCGGCATGCTGCGCGACCTCCTCACGGGCGAGGTGCCCGTCGTGCTGCACCACCGGCAGCTCTACGCGGTGCCGGCCCTGCTGGGGTCCGTCGCGGTGGTCGCGCTGTGGCACCTGGAGTGGGCCGGCGGCCTCGGCCTCGGCGCCGTCGCCGCGGGTGTCTTCGTGCTGCGCGTCGCCGCGCTGCGCTTCCGCCTCAACGCACCGGGACCGTGGCGCGGGAGCGGCTCGGGCGGCGCCGGCTGACGCGGGGCCGTGCCGACCCCGCGTCAGCCGCGGGGGCGCGCGGCCGGCTGCGGCAGGATGGCGGGGTGAGCACTCCCTCCGCGGAACCGTCCGCCCAGCTCGTCGCCGAGCTCGTCGCCGTCGCCCGGCAGGTCGCCGTCGCTGCGGGCCGGCTGGTCCACGACGGCCGGCCCGAGACCGTCGGGGTGGCGGCGACCAAGTCGAGCGCCGTCGACGTCGTCACCGCCATGGACCTGGCCAGCGAGGAGCTCGTGCGTGCCGAGCTCGCCCGGCTGCGGCCCGCCGACGGCATCCTCGGGGAGGAGGGCGGTCACGTGCCCGGCACGTCGGGTGTCACGTGGGTGGTCGACCCCATCGACGGCACCGTGAACTACCTCTACGGGCTGCCCGCGTACGCCGTGAGCGTCGCCGCGGTCGTCGGTGAGCCTGCCCCGGGCGCGTGGACCGTCCTCGCGGGCTGCGTGCACGCACCGGCGACGGGGGAGACGTGGACCGCGGGACGCGGCCAGGGCGCCCACCTCGACGGGCGGCCGCTGACCGTGGCTCCGGCACCGCCGCTGGACCGGTGCCTGCTCGGCACCGGGTTCGGGTACGTCGCCGAGCGGCGCCGCGCCCAGGCCCGTGTGCTGGCGGACCTGCTTCCCCGGGTGCGTGACGTGCGTCGCGCCGGGGCCGCCGCCATCGACCTGTGCCAGGTCGCCACGGGCCGGCTCGACCTGTACTACGAGCGCGGGCTGCAGCCCTGGGACCTGGCCGCCGCCGGTCTGGTGGTGGCGGAGGCCGGGGGTGTCGTGACGGGTCTGCGCGGCCGTGCGGCCGGGCCGGACATGGTGGTCGCGGGCCCGGCGGAACGCGTCGCGGAGCTCGTCGCGCTGCTCGAGGAGCTGCACGCGGACGCCCCCGACTCGCCGTCCCGCGAGGGTGTGTGCGACCGTGGTCACGGTGGTCCGCGATAGCGGTCTGACCTGCGGCGACGATGCCCGGTGAGTGGTGCGCGTCACGTCCGCGGACATGGGCACGTGTCCTTGTTCGCATCCGGGCCGGAAGTGATGCAGAATCCGACCCGCGCGGGGAACAAAACGCTGACGTGGCGCCTTGATCCCGCGTACCACGACCACTGCTGCAGAAGACGGAGTGTGACGCTCACACATGGCAACCGACTACGACGCCCCGCGCAAGACCGAGGAGGACCTGAGCGAGGACTCGCTCCAGGAGCTCCAGGCTCGGCGCTCCGACAAGAACTCGGGCGTGGTGGACGAGGACGAGACGGAGGCTGCCGAGGGCTTCGAGCTGCCCGGCGCCGACCTGTCCGGCGAGGAGCTCTCCGTCCGCGTCCTTCCCCGCCAGGCAGACGAGTTCACGTGCTCGAAGTGCTTCCTGGTGCACCACCGCAGTCAGCTCGCCTACGAGCGCGACGGCATGCCCGTCTGCTCGGAGTGCGCCGCCTGACGACGCGCCTCGCCGACGACCGACCGGCCGGTCACCCCTCGGGGTGGCCGGCCGGCGTCGTCCCGGGGGTCTGGACCGGCTGTGCGCCGGACGCGAGCAGCGCGGCCACGAGCCGGTCGGGGCGGCGCGTCGAGACGATCCAGTACGGGGTCGGGTCCTGCGGGTCCACGACCTCGACGCGCACCGCGGTGCCGATCCACGACCGCAGGCAGACGTACGCGCGGGCGTCGAGCGCCGGCCCGAGCTCGGTGCGCAGCGCGGCACGGTCGAGCACCCGGGGTGCGGCCAGCACGTCGACCGGGATCCGCGCGGAGCCCGCCTGCAGCGTGCCCTGCGCGACCCGGACGAGGGGGGTGGTGAGCACCGCGCCCGCCAGCCCGGCGCCCAGCGCGAGCAGGCCCGCCGCGAGGGCGAGCCGCGTGTCGACGGGCACGAACGCGATGCCGAGCACGACGGCGAACGCGACGACCGCGACCCAGCCCAGCGGTCCGGGCCACAGCTGCTCGCGGAACCCGGGGACGCCGTCGGCGGTGCCGGACGGCTCGGGGGGCGTGCCGGGGGCAGGTGCGGTGGTCATGCGCCCAGGATCTCATCGCGGGCGACACCCGCGCGGTGCGAGGCGCTCGCGTCGCGGGCCGCACGGCGCCACCCGGTCGGGTCGACGGGCGGCCGGGCCGGGGTGTGGCGCGGGTCGCGCGCGCCCACGGTAGGGTCGGCCCCCGTGACAGCGACCAGCCATCCCGTCCCGCACGAGCCCGGCTCGCACGAGCACGGCGCGCACGAGCGCGGCACGGACGTCCCGGTGCTGCTGCGGCGGCTCGACCCGGACCTGCCCGCCCCGGCGTACGCGCACCCCGGTGACGCGGGTGCCGACCTCGTGGCACGCGAGGACGTCACCCTCGCGCCCGGGCAGCGGGCGACCGTCCCCACCGGGGTCTCGATCGCGCTGCCCGTGGGCTACGCGGCGTTCGTGCACCCCCGCTCGGGGCTCGCCGCACGCCACGGCCTGACCGTCGTCAACGCGCCCGGCACGGTCGACGCGGGGTACCGGGGCGAGATCGCGGTGACGCTGCTCAACACCGACCGGGACCACGCGGTGGAGCTGCGTCGCGGCGACCGCATCGCCCAGCTGGTGGTGCAGCGCGTCGAGCGTGCGGCGTTCGTCGAGGTCGACGCCCTGCCGGACTCGGTGCGGGGCGTCGGCGGCTTCGGGTCCAGCGGGGGCTGGGCGGCGGCCGCGGGCGGGGCGTCCACGGCGTGATCGCGACCCGGCCGCCGGCCGGGAGCGGAACTACTGTCGTCGTGATCGTCGTTGAGGATCATGAGGACGTCGATGCAGGGCGAGGGCGCGCGAGCGCCGGTCGGAGGAAGCGAAGTGGGTCTGTTCCGTCGTGGCCCGAAGGAGGGCGGCGCGGCCGACGCACCGGCCGACGTCCCGCAGGATGAGACGCAGGACGTCGAGGCCGCGGAGCTGCCGGCACCCGACGCGCGCGGTCCCTGGGACGCCGACGCGCCCCACCCGGACGTGCCGCGCGTGGACCTCGGTGCCATCCAGCTGCCGTCGGTCGAGGGCATGGAGGTGCGCCTCGAGGTCGACAAGTCGTCGAACGTCGTCTCGGCCGTGGCCGTGCTGCTGGAGGGGTCGTCGCTGCAGCTCCAGGCGTTCGCGGCGCCGCGCAGCGAGGGCATCTGGGACGAGATCCGCGGGGAGATCGCCGCCTCGATCACGCAACAGGGCGGGACCGTGGACGACCTGCCCGGTCCCTTCGGCCGTGAGCTGCTCGCCCGGCTGCCGGTGCGCACGCCCGAGGGCCGCACGGGTCACCGGCCCGCGCGCTTCATCGGCAGCGACGGTCCGCGCTGGTTCGTGCGCGGTGTGCTCACCGGCCGCGCCGCCGTCGAGCCGGACGCCGCGAGGCGGCTGGAGGAGCTCTTCGGACAGGTCGTCGTCGTGCGCGGCACGGACGCGCGGCCGCCGCGCGACCTGCTCCCGCTGCAGCTGCCGGGCGGCGCGACGCCGCCGCCCCCGCCGCCGGCGAACCCGCGGCTGGCGCCCCCCGAGCGCGGCCCGGAGATCACGGAGATCGGATGACCCTCACCGACAGGTTCCGCAAGGTCATCGCCTCCCGGGCGGAGATCGAGGCCGATGAGGAGCGGGCCGACGCGCTGCGCGTGCCCGGGTGCTGCCCGGTCGCCGCGCTGCCGCACCGCCAGCGGGCGCGCGTCAGCGGCGTCCTGCGGTCGGTGACGCTGCGACCGCGCGAGGGCGTGCCCGCCATCGAGGCGGAGCTCTACGACGGCTCGGGCGCGCTCGACCTCGTGTGGCTCGGGCGGCGCCGTATCGCGGGCATCGAGCCGGGACGACGGCTGAAGGTGGACGGCATGGTGTGCCTCGTCGACGGCCGCCGCACGGTGTTCAACCCGCGCTACGAGCTGCGCGCGCGACCGGGGGAGTGAGCCGATGAGCGAGCCGACGGGCCGGCGGCCCGGTCCGCACGACGACGAGCCCGTGGTGCTCGACGCGATCGACGACGCCGTGCCGCCCGAGGAGGGCGGCGCCCGTGGGCTCCGCGCCATCACGGCCGACGAGTTCTCGGCCGCCGACGCCGTGGGCGGCGTGCGCGGCATGGTCGAGGCCGTGGCGCCGGGGCTGCTCTTCGTCGTGGTCTACATCGCGGCAGGTCAGCAGCTGCGCCCGGCGCTCATCGCGGCCTCGGTGGCCGCGGTGCTGGCCGTGGTGGCGCGGCTGGTGCAGCGCACCCCGGTGACGCAGGCGTTCTCCGGCGTGCTGGGCGTGGGCATCGGCGTGATCTGGGCGTGGCGGACCGGTGACGCGAGCGACTACTTCGCGTACGGGCTGCTCGTCAACGTCGCCTACCTGGTGGGGACGCTCGTCTCGGTGGTCGCCGGCTGGCCCCTCGTGGGACTCGTCGTCGGCATGTTCAGCGCCCGTGGCCCGCTGGGCGGCGGGCCGTGGTCCGCGGCCGTCGAGTGGCGGCACGACCCGGCGCTGCGCCGTCGCTACGCGTTGGCCACGTGGCCGTGGGTCGGCATGTTCGGGCTGCGGCTGCTGGTGCAGCTGCCGCTCTTCCTCGCCGACGAGGTCGTGTGGCTCGGCACCGCCAAGCTCGCGATGGGGCTGCCGCTGACGGCCGTGGCCCTGTGGCTCAGCTGGATGCTGGTCCGTGGGTCAGCAGGTGCTCCAGCGCCTTCTCGTCCACCTCGCGACCCGTGACGAACAGCAGCTCGTCGCGCCCCTCCAGCGTGTCGTCCGGGCTCGGCGCGATCGGGCGCGTGTCGCGCACGATGCAGGCGAGCACGGTGTCGGTGGGCCACGCGATCTGACCGACCCGCAGGCCCGCCAGCGGGGACCCCTCCGGCAGCGTGAGCTCGAGGATGTCCGCCTTGGACTGGTGGAACGTGAAGATCCGCACCAGGTCGCCCACCGCGACGGCCTCCTCGACCATCGCGGTCATGATGCGCGGGGTCGACACGGCGACGTCGACGCCCCAGGCCGCGTCGAACATCCACTCGTTCTTCGGGTTGTTCACGCGTGCCACGGTCCGTGGCACGCCGAACTCCGTCTTGGCGAGCAGAGAGATGACCAGGTTCGCCTTGTCGTCGCCCGTCGCGGCGACCATCACGTCGCACTCGTCGGCACGCACGGCGCGCAGCGTGGGCAGCTCGCACGCGTCGGCCAGCAGCCAGTCGGCGTCGGCCACCTGGGCGACGCGCATGGCGGAGGGCTGGCGGTCGACGAGCGTGACCTCGTGGTCGTGGGCGAGCAGCTCGCGCGCGATGGAGCGGCCGACCGAGCCCGCGCCGGCGATGACGACCCTCACGCGTCGACCGCCGGTGGTGCGGTGAGGACCCGCTCGACGGCGGGGGCCTGCGCGACCTCGAGGAGCAGGTGCACGATGTCGTTCTCCTGGAGGACGGAGCCGGCGTCGGGCAGCAGCCCGTCGCCGTAGCGGGTGACGAAGGCGACGCGCGCGCCGCTGGCGCTCTCCAGGGCGCGCAGCGGACGTCCGACCCAGCCCGGGTGGACGTCGACCTGCGTCAGCTGGATGCGCCCGGAGGCGTCGCGGTACTCGTCGGTGGTTCCCATCGGGAGCATGCGCCGCAGGACCTGGTCGGCGGTCCACCGCACGGTGGCCACGGTCGGGATGCCGAGGCGCTGGTAGATCTCGGCGCGGTGCGGGTCGTAGATGCGGGCGACCACGTTCTCGACACCGAACGTCTCGCGCACCACACGGGCGGCGAGGATGTTCGAGTTGTCGCCGTCGGACACGGCGGCGAACGCGTAGGTGTCGTCGATGCCGGCGGTCCGCAGGGTGTCGCGGTCGAACCCGAGGCCGGTCACCTTGTTGCCGGAGAAGCCGGCGTCGAGGCGGCGGAACGCCTCGGGGTTCTGGTCGATGACGGCCACGGAGTGACCGCGGGACTCCAGGGACTGCGCGAGCGTCGCCCCCACGCGTCCGCATCCCATGATGACGAAGTGCACAGCCGGTCACGCTATACCCGGGGGTGCCCGGGCCGCAGCGCGTCCGTCGTCGTGGTCACGCGTGGGGCGAACCCGCGTGTGCCGGGGATCGGACGGGCATACGATCGCTCATCGTGTCGGACCTCGCAGACGCCGCCAAGCGGCTCGTGCTCGGCCGTCCGGTCCGTAGCGACCGGCTGGGCCACACCCTGCTCCCCAAGCGCATCGCGCTGCCCGTCTTCGCGTCCGACGCCCTGTCCTCCGTCGCGTACGCCCCCGACGAGATCCTGCTCACACTGTCCCTGGCGGGGCTGACGGCGCTGACCGTCTCGCCGTGGGTCGGGCTGGGCGTCGCGGTCGTGCTGCTGACGGTGGTGGCCTCCTACCGCCAGAACGTGCACGCGTACCCCTCGGGCGGCGGCGATTACGAGGTCGCGTCCGTCAACCTCGGCCCCAAGGCGGGCGTCACGGTCGCGAGCGCCCTGCTCGTGGACTACGTGCTGACCGTGGCGGTGTCGATCTCGTCCGGGGCGCAGTACGCCGCCACCGCCGTCCCGGCGCTGCGCGGGCACGAGACGTCCTTCGCGATCGCGCTGGTCGTGGTGCTCACGCTGCTCAACCTGCGCGGCGTCAAGGAGTCGGGCACCGTCTTCGCCGTCCCCGTGTACCTGTTCATGGGCGCGATGGGCTCGCTCGCGGTGGTCGGTGCCGTGCGCTACTTCTCGGGGACCCTGCCGCCGGCCGAGAGCGCCGGCCTGGGCGTCGCGGCCGAGCAGGGGTTCGACCAGGGGCTCATGGGCCTGGCGGGCGGGTTCCTCGTGCTGCGCGCGTTCGCCTCGGGCTGCGCCGCCCTGACCGGTGTCGAGGCGATCAGCAACGGTGTGCCCGCCTTCCGCAAGCCGAAGTCGCGCAACGCCGCCACGACGCTGGCGCTGCTCGGGTCCATCTCGGTCGCGATGATCCTGTCGATCCTGCTGCTCGCGCAGGCCACGGGCGTGAGGTTCGTCGACGACCCCGCCACGCAGCTGCTGCGGGACGGCGTGCCGGTCGGCGAGGGGTACGAGCAGCACCCCGTCATCAGCCAGCTCGCCGGCGCCGTGTTCTCCGGGCAGCACCTGCTGTTCGTGCTCGTGTCGGTCGTCACGGGCCTGATCCTGGTGCTGGCCGCCAACACGGCCTTCAACGGCTTCCCCGTCCTGGGCTCGATCCTGGCCCGCGACGGCTACCTGCCGCGCCAGCTGCACACCCGCGGCGACCGGCTGGCGTTCTCCAACGGCATCGTGACGCTCGCCCTCGGCGCGATCGCGCTCATCTGGGCGTTCGACGCGCAGGTCACGCGTCTCATCCAGCTGTACATCGTCGGGGTCTTCGTCTCGTTCACGCTGTCGCAGCTGGGCATGGTGCGGCACTGGACGCGGGGGCTGCGCACCGAGCCCGACCCGCAGGTCCGCGCCCGGATGCGACGGTCCCGCGTGGTCAACGCGATCGGCCTGGGCATGACCGCCACGGTGCTGCTGATCGTGCTCGCCACCAAGTTCCTGCTGGGTGCGTGGATCGCGATCCTGGCGATGGCGGGCGTCTACGTCGTCATGCAGGCGGTGCACCGCCACTACTCGCGCGTCCGTGCCGAGCTGGCGCTCGGTGCCGACGAGCAGGCGGCCCGCGCGCTGCCCAGCCGCGTGCACGCGGTCGTGCTGGTGTCGCACCTGCACCGTCCCACGATGCGCGCGCTGGCGTACGCCCGCGCGTCCCGGCCGAACGTCGTGGAGGCCGTGACGGTCGGGGTCGACGCCGACGACGTCGCGGAGCTGCGCGCGCAGTGGGAGGCGGCCGACGTGCCGGTCCCGCTCAAGGTCCTGGACTCGCCGTTCCGCGAGATCACGCGCCCGGTGCTCACCTACGTCCGCTCGATCCGCCGCGAGAGCCCACGCGACCTCGTGGTGGTCTACATCCCCGAGTACGTCGTGGGCCACTGGTGGGAGCAGCTGCTGCACAACCAGAGCGCGCTGCGGCTCAAGAGCCGGCTGCTGTTCACGCCCGGGGTCGTTGTCGCCTCCGTGCCCTGGCAGCTCGCGTCCTCCGCCGGGCAGACGGGGCTCGAGGAGCCGGTGCGAGGTACCGTACCGGGTGCCTTCTGAGACCCTGAGCAACGGAACGATCGTCGACCTGGAGATCGGCCCGGTGGCCCACGGGGGCCACTGCGTCGCCCGTCACGAGGGACGCGTGGTGTTCGTCCGGCACACGCTGCCGGGTGAGCGGGTGCGCGCGCGGCTGACCGACGCGTCCCCGGACGCGTCGTTCTGGCGCGCGGACGCCGTCGAGGTCCTCGAGGCGTCCCCGGACCGCGTGCCGTCCGCCTGGCCCGCCGCCGGCCCCGGCGGTGTCGGCGGGGGAGAGCTCGCCCACGTCGCGCTGCCCGCGCAGCGCGCGTGGAAGCGCGCCGTGCTGGCCGAGCAGCTGCGCCGCCTCGCACGGCTCGACCTCGAGCCGGAGGTCACGGCGGCGCCGGGTGACGACGCGCGCGGTGGGCTGGCCTGGCGGACGCGCATCGACCTGCACGTCGACGCCGAGGGGCGTGCCGGGATGCGCGCGTACCGCTCGCACGACGTCGTGCCGCTGGCGGACATGCCGCTGGCCACCGAGCACATCGCCGCGCTCGGCCTGTTCGACCGGCGCTGGCCGGCCGGCTCGCGGATCGAGGCCGTCGCCCCGGCGGACGGCTCGTCGGCGCTGGTGCTGCTCGACGGCGCGCCGTTCGACCTGCACAGCAACCGCCGCGACCCGCGCCCCAACGCGCGCGCAGCCGTGCGCGAGCACGTGGAGCTCGCCGGCAGGGCGTACGACTACCGCGTGGCCGCCGCCGGGTTCTGGCAGGTGCACCGCGAGGCGCCGGCGCTGCTCGCCTCCCGCGTCCTGGAGGCCGTCGGGGACGTCGCGGGTGCGACGGTGCTCGACCTGTACTCCGGCGCCGGGCTGTTCTCCTCCCCGCTGGCCGACGCGGTCGGCGCCGACGGGCGCCTGGTGGCCGTCGAGGGCGACGAGCGGGCCGTGCGCGACGCGCGCCGCAACGCGCACGACCGTCCCCAGGTCGAGCTGCACGCCGGTGACGTGCTCGACGTGCTGCGCGGGCGGCGCGGCGGCGCGCCTGCCGTGGCGGCCGCCGACGTCGTGGTGCTGGACCCGCCGCGCACGGGCGCCGGTCGCAAGGTCGTCGACGCGATCGCGGCGCTGCGCCCGCGCCGCATCGTGTACGTCGCGTGCGACCCTGCGGCGCTCGCGCGCGACGTGGCCCTGCTGGGTGAGCGCGGCTGGTCGGACGTGACGGTCACCGGCCACGACCTGTTCCCGATGACGCACCACCTCGAGGCCGTCGCCGTCCTCGACCGCTGAGGCGCGCCGCCGCGCGGGCCGTCCCGGGCGGGCCTAGCGTGGTGGCGGGCCCGCGGGCCGGGCCCCGACGGGACCCCGTCGCGGACGGACGATGAGGAGCGGACCATGACCGAGTCGCAGGACGCCGCCAGCCGGCTCGCGGAGGCGAGCCGCATCGCGACCCAGGAGCTGCACAAGCAGGGCACCCCCGACTACGACCCGCGGGCGCACGAGCGTGCCGTGGAGGCCGAGCGCAAGGCCGCCGAGGCGCTGCGGGCGAGCCGCGAGGGCGACGCGGGCTGACGGCGCGCGTCACCGACGAGGGGCGGTCCGGGGACGGGCCGCCCCTCGTGGCGTGCCGACCGGTGTGTCGAGCCGTGTGTCGACCGGTGTGTCGACCTGTGCAGGGGACCGCCCCGACGCGGTACGATGTATCTTGACATCAAGATACTTGCTCGGGCACCCGCCCTCCCGCGTCCTAGGCTTGGCCGGGGGCAGGGCCCGGGAGCCGGGACGTGAGAGCCCGGACACAGCCAGCGAAGGAGCGCCAGTGAGCAGCGTCGACAGCTTCGGATCGAAGGGAACTCTCGAGGTCGGTGACGCCTCGTACGAGATCTACCGGCTCGGGGCCGTCCCCGGCGTGGAGCGGCTGCCGTACAGCCTGAAGATCCTCGCGGAGAACCTGCTGCGCACCGAGGACGGTGCCAACATCACCGCGGACCACGTGCGCGCGCTCGCGGGCTGGGACCCGCAGGCGCAGCCCGACACCGAGATCCAGTTCACTCCGGCGCGCGTCATCATGCAGGACTTCACGGGTGTGCCCTGCGTGGTCGACCTCGCGACGATGCGGGAGGCCGTGGCCGACCTCGGTGGCGACCCCGAGCGGATCAACCCGCTCGCACCCGCCGAGCTCGTCATCGACCACTCGGTCCAGATCGACGTCGCCGGGCGCCGTGACGCGTTCGCCCGCAACGTCGAGCTCGAGTACGAGCGCAACTTCGAGCGCTACCAGTTCCTGCGGTGGGGCCAGACGGCCTTCGACGACTTCAAGGTCGTCCCCCCGGGCACCGGCATCGTGCACCAGGTCAACATCGAGTACCTGGCCCGGGTCGTCATGGTCCGTGACGGCAAGGCCTACCCCGACACCTGCGTCGGCACCGACTCGCACACCACGATGGTCAACGGCCTGGGCGTGCTGGGCTGGGGCGTCGGCGGCATCGAGGCCGAGGCGGCCATGCTCGGCCAGCCCGTGTCGATGCTCATCCCGCGGGTCGTCGGCTTCAAGCTCTCCGGGACCATCCCGTCCGGCGTGACCGCCACCGACGTCGTCCTGACGATCACGCAGCAGCTGCGCCAGCACGGCGTCGTCGGCAAGTTCGTCGAGTTCTACGGCGACGGCGTCGCGTCCGTGCCGCTGGCCAACCGCGCGACGATCGGCAACATGAGCCCCGAGTTCGGCTCGACCGCCGCGATCTTCCCGATCGACGGCGTGACGATGGACTACCTGCGCCTGACGGGGCGCTCCGAGGAGCAGCTCGCGCTCGTCGAGGCGTACGCCAAGGAGCAGGGCCTGTGGCACGACCCGGCCGCCGCCGGGTACGTCGAGCCCGTGTTCTCCGAGTACCTCGAGCTGGACCTGTCGAGCGTGGTCCCGTCGATCGCCGGGCCGAAGCGCCCGCAGGACCGCATCGAGCTCTCGGCGGCCAAGGAGTCGTTCGCGACGACGATCGTCGACTACGTCTCCGACGCCGAGGCCGCGCCCTTCTCGGGCCTCGACGAGTCCGTCGCGGAGACGTTCCCCGCGTCCGACCCCATCGCGGCCGGCGAGCACGAGGACGACTCCGACAAGCCGGCCGACGTGCCGAACGGCGACGCCGCGCGCCGCCCGCACAAGCGCGTGCCCGTCGCGCTGGCGGACGGCACGACCACCGAGCTCGACCACGGGCACGTCGTCATCGCCTCGATCACGAGCTGCACGAACACCTCGAACCCGTCGGTGATGCTCGCCGCGGCGCTGCTGGCCCGCAACGCGGTCGAGAAGGGCCTCTCGGCCAAGCCGTGGGTCAAGACGTCGATGGCGCCCGGCTCGCAGGTCGTCACCAACTACTACGAGAAGGCCGGTCTGTGGCCGGCGCTCGAGAAGCTGGGCTTCCACCTGGTCGGCTACGGCTGCGCCACCTGCATCGGCAACTCCGGCCCGCTGGCCGACGAGATCTCGGCGGCCGTCAACGAGCACGACCTGTCGGTCGTGTCGGTGCTCTCCGGCAACCGCAACTTCGAGGGCCGCATCAACCCCGACGTGAAGATGAACTACCTCGCGTCGCCGCCGCTGGTCATCGCGTACGCGCTGGCCGGGACGATGGACTTCGACTTCGAGAACGAGCCCCTGGGCACCACCGAGGCGGGCGAGCAGGTCTTCCTGCGGGACATCTGGCCGTCGCCGGAGGACGTGCAGGCCACGATCGACGCGTCGATCGACCGCCAGATGTTCGAGTCCGACTACGCCGACGTCTTCGCGGGCGACGACCGGTGGCGCGCGCTGCCGACGCCCGAGGGCAACGTCTTCGACTGGGACGCCGACTCGACCTACGTCCGCAAGCCCCCGTACTTCGAGGGCATGGCCGCCACGCCGGAGCCCGTCACGGACATCTCGGGTGCCCGCGTGCTCGCCAAGCTCGGCGACTCCGTGACCACCGACCACATCAGCCCCGCCGGCTCCATCAAGGCGGACAGCCCGGCGGGTCAGTACCTCGCGGAGCACGGCGTGGAGCGTCGTGACTTCAACTCCTACGGCTCGCGCCGCGGCAACCACGAGGTCATGATCCGCGGCACGTTCGCCAACATCCGGCTGCGCAACCAGCTGGTGCCGGGCGTCGAGGGCGGGTTCACGGTCAACTGGCTCGAGGGCGGCACCGAGCAGACGACGATCTACGACGCCTCCCAGGCCTACCAGGCCGCCGGTGTGCCGCTCGTGATCCTCGGCGGCAAGGAGTACGGCTCGGGCTCGTCGCGCGACTGGGCGGCCAAGGGCACGCGCCTGCTGGGCGTGCGCGCGGTCATCACCGAGAGCTTCGAGCGGATCCACCGGTCCAACCTCATCGGGATGGGCGTGCTGCCGCTGCAGTTCCCCGAGGGCGAGAGCGCGGACTCCCTGGGCCTGGACGGCTCGGAGACGTTCGACATCGCCGGCGTCACGGCGCTCAACGAGGGCACGACGCCGCGCACGGTCAAGGTCACGGCCACCAAGCCCGACGGCTCGGTCGTGGAGTTCGACGCGGTCGTGCGCATCGACACGCCCGGCGAGGCGGACTACTACCGCAACGGCGGCATCCTGCAGTACGTGCTGCGCCAGGTGGCCGGGGTCGCCTGACCCCGCGTTCGTCGCAGCTCCCCGAGGGGGCGTCCCGCACGACGGGGCGCCCCCTCGGGCGCGTCGGGGGCAGTACCCGACGGTGGCGCGCCTGCTACCGTGCACGCCCCGCGCCGACGACCCGTCGGCGACAGCCGCGAAGAGGCAGGCATGAACGCAGGAGCGCGGGAGGCGCAGCGCCTCGCGCTGGTCGGGTGGCTGCTGGTCGCGTGGGGCGTGCTGCTGGTGGGCGTCGTCCTCCTGCAGCCGTGGGCCTCGTGCGAGGAGGAGGACTCGTCCGCGGGCTGCCCGGTGCCTCCGGAGGCCGCGCCGTACATGACGACCGTGCTCGTCGCCGCGCTGGTGGCGGTGCTGGCGGGTGTCGTGGTCCTGCGGACGGCCGACCGCGTCGGGCGTCCGTGACGCGTGGCCCGGCCGGTGCCGGCGCTCAGGCCGCCGCGACCTGCGCGGCGGTGTGACAGCCGACCGCGGCCATCAGCGGGTACTCCTCGGGGTGCGCGAGCAGGACCGGCACGTACGACACCGCCCAGGCCCGCGCCCGGACCCACGTCGCGGCGTCCCAGCGGTGCTCCTCCTGCGTCCGCGCCACGAAGGCCGCGCGCCCGGCCGCGTCGAACGTCATCCACGCGGTGGCGAGGTCGCTCGCGGGGTCGCCGGAGCACAGGTCGCCGAAGTCGATCAGGCCCGTCAGGTGGCCGCCCGCGGCCACGAGGTTGCCCGGGTGCGGGTCGCCGTGGACCCACACGGGGTCCCGGTCCCACGCGGGTGCGGCCAGGCCGGCCTCGAGTGCGTCGCGCAGGGCGGCGACGTGCGGGACGGCCTCCGTCAGGCGGGACGCCATGACCTCGTGCCGCTGCGCCAGGGGCACCCCGCGGTACGGGTTGGTGGGGGCGTCGGGCGGCGCGGGCCGGTGCAGCGCGGCCAGCGCGTCGGCGAGCTCCGTCGCCCAGCCGGTGCGGTCGGCGACGGGCGTCGCGGCCACCGGTGTGCCGGGCAGCCACGGCACGACGCTCCACGCCCACGGGTAGCCGTGCCCCGGGCGGCCGTCGCGGACCGGGCGGGGGACGGGCACCGGCAGCCGCGCGGCGAGGACAGGCAGCCACCGCTGCTCGCGCTCGACGAGCGTCGAGGACGTCTCCCGCACGGGGAACCGCAGCGCGAGGTCCTCGCCCAGTCGCCAGGTGAGGTTGTCCCAGCCGAACGTCCGCCCGTGCAGCGGCAGGTGCGCGAGGTCGGGGTGCTGCTGCACGAGCAGCGCACGGGCGAGCTCCGCGTCGACGTCGACCTCGATCATCGGGTGGCGGGGCAGCGGGGGCGTCGGCACGGGGCGACGCTACGTCACGGGCGCGCGGTCCGGTCCGAGGGTGGGGCGGTCGACTCCCGCCAGACGATGGTGGTGAGCGGGGGCAGCCCGTGGGGCGCCGGCTCGCCGTTCAGGGCGGCGACGAGCTGCCGCATCGCGCGCCGTCCGGCCTCGGCGCGGTCGGTGTCGACGGTCGTGAGCGACGGCGTCAGGTAGGGGCCGACGGGGGCGTCGTCCCACCCGGTGACGCTGACGTCCCCGGGGACGGACCACCCGCGCTCCGCGGCCCCGCGCATCACGCCGACGGCGACGAGGTCGTTGCTCGCGATGACGGCGAGCGGCGGTGCGTGGTCGGGCAGCGACCTGATCGCGTCGAGACCCGCCCGGCCGGACCAGTCGCCCTCGACCACGCCGAGCGACGTCAGGCCGAGGCGCTCGACGGTCGTCACGTACGCGTCGCGCCGCGCCACGGCGGACGCGTACTGCGACGGGCCCGCGACGTGGAGGAAGCGCGTGTGGCCGAGTGCGGCCAGGTGCTCGACGAACGTCGCGACCGGTGAGGCGTCGACGAGCTCCCCGGCGGCGTGCATGTCGTCGTCGAAGGTCTCGGACACCGCGACGGGGACGTCGGTCGGGGCGCGCTCGCCGACGGCGGGCAGGAGCGGGGTGAAGGACAGGACCCCGTCGAACAGGCCGGACCGCGCGAGCTCGAGGACGCGCTCGCTGCGTGTCTCGACGCTGCCGTCGACGTGCAGGACGTCCATCGCGTAGCCGGCGGCCTGCGCCGCGGCCGAGGCGCCGGCGAGCATGGCGGCGGGGTCGTAGGCGGGCAGGCCCATGACGGCCGCCACGCGTCCCGTGCGGCGGGTGCGCATCGCACGGGCGGCGAGGTTCGGCCGGTAGTCCAGCTGCTCGGCGGCCCGCCGGACGCGCTCGCGCGTCGCGGGGGAGATCGACCCCTTGCCGGCGAGCACGTAGGAGACGGTCGACTGCGCCACGCCTGCGAGGCGTGCGACGTCTCGGCTGGTGGCGCGCGGTGCGTCCATGTCGGTCCTCCGCCGCGGGTGGACTCCGGCCGGCCGGGACCGCCCCGGCACGGCGTGACGGCGTCACGGCTTGACGGGTGCACCCGTGGCCCGCATCCTACCGTGATACGTATCACCGCTGATACGTATCACGTGCCCGACGACCTCCTGGGTCGACGCGTCACGCGACCTCGTGTGCGTCGACAGCACGCACACCGGCAGCAAGGAGCCCGGACCATGCTCAACGTCGGCGTCGTCGGGACCGGCGGCATCGCGGCGGCGCACCTCGCGGGGTACGCGACGTTCCCCGAGGAGTGCCGCGTCGTCGCCCTGCACGACGTCGTGCCGTCGCGGGCGCACGACGCGAAGGCCGCCTTCGGGCTCCTCGACGCCGACGTCGTCACCTTCGACGAGCTCCTGGCACGCCAGGACGTCGACCTGGTGAGCGTCTGCACGCCGCCGTCGTCGCACCGGTCCCTCACGGTGGACCTGCTGCTCTCGGGCAAGAACGTCATGGTCGAGAAGCCGATGGCACCCTCGGTCGCCGCCTGCGACGAGATGCTCGCGGCCGCGCGCCGGGCCGGCAGGACGCTCAGCGTGGTCGCGCAGAACCGGTTCCGCAACGACCTGGCCGCGGTGAAGGAGACGGTCGACTCGGGACTGCTCGGACCGGTGTCGCACGCCCGTGTCGACTCCGCGTGGTGGCGGGGCACGCCGTACTACGACCTGGACTGGCGGGGCACCTGGCAGTCCGAGGGTGGCGGCCCCACGCTCAACCACGCGATCCACCACATCGACCTCCTGCTGTGGATGCTCGGGCGGCCCGAGCGCGTCACGGCCGTCATGACGAACGCCTGGCACGACAACTCCGAGGTCGAGGACCTCTCCGTCGCGCTGCTCGAGTGGGAGCGGACGATCGCGACGCTGACGGCGTCCGTCGTCCACCACGGCGAGGAGCAGGCCTTCGCGGTCCAGGGCCGCGACGCCGCCGTCGCCCAGCCGTGGTCGGTGCGGGCGGAGTCCGCCCAGCCCAACGGCTTCCCCGCACGCGGCGGCAACGCCGAGCTCGTCGCCCGCATCGAGAGGCTCGCCGCCGACCGCGTGCCGCTCGTCCACGAGGGGCACGCCGGCCAGGTCGGTGACGTGGTGGCCGCTCTCACCGCCGGCCGCGAGCCCGCGATCACGGGCGAGGACGGGCGCCGTACCGTCGAGGTGGTCACCGCCGTCTACCAGGCCGCGATCGAGCGCCGGCCCGTGGACCTGCCGCTCGATCCCGCGTCGCCGTGGTACACCGGCGAGGCCCTGCTGGCACGGGCCCCGCGGTACCACGAGAAGACCCGTGCGGTGGCGTCGCAGGAGGGCGTGATCTCCCTCGGCGGCTCGCCCGGCCCGCACGCCTGAGCCGACATCGTCACGGTCGTGCGGCCGGCGCCGCGGCGACCTCAGCCCGGCCTGCGGACCGCAGGCCCCGACGTCCGAGGAGCACGCCCGATGAGCAGGACCGACGGCTCGACCTACGCCCCCGACCCCGTCCCGGCACCCGTCGTGGGACCGGGGGAGTTCACCATCGCCGCGATCGGCCTGGACCACGGGCACATCTACGGCCAGGTCGAGGGCCTGATCGGTGCCGGCGCCGAGCTGGCCTGGGTCTACGACCCGGACCCGCGCAAGGTCGCGGCCTTCGCCGCCCGCCACCCGGGCGTCAGGATCGCGCGCAGCGAGGCCGAGGTGCTCGACGACCCCGCCGTCCACCTCGTCGCCGGCGCCGCCGTCACCTCCGAGCGCTGCGCCCTGGGCATCCGCGTCATGGAGGCGGGCAAGGACTACTTCACCGACAAGGCGCCGTTGACCACGCTCGAGCAGCTCGCCGCCGCGAAGGACGCCGTCGCCCGGACGGGGCGCACGTACGCGGTGTACTACTCGGAGCGGCTGCACGTGGAGACGGCCGTGTTCGCGTCGCAGCTGATCGCCCAGGGGGCGATCGGGCGCGTCCTGCAGGTCATCGGGACGGGCCCGCACCGCCTCGGCCGGGGACGCCCGGACTGGTTCTTCGACAAGGAGCGGTACGGCGGCATCCTGTGCGACATCGGCTCGCACCAGATCGAGCAGATCCTGCACTACACGGGTGCGTCGGACGGTGAGGTCGTCCGGTCGCAGATCGCGAACTACCACCACCCCGAGCACCCGGGCCTCGACGACTTCGGCGACGCGATGCTGGTCCTGGACAACGGTGCCACCGGCTACTTCCGGTGCGACTGGTTCACGCCGGACGGCCTGCAGGGCTGGGGTGACGGACGCACGATCATCCTGGGCACCGAGGGGTTCATCGAGCAGCGCAAGTACATGCAGCTCGGCGACCCGCAGGCCACCGGCGGTCACCTGTACCTCGCGAACGGTCACGAGGAGACCGCGTTCCACCTCACGGGCCAGGTCGGCTACCCGTACTTCGGCGAGCTGGTCCTCGACTGCCTGAACCGCACCGAGAACGCCATGACCCAGGAGCACACGTTCAAGGCCGCCGAGCTGTCGGTCCTGGCGCAGCTCCGGGCCGTCGAGCTCACCGGCCGCGGCTGAGCGTCGCGACCGCGGCACGTCGTGACGCGGCCGCGTCGGGCCCCGACGCGCCCGCGTCGGCGTGGCGTCAGGGGACGACGGTCCGCGAGCGGTCCCACGGGACCGACCAGCCCGCGGCGTCGAGCACGCCCGCCAGCACGAGCGCCGTGAAGCCCCACACGACGACACCCCCGTCGAGCTCGAAGGCGGGGGTGCGCACCCGCCCTCGACCCGCGGGGTGCACGACGACGCCGCGGCGTGCGGGGTCCACGAGGTCGGCCACCGGCGCCCGGAAGACGTCGACGGCCTCGCGGTGGTCCACCGCGACGACCCGTGACGGGCGGGCCCACCACGCCAGCACCGGGGTCACGAGGTTGTCGCTGACGGGCAGCGGGACGTCGGCCAGCGTGCCGAGCACCTCGACGCCCGACGGGTCCAGGCCGGTCTCCTCGACCGCCTCGCGCAGCGCGGCCGCCACGGGGCCGTCGTCCTCGGGGTCGATGCCGCCGCCGGGGAACGCGACCTGGCCGGGGTGGTGCGAGAGGGTCGCCGCCCGGCGGTGCAGCAGGACGTCGAGGTCGGCCGGCACGTGCTGCGTGCCGACCCGGGCCGGGGCGTCGTCCAGCACGCCGAACAGGACGAGGACGGCCGAGCGGCGTGCGCCGCTGCTGCGGGCGAGCAGGGCGGGGTCACCCGGCCAGGAGATCCCGTCACGGGCCACGCGCAGCAGGTCGGCGCGTGCACCCGCCGCGTCCGTGGGGCTCACCCGCGGGCCCGGACCTGCTCGGCGAAGGCCGCGAAGACGCGCTGCGCCGCGGGCACCAGCGTCGGCAGGTGGCGGGCACCGTCGGCACGCAGCGACTCGACCTCGTCGTCCGACATGCCGTCGACCATGTCCGGCGTGGCCAGCCAGAGGTCGAGCATGGCCACGTCGAGCTCGGGGTGGAACTGCACGCCGACCGCGCTGCCGGCCCGGAACGCCTGCACCTGCGTGGCGTCGGTGGACGCCAGGAGCGTCGCCCCGTCAGGGAGGTCCACCTCGTCGCTGTGCCAGTGCAGCACCGTCGGCTCCGCACCGACGGGGCCGAGCCCGCCGAGGACCGGGTCGTCGGCGACGACGCGCACGGGCGCGAAGCCGACCTCGTGGGACGTGCGGCGGTGCAGCCGCGCCCCCAGCGCGAGCGCCAGCAGCTGGTGGCCCAGGCAGACGCCGAGCACGGGCACGTCCGCGTCCACCGCCGCTGCGAGCAGCCCGCGCTCGGCGGCCAGGCCCGGGTGTCCCGCGACGTCGTCGGCGTCCATCGCCCCGCCCATGACGACCACCCCGGAGACGTCCGACAGGGCGGGCAGCCGCGGCTCGGCGACGTCGAGCACCGTGCGCACGGTGTACGGCACGTCCAGCGCGCGGGTGATCGCCCCGGGGCCCTCGTGCGGCGCGTGCGTGAGCACCAGGACCGGGCGCATCCCGCTCACCAGCCGTCGGGCAGGGGGCGACCCTCGTCGTACCCCGCGGCGGACTGGATGCCGACGACCGCCCGCTCGTGGAGCTCCTCGAGGTTCGTCGCACCGACGTAGGTCGCCGCCGAGCGCACGCCGGCCGTGATCTGGTCGAGCAGGTCCTCGACGCCCGGACGACGCGGGTCGAGGTACATCCGGGAGTGCGAGATGCCCTCCTCGTACAGCCCCTTGCGGGCCCGCTCGAACGCCGAGCCGCCCTGCGTGCGGGCCGCGACGGCCCGGGCGGACGCCATCCCGAAGCTCTCCTTGTACAGCCGCCCCTGGCTGTCGGTGCGCATGTCGCCCGGCGACTCGTGCGTCCCGGCGAACCACGAGCCGACCATGACCTGCGAGGCGCCCGCGGCCAGGGCGAGGGCGACGTCACGCGGGTGCCGCACGCCCCCGTCGGCCCACACGTGCCGGCCCAGCCGGCGTGCCTCGGTCGCGCACTCGAGCACCGCCGAGAACTGCGGACGGCCCACGGCGGTCATCATGCGGGTCGTGCACATGGCACCCGGTCCGACGCCCACCTTCACGATGTCGGCGCCCGCCTCCACGAGGTCCCGCACGCCCTGCGCGGTCACCACGTTGCCCGCGACGACCGGGACCTGCGGGTCGAGCGACCGCACCGCGGCCAGCGCGTCGAGCATCTTGCGCTGGTGGCCGTGCGCCGTGTCGACCACGAGCACGTCGACGCCCGCGTCGAGCAGGTCGGACGCCTTGGCCTTCACGTCGCCGTTGATGCCGACGGCGGCGGCGATCCGCAGCCGGCCGTGCGCGTCGAGCGCGGGCGTGTAGATCGACGACCGCAGCGCGCCGACGCGCGTCAGCACACCCACCAGGCGGCCGTCGGACACGACGGGGGAGAAGCGGCGCCGCGAGCGGTGCAGCTGCTCGTACGCGTCCTCCAGGCCGTGGGCGCCGCCCTGCTCGATGACGGCCAGGTCCACGGTCGTGGGGTCCGGCGTCATCACCTGGTCGACCTGGGTGAACATGTCCACGTCCCGGCAGTCCGCCTCGGTGACGACCCCCACCGGCCGGCCGTCGTCGACGACGACGGCGGCACCGTGCGAGCGCTTGGCGATGAGCGTCAGCGCGGTGTGGACGGTGTCGTCGCGGGCGACCACGGTCGCCGTCTCGACGACGGGGTGCCGCTCCTTGACCGACGAGACGACCTTGCGGACCACGTCGGTGGGTGTGTCCTGGGGGAGCACCGCGATGCCCCCGCGACGCGCGACCGTCTCGGCCATGCGACGACCGGCGACCGCGGTCATGTTCGCGACGACCACGGGGATCGTCGTCCCCGTGCCGTCGCTGGAGGCCAGGTCGACGTCGAAGCGGGAGGTGACCTCGGAGCGGGACGGGACGAGGAACACGTCGCCGTACGTGAGGTCGGACGCGGCCGTGTGGCCGTCGAGGAAGCGCATGAGGGGACCCCTTTCCCAGGAATCCTAACGATCCGGCTGCGGACGCGGCACGGGGCCCGGCGGACCGGACCCCCCCCGGGTAGTCTCCCGCACATGCTGGTCGCGCTCACGGGGATCGGCCTGTCGGCCGCGGCGGGACTCAACGCCTACATCCCGTTCCTGCTCGTGGCGCTCCTCGCGCGGTTCACGGACGTCGTCGTGCTGCCGGCCGGCCTGGAGTGGATGCAGAGCGGCTGGGCGATCGGTGTCGGAGCGGTGCTGCTCCTCGCCGACGTCGTGCTGGACAAGGTCCCCGCCGTGGACACCGTGAACGACGCCGTCCAGACGTTCATCCGGCCGGCCACCGGGGGAATCGTCTTCGCCGCCACGTCCGCGGCGGAGGATCTCGAGGCGTCGTCCTGGGTCCAGGAGAACCCCTGGGTGCCGGTCCTCGCCGGCATCGTCGTCGCGGGCCTCGTGCACGCCGGCAAGGCCGCCGCCCGCCCCGTCGTCAACGCCGGCACGGGGGGCCTGGGTGCACCCGTCGTCTCGACCGTCGAGGACGGCGCGGCGATCGGCCTGAGCCTGCTCGCCGTGTTCCTCCCCGTGCTCGTCCTGGTGGTCCTCGCCCTCGGGATCTGGGCGCTCGTCGTGCTGCGGCGCCGGTGGCGCGCACGGCGGGACGGGCGGGTGGCGCAGGACGGACCCCTGCGCGGCACCTAGAGTGGGAGGTCCGGCAACCGTCGGCACACCGCCGGAGGGACCGGCACGAAGGAGGCCCAGGTGGGGCTGCTCGAACGCATCTCGTCGCCGCAGGACGTGCGTCGGCTCACGACGCAGGAGGTCGACGCGCTCGCGGAGGAGATCCGCGAGTTCCTCGTCGACCAGGTCTCGCGCACCGGCGGCCACCTCGGCCCGAACCTCGGGGTCGTCGAGCTGTCCATCGCGCTGCACCGCGTCTTCGACTCCCCGCGCGACACGATCGTGTTCGACACCGGGCACCAGGCCTACGTGCACAAGCTGCTGACCGGGCGCCAGGACTTCACGTCGCTGCGCCGCCGGGGCGGCATGTCCGGGTACCCCAGCCGCTCCGAGTCCGAGCACGACGTCGTCGAGAACTCGCACGCGTCCACCGCGCTGTCCTGGGCGGACGGGATCGCCAAGGCACGGCAGCTGCGCGGCGAGTCCGACCGGCACACCGTGGCCGTCATCGGTGACGGTGCCCTCACCGGCGGCATGGCCTGGGAGGCGCTCAACAACATCGCCGCGGGCGTCGACCGGCGCCTCGTCATCGTCGTCAACGACAACGGGCGGTCCTACGCACCGACCATCGGCGGGCTCGCCCAGCACCTCGACTCGCTGCGCACCACACAGGGCTACGAGTCGGTGCTGACGTGGGGCAAGACCACCCTGCGCCGCTCCGGGCCGCCCGGGCGCCTGGCCTACGAGGCGCTGCACGGTCTGAAGAAGGGCATCAAGGACGTCGTCGCACCCCAGGGCATGTTCGAGGACCTGGGGCTGAAGTACATCGGCCCGGTCGACGGGCACGACGAGCAGGCCGTAGAACGTGCGCTGCGCCGGGCGCGGGCGTTCGGCGGGCCGGTGATCGTCCACGTCATCACCGAGAAGGGCCGCGGGTACACCCCCGCCGAGCAGGACGTGGCCGACCGCTTCCACGCGGTGGGCGTGATCCACCCCGAGACGGGGCTGCCGCTGGCGCCGTCGCGGTTCGGCTGGACCAGCGTCTTCGCCGACGAGATCGTGCGCGTCGGGCGGCGCCGGCCGGACGTGGTCGCGATCACGGCCGCCATGCTGCAGCCGGTGGGCCTCGCCCCGTTCGCCGCGGAGTTCCCGGAGCGGGTCTTCGACGTGGGCATCGCCGAGCAGCACGCCGCGACGTCGGCCGCCGGCATGGCCTTCGCCGGCCTGCACCCGGTCGTCGCCGTCTACGCGACGTTCCTCAACCGCGCCTTCGACCAGGTGCTCATGGACGTCGCGCTGCACCGCGCGGGCGTCACGTTCGTGCTCGACCGTGCCGGCATCACGGGCGACGACGGTGCGAGCCACAACGGCATGTGGGACCTGGCCATGCTGTCGATCGTCCCCGGGCTGCGGCTCGCGGCACCCCGGGACGAGCCGACGCTGCGCGCCGCGCTGCGCCAGGCGGTCGACATCGACGACGCGCCGAGCGTGGTGCGCTACCCCAAGGGCTCGATGGGCGACCCCGTGCCCGCGATCGAGGACGCCGACGGGGTCGACGTGCTGGCGCGGCACGAGGGCGCGGGCACGCGGGTGCTCGTCGTCGGGATCGGCGCCATGGTGTCCACCGCGCTCGCGGTCGGTGAGCTGCTCGCGGCCGACGGCACCGCGGTCACCGTCGTCGACCCGCGCTGGGTGCTGCCCGTGCCGGCCGCGCTCGTGAAGCTGGTGGGGGACCACGACCACGTCGTCACCCTCGAGGACGGGCTGGTCGACGGTGGCATCGGCGCGCTGCTGGCGCAGCGTGCGCGGGAGGCGAACGTGCCGACGCCCGTGCAGTCCTTCGGCGTCCCCGCAGTCTTCCTGGAGCACGCGTCGCGCGACGAGGTGATCGACGAGCTGCGGCTCACGCCCCACGACGTCGCGGGGGACGTGCTCGCGGCGCTGCGCGCGCGGGGGTGAACCGGCTCGTGTGGTGGGCGTCACCAGTGCCGCCGGGCCGCGGGGACAGAGGTCCCAAGACATCCCATCATTCCGTCCGTAGCGTCGTCTTCATCGACCCCGACCCAGGGAGAGCCTGATGACCATCACCGCCGCCGCCAGCGACCGCAGCGACACCGTCGTACCCGCGGCCTGGGAGGGCTTCGTCGCCGGACCGTGGACCGACCACGTCGACGTCCGCGACTTCATCCAGCGCAACTACACGCCCTACGAGGGCGACGCCGACTTCCTCGCCGGCCCGACGGCCCGCACCACCGGCATCTGGGGCAAGCTCTCGGAGATGTTCCCGGAGGAGCGCGCGAAGGGCGTCTACGACGTCGACCCGTCGACCCCGTCCACGATCACGTCGCACGCCCCGGGCTACATCGACGAGACGAACGAGCTGATCGTCGGCCTGCAGACCGACGCGCCGCTGAAGCGCGCGATCATCCCCAACGGCGGCTGGCGCATGGTCCAGACCTCGCTCGAGACCTACGGGTACGAGGCGCCGCAGGAGATCATCGACATCTTCACCAAGTACCGCAAGACCCACAACGCCGGGGTCTTCGACGTGTACCCGCCGAACGTGCGCGCCGCCCGCTCGTCGCACATCATCACGGGCCTGCCCGACGCGTACGGCCGCGGCCGGATCATCGGTGACTACCGCCGCGTCGCCCTGTACGGCGTCGACCAGCTGATCGCCGCCAAGAAGCTCGAGAAGGCGTCGCTCGACATGGAGCGCTCGGTCGAGGACGTCATCCGCGACCGCGAGGAGCTCGCCGAGCAGATCCGCGCGCTGGGCGAGCTCAAGGAGATGGCCGCGTCCTACGGCTACGACATCTCGCAGCCGGCGACCAGCGCCCGCGAGGCCGTGCAGTGGCTGTACTTCGGCTACCTCGCCGCGGTGAAGGAGCAGAACGGCGCCGCGATGTCGCTGGGCCGCACCTCCACCTTCCTCGACGTCTACCTGCAGCGTGACCTCGAGGCCGGTGTCCTCACCGAGGAGCAGGCGCAGGAGATCATCGACGACTTCGTCATCAAGCTGCGCATCGTCCGGTTCCTGCGCACCCCGGAGTACGACACGCTCTTCTCCGGCGACCCGACGTGGGTGACCGAGTCGATCGGCGGCATCGGCGAGGACGGGCGCCCGCTCGTCACGAAGACGTCGTTCCGCTTCCTGCAGACGCTCTACAACCTCGGTCCGGCCCCCGAGCCGAACATGACCGTGTTCTGGAGCGAGCGGCTGCCCGAGGGCTTCAAGCGGTTCTGCGCGCAGGTCTCCATCGACACCTCCGCGGTGCAGTACGAGTCCGACGAGCTGATCCGCGCCTCGTGGGGCGACGACGCGGCCATCGCGTGCTGCGTGTCCCCGATGCGGGTCGGCAAGCAGATGCAGTTCTTCGGTGCGCGCGTCAACACCGCCAAGGCGCTGCTGTACGCCATCAACGGTGGTCGTGACGAGATCACGGGCAAGCAGGTCGCCCCCGTCTCGGCGCCCGTCGAGGGTGACGTGCTCGACTACGACGACGTGCTCGCCAAGTTCGACAAGACGCTGGACTGGCTGGCGGAGACGTACGTCGACGCGCTGAACTGCGTGCACTACATGCACGACAAGTACGCGTACGAGCGCATCGAGATGGCGCTGCACGACCGCACCGTCCTGCGCACGCTCGCCTGCGGGATCGCCGGCCTGTCGGTCGTCACGGACTCGCTGTCGGCGATCAAGTACGCCAAGGTCACGCCCCTGCGGACGGCCGACGGCCTCATCACCGACTACGTGATCGAGGGCGACTACCCGACCTACGGCAACGACGACGACCGTGCGGACGACATCGCGGTGTGGCTCGTGCGGACCTTCATGGAGAAGATCCGCGCGGTGCCCACGTACCGCAACGCGCTGCACACCCAGTCGGTGCTGACGATCACGTCGAACGTCGTCTACGGCAAGAACACCGGGTCGACCCCCGACGGGCGCAAGCTCGGCGAGCCGTTCGCCCCGGGTGCCAACCCGATGAACGGCCGTGACACCCACGGCATGCTCGCCTCCGCGCTGTCGGTCGCCAAGCTGCCGTACTCGGAGTCGCAGGACGGCATCTCGCTCACCTCGTCGATCGTGCCCGCCGGGCTCGGCCGGACGAAGGACGAGCAGGTGACCAACCTCGTCGGTCTGCTGGACGCCTACGTGCTGTCCTCCGGCTACCACATGAACGTCAACGTGCTGAACCGCGAGACGCTCGTGGACGCCATGGAGCACCCGGAGAACTACCCGCAGCTGACGATCCGCGTCTCCGGCTACGCCGTGAACTTCGTGCGGCTCACGCGCGAGCAGCAGCTCGACGTGCTGTCCCGCACCTTCCACGGCGCGGTCTGACCCCCGTGACCCCGGCCCGGCGCGCTGACCGCCGGGCCGGGGTCGCACCCCCCTGCACCACCGACCCGTGCGAGGCCCTGATGAGCACCACCGCCGAGCAGACCGGCGCCCCGGTCGTCCCCCTCGGGATGCCGCTCGTCGGCGGCTCGCACACCCGCACGCAGGGGCACGGCACCGCCGGGCTGGAGGCCACGGAGGCCGAGCGCGGTGAGCGACTGGCCGCGGTGCGCGAGGGCCGGCTCGGCTCGGTGCACTCGTGGGAGCTCGTCACCGCGGTCGACGGGCCCGGGACGCGCCTGACGATCTTCCTGTCCGGGTGCCCGTTGCGGTGCCTGTACTGCCACAACCCCGACACCATGGAGATGCGGCGGGGCACCGACGTCACCGCCGACGAGCTCCTCACCCGCATCGCCCGCTACCGCGGCGTGTTCAAGGCCACCGGCGGCGGCATCACGATCTCCGGCGGCGAGCCGCTCATGCAGCCCGCGTTCGTGCGGCGCCTCGTGCGCGGCGCGGCCGCGATGGACGTCCCGGTCGCCATCGACACCTCGGGCTTCCTCGGCGCCCAGGCCACCGACGAGATGCTCGACGACGTCTCGCTCGTCCTGCTGGACGTGAAGTCCGGCCTGCCCGAGACGTACAAGCGGGCCACCGGCCGCGAGCTGCAGCCGACGCTGGACTTCGGCCGCCGGCTCGCCGCACGCGGCAACCGCATGTGGATCCGGTTCGTGCTCGTGCCCGGCCTCACCGACGCGCCCGAGAACGTCGAGGCCGTCGCCGACTACGTCGCCTCGCTGGGTGAGGCCGTCGAGCGCGTCGAGGTCCTGCCCTTCCACCAGATGGGCCGCGACAAGTGGGCCGACCTGGGCCTGACGTACGAGCTCGAGGACACCGAGCCGCCCACGCGCGAGGCCACCGAGGCCGTCCGCGACGTCTTCCGCGCCCGGGGCCTGACGACCTTCTGACACCCCCCGCACGGTCGGGCTGGACCGACCCCGCGTCGGGGTCGATCCAGCCCGTGCCGGTCAGGCGGTGGGCACGTCCGCCAGGCCCTCGGGCAGCAGGCGGCGGCCCAGGACCTTCTCGCTGTAGCCGGTGCGGTCCAGGTACGGCGTGATGCCGCCGAGGTGGAAGCCCCACCCGGCGCCCAGGATCATGCACAGGTCGATCTGCTGCGGGGTCGTCACGACGCCCTCGTCGAGCATGTGGCCGATCTCGACGGCCAGGGCCGTGAGGACGGCGTCGAGCACACCCGCCTCGTCCAGCGGCGGGTCGAGGGGCTCGACCTCCCGGGCGGCGTCGAAGACGGCCTGCACGGCGGGGTCGACCCGCTTGGGCAGCCCCTTGGCGGGTGCCGGTGTGACGACGGTCGTGCCGTCGGCGACGAGCTTCTCGAGCCCGGGGGAGCGCGGGAAGCGGTCGCCCAGGTCCTCGCGCAGCGACGTCAGGACGTGCAGCCCGACGGCGGGACCGACCAGGTCGAACAGCTCGAACGGCGGCATCGGCAGGCCCAGCGGGTCGAGGGCGCGGTCGGCGACCTCGACGGGCGTGCCCTTCTCGACGGCGTCCACGATGATGCCCAGCAGCAGCACGAGCAGTCGGTTGACGACGAACCCCGGACGGTCCTTGACCAGGACCGCGGTCTTGCGCAGCTTCGCGGCGACGGCGAACCCGGTGGCCAGTGCCTCGTCCGAGGTCTGCTCCGCCTTCACCACCTCGACCAGCGGCATCGCCGCGACGGGGTTGAAGAAGTGCAGCCCGACCACCCGCTCGGGGTGGCGCAGGTCGGCGGCCATCCTCGTGACGGACAGCGCGGACGTGTTCGTCGCGAGCACCGCATCGGGTGCGATGACGTCCTCGAGCTCGGCGAACACGCGCTTCTTGAGATCCAGCACCTCGGTGACCGCCTCGATGACGAGGTCGCAGTCGGCGAACACGTCGATCGACGTCGAGCCGGTCACCTGGGAGGCGATGCGCGCGCCGGTGTCCGCCGGCATGCGGCCGGTCGAGACGAGGCGCTCGACCGAGGAGCGGACGGCGGCCAGCCCCTGCTCGACGCGGGCCTCGTCGAGGTCCCGCATGACGACCGGGACGCCGAGGCGCTGCGCGAACAGCAGCGCGATCTGGGAGGCCATGAGGCCCGCGCCGACCACGCCGACCCGCGTGACGCGGCGGGCGAGCGCGGGGTCGGGCGCGCCCGTGGGCTTCTTGCCGCCCTGGACGAGCCCGAACGCGTAGACGCTCGCGCGCATCTCGTCGCTGAGGATGAGGTCGGCGAGCGCCTCGTCCTCGGCGGCGAACGCGGCGTCCTTGTCGGCGTCCCGCGCGGCGGCCATGAGGTCCAGCGCGCGACCGGGCGCCGGGCGCGAGCCGTGGACGACGGCGTCGAGCCGGGCGCGGGCCGCGTCGACGACCGCCGACCAGGTCGCGGCGTCGTCGAGCGGGCGGCGCTCGACGGTGACGTCCCCGCGCAGCACGCCCGCGGCCCAGCGGACGGACTCCTCGAGGAAGTCCGCGGGGTCGAGGACGACGTCGACGAGCCCGATCGCCGCGGCCTGCGCCGCGGTGAACGGCTTGTTGGCGGCCGGGCGCGTGAGGACCACCTCGACGGCCTTCTCGATGCCGACGAGCCGGGGCACCAGGTACGCGCCACCCCAGCCGGGGACGAGCCCGAGGCCGGTCTCCGGCAGGGCCAGGGCGCGCACGTCGGCCGCTGCGGTGCGGTAGTCGCAGTTCAGTGCGACCTCGAACCCGCCGCCCAGCGCGGCGCCGTTGACGAAGGCGAACGTCGGCACGCCCATCTCACCGAGCAGCCGGTACGCGTCGTGCCCGCCGCGGCCCAGCGCCAGGGCGGCGTCCCGCGTGCGCACGCCGGCGACCTGCAGCAGGTCGGCGCCGGCGGCGAGGTAGTACGGCTTGCCGGTGACGGCGACGGCGGCGATCTCACCGGCGGCGGCACGCTCCTGCTGCGTGCGCAGCGCGGCGTGCAGCTCGGCGATGCCCTGCGGGCCGAGCGTCGTCGGCTTGGTGTGGTCGAGCCCGTTGTCGAGGGTGACCAGGGCGAGCGTGCCGAGGTCGCCGGGCAGGCGGACGTCCCGGACGAGGGCGTGGGTGACGCGCTCGGGGCGCGGCTCGGGCGTGCTCATCGGGCAGCCTCCTCGGCGGTGAAGTGCGGGTTCTCCCAGATGACGGTGCCGCCCTGCCCGAGTCCGACGCACATGGCGGTGAGGCCGTAGCGGACCTCGGGGTGCTCGGCGAACTGCCGCGCGAGCTGGGTCATGAGGCGCACGCCGGACGAGGCGAGCGGGTGGCCGACGGCGATGGCGCCGCCGTACGGGTTGACGCGGGGGTCGTCGTCGGCGATGCCGAACGCGTCGAGGAAGGACAGGACCTGGACCGCGAAGGCCTCGTTGAGCTCGAACAGACCGATGTCGTCGATGGTGAGGCCGGCGCGCTCGAGCGCCTTCTGGGTGGAGGGCACCGGGCCCAGGCCCATGACCTCGGGCTCGACGCCGGCGTACGCGAACGACACCAGGCGCATGCGCACCGGCAGGCCGAGCTCCTCGGCGACGTCCTCCGCGGCGAGCAGGCAGGACGCCGCGCCGTCGGTGAGCGGTGCCGACGTGCCGGCGGTGACGCGGCCGCCGGCACGGAACGGCGTCGCCAGTCCGGCCAGGCCCTCGAGCGTGGTGCCCGGACGCGGCGGCTCGTCGGCCGTCGCCAGGCCCCAGCCGCGCTCGGGGTCGCGGAGCGCGACGGGCACGAGGTCGGGGTCGATCTTCCCGGCGGCCAGCGCGGCGGCGTACTTCGCCTGGCTCGCGGCGCCGTACGCGTCGGCGCGCTCCTTGGTGAGCGCGGGGAACCGGTCGTGCAGGTTCTCGGCCGTCACGCCCATGTTGAGGGCGTCGGCGGCGACGATGCGCTCGGCGAGGAAGCGGGGGTTGGGGTCGGCGTCGAACCCCATCGGGTGGCGACCCATGTGCTCGACGCCCCCGGCGATCGTCACGTCCTGCGCACCGAAGCCGATGGCCGCGGCGGTGGTCGTCACGGCGGTCATCGCGCCGGCGCACATGCGGTCGATCGCGAACCCGGGCACGGTCGTCGGCAGCCCGGCCAGCATCGCGACGGTCCGTCCCAGCGTCAGGCCCTGGTCACCCTGCTGGGTGGTCGCGGCCAGCGCGACGTCGTCGACGCGCTCGGGCGGCAGCTGGGGGTGGCGTCGCAGCAGCTCGCGGACCGTCCGCACGGCGAGGTCGTCGGCGCGAGTGTGGGCATAGAGCCCGTCCTTGCGGGCGCGGCCGAACGGGGTGCGGACCCCGTCGACGAAGACGACGCGACGGGCGGCAGGCACCCGGGCGTCGGGACGGGACGTGCTCGGCATCAGTCCTCCAGGGGGACGGCGGTGTCCGGGGAGCGCGCACGCGCAGTCGCGCGGGCAGGGACCATCGTCCCTGGACAGGCGAAGTTACTCAAGAGTAACCGCGCGGGTGATGCAGATCACGTCCCTCGCGAGGACGTCGTCAGGCGGCGGCGAGCGCCGTGGCGAGCGGGCCGGCGAGCAGCTCGACCTGCCAGGCCCGCGCACCGCCGGCCTGGAGCGTCGCCGCCACGGAGGACTCGTCCAGCGGCTGCGGCGGGGACCAGCACAGCCGGCGCAGCAGGTCGGGCTGCAGCAGGTTCTCGACCGGCACCGTGTGCTCCAGGGACGCCGCGGTGACGACCCCGCGCGCAGCCGTCAGCCGGCGTGCGGCGGCCGGGTCCCGGTCGCCCCAGACCCGGGCCGGGGGCGGGCCGTCGCTCGCGGGCCCGCGGGTCGCGGGCAGGTCCGCCTCGGGCAGCGCCATGGCCCGGTCGATCGCCGACTGCCACAGCGCCGCGCGCCGCCGCGTCCCCTTGCCGGCGAACGCCGGCAGCATCACCAGCTGGCCGACCGTGCGCGGCAGCGCCTGCGCCGCGGCCACGATGGCCGCGTCGGGCAGCACCCGTCCCGGCGAGATGTCGCGCTCGCGGGCGTTGCGGTCACGGGTCGCGTACAGCTCGCGGACCACCGCGAGGCGTCGCGCGTCGCGGACGTTGTGCAGCCCCGACACCCGCCGCCAGGGCTCGACCCGCGGCGCCGGTGGCGGCGCCAGCCGCACCGCCTCGAACTCCTGGCGGGCCCACTCGGCCTTGCCGGCGACGGCCAGGCGCTCGGCGAGCACCTGGCGGACCTCGACCAGCACCTCGACGTCCAGCGCGGCGTACCGCAGCCACTCCGCCGGCAGCGGACGGGTGGACCAGTCGACGGCCGAGTGCTCCTTGGCCAGGCCCAGACCCAGCGTGTCGGCCACGACCGCCGCGAGCCCGACGCGCTCCATCCCGAGCAGCCGCGCGGCCAGCTCGGTGTCGAAGAGGCGGGACGGGCGCAGGTGCTGCTCCGCCAGGCCGGGCAGGTCCTGCGAGGCGGCGTGCAGCACCCACTCCACGCCGACGAGGGCGTCGGACAGCGACGAGAGGTCGGGCAGCGCGATCGGGTCGATGAGCGCGGTGCCCGCGTCCTCACGGCGCAGCTGCACCAGGTAGGTGCGCTGACCGTACCGGTAGCCCGAGGCGCGCTCGGCGTCCACGGCGACCGGCCCGGTGCCCGCCGCGAACGCCGCGACGGTGGCGGCGAGCGCCTCCGGCGTCGCGACGACCTCGGGAACGCCGTCGGCCGGCTCCAGCAGCGGGACGACGACCGGCGTGGTGACGTCCGGGTGGTCGTCCGCACCCGGCGCGCCCTGCGGCGCCTCGGCATTCATGACGTCCACCGTAGGCGACCGCGGGGGTGCGTCCGTGCAGCCGGCGCGCGCGTCGCGCACGGCGCTCCGGGCGGGGTCACCCGCGGCCGGTCGTGCGGGTGGCGGCCTCAGTCGATGAGCCGGTTGCGGATCGCGATCGCCACGAGCTCCGCCCGGTCACCGGTGCCGAGCTTGCGCGAGATCCTGGCGAGGTGGCTCTTGACGGTGAGGGCGGACAGCCCGAGCTCCTCGCCGACGAGGCGGTTGGTCCGGCCCTCGGCCACGCGGGACAGGACGCCCAGCTCGCGGGCGCTCAGCTCGGCGGTCGGGGCCGGCGGCGCGGGTGCCGGGCGGGCCGGTGCGCCGGTGGCATCGGTCGTGCTGGCCACGCCGCCGCGGAGCCCGCCCGCCAGCAGCGTGCGCAGCTCCGTGCGTCCCGCGCGTCGGGCCAGGACGACGACACGGTGCGCCCCCCGCCGGCGCAGGGCGCGGACCAGCGTCTCGCCCTCGCCCTCGGCGATCTGGGTGACCACCACGCACATGGGGTGACGTGCGGGGGTCGTGGACGGTACGCGCCGCGACGTGGGCACGGTCGAGACGCCCGGGCGGCGGGCCGGGATGTCGCGGACGTCGCGTCGAAGAGGCTCGATGGTCACGCCCCGTGCATCGGCAGGGCCCGCCGACGACTTGAGCCGGTGCGCGGGTGGCCCGTCAGCGCCGCGGCAGCGGGACGACGCCCTCCGGGAGCGGGGGCAGGCCGGCCGCCGTGCACAGCAGGGTGGCCCAGGCCGCCAGGTGGGGGCCCAGGTTCTCGTCCCAGGCGGTCCACGAGGCGCGGATCTCGAGCTCGGTCTGCTCCTCGCGCCGGTCCAGCGCACCGAAGCTCTGGGAGAGCACCCGCGTCACGGTGCCTCCCGCGGCGTGCGGGGTGACGCCGGTGGACTCCAGCGCGTCGTGGAACCACGACCACGCGACCTCGGCGAGCATCGGGTCCGCGCCCACCTCGGCCTCGAGGCTCGCGCGCACCAGGGTGACGAGGCGGAACGAGCCCTCCCACGCCTCCTGGCCCTCGGGGTCGTAGAGCACGACGAACCGCCCCGACGCGAGGTCCTCGGCCGCGACCGAACGACGCGCCGTGCGGACCTCCGCGGTCAGCGCTGCCGTGTACGGCGCGATGCGGGCAGGTCCGGGAACCTCGTCCAGCACCACCTCGGGGCGCACCGGCACCCCGCGCAACGAGCGCAGGGCGCGGACGAACTCGGCGGGGACGTCCTCGGGTCCGGCAGGGGTCACGCGGCGAGAGTACGGGCGGACCGCTCGTCTCGGTCCCCGGCACGCCGAGGGGGCCGGGCCTCGCGCGCACTAGGCTCGACGACGCATCCGCACGCGCCGCGCGCGCCGGTGCCGGTCGCCGCACGGGCCCGGCACCTCACGGCGGTACGTGCCCATCCGGCATAAGGAGCGCTAGTGATGTCTGTCCCGTCGTCGGTCGTCGGCACCGCGCAGATCGGCGTGACCGGGTTGGCCGTCATGGGCCGCAACCTGGCGCGGAACTTCGCGCGGCACGGGTACACGGTCGCCGTCCACAACCGCACGTACGCCCGCACGCAGTCGCTCGTGACCGAGCACGGGGACGAGGGCACGTTCGTGCCGTCGGAGTCGATGGCGGACTTCGTCGCCTCGCTCGCCCGGCCCCGCAAGGTCGTCGTCATGGTGCAGGCCGGCCCCGCCACGGACGCGGTGATCGACGAGCTCGTGCCGTTGCTGGAGCCCGGTGACATCGTCGTCGACGCCGGCAACGCGCACTTCCCCGACACGGTCCGCCGCGAGCAGGCGCTGCGCGCGCACGGCCTGCACTTCGTCGGCACGGGCGTGTCCGGCGGCGAGGAGGGTGCGCTCAACGGGCCGTCGATCATGCCGGGCGGCACGGCCGAGTCGTACGCGTCGCTGGGCCCGATCCTCGAGGCGATCTCGGCGAAGGTCGACGGCGTGCCCTGCTGCACGCACGTGGGACCGGACGGTGCCGGGCACTTCGTCAAGATGGTGCACAACGGCATCGAGTACGCGGACATGCAGCTCATCGCCGAGGCGTACGACCTGCTGCGCCAGGGCCTGGGTGCCTCGGCGCCCGAGATCGGCGAGGTCTTCGCCGCGTGGAACACCGGTGACCTCGAGTCCTACCTCATCGAGGTGACGGCCGAGGTCCTCGCGCACACCGACGCGGCCACCGGCCGCCCGTTCGTCGACGTGGTCGCGGACGCCGCCGAGCAGAAGGGCACGGGTCGCTGGACCGTGCAGAACGCGCTCGACCTCGGGGTACCGATCACGGGGATCGCGGAGGCGACGTTCGCCCGTGCGCTGTCCGGGTCCGCCCCGCAGCGCGCGGCCGCGCGTGGCGTCCTGCCGGCCGACACGCTGGCCTGGAACGTGCCCGAGCCTGGTGCCTTCATCGAGGACGTGCGCCTGGCCCTGTACGCCTCGAAGCTGGTGGCGTACTCGCAGGGCTTCGACCAGATCGCGGCCGCGTCGGCCCAGTACGGGTGGGACATCGACCGGGCCGCGATGGCGCGCATCTGGCGGGGCGGCTGCATCATCCGGGCCAAGTTCCTCGACCGCATCACGCAGGCGTACGAGCGCAACCCGGAGCTGCCGCTGCTCATCGCCGACCCGTACTTCACCGCGGCCGTCTCCAACGGTGTCGCGGCGTGGCGGCGGGTCGTGGCGGCGGCCGCGGCGCACGGGGTCCCGACGCCCGCGTTCTCGTCGTCCCTGGCGTACTACGACGGCGTGCGGGCCGAGCGGCTGCCGGCCAACCTCATCCAGGCCCAGCGCGACTTCTTCGGTGCCCACACCTATCGGCGCGTGGACCGCGACGGCGTGTTCCACACCGACTGGTCCGGCGACCGCACCGAGCAGACCTGGTGAGCCGGCGCACGGGCGCCCAGGTGCCGGCGCCGCGGCTGCAGCCCGTCGTCCTCGGCGGTGACGTCGGGGCGTACTCGCTGGCGCGCACGTTCCACGAGGCGTACGGCGTGCGCTCCGTCGTGGTGTCGTCGGTCTCGACGGGCCTGGTGCGCCACTCGCGCATCCTCGAGAACGTCGTCGAGCCGGGCATCGACGACGGCCCGACCGTCGTGCGCCGGCTGCGTGCGATCGCCGAGCAGCACCCGGGCACCGACCGGGTGCTGCTGGGCAGCGCGGACTGGCTGGTGCGCACGATCGTGGAGAACCGGGCGCAACTCGAGGACCTGTACACGATCCCGTACGTGGACGTCGCGACGCTCGACCGCGTGACGGACAAGGTGCTGTTCGGCGAGCTGTGCGCCGAGCTCGGGATCGACCACCCCGCCACCGTGGTCCACGACGTGCAGGCGGGGGGGACGCCGGACACCTCCGGGCTGCGGTTCCCCGTCATCGCCAAGGCGGCCGACACCGCTGCGTACCACCTGGTGGAGTTCCCCGGGAAGAAGAAGGTCTTCACGGTCGACACGCCCGCCGAGCTCGCCGACCTGCTGGCACGGGTGCAGGCCTCCGGGTACCAGGGGCGGTTCGTCGTGCAGGACCTCATCCCCGGGGACGACTCCGGCATGCGGATCCTCACCTGCTACAGCGACGCGTCCGGCAGGGTCCGGTTCTCGGCGTTCGGGCACGTGCTGCTCGAGGAGCACACGCCCGGCGCGCTGGGCAACCCCGCGGGGATCATCACGGGCCACGACGCGCAGATCGCCGCGCAGGCCGTCCGGCTGCTCGAGCACCTGGGGTGGACCGGGTACGCCAACTTCGACCTCAAGTACGACCCGCGGGACGGGCGCACCGTCTTCTTCGAGCTCAACCCGCGGCTGGGACGGTCGAACTTCTACATCACCGCCGGCGGCCGCAACACGGCCGAGCTCTACGTGCGTGAGCACGTGCAGGGGCTCGACCCGCTGCCCGACGGGGCCGCGGACCACCTCACGGAGCCGCACCTGTACACGGTGCTGCCGCGCTGGCTGCTGCGCCGCTACGTCGCCGACCCCGCGCTGCGGGCCCGCACCCGGGCGCTGGGCCGCGCGGGGCGCGTGACCAACCCGCTGTGGTACCGCGCGGAGACCGACCCGCGGCGGTTGGCCTACCTGGCGGTCGCGCAGGCCAACCAGGTGCGCAAGTACCGGCGCCACTACCCGCACGGTGACGCGTGAGCGACCCCGGGCAGGTGCCCCCGCGCGGTGACGGCACGACGCCGCACCGCGTGGAGGTCGGTGTCATCGGCGGGGTGGGCCCGGCCGCCACGGTCTGCTTCCTGGACCTCGTGGTGCGCCGCACGGCGGCCGAGCGCGACCAGGACCACGTCGACCTGGTGGTGCTGCAGCACGCCGGCATCCCCGACCGCACCGCCTACATCCTCGGGCGCTCCACCGAGGACCCCGGGCCGGTCATGGCCGCCGACGCCCGTCGCCTGGAGCGCCTCGGCGTCGGCTTCGTCGTGGTGCCGTGCAACACCGCGCACCACTTCACGGACGAGGTCGCCGCCGCGGTGGGGGTGCCCGTGCTGAGCATCGTCGACGAGACGGCCGACGAGGTCGCCGCCCGGCCGGGTGTCACCCGCGTCGGCGTGCTCGCCACGAGCGGCACGCTCGCGGCGCAAGTGTACCAGCGGGCGTTCGAGGACCGGGGGCTGTCCGTGGTGGTCCCGGACGACGCCGACCAGGACGTCGTCATGCGGATCATCTACGACGAGGTGAAGGCCGGCCGTCCGGCCGACGTCGGCGCCCTGCACGCCGTCGCGGACCGGCTCCGGCAGCGCGGGGCCGACGTCGTGGTGCTCGGCTGCACCGAGCTCTCGGTCGTGGCGGCCGAGCACGACCTGCTCGCCGACGGCGGGTACGTCGACTCCCTCGACGTCCTCGCCCGGCGCACCGTCGAGCGCGCCGGGTACCCGCTGCGCTGACCGCCGCCGTCCCGAGGGACTCCCCGAGGGACGGCGGCGAGGGCGCGGGCGGGGCGCGCCGGTCGGCTCAGCCCAGCTCGCTGGTCCCCGAGTAGAGGTGCAGCACCGGCACGTGCAGCTCCTCGCGCGCCCGCGAGGCCCAGTCGGTGTGGAACGTGTCCTCGATCATGTGCGGGTACGTCACCACGACGACCTCGCGCACGCCGCCGCCGGCGACGGCGGTGCGCAGCGCGGGCAGCGGGTCGTCGTCGGTGATCTCGCCGGTCGCGTCCCTGCCGGCGGCGACGAAGGCGGCGACGCTGCCGGCGACCTGCTCGGCGGCGGTCTGGCGCGCCCGCGTGCGGCTCGGCTCGTGGCCCGTCGCCCGCTCCCACGCCTCGCGCAGCTCGCCCAGGCTCAGCGCGTCGATGATCCAGGGGATCAGGGGGCGGTCGGTGTCGGCGGGCACGAGCACGCGGTAGGCGGGCGACTCGTCGGGGTGCAGGCCCACGATGTGTCGGACGTCGGACTCGGCCAGGGTGTCCTCGGTGAGGACGAGGATGGTGTCGGTCACGACCCCGAGCCTACGGGTGCGCGCAGGTCCCAGCAGGTCAGCACCGTGCCGTCGGTCGCGTGCAGGAGGTGGCGCACGCGTGCGGCGCGCGGCGGGTCGAGGGGCCCGGCGCCCGTCGCGGCCCGGGGCGCGTCGCCCGCCACCAGCAGGGGGCTCGTCGTCAGGCACAGCTCGTCGACCAGGCCCGCGGCGAGCAGGTCCGCCAGCAGCCGCGGCCCGCCCTCGGCCAGGACGTGACGCAGGCCGCGCGCGGCGAGCGCGGCGACCGCCGCGCGCAGGTCGGGGGAGCCGGGGTCGTGGGGGGCGGGCACGACGACGGTCCGGTCCGCACCCACCGCGGCGCGTGCCCGGTCGGCGCCCTGCGTCCCGGTGACGACCAGGGCACCGTCCGCCACGTCCGCGGGGACGTCGCCGCGGCACGTCACCACGGCGGGCACGATCCGCGGCCCGAGGCCCAGCGATGCCCGGACCTCGCGCAGCCCGGCGGCCACGGGGAGCTCGCGGTACCCCTCGGCCCGCACGGTCCCGGCACCCACGAGCACGACGTCCGCCAGGGCCCGCAGCACCGCGAAGACACGGCGGTCGGCCGGGGTGCCGAGCGACCCGGACCGACCGTCGGTACCCGCGGCGGCGCCGTCGACGCTCGTGACCATCGTGGCCCGGACGTGGGGTCGGGCGCGGTCGCGTCGCAGCAGTGCGACGAGGTCCGCCTCGTCGGCGGACGACGCCAGCCGACGGGCCGCGTCCCGGGGGAGGAGCAGGTCGAGGTCGACGGTGGGCGGCACGTCCCCAGGCTAGGGCGCGCACGGACCAGGTGCGCCGCCGGTGCCGTCGTGGCACCGTCGATGACGGAGCACGACCCGCCCGACCGGCGCCGACGGGGGAGCAGCGATGCCAGGAGACGGCGCGGCGGCACCGCGGGACGCGGTCAGCGCCGCCCTGCTCCTGCTCACCGCCGCGAGCGGGGCGCTCGACGCGGTCACGTACCTCGCCCTCGACCACGCGTTCGCTGCGAACATGACCGGCAACGTGCTCTTCCTCGGCTTCGCGCTCGCGGGTGCCGGTGACGTGCCGCTGGCCGGCACGGTGGTCGCGCTCGCCGCGTTCGTCGTCGGCGCGGTGGTCGGCGGACGCTCGGTGCCCCGCACGTCGTCCCCGGCCGTGGCCCGGGCGACGGTCGCGACGCTCGCGGCGCTGACCGTCGCCATGGTGCTCGTGGGCGGCGCCTGGCTCGCGGTGCCCCGGCTCGGGCAGACGACGGTGCTGGTCACGACCGGGCTGCTGGCCGGCCTGTCCGGGGTGCAGGCGGCGGCCGTGAAGCCTCTGGGGAACGCCGCGATCACGACGGTCGTGGTGACGGGCACGCTGGTGGACCTGGCCCGGGACAGCCGCGTCGCGGGTGCGCCGTCCGGCCCGCGGCACGTGCGGCGGGACCGTGCGCTGGCGGTGGTGGCGCTGATGGCGGGCGCGGCGCTCGGCGCAGTGCTGGTCCGCGAGCTGACGGCGCCGCTCGCGCTCGGCGGCTCCGTGCTCCTGCGGGCTGCAGCGGTCGTCGTGCTGGCCCGTGCGGCGCGGGGTGAGCGGGACGCCGCACCGACGGCCGGCCCCGGCAGGAGGTGACCGCGGCTCACCCGCGAGAGGCGACGCCTCCCAGCGTGGTGGCGAGCGTCGCGACGGCCCCCACGACCACGACGGCCGGGTTGCGCACGCCCACCGCCAGCGCCCGCTCGGCGATGTCCCCGACCGTGCCCAGCGTCGTGCGCTGGCTCGGCAGGGTGCCGTCCTCGACCACGGCGACGGGCGTGGCCGCGTCCAGCCCGTGCGACGTCAGCCGCGCCATGTGCTCACCGAGCCGTGCGACCCCCATGAGCAGCACCAGGGTGCCCCGCAGGCGGGCCAGCGTCTCCCAGTCCGTCTGCGCGTCGTGCGCCGAGACGATCGTCACCTGACGTGCCACGTCCCGGTGCGTCACCGGCACGCCGGCGGCCCCGGGCACCGCGATCGCGCTGGTGACCCCGGGGACGACCGTCACGTCGACACCGGCCTGGCGGCACGCGGCCAGCTCCTCACCACCGCGGCCGAGCACGAACGGGTCGCCGCCCTTGAGGCGCACCACGCGCTGCCCCGCGCGGGCCCGTTCGACCAGCAGCCGGTTGATCTCGGCCTGCGTCAGCGTGTGCGCGTGCGGCGCCTTGCCGGCCTCGACCACCTCCACGTCGGGCTCGAGCTCGTCGAGCAGCGCGCGTGGCGCCAGCCGGTCGACGACGACGACGTCGGCCTCGGCCAGCGCACGCCGGCCGCGCGTGGTGATCAGACCGGGGTCGCCGGGCCCGCCGCCGACCAGCGTGACGTGCCCGCGGCCCGCGCGGCGCCGGCGCAGCGGCAGGCCGCCCGTGTCGAGCTGCACCTGCACGGCCGCGCGCAGGGCCACGGCCCGCCGGGGGTCGCCGCCCGCGCTCACGGCGACGGTCACGTCGCCCGCGCGGGCGACCGCCGGTGTCCACGCGGTCGACGCGGCGGCGTCGTCCGCCCGCACGCACCACGTCCGGGACACCTCGGCGTCCGCGGCCACCGCGTCGTCCGCCCGACGCTCCCCGGTCGCCGTGTGCACGAGCCAGGCGCCGTCGAGGTCCCCGGGCGCGTACTCGCGCGCCGACCAGGTGAGGGCACCGGCTGCGGCGAGGTCGGCGAGGTCCTCGCACAGCGCGGGCGCGACGACGTGCACGTCGGCGCCGTCCGCGAGCAGCCCTCGGGTGCGCCGCGCCGCGACGGGACCGCCGCCCACCACGACGACCCGCCGGCCGGCGAGGTCGAGGAGCAGCGGGTGCCGCGGGCTCATATCCCGGCCCCGGCGAGCCAGTCGTCGTCGCGCTCGTCGGTGCGCACCGGGGCGAGCCGGTCGAGCAGCGTCGGCCCGATCATGCCCGCCGCCAGCGTCGAGCCGTCCGTCGGGTCGACCACGAGGAAGCCGCCCGTGCGGCGGTGCGTCGCGTAGTCGTCGAGCACGACCGGCTCGGCCAGCCGCAGGCGCGCCCGCCCGATCGCGTTGAGACCGAGCGCCGGGGGCGCCGCCTGCGTCGAGGTGTCCGTCGCGTCGATGGTGTGGCGGGTGTCCACCGGGTCCCACCGCTCGACCGTGAGCGTGTCGACGTCGAGCCGGGCGTCGACCTCGCGCAGCAGCGCCCGCACCGTGCGGGTGCCGACGCGGACCAGCACCCGGGAACCGGGCACCGAGCGGCGCTCGGTCAGCCAGCACACGGTGCCGACGAGGTCCTGGCCGACGGTGACCTGCTCGGCGGCGGGGACCAGCACGTCGCCCCGCGCCACGTCCAGGTCGTCGGCGAGCCGCACGGTCACCGACCGCGGGGCGTCGGCGGCCTGCAGCGGGCCGTCGAACGTGTCGATGGCGACCACGCGGCTGGTGCGCCCCGACGGCAGCACGCGCACCTCGTCACCGACGTGCACGACGCCGGAGGCGACCCGGCCGGCGTACCCCCGGTAGTCGGGGTGCTCGGGCGTCCGGGGACGGATGACGTACTGCACGGGCAGGCGCAGCGGCTCACCGCCCGCGTCCCGTGCCACGGGCACCTCCTCCAGCAGCTCGAGCAGCGTCGGGCCGTCGTACCAGTCGGTGCGCGCGGACCGGGTCACGACGTTGTCGCCCTCGAGGGCCGACAGCGGCACGGCGTGCACGGTCGGCAGGCCGAGGACCCGCGCGTGCTCGGCGAACCGTGCGGCGATGGTGCGGAACGTCGCCTCGTCGAACCCGACGAGGTCCATCTTGTTGACCGCCAGCACCACGTGCGGCACGCCGAGCAGCGCCGTCAGAGCCGCGTGCCGCCGCGTCTGCTCGAGCACACCCTTGCGGGCGTCGACGAGCACGATCGCGAGCTCCGCGGTCGACGCGCCGGTCACCATGTTGCGGGTGTACTGGACGTGGCCGGGCGTGTCGGCCAGCACGAACGCCCGGCGCGCGGTCGAGAAGTACCGGTAGGCCACGTCGATCGTGATGCCCTGCTCCCGCTCGGCCCGCAGGCCGTCGGTGAGCAGCGCCAGGTCCACGGCCGCGCCCTCGCCGCCCCGGGCGGCCGTCGCCCGCTCGACGGCGGACAGCTGGTCGGCCAGGACGGACTTGGTGTCGTACAGCAGACGGCCGATGAGGGTGCTCTTGCCGTCGTCGACGGAACCGGCCGTGGCCAGCCGCAGCAGGTCGCGCCGCGCGTGGACGTCGGCGGTGGGGGTCGGTCGGGTCCGGGGGAGACCCGGTGCGTGCGTGCCCATCAGAAGTACCCCTCGCGCTTGCGGTCCTCCATGGCGGCCTCGGAGGCCCGGTCGTCCGCGCGCGTGGCGCCGCGCTCGGTCAGGCGGCTGGCGGCGACCTCCGCGATGACGTCCGCGACGTCGGCGGCCACGGAGTCGACGGCCCCCGTGCAGCTCATGTCGCCCACCGTGCGGTACCGCACCCGGCGCCGCTCGACGGTCTCGTCGGGTCGCGGACCGCCCCAGGTGCCCGCCGTCAGCCACATGCCGTCGCGGGCGAACACGTCGCGGTCGTGGCTGAAGTAGATGCTCGGCAGCTCGATGCCCTCGCGCTCCACGTACCGCCACACGTCGAGCTCGGTCCAGTTCGACAGCGGGAACACGCGCACGTGCTCACCGGGCCGGTGCCGGCCGTTGTACAGGTCCCACAGCTCGGGTCGCTGACGGCGGGGGTCCCACTGCCCGAACTCGTCCCGCAGGGAGAACATGCGCTCCTTGGCACGGGCCTTCTCCTCGTCGCGCCGACCGCCGCCGAAGACGGCGTCGAACCGGTGCGCCGTGATCGCGTCGAGCAGCGGCACGGTCTGCAGCGGGTTGCGCGACCCCCCGGGGCGCTCGGTCACGCGACCGTCGTCGATGGCCTGCTGCACGCTCGCCACGACGAGCCGGAGCCCCAGCGCGGCGACGACGCGGTCGCGGTAGGCGATGACCTCGGGGAAGTTGTGGCCCGTGTCGACGTGCATGACCGGGAACGGCACCGGCGCCGGCCAGAACGCCTTGCGCGCCAGGTGCAGCATGACGATCGAGTCCTTGCCGCCGGAGAACAGCAGCACGGGCCGCTCGAACTCGCCGGCGACCTCGCGCATCACGTGGACGCCCTCGGACTCCAGGGCGTCGAGCTGGGTCGGCGTGCTCGGGCCGGCCGCCGCGGCGGCCGGGGTGTCGGTGGGGAAGGTCGTCGTCATGTGTGCAGCCCGCATTCCGTCTTGTTCGTGCCTGCCCAGCGGCCTGCGCGGGGGTCCTCGCCCGGGGCGACCGCCCGCGTGCACGGCGCGCAGCCGATCGAGGTGTACCCGAGCTCGCGCAGCGGGTTGAGCACCACGTGGTGCTCGGCGACGTACGTCGCCACGTCGTCCTGCGACCAGGCCGCCAGGGGGTTGAGCTTCACCTTGCCGCGGCGGGCGTCCCAGCCGACGACCGCGATGTCCGTGCGGGTCGGGGCGTCCTCGCGACGCATGCCGGTGACCCACGCCGTGTACGGCGCGAGAGCCCGCTCGAGGGGCTCGACCTTGCGCAGGGCGCAGCACAGGTTCGGGTCGCGGTCGTGCAGCCGGGGGCCGTGCTCGGCGTCCTGCTCCGCGACCGTGCGCAGCGGCAGGACGGTGCGCAGGCTCACGTCGGTGAAGTCCGCGTAGTAGTCGCGCGTGCCGATGGTCTCCGCGAAGTGGTACCCGGTGTCGAGGAAGACGACGTCGATGCCGGGCGCGGCGGCGGCGGCGAGGTGGACGAGCACCTCGTCACCCATCGACGAGGCCACGACGAGGTCGCCGCCGAACTCCGCGCGCGCCCAGCGCAGCACGTCCGCGGGGTGCGACCCCTCGAGGTCCCGGCCCGCCTGCTCGGCCAGGGCACGCAGCGCGTCGGGCGACAGGTCGGCCGCCCGGTGCGTCGCGGTGCTCACGACACGCCCACGAGGCCGACGAACCGCAGGGCGAACGCCCGGGCGCACGTGCGGCACTCCCACTGGCCGTGCGTCTGCCCGGCCGGCCAGAGGTCCTCGCTCGCGCAGAACGGGCAGTAGTACGGCACCGCTCGCTGCCCGCTGGTCTGCTCGCTCATCGCAGGTCCTCCTCGGCGGCACGGTGCACCCACTGCGCGAACAGCTCACCGGGCGTGCGCTGCTCGTCGAACCGGCGGGTCACGCGCTCGACGTAGTCGGGCAGCTCGGAGGCCGGGACGCGCAGCCCGCGCAGGGTGGTCCCGAGCCCGCTGGTCAGGCCGAGGCCGCCCCCGAGGTGCACCTGGTAGCCCTCCTCGCCGCCGGCCAGCGCGCCCTTGAGGCCGATGTCCGCGGTCTGGATGCGCGCGCAGGAGTTGGGGCAGCCGTTGACGTTGATGGTGATCGGCTGGTCGAACGTCGGCAGGCGCTCCTCGAGCTCGCCGACCAGGGCCGCGGCGCGCGCCTTGGTCTCGACGATCGCCAGCTTGCAGAACTCGATGCCGGTGCAGGCGATCGTGCCCCGCCGGAACGTCGAGGCGCCGCGGACCCGCAGGCCCAGCGACTCCAGCCCGTCCACCAGGGCGTCGACGCGCTGCGGCTCGACGTCGAGCACGACGAGCTTCTGCTCGGTGGTCAGCTGCACCCGCTCGGAACCGGCCTCCTCGACCAGGTCGGCGAGCGCCGTGAGCACCGGCCCGGAGACGCGCCCGACCGTGGGGGCGGCCCCCACGTAGAACCGGCCGTCCTTCTGCGGGTGCACGCCGACGTGGTCGCGGTTGCCGGTGGGCGGCGGCGGGGGAGGCGGGCCGTCGGGCAGCGCGTACCCCAGGTACTCGGTCTGCAGGACCTGGCGGAACACCTCCGGTCCCCAGTCGGCGAGCAGGAACTTCAGGCGTGCACGGGTCCGCAGGCGGCGGTAGCCGTAGTCACGGAAGATGCCCACGACGCCGCACCACACCTCGGGCACGCGCTCGAGGGTGACGAACGCACCGAGCCGCTTGCCCAGCATGGGGTTGGTCGACAGGGCCCCGCCGACCCACAGGTCGAAACCAGGGCCCAGCTCGGGGTGCACGACGCCGACGAAGGCGACGTCGTTGATCTCGTGCGCGACGTCCTGGTGGGGGGATCCGCTGATCGCGGTCTTGAACTTGCGCGGCAGGTTGGAGTAGGCCGGGTCGCCGATGTACCGCTCGCGGATCGCCCGGACGGCGGGGGTGCCGTCGATGATCTCGTCGGCCGCGACGCCGGCGACCGGCGAGCCCAGGATGACCCGCGGCACGTCGCCGCACGCCTCCTGGGTCGTCAGGCCGACGGACTCGAGCCGGCGCCAGATCTCCGGGACGTCCTCGATGCGGATCCAGTGCAGCTGGACGTTCTGGCGGTCGGTGATGTCCGCCGTCCCGCGGCCGAACTCCTGCGAGATGCCGGCGACGGTGCGCAGCTGGCGCAGGTCGAGCGAGCCGCCGTCGCACCGCACGCGGAGCATGAAGTACTCGTCCTCGAGCTCGTGCGGCTCGAGCGTGGCGGTGCGCCCGCCGTCGATGCCGGGCCGGCGCTGCGTGTACAGCCCCCACCAGCGCATGCGGCCACGCAGGTCGTCACCGGGGATGGAGGCGAAGCCCTCGCGGGCGTAGACGGTCTCGATCCGGTGCCGGACGTTGAGGCCGTCGTCCTGCTGCTTGAGGGCCTCGTTGGCGTTGAGCGGGTCGCGCTGGTCGAAGCCCCACTGGCCCTCGGGGCGCTTGGGCGGCGGGGCGAGCGGGGTGCGGGACGTGGTCTGCGCCATGGGGCGCCACCTCCGGGGTGCTGGGGGGCGTGCTCACGCGTCCGCGCACGACGAAGGTCGTGGACGACGGGCGCGGACCACGCGCCCGTCGAGGGGAACGGGGCTGGTCAGCGGGTCCGCGGACAGCAGGCGCACGGGACCGCGGCGGCGCGACAGCACCGACACAGGCAGCAGGTCCCGGGGAGGTTCACGTGGACGAGCGTGGCACGCGTGCGGGTGAATCGGGAGGGTGTGTCCGGATCCCGAGATGACTGCCCGGCATGCGGACACCCGTCCAGGACGCCCGAGAGTGCGGGTCGCCCGCTCGTGCCGGACGCGCAGGCCGCCCCGTGTCGTGGGACGTATCGTCGTCACCCGTGACCACCGCCGACCCCGTCGCGCCGCGCGCACGCCCGGACTCCCTGACGGCCCGTCACCCCCGGGTGCCCGCGTCGCGACTTCTCGCCGAGCTCGTGCCGCCGCGGCACTTCGCCCGCGAGTCCTTCGACACGTACGAGCCGGACGGGGCGCACCCGTCGCAGCGGGAGGCGCTCGACCGGCTGCGGGAGGTCGCGGGCGCGCTGAGCGGTCCCACGCGCAGCGGCGGGGCGTGGTGGCGGCGCCGCGCCGCCGCGCAGGCGCCGGCGGTGTACCTCGACGGCGGGTTCGGCGTCGGCAAGACCCACCTGCTCGCCTCGCTCGCGCACGCGGTGGGCACCGAGCGCACGTCGTACGGCACGTTCGTCGAGCTCACCCACCTCGTGGGGGCGCTGGGCTTCGCGGCGACCGTCGACGCGCTGGCCGCCAAGCGACTGGTCTGCATCGACGAGTTCGAGCTCGACGACCCGGGCGACACGGTGATGATGTCCCGCCTGCTGCGGGAGCTCACGGACCGCGGGGTCGCGATCACCGCCACCTCCAACACGCTGCCCGAGTCGTTGGGCGAGGGGCGGTTCGCGGCGGAGGACTTCCTGCGCGAGATCCAGGCGCTGGCCGCCCGCTTCGAGGTGCTCCGGATCGACGGCGAGGACCACCGGCACCGCGCGGTCACGACGCACGCCGCCACCCTGTCCGCGCAGGACGTGCGCGCCGTCGTCGCCGGCCGCCCGGGGGCCACGCTGGACGACCTGGACGCGCTGCTCGAGCACCTCGCGACCGTCCACCCCAGCCGCTACGGCGCGCTGCTGGACGGCATCGACCTCGTCGGGATCACCGGTGTGCACCAGGTGACGGCGCAGGACGTCGCGCTGCGCCTCGTGGTGCTCGTGGACCGGCTGTACGACCGCGACGTGCCGGTCGTGCTGGCCGCCGGGTCGGGGGCGGGCGCCACGGACGGCGCCGACCTGTTCACGCCGGACATGCTCGCGGGGGGGTACCGCAAGAAGTACTACCGGGCGCTGTCCCGCCTCGGCGCGCTCGCGGGCGAGGGGGCGGCCCTGGTCGGGCGGGACTGACCGCCGCGGCACCCGGTGTGCCGGACGCCGCGGCCGTCAGACCAGCACGACGACCGCGCGCGCGGGCACGTCCACGACCAGCGGCTCACCGGCGGCGTGCGGTGCGTGCACCGCACCGCCGTCCCAGGCGGCGACGACGCACAGGGGGTGCGACGCCGCGACGGGCACGGCCACGGGCACGTGGGCGAGGTTCACGACGACGCGCGCGTCACCCCGGTGCAGCACCAGGGCGCCCTGCCAGCCGGGGGCGTCCGTGGGCGACGGCGGGTCGAGCACGTCGAGCGACGTCCGGTGGCGGTCGCCCGACGCGAGGTCCGGGACCGACCGGCGCAGCGCGACGAGCACGCGGTACCACTCGAGCAGCCGCGCGTGGTCCGGCTGCTCCGGCTCGGACCAGTCCAGCACGCTCGCCGTGAACGTCGCCGGGTCCTGCGGGTCCGGGACGTCGACGGGGCCGCCGTACAGGTCGACCCAGCCGTGCCCGCCGAACTCCCGCGCGCGGCCCTCGCGGACGGACTCGGCCAGGTCGGGCTCGGGGTGGTCCGTGAAGAACAGCCACGGCGTGCGGGCCCCCCACTCCTCGCCCATGAACAGCATCGGCGTGAAGGGCGAGAGCAGGACCAGCGCGGCCTGGGCCGCGAGACCGCCGGCGTCGAGGCGCGCGGACGGGCGGTCCCCGAGCGCACGGTTGCCCACCTGGTCGTGGTCCGACGTGAAGGCGACGAAGCGGTGCCCGTCGACGTCGTCGGGGACCGGGGAGCCCCACGGCTCGCCGCGGAACGTCGACATGCCTCCGTCGTGGACGAACACCCGGGTCAGGGCCGTGCGCAGCGTCTCGGGGGAGCCGAAGTCCACGTAGTAGCCGTGCCGCTCGCCCGTCACCAGCGCGTGCACGGCGTGGTGCACGTCGTCGGCCCACTGGGCCGTCATGCCCCAGCCGCCGTCCTGCGTCGTGTCCAGCGTCACGACGTCGTTCAGGTCGGACTCGGCGACCAGCCCGATCGGCCGTCCCAGCTGCTCCGCCAGCTCCGCGACCTCGTCGGAGAGCTGCGCGAGCAGGTGCCGGGGGGAGTCGTCGCGCAGCGCGTGGACCGCGTCCAGGCGGAACGCGTCCACGTGGAAGTCACGCGCCCAGCGCAGCACCGAGTCGCAGATCCACCGGCGGACGTGCACCGCCCCGGGACCGTCCAGGTTGATCGCCTGGCCCCACGGCGTGTGGTGGGCGTCGGTGAAGTACGGGCCCAGCTCGTGCAGGTAGTTGCCCGACGGGCCGAGGTGGTTGTGCACGACGTCCAGGCAGACCGCCAGCCCGTGGGCGTGGGCCGCGCCGACGAACTCCTGCAGGGCCTGCGGCCCGCCGTACGGCTCGTGGACCGCGTACAGCGCGACGCCGTCGTACCCCCAGCCGTGCCGGCCGTTGAAGGCCGCCACGGGCATGAGCTCGACGACGTCCACGCCCAGCTCGACGAGGTGCTCCAGGCGCTCCGTGGCGGCGGCGAGCGTGCCCTGCGGCGTGAACGTGCCCACGTGCAGCTCGTACGTCACCGCCCCGCGCACGTCCACGCCGCTCCACCCGGCGTCGGCCCAGGCGAAGCGGTCGGCGTCGAAGACGCGCGCGGCGCCGTGCACCCCGTGGGGCAGCCAGGCCGCCCGCGGATCGGGACGCGGGTCGCCGCCGTCGAGCGAGAACGCGTAGTCGGTGCCGTGGGGCAGCTCGACCTTGGCGGCCCACCAGCCGTCGTCCTCGGCGTGCAGGGGCAGGCGGCGGTCCTCGTCCGGCAGCACGAGCTCGACGCGGCCGACGAAGGGCGCCCACAGGCGCGGTTCCAGCGGCACGTCACACCCCCTCCCGCACGAGCAGCGCCACCGGGAGCCGCTCGAGCACCTCGGCCACGCGCTGCACCCCGCCGCCGACCACCCGGTCGCTCAGCACGTCGTGCCACGTCCCGTCGGGGAGCGCCACGGTGTGGTCGGCCCAGCCGCCCAGCCGCTCGACCGCGGCCGCCAGCCGGGTCGCGACGACGACGACGCGCGGGTCGCCGCCCACGGTGCGGGCGTACGTCATGGCGTGCCCCGACGAGTGCGGCAGCGGGACGAACCCGGCGTGCGGTCCGACGAACGCGTCCGCGACGTCCCGTCGCACGCGCAGCGCCCGGGACGTGACCAGCATCTTCTCGTCCGCCAGGCCGCGCGGACCGGCGCCCTCGTCCAGGCGGGCGAGACGTGCGGCCAGCGCGTCCGCGTCGACCGGGCGCCGGTTGTCCGGGTCGACGAGGGTGGGCGTCGGTACCTCGGTGCCCTGGTAGACGTCGGCGACCCCCGGCAGCGTGAGCTGCACGAGCTTGGTGCCGAGCGTGGCCGCGCGCACCGCCTCGCGGGTGCGCAGGTCCCAGTCCCTGAGCAGCCCCAGCACGACCGGGTCGGTCCGGGCCTGCCGGGCGGCCGACAGGACGGTCTGCTCGTACGCCTCGTCGGGCGCCGTCCACGTGGTGTGCGACTTGGCCTCACGGACCGCCTTGGTGAGGTAGGCCACCAGGCGGTCCTCCTCGATGGGCCCGTCGTCGGTCCACGTGCCGGCCAGCGTCTGCCACAGCAGGTACTCGGTGCGGCCGTCGAGCAGCGTCCCGCGGTAGGGCGCGGACGCCCGCCGCAGATCCTCGACCAGCGCGGACCACTCGCGCGGCAGCTCCGAGATCACGCCGAGCCGGGCCCGGGTGTCCTCGCCACGCTTGGTGTCGTGCGTGGACAGCGTCGTCATGCCGAACGGTGCGCCCGCCTGCGCCCGGACGGCCCACGCCGCCAGGTCGGTGGGCGTGGTCGCGAAGCGGACCGGCTCGCCGCCGACCTCGCACAGCGCGACGAGGTGCGTCCACCGGTAGAACGCGGTGTCCTCCACCCCCTTGGCCATGACGGCCCCGCAGGTCTGCTGGAACCGCACGACGAGCTCGTCACGGCGCGGGTCGCGCGTGCGGCCCGCCGAGCCGGCCTCCCGGCCCAGCAGCAGGTCGACGAGGACGGCCATGGTGGCCTCGCGGTCGACGCCGAGGCGGCGGCGGGCCCGCTCGGCGGCCGCGGTCAGGACCGCGACCGACACGGGCGGCGCCGGCTCGCCCGGCACGACGTACGCGCGGTACCGGTCGAACGCGACGAGCAGCTCGACCAGGCACTCCTCCAGCGCACGCCACGTGTGGTCCCGCAGGCGCAGGTCCTCGTGGCAGATCTCGGCAGCGAGGTTGGTGAGGCGGTGGACCTCGGCGTACAGGGGCCCGTCGACCACCTCGCGCTTGGCCGTCTCCTCCACCTCGTCGAACGCGTCGGACACGTCACCGGTCAGGCGGTGCATGACCGAGCCGAGCAGCGCCGCGCCGCCGGGGTCGACGAACGCCTGCTGCACGCGCCACAGGGCCTCGTAGCCGGTGGTGCCGGCCGTCGCCCAGTCGTCGGGCAGCTCCTCCTCGCCGGCCAGGATCTTCTCGACGACCACCCAGGCGCCGTCGGTCGCCTCGCGCAGCCGCGCGAGGTATCCCGCCGGGTCGGCGAGGCCGTCGGGGTGGTCGATGCGCAGACCGTCCACGACGCCCTCGCGGAGCAGGCGCAGCACGAGCGCGTGCGTCGCGTCGAAGACCTCGGGGTCCTCGACGCGGACCGCCACCAGGGTGCCGACGTCGAAGAAGCGCCGGTAGTTCAGCTCCTCGTCCGCGACCTTCCAGTACGCCAGGCGGTAGTGCTGCCGCTCCACCAGCTCGGCCAGCGGCAGCTGCTCGGTGCCGGCGCGCACGGGGAAGACGTGGTCGTGGTACCGCAGCACGGTGGTCGTCCCGACGCCGGGGACGTCCTGCTCGACGAGCTGCAGCTCGTCGCGCGCGAGCACGGCCCCGATGCGGTCGCCCAGCACGGGCATCAGCACGGCACCGTCCCCGGCGGACCAGTCGACGTCGAACCACGTCGCGTACGGCGACGCGGGGCCGTCGGTCAGCACGGACCACAGCGCCCGGTTGTGCCACGCGGGGGTCGGCACGGCCATGTGGTTGGGCACGATGTCGAGCACGAGCCCCAGCCCGGCCGCGTGCGCCGCGTCCGCCAGCCGGCGCAGCCCCTGCTCGCCCCCCAGCACCGGGGACACGGTGTCGTGGTCGACGACGTCGTACCCGTGCGTCGACCCCGGCGCCGCAGCCAGCACGGGGGACAGGTAGACGTGCGTGACGCCCAGGCCGGCGTAGTACGGCACCCGGGCCGCCACGTCGTCGAACGTCAGGTCCTCCCCGAGCTGCACGCGGTACGTGGAGGCGGGGACGCGGTGGCCGGGGCGGACGGAGCGCCGGTCCGGCAGCGCGCGCTCGACGGGCTGGTCGCTCATACGTGCTCCCGCCCCAGCCTGCTCGCCTCCCGGGCGGCGGTCGCCGCCGACCCGCTGCCGGACGCCGAGGGCGTCTCCTGCTCCGGCGGCCGGGTGAGGAGCACCATCGAGCGCGGTGCGAGCGTCACCCGGCCGCGCGCCTTGACCTCCCGGCCCGGGCGCACCTGGGCGTCGGTGTCCAGCACGGCCGTCCACACCGCGCCGTACTCGGTGCCCGGCAGCTGGAACTGCCTCTTCTCCCAGTGCCCGTTGAACAGCAGCAGGAAGGAGTCGTCGATGACCTGCTCGCCGCGCAGGTCCGGCTCGTTGATGGCGTCGCCGTTGAGGAACACCATGACCGCGAACGCGTGCTCCGCGCTCCAGGCGTCGTCGGACATGGGTCCACCGGTCGGGGTCATCCACGCGATGTCGCGCAGGTCGGACTGCCCGCCGTGGTCGGCCGCGCCGGCGAAGAAGCGTCGGCGCCGGAACACGGGGTGGTCGCGGCGCAGGCGGACGAGCCGGCGCGTGAACTCCAGCAGCGACTCCCGCTCGTCGTCGAGGTGCCAGTCGACCCACGTGATCTCGTCGTCCTGGCAGTACCCGTTGTTGTTGCCGCCCTGCGTGCGCCCGAGCTCGTCGCCGTGCGCGATCATCGGCACACCCTGCGACAGCAGCAGGGTGGCGAGGAAGTTGCGCTGCTGACGGGCCCGCAGCGCCAGGATCTCCGGGTCGTCCGTCGGTCCCTCGACGCCGCAGTTCCACGACCGGTTGTGGCTCTCGCCGTCCCGGTTGTCCTCACCGTTCGCCTCGTTGTGCTTCTCGTTGTAGGACACGAGGTCGCGCAGCGTGAACCCGTCGTGCGCGGTGACGAAGTTGACGCTCGCGATCGGGCGGCGCCCGGTGTGCTCGTAGAGGTCGGAGGAGCCGGTCAGCCGGCTCGCGAACTCGCCGAGCGTCGAGGGCTCCCCACGCCAGAAGTCGCGCACCGTGTCGCGGTACTTGCCGTTCCACTCCGTCCACAGCGGCGGGAACCCGCCCACCTGGTACCCGCCCTCGCCGAGGTCCCAGGGCTCGGCGATGAGCTTGACCTGGGAGATGACCGGGTCCTGGTGCACGAGGTCGAAGAACGCCGAGAGCCGGTCGACCTCGTGGAACTGCCGCGCCAGCGTGGCGGCGAGGTCGAAGCGGAAGCCGTCGACGTGCATCTCGGTGACCCAGTAGCGCAGCGAGTCCATGATGAGCTGGAGCACCGCGGGCGAGCGCATGAGCAGCGAGTTGCCGGTGCCCGTGGTGTCGAAGTAGTGCGACGGGTCCTCGTCGACCAGGCGGTAGTAGCTCGCGTTGTCGATGCCGCGGAAGCTCAGCGTGGGCCCCAGGTGGTTGCCCTCCGCCGTGTGGTTGTAGACGACGTCCAGGATCACCTCGATGTCCGCGGCGTGCAGCGCCTTGACCATCTGCTTGAACTCCTGGACCTGCTGCCCGCTGCCGGCCATCGACGCGTACCCGTTGTGCGGTGCGAAGAAGCCGATCGTGTTGTAGCCCCAGTAGTTCGACAGCCCGCGCTCCTGCAGCGACGGGTCGTTGACGAACTGGTGCACCGGCATGAGCTCGACCGCGGTGACGCCCAGGCCCGACAGGTGCTCGACGACGGCCGGGTGCCCCAGTGCCGCGTAGGTGCCGCGCAGCTCCTCGGGGACCGCCGGGTGCAGGCGGGTCAGGCCCTTGACGTGCGCCTCGTACACCACCGACTCGTGGTACTGGTGCTGCGGCGGGCGGTCGTGGCCCCAGTCGAAGAACGGGTTCACCACGACGGAGGTCATCGTGTGGCCAGCCGAGTCGGTCTCGTTGCGGGTGCCGGGCTCTCCGAACGTGTACGAGTACAGCGACGGGTCGCCGTCGACCTGCCCGTCGATGGCCTTGGCGTACGGGTCGAGCAGGAGCTTGGAGGGGTCGCAGCGGTGCCCGGCGGCCGGGTCGTACGGGCCGTGCACGCGGTACCCGTAGCGCTGCCCGGGGGCGATCGAGGGCAGGTAGCCGTGCCACACGAACGCGTCGACCTCGGGCAGGTCCACCCGGGTCTCCGTGCCGTCGTCGTCGATGAGGCACAGCTCGACGCGCTCCGCGACACCCGAGAAGAGAGCGAAGTTGGTGCCGGTACCGTCGTAGGTCGCACCGAGCGGATAAGGGCGTCCGGGCCAGGTCTGCATGGCGAAAGCGTGCCAGGGCACCATCGGATCGGCTCGCTGAGCCGGTGTGCCTCAGATCACGTCCGTACGCCGGTGGCCTCCCGGTTCACCCGATCGACACGAGGTCGCGCACGTCGTCGTCCGGCAGCTCGTCGGCCACCGCCGAGACCTGCAGCTCACGCAGCGTCGCGGTGCCGCGGTGCACCGACAGGAACGCCGTGTCGGACGCGTCGCGGCCGGTCGCGATGCGCACCAGGCTCGACCGCGGGGCGAGCGTCGTGGCGTCGAGCACGCGCCACTGACCCTCCACGTAGGCCTCCGCCACGGCGTGGAAGTCCATGGGGTCCAGGCCCGGGGCGTACACCGCCGCGAGCCGGGCGGGGACGTCGAGGGCACGCAGCAGGGCGACGACCAGGTGCGCGAAGTCGCGGCAGACGCCGCGCCGCGCGAGGAGCGTGCGCACGGCTCCGTCCGTCGGCAGGCTGGTGCCCGGGGCGTACGCGAGACGTGTACCGACCCACGAGCTGACGGCCCCCAGCAGGTCGACGCCGGCCAGCCCGACGAACTCCGCCCGCGCGGTCGGGGCGAGGGTGTCGGACTCGCAGTAGCGGGACGGCCGCAGGTAGAGCAGCTCGTCCGAGGGGTCGCCGGGCTCCGGCTCCGCCGCCCGTCCGGTGACGCTCGCGCGGTAGTCGACGGTGAGCGGTCCGGGCTCGACGTCGAGGACGTGGAGCCGGGACCCGTGCGGGTCCACGACCTCGCGCGGCACCACGGGACGACCGCCCGACAGGATGCTCAGCTCCTCGACCGGGTCGTGGCGGTGGGAGACGGCGATCTCGAGGACGAGGCGCGCAGGGGAGGTGACGTCGAGGACCAGGTGGGCGGTCATGTCGCGATGCACGTGCGTCATGGTGGCAGCCGTGTGCACGCTTGTCTCGTCAGGGTTCGTGGGAGTTTGCGCCGACCGTGGGGCTCTGCGCCGCTGAAGCGTTTAGCCCGGGTGAGGGGCTCGGCGCGGCAGATCGTGTCGGTTACCGTGACAGGACGTTCTGCGACGCGACGCGACGGGGCGTCGTCGGAAGACCGGAGGCAGGTGCACATGGACGGAGCGCCGGATCGCGCGGGAGCGGTGCTGACCGTGATCGTGCCGACGTTCAACGAGGCCCCCAACGTCCCCGAGCTGGTGCGCCGCGTCGGGGAGGCGACCCGAGGGCTGGGTGTCGACCTGCTCGTCGTGGACGACTCCACGGACGACACCGCCGACGTGGCGCGTGCGCTGGCGCCGACCGCCGAGCTGCCCGTGCGCGTGATCCACCGCCGGACCCCCGAGGGTGGCCTCGGCGGTGCCGTGCTCGCGGGCGTGCGCGCCAGCACGACGCCGTACGTCCTCGTGATGGACGGTGACCTGCAGCACCCGCCCGAGCTCATCCCCACGCTGCTGGCGCGGGTGCAGGAGCCCGACGTGGACGTCGTCGTCGCCTCGCGGTACATCGGGGACGGCTCCAGCGCCGGCCTGTCCGGCGCGGTGCGCCGGGCCGTGTCGTCGACCTCGACCGCGGTCACACGCGCGATGTTCCCCGTGCGGCTGCGCGACTGCTCCGACCCGATGACGGGGTTCTTCGCGGTCCGGCGTGCGGCGATCGACCTCGACACGCTGCGTCCCCGGGGCTTCAAGATCCTCCTCGAGATCCTCGCGCGCCACCCGATGCGCGTGGTCGAGGTCCCGTTCGTCTTCGGCCAGCGTTACGCCGGGGCGTCCAAGGCGAACCTGGCCCAGGGCGTCCACTTCATGTGGCAGCTCGCCGGCCTGCGGTTCGGGCGGATGTCGCGGTTCGCCATCATCGGCGGACTGGGCGCGCTGGCGAACATCGGGATCGTCGCGGCCATGACGAGCCTGGGCGCGCACTGGCTGCTGGCCGCGATCGTCGCCGCCGAGGTGACGATCGCGGGGAACTTCCTGCTGCAGGAGCGCTTCGTCTTCCGCGACCTGCGCCACGAGGGCAAGGGCGTGTGGGCCCGGTTCGGGCAGTCGTTCGTGTTCAACAACGTCGAGACGATGGTCCGGCTGCCGCTCGTCGGCCTGCTGGTGAACACGATGCACGTGGCCGCGGTGCTCGCGACGGCGATCACCATCGCGATCGCCTTCGTCGTCCGCTTCACGTTCCACTCCCGCGTCGTGTACCGGCCGCGCGCGTCGAGCCGGCGTGAGCAGCTGGTCGAGCGGGAGGCCGAGCAGGCGGTCGCCCCGCCCGCCCCGTCGAGCGAGACCGTCTGACGCTCTCCGCGTGCGCGCGGTCCCCGAGGGCCCCAGGATCGGGGCACGCCGATCCGGGAGGACGCCATGACGCAGCCCGACGCCACGCGCATCGACCTGACGCTGGTCCGCACCTACCTCAACGACCACATCACGGGCGCCAGCGCCGTCGCCTCGCGGGTCCAGCGGATGAGCCGCAACCCCGACGCGGGGCAGGACGCCGCCGACCTCGAGCGGCTGGCGACCGAGCTGCGCGAGGAGCGTCGCGTGCACGAGGCCACGGCGCGTGACCTCGGGTTCCGGCTCTCGCGCTGGAAGCACCTCGGTGCCGCCCTCGCCGAGCGCGTGGCGCGGCTGAAGCCGAACGGCCGCGCCGTCGGCCGGTCCCCGATGACCATCGTCCTGGAGCTGGAGGTGCTGCGCTCGGGCCTCGAGGGCAAGCGCCTGGGCTGGACGACGCTGCGGGAGCACGCCGTGGCGCTCGACCTCGACGCGGAGCGCCTCGACGCGCTCGTGGCGCGCTCGCGGGAGCAGGCCGAGCTGGTCGAGGCCATGCACGCCCGGCACCGGGCGCAGGCGTTCGACGCACCCGCCGCGCACGAGGGGCGCGCCGCCGGGGGCCGTGGCTAGGCTGCGACGACGGAGGTGGCGATGGACGCGCTGCAGGACTGGACCGGCCGGGCGGCCCCCGCGCTCGGCGTCGACCCGGCGCTCGTCGCGGCGACGCAGGACGAGGTCCTCGACATGGTGCGCGACGTGGCCCACGGCGTCCTGCGCCCCGCCGCCCCGCTGACCGCGTACGTGGTGGGACTGGCGGCCGGCCGGGCCGCCGCCGGGGGTGACGACCCCGAGACGGCGGTGCGTGACGCGCTGGCCCGTGTGGCGGAGCTGCTCAGCGAGGAGCCCGCGGCGGCGGGCTGAGGGCGGCGGCCACGCGGCGGGCGGTCGCCAGGTCGTCGGCGTCGTCGACGTCGAGCGCCGTCGCGGCGGACACGGCGACGCCGACCGTGCGCAGGCCCGCCACCAGGTCCCGCGCCGGTCGCCCGTGCAGGTCCCGGGTCAGCCGCTCGCGGACGGCCGCCAGGCGGTAGGCGGCCAGCAGCGGCTGGGGACGCCCGTCCGGGCCCGCGGCGAGCGCGGCGTCGAGCGCGGCGTCGGCGTCCAGCGCCGCCAGCAGCGCCCCGACGGCCGGCCCGGCGAAGGGCTGGTCCCCGGCGAGCACGACGACCACCGGTGCGGCCGGGTGCGCCGCCCGGGCCGCGGCCACACCGGCGCCGACGCCGGCGAGCGGGCCACCGCCCGCGGGCTCCTCGCGGGTCCACACCACGTCGCGACCCACGTCCTGCGGCTCGCCGACGACGACCGTCGGCAGCGGTGCGACGTCGTCGAGCAGGCGCCGCAACGGGGAGCGGCCACCCACGTCGAGCGCCGTCTTGTCCGCGCCGCCCAGGCGGCGCGCGGTGCCGCCGGTCAGGACGACCACGACGGCGGGTGCAGCGGTCACGTCCGTCACGCTACGGCCTGCCGGTGCCGTCAGCCCGCCGCGGCGACACGCCGGACGTACGCGGTCGCGGGGGCGGCGGCGACCTCGGCCGGGGCACCCCGCTGGACCGCGCGCCCCGCCTCGAGCACCAGCAGCTCGTCGGCGAGCTCGAGCGCGTCGCGCAGGTCGTGCGTCACCACGAGCGCGGGCACACCGGCGGCCACGGCCCGGCGGACGACGCCGCGGACCCGGTGCCGCGTCCCGGCGTCCAGCGCGCCGAACGGCTCGTCGAGCAGCAGGGCCCGCGGGCGCGCGGCGACGGCCCGGGCCACCGCGACGCGTTGGGCCTGCCCGCCGGACAACCGGTCGGCGCGCGTCCGGGCGTGCTCCGCCAGGCCGACGTCCGCCAGCAGCGCGTCGGCCGCCGCGCGTGCCGCGGCCGCGCGCACCCCCTGCGCCCGCGGGCCGAACGCGACGTTCTCGCGCGCGGAGAGGTGCCCGAACAGCGCACCGTCCTGCAGCGCGACGCCCAGGCGGCGCTGCGCCGGCGGCCGGTGGTGCCCGGCCGCGGCGTCGGCGAGCACGTCGTCCCCCAGGCGCACGTGCCCCGCCGTCAGCGGGACCAGGCCGGCGACGGCCTCGAGCAGCGTCGACTTCCCGCTGCCGTTGGGGCCCATCACCGCGAGCACCGCACCGGGAGGGACGCGTAGCGCGACGTCGAGGGTCAGGGACCCGCGCTGCACCCGGGCGTGGACGTCGAGCATCACCGCGACGCCCTCCTGCCGGTGCCGGCACCCGTCCCGGGCAGGCCGCCGAGCCACCGCCCGCGCAGCGCGACCAGCACGGTCACCGAGAGCGCCAGCAGCAGCACCGACATCGCCACCGCCTGGTCGGGTGCGGTGTCCATCGCCTGGTAGACCGCCAGCGGCATCGTGCGGGTGGTCCCGGGGAAGCTGCCGGCGAACGTCACGGTGGCCCCGAACTCGCCGAGCGCCCGCGTGAAGCAGAGCGCGGCACCCGCGGCGACGCCCGGGGCGACGGCGGGCAGGGTGACCCGGCGCAGCACGTACCCGGGCGACGCGCCCAGGGTCTGCGCGGCGAGCGCGCGGCGGCGGTCCGCCCCGCGCAGGGCGCCCTCGACCGCCAGCACGAGGAACGGCAGGGACACGAACACCTGGGCCAGGACGACGGCGACGGACGTGAACGGCACGCTCACGCCGGTCCACGCGTGCAGCGCGCCGCCGAGCAGTCCCCGCCGCCCCAGCAGCAGCAGCAGGGCGACGCCGCCGACCACGGGCGGCAGCACCAGGGGCACGGTCACCAGTGCGCGCAGCAGCCGGACGCCGCGCAGGTCGTCGTGCGCGAGCACCCACGCCAACGGGACGCCCACGAGCAAGGACACCCCTGTCGCCGCCGTGGCGGTGCCGAGCGACAGACGCAGCGCCTGCAGCACGGCGGGGTCGGCGACGAGCGCGGGCAGGTCGCCCCAGGGTGTCGCCAGCAGCAGCGCGACGAGCGGGAGCACGAGAACCGCGACGCCCGCGGCGGCCGCGAGGACCAGTGCCCACGAGGCCGGCGAGCCGGTGGTCCGGGCGCTCACGGCGGGCCGAACCCGGCCGCGGCGAACGCCCGGCGTCCCTCGGGGCCCGTCAGCAGCGTGACGAAGGCCGCGGCCGCGGCGGGGTGCGGGGCACCGGGGACCACGAGCGCGGGGTGCGCGGTGGGGACGTCCGCGGCCTGCGGGACGTCGACGCCCTCGACGGCACCGTCGGCCGCGAGCACGTCCGTGCGGTACACCAGGCCCGCGTCGGCCTCGTCGAGGACCAGCCGGGTCAGGACGGCACGCACGTCGCGCTCGAGGGTGTCGGGCGCGGCGACGACTCCCGCCCGCGCCAGGACGTCCGCGGCGACCGCCCCGCAGGGGACCTGCGGGGCGCACAGCGCGACCGTCAGGTCCGGGTCGGCGAGGTCCGTGAGCGACTCGACGCCGCCGGGGTTGCCGGCCGGCACGGCGAGCTGGAGGTGGTTCGTCGCCACGACGACGGGGTCGCCGCCGAGCGCGCCGGTGACGGTGACCATCGTGTCGTCGCTCGCGGTGAGCAGGACGTCCGCCGGCGCACCGGCGACCACCTGGGCGGCGAGCGTCGCACTGGACCCGAAGGCGGTCTCGACGCGCAGCCCGGGGTGCTCCGCCTCGGCCCGCTCCGCCAGGGCCGTCACCACGTCCGTCAGGGACGCGGCCGCCAGGACCACGAGCCGACCCTCGACCCGGCCGGCGGAGGGGTCGTCGCCCGCGCTCGCGGCGCCGGTGGTCGTGCAGCCGCCGAGTGCCACGGCCACGCCCAGCAGCGCGGCCGTGAGGACCGGCACGCGGCGCGTCACCGGCGCTCGACGTGCTCGACGGCGACGTTCGTCGCCTTCACGGACGCGACCGCGACGACCCCGGGCTCGAGCCCCAGCTCGTCGGCGGCCTCGCGGCTGATGAGCGACACCACGCGGTACGGCCCGGCCTGGATCTCGACCTGGGCCATCACGGTGTCCCGCACGACCCGGGTGACGATGCCACGCAGCCGGTTGCGCGTGGAGCGGTGCTCGCCGCCGGGCTCGGGCCGCGCCCCCAGCTCCTGCGCGAGACCGGCCAGGGCGAGGCCGTCGACCTCCCGGTGGCCGGACGACCCCGGGGCGGCGGCGAGCCGGCCGGAGTCGATCCAGCGGCGCACGGTGTCGTCGCTGACGCCCAGCAGGGTCGCGGCCTCGGCCACGCGGTAGGTCGGCACGTCCCGATCGTAGGGGCGCTGCCGCACCTGCGGACAGCGCGCGGGGCGGCGCACCGCACCTGCGGCACTGGTGGCGCAACCCTAGGCTGGCGCGGTGACCGGACCCGAGGACCGCCCGTACGAGCCCGCACGCCGCGTGCTCACCGCGCGCGTGACCCCCGACCCCGTGGACGTCGACGCGCTGGCCCGCGCGGTGCAGGACGCCGCCGCCGGCGCGGTCGTGACCTTCGCCGGCGTGGTGCGCGACCACGACCGGGGACGGGGCGTGACCGGGCTGGAGTACGTCGCCCATCCCGACGCGCAGGACGTGGTGGAGCGTGTCGTGGCCGACGTCGTCGCCCGCAGCCGCGTCGACGCGGTCGCCTGCGTCCACCGCGTCGGCACACTGGCCGTGGGGGAGTGCGCCCTGGGCGTGGCGGTGTCGGCCGCCCACCGGCAGGACGCGTTCGCGGCCGCCGCGCTGCTGGTCGACGAGGTCAAGGCCCACCTGCCGGTGTGGAAGCGCCAGGACCTCACGGCGGGCGGTCACGAGTGGGTCGGCAGCGCCTGACGGCTCAGCCGCCTGCGAACGGCGGCAGCACGTCGACACGGGAGGGCGCGCCCAGGGGCTCGCCACGGTCCCGGTGCAGCACCCCGTCCACCAGCAGGGCGCACCGCGCCGCCACGTCCCGCAGCGCGGCTCCGTGGCGTGCGGCGAGCGCGTCGAGCAAGGTGCCGACCGTGGCGCCCGCGGGCACGGGCACCTGCTCGCTGTCGACCCCCGCGGCCTCGGCGGCCGCCGCGAAGTAGCGCACCTCCACCGTGGTCGCCGACGCGCCGAACGACGGCGCCGGCGGGGTCCCGGCCGTGGGCGACGGGGTGCTCGTCATGCCGTCATCCTCCGATCGCGCTCATGGTCCGGGCGGGCTGCAGGAAGGTCGGGTCGTCGATGCCGTGGCCGGCGGCCTTGCCGCGCATCGCGGCCCGCCAGGCGTCGGCGACCGCGTCGTCGTCGGCCCCGCCGCGCAGCAGCCCGCGAAGGTCGTCCTCGTCACGCGCGAACAGGCAGCTGCGGACCTGGCCGTCGGCCGTCAGGCGCGTGCGGTCGCACGCCCCGCAGAACGGCCGCGTCACCGAGCCGATCACCCCGACCGTCGCGCCCGGGTGCCCGGCGACGTGCCACGTCTCGGCCGGCGCCCCGGCCCGGGCACCGTCCGGCTCCGCGACGAGCTCGAACGCCGCCGACAGCGTGTCGAGGATCTCGCGCGCCGTCACCAGGTCCTCCCGCCGCCACGACCCGTGCGGGCCCAGCGGCATCTGCTCGATGAAGCGCAGGTGGTACCCGTGCGCGAGCGCCCAGGTGAGCAGCGGGACGGCCTCGTCGTCGTTGACGCCGCGCACGAGCACCGCGTTGACCTTCACGGGCGCCAGCCCCGCCGCCGCGGCGGCTGCCAGGCCCGCCAGCACGTCGGCGTGCCGGTCGCGGCGCGCGATCACCGCGAACCGCTGCGGGTCCAGGGAGTCCAGCGACACGTTGACGCGGCCGAGGCCGGCGGCGGCGAGCGCGTGCGCGCGCTTGTCCAGCCCCAGCCCGTTGGTGGTCAGGGCCGTGCGCACCGGGACGTCGTCGGCCGTGCGCAGGGCCGCCGTCGCGCCGACGATGCCCTCCAGGCCGCGCCGCAGCAGCGGCTCGCCGCCCGTGAACCGGACCTCGCGCACGCCGAGCAGCTCGACACCGATCCGCACCAGGCGCACCACCTCGGCGTCGGTGAGGACGGTGTCGTCCGGTGCCCACGGCAGCCCCTCGGCGGGCATGCAGTACGTGCAGCGCAGGTTGCAGCGGTCCGTCAGCGAGACCCGCAGGTCGGTGGCCACCCGGCCGTACCGGTCCACCAGCCCCCCCGTCGGCCGCGAGGTGGCACCGCCCCCGCTCACGGCTCCCATCCCGCGATGATAGGGACGCCCCGTGGTGCCCGCCGTGGGGCGTCCGCTGCCCGGACGGTGCGCCGCGCCGGGCGGGCGAGGGGACCCGCGGACCCGGCAGTAGGTTGGGCGCATGGCCGACGTCCTGCCCGCCGGGCCCGCGCTGCCCGCCCGTGTCGTGCGCAGCCTCGACGAGCACGCGGCCGCCGTGCTGGCGCTCGGACGCCCGCTGCCCGCCGTCACCGTGCCGTCCGCGCAGGCGCGCGGGCGTGCGCTGGCCGCCGACGTGCGCAGCACCCTCGACCTGCCCCCGTGGGACAGCTCGGCGATGGACGGCTACGCCGTGCGCAGCGCGGAGCTGCACGTCGGCGGCGCGCTCGAGGTCGCCGACGACGTCGCGGCGGGGGACACCCGCGACGTCCGCCTGCCCACCGGGGCGGTGGCTCGCGTCATGACCGGCGCCCCGGTGCCGGACGGCGCCGACGCGGTCCTGCCCGTCGAGCTGACCGACGGCGGCACGCGACGCGTCCACGTGCAGGGCGTCGTCGCGCCCGGGGCCCACGTGCGCCGTCGCGGCGAGGACGTGCGCGCGGGTGACGTGGTGCTGCACGCCGGGGACGTGCTCGGCGCCGGGGCCGTCGGTCTGCTCGCCGCGACGGGACACGCGCACGTGGCCGTCCACGCGCGCCCGCGCGTCGCGGTGCTGTCGACCGGGTCCGAGCTGGTGCCCCCGGGGCAGCCGCTCGCACACGGGCAGATCCACGAGTCGAACGGGCCCCAGCTCGCCGCCGCGGCCGAGGCCGCCGGTGCCGACGTCGTCGCCGTGCGGGTCGTGCGTGACGACGTCCCCGCGGTGCGCGCCGCGCTGGCGGCGCTCGTCGGTGAGGCCGACCTCGTCGTGACCACCGGAGGGGTCTCGGTCGGCGCGTACGACGTGGTCCGCGACGCGCTGCTGGCCGACGGCGCGGGCGAGCTCGTGCACGTGCGCATGCAGCCCGGCAAGCCGCAGGCCGTCGGGGCGCTCGCGGACGGCACCCCGGTGCTCGCGCTGCCGGGCAACCCCGTCAGCTCGTTCGTGTCGTTCGAGGTGTTCGTCCGCCCGCTGCTGCGTCGCCTGCTCGGCGCGCGCCACGTGCACCGGCGCAGGCTCACCGCCGACCTCGCCGCGGACCTGCGGTCGACGGCCGGCCGGCGGCGCCTGCTGCGCGCGCGCCTCGACTGGGGGTCGGGGCGGCCCGTGGCCGTCCTGGTCGGCGGTCCCGGGTCGCACCTGCTCGGTGCCCTGGCCGGCGCCGACGCGCTCGTCGACGTCCCCGAGGACGTCGCGCACCTGGCCGCGGGGGACCCCGTGACCGTCATCGACCTGAGGGAGCACGACGCGTGACCCAGCCCGACCGCCTCACCCACGTCGACGCGCACGGCGCCGCGCACATGGTCGACGTCGCCGACAAGGACGTCACCGTGCGCAGCGCGCGGGCCACCGGGCGCCTGGTCACGACCCCGCAGGTGGTCGCGCTGCTGCGGGGTGACGGCGTGCCCAAGGGCGACGCGCTCGCGGTGGCCCGCATCGCCGGCATCCAGGCGGCCAAGCGCACGCCGGACCTCGTGCCGCTGTGCCACCCGGTCGCGATCCACGGCGTGAGCGTGGACCTCGAGGTCGTCGACGACGGCGTCACGATCGACGCGCGCGTGCGCACGGCCGACCGCACGGGCGTCGAGATGGAGGCCCTCACGTGCGTCGCCGCGGCCGGCCTGACCCTCGTCGACATGGTCAAGGCGGTCGACCGCGGCGCCCACCTCACCGACCTGCGCGTCGAGGAGAAGTCGGGCGGCCGCAGCGGGACGTGGACCCGTGCCTGAGCCGACGGACGCCACCACGCCGTGCGCCGTGGTCGTCACCGTGTCCGACCGGGCCGCCGCCGGCACGTACGACGACGTCTCCGGGCCCGTGCTCGTCGACGGGCTGCGGGCGCTGGGGCTGCGGGTCGCGGACCGGGTGGTCGTCCCCGACGGCATGCCCGTGGAGCGCGCGCTGCGTCAGGCGGTGGCGTCCGGCGCGGCCCTGGTGCTGACCACCGGCGGGACGGGCCTGGGCCCGCGCGACCTGACGCCCGAGGCGACCCTGGCGGTGGTGGACCGCACCGTGCCCGGGATCGCCGAGGCGCTGCGCGCGGACGGCGTGCGCCGCGGTGTGCCCGGTGCGCTGCTGTCGCGCGGCGTCGCCGGGGTGGCGGGTCGCACGCTGGTGGTCAACGTCGCGGGGTCGCCCGGTGCCGCGCGCGACGCGCTCGAGGTGCTCGCAGGCGTGCTGCCGCACGCCCTGTCCCAGCTGGCGGGGGGCGACCACCCCGGCTGAGCGGGCGGTGTCAGGCGGTGTCGGGCCCCGCGGGCGTCCGCGCCCACGCGGCCACCCCGCCGGGCAGGTGCCGCGCGTCCCTGACACCGGCCGCACGGGCCAGGGCGGCCGCGTGCGCGGACCTGCTCCCCACCCGGCAGACGAGCACGAGGGGCCGGTCGGGGTCGAGCCCCGCGAGCGTCGTCTCGGACACGAACTGCGCGAACGGCACGTGGCGGGCTCCGGGGAACGGCAGCGCTGCGACCTCGACCGCGTCGCGCAGGTCGACGACGTCGGCGTCGTCGGCCGCCACGACGTCGCCGGTGCGCACGTCCCGCGGCGCCGGGCGCCCGGCGGGAGCGCCTGGGGGAGCGTCTGCGGGAGCGCCCGTAGGGGCGTCGGCGCGCCGCACTGGTGACGGGGCGTCCGTCGCGCCGCCCGCGCCGTCGCGCCGGGAGTCACCCGCGCGGCGGCGCACCGGCACGTCGTGCCACGTGCCCGCGAACGCGTCGTGCACCACGACCCGGCCCAGCAGCGTCCGGCCGGCGCCGCACACGAGGCGGACGACCTCGAGCGCCATCGCCGCACCGGCGGCCGCGCAGACCGCGCCCAGCACGCCGTCGACGGCGCACGGGGGGACGGTGCCGTCCGGCGGCGGGCCGCCGAACACGTCGCGCAGCGTGACGCCCTCACCGACCGGGGGCGTCGACCAGAACGTGCTCACCTGGGCGTGCCCCCGCTGCAGCGAGCCCCACACCCACGGCAGCCCGAGCCCCGCGCACACGTCGTCGAGCAGGTAGCGGGTCGCGAAGTTGTCGCTGCCGTCCACGACGAGGTCGTACCCCGCCAGCAGGGTGCGGGCGTTGTCGGCGTCCAGCCGCACCGGGTGCGCACGGACGTCCAGCGCCGGGTCGAGGGCGCGGACCGCGTCGGCGGCCGAGTCGACCTTGCGGCGCCCGACGTCGGCCGCACCGTGCACCACCTGGCGCTGCAGGTTGGAGACCTCGACCACGTCGTCGTCGACGATCCCCAGCGTGCCCACCCCCGCGGCGGCGAGGTACAGGAGCACGGGCGAGCCCAGCCCGCCGGCGCCGACGACGAGCACGCGCGCCGCCAGGAGCCGGCGTTGGCCCGCCTCGCCGACCTCGGCGAGCGCCAGGTGCCGCGCGTAGCGGGCCACCTGGCCCGGCGTGAGCGGGGGACCGGGCTCGACGAGCGGCGGGAGCGGGGTGCCCGCGGGGCTCACCCGTGCGACCCCGTCGCGACCCCCGTCACCGTGGTCAGCAGCACGACGCTGTCCTCGAGCGCCTGCACGGCGTGCCGCTCGTGGGTGAGCTCCCAGAGCTCACCGGCGCCGACCTCCTGCTGCACGTCGCCGCCGACCTCGACGCGGACCCGCCCGACCAGCGTCTGCAGGCTGGCGGCGGGCGGCGACGCGTGCTCGCCCAGGCGGGAGTCGGCGACGAGCGCGATGACGGTCTGGCGCAGCTCGCCGTCGTGCACGACGAGCCGAGCGCTGCGGCCGTGCGGGTCCGTGCGGGCGGCGTCGAGGAGCTCGGTGGTCAGGGCGTGGAGGTCCGGCATGGGTCGATCCTCGCAGGCGGGTCCACGCTCCGCGTCGCGGCACGCTCGTCCGCCCGCGTCGCCGGTCCTCCGCCGGACCCCGAACCGCACCCCGCGCCTCGCACCTCACCTCACACCGCGCACCGGGCCGGTGTGCGCGGAACGTTCGCGGCGGGTTACCGGGGGGCCACCCCGGGTGAAACACCGCGTTCCTAGCCTCGAGCACGACGCCGGCACCACGCGGCGCCCCCGCCGGCCCGGCCGGTACCGACGCCCGACCTCGCGTGCCCCGCACGCGGCCCGACGCCCGGAGGCTCCCCGTGACCCAGACCCCGACGACGCCGCCCGCGGCGGGGGCGTCCACCCCACCCGTCCCGCCGGTCACCGGCACGGCCCACGGAGCCGGCGCGGTGGTCCTGACGCCGCCCGGGACGACTCCCGAGCTCGTGCGTCACCGCGGGCGGTGGCTGTACGGGTGGAACCCCGAGGCGACCGACCAGTGGCAGACCGTCGGGCGGGCCGTCGCCCGGCGCAACCTCGTCCTGTCGATCTTCGCCGAGTTCCTCGGGTTCGCGGTCTGGGCGCTGTGGAGCATCGTCGTGCCGCAGCTGCCCGCGGCCGGGTTCGCGCTGACGGCCGACCAGATGTTCTGGCTGATCGCGGTGCCGTCGCTGGTGGGCGCGACCCTGCGCATCCCGTACACGTTCGCGGTGCCCGTGTTCGGCGGCCGCAACTGGACCGTGGTGTCCGCGCTGCTGCTCCTGGTCCCGACCGGCGCGCTCGTGTGGGCGGTGCAACGGCCCGACCTGTCGTTCGGTGTCCTGCTGGGCGTCGCGGCGCTCGCGGGCGTCGGCGGCGGGAACTTCGCCTCCTCGATGGCGAACATCTCCTTCTTCTACCCCGAGCGGGAGAAGGGCCGTGCACTCGGCCTCAACGCGGCGGGCGGCAACATCGGCACGGCGGCCGTGCAGCTCGCGGTCCCGCTCGTGATCGTCGCCGCCGCGGGCGTGCAGCTCGAGCGCGCAGGGCTGATGTTCATCCCGCTCGCGGTCCTGGCGGCCGTGCTCGCGTGGCGCCTCATGGACAACGTCAAGGACGCGGCGACGGACCCCCGCACCTACGGCTCCGCGGCGCGGCAGCGGCACACCTGGATCATCTCGTTCATCTACATCGGCACGTTCGGCTCGTTCATCGGGTTCTCGGGTGCCTTCCCGACGCTGCTGCGCAACGAGTTCCCGACCATGACGCTCTCGATCGCCTTCCTCGGGGCCCTCGTCGGCTCGGTCGCCCGTCCGATGGGCGGCATCCTGGCGGACCGGCTGGGCGGTGCGCGGGTGACGATCGCCGCGTTCGCCGTGATGGCCGCGGGCACCGTCTGCGCGATCCTCGCGCTGCGGGCCGGCTCGTTCCCGCTGTTCTTCGGCTCGTTCCTGGTGCTCTTCCTGGCCACCGGTGCCGGCAACGGGTCCGTCTACCGCATGATCCCCGCCGTGTTCCGCCACGGCGCCGGGGACGCGGCCGACCGCGCCCGCCGCGCCAAGGTCGCCGCCGGGTGCCTCGGCATCGCCGGCGCGGTCGGCGCGGTCGGCGGCTTCCTCATCCCGCGCGGCTTCGCCGTCTCCACCGGTGCCACGGGCGGCATCGAGGCAGCCCTGTGGGTGATCGTCGCGCTGTACGGCGTGATGGCGGCGACGACGTGGGCGGTGTACGTGCGCCGCAGTGCGGCGTTCGGCCACGCGGTCATCTGATGACCGCCACCACGACGACGCAGGACGTGCGCACGGGGGCGACCCAGGTCGCCACCGTGTGCACGTACTGCGGTGTGGGCTGCGGCATCGTGCTCGACGTCGACGAGCACGGCGCCGTGCGCCGGGCGAGCGGCGACCGTTCGCACCCGTCGAACGCCGGACGTCTGTGCACCAAGGGCTCGACCAGCGCGACGGTGCTGACGGCCGGCGGCCGCCTGACGAGCGCGCTGGTGCGGACCGAGCGCGGGGCGGCGCCGGTGCCCGCGGACGTCGACCGGGCGATCGACGAGGTCGCGCGCCGGCTGCGGGAGATCCTCGACCGCGACGGACCGGACGCGATCGCGCTGTACGTCTCCGGGCAGATGAGCATCGAGGCGCAGTACCTGGCCAACAAGCTGGCCAAGGGCTACCTGCGCACGAGCCGCATCGAGTCGAACTCGCGGCTGTGCATGGCGAGCGCCGGCACCGGCTACAAGCTCTCGCTGGGCGCGGACGGCCCGCCCGGGTCGTACGACGACCTCGACCACGCCGACGTCTTCCTGCTCGTGGGCGCCAACATGGCGGACTGCCACCCGGTGCTCTTCCTGCGGCTGCTGGACCGCGTGAAGGCGGGCGCCCGGCTGATCGTCGTCGACCCCCGCCGCACCGCGACGGCGGACCGGGCCGACCTGTTCCTGCAGGTGCGCCCCGGCACGGACATCGCGCTGCTCAACGGTCTGCTGCACCTGCTCGTCGAGGAGGGGGCGGTCGACGAGGAGTTCGTCGCGGAGCACACCGAGGGCTGGGAGGCGATGCCGCCGCTGCTCGCCGACTACCCGCCGGACGTCGTCGAGGGACTCACGGGCGTCCCGGCGGCGGACCTGCGGGCCGCGGCGGCGCTCATCGCGGGGGCCACGAGCTGGGTGTCCTGCTGGACGATGGGCCTCAACCAGTCCACGCACGGCACCTGGAGCACGAACGCGCTGGTCAACCTGCACCTGGCCACCGGCGCGATCGGGCGCCGGGGCAGCGGGCCGTTCTCGCTGACCGGCCAGCCGAACGCCATGGGCGGGCGCGAGATGGGCTACATGGGGCCGGGGCTGCCCGGTCAGCGCAGCGTGCTCGACCCCGACGACCGTGCGTTCTGCGAGGACCTGTGGGGCGTGCCGCGCGGCACCATCCGCGCCGACGGCGCGGGCACGGGCACGATCGACATGTTCCGCCGCATGGCGGAGGGCGAGATCCGCGCGTGCTGGGTCATCTGCACCAACCCGGTGGCGTCCGTGGGTAACCGGCGCACGGTCATCGAGGGCCTCGAGCGGGCCGAGCTGGTGGTCACGCAGGACGTGTTCGCCGACACCGAGACCAACGCGTACGCGGACGTCGTGCTGCCGGCTGCGATGTGGTCCGAGGCGGACGGCGTGATGGTCAACAGCGAGCGGACCATGACGCTCGCGCGCCGCGCGCTGTCCGCACCCGGGGGCGCGCTGCCCGACTGGCAGCTGATCGCCCGCGTCGCCACGGCGATGGGCTTCGACGGGTTCGCCCACGCGTCGTCCGAGGAGGTGTTCGCCGAGCTGCGCCGCAGCAGCAACCCGCGGACGGGCTACGACCTGCGCGGCGTCACCTACGAGCGGCTGCGCCGCGGCCCCGTGCAGTGGCCCGCGGCGCCCGACGGGCCGGCGCGCAACCCGCTGCGCTACCTCAACGACGGTGTGCACCAGCCGCGGCACGTCCGCCAGGACGGCACCGCGCCGCGCCTCGTGTTCCCGACGCCCAGCGGACGGGCGGTGTTCCACGCCCGCCCGCACGTCGACCCGGCGGAGCTGCCCGACGACGACCACCCGTTCCTGCTGATCACCGGTCGGGTCGCCCACCAGTGGCACACCCTGACGAAGACGGGCCGGGTGCCGGCGCTCAACCGGCTGAACCCCGGCCCGTTCGTCGAGGTGCACCCCGACGACGCGGCGCGGCTCGCGCTGGCGGACGGCGCCTCCGTGGAGGTCGCGTCCCGCCGTGGCCGTGCCGTGCTGCCCGTGGTCGTGACCGACCGCGTCCGGCCCGGCACGTTGTTCGCGCCCTTCCACTGGAACGACCTGTTCGGCGAGTACCTCAGCGTCAACGCGGTGACCAACGACGCGGTGGACCCGTTGTCGTTGCAGCCCGAGCTCAAGGCCTGCGCCGTCGCGCTGACGCCGGTCGCGGCGCCGGCGCCCGACCCGGACGACATCGGCACGGACGGGGCCCACCGGCCTACCGGTGCCGCGGCCGTGGCCGGCGACGGCCCGGCCGTCGCTGCCGCCCGCGCGTTCGCGGTGGCACTCGGCCTGCCGGAGCTCGCGGCGCCCGTGCTCGACGCGGGCGAGCAGCGGTACCTCGCGGGCTTCATCGCAGGCCTGGGGCACGGCGCCCCCGGTGTGCCGGTCCTGCCTCCCGGTGCGCCCGTGGCCGGGGAGCACGCGCTCTGGGTCGACGGCGTGCTCGCCGGGCTGTTCTCCCGCAGCGGGGGCACCGACCCCGACGGGGCCGGTGCGCCGGCGCGCGAGCTGGTGGTCCTGTGGGCCTCGCAGACCGGCACCGCCGAGGAGCTGGCCGGCGAGGTCGCCGCCCGGCTCACCGCCGCCACCGGTCGGCGCGCACGCGTGGTCGCGATGGACGACGTGCTCGCGGCGCCGCCCCGGCGCGCCGACCTGGTGCTCGTCACCAGCACGACCGGCGACGGGGACGCCCCCGACAACGGTGCCGCGCTGTGGGAGGTGCTCGCTGACCCCGGCGCGCCGTCCTTCGAGGCGGCGCGGTTCGCGGTGCTCGCGCTCGGCGACCCGTCGTACGACCGGTTCTGCGGTCATGGGCGGCGCCTCGACGGCCGTCTGGCCGAGCTGGGCGCCCAGCGGTTGGTCCCGCACCTGCAGCGCGAGCCGGGCGACGACGCGTGCGTCGACCCGTGGGTCGACGCGCTCGCCGCGGCGCTGCGTGGCGATGACGGCGCGCCCCCCGCGCCCGTCGACGCGACGACCGGTGATGCAGCCGCTGTGGCGGACGGCGTGGTGGCGCCGGGCGGCGCGGGAGCGGTGCCGGGCGGCACCGTGCCCGGGACGGGGTCGCTGCCCGCCGCAGGGCAGGGCGTGTCGCGTCCCGGTGCCCGGACGGCCCGGGTCGTGGAGCCGGACGCGACGGGCGCACGCGGGACCGGCGAGCGCGCGACCCGGGCGCGACCCGGTCGCGGCCGCTTGGCGGTCAACCGGCGGCTCGGGGCGGCCGGCTCCGGCAAGGAGGTCCGCCAGGTCGTGTTCGACGTGGGCGACAGCCCGGTGCCGGTGACCTACCGGGCCGGGGACGCGCTCGCCGTGCACCCCGTGAACGCCGCCGCGCTCGTGGCGGAGTGGCTGGCCGCCACGGGCCTGGACGGTGCCGCGGAGGTGCGCGTGGACGGACGTGCGCGCGCCCTGGGCGACGCGCTGCGCACGGACCTGGAGCTGACGCGGCCCGCCACCGGCCTGCTGCGCTTCGTCGCCGACCGGTCCACCGGGGAGGACCTCGGCGCGCTGCTGCGGCCCGGCCGGGGCGACGCCCTGCGGCAGTGGCTGTGGGGCCGGCAGGTCGTCGACGTCGTCGCGGCGGCGCAGGTGCGCGCGTCGGCGCAGGACTGGGCCGACGCGCTGCCCCGGCTGCAGCCCCGGCAGTACTCGATCTCCTCCAGCCCGCTGGTGGAGCCGCACCGCATCGCCCTGACGGTCGGCGTCGTGCGGTACACGGCGCCCGGCGGTGCGGCCCGCGCCGGTGCGTGCTCGGGGTACCTGGCGGACGCGGACGCCGCCGCGGACGTCACGGTGCACGTGCAGCCCTCACCGCACTTCCACCTGCCCGAGGACGGGTCGGTGCCGGTCGTGATGGTCGGTCCGGGCACGGGCGTGGCGCCGTTCCTCGGCTTCCTGGCCGAGCGGCGCGCGCGACGGGACACCGGCGAGAGCTGGCTCTTCTTCGGCGAGCGGCGCGAGGCCACCGACTTCTGGTACCGCGAGGAGCTCGACGCGCTGCGGTCCGAGGGCGTCCTGACGCGACTGGACACCGCCTTCTCTCGGGACCAGCGCACGACCGTGTACGTGCAGGACCGGATGCACGAGCAGGGTGCCCGGCTGTGGTCGTGGCTCGAGCGCGGCGCGCACGTCTACGTGTGCGGGGACGCCGCGCGCATGGCGGCGGACGTCGACCGGACGCTGCGCGAGGTCGTGGCGGCACACGGCGGGATGTCGCCCGCCGGTGCGGCGGCGTACGTGACGGCGATGACCCGCGCCCGTCGGTACGTCCGGGACGTGTACTAGGCGTGCGAAAAGGCCTGCAGAGGGCGTGCCGGCCGTCCGACAAATGGACGTGCGTGCAGGTCGACCGTCCAGGGAATGTCCGCACGGACGTCGGGCCGCTGCCGGGGTGCGCGTCCTGCGCGAGCGCGGCGATCGCTTTACAGCGAGTCGCCCCAGCGGTACCCGAGAAGGGCGAGCAGCACGGCCACCACGAGCACGCCGATGCCGTAGGCGAGCGCGACGCCGTATTTCTTCTGCCGCACGAGCTGGACGAGCTCGTAGCTCGCGGTGCTGAACGTCGTGTAGCCGCCGAGGAATCCCGTGCCGACCGCGGCGCTCACGTCGGTCGAGGCCAGGTCGCCGGCGACCAGCCCGGTGAGGAACCCGAGGACGAACGAGCCGGTCAGGTTGATCACGGTGGTCGGCCACGGGAAGGCGGACGTGGTACGCGAGCGCACCAGCGCGTCGACGACGTACCGCGTGCAGGCGCCGATGCCGCCGGCGACGACCACGAGCAGGAACAGGCCCGGCGTCATGACGTCCTCCCGTGGGCGGGGCTGGTGTCGGCGTGTCCCTCGATGCGCCGCAGCTCGTGCGCGTCGGGCTGGTGCGGGTGCAGCCGTGAGCCGAGCGCGATGCCGGCGAGCGTCGCCAGGGCACCCACCACGACCGTGCCCAGCGCGTACAGCACGGCCACGCCGCCGCGGGAGTGGTCGAGCAGGACCGCGGTGTCGGTGGCCAGGGAGCTGTACGTGCTCAGGCCGCCGCAGAACCCGGTGCCGACGAGCAGCTTGAGCCGGCCCGCCAGCGGCGTTCCCGGCAGGGCGCGGGCGACGCCCTCGTACAGGTAGCCGAGCGCGAAGGCGGCGAGCAGGTTGACCAGCGGGATGACCACCGGGACCTCGTCGACGTCCGGCACGGCGAGCGAGAGCCCTTCGCGCGCGGCGACTCCGGCTGCTCCGCCGAGCAGCACGAGCCCGACCGCCGACCATCGCAGCGTGACGTGGCGGGGCGCCGCGTGCGGCGTGCCGCCGGCTGGAGGGGGAGCACTCCCCGGTGCCTGTGCCATGGGCGCCAGCGTAGGGCGAGAAAAGCCCCGGCGCGCCCGTTGACGGGCCGTCGCGCAAGCGAATCGATTCATGTGGCCACGTGTCCAGGGATGGTGCGTCGAAGGGAAATCGATTCATTTGACCAGGCGTCCAGAGAATGCCACCGGTGTTGTTCTGCTGGTCGCCCGGGCGAACGCGCGGACAGTTTTCCGTGATCAGGTGGGGGTACTCGTCCAGAAGTTGTCCTTAATGGCCGTCGGTGTATGGTCGGCAAGAGCGCAGGTGGGCTGCGCAGTTCTCTTCCGAAAGGTCGCCGCACCATGGATCTGACACCTCGTGAAAGGGAGAAGCTCTACGTGTACCAGGTGGCCCAGCTGGCCCGGCAACGCCGCGAGCGAGGCACCAAGCTGAACGTCAGCGAGGTCCAGGCTCTGGTCTCGGAGGCGATCATCGAGGGCGCGCGTGACGGCAAGTCCGTCGCGGAGTGCATGGAGCTCGGCAAGCACGTCGTCGCCGAGTCCGACTGCATGCCCGGCGTCCGGGAGCGGGTCTCGCTGCTGCAGGTCGAGGCGACGTTCCCCGACGGCAGCAAGCTGGTCTCCTGTCACGACCCCGTGTCGGCCTGAGCATGGCCGGCTCCCACGTCCGACCGGTGCTGGTCGGCGGGCACGAGAGCGCGCGGGGGGCCGACCTCGAGCGGCTCCGCGGTGCCCTGCCGGGCGCCGCCGTGTGCGCGCCGGGGCGCTCGCTGCAGGACGCGGTGCGGGCGGGCCTCGCGGCCGGCCCGGAGCCCGTCGTCGTCCTGCCGATGACGTGGGGGCGCGACCCGGTGATGGTCGCCGACACGGCGCGCACGCTGCGCTGGCTGGCCGCGGGGTCCGGCAGGGGGCGGATCGCGCTGGCGGACCAGTTCGGGACGGTCGACCACCTGGTGGCGCTGCTGCGGGCCGCGGCGACGCGAACCGCCGCACGGCACCCGGGGGCGGGTCTCGTGCTCGCCGCACCCGGGGCCGACCCGTTCGACGACGCGGAGCTCCACCGGGTGGCGCACCTCGTGCGGACGTTCGGGACGGGGCTGGAGATCGGTGTCGCGTGCGTCGTCACCGACGGCGACCTCGCCCGTGCGGTCCACCGCGTGCGCCTGCTCGGCGCGCAGGACGTCGTGGTCGTGCCGGCCGGCTTCGCCGCCGCGGCGCCCTCGGCGGACGCGCTCGACGGCGCCGCCTTCCTCGGCCCGCTGCTGTCGGACACCGCGCTCCTGCGGATCGTCCGGGAGCGTCTGGCCGCGGCGGAGCACGACCTGCAGCACGGTCACGACGGCATCGAGGACGGGCTCGAGGCCGACCACGGACACGGCTACGCGCACTCGCACGCCGGCCTGGAGGGGGCCGGCCACGAGCACCCGCACGGGCACGGACACCCGCACACCCACCCGCACCGCGCCGCACCCGTCGCTCCGGCGTCCGGTGCGCCCGCACCCGCCCGCGCCTGACGCGGACACCCTCGAACCGACCACGGAACGTGAGGAACCACGATGCTCGGCAGCCCGCAGTACCACCACAACGACCAGGACATCGAGATCAACGCGGGGCGCGAGAAGGTCACCCTCCTCGTGGCCAACACCGGCGACCGCGCCGTGCAGATCGGGTCGCACTTCCACTTCTTCGAGGTGAACCGCGCCCTGAGGTTCGACCGTGAGAAGGCGTACGGGATGCACCTGGACATCCCGGCCGGCAACGGCGTCCGGATCGAACCGGGCGACACCCGCGAGGTGACGCTCGTCGCGTACGGCGGCGGCCGCCGGGTCGTCGGGTTCAACAACCTCGTCGACGGGGGCCTCGACTCCCGCCAGACGCGTCTGGACGCGCTGCGTCGGCTCGCCGAGCGCGAGTTCGCGAACGGGACGCCGGAGCAGCCGGCAGCCGGCACGAAGCACGAGGGGGAGCACTGATGGCGATCATCCCGCGCAAGCAGTACACGGACCTGTACGGCCCCACGGTCGGGGACAAGGTCCATCTGGCCGACTCGAACCTCGTGATCGAGATCGAGCACGACTTCAGCGAAGGGCTCTACGGCGACGAGGTGGTCTACGGGGGCGGGAAGACCGCACGTGACGGCATGGCGGCCGACCCGCGCACCACCTCGGCGCAGGGCGTGCTGGACCTGGTCATCACCAACGCGATCATCCTCGACCCCGTGCTCGGCGTCCTCAAGGGGGACATCGGCGTCAAGGACGGCAAGATCGCCGGCATCGGCAAGGCCGGGAACCCCAACCTCCAGAACGGCGTCGACCCGCGCCTGGTTGTCGGGCCGGGGACCGAGCTCCTCGCCGGTGAGCACCTCATCGCCACCGCGGGCGGCATCGACGCGCACGTGCACTACATCTCGCCCCAGCAGGGGGACACGGCGATCTGCGGCGGCATCACCACGCTGTTCGGCGGGGGCACCGGCCCCACCGACGGCACGAACGGTGTCACCACCACGCCCGGCGTCTGGAACCTGCACCGCATGCTCGAGGCGGCGGAGGACATGTCCGTCAGCATGGGCTTCTACGGCAAGGGCAACGGCTCGTTGCGCCCCGCGCTCGAGGAGCAGGTCGAGGCCGGGGCGGCCGCCCTGAAGGTCCACGAGGACTACGGGACGACCCCGGCGGCCCTGAGCAACGCCCTGTCCGTGGCGGACGACTACGACGTCCAGATCACCGTGCACACGGACAGCCTCAACGAGGCGGGCTACGTCGAGGACACGATCTCCGCGATCGACGGCCGCACCATCCACACGTTCCACACCGAGGGTGCAGGTGGCGGCCACGCGCCGGACATCATGAAGCTGGCCGGGCACCCGAACGTGCTGCCGTCGTCGACGAACCCGACGCTGCCCTACACCGTGAACTCGGTCGACGAGCTCCTCGACATGGTGATGGTCTGCCACCACCTGTCGCACGACGTCCCCGAGGACGTCGCGTTCGCGGACTCCCGCGTCCGTGCCGAGACGATCTCGGCCGAGACCGTGCTGCACGACGAGGGCGTCATCTCGATGTTCTCGTCGGACTCCCAGGCGATGGGCCGGATCGGCGAGTCCTTCACGCGGGCGTTCCAGACCGCCCACCACAACAAGGACAAGCGCGGCAAGCTGCCGCAGGACGCCGAGGGCAACGACAACTTCCGCGTGCTGCGGTACCTCGCCAAGATCACGATCAACCCGGCGATCACGTGCGGCATCTCCGACTACGTCGGGTCCCTCGAGGTCGGCAAGATCGCCGACATCGTGCTGTGGCCGGTCGGGTCGTTCGCGGCCAAGCCGAAGATGGTCCTCCAGGGTGGCCTCGTCAAGTGGGCCGTCATGGGGGAGCCGAACGCCTCGCTGCCGACGCCGCAGCCGGTGTTCTACCGGCCGATGTTCGGGTCGTTCGGCAGGGCGCAGCAGAGCACCCGGGTGACGTACATGTCGCAGGCGGCCGTCGAGGCCGGTGTCCCGGACAAGCTGGGGCTGGAGAGCACGGTGCTGCCGGTGCGCCGCACCCGCCAGCTCGGCAAGGGCCACATGGTGCGCAACGGCTCCCTGCCCGTCGTCGACGTGGACCCCGAGACGTACAAGGTGACGCTCGACGGGGAGCCGGCCCACATCGAACCGGCGCAGACGCTGCCCATGACCCAGCTCTTCTTCCTGGCCTGAGGAGCACGGTGGCGACCGACGTCCGGGCGCTGCTCATGAGCCTGCAGCTGTCCGACTCCGCGTTCCCGAGCGGCTTCTACACGATGTCGCACGGGCTCGAGGGGTTCAGCCAGGCGCGGCTGGTCGACCACGGGGGGGTGGTCGGCCTGCTGCGCGGGCTGCTGCTGCACGGGGTGGGCCCGGGCGACGCGACAGCGCTCGCCCGGGCCCACGAGGCCGCGACCGCGGGCGACTGGGAGCAGGTGCACCGGGTCGACCGGCTGCTGTTCGCGTCCAAGCTCAACGCCGAGATGCGCCGGGCGTCCGTGCGCAGCGGGCACCAGCTGACGGACGTGGCAGGGGTCGCGGTCGGTGGTCCGGTGATCGGGACGTGGGCGCACGCGATCGCGGCGAAGGAGTCGCCGGGGTGCCAGCCGGTCGCCACCGCGGTGGTCTACGCGGCGACGGGTGTCGAGACGACCGCGGCGGTCGCGTCCGACCTCGCGGCGTTCGCGATGAGCGTGCTGGGGGCCGCGCTGCGCCTGCGGCTCGCAGACCACCGCGAGGTCCAGGTGGCGCTGCACGCACTGGCGCCGGTGATCGAGCAGGCGGCCGACGAGGCGGTCGCCCGTGACCTCGACGACATGGGTGGCTGCGTCCCCCTGGCGGACGTGATGTCGGCGCAGCACGAGCGTGCCGAGGCGCGCCTGTTCGCGAGCTGACGACGTGCCGGCGGATGCCGGCAGGACGGAGACGAGGATGAACGAGAACGTGCTGCGGGTCGGCATCGGTGGCCCGGTGGGCTCCGGAAAGACCGCCCTGACCGAGGCGCTGGTGCCCCGGCTGATCGCCGTGGGCCGGCGCCCGGCCGTGATCACCAACGACATCTACACGCAGGAGGACGCGCACCACGTGCGGCGCGAGCTCGCGGGCGTGCTCGACCCCGAGCGCGTGGTCGGCGTCGAGACCGGCGCGTGCCCGCACACCGCGGTGCGCGACGACCCGACGATGAACCTGGCGGCCGGTGCCGAGATGCTCGAGCGGTTCCCGGACGTCGACACGCTGCTGTACGAGTCGGGCGGCGACAACCTCACGCTCACGTTCTCCCCGGCGCTCGTGGACGTGTTCGTCTTCGTCCTCGACACCTCGGAGGGCGAGAAGATGCCGCGCAAGCGGGGGCCGGGCATCACGGACTCCGACATCCTCGTCATCAACAAGATCGACATCGCGCAGTACGTCCGCACCGACCTGGGCGTCATGGAGTCCGACGCCTACCGGGTCCGCGACGGCAAGCCGGTCGTGCTGACCAACTCGCTCACCGGCGAGGGCGTCGACGTCCTGCAGGACCAGATCCTGGCCATGTGGGACGAGCGCAGCCGCGCCCTGGTGCCGTGAGCGCAGACCTCGCTGCCCAGCCGGCCACGCCCGCCGTCCCGACGCGCCCGCGGGCGCGTCGGGACGAGGGTGTGCCCCCCGGCGGGCCGGTGCCGGCGTACGGGGGCCACCACCTGCAGCCGGCGTACTACGAGCCGCGGCGCGTGCCCCGGGAGGTCGCCCGTTTCGCCGGCGTGCCCACGATGCTGCCCACGGGCAGCCCGGGCAAGGTCGGCATCCTCGACCTGGAGTTCGCTCTCACCGGCCACGGCACCGAGCTGGTGGAGCACTACCAGAAGTCGCCGCTGCAGATCATGCGCCCGCTGTACTACGACCCGCGGCGTCCCGACATGCCGTACCTCTACCTCATGTCCACCGGCGCGGGCGTGCTGCAGGGGGACCGGCTGCGGACCGACCTGCGGTTCGGGCCCGGCACCAGCGCCTACGTCACGACCACGGCGTACACGCGGGTGCTGCGCATGGAGGCCGACTACGCGGTGGCGCTCACGACCGTCGAGGTCGGCGAGGACGCGTACGTCGAGTACCTGCCGGAGCCGGTCGTCATGTTCGTCGACGCACGCCTCTACCAGAGCACCCGGCTGATCGTCGCGGAGTCGGGGACGCTCATCGCCGGTGAGACCCTGCTGGCCGGGCGGCTGGCCCGCGGCGAGCGCCACCGGTACGCGGCGCTGGCCTCCGACGTCGAGATCCGCCGTCCGGACGGGACCGTGCTGGCGCTCGACCGGGTACGCCTGACGCCGCAGGACGGCGGGACCGGCGGCCTGGCGGTGCTCGCCGACCACGACGTGCTGGGCATGCTCTACGTCGTCACGCCGCTGGCGACGGCCCGCGAGCTCGCCGACCTGCTGCACGCCGAGCTCGCCGACGCGCCCGACGTCCTGCTGGGCGTCAGCGCCCTGCCCGGCGACGTCGGCGCCTGGGTCCGGATCGTCGGTGACGCGACGGCGCCCGTCACGCACGCGACGGCGCGCGCGTGGCGGGCGCTTCGGCTCCACCTGACCGGTGCGCCCGCGCCGCTGGTGCGCAAGACCTGAGCCGGACGGGCCTCGGCCCGTCCACGTCCCACCCGACCGCACGTCAGGAGAGCGTCATGGCAGCAACGACGTCGCCGAACATGTCCTCGAGGGCCGGCTCCGCGCTGGACCCCCGCGCGCTCGCGGACGGGCTGTCGCAGATCTTCTTCCAGCGCAACGTGTGGACGGGCCTGCTCATCCTGGCCGCGTTCGTCGTCGCGGACTGGCGCATGGCGGTGCTCGTCGTCATCGGCACGATCGCCGGGACGCTCACCGGGGCGCTCATCGGGGCGGACGACGTGCCGCTGGGCATGCAGGGCTTCTGCGGTGCGCTGCTGGGCGCCGCCGTCTACACGGCGCTGGGCAGCCAGGGCTGGGCCTACCCGATCGCGTTCGTCGGCGGCATCGCGTGCGCGTTCGTCACCTGGTTCTTCGTGCGTCTGTTCGCCAGCCAGCCCTTGAAGCGGTTCGCGCTGCCCGCGACGACGGCACCGTTCTGCGTCGTCGCCGGGGTCATGCACGCGACGACCGCGAGCCTGCAGGAGCGCTCGCCCGCCGTGCACGTCACCGACGGCACCGTGGGCACGTACCTGCGCTCGCTGCTCACGAACGTCTCCGAGGTCGTCCTGGTGAGCAGCGTGTGGGCCGGCGCGCTGATCCTGCTGGGCCTGTTCATCGCCTCGTGGAAGGTGGGGCTCGCGGCGGTGATGGGCAGCGTCGTGGGCAGCCTGTGCGCGTTCGCGCTGGGGTGGTCCGAGTCGGACATCGGTGAGGGCCTGGCCGGCTACTCCGGGGTCCTGACCGCGATCGCGCTGTCGGTCGTGTTCCTGCGCAGCAGCGTCGCGTCCTGGATCTACGCCGCCGTCGGCACGGTGGTGACCGCCGTGGTGACCCTGGCGCTGAACGACGCGACCGACGCCCCGCACTACACGTGGCCCTACATCCTCACGACGTGGGTGTTCCTGATCATCGCGTCGGCCGTCCCCGCCCTGCGGCGACCATGACGGTCGACGCGCCGCGGCCGCCCGCCGGGCGGGTCGCTCGCCGCGCCCGCCGGGACGCCGTCCGGCACCCGCCGCCCCCCACAGCGGGCCCGGTGCGGCTGACGCTGGACGACGTGCACGTCACCGGCCGGCACGGGCCCATGCTCGACCTGCCCGGCCTGACCTTCGGCACAGGGGAGTGCGTGCTGCTGGCGGGTGATCCGGGGGAGGGCCACACGGCGCTCGCGCTGGTCGCGACCGGTCGGCTCTCCCCGCACACCGGGACCGTCACGCTGACGACGGCTGACGGCGCCAGCACCACGACGCCCGCGGCGCTGCGCGCGCTGACCGCTGTGGTGGACCTGCCCGAGGTCTCCGAGCCGGACGACGTGCTGACGGTCGGCACCGTCGTGGCCGAGGAGCTCGCGCTCGCGCGTCGGCCCAGCAGCGCCCGCGCTGCGCGCGAGTGGCTCGCGGACCACGACATGGCCGACCGGCTCGGGACGCGCGTGGCCGAGCTGGACGGGCCGCGGCGCACCGCGCTGCTGACCTCCCTGGCGTCCGAGCGGCCGGGCGTGCGGCTGCTGGTGCTGACGCTGCCCGACCGTCACGGCGGCGACCCGTCGGGCTGGTGGGCGATCGCGCAGGCGTTCGCCGCCCGCGGCCTCGGGGTGCTGGTGCAGTGCACGCGGGCGTCGGCGAACCACCTCGGCGTGCCCGTGGCCGGCACCCGGGGCGACGCGGCGGGACGGGCCGCCCACGTCGAGGTGACACGCACGGCGCCCGGCGTGCGGCGGACGGCGGACGACGTGACGACAGGGGAGCTGCCCGCCGTGGGCGGCACGCCCGACGACGCGGTCGACGGCACGCCTGACGACCCGCCCGACGGCCCGCCCGACGACCCGCCTGACGACCCGCCCGACGACCGACCCGACGACCCGCCGCCGGGAGAGGGGCGTGCGTCGTGATCATCGCGCGCCTCACCGGCACCGAGCTGCGCCGCCTCGCCGCGGGGACCCTGCCCAAGCTGGCGCTCCTGGCGCTCGTCGTCATCCCCTCGCTGTACTCGGGGCTGTACCTCTTCGCGAACGAGGACCCGTACGGCCGGCTGGACCACGTCCCGGCCGCCCTGGTCGTGCGCGACCGCGGTGCGACGACCACGGACCCGGAGGACGGCAGCACCCGCCGGGTGGACTACGGGCAGGAGGTCGCCGACCGCCTGGCCGACGGGCGCGGCGGGTTCCGCTGGGTGCGGACCTCCCAGGCGGAGGCCGAGGCCGGGGTCCGGTCCGACCGGTTCGACGCGGCCCTGATCATCGGGCCGTCCTTCTCGCAGGACCTCGTCTCGTCCGCCGAGTACCGCCCGCAGCAGGCGAGCCTGACGCTGGTGACCAACGACGCCAACAACTACCTGTCCACGACCATCGCGGACACGATCGCCGACGACGTGCGCGACGCCATCGCCACCCAGGTGGGGACGCAGGCCGCGACGGTGTTCCTGCAGGGCTTCGGCTCCATCCACACCAACCTCGCCCAGGGCGTCCAGGGTGCGGACCGGCTGGTCGACGGCGCCGGTGAGCTGGCGACGGGGACCGCGGAGCTGGTGGGAGGGACGGGGCGCCTGGCGTGGGGGGCGCAGGAGGCATCCCGCGGCGCGGCCGAGCTGGCGGGCGGTCTGGACACGCTGCGGGCGGACACCCGCGGGCTGCCGGACGCCACACGCCGGCTGGCCGCGGGCGCGGCGAAGGTGGCAGCGGGTGACGACGAGATCGAGAGGGTCGCGACACAGGTCGAGGCGGCCGCGGCGAGGGCGACGGCCGAGGCGCAGGCTGCGGCGAGAGCGGCGGAGGAAGGTGCCCGGCGGTTGGAGGAGCGACGCGGGACGGACGAGGGGCAGGATCTCGACGCTGCGTTGCTGGCTCTCGACGACGCGCGAGCGGTGGTCCAGGACCAGCTGAACGCCCTGCAGGACGAGGGCTACCTCACGCCCGAGCAGGTCCAGGCCCTGACCGATCCCGTCCCGAGGCTGGAGGGCGAGCTCGCCTCGGCCCAGGCGGCCCTGCACCAGGCGACCACCGACCTGAGGGCGCTCGACATCGGCGCCCGGGAGGTCGCACAGGGCGACGCGGCGCTCGCGGAGGCCGCGCCGAGGCTCGCGCAGGGCATCGCCTCCGCGGCCGCCGGCGCCGGTCGGCTCTCGTCGGGCACCGCGCAGGTGTCCCAGGGCGCCGAGGAGCTCGCCATCAGCAGCGTCACGCTGCACAACGGCACGAACCAGCTGGCGTCCGGGGTCACCGAGCTGCGCGACGGCCTGCAGTCCGGGCTGGAACGGATCCCGGACCTCGACCAGCAGACGGAGCGCGACACGGCGCGCACGATCGGCGACCCCGTGCGGGTGGCCGACGACCAGCTCGCCCGCGCCGGCAGCTACGGGGCGGGCCTGGCCCCGTTCTTCATGTCGCTGGCCACCTGGATCGGCGGGTACGTGCTGTTCCTGCTCGTGCGGCCGCTGTCCCAGCGGGCGCTCGCCGCCGGCGCCCCGGCGTGGCGCACCGCGCTGGGCGGGTGGCTGCCGGCGGTGGTCCTCGGGGCGGGGCAGGTGGTGCTCATGACCGCCCTGGTCGCGTTCGCGCTGGACATCCGGCCCGTCTACGGCGCCTACACGGTGCTCCTGCTCCTGCTCGCGTCGGCCGCGTTCATCGCGGTCCTGCAGGCGCTGAACGTCTGGTTCGGCGCCGTCGGGGAGTTCCTGGGCCTCGTGCTCATGCTCGTGCAGCTCGTCACGGCCGGCGGGACCTTCCCGTGGCAGACGATCCCCGAGCCGCTGCTGTCGGTGCACCGCCTGCTGCCCATGTCGTACACCGTCGACGGGCTGCGTCAGACGCTCTACGGCGGCGACCTGGCGAGCGCCGCCGGTGACGCCGCCGTCCTGGCCGGGGTCCTCGTCCTGGGCCTGGCGGCCACGACGTGGGCGGCGTACCGGCGCCGCACGTGGACGCCCAACCGCCTGCAGCCCGAGCTGGTGCTCTGACCCACCGACGAGGAGACGCCCGTGGACGTGCTGTGGCTGGTGCTGGGCGTGGTCGTCCTTCTCGGCACGCTCCTCGACGTCTTCCTCACGGCGCTCAACTACGACGAGTCGGGGTTCCTGGCGGCGCCGATGACGCGGCTGCAGTGGCGCAGCCTGCGGGCGGTCACCCGGCGGCTGCCGCGACGCTGGCGCCCGACGGCGCTGCGGCAGGTCACCGGCCTGCAGGTGGTCCTCACGATCGTGCTGTGGGTCTTCGGCACGGTCGTCGGCTACGGGCTCGTCTACTACGGCCTGATGACGCCGACCGCGTTCTCCGTCTCGGGGACGGGAGCGTCGCTGGACCTGTTCAGCGCGCTCTACTTCAGCGCCGCCCAGCTGTCGACGGTCGGCGGCTCGTCGTTGACGGCGGAGACCGACCTGCTGCGCTTCCTCAGCATCACCGAGACCTTGACGGGCGTGCTCCTGCTGTCCCTGGTCCTCACGTACCTGCTCGGCGTGTACTCGGTGATCGGTGACCTCAACAGCCTGTGCACCCGGTTCGTCACCGCGGAGCGCGGGGCGGGGTCCGCCGTCGCGAGCATCGCCCCGTACTTCCGCGACGGTCACCCCAACGGGCTCGACGGGCACCTCGACGACGTCGGCGACGCCTTCGGGTCGTACACCGACGGGCTGCGGCTGCACTTCGCGGCGTACTACTTCCAGAGCGGGCGGGACCAGTTCGCCCTGCCCTACGCGCTGCGCATGACCGGGGGGACGATCGCTGCGCTGCGCTGGGGCCTGCCCACGGGGCACCCCGGCGCCGCCGTGCCCCGGCTCGAGCCGCTGACCTTCGAGCTCCTCGAGTTCGGGGACTACCTGCAGCGCCGGCTGCGCTGGACGAGCACCGACGTCCCCGAGGTCGTCGACGCGGAGCGCTTCGCCCGGATCGCCGACGGTGAGGTGCCGGACGACGTGAGCGGGGTGTGGGCGGCCCGGTTCCTGCAGCTCGACCAGGACATGGCCACGCTCGCGGGCGTGCGGCCCGGCGCCGACCCGGCCGACACGTACCGGCGGTACACCGGCTGGCTGCCGTTCGCGTACCGGTCGCAGCAGGTCAGCGTCGCCGTCGCACGCGACCTCGACTACCAGCCGGTGATCGTCACCGACCAGCCGGTCTCGATCCTGCACCCGCAGGGCGCGCTGTCGCTGCGCGGCGTCGAGGAGTACCTGTCCGGCCCGCCCGAGCCGACGCGGCCGGACGCCGCCGGGCGGCGGGCCGTGTCCCGGTGGCACACCTTCCTGCGGGAGCACGTCGCGCAGGTCGACCCGGGTTACGCGCGGCTGCGCGCGGCCACCCGTGCGCTGCTCGCGGCCGTGGGGGCCGCGCTGACGGGCTACCTCCTGCTGCGGGCCCTCGGCGAGGACGTCCTGACGCCCGCGCTGTTCGGCGGCTTCGTCGGCATGCTGAGCGCGGGCATCGCGGTGGACCGCACGGTGCGCGCGCGTCGCGCCACGAGCGTCCTGCTCCTCGTGCCGGTGGTCGTCGTCGTCGTGCTCGGCGCCCTGGTGTCCGGCTCGCCGGTGTGGACCGCGGTGCTCGTCGTGGTCGTGGCCGTCGCCGGCACCTGGATGGCCCGCTTCGGGCCCCGGTGGGCGGCCCTGGGCCGCACGACCTTCATGGTCTACTACTTCGCCCTGATCCTGCGCCTGGAGCTGTCCGACGTCGGGTTCTACCTCGCGACGGCGGCTCTCGGCGTGGCCTGGGGCTTCCTGCTCACCAACGTCCTCCTGCCCGAGCGTCCCGTCCGGGTCCTGCGCGCGGGCATCAGCGGCTACCAGCGTGAGCTCGTCGCGTCGATCGACACGCTCGTCGACGCCGTCTCCTGGGCGCGCTGGGACCCCGACGTCAGGAAGCGCGTCGCGGTGGACCAGCGCCGGCTCACCCGCGGGGCGGCGTTCATGACGGGCCAGCTCACGGGCCCGCCGGAGGCGACAGGGCTCGAGCCGCGGCAGGCCGTGGGGCTGCGCCTGCGGCTCCTGGACACGACCCTGTCCGCGTCGCACCTGGTGGGTGCGGCCCGGGACGTGACGGGCACGGCGGTGTCGCTGGAGCTGCGCGGGCGGCTGGCAGGCCGCCTCGAGCTGCTGCGGGCGCACCTGCAGCAGCTCGCCGCGGGCCACGACGCCGCAGCTGCGCGCGAGGCCTCCACGCCCCGGGTCGACCCCTGGGACGCGCCGCCGCCGCCCGCGCAGTGGCCCGCACCGGCGCGTGCGCTGTGGCGCTCGATGAACGAGCTGTACGAGGTGGCGGCCGGGCTGAGCGCCACGCTCCGCACGGTCGTGGAGCCCGCGACGGGGACAGACCGGGCCGCGGCACCGGACGCCCCGGTCCCGGCCGGGCGTGGCGCCCCTGACCGGGGGTCGGCGGACGCCGACGCCGACGCGGACGCGGACGCGGACGCGCTGGAGGAGCTCGACTGGAACGGTGCGGACCCGCAGGCGACCGGCCTGCACCTGTCGTCGGTGACCCGCCGCTCGGCTCAGGCCGGCATCGCGGTGGGCGCCGCGCTCGTCATCGCCGAGCTCCTGTCCTCCTCCCACCAGTACTGGGCGACCCTCGCGGCCTACCAGGTGCTCGGCGGCACCGACGGGGAGACGCGCCTCAAAGGGCTGCAGCGCGTCGGTGGCACCGTCGTGGGCGCGGTGATCGGGTTCGGCGTGGCCATCTGGTCGGGCCACGAGCCGTGGGTGCTGGTCCCGCTGCTGGCCGTCGCCGTCTTCGCCGCGACCTACTACAACCGGGTCTCCCCGGCGGCGTCGGTCCTGTGGCGCACGATGCTGTTCGCGGTCGTCTACGAGTTCCTCGGCCGGCTCACGCCCGTCGCGCTGGAGCTGCGCGTGCTCGAGACGCTGCTGGGTGCGGCGGCCGCCGTGGTGGTCGCCTGGCTCGTCCTGCCGACCCGGACCGCAGCCGTCCTCGACAAGGACACGACACAGCTCGTGCGGGACCTCGCGGCGCTCGTGACGACGGCCGTCGGGCACCTGGAGTCCGGCAGGTCGGTGTCGACGAAGGCGATGCGCGAGCGGGTGCTCGTCGCCGAGCGCGAGGCGCGGGGCGTCTCCGCCACCGCCGCCCCGCTGCGGCGGGCGGCGGGCGCGTCCGCCGCAGCGGGTGTCGAGGCGCGGCTGACCGCGTTGTGGGCGCTCACCTACGACACCCGCTACCTGGTGCGGAACGTCGAGGCGGCGATCCGCGCGGGCTCGACCCGCGAGGCGCGTGACTGGGCCGCGGTGCGCACGACGCTGCAGGTCAACTTCACGGCGCTGCTCGACGTCCTCACCGGCCGCCTGCCGACCGAGGTGCGGCCCGACCTGCCGGAGACCGGGGTCGCGGACGCTCCCGCGGGCAGCCCTCTCGAGGGCATCGGGCGCCGTCTCGAGCGCATCAACGACACGCTCGTCCTGCTGGTGCAGACCGCCTCGCCCGGGGTGGTCGACCGGCAGGAGGACGACGGACGCGTGGACGCCTGAGCAGGCGGTCCCCGACGCACCGCCGGCGGCCCCCGCGCGGCGGGGACGGCCGGGTGGTCGCCTGACAGGCAGGACGGCCGTGCAGCGCGGTCCGTGGACCGCGGCGCACGGCCGTCCCGAGGGCCAGGCGTCAGACGTCCTCCTGGAACGCCTCGCGCAGCTTGGCCTCCTCCTCGGAGGACAGGTTCGTCGCGAGCAGCTCGCCGTGGATGCCCTGCTCCCGCAGCGAGGCGACGATCCGGTCGGGGACCTCGCCGGAGGTGAGCAGGAAGAGCGCGGACGTGCCCGGCGTGACCTTCTCGCGCACCTGCTTGATGAAGTTGTCGTCGATGCCCACGTCCGTCAGGGCCCCGCCGATGGCGCCCGCGGCCGCCCCCACGATCACCCCGACCAGGGGGATGAAGAACAGCAGGCCGAACAGCAGGCCCCAGAACGTGCCGCCGAGGGCGCCGACCGCCGCGAGGTTGTGCGACTGGCGCGTCTTCGGCTTCTTCTTGTCCGGCTCCCACGACACCGTGGCGGCGTCCTGCACGTCGATGAGGTGCTGCGTCTGCAGGGCGAGGACCGCGTCCTCCGCCTGCGCCGCCCCCTCCGGGGTCTCGAACTTCCACACGCTCAGAGTGGCCACCGTCGTCTCCTCGTCCGGGCCGGTCCGTCGCCCCGCCCGGCGTCACGCCGGGCAGGCCGGGGCCCGACCCCAGGGTCGCCGTCGGGTCGGCGCCGCGCCTCATCCGGCACGGGTGATCGTCGTGCCGCGCCGGCGCGGTCGCCCCGCGCGCCCTCACACGGCGACCGACCCCGGTGTGCGCGGACGGTTCCGGAGGGGTAACGCACGGGCGTGCTCGGCGGAAACACGCCGGCCCTAGCGTCGTCGGCAGGCGCGGCGCCCGGCCCGCCCGTGACGACCGCCCCGGTCCCAGCCCCTGGAGGGTCCCATGGACGCACAGCGCCACCTCGTGGTCGTCGGCGGCGGCATGGTCGCCCAGCGTCTCGTCGAGGCCCTGCGTGACCGTGACGCCGACGGTGTCTGGCGGGTCACGGTCCTCGCCGAGGAGCCACGGCGGCCGTACGACCGCGTCGCGCTCACGAGCTTCTTCTCGGGCAGGGCCCCCGAGGACCTGGCGCTGGGTGACGCGACGCTGTGGGACGACCCGCTCGTCACGCTCGTGCGGGGGGACGCCGTGACCGCGGTGGACCGCGCCACGCGGACCGTCACGGCCGCGTCGGGACGCACGCACCGCTACGACCACCTCGTCCTGGCCACCGGCTCGTCCGCGTGGGTCCCGCCCATGGAGGGCGCCGACCTCGACGGCGTCTTCGTGTACCGGACGCTCGACGACGTCGCGGCCCTGCGCGGCCACGTCACCGCGCTCGCCGCGGAGCGCACCGTGCGGGGCGTCGTGCTGGGCGGCGGGCTGCTCGGGCTGGAGGCCGCCGGCGCGCTCGACGCGCTGGGCGCCCGCGCCACGGTCCTGCAGGTCGACACGCACCTGATGTCGGCCCAGGTCGACCTCGGCGGCGGCGAGGCGCTGCGGCGCCTGGTCAACCGGCTGGGCATCGGGGTCCGCACACAGTCGCGCACGACCCGGCTGCTGCCGCACCGCAGCGGCGGCGTGGGGCGCGTCGAGCTCGCCGACGGCACGCGCCTGGACGCCGACGTGGTCGTCGTCGCCGCCGGCGTGCGTCCCCGCGACGAGCTCGCCCGCGACGCGGGCCTGCCGATCGGCCCGCGCGGCGGCGTCGTCGTCGACGACACGTGCCTGACCGACGACCCGGACGTGTCCGCGGTCGGTGAGGTCGCGTGCATCCACGGTGCCTGCGTCGGTCTGGTCGCGCCCGGCTACACGATGGCCGAGGTGACGGTGGACCGCCTGCTCGGCGGCGCCGCCGTCTACCCGGGGGCCGACACGGCCACCAAGCTCAAGCTCGCGGGCGTCGACGTCGCCAGCTTCGGGGACGCGTTCGCCCGCACCCCCGGTGCGCTCGAGGTCGTCTGGGCCGACCCGGTGGGCGGTGTGTACAAGAAGCTCGTCCTGTCCGACGACGCCCGCACCCTGCTCGGCGGCGTGCTGGTCGGTGACGCCACGGCGTACGCGAGCCTGCGGCCCATGGTGGGACGTGAGCTGCCCGGCGACCCGGCCGCGTTCCTGCTCCCGGAGGGCGGGACCGGTGCACCGGACCTCGAGCTGCCCGACGACGCGGGGGTCTGCTCGTGCAACAACGTGTCGGCCGGTGCGGTCCGGCACGCCGTGGCCGAGCAGGGCTGCCACGACCTCGGCGCCGTCAAGGCGTGCACCCGCGCCGGGACGAGCTGCGGGTCCTGCCTGCCGCTGGTCAAGAAGCTCATGACCACCGAGCTGGCCAAGCTCGGCGTGACGGTCAGCAGCGCGCTGTGCGAGCACTTCGCGCTCTCGCGCGCCCAGCTGTACGACGCCGTCCGGGTCGCGGGGCTGCGCACGTTCACCGAGGTGCTCGAACGGTTCGGCTCGCACGGTCGAGGCTGCGACATCTGCCGGCCCGTCGTCGCCTCGATCCTCGCGACCACGGCCCCCGCGCACGTCCTGGACGGTGAGCGTGCCGCCCTGCAGGACACGAACGACCACGTCATGGCGAACCTGCAGAAGGACGGCTCGTACTCGGTCGTGCCGCGCATGGCGGGCGGCGAGGTCACCCCCGAGGGGCTCATCGCGGTCGGTGAGATCGCCCGCGACTTCGGTCTCTACACCAAGATCACCGGCGGTCAGCGCATCGACATGTTCGGCGCCCGCATCGACCAGCTCCCGCTGATCTGGCGTCGTCTGGTCGACGCCGGGTTCGAGTCCGGCCACGCGTACGGCAAGTCGCTGCGGACCGTGAAGTCGTGCGTCGGGTCGACGTGGTGCCGCTTCGGGGTGCAGGACTCGGTCGCGCTCGCGGTCATGCTCGAGCTGCGGTACCGCGGGCTGCGCTCCCCGCACAAGATCAAGCTGGGCGTCTCGGGCTGCGCGCGCGAGTGCGCCGAGGCCCGCGGCAAGGACGTCGGCGTCATCGCGACCGACAACGGCTGGAACCTGTACGTCGGCGGCAACGGCGGGTTCACGCCGCGGCACGCGCGACTGCTCGCCGAGGACCTCGACACCGACACGCTCGTGCGGACGATCGACCGCTTCCTGCTCTACTACGTGCGCACCGCGGACCGGCTGCAGCGCACGGCGCCGTGGATCGAGGAGGTCGAGGGCGGCCTCGACGGCGTGCGTGCCGTCGTCCTGGACGACTCCCTGGGCCTCTGCGCGGACCTCGACGAGCAGATGGCGCGCCACGTGGCCGACTACGAGGACGAGTGGCGAGCCACCCTGGACGACCCCGAGAAGCTCCGGCGGTTCGCGTCCTTCGTCAACGCCCCCGACGTCGCCGACCCCTCGCTCGCCTACGTCCCCACCCGGGGGCAGGTGCGCCCCGCGACCCACGACGAGCGCGCCGTGCTCGTCGCCGGCACCACCCTGGAGGTCCGCTCGTGACGACGCTCGACGACCGCGCCACGACCTGGCTGACCGTGTGCCGGCGGCACGACCTGGCGTACGAGCGCGGCGCCGCAGCTCTCGTCCCCGACGAGGTGGACGGGCAGCCCGTCCTCACCCAGGTCGCGCTGTTCCGGCTGCTCGACGAGCGCGTGCTCGCCGTGCAGCAGCTCGACCCGTTCAGCGACGCCCACGTGATCGCGCGCGGCATCGTCGGCACACGACGCGTCGAGGACGCCGACGTGCCGACCGTGGCGTCGCCGATGCACAAGCAGGTGTTCGACCTGGTCACCGGTCGGTGCCTCGAGCGGGCCGGCAAGCAGCCCGTCGCCGGGCACGGCCCGGACCTGCGCACCTGGCCCGTGCGGGTCCTCGAGGGGGACGTGCAGGTCGCGGTCGCCGGGGGTGCCTCATGACCACGCTGCTCGGCGTGGAGCTGGCCGGGCGGGTCGTGCTCGTGGCCGGTGGGGGACCGGTCGCCGCCCGCCGGGTGCAGGCGCTCGCGGACGCCGGTGCGCTCGTGCACGTGGTCGCGCCGCACGTGTGCGAGCCGCTGGCCGACCTCGTCGTCGCGGGTTCGGTCCGCTGGTCCGACCGTGAGGTCGCCGAGGACGACCTCGACGACGTGTGGCTCGCGCACACCGCGACGGGGGACCGGGTGACCGACCTGGCCGTGGTCGCCTGGGCCACGGCACGCCGCGTGTTCTGCGTCGACGCGGGCGGTCCGCGGCGGCCCGCCGCCGGGACCGCCCGCACCCCGGCGACCACGCGGGCCGGGGACGTCCTCGTCGGGGTCGTCTCGACCGCCGGCGCCGACCCGCGGCGCAGCGTGCGGGTGCGCGACTGGCTCGCGGCGCACCTGCGCACCGGCGCGGTCGACCTGCGACGACGACGCGCTGCACCCGACCGGGGGCGCGTCGTGCTGGTGGGCGGCGGCCCGGGGGACGTGGGGCTGCTCACCGTCGCGGGCCGACGTGCGCTCGCCGAGGCGGACGTCGTCGTCGCGGACAGGCTCGGACCGACCGACGTGCTCGACGAGCTGCCCGCGGACGTCGAGGTCATCGACGTCGGCAAGTCGCCCGGGCACCACCCGGTCCCGCAGGACGAGATCAACCGGCTGCTCGTGGAGCAGGCCCAGCGCGGGCGGGTCGTCGTGCGCCTCAAGGGTGGGGACCCGTTCGTGTACGGGCGCGGCGGCGAGGAGGTGCAGGCCTGCCGCGCGGCAGGGGTCCCGGTCACCGTGGTCCCCGGGGTGAGCAGCGCGTTCGCCGCCGCCGCGGCGGCAGGCATCCCGCTGACGCACCGCGGGGTCGTCGGCGCCGTGCACGTGATGAACGGCACGGACGGCTGGTCGGCCGCGGCGCTGACCGGGCTGCGGGACCGCTCGTGCACCGTCGTCGTCCTCATGGGGGTCGCGGCGCTGCCGGGACTGGTGCGCGACGCGCTGGCCGGCGGGGTCGACCCGGACCTGCCGGTCGCCGTGGTGGAGCGGGCGACCCAGGACGACCAGCGCGTGACGCGCGCGCCCCTGCACGCCGTCGCTGCGGGGGCCCGGGCACGGGGCGTGGCCGCCCCGGCCGTGGTCGTGCTGGGCGACGTCGCGGCGGCGGGGCTGCTCGACGTCCCGACCGGTGGCGCCCCCGAGCCGTCCGGCGCCGGTTCCACGACAATGGGCGCGTGACGGCCGAGATGATCGACCAGACGCTGGCGGGGTGCGTCGTGCTCGTCACGGCGGACCGCCGCGCCGCGGAGCTCAGCGCCGCCCTGGCACGCCGCGGCGCCACGATCCGTCACGCGCCGGCCCTGGGCATGGTGCCCCACACGGACGACGCGCTGCTGCTCGCCCGCACGCGCGACCTGCTGGTCGACCCGCCGGACACGGTCGTCGTCACCACGGGGATCGGGTTCCGCGGCTGGGTGGAGGCCGCCGACGCCGCCGGCGTGGCCGACAGCCTCGTCGACGTGCTGCGCGGCACCCGGATCGTCGCGCGCGGCCCCAAGGCGCGCGGCGCCATCCAGGCGGCGGGGCTCAGCGCGGACTGGGTCGCGGAGTCCGAGACCAGCGCCGAGATCGCCGAGACGCTGCTCGACGAGGGCGTGGCGGGCCGCGACATCGTCATCCAGCACCACGGCGCCGGCGCCGACGGCCTGGACGAGGCGTTCGCGCTCGCCGGGGCGCGGGTGCGCAGCCTCGTGGTCTACCGGTGGGGCCCGCCGCCCGACCCCGCGCTGGTGCGCGACTCGGCGCAGGCCGTCGCGGACGGCGAGATCGACGCCGTGGTCTTCACGTCGGCGCCCGGCTCGGCGGCGTGGCTGGCAGCCGCGGACGACGCCGGCGCGATGGACGGCGTCCTGCGGCGGTACCGCTCGGGTGCCGTGGTCTTCGCGGCGGTCGGCCCGGTGACCGCCAAGCCGCTCGTCGACGTGGGCATCGACCCGCTGGTGCCCGATCGCGGCCGGCTCGGATCGCTCGTGCGGGCCGTCGTGACGCACTACGGCGGCGTGGACGCGCTCGACACGGTCGCCGGCCCGCTGCGCGTGCGGCGGGCGGCGGCGGTGCTCGACGGGCGCGTGCTGCCGCTGTCGCGCACGGGCCTGGAGGTGCTGCGCGTCCTGGCACACGCCCGGGGCTCGGTGGTGCCGCGCGAGCGGGTGCTGGCCGCCCTGCCGGGCGTCTCGTCCGACCCGCACGCCGCCGAGGTCGCGATCGCGCGGCTGCGCGACGCGGCCGGGAGCCGCACCCTCATCCGCACGGTGGTCAAGCGCGGCTACCGCCTCGAGCTCCAGGAGCAGGCATGACCTCGTCCGCCACCGCGCCCGTCCTCATCGGCTGCTCGCACGGGACCGACAGCGTCGCGGGACGCGCGGCGATCGCCTCGATCCTCGCCGACGTCGTCGCGGCCCGGCCCGGGCTCGACGTGCGCGAGGCGTTCGTCGACGTGCAGCAGCCGGAGGTCGACGACGTCGTCACCGGCGCGCTCGGCGAGGCACCGGCCGTCGTGGTGCCGCTGCTGCTGTCCGTGGGGTTCCACGTGAAGGTCGACGTGGCCCGCGCGGTGGACCGCCCCGGTGCGGCGGCGGCCCGGCCCATGGGCCCCGACCCGCGCCTGGTGGAGATCCTCGCCGACCGGCTCGTGGCCGCGGGCCTCGGGGACGGGGACGCGGTCGTGCTCGCGGCCGCCGGGTCCAGCGACCCTGCCGCCGCCGCCGCGGTGCGTGACGTCGTCGACGCGCTCGCGCAGCACCTGGGCCGGCCCGTCACCGTCGGGTACGGGTCGGGCGCCCACCCCCGCGTGCCGGTCGCCGTGGCGGCGGCGCGCGCCGGGCTCGCGCCGGGCGGGCGCGTCGTGGTCGCGTCCTACCTGCTCGCCCCGGGCTACTTCCTCGACCGCGTGCACGAGGCGGGCGCGGACGTCGTGACGGACCCGCTGGCGCCGGACCCGCGGCTGGCCGCGATCGCGCTCGACCGGTACGACGAGGTCAGCGGGCACGCGGCGTCGTCGTGGCCCTCGCCGCAGCGGGCGGCCGGCGCGCGTCGCTGAGCCCGCTCGGCCCGCGGGGCTCGCGTGTCGGCGGAGCGCGCACGTGCCCCCGGTGGAGGACGGCGGCCGGTCGTGGGATCGTCGAGGGCACCACCACCCGGAGAGCAGGTCGAGTGACAGCCATGAGCGAGCCGGTCCGTCCGGAGCCCGCGCCGGCACCTCCCGGGCGGTCGCACCTCGTCTCCGTCGTGGTCCCGGTGCGCGACGACGCCACGCACCTCGACGCCTGCCTCACCCTGCTGGCCCGCCAGACCCGGCTCCCCGACGAGGTCGTCGTGGTCGACAACGCGTCCACCGACGCCAGCGTCGAGGTCGCGCTGCGGCACGGTGCGCGCGTGGTGCACGAGCCGCGTGTCGGGATCCCGGCCGCGGTCGCCACCGGGTACGACGCGGCCCGCGGCGACGTGCTGATGCGTCTCGACGCCGACTCCCGACCGGGACCCGGGTGGGTCGAGCACGCGGTGCGCGTGCTCGACGACCCCGAGGTCGATGCGGTCAGCGGGTGGGGACGGTTCGACGTGCCCCGACCCTGGGGGGCGCTCCTCGCACACGTGTACCTCGGGTCGTACTACCTGCTGGGCGCCCTCGCCGCGGGCCACGGCGTCATCTGGGGGTCGTCGGCCGCGCTGCGTGCGGAGTCGTGGCGCCGTGCCCGCGCGCACGTGACCCGCACCGAGGACGTGCACGACGACCTCGACCTGGCGATGGCGCTCGGCCCCGGTGCGCGGATCGTCGTCGACCGCTCGTGGCACGTGGGCGTGTCGGCGCGCTCCGTGCGCCCCGGGCGGCAGTGGGTGGCGCGGTTCGGACGGGCGTTCCGGACGCTGGGGCGGCAGTGGCGTGTGCTCCCGCCGTGGCGGCGCTGGGAGGTGCGGCTGCGGGGCTCCGCACCCGGCGTCCCCGCCGGCCGCGCGCGGCCCTGACGGCGACGGCGCCCGTCACCGGGGGGCGGGGTCCAGGGCGTCCTGGCCCTCCGTCGTCCACTGCACCATCAGCAGCGTCGCGTCGTCCTGCAGCGCGCCCTGGTGATGGTCGAGGATCGCCGCCACCACGCGCCGGGTCACCTCCGGCAGCGGCGTGCCCTCGGCGGCCGTCCGCTGCAGCACGTCGACGAGCCCGCCGAGCCCGAACGTCCGGCCCGTCCGGTCACGGGCCCGGGTGATCCCGTCGGTGTGCACGACGACGGTGTCACCCTGCTGCAGGTGCTCCTCACCGACCGTCGTGCTGCGCACGTCGATCCCCAGCAGGGGTCGGCGTCCGTCGTCGAGCTGCTTGACGACCTTGCCCGCGCGCAGCAGCAGGGGGGCGGGGTGCCCGGCCGAGAGGTAGCGCAGCCGCCCCGTCAGCAGGTCGAGCTCGGCGACGACGGCGGTGGCGAACACGTTCCCGGCGAAGTGCTCCGCGACGGTGCCGTGCGCGGCCTCCACCTGCTCGAACAGGCCCGCACCGGCCCGACGCGCCGCGCGGTAGGCCGAGACCGCCGCGGCCGCCGCCAGGCCGGCGCGCAGGTCGTGACCGGTCGCGTCGAGCACGGCGAACTGGGCACGGGTCGCGCTCAGCGCGTAGTCGAAGAGGTCACCGCCCATGTCGTGCGCCGGTTCGACGCGCCCCGCGACCAGCACCCGGCCCGTGCCGGCGGTCGACGGCGGCAGCAGCCGGTGGATCAGCTCCGCGCGGGCGCTGCGGGACCCGGCCGGGTGGGTCACCTCCAGCGCGTCGCCGTACGAGGCGAGCGCCGTGACGAGGTGACCGAGGTAGTGGGCGAGCCACCAGCAGTGGCGGTGCAGGTTGGGGTCGTCGAGGTCCGCCGGGTCGGCCAGCATGACGTCGAGCACGCCCACACGCTCCGCGCCGTCGACGACGGGCACCCACAGCCGTGCCTGCCCGTCCTCGCTGACCGCGGGCTGGGTCTGCAGCACCCGGTACGCCCGCCCGGGCAGGGTGCCGTCCACCGACAGCGGCTCGCGGCCGTGGCCCGGGCCGCCGGGCAGCGGGACCAGGGTGCGGGCCCCGTCGTCCGCGAGGTAGAGCACGGGGACGACGCCGAGGTGACGTCCGGCCGCGTCGACCGCCGCGGGCAGGGAGTCCGGCGGGGACAGGTGCGTGTCGCGCAGCAGCGTGACCAGGGCGGCGAGCGGGCCACCCTCGGGCTCCGCGGCGCGCAGGGGGCGCGAGTAGGGTGCCCGGTCGCTGCCCGTGATCCGGTCCAGCTCCTCGTTCACCGCCAGTGCGACACGGTCCCGCTCCCGCACCGGCAGGTCCGACGTCCCGTCGAGGAACTCGGCGAGGTCGGCGGGACCCGCCTGGCCACCGAGGGCGAAGTACCGCACCCACAGCTCCTCCGGCTCCAGGCGGGTCCGGCCGAACGCGGCACGGATCCGCCGGCGCTGGCGGTCGGCCGACGTCGTCAACGGCCGGCCACCTGACGTGCGTGCGCGGTGAGCACGCGCGCCGCGACCTGGTGGACGCCGGTGCGCTCCTGCTCGGCCCGGGCCGCCAGGTGCGCGAGCGCTGCCTGCTCCGTCAGCCCGTCGCGCCCCATGAGCAGCCCGGCCGCGCGCTGCAGGGCGTCGCGCTGCACCAGCACGCTGCGCACGTCCTGCGACAGGCGTCCCGCGTCCCGGAAGGTCCGGGCGCTGGCGAGCAGGAGCGCACCCTGCGCGGCGAACAGGTTCACCGTCGTCTCGTCCCGGGACGCGAACGCGTGCGGCTCGTGCGCGTAGAGCTTGAGCGAGCCCACCGCGAGGTCACCGGCCACCATCGGTGCGCTGAGCACCGACGCCACGTCCAGCGCCGCCACCTCCTGCGCCCAGCGCGGCCACCGCGGCTCGGTCGCCACGACGTCGACCCGCACCGCCCGGCGGGTCAGCCACGCGGTGAGGCAGGGGCCCTCCGCCAGGCGGTACTGCACCGCGTCGGCGGCTTCGACGAGCGTTCCGGTGGCCGCCGTCGTGGTGCCGCCGTGGCCCTCGTCGCGATCACGGTCGACGACCGTGATGCCCGCCCCGCACGCCGCGGGCACCGCCTGCAGGAGCGTGGCCGTCAGCAGGTCCAGGACCTGGTCGACCGCGCGGTCCGTGAGCATCAGCCCGGATGCACGGGCCACCACGTGCTCCAACGGCGAACCGGCCATGATCGCGCCCCCTCGTGCGGGCCACGCCGACGTGGTGCCGCACCCTCCGACCATAGGACGCACCGCAGGGCGCCGCCGCTCGTCCGTGCCGGGGCAGGACCGGCGTGCGCAGAGCACGCGGCCGGCTCACCGAGGCGACCGTGGCGCAGCCCTCGGGCACCCCGCACCGTCGACGTGCCGGTCCTCAGGGTCGCGCGGCCGGACCGTGCGGGGCAGCGGCGTCGTGGGGCAGGAGCACCTGCGCGCCTCGTAGCCGCACGAGCGTGCCCTGCCGGTGCAGCCGCTCCACGGTCGCGTCGTCGAAGCCGTTGCCCGTCGCCCGGACCAGCACGGCGGCGGTCCCGGACGTCAGGTAGGCCACGGCGTCGTCCTGCCAGCGGCTGTTGCGGGACCGCGGGACGGGGCGTCCCCGATCGTCGCGGTCGCCGACGACGTACGTCTGCCCGGAGACGTCGACACGGGTCCGGCAGCCGCGCTCCTCGTCCCGGGACAGGACGTCGAGGACCGCCAGCACGCCGGGGGAGTCCGCACGCACGCAGCCCTGCTCCGGGAGCAGCCCACGGACCTCGGCGACGGCGAGCGTCTCCGGTGGCGGCGGGCGCACCGCCGCCGTCGGGAGCCCCAGCGCCCCGACGGTCAGCGCCGCCGCCCAGACCCGGGGGCCGGCCCACGCGGGCCGACCGCCCGGGACCAGCGACACGGCGGCGGCCACCACCAGCACCACCGCCGCGGCGCTGTACGCGGCGTAGTTGACGTAGAACGACGGCGAGACCAGGAGTACGGCGACCTGCGTCCCGAGGACCGCCACCCACAGCCGTCCCCGGCGCCCGCACCAGGCGACGACCGCGGCGACCGCGACCGCCACGCACACCACGACCGTCCACGCCGCGCGTGTCCCGGGCGGCTGCGGTTCGAGTGCGGTGCCCACACCGGTGATCCCCTCGAGCCGCTCACCCGTCGTGGTGCCCGACCGTGGCCGGCCCAGCTGGGCGAGCAGCACGAGCCGCACCACCGCGCCGGGGGAGGCCAGCGCGAAGGGCAGCAGGACGAGCAGCGAGGACCCGGCTGCCGCGCCCGCGACGTGCACCGCCGAGCGCGTCCCCTGCGTCCACGCCTGCCAGGCGAGCACCACGAGGACGGGGACGACGTTCCAGATCTTGACGACGGGGCCGACGCCGAGCACGGCGCCGCCGGCGTACAGCCACCACCGGGACGTGTCGGGTGCGCGCGCCCGCAGCAGGAGGCAGACGGCGCCCAGCAGGGTCAGGGTGCCGAGCGGCTCGAGCAGCGTGAGGCGCTCCCCGCGCGCGGCGGCGGAGGAGACGGCGTACAGCGCGCCCGCCACGACGGCAGCAGCCGTCCCCCAGCGCAGGGCCAGCCGCGTGACGAGGAGAGTGCTGACGGCACCGACGGCCATGAAGGCGACGCGCGCGGCGGCGAGGGCGTTCGGGTCGCTGGTCCACCGCGTCAGCGCGGCGAACGGCGCCAGCGCGAGCACCACACCGGGCGGGTGCAGCAGCAGGAAGTCGCGGTACGGCATCCGGCCGTGCACGAAGGCGACGGCCGAGGAGAAGTACACGCCGTCGTCGTACCCGTGGTACCCGCGGACGCCGCCCGCGCCCCCGACCAGGTGCCAGCGCACGACGAACGCGAGGGCGCCGGCGGCGCAGGCGACCACCCACCCCGTGCGGCCACCGCCCCGGGTGCGCGTGGGGGACGAGTGGCCGGCTCGTACCATCCAGCCAGCGTCGCAGCGGGTGCCCGGGGTCGCCACAGGGCACGGCACGCCGTGGGCGGCGGGTGGCGCAACCTATGATCGCGAGTGGCCCTGACCACGTGCGACGTCGCCGTCGCCGTCCGGGCACCCCTCTCCACCGTTGCAGGGGCCGCGCCCCGGCGGGAAGGACGCAGCCCTGTGACGCATGTGTTCGACACCGGAGCCGGCACCCTCGTCTGGCGCGGCGACGGCGAGACCCTCGTGGTCGAGCCGTGGGGCCGTGACAGCGTGCGCGTGCGCTCGGCGCTGGGCGACGTCGTCGACGCCGACTGGGCGCTGCTGCCGCCGGACCCCGCGGCGCACGCCGACGCGCACGTCGTGGTGGACGGGTCGACGGCGACGCTGACCAACGGCCGCATCCGGGTCGTCGCGACGGCCACCAGCGGCAAGGACTGGCAGACCGGCGCCCTCGCGCACGACTGCCGGCTCGCGTTCGAGGACGCCGACGGCCGGCCCCTGTTCTCCGAGGTGCCGTCGGGCGGCGCCCTGAAGGTGCGGGCCCGCACGTACCGGCCGCTGCCGGGCGGCGGCGTGCAGGCCGGGCTCGCGCTGCGGACCCCGGCCGACGAGCACCTGGCGGGCATGGGGCAGTACCAGCAGGACCTCGTCGACCTCAAGGGCAGCACGCTCGAGCTCGCGCAGCGCAACTCGCAGGCCAGCGTGCCGTTCGTGCGGTCCAGCGCCGGCTACGGGTTCCTGTGGCACAACCCGGCGATCGGTCGCGCGACGTTCGCGGCCAACCGCACCGAGTGGACGGCGGAGGCCTGCCGTCAGCTCGACTACTGGGTGACCGCGGGCGCGACGCCGGCGGACGTCAGCCGGCGCTACGCCGAGGCCACGGGCCACGCGCCGATGATGCCCGAGCACGGGCTGGGGTTCTGGCAGTGCAAGCTGCGCTACGCGAGCCAGGCCGAGCTGCTGGCGGTCGCACGCGAGCACGTGCGCCGCGGCCTGCCGCTCGACGTGATCGTCGCGGACTTCTTCCACTGGCCGCACCTGGGCGACTACCGGTTCGAGGACGAGTTCTGGCCGGACCCGGCGGCGATGGTCGCCGAGCTGCGCGAGCTGGGCGTCGAGCTCATGGTGTCCGTCTGGCCGCAGGTGTCGTTGCAGTCGGAGAACTTCGCCGAGATGTCGCGGCGCAACCTGCTCGTGCGCACGAACCGCGGTATCGACGTGCAGATGTGGTTCGGCGGCCCGAGCCGGTTCGTCGACGCGACGAACCCCGACGCCCGCCGGTTCCTGTGGGACCGGTGCCGGGAGGGCTACGCGCGCCACGGCATCCGCCTGTTCTGGCTGGACGAGGCCGAGCCCGAGCTCGGCGTCTACGACCACGACGCCTACCGGTTCCACGCCGGGCAGGGGACCGAGGTGGCCAACTGGTACCCGCAGGCCTTCTCGCGGGCGTTCTTCGAGGGGCAGACGGCCGACGGCGAGCGCGAGGTCGTCAACCTCGTGCGCTGCGCGTGGGCGGGGTCGCAGCGCTACGGCGCGCTGGTGTGGTCGGGTGACATCCACTCCGACTTCCCCACGCTGCGGCGCCAGATCGTCGCCGGGGTCCACATGGGTGCCGCCGGGATCCCGTGGTTCACCACCGACATCGGCGGGTTCGGGGGCGGCCGCACGGACGACCCGGCCTTCCACGAGCTGCTCGTGCGCTGGTTTCAGGTGGGCACCTTCCTGCCGGTCATGCGGCTGCACGGCGACCGCGTCCCGGCGAGCCCGGTGCGGGCCGCGGACGGCTCGGAGCGCAACCCCACGGGGGCGGGCAACGAGCTGTGGTCCTTCGGCGACGCCGTGTACGACGTGCTGGAGCACTACGTGCACCTGCGCGAGGAGCTGCGCGACTACACGCGCGAGCTCATGGCCGCCGCGCACACCGACGGTCAGCCGGTCATGCGCGGCCTCGCGCACGAGTTCCCGGACGACCCGTGGGCGTGGCGGGTGGCGGACCAGTACCTGTACGGGCCGTCGCTGCTCGTCGCCCCCGTGCTGGAGGCGGGTGCGACGTCCCGTCGGGTCTGGTTGCCGGCGGGGGCGACGTGGACGTCGCTCGTGACGGGGCAGGTGCACGACGGCGGGCAGTGGATCGACGTCGACGCCCCGCTCGCGACCCTGCCGGTCTTCGCGCGCGATCGTGCGCTCGCGCACCTCGTCGGCCGCGTCCCGTCCGCCTGAGGGGCGCCGCCGCGCAGCCGGTGAAGGGCCGGGATCCGAGCCGTCCCGTCAGCTGCGCACCCCCAGCACCGCGGCCACGGCGGGCGGTAGGGCCCCGGCCGGCGAGGACGCGCCACCCAGCGCGCCGCCGGCCATCGCACCGTCGCGCAGCAGCACGATCCTGTCGGCGATCCCCTCGGGGTCGTGCGCGCCGGTGTCGGCGACGAGCCCCACGAGGCTTGTCCGGAACCAGGCGCGGTGCGCGGCGACGAGGCGCCGCACCGGGTGCTCGGGGTCGCGGTACTCGGCCGCGGCGTTGAGGAACGGGCACCCGCGGAACCCGGGGGCCGTGACGTCGTCCCGCACGCGGGCCGCCAGCAGCAGGAGGGGGTTGCGCCGGTCGCGCGCCGCGTCGCGCACGACGTCCGCGAGGACCGTGCGCTCGTGCTCGGCCCGCCGGCGCAGGTGCGCGAGCACGAGATCGTCCTTCGACGGGAAATGCCGGTACAAGGTCATGCGGGTGGTTCCGGCGAGGACGACGACGTCCTCGATGCTGACGTCCCGGGCGCCCCTGTCATAGAACAGCACGTCCGCCGCGTCGAGAATTCTCTCCCTCGGGGCGGGTGGTCGGGGGGTCGCGACGGTCGTCAAGCCGCTACCTCCTGACGGCCAGGCGCCCGGCCGTTCCGCACTCTACGTGGCGGAATGCCCGACGCGCATGCGGTCCTCGGGGCGGGCCGCACGGGGACCGACCCTGCCGTCGCCCGTGAGGGCGACCCGGGGTCGTGGCGCACAAGAATGGTCAGTATCGCCCCCGCGGGCCTTTGATGTCGGTCGTGTAAATACCCGGGCGCAGTTCAGTAACAGCGTGCCTTGCGGGCGCAGGAGGTGTGTGACGGCGGGAGCGCTTCGCCTACTGTCCGGCGCGTCCCACCACGGACGCGCCACCCCTCGCGGACGGCGCCACCGCCGGCGGCACACCCGACCCGCCTTGCACCGGAGGAACACATGAGAACCAGGCGCCCCACCGCCCTCACCGCACTCGGCCTGGCCGGGGCGCTCGCCCTCACGGCGTGCGCCTCCGACGGCGACGACGGCGGCTCGGACACGAGCACGGCGGACGCGGGCGGGGGCGTCGTCACCGTCCACAACGGTGAGCCGCAGAACCCGCTGATCCCGACCATGACCAACGAGGTCTTCGGGGCGCTGGCGGTGCAGAACCTCTTCGCCGGGCTCGTGTACTACGACGCCGAGGGCGCCGTGCACGACGAGGTCGCCGAGTCGATCGAGTCCGACGACAACCTCACCTGGACGATCACGATCGCCGACGGGTGGACGTTCAGCGACGGGACGGACGTCACCGCCGAGAGCTTCGCGAAGGCGTGGGACTACGGCGCCGCGCTCGACAACAAGCAGAGCCTGTCGTACTTCTTCGAGCCCATCGAGGGCTTCTCCTACGACGAGAACGTCTCCCTCATCGAGGCCGGCGGCCTGGTCGTGGAGGACGACAGCACGCTCGTCGTGAAGCTCAGCCAGCCGGAGTCCGACTTCCCGATCCGGCTGGGCTACGCCGCGTTCTTCCCGCTGCCGGAGGTGTTCTTCGAGGACCCCGAGGCCTTCGGCGAGGCGCCGGTCGGCAACGGCCCGTACATGCTGGAGTCCTGGGAGCACGACCAGGCCATCACCCTCGAGCCGAACCCCGAGTACGCCGGCGAGCGGACGCCGCAGAACGGCGGCCTCGAGCTCGTCGCGTACACCGACGAGGACTCGGCGTACAACGACCTGCTCGGCGGTCAGCTCGACATCATCAAGAACGTGCCCTCGTCGGCCTTCGCGACGTTCGAGGACGAGCTCGAGGGCCGCTCGGTCAACCAGCCGGCCGCCGTCATCCAGGTGCTGACCGTGCCGCAGTGGCTGCCCGAGTTCCAGGGCGAGGCGGGCCTGCTGCGCCGGCAGGCGGTGTCCCACGCGATCAACCGCCCCGAGGTGACCGAGACGATCTTCTCCGGGTCGCGCACCCCGGCCACGGACTTCACGTCGCCGGTGATCGACGGCTGGACCGAGGACATCCCCGGCAACGACGTCCTGGACTACGACCCCGAGCTCGCGGTCGACCTGTGGGCGCAGGCCGAGGCGATCACGCCGGTGGGCGACTACACGCTCCAGATCGCCTCGAACGCCGACTCCGACCACCAGACGTGGGTCGACGCGGTCTGCAACAACATCCGCACCGTGCTCGAGATCGGCTGCGAGTTCTACCCGTACCCGACATTCGACGAGTACCTCGACGCCCGCGACGCGGGTTCGGTGCCGGGCCTGTTCCGCGGTGGCTGGCAGGCCGACTACCCGGCCATGAGCAACTTCCTCGGCCCGATCTACGGGACCGGTGCAGGCTCCAACGACGGCCAGTGGTCCAACGCCGACTTCGACGCCAAGCTCGCCGAGGCGAACGGGGCGGACGACCCGGAGGCGGCCGTGGCCCTGTACCTCGAGGCCGAGTCGATCCTGTTCGAGCAGCTGCCGGGTATCCCGCTCTGGTACAACAACGCGACCGGCGGCTGGGCCGACACCGTCGAGAACGTCGAGTTCGGCTGGGACTCGGACCCGATCCTCTACCAGGTCACCAAGAGCGAGTGACGCGCGGTCCCGGCGCCGCCGACCCGCGGCGCCGGGACCCGTCCACCCGCTCCGTGACGGAACCACCGGAAGAGACGTCGGCATGCGCTGGTACATCGGCCGCAGGGTCCTGCAGGTCATCCCCGTCTTCCTCGGCGCCACCCTCCTGCTCTACGCGCTGGTGTTCCTGCGCCCGGGTGACCCCGTGCTCGCGCTCGGCGGCGAGCGCGGCCTGCCCGAGGCCGTGCAGGAGCAGATCCGTGCGGAGTTCCACCTGGACGAGCCGTTCCTCGTCCAGTACCTGCTCTACCTCAAGGGCATCGTCACGCTCGACCTCGGCGTCACGTTCACCGGCCGTGAGGTCACGGAAGTCATCGCCCAGGCGCTGCCGGTGACGTTCCAGCTCGCCCTCATGGCGCTGGCCATCGAGGCCGTGCTCGGCGTCGGCTTCGGACTCCTCGCCGGGATGCGCAAGGGCGGGCTGTTCGACTCGACGGTCCTCGTGCTCAGCCTGCTGGTGATCGCGGTGCCGACGTTCGTCCTCGGCTTCGTCCTGCAGATCGTCGTCGGGGTCAACCTGGGCTGGCTGCCGATCACCGCCGGCCGTGACCCCGACGTCGTCAGCCTGCTGATGCCGGCGTCCGTCCTCGCCGCGACGTCGTTCGCGTACGTGCTGCGCCTGACCCGGACGTCGGTGCAGGAGAACCTCTCCGCCGACTTCGTGCGCACGGCCCGCGCCAAGGGCCTGTCCCGCACACAGGTCACCGGGCGGCACGTGCTGCGCAACTCGCTCATCCCGGTCGTGACGTTCCTCGGTGCCGACCTCGGCGCTCTCATGGGCGGGGCGATCGTCACCGAGGGGATCTTCAACATCCACGGCGTCGGGGGCACTCTCTACGACGCCATCACGCGCGGCGAGAACGTGACCGTCGTGGCGCTGACCACCGTGCTCGTGCTCGTCTACATCGTCGCCAACCTCGCGGTCGACCTGCTGTACGCCGCGCTGGACCCGAGGATCCGTTATGCCTGACGCCCCCCTCAGCACCGGTGCCGTCGACGCCGTCCGCACCGCACCGCGACCCGGTCAGGAGCACATCGCCCGTCCGGCCTCCGACGACGAGCTCGGCGCCGTCGACGCCGTCCGCACGACGAGCGCGCCCGCGGGGTTCTGGCGCGAGGCGTGGCACGGCATGCGCCGACGCCCCCTGTTCTGGGTGTCCGCGCTGCTCATCGTCATGGTCCTGCTGGTGGCCGCGTTCCCCGGTCTGTTCACGTCGATCGACCCGCGCACGTGCGCCCTGTCCGACGCCCTGGACGCCCCCCGGGCCGGGCACCCCTTCGGGTTCGACCGTCAGGGGTGCGACATCTTCTCGCGCACCGTGCACGGCGCCCGGGCCTCGGTGATCGTCGGCGTGCTCACCACGCTGCTCGTCGTCGCGGTGGGGACCACGGCGGGTGCGCTCGCCGGGTACCTCGGAGGGTGGGCGGACACGCTGCTGGCCCGCGTGACGGACATCTTCTTCGCGATCCCCCTCGTGCTCGCCGCCATCGTCATCATGAGCCTGTCCACCCGCCGGACCGCCCTGACGGTGGCCCTGGTGCTGGCGTCCTTCGGCTGGCCGCCGATCGCGCGCATCGCGCGCGGCACCGTGATGTCCGTCAAGAACGACGAGTTCGTCACGGCCGCGCGGTCCCTGGGCATGAGCCGGCCCGGCATCCTCCTGCGGCACGTGCTGCCGAACGCCGCGGCACCGGTCATCGTCTACGCGACGGTGGCCCTCGGCACGTTCATCGTGGCCGAGGCGACGCTCAGCTTCCTGGGCATCGGGCTGCCGCCGTCGGTCGTGTCCTGGGGCGGGGACATCTCGCAGGGGCAGGGCGCCATCCGCACGAACCCGGAGATCCTGCTGTACCCCGCCGGGGCGCTGGCCCTGACGGTCCTCGGCTTCATCATGATGGGCGACGTCGTGCGCGACGCCCTCGACCCGAAGGCGCGCACCCGATGAGCACCCCCACGCCCCGGACGCCGCTCGACCCGGACGCCCCGCTCCTGGAGATCCGTGGGCTCGAGGTGGCGTTCGCCACCGCCACCGGCCCGGTGCACGCCGTGCGCGGTGCCGACCTGACCGTCTACCCGGGTCAGTCCGTCGCGATCGTCGGTGAGTCCGGGTCCGGCAAGTCGACGACCGCGCACGCGATCATCGACCTGCTGCCCGGCACGGGCCGGGTCACCGGTGGCAGCATCCGCTTCGCGGGTCGTGAGCTCGTCGGTCTCGGCCGCCGGGAGGTCGAGGCGCTGCGCGGCGACCAGATCGGCCTGGTCCCGCAGGACCCGATGTCGAACCTCAACCCCGTGTGGAAGATCGGCTCCCAGGTCGAGGAGGCGCTGCGCGCCAACGGGTTCGTCGGCACGCGGGCGGCGCGCCGCACCCGTGTGCACGAGCTGCTCACGGAGGCGGGGCTGCCGGACGCCGGTGCGCGTGCCGGCCTCTACCCGCACGAGTTCTCCGGCGGCATGCGCCAGCGCGCGCTCATCGCGATCGGTCTGGCATCACGCCCGCGGCTGCTCATCGCCGACGAGCCGACGTCCGCCCTCGACGTGACCGTGCAACGGCAGATCCTCGACCACCTCGACACCCTGACCGCCGACCTCGGCACCGCGGTCCTGTTCATCACGCACGACCTCGGCCTCGCGGCCGAGCGCGCCGAGCACCTCGTCGTGATGTACCGGGGTGAGGTCGTGGAGTCCGGGCCGGCGCGCCGGATCCTGGCCGATCCGCTGCACCCGTACACCCGCCGGCTGGTGGCCTCGGCGCCCTCGCTGTCGTCGCGCCGGATCCAGGTCGCCCACGCCCGCGGCGAGCAGCCCGTCGACGACCTCCTCGCGCGGCACGCCGACGAGCCCGAGGCGCGGCGCGACGAGGTCGTCGTGGCCTCGCACCTGACGAAGGTGTTCCGCACCCGTGGCCGTGGTGCGCGAGCGACCGGCTTCACGGCCGTGGACGACGTGAGCTTCACGCTCGCCCGTGGCCGCACGCTGGCCCTGGTGGGGGAGTCCGGCTCGGGCAAGTCGACCGCGGCGAACATGGTGCTCGGCCTGCTGGAGCCGACGGCCGGGACGGTGCTGTTCGACGGGCAGGACGTCGGCGAACTGACCCGGCGGGAGCAGCTCGCGTTCCGCCGCCGGATCCAGCCGGTGTTCCAGAACCCCTACGGGTCGCTCGACCCGCAGTACTCGGTCTACCGGTCGCTCGAGGAGCCGCTGCGCGTGCACCGGGTCGGGGACCGCCCGGCGCGCGAGGCGCGCGTGCGCGAGCTCCTCGACATGGTCGCCCTGCCGCACGACGTCATGCGACGGTTCCCGGCCGAGCTGTCCGGGGGGCAGCGCCAGCGGGTCGCCCTCGCACGGGCGCTCGCGCTCGCCCCCGAGGTCGTCGTGCTCGACGAGGCCGTCTCGGCGCTCGACGTGCTGGTACAGGCGCAGGTCCTCGACCTGCTCGCCGGGCTGCAGCGCGAGCTGGGCCTGGCGTACCTGTTCATCACCCACGACCTCGCCGTGGTGCGCCAGATCGCGGACTCGGTCGTCGTCATGCGCGAGGGCAAGGTCGTCGAGCACGCCCCGACGGACGACGTGTTCGACGCCCCCCGGGAGCAGTACACGCGGGACCTGCTCGCGGCGATCCCCGGTGCGGGGCTGGCGCTGCCCGCGGGGCGCTGACGGGGGTGACGTCGGCCGCCGACGTCACCGGACAGCAGAAGAGCCGTCCCGGACCTCCGGGACGGCTCTCGCTGGGTGATGCTGGTGGGCGATACTGGGATCGAACCAGTGACCTCTTCCGTGTCAGGGAAGCGCGCTACCGCTGCGCCAATCGCCCATGGGGGGAGTACATGCGAGGTGGAGACGGGATTCGAACCCGTGTATACGGCTTTGCAGGCCGCTGCCTCGCCTCTCGGCCACTCCACCGCTGAGACCGCAGTCCACAACGGTTGGGTACCGATGGGGATAGCCTCCGAGCGGACGACGGGATTCGAACCCGCGACCCTCACCTTGGCAAGGTGATGCTCTACCACTGAGCCACGTCCGCGCGTCAGTTCCGCCGTTTCACCGGCGTTCCTGGTGCGTCGAAGACTCTAGACGACAACATCGGTGAGAGTCCAACCGGCCCCTCACCAGCGTGTCCGCGGGCGCGTTCCGTGGCTCCTGCGAGCGGCCCGGACGCCCGTCGGGCCTGGGTAGGTTGAGCCCGTGCCCAGCCCGTCCGCAGCGCCCGTCCCCGCCCCCGGTGAGGCGTGGTTCGGGGGGCGCCACGCCCGGGGGGTCGTCGAGCACGCCGATCTGCGGGCCCGGCCGGACGCGACGGCGGCACCGGGCTGGTGGGCGGTCGTGGGGGAGTTCGAGGGCCGTGTCGACGCGTGGCGCTTCGCCGACGTGCGCCCGGCGGCCGTTGCGCAGGGTGCGTCGCAGGCCTGGCAGGGGCCGCCGCGCGCGGCCTGGACGTCGTCGCTGGACCGTGCCGGCTACGTGGCCGCCGTGGAGCGGGTCCGCGCGCACGTGCGCGACGGGCTGGTGTACCAGGCGAACGTCTGCCGCGTGCTGTCCGCGCCGCTGCCCGGGGCCGACGGCCGTGAGCCCGCTGCGCGTGCCCTGGGCGCCCGCCTCGCGGCCGGGAACCCGGCGCCGTACTCCGGGGGCGTCCACGTGCCCTCCGGCGGGCCTGTGGCCCCCGGGTGGGTCGTCACGGCCTCGCCCGAGCTCTTCCTGCGGGTGCGGGACGGCGTCGTCACGTCGGCCCCCATCAAGGGCACCGCGGCCACGCCCGCCGGTCTGAGCGCCAAGGACCGCGCGGAGAACGTGATGATCACCGACCTCGTGCGCAACGACCTGCAGCGCGTGTGCCGGCCGGGGACCGTGCGGGTGACCGACCTGCTGGCCACCGAGCAGCACCCCGGGCTGGTGCACCTCGTCTCGACCGTCGCCGGCGACCTGCTCCCCGAGGTCCGGGACGCACCGGACGGTCTCGCCCGGCTGCTCGCCGCGACCTACCCGCCGGGCTCGGTGTCCGGGGCGCCCAAGAGCTCGGCGCTCCGGGTGATCGCGGAGCTCGAGCCCGTCCCGCGCGGCCCGTACTGCGGCCTGGTCGGATGGGTGCACGTGGCCGGGGACGGCACCTGGTCCGCCGAGCTCGCCGTCGGCATCCGCACCTTCTGGTGGCGTGACGACGTCCTGCGCTTCGGCACCGGGGCCGGGATCACGTGGGCGAGCGACACCGCGGCGGAGTGGGACGAGACCGAGCTCAAGGCCGCCCGACTGGTCGCGCTCGCGTCGCGCTGACGACCGGCCGCGCGGGCGCGGCCGGTGGCAGGATGGCCGGCGTGGACGTGACCATCTGGGCCGACGGCCGGCTACGCACCCCGGACGAGCCGGTGCTCACGGCCGTCGACCACGGCGTGACAGTCGGCGACGGTGTCTTCGAGACCTGCGCCGTGCACCACGGCGTCGCGTTCGCCCTGACCCGGCACCTGGCCCGCCTGGAGGCGTCCGCGCGGGGGATGGGGCTGCCGGCCCTGCCGCTGGACGACGTGCGTGCCGGCGTGCGCGCGGTGCTCGCCGCGGCGGGGGAGCGCGCGGGGCGCCTGCGGATCACCGTGACCGGCGGTCCGGGTCCGCTGGGCACGCAGCGCGACGCGCCGCACGAGCAGCGCCCCGTGGTCGTCGTGGTCGCAGGTCCGGCGGCCGCGGCCGAGGTCGCCCGCGCGGTGCGGGTGCCGTGGGTCCGCAACGAGCGCTCACCGCTGGCCGGGCTGAAGACCACGTCGTACGGCGAGAACGTCGTGGCGCTCGCCCGCGCCCGCGAGCACGGCGCCGACGAGGCCCTCCTGGCCGACACCCGGGGGCGCCTGTGCGAGGGCACCGGGTCCAACGTGTTCGTCGAGACCGCCGGGGAGCTGCTGACGCCCGCGCTGGAGACCGGCGCGCTGGCGGGCATCACCCGCGAGCTCGTGCTGCTGTGGGGGCGTGAGGCCGGGCTCCCGGTGCGCGAGGCCCGTCCCGACGAGCTGCCGTGGGAGGTGCTGGACGACGTGGCCGCCGGGCGCGCCCACCTGGCGCTGACGGGGTCCGTGCGTCACGTCACCCCGGTCGTGCGCCTCGACGACGTGGACGTGACGCCCGGACCGCTGTCGCAGGAGGCCCGGCGCGTGTTCCTCGAGCGGCTGCCCCAGGACCTGGACCCGTAGGCCCCTGCGGAGCCGGACGGTGGCGGGCCCCGGACGACCGCACGGCTGGACGACGACGCGCCCGGACGACGACGCGCCCGGACGACGACAGCCGGCCCCGCGCGTGCGGGACCGGCTGGAGCCGTCGGGTGGTGCCGCGGGTCAGGCGGTGAGCAGGGCGGCGATCAGCGCCGTGATCTCGCCCTCCATCTTGTCCGACTCCGCGCCCACGGGGACGAGGGACTCGGTCGCGGCGAGGAACCGCAGCAGCGGCTCCGTCGGCGCCGCCAGCAGCGCGCTGCCCTCGACGCCCGAGAGCGACACGAGGGTGTAGTCGGGGTCGTCGTCGCGCCAGACCTGCACGTCACCGGTGCCGGCCGGGGCGTCGGCGACCGCGTGCACGCCCTGGGCGAGCAGCTCGCGGCCGAGCAGCCACGTCGACATCGTGTGGGCGCCCGTGAAGACGGCGCGCACCGTGTAGGGGTCGGTGGTGCGGAAGCAGAGCTCCGCGGACACCGGGATGACGGTCGCATCGGACCCGATGAGCTGCATGGCGACGACCTCGATGACGTCGTACGACGATCCCGTCATCGGGTCCTCCTGTCGCGTGGTGGTGCCCGCACGGGCCCGTGGACTCACATCATGGCAGGACCGATGTCCCATTGGACCGTTGCTTGCCCACAGTTCACCCGCCCGGACCCTTTCACCTTGATGGAAAACGTTGCCCATCGCACGGGAGGGTGCAGATCGCGACAAGCTGCCCGGTCGCGGCGCCGGTCGTGAGACCCGTCGTGAGCGCGTCGGGGCGCTCCTGCGCAGGGCTCCACGGGCCGGCGCGGCACGCCGACGACGAGGTCGGTTCGGCGTTCGGGCCGACGTCCGCTAACATCGTCTCCCGTGCCGCCCACGGGTGGTTCGCCGGTGGTCTGCCCCGAGGGGCTGGGCCGTCGACGGACCCGGACGGCGCACGCAGCGGGCGATTGGCTCAGTGGTAGAGCGCCTCGTTCACACCGAGGAGGTCACTGGTTCGAACCCAGTATCGCCCACCCGCTCGACGACGCCCCGGCCTGATGGCTGGGGCGTCGTCGTGTCCGGACCGGGTGGGCCCGGCGGGTCGTGGCCGCCGAGGACCGCACCCGTCCCGCCGCCCGCGGGCTCAGGCGGCAGGCACCAGGGCGGTGCGGTCGATGACGCCGGCGACCACGTCCGGACGCGTGAGGTACGCCGCGTGGTTCCCCTCCACCTCGGTCACCTCACCTCGCGCGGGCAGCTCGCGTGCGTGCTGCTCGGGGACCGCGCCGGCCGGGGCGTGCACCGAGGTCGGCAACCGCGGGCCGTGCCAGACTCGCGACGTGGACTTCCTCTCCGCCTACGCCCACGGGTTCGCCCGGGTCGCCGCGTGCACGGTGCCCGTCACCGTCGCCGACCCGGCCCGCAACGCGGCGGCCGTCATCACGGCCGCGCGTGCGTGCCACGACGACGGCGTCGCCGTCGCCGTGCTGCCCGAGCTGTGCCTGTCCGGCTACGCGATCGACGACCTGTTCCTGCAGGACGCGCTGCTCGAGGCGGTGCGCGCCGCGCTCGACGAGGTCGTCGCCGCCTCGCACGACCTGCGGCCCGTGCTGGTCGTGGGCGCGCCGCTCGCGCACGGCGGGCGGCTGCTCAACGCCGCGGTGGTCGTGCACCGCGGCCGGGTCCTCGGCGTCGCGCCCAAGTCGTACCTGCCGACGTACCGGGAGTTCTACGAGCGTCGCTGGTTCGCCCCGGGGGACGACGTGCGCGGCACGATCACGATCGCCGGGCAGGACGTGCCGATCGGCCCCGACCTGCTGTTCGCGGCGACCGACGTGCCCGGGCTCGTCCTGCACGTCGAGGTGTGCGAGGACCTGTGGGTCCCGGTCCCGCCCAGCGCGACCGCCGCGCTCGCGGGTGCCACCGTGCTCGTCAACCTCTCGTCGAGCCCGATCACCGTGGGGCGGGCCGAGGACCGCCGGCTGCTGGTGCGCTCGGCGTCTGCGCGGTGCGCAGCGGCGTACGTGTACGCGGCGGCCGGGTACGGCGAGTCGACGACGGACCTGTCGTGGGACGGCCAGACCATGGTCTACGAGCTGGGCGAGCTGCTGGCCGAGGGGCCGCGGTTCGTCGACGAGCCGGTGCACACGGTGGCGGACGTCGACCTCGACCGGCTGCGCCAGCACCGCCAGCGCACCGGGACCTTCGACGACAACCGCCGCGGGCTGGGCATGCCCTCCGCGGGCGCCTCGCACCGGACCGTCGCCTTCACCCTCGACCCGCCGGCGGGCGACGTCGGGCTGCGTCGGCGAGTCGACCGGTTCCCGTTCGTGCCGGACGACCCGCAGCGCCTCGCCCTCGACTGCTACGAGGCGTACAACATCCAGGTCAGCGGCCTGGAGCAGCGGCTGCGTGCGGTCGGGGGCGCCAAGGTCGTCATCGGGGTGTCCGGCGGGCTGGACTCGACGCACGCGCTCATCGTGGCCGCCCGGGCCATGGACCGGCTCGGCCGTCCCCGCAGCGACATCCTGGCGTTCACGATGCCGGGGTTCGCGACCAGCGAGGGCACGAAGGCCAGCGCGCTGGCGCTCATGGAGTCGCTCGGCACGACGTTCGAGACGATCGACATCCGCCCCGCCGCACGGCAGATGCTCGCGGACCTCGGCCACCCTGCCGGCGCCGGTGAGGAGGTCTACGACGTCACGTTCGAGAACGTGCAGGCGGGTCTGCGGACCGACTACCTCTTCCGCGCAGCCAACCAGCGCGGCGGCATCGTGCTGGGCACCGGCGACCTCTCGGAGCTGGCGCTGGGCTGGTGCACCTACGGCGTGGGGGACCAGATGTCCCACTACGCCGTCAACGCCGGCGTTCCCAAGACCCTGATCCAGCACCTCATCCGCTGGGTGGTCGGCGAGGGGCACTTCGACGACGCGACGAACGCGGTGCTGCTGCGCGTCCTGGACCAGGAGATCTCCCCGGAGCTGGTCCCGGCGCGCGAGGGCGAGCGGATCCAGTCCACCGAGGACACGATCGGCCCGTACGCGCTGCACGACTTCGCGCTGTACCAGCTGCTGCGGCACGGCATGCGGCCCAGCCGCATCGCCTTCCTCGCGTGGCACGCCTGGCACGACGCGTCGGCGGGGGAGTGGCCCCCGGCGTGGCCGCAGGACCGGCGCCCCGAGTACGACCTGCCGACGGTGCGTCGCTGGCTCGAGGTGTTCCTTCGACGGTTCTTCGCCAGCCAGTTCAAGCGCTCGGCGCTCCCGAACGGCCCGAAGGTCAGCGAGGGCGGCACGATGTCGCCACGCGGCGACTGGCGGATGCCGTCCGACGCGTCGCCCGCGGCCTGGCTCGCGGAGCTCGAGGCGCACGTCCCGCACGAGCTGCCCGGCGGGCCCCGCCCGTCCTGACCCGCCTCTGCACCCCGGTCGGCGACGGCGGGGTGCGCCTCCGGCCGACCGCGGTCGGTAGCATCGACCTGGCCCGTGTCGACGACCGCCGACCCGTGCCGCCGACCCGCCGCGACCCGCGGAGCGGGCAGACCCGAGGAGCTCACGAACGTGCCCGAGCAGATGACCCTGACCGTCGACGGCGTCGAGACCCCGGTCGCGCAGGGCACGACGGGCGCCGAGCTGTTCGCCGACCGCCGGGACGTCGTCGTCGTCCGCGTCGACGGCGAGCTGAAGGACCTCGCTGCGCCGCTGGCGTCCGGCGCGGTGGTGGAGCCGGTGACCATCGACTCCCCGGACGGGCTCGCGGTGCTGCGGCACTCGGCCGCCCACGTGCTCGCGCAGGCGGTGCAGGAGGTCAACCCGAAGGCGCGGCTCGGCATCGGCCCGCCGATCACCGACGGCTTCTACTACGACTTCGACGTCGAGACCCCGTTCACCCCCGAGGACCTGAAGGCCATCGAGAAGGTCATGGGCCGGATCGTCAAGGAGGGCCAGACCTTCCGGCGGTGGGAGGTCACCGAGGCGCAGGCGCGCGAGGAGCTCGCTGCCGAGCCGTACAAGCTCGAGCTCATCGGGCTCAAGGGCGAGGCCGGGGACACCGACGGCGCGTCCGTCGAGGTGGGCCTCGGCGGGCTGTCGATCTACCAGAACGTGCGCGGCGCCGGGCGGGAGTCCGAGACCGTCGTGTGGCAGGACCTGTGCCGCGGTCCGCACCTGCCCTCCACCCGCCTGATCGGCAACGGCTTCCAGCTCACCCGGTCCGCGGCCGCCTACTGGCGCGGGTCGGAGAAGAACCCGCAGCTGCAGCGGGTCTACGGCACCGCGTGGCCGACCAAGGACGAGCTCAAGGCCTACCTCGAGCGGATCGCCGAGGCGGAGCGCCGTGACCACCGGAAGCTCGGCAACGAGCTCGACCTGTTCTCGTTCCCCGAGGAGATCGGGTCCGGCCTGGCGGTCTTCCACCCCAAGGGCGGCATCATCCGCATGGAGATGGAGGAGTACTCGCGCCGCCGGCACGTGCAGGCCGGCTACTCCTTCGTGAACTCGCCGCACATCACCAAGGAGCAGCTCTTCCAGATCTCGGGCCACCTGGACTGGTACGCCGACGGCATGTACCCGCCCATGCAGCTCGACGCGGAGTACCACGAGGACGGCACGATCCGGCGCGAGGGGCAGAACTACTACCTCAAGCCCATGAACTGCCCGATGCACAACCTCATCTTCGCCTCGCGCGGGCGGTCGTACCGCGAGCTGCCGCTGCGGCTCTTCGAGTTCGGCACCGTGTACCGGTACGAGAAGTCCGGCGTCGTGCACGGCATGACCCGCGCGCGCGGCTTCACCCAGGACGACGCGCACATCTACTGCACGCGCGAGCAGATGAAGGACGAGCTGACCAGTCTGCTCACCTTCGTCCTCGACCTGCTCAAGGACTACGGGCTCGACGACTTCTACCTGGAGCTGTCGACCCGCAACCCCGAGAAGTCGGTGGGCTCCGAGGAGGTCTGGGAGGAGGCGACCGAGACCCTGCGCGAGGTCGCCGAGGCCTCGGGCCTCGACCTCGTGCCGGACCCGGGCGGCGCCGCCTTCTACGGCCCCAAGATCTCGGTCCAGGCCAAGGACGCCATCGGCCGCACCTGGCAGATGTCGACCATCCAGCTCGACTTCAACCTCCCCGAGCGCTTCGAGCTCGAGTACACCGCCCCCGACGGCACCCGGCAGCGCCCGGTGATGATCCACCGCGCCCTGTTCGGCTCGATCGAGCGGTTCTTCGCCGTGCTGACCGAGCACTACGCCGGGGCGTTCCCCGCCTGGCTCGCCCCCGTCCAGGTGCTGGCCGTGCCGGTCGCCGAGCCGTTCGAGCCGTACCTCGACGAGGTGGTCTCCCGCCTGCGCGCCCAGGGGATCCGTGCCGAGGTCGACCGCTCCGACGACCGCTTCGGCAAGAAGATCCGCAACGCCTCGACGCAGAAGATCCCGTTCGTGCTCATCGCCGGCGGGGAGGACGCCGAGGCCGGTGCCGTCTCCTTCCGCTACCGCGACGGCCGGCAGGACAACGGCGTGCCCGTCGACGTGGCGGTCGAGCGGATCGTCGCGGCCGTCCGCGACCGCGTGCAGGTCTGAGCCGTGCCCTCCTCCGACGACGTGGAGGTCGAGCCCGCCGACGCCTTCGCCGGCGTCCCGGACGGGCTCGACCGCCTCTGGACCCCGCACCGCATGGCCTACATCGGCGGGCAGGACAAGCCCGCGGACGACTCGCCGGGGGACGGCTGCCCGTTCTGCCGCATCCCCGGCCTGCCGGACGAGCAGGGGCTCGTCGTGCACCGCGGCGCGGTCGCCTACGTGGTGATGAACCTCTACCCGTACAACTCCGGGCACCTCCTGGTGTGCCCGTACCGGCACGTCGCGGACTACACCGAGCTCACGCCGTCCGAGGTCGCGGAGGTGGCGGACCTCACGCGCACCGCGATGCGGGTGGTGCGCGACGTGCTCGCGCCCGACGGCTTCAACCTCGGCATGAACCAGGGGCAGGTCGCGGGCGCGGGCATCCAGGCGCACCTGCACCAGCACGTCGTGCCCCGCTGGGGTGGCGACGCGAACTTCCTGCCGATCGTGGCGCGCACGCGCGCGCTGCCGGCGCTGCTCGGCGACACGCGTGAGGCGCTCGCCGCCGCGTGGCCCGCCACCACGAAGGGATGACGGACGGGTGCTGAGCCGACTGCGCGGGGTGATGACGCGGCTGTGGACGCCGCTCGCCGACGCGCTCCTGCGCCGGGGGGTGTCGCCGGACGCCGTGACGATCACCGGGACGCTCGTCGTCGTCGTGACGGCCCTGTGGGCGTTCCCCACGGGTCACCTGCTGCTCGGTGGCCTGCTCATCGCCGTCTTCACGCTCACCGACTCGCTCGACGGGGTGATGGCGCGGCGCGCCGGGCGCAGCAGTCCCTGGGGGGCGTTCCTCGACTCCACGCTCGACCGCTTCGGTGACGGCGCGATCTTCGCCGGCCTCGTGCTCTGGTACACCGGCGGCGGCGGCTCGCGGCTCACCGCCGTCCTCGCGCTCGCGTGCCTGGTGCTCGGCTCGATCGTGCCGTACGCCCGGGCGCGTGCCGAGGGCCTGGGCATGACGGCCGCGGTCGGGATCGCCGAGCGCGCCGAGCGGCTCGTGGCCGTGATCGTGGCGACGATCCTGGTCGGCGCCGGGCTGCCCGACGTCGTCATGACCGTCGTCCTGGGGCTGCTCGCGGCTGCGTCGGCGGTCACGGTGGTGCAGCGCATGGCCACGGTCCGTCGCCAGGTGCGGGAGGCGGCCCCGTGATCGACGTCGCCCGCGCCTACCACCTCGCGTGGCGCGTCGGCCACCGGGTCCCCGGCGTCGTCGTGCGCGGGCTGAGCACGCTCGGCGCGGACGTCGCGTGGGCGCGCCGCGGGTCCGGCGTGCGGCGCCTCGAGGCCAACCTCGCCCGGGTGCGCCCCGAGCTGGACGAGCGTGCGCTGCGTCGGCTCTCGCGCGCGGGCATGCGCTCGTACATGCGCTACTTCGGTGAGGCGTTCACGCTGCGCGCGCTGAGCACGGACCAGCTCGCGGCCCGGGTGCGGGTCGAGGGCCTGGAGAACCTCCTGCCGCACCTCGACGAGGGGCGGCAGATCGTCGTCGCCCTCGGGCACACGGGCAACTGGGACCTCGCCGGCGCCTGGGCGGCCGCTCACGTCGCGCCGGTCACGACCGTCGCGGAGCGGCTGAAGCCCGAGGAGCTCTTCCAGGAGTTCCTCGCCTTCCGCGAGAGCATCGGCCTGCGGATCATCCCGCTGACCGGTGGCGGCGACGTGTTCCGGCAGCTGGTGCACGTCACCCGCACCGGACCCGGGCTCCTGCCGCTGCTGGCGGACCGCGACCTCACGGCCAAGGGCCTCGAGGTCGACCTCTTCGGGCAGCGCGCGCGGGTGGCGGCCGGGCCGGCCGCGCTGGCGGTGACCACCGGCGCGCCGCTGGTCGCCGCGTCCATCAGCTACGAGCGGCTGCGTCGTGCCCGGCGGCGGGCGGCCGGCGGGCCGTGGGGGATCGTCGTGCGCTTCAGCCCTCGCATCGAGGTCCCCGCGGACGCGCCCCGCGCCGACAGGGTGCACGCCCTGACGCAGGCGTGGGTGGACGTCCTCGCCGATCAGATCCAGGCCCACCCCCAGGACTGGCACATGCTGCAGCGCGTGTTCGTCGCGGACCTCGACCCTGCCCGCGACGCGGCTCGCCGCGCGACGGGGGAGCCGGCTGCGGGCGACGACGCCCTGGGCCCGGAGACCGCCACGTGACCAGCACCCGCCCCCTGCGCGTGGGGATCGTGTGCCCCTACTCCTTCGACGTGCCCGGGGGCGTGCAGTTCCACGTCCGGGACCTGGCCGAGTCGCTCATCGGGCGCGGCCACGAGGTGTCGGTGCTCGCTCCCGCGGCCGACGACACCCCCGTCCCGCCCTACCTGGTCGCGGCCGGCCGCGCGGTCCCCGTGCACTACAACGGGTCCGTCGCGCGGCTCACGTTCGGCCCCGTGACGGCCGGCCGGGTGCGGCGCTGGCTGGCCGCCGGCGAGTTCGACGTGCTGCACCTGCACGAGCCCGTCACGCCGAGCCTCGGCATGCTCGCCCTGTGGATCGCGGACGGCCCGGTGGTGGCGACGTTCCACACCTCGATCGTGCGGTCCCGCTCCCTGCAGATGGCGTACCCGCTCGTCCGTCAGTCCCTGGAGAAGATCTCCCTGCGGATCGCGGTCTCGGAGGACGCGCGGCGCACGCTCGTCGAGCACCTGGGCGGCGACGCGGTGGTGATCCCCAACGGGGTGTGGGTCGACACCTTCGCGAACGCCGGCACGGACCCCCGGTGGACCGGCACGCCGCAGGCGCCGACCGTGGCGTTCCTCGGCCGCCTCGACGAGCCCCGCAAGGGGCTCGCCGTGCTGCTGCGCGCCGTCACGACCGTGCTCGACACGTACCCGGGTGCACGGTTCCTCGTCGCGGGCAGCGGTGACACGGGCCAGGAGCAGGCGCGTGAGCTGCTGGGTGACCGGGCCGGCGCGGTCGAGTTCCTCGGCGGCGTCAGCGAGGAGGACAAGGCGCGGCTGCTGTCCTCCGTGGACGTCTACTGCGCGCCGCAGACCGGCGGCGAGAGCTTCGGCATCGTCCTGGTCGAGGCGATGGCGGCCGGGACGACGGTGGTCGCCAGCGACCTGGGCGCGTTCGCGCGCGTGCTCGACGACGGGGACGCCGGCGTGCTGTTCCGCACCGGCGACCCGGCGGACCTCGGCGCCACCCTGGTGCGGGTGCTCGGCGACGCGGCCCTGCGCGAGCGGATCAGCGCGCACGCGTCGCGCGTGGTGCGCCGCTACGACTGGTCGGCGGTGACCGACCAGGTGCTCGCCGTCTACGAGATGGCGGTGGCGGGTCGCGACGCGCCCGTCGGCGAGGACCCGTCGTCGCTGCGCGGCGCCCGCCTGCTCGAGCTGCGGCGGAACCGCACGTGACGGGCGCGATGGACGGCACGGCCGTCCTGGTGGTCGTCGGCGTCGTGCTGCTGGCGCTGTGGCTGGTGTGGGTGCGCGCCAGCCGGCTGGACCGACTGCACCGCAAGGTGGCGGCGTCTCGCGCGGTGGTCGACGCGCAGCTCGTCCGGCGTGCGACGGTGGCGTCGGAGCTGGCCACCAGCGGCCTGCTGGACCCCGCGAGCTCGGTGGTGCTGGGTGAGTCGGTGTGGGAGTCGCTGACCGCCGCGGGCGCGGTCGACGTGCCGGCGGGGCTGCTGCCGCCCGACGTGCACGAGGTGCTCGGCGCCCCGGACGCGCCGGGTGAGCCGGTGGACCGGTCCCAGGTGGAGAGCGAGCTCACGGCAGCGCTGCGCGAGATCCTGGACGACGCCGACGAGGTGGCCGCGCTGGCCACCGACCCGCTCGGCGCCCGGCTGCTGGGCGACCTGGCCGCCGCCTGGTACCGCGTGCAGCTGGCGCGTCGGTTCCACAACGAGGCCGTCGCCCAGACGCAGCGCGTGCGGCGAAGCGCCTCGGTGCGGCTGCTACGGCTCGCGGGGCACGCGCCCGAGCCGCGCACCCTCGAGCTCGACGACGCGTGGCCCCACGGCCTGGCACGGCCCGGCGAGAGCGCACGGCCGGTGCCCCCGGAGGTCGGCGCGACCGGCGCCTGACGCGCGCTGTCCGCGTGCCGGTCGTCCGTCCACCGCCGGGGTCGTCCTGCCTAGGATGGATGTGTCCCCGACCACGGCGGCCGGCGTCCGGCGTCGCGCCGTGCCGCCGGGCACCGCGGCAGGCGGGCCCCCCGCCACCACCGATCGAAGAGGTCTGACGTGACCCAGAACTCCCAGCCCGCCGCCGGCGAGGTCGGCACCGCGCGCGTGAAGCGCGGCATGGCCGAGATGCTCAAGGGCGGCGTCATCATGGACGTCGTCACCCCGGAGCAGGCGAAGATCGCCGAGGACGCGGGCGCCGTCGCCGTCATGGCGCTCGAGCGGGTCCCCGCGGACATCCGGGCGCAGGGCGGCGTGGCGCGCATGAGCGACCCCGACCTCATCGACGGCATCATCTCGACGGTCTCCATCCCGGTGATGGCCAAGGCCCGCATCGGGCACTTCGTCGAGGCGCAGGTGCTGCAGGCGCTCGGCGTCGACTACGTCGACGAGTCGGAGGTGCTGACGCCCGCCGACTACGCGCACCACATCGACAAGTGGGCGTTCACCGTCCCGTTCGTCTGCGGCGCGACGAACCTCGGCGAGGCGCTGCGGCGCATCACCGAGGGCGCGGCGATGATCCGTTCCAAGGGCGAGGCCGGAACCGGTGACGTGTCCAACGCGACGACGCACATGCGCACGCTGCGCGACGAGATCCGCCGGCTGACGTCCCTGCCCGAGGACGAGCTGTACCTCGCGGCCAAGGACCTGCAGGCGCCGTACGAGCTGGTCAAGGAGGTGGCGACGGCCGGGAAGCTGCCCGTCGTGCTCTTCACCGCCGGCGGCATCGCGACGCCTGCGGACGCGGCCATGATGATGCAGCTCGGCGCCGAGGGCGTGTTCGTCGGCTCGGGCATCTTCAAGTCCGGCAACCCCGCCGAGCGCGCCGCGGCCATCGTCAAGGCCACCACGTTCCACGACGACCCGGACGTCATCGCCAAGGTGTCCCGTGGCCTGGGTGACGCCATGGTCGGCATCAACGTGGACGACGTGCCGGTGCCGCACCGGTTGGCCGAGCGGGGCTGGTGAGCACGACCGGCCCGCACGGCGCCGAGGTGGGTGGCGCGTCGGCCGCCGTGTTCGGGAGCGACTGGGTCCCCGGCCCGGACGGCCTGCTGCACCGGCGCGCCGCCCGCGTCATCCTGCTCGACGAGCACGACCGCGTCCTGCTCGTCCGCGGCCACGACGTCGACCTGCCGGAGCGGTCGTGGTGGTTCACGGTGGGCGGTGGGATCGACGCGGGGGAGACGTCCCGGCAGGCCGCGGTGCGGGAGGTCCGCGAGGAGACGGGCATCGTGCTGGCGCCCGACGAGCTGGTGGGCCCGGTGTACACGCGGTCCGCGCTGTTCGACTTCGCCGCCCGGACGTGCCGGCAGGACGAGGACCTGTACCTCGCCCGCGTGCCGGCGACCGACCTCGTGACGACGCGCGACGGCTGGACCGCGGTCGAGCTGGACGTCCTCGACGAGCTGCGGTGGTGGGACCTCGACGAGCTGGACCGCGTCACGATCGAGGTGTTCCCGGCCGGGCTCCCCGAGCTCGTGCGGGCCGTCCTGGTGTGGGACGGCACGACGCGCCACCTCGGTCTCGTCGAGGAGTGACGCGTCGCGGGTGGTCCCCGCGCCGTGCGTACTGGTCGGTAACATCCCGGTCACGTCACCCGGCTAGCGTCCGGCGCATGCCTCGTGCCGCCGCCTCCTCGCCCGTCGCCCGGATCCCGCGGTCGGGCATCCGCACCCTCATGGACCTCGCGCTGGGTGACCCGAGCGCCATCCACCTCGAGATCGGCGAGCCCGACGCGGGTCCCGCCGAGCACGTCGTGGCGGCGGTCGCCGCGGCCGCGCGGGACGGACGCACCGGGTACACCTCGAGCACGGGCCTCGTCGAGCTGCGCGTCGCGGCGGCCGAGCGCGTCGCGCGCACCCACGGCCGTGCCACGTCGCCCGACGAGGTCGTGGTGACCCACGGCGCGATGCACGGGCTGGCCATGGCCATGGCCACGCTGCTCGCCCCGGGTGACGAGGTGCTGCTGCCCGACCCCACCTTCCCGAACTGGGAGATGGCGGCCGTCGCGGCCGGTGCCACCGTGCGCACCTACCCGGCGCACGCGGCCGCCGGCTTCGTGCCGGACCCTGCCGAGGTGGCGTCGCGCGTGACACCGCGCACCCGCGCGCTCGTCGTGTGCTCGCCCAACAACCCCACGGGGGCGGTGTACCCGCCCGACGTCGTCGCAGGGCTGGTCGAGGTCGCACGGCGCCACGACCTGTGGCTGCTGTCGGACGAGTGCTACGAGGCCATCACCTTCGACCGCCCGCACGTCAGCCCGCTCGCGTACGACACGGACGGGCGGGTCCTCGGGTTCTTCAGCGTCTCCAAGACCTACGCGCTGACGGGCTGGCGCACGGGCTGGGTCGTCGTCCCCGCGCCCGACGTCGTCGAGGCGCTCGGCCACCTGGCCGAGGCGACCGTCGCCTGCCCGTCGACGCCCGGACAGGTGGCGGCGCTGGCCGCGCTCACGGGGCCGCAGGACGGGGTCGCGGACGCCGTGGCGTCCTACCGGGAGCGGCGGGACGCCGCGTGCGCGCTCCTGGCGCGCCGCGGCGTGGCGCACGTCGTGCCCGACGGCGCGTTCTACCTCATGGTCGACGTCGGGACCTCCGACACCGACGCCTTCGCCCGGGGCCTGCTGGCACGTCGGCACGTCGCGGTCGCGCCCGGGTCGACCTTCGGGACGGCCGCCGCGGGGATGGTGCGGGTCTCGCTCGCGGCGCCGCGGGACCAGCTCCTGCTCGGGCTGGAGCGGCTGGCCGACGAGGTGGCGGACCCCACGGGCGTTGCCGGGCGGCCCCTCGCCGTGGTCGGGCCGGCCGCGGTCGAGGACGCCTAGGATCGGCCACCGTGACCCCCACCATCGGTGTGCTCGCCCTGCAGGGCGACGTCCGCGAGCACCTGGCGGTGCTCGGCTCCCTCGGCGTCGGCGCGGTCGCGGTGCGCCGCCGCAGCGAGCTCGACGCCGTGGACGCGCTCGTGCTGCCCGGGGGTGAGTCGACGACGATCGACAAGCTGCTGCGGGCGTTCGAGCTGGACGGCCCCGTGCGGGACCGGCTGGCCGGCGGCATGCCCGCCTACGGGTCGTGCGCCGGCATGATCCTGCTGGCCGACCGGATCATCGGCGGCATCGAGGGGCAGCGCACGCTCGGCGGCGTCGACATCACCGTGCGGCGCAACGCGTTCGGGCGGCAGGTCGACTCCTTCGAGACGGACCTCGTCCTGGACGGGGTGGCGGAGAGCGGGCACGACCCGGTGCACGCCGTGTTCATCCGGGCGCCCTGGGTCGAGGAGGTGGGACCCGCAGCCACCGTCGTCGGACGCGTCGCGGAGGGCCCCGCCGCCGGTAGGATCGTTGCGGTGCGCCAGGGCCCGCTGCTCGTGACCTCGTTCCATCCCGAGGTGACCGGGGACCCGAGGGTGCACCGACTGTTCGTGCAGATCGTCCGCGACAGCCTGTGACGTCGCGGATCCCCGGCCCGCCCGCACCTGGGCGGCGCCCCGGGAGCGACGCGGGCGGATCAGCGGAGACGAAGGGGTAACGAGCCATGTCGGGTCACTCCAAGTGGGCCACCACCAAGCACAAGAAGGCCGTCATCGACGCGAAGCGGGGCAAGCTCTTCGCCAAGCTCGTCAAGAACGTCGAGGTGGCCGCCCGTACGGGCGGCGGTGACCCCGCGGGCAACCCGACGCTCTTCGACGCCATCCAGAAGGCCAAGAAGTCGTCCGTCCCGAACGACAACATCGACCGTGCCGTCAAGCGCGGCTCCGGCCAGGAGGCCGGCGGCGCGGACTACCAGTCGATCACGTACGAGGGCTACGGCCCCGGCGGTGTCGCGGTGCTGGTCGAGTGCCTGACGGACAACCGCAACCGGGCCGCGTCCGACGTGCGGGTGGCCTTCACGCGCAACGGCGGCCAGATGGCCGACCCCGGGTCGGTCCAGTACATCTTCAGCCGCAAGGGCGTGGTCATCGTCCCCAAGGAGGGCACCGACGAGGACGCCGTCATGGAGGCCGTGCTCGAGGCGGGCGGCGAGGAGGTCACCGACCTGGGCGAGTCGTTCGAGGTGCTGAGCGAGGCCACCGACCTGGTGCCCGTGCGGACCTCCCTGCAGGAGGCCGGCATCGACTACGACTCGGCCGACGTCGTGTGGTGGCCGTCGACGCAGATCGAGGTCGACGCCGACGGCGCCCGCAAGATCCTGCGGCTGATCGACGCGCTCGAGGACTCCGACGACGTGCAGAACGTGTACGCCAACTTCGACGCCTCCGACGAGGTCATGGCCGAGCTCGACGCCGAGTGACGCACCGCACCCTCCCGGGTGCGCGCACGGGCCCCGCCACCGGTGTGGCGGGGCCCGTCCTGCGTCCGGCGGCTGCGACGATGGCCGCGTGCGCGTGCTCGGAGTGGACCCCGGCCTGACCCGGTGTGGCCTCGGCGTCGTCGACGGGCTGCCCGGACGGCGCGCCCGTCTCGTGCACGTGTCGGTCGCGCGCTCCGACCCCGCGCTCGACGTCGACCAGCGGCTGCTCCTCATCGAGCGCGCCCTCGAGGAGTGCATCGAGGAGCACGCGCCCGACACCGTGGCGGTCGAGCGCGTCTTCGCGCAGCACAACGTGAGCACCGTGATGGGGACCGCGCAGGTCGCCGGCCTGGCCATGGTCGCGGCGGCCCGTCGCCGCATCCCCGTCGCCCTGCACACGCCCAGCGAGGTCAAGGCCGCGGTCACGGGGTCCGGCCGTGCCGAGAAGGCGCAGGTCCAGACGATGGTCGCCCGGCTGCTCGGCCTGGACGACCTGCCGCGGCCCGCGGACGCCGCGGACGCCCTCGCCCTGGCGATCTGCCACCTGTGGCGCCCGGCGGGCGCCCTGGGGGCACCGCAGCGCGAGCCCGGCGCGCTCACGCCCGCGCAGCGGCGGTGGGCGGAGGCGGAGCAGGCGGCGCGCCGCCGCGGGTGACGGCTCGCGTGTCGTTCGTACACGTGTTCGTCCGGGTGTGGCACAGTGTCACGGTCGACGACGGGAGGAGCGCGCGGTGATCGCGTCGGTGCACGGGACCGTGCTGGCGGTACGGCTGGACTCGGCCGTGCTCGAGGTCGGCGGTGTGGGTCTGCTGGTCCAGGCGACCCCGGCGACGCTCGCCGGTCTGCGCGTCGGGCAGCCTGCGCGGCTCTTCACGTCCCTCGTGGTGCGCGAGGACTCCCTGACCCTGTTCGGCTTCGCCGACGACGACGAGCGCGACGTGTTCGAGACCGTGCAGACGGTCTCGGGCGTCGGACCGCGCCTCGCGCTGGCGATGCTGGCCGTGCACACCCCGGACGGGCTGCGCCGTGCGGTCGCGGACGAGGACCTGGCGGCGCTCGTGCGGGTGCCGGGCATCGGACGCAAGGGTGCGCAGCGCATCGTCCTGGAGCTGGGGGAGCGTCTGGGGGCGCCCGCGCCCACCGGCGCCGCCTCCGCCCCGCTGTCGGCCGACCACCGCGAGCAGGTCGTCGAGGCCCTCGTGGGCCTCGGCTGGCCGCTGCGGGCCGCGCAGGACGCGGTCGCGGCCGTGCTCGACGGCACCACCGGTCCGGTCGGCGCCGACGAGGTGCCCGGCGTGCTGCGCGCCGCCCTGCGCTCGCTGGGGAGCGCCCGTGCCTGAGGACGCGACGGACCCCCTCGGCGGCGGACGCATCGAGGTGGGGGAGCCCGACGCCTTCGACGCCGGCTCGGTGGTGCGTCCCGCCGCGGACGAGCCGGAGCGTGCCGCCGAGGCGGCGCTGCGGCCCCGTCGGCTGGAGGAGTTCGTCGGGCAGCGCGTCGTGCGCGACCAGCTGTCGCTGGTGCTGGAGGCGGCGATGGCGCGGGGGCGGGCACCGGACCACGTCCTGCTGTCGGGCCCGCCGGGCCTGGGCAAGACGACGCTGGCGATGATCATCGCCGCCGAGCTCGGCGCGTCGCTGCGGGTCACGAGCGGGCCGGCCATCCAGCACGCGGGCGACCTGGCCGCGGTGCTGTCCTCCCTCGACGAGGGGGAGGTCCTGTTCATCGACGAGATCCACCGGCTGGCCCGCCCGGCGGAGGAGCTGCTGTACGTGGCCATGGAGGACTTCCGGGTCGACGTGGTGGTGGGCAAGGGGGCGGGCGCCAGCGCGATCCCGCTGTCGCTGCCGCCGTTCACCGTCGTCGGTGCCACGACCCGGGCGGGACTGCTGCCGGCGCCGCTGCGCGACCGGTTCGGGTTCACCGGCCACCTCGACTTCTACGCCGACGACGAGCTCGAGCGTGTGCTCGTGCGGTCCGCCGGGCTGCTGGGCGTGCCGCTCGACGCCGAGGCCGCGGCCGAGATCGCGTCGCGCTCGCGCGGCACGCCGCGCATCGCGAACCGGCTGCTGCGCCGGGTGCGCGACTGGGCACAGGTGCGCGGTGACGGCCACCTGTCGCTGGACGCCGCCCGGTCGGCGCTGGCGGTCTACGAGGTCGACGAGCGCGGGCTGGACCGGCTGGACCGTGCTGTCCTCGACGCGCTGTGCCGCCGGTTCGGTGGCGGCCCCGTCGGCCTGACGACGCTCGCGGTGGCGGTCGGCGAGGAGCCCGAGACGGTCGAGACGGTGGCCGAGCCCTTCCTCGTGCGGGAGGGCCTGGTGGGGCGCACGCCGCGCGGCCGCGTCGCCCTGCCACCGGCGTGGGAGCACCTCGGGCTGGCGGTCCCCGTGGCCTCGGACACGCTCTTCGGCTGAGCGCGCGGCGCCCTTCGGGCACCGGGTGGGAACGTCGCAGGACCCTGGGACGTTGGAGCGGCGGGCCGCGGCGCCTAGACTGCGGCGGACGTCTGACACGAATGCGGAGAACCACCACCCCATGGACTACTCGTTCCTCATCATCATGCTGCTCGCGTTCGCCGCGCTGTGGTTCATGTCGAGCCGCACGCGCAAGCAGCAGCGCGAGGCCGCCGAGCTGCGGAACAACCTGGAGGTGGGGGACGAGGTCATGACCGCCTCCGGGCTCTTCGGGACCGTCACGGCCATCGACGGCGACGTCGTCACGCTCGAGTCCACGCCCGGCACGCAGACGCGTTGGCTGCGCGCCGCGATCGGGCGCCGCACCGAGGCCGTCGTCGGTGAGCAGCCGTCCGAGACCGAGGACCCCGCCGTCCAGGACGAGCCCGTGGTGGACGTGCCCGACGACCTGTCCTCCCTGCCGCCCGAGCCCCCGACGACGCCGGACGACCGTCGCGACGACAAGTGACCCACCGGCCCGGGCGATGACGCCCGGGCCCCGACCCCACCGGCCGGTCCTCCCGGGCGGTGCGCGCACGAGAGAAGAACTCCGTTGGCCCCTCCTCCCCGCCGCCGTGAACGGCCGGTCCGTACGCTCGTCATGCTCGGGCTGCTGGTCGTCGCGCTGTTCGCGTCGATCCTCGCCGGCACCCGCTGGAGCGACGCGTCCCTGACGCCGAACCTCGCGCTCGACCTCGAGGGCGGGACGCAGATCATCCTCGAGCCCGTGCCCGAGGCCAAGGGCGACGTCACCTCCGAGACGATCAACCAGGCGATCGCGGTCATCCGCCAGCGCGTCGACGCCTCCGGCGTCGCCGAGGCTGAGATCACCAGCCAGGGTGGCGACAAGATCGTCGTCGCGCTGCCGGGCCGTCCCGACAAGGAGACCCTCGACCTGGTCCGCACCTCGGCGCAGATGGAGTTCCGTCCGGTCCTCGTGATGGGGGCCCCTGCGGCGACGCCGCAGGACCCCGCGGCGTCCCCGCCGGCCCAGCCGACCAAGGAGTCCCCGGACGGGCCGAGCGACATCGCGTACTACGTGACGCCCGAGGTGCAGCAGGAGTTCGACGCCCTCGACTGCACGCTGCCCGAGAACCGGGCCGGTGGCGCCCCCGGCGACCCCGACACCGCGTTCGTCGCGTGCGACCAGGAGGGCCTGGCCAAGTACATCCTCGGCCCGGTCGAGATCCCCGGTGCGGACATCAAGAGCGCGACGTCCGGCATGGGGACGACCTCCACGGGTGCCTCCACGGGCCAGTGGGTCGTCAACCTGGAGTTCACCGGCGCCGGCACCCCGAAGTTCACCGAGGTCACGACGCGCCTGGCGAGCCAGACCCCGCCGCTCAACCAGTTCGCGGTGGTGCTCGACGCGCTGGTGATCTCCGCCCCGTCGGTCAACGAGGTCATCCCCAACGGCCAGGCGCAGATCTCCGGGTCGTTCGACCGCGAGTCCGCGGCGACGCTGGCGAACCAGCTGAACTTCGGTTCGCTGCCCATCAGCTTCACGGTCCAGAGCGAGCAGCAGATCTCCGCGACGCTCGGCTCCGAGCAGCTCCAGAAGGGCCTTCTCGCGGGTGTCTTCGGGCTGCTGCTGGTCGTCGTGTACTCCCTCTTCCAGTACCGCGCGCTGGGCCTGGTGACGGTCGCCTCGCTGCTCGTGGCGGCACTCGTGACCTACGGGGTCATCACGCTGCTGTCCTGGCTGCAGGGCTACCGCCTGTCGCTGCCCGGTGTCGCCGGCCTCATCGTGGCGATCGGCATCACGGCCGACTCGTTCATCGTGTACTTCGAGCGCATCCGGGACGAACTGCGGGACGGCCGGGCCCTGGGTGCCGCGATCGAGAAGGGCTGGGAGCGGGCGCGTCGCACGATCCTGGCGTCCGACGCGGTGAACTTCACCGCCGCGATCGTGCTGTACCTGCTCGCGGTCGGCGGGGTGCGCGGGTTCGCGTTCACCCTGGGTCTGACGACCCTGGTCGACCTGCTGGTCGTCTTCCTCTTCACGCACCCGTTGATGATCCTGCTGGGCCGCACCCGGTTCTTCTCCGAGGGGCACCCCGCCTCCGGGCTCGACCCGCGCCGCCTCGGCGTCGACGTGCTGCGGTACGGCGGCCGCGGCCGCGTGGTCACGCCGGGCCAGCGCACGGCGGGTGCACCGGCCCCCGAGTCCGCACGCGAGCCGGTCTCCGTCGGCAGCGGTGGCGGCCTGACCATTGCCGAGCGCCGCGCCGCGGCCCGTGCCGCGCAGTCGGCTGCGGCACCACCGCCGGACGCACCGCCCGCGTCCGGGACCGACGAGCCCGCCGCCGAGCGCGCCGAGGGGAGCGACCGCTGATGGCCACGGGATTCGCCCAGTGGGGCAACGACCTCTACACGGGCCGCCGCTCGTACGACATCGTCGGCAAGCGGCGCAGGTGGTACGCCATCTCGCTCGTGCTCGTCCTCATCTCCGCGGTGCTGCTCGTCAAGCCGGGCCTCAACCCCGGCATCGAGTTCCGCGGCGGCTCGGAGTTCATGGTCTCGGGTGTGCCCACCGACGACCAGCAGCTCGCGGTCGACACGGTGCAGGCCGTCTCGCCCGAGGAGGCCCCGCGCGTCACGACGGTCGGCGGCAGCTCGCTGCGCATCCAGACGGCCGAGCTCACCAACGAGCAGGTCGAGGAGGTCAAGAACGGTCTCGCCGAGGCCTTCGACGTCGGCCAGGACCAGATCACCAGCGCCTACATCGGCCCCTCGTGGGGGCAGGACGTCTCGCAGAAGGCCGTGACCGGTCTGCTCGTCTTCCTGCTGTTCGTGTCGCTGGTCATGACGGTGTACTTCCGCAACTGGCGGATGGCGGCGGCGGCGATCATCGCCCTGTTCCACGACCTCATCATCACCGTCGGGATCTACGCGGCCATCGGCTGGGAGGTCACCCCGGCCACCGTCATCGGGTTCCTCACGATCCTCGGGTACTCGATCTACGACACGGTCGTCGTGTTCGACAAGGTCCGGGAGAACACCGCGGACACGCTGGAGCAGACGCGCTTCACGTACGCCGAGCGGGCCAACCTGGCCGTCAACCAGACCCTCGTCCGGTCGATCAACACCTCGGTCGTCGCGCTCCTGCCGGTCGCGTCGATCCTCGTGATCGGTGCGTTCGTCCTGGGGGCCGGGACACTGCGGGACATCGCCCTGGCGCTGTTCGTCGGCATGTTCGTCGGGACGTTCTCGTCGATCTTCATCGCCACGCCGCTCGAGGTCACGCTGCGGGAGCGCGAGCCGCGGATCCGTGAGCACACCGCCAAGGTCCTGGCGGCGCGCGCGGGTAGCGACGGCGCGCAGGGCGAGGGCCTCACCGCCGGTGCGGTGCACGCGGCCGCGGCCCTGCGGCCGGGCGGCCACCTGGGCCAGGGCGCGCAGCCCCGGCGCAAGGGCCGATGAGCCCGCAGCCCGACGGGCCGGTCACGGTGCCCGGCCCGTCGGACCAGCGGGCCGCGCTGGCCGGTCGGATCGACGCGCTGATGCGCACCGTGCCGGACTACCCGGAGCCCGGGGTCCTGTTCCGCGACATCATGCCGCTGCTGGCGGACGCCGGCGCCTTCGCCGAGGTGGTCGGGGCGCTGGCCGCCGACGCGCCGGGGCCGATCGACCTCGTGGCGGGCATGGAGGCGCGCGGGTTCCTGCTGGCCGCGCCGGTGGCGACCGCCCTGGGTGCCGGTGTCGTCCCCGTCCGCAAGGCAGGCAAGCTGCCCGGACCCGTCGCGTCGCAGACGTACGCGCTCGAGTACGGGACCGCCGCGGTCGAGGTGCAGCCGTTCACCATTCCCGACGGTGCGCGCGTGCTCGTCGTCGACGACGTCCTGGCGACCGGCGGCACGGCGGCAGCCACCGTCGAGCTGCTGGAGTCCTGCGGTGCCACCGTCGTGGGGCTGAGCTTCCTCGTGGAGCTCGAGGCGCTGGGCGGGCGTGCGCAGCTGCCGGGACGCTTCGTCGACGCGCTGCTGACCATCGCCTGACCGTGCGCCCCGCCGGCGGGGCGCACGCACCGGTGCGGGGCGTGTGCGCCGGGCGGGGCCGCACGCGTCGCGGCCGTAGAATCGAGCGATCACGGAAAGGGGGTGCGGGCGGATGTCGGAGAAGGTCGGAGCAGGGGCCGAGCCGGTGAGCGCGCCCGTCCCCGCTGCGCCCGGACCGGCCGTGCCCTCCGGGCCCGCGGTCACGACGCCGGGCGCCGGCACGCCCGAGGTGGACGCCGTGCCGGGGTCGACCGGTCGGGTCCGTGCCCGTCTCGCCCGGCTATCGGGGCGGTCGGCCTCCGCGCACCCCGCGCTCGAGCCGGTGCTGCAGGCCTTGCGCACCAACCACCCCAAGGCCGACCTGTCGGTAATCGAGCAGGCCTACGTGGTGGCGGAGCACGCCCACCGCGGCCAGCTGCGCAAGAGCGGCGACCCGTACATCACGCACCCCGTCGCCGTCGCGACGATCCTCGCCGACCTCGGCATGACCCCGTCGACGATCGTGGCGGCGCTGCTGCACGACACCGTCGAGGACACCGACTACTCCCTGGACCAGCTGCGGCACGACTTCGGTCCCGAGGTCGCGATGCTGGTCGACGGCGTGACCAAGCTCGACAAGGTCGCCTACGGCGACGCCGCCCAGGCGGAGACGGTCCGCAAGATGGTCGTCGCGATGTCGCGCGACATCCGGGTGCTCGTCATCAAGCTGGCGGACCGGCTGCACAACGCCCGCACCTGGAAGTTCGTGTCCGCGGCGTCGGCCGAGAAGAAGGCGCGCGAGACCCTCGAGATCTACGCGCCGCTCGCGCACCGGCTCGGCATGAACACCATCAAGTGGGAGCTCGAGGACCTGTCGTTCGCGACGCTCTACCCCAAGGTGTACGACGAGATCGTGCACCTGGTCGCGGAGCGCGCCCCCGCCCGCGAGGAGTACCTGGCCACGGTCCGCGACCAGGTCGGCGCCGACCTGCGGACCGCACGGATCAAGGCGACGGTGACGGGCCGGCCGAAGCACTACTACTCGATCTACCAGAAGATGATCGTGCGCGGCCGCGAGTTCGCGGACATCTACGACCTGGTGGGCGTGCGCGTCCTCGTCGACACGGTCCGCGACTGCTACGCGGCGCTCGGTGCGCTGCACGCGCGGTGGAACCCGGTGCCCGGCCGGTTCAAGGACTACATCGCGATGCCCAAGTTCAACCTGTACCAGTCGCTGCACACCACGGTGATCGGTCCCGGGGGCAAGCCGGTCGAGATCCAGATCCGCACGCACGACATGCACCGGCGCGCGGAGTACGGCGTCGCGGCCCACTGGAAGTACAAGGAGACCGCCAAGAGCGGCGGGCCGCAGGACGCCGCCGGCAACGACATGACGTGGCTGCGTCAGCTGGTCGACTGGCAGCGGGAGACGGCCGACCCCACGGAGTTCCTCGACCTGCTGCGCGACGAGATCGCCGGCGCCGAGGTGTACGTGTTCACCCCCAAGGGCGACGTCCAGGCGCTGCCCGCGGGCTCCACGCCCGTCGACTTCGCCTACGCGGTGCACACCGAGGTCGGTCACCGGACGATGGGCGCGCGGGTCAACGGTCGTCTCGTCCCGCTCGACTCCACGCTGGAGAACGGTGACGTCGTCGAGGTCTTCACGTCGAAGTCCGAGACGGCGGGGCCCAGCCGCGACTGGCTCGCGTTCGTCAAGAGCCCCCGCGCGCGCAACAAGATCCGCCAGTGGTTCACCAAGGAGCGCCGCGAGGAGGCGATCGAGCAGGGCAAGGACGCCATCGCCAAGGCGATGCGCAAGCAGAACCTGCCGATCCAGCGGCTCATGTCGCACGAGGCCCTCGTCGCGCTGGCGCACGAGATGCGCTTCGCGGACGTCTCGGCGCTGTACGCGGCGGTCGGCGAGGGGCAGGCCTCGGCCACGTCCGTGGTGCAGCGGCTCGTGCACTCGCTGGGGGGCGAGCCGGCCCAGGAGGAGGACCTCGCCGAGGCGGCGCGGCCCGGGTCGACCGCGCGGCGCGTGCGCACGGGCGACCCCGGTGTGGTCGTCAAGGGCGTCGAGGACGTGTGGGTCAAGCTCGCCAAGTGCTGCACGCCCGTGCCGGGTGACGAGATCATCGGGTTCGTCACGCGGGGCGCGGGCGTCTCGGTGCACCGCACGGACTGCCTCAACGTCGAGGGCCTGCGGCGCCAGCCGGAGCGCATCGTCGAGGTGGAGTGGACGCACACCAGCTCGCAGCTGTTCCTCGTGCAGATCCAGGTCGAGGCGCTCGACCGCAGCCGGCTGCTGTCGGACGTCACGCGCGTGCTGTCCGACCACCACGTGAACATCCTGTCGGCGTCGGTGTCGACGTCCCGCGACCGGGTCGCGCTGTCGCGCTTCGTGTTCGAGATGGCCGAGCCGTCGCACCTCGCGTCGGTGCTGGCCGCGGTGCGCAAGGTCGAGGGCGTCTTCGACGTGTACCGGGTGACCGGGTCGCGTGGCGCCGAGGAGCCGGCCATCCGCGCCTGACGTCCGGGTCGGTCCCGGGCGCCGCGGCGCCGCGTGTCAGACGAGCCGCAGGGTGCGCCGTGCGCGCCGGACCCCGCGCCCTCCGGCGTGCTGCTCGAGCCGGCGCAGCGCGTCGGCCGGGTCCAGGCCCACCGGCGGCAGCCGGCGCAGCACGCGCAGCGCGTCCTCGGTCGGCAACCACCGCGCGACGTCCACCGCGGTCCGCAGCACGGTGGTGACGCGCACCCCGCCGAGGTCCACGACGTCGGCTTCCGTGAGGTCGGCCTCGGCCGTCGTGCGGCTCGGATGGGGGTCCGGGCGCCGCGCCCCGGACCGCACGAGCACCGTGACGCGGTCGGGCGGGCTGCCTCCCGCGTGCACCCACGCGGCCGCCTCACGGCCGACCGTGCCGCGCTGCGGCACGAGCGCGGCGAACGCCGCCGCGCGCACGGCGGGGTCCACCGCGTGGTCGACCACTGTGCCGTCGAACGCTGTGCCGTCGACCACTGTGCCGTCGAACGCTGTGCCGGCCACCGCTGTGCCGCCGACCGCTGCGTCGTCGGACGCGCTGCTGTCGGACGCGCTGCCGCCGGACGCGTTGCGGTCGACGACGCGTGCGGTGTCCCGCCACAGCGGCGCGAGCACGCCGTCGAGGTGCAGCCCCGTCCACGCGGAGGCCGGGAGCTCGGCGCGGCGCACGACGAGCGGGACCGACGGGGGAGCGCCAGGCCGCAGCCTGCGCAGCGCCGCGGGGCCCGGGACGTCGAGCGGAGAGGTCACGGACGCCAGGATGCCCGCCCCCGCCCTCTGCCGGGGGCGCGGACGGGCATCCTGTGGACGGACGGGTGGTGCGTCAGCCGCGAGCGTCCTGCGCCGCGCGCTGGACCTGCTCCAGCCACGCGCGTCGGGCGTCGAGCGCCGCCTGAGCCTCGCGCACGCGGCGCTCGTCGCCCGCGGCGCGCGCGGCGTCGAGGTCCGCCTCGAGCCCGGCGATCGCCTGCTCCAGCTGTGCCGCAGCGCCCTCGGCCCGCGCGCGGGTCTCGGGGTTGCCGCGACGCCACTGCGCGGAGTCCGCGTCGCGGATCGCGCTCTCGACGGCGCGCAGCCGGCCCTCGACACGCTGCAGGTCGGCGCGCGGCACCTTGCCGGCGGCGTCCCAGCGGTCCTGGATGGAGCGCAGGGCCGCCTTGGCGGCGCCGAGGTCACGGATGGGCAGGAGGGCCTCCGCCTCGACGAGCAGCGCCTCCTTCACCTCCAGGTTCGCCCGGAACTCGGCGTCGACGGCCTCGTTCGCAGCGTCCCGCGCGGCGAAGAACGCGTCCTGGGCGGTCCGGAACCGGGCCCACAGTGCGTCGTCGACCTGGCGGTTGGCGCGGCCCGCGGCCTTCCAGCGCGTCATGAGGTCGCGGAACGCGGCGGACGTGCCGCCCCAGTCGGTGCTCGACGCGAGGCGCTCGGCCTCGGCGACCAGCTGCTCCTTGACGCCCTTCGCCTCGGCGTTGCGCGCCTCGAGCTCGGCGAAGAAGTGCCGTCGCTCGCGGTCGAACGTGGTCCGTGCGTGGCTGAACCGCTTCCAGAGCGACTCCTCCGTAGGGCGGTCGATGCGCGGCCCGGAGCGCTGGGCGTCCTTCCACTGGTCCAGCAGGGAGCGCAGCTGCTCACCGGCGGGACGCCACTGGATGCGTGCGGGGTCGGTCGCGGCGATCTTCTCGGCCTGCTCGACGATCTGCGTGCGGGCCGCGACCGCGGCCTCGCGTGCAGCGGCGCGCTCGGCGTCGGCCTGGGCGCGGCGCTCGGCGGCGCGTGCGCGCAGCCCTTCCAGACGTGCCCGCAGGCCGTCGAGGTCGCCGACGGCGGCGGGCTCGGCGAGCTCCTCGGTGAGGCGCGCGAGCGTCTGGTCGATCTCCTTGACGGACAGGTCCGTCGCGGACAGCCGGGCGTCGAACAGCGCGACCTTGGCCTGCAGGTCCAGGAACCGGCGCACGTACAGCGCGAGGGCCTCCGGCGCGCTCGCGCCGGGGAACTGCCCGACGACGCGCTCGCCCGCGGCCTCGACCACGTGCACCGTGCCGTCCTCGTCCACCCGGCCGAAGGTCGCGGCCCGCGCGGCCTCGGCCTCCTCGTCCGGCGTGGGGACCGGGACGGCCGGTGTGGCAGGTGCGGCGGGACCGCCGGGGCGCGGCGGCCGCGGGCCGGGACGCATCGCCGCGGGCGTCGGCCGCGGACGCTGACCCGGCCGGGCGCCGGGGGCGGGGACCCCACCCGGCGCAGGCGTGGCGGACTGGTCGGACGCGGGCTGCTCGGACGCGGCGTCCCCCACCTCGGCCTCGGCCGGCGCGGTCTCGTCGGCCGGTGCGGTCTCGTCGGCCGGTGCGGTCTCGTCGGCCGGTGCGGTCTCGTCGGCCGGTGCGGTCTCCTCGGCCGGCGCGGTCTCGTCGACCGGTGCGGTCTCCTCGGCCGGCGCGGTCTCGTCGGCCGGTGCGTCCTCGGCGGGTGCGGCCTCCTCGGCGGGTGCGGCCTCCTCGGCCGGAGCCGGTGGCGCCTCGTCCGCGGCGGTGCCGGGCTCGGCGTCCGTCACGACGCCCTCGGTGCCGTCGGTCGCCGGGGCGCCGGCCTCGGCCTGCGGCTCATGAGTGACGTCCTGCACGGCGTCGTCCGTCGGCTCGTCCGGCGTGGCGGTGCTGTCCTCGGTCGCCGGCTCGTCCACCGGTGCCTCGGGCGTGGCCTCGACGGCCGTCGGGTCGCCCGCGAGGGGGGGAGCCTGCTCGGCGTCGTCCGCGGACGGCGTCGTCGGGTGCTCGGTCACTGGATCTCCACTCCCTCGATGGTGACGTCGGAGACCGGACGTTCGGAGCCGTCCTGGGTCCCCGCGTCAGCGATGGCCTGCACCACGTCCAGACCGGACGTGATGTGGCCGAACACGGTGTAGCCACCCGCCGCGTCGGACGGGATCTGCGAGTCCTCGTAGACGAGGAAGAACTGGGAGCCCATCGACTCGGCGTCGCCGCCGACGCGGGCCATCGCGATGGTGCCGGCGGGGTACACGTCGTCGGCGGGGGCGTTCTCCACCGGGCCCCACGAGTACCCGGGGTCGCCCATGCCGGTGGCTGTCGGGTCGCCGCACTGCAGCACGTGGATGCCCTGCGTCACGAGCCGGTGGCACAGCGTGCCGTCGAAGTACCCCTCGTCGGCGAGGGTCACGAAGTTCGCGACGGCCTGCGGCGCCGCCGCGCCGTCGAGCTCGACGCCGATCTCACCGGCGGACGTGCTCAGCGTGCCGGTCCAGGTGCGCGCCTCGGCCAGCGCCGGGTCGGGCGCGACGCCGCCGTTGCCCGTCCGTGCGGGGAAGGTCGCGGCGGCGGACGGCGCGTCCTGCGGTCCGGCCGACGGCGGAGCGTCGTCGCGCGTCAGGCCGACGATCGCCACAGCCCCCAGGCCGAGCGCGAGGGCGCCGACCACGCCGCCGGCCACCACGCGGGCGCGCTTCTGGCGCGCACGCTGCGCCTCGAGCATGCGCGCGTGCCTCTTCTCCTGCCGACGGCGCTCCTGCTCGCGCTCGCGCTTCGAAGACACCGCTCTCCTCAGTCTCGTCGTGCCGCCGGCACGTGCGCGTCGCCGCTGCACCGCTGCCGTCCCACGTGCCGCCGCCGCAGACGCGCCGGACCCCGGGACAGTCTAGGCAAGCCCGGGCAGTCGTCGCGCACGCTGACCACGGCGTGGCCCCGGTCCCGTGCGCCCCGACGTCCGTCGCCGGCGCCGGTGCAGCACGCGTCCGGGTGCTCGTCTAGCGTGCGGGACATGCAGATCCTCACGGTGGTCGCGCCCGTCTTCGCGGCGCGGTGCTCGGTCCTCGTCGCCCCGGACGGCGACTGCGCCGTCGTCGACCCCGGCGCCGGCACGGCGGAGCAGGTGCGCGAGCTCGTCGCCCGCCACGCGCTGCGGCCCCGCGGCGTGCTGCTCACGCACGGGCACGCGGACCACACGTGGGACGCGGCGGCGTTGTCCGCCGCGTTCGACGTGCCCGTGCTGCTGCACGCCGGGGACGTGCACCGGCTGGCGGACCCGTTCGGCACGCTCGGGGTCCTCGACCCGCGCCACGACCCGCGTGGCCCCCTCGCCCAGGCGCTGCGCGCCGTCGGCGTCGAGCCCGCCGCGTGGCAGCAGCCGCAGCAGGTCCAGCCGTTCGGTCGCGCGGGCGTGGGCCGGACGGGTGACGTCGACCTCGACCTCGGCGGGGTCCGGGTCGTCGCCCGGCACGCCCCCGGGCACACCGAGGGCTCCACGCTCTACCTCGTCGACGCGGGGGAGGTCGAACCCGTCGTCCTGTCCGGCGACGTGCTGTTCGCCGGCGGCATCGGTCGCACCGACCTGCCGGGCGGCGACGACGACGCGATGCTCGCGACCCTGCGCGACGTGGTGGCGGCCCTGCCACGCGGGTCCCGTGTGCTGCCGGGCCACGGCCCCGCCACCGACGTGGCGACCGAGCTGGCGACCAACCCGTACCTGCCGCGTCGGGGCTGAGCCGCCGGGACGGCGCGGCCCACGTCCCGGAAGGGTGCGGGACCGGGCGTCGCGTTCTGGGATCATCGTGCCCATGGCGCGACCCACACCCCTGTCCGGATTCCCCGAGTGGCTGCCCGACGGGCGCATCGTCGAGCAGCACGTCCTCGACGTCCTGCGCCGCACGTTCGAGCTGCACGGCTTCGCGGGGATCGAGACGCGGGCCGTCGAGCCGCTCGACCAGCTGCTGCGCAAGGGAGAGACCTCCAAGGAGGTCTACGTGCTGCGGCGCCTGCAGGAGGACCCGGACGCGGCGCCCGAGCGCGCGGGCCAGCTGGGCCTGCACTTCGACCTCACCGTGCCGTTCGCGCGGTACGTGCTGGAGAACGCCGGGCACCTGGCCTTCCCGTTCCGCCGCTACCAGATCCAGAAGGTGTGGCGTGGCGAGCGGCCCCAGGACGGGCGGTTCCGCGAGTTCGTGCAGGCCGACATCGACGTCGTCGGCGCCGGTGCGCTGCCCTACCACTACGAGGTCGAGCTCCCGCTGGTCATGGCGGACGCCCTCGGTGCGCTGCGCGACCTGGGCGTGCCGCCGGTGCGGATCCTCGTGAACAACCGCAAGGTCGCCGAGGGCTTCTACCGCGGCCTGGGTCTCGACGACGTCGAGGCCGTGCTCCGCGGCATCGACAAGCTCGACAAGGTGGGCCCGGAGGCGGTCGCGGCGCTGCTCGTCGACGAGGCCGGCGCCACGCCCGCGCAGGCCGACGCCTGCCTGGAGCTCGCCGCGATCAGCGGCGACGACGCCTCCGTCGTCGAGCGGGTGCGCGAGCTCGCGACCCGGCACGGGGCGTCGAGCGACCTGCTGGAGGAAGGGCTCGGCGAGCTCGGCGCACTCGTCGCCGCCGCGGCCGAGCGCGCGCCCGGGGTGGTCGTGGCCGACCTGAGGATCGCCCGCGGCCTGGACTACTACACCGGCTCGGTCTACGAGACCGTGCTGGTCGGGCACGAGGACCTGGGGTCCATCTGCTCCGGTGGCCGGTACGACACGCTCGCGTCGGACGGCAACCAGACCTACCCGGGCGTCGGTCTGTCGATCGGCGTGTCCCGGCTGGTGTCCCGGCTGCTGTCCGCCGGCCTCGTGCGCGCGACGCGCTCGGTGCCGACCGCGGTCCTCGTCGCGGTCACGTCGGAGGAGCTGCGCTCGCGGTCCGACGCGGTCGCCGCCGCGCTGCGGGCGCGGGGCATCCCCGTCGAGGTGGCGCCGAGCGCCGCCAAGTTCGGCAAGCAGATCAAGCACGCCGACCGCCGCGGCATCCCCTTCGTGTGGTTCGTCGGCGACCCGGCCGACGACGGCGCACCCGCGCAGGACGAGGTGAAGGACATCCGCTCGGGCGAGCAGGTCCCCGCCGACGCCGCGACGTGGGCGCCGCCGGCGGACGACGTGCGTCCGCGCGTCGTCGCGGCCGGCTGACGCACGGCCGGCTGCCGCACGGCCGGCTGCCGCACGACCGGCTGCCGCACGACCGGCTGCCGCACGACCGGCTGCCGCACGACCGGCTGCCGCACGACCGGCTGCCGCACGACCGGCTGTCGCGCGGGCGGCTGACCCTCTCGACACGTGGTCGAACGTGTGTTCGAATGGCCGTGTGCGATGGGACGGGCAGAAGATCGGTGCGCAGGACGGCACCGCGCTGCCCGGGCTCGACCTGCGCACCATGCCCGGACTCGTGCGCAGCGTGCGCACGCCGGACTTCGCCGGCGTCACCTTCCACGAGGTGCTGTGCCGTACGGCTCTCAACCGGGTGCCGGACGCGTCGGCGGTGCCGTTCCGGTGGACCGTGAACCCGATGCGGGGCTGCCTGCACGCGTGCGCCTACTGCTTCGCCCGGGGCACCCACCGCTACCTCGACCTCGACGCGGGGGCGGACTTCGACACCCAGATCGTCGTCAAGACCAACGTCGCCGAGGTGCTGCGCGCCGAGGTCGGTCGGCCGTCGTGGCGACGCGAGCACGTCGCGCTCGGCACCAACACCGACCCGTACCAGCGGGCGGAGGGCCGGTACGCGCTGATGCCCGGGATCATCGAGGCGCTCGCGGGCTCGGGCACGCCGCTGTCCGTCCTCACCAAGGGCACCCTGCTGCGCCGGGACCTGCCGCTGCTGGCCGAGGCCTCGCGCGACGTGCCGGTGTCGACGGCCGTCTCCATCGCCGTCCTGGACGACGACCTGCAGCAGAGCCTGGAGCCCGGCACGCCGACGGCGCGGGCGCGTCTGGCGCTGGTCCGCGCGGCGCGGGAGGCCGGGCTGCCCGTGCACGTCATGGTGGCGCCGGTGCTGCCCTGGCTGACGGACTCCACGGACCACCTGGACCGGCTGCTCGCCGCCGTCGCCGAGGCCGGGGCCCAGCGGGCCACCGTGCTGCCGCTGCACCTGCGGCCGGGCGCCCGGGAGTGGTTCCTCGCGTGGCTGCGGCGGGAGCGGCCCGACCTGGTGGCCGGCTACGACCGGGTGTACCGGGGCGGGTCGTACGCCCACGCCGAGTACGGCGCCTGGTTGGGCGCGCGGGTCCGCCCGCTGCTCGCACGGCACGGGCTGGACCGCGCACCGCAGGACGTCGGCGACGGCGTGCGCTGGGGCAGCGACCGGGAGCCCGCGCCGCCGGCCGCCGCCGAGCTGCAGCCCAGTCTCTTCTGAGGGTCCGGCCCGTCGGGGCGGGTGCGCGCGGGGCGTCCCGCGGTAGGGCGTCCGCGTGGGCCGGGCACCGTCGGCGCACCTATGATCGGGGGTGCGTCCGTCCGGGCGCGGATCCCCGACCTGAAGGACCTTCCGTGCTGCGCACCCACACCGCCGGCTCGCTGCGGGCCGAGCACATCGGCACCACCGTCACCCTCACGGGCTGGGTGGACCGCCGGCGCGATCACGGCGGGGTCGCGTTCGTCGACCTGCGCGACGCCTCGGGCATCGCCCAGGTCGTCATCCGCGACGAGGCCGTCGCCCACGGGCTGCGTGCGGAGTACGTGCTCCAGGTCACCGGTGAGGTCGGGCGCCGTCCGCAGGGCAACGAGAACCCCAACCTCGCGACCGGCGAGGTCGAGGTCGTCGCGCACGAGGTCGTCGTCCTCAACGAGTCCGCACCGCTGCCGTTCCAGGTCTCGGCGTCCGTCGACGAGCCGGTGGGGGAGGAGGCGCGCCTGCGCCACCGCTACCTCGACCTGCGCCGGCCCGCCCCGGCCCACGCCATCCGGCTGCGCGCCCAGGTCAACCGTGCCGCGCGCGCGGTGCTCGACGAGCGCGGGTTCGTCGAGGTCGAGACCCCGACGCTGACGCGGTCCACGCCCGAGGGCGCGCGCGACTTCGTCGTCCCGGCGCGCCTGGCCCCGGGCAGCTGGTACGCGCTGCCGCAGTCCCCGCAGCTGTTCAAGCAGCTGCTCATGGTCGGCGGCCTGGAGCGGTACTACCAGATCGCCCGCTGCTACCGGGACGAGGACTTCCGCGCGGACCGCCAGCCGGAGTTCACCCAGCTCGACGTCGAGGCCAGCTTCGTCGACCAGGACGACGTCATCGAGCTCGCCGAGGCCGTGCTGACCTCGCTGTGGGAGCTGATCGGGTACACCATCCCGACGCCGATCCCGCGGATGACCTACGCGGAGGCGATGCGCCGGTACGGCACGGACAAGCCCGACCTGCGCTTCGGCCTCGAGCTGACCGACCTCACCGCGTACTTCGCCGAGACCCCGTTCCGGGTCTTCCAGGCGCCGTACGTCGGGGCAGTCGTGCAGCCGGGTGGTGCGAGCACCCCCCGCCGCGGGTTCGACGCGTGGCAGGAGTGGGCCAAGCAGCGCGGTGCCAAGGGCCTGGCCTACGTCACGGTGGGCGAGGACGGCGAGCTCGGCGGACCGGTCGCCAAGAACATCACCGACCAGGAGCGCGCCGGGCTGGCGGCCGCGGTCGGGGCCAACCCGGGTGACGCGGTGTTCTTCGCCGCCGGCAAGCAGAGCGAGGCGCGTGCGCTGCTGGGCGCCGCCCGTCTGGAGATCGGCCGCCGCGGCGGGCTGATCGACGAGGACGCCTGGTCGTTCGTGTGGGTCGTCGACGCACCGCTGTTCAAGCCCACCGGCGAGGACGACGACGTCGCCGTCGGCAAGGGCGCCTGGACGGCCGTGCACCACGCGTTCACGTCGCCCACCCCGGAGTGGATCGACCGCTTCGAGGAGGACCCGGGTGCGGCCCTCGCGTACGCCTACGACATCGTGTGCAACGGCAACGAGATCGGCGGCGGCTCGATCCGTATCCACCGGCGCGACGTGCAGCAGCGCGTCTTCGAGGTCATGGGCATCGGGCAGGAGGAGGCCCAGGAGAAGTTCGGCTTCCTGCTCGACGCCTTCGCGTTCGGTGCGCCGCCGCACGGCGGCATCGCGTTCGGCTGGGACCGGATCGTCGCCCTGCTCACGCGCTCCGAGTCGATCCGTGAGGTCATCGCGTTCCCGAAGTCCGGCGGCGGGTACGACCCGCTGACCGGGGCACCGGCGCCCATCTCGCCCGAGCAGCGCCGCGAGACCGGCGTCGACACGCGTCCCAAGGCCGCCCAGCCGCCCGCCGGCCCGGCCCCCGCCGCCCAGGTGTGAGCCACCGGCTCCTGGCGCGGCTGCCCGCCGCGCTGCGCAGCCGGCGGGACGTGCTGGACCAGCGGCACGACTGGGCCGACGCCGCGGTGCTCGCGCAGGGCGCCGCGGCGGCGGTCCTGGCCCGGGAACGGCCGGGCGGGTCGATCCTGTGGGCCCTGGGGGCACCCGACGAGCTCCACGAGCTCCTCCCCGACGCGCTGCGGAGCCACGGCCCGGGTGTGCGCTGGGCCACGGTCCCGCGCGCCGTGCCCGTCACGCCGGCGGCCCTCGAGGTCGTCGGCGTCGTGCCGGCCACGTCGTGGGACCGGTTCTCGTGCGACGTCCCACCCCCCGCGCAGCCCGGCGAGGACCGCGTCGTCCTCCTCGACGCCGAGCGCGACGCCGCGGCGATCACGGCATGCCTCGACGTGGCGAACCCGACGACCCACGCGCGCCCCGGCGCGTCCGACGACGCGGCGTGGTGGGGTGTGCCGGACCCGGCCGGCGGCCGGCTGCTGGGCGTGATCGGTGTCGCGGTGCGCGCCGGCACGGACGTCCCCTCGATGCACCTGCACGGCCTGGGTGTCGTCCCCGACGCGCGCGGCCACCGGCTGGGCACCGCGCTGGCGGCGGTGGCGACGCGCCGGGCGCTCGAGGGCGGCGCGCCCTGGGTGTCGCTGGGCATGTACGCCGACAACGCGCCGGCACGCCGCGTCTACGCGGCCCTCGGATTCCGGGTCGACGTCGAGAACGCGGGCTACGGGCCGCCGGGTGCCGCACGCCCCTGACGTGCCCCTGGCTCCGCCGTGGTGCTCACCGGGCGGTCCGCGCCGGGCGTGGCTACCGTCGACCGTGACGTCGAGGGAGGGAGCACGATGACGCTGGACGGCAAGGTCGCGCTGGTCACGGGCGCGGGATCGGGCATCGGACGGGCGACGGCGGTGCGGCTCGCGCAGGACGGTGCGACCGTCGTCGCGGTCGGGCACCGCCAGGAGAGCGCGGACGACGTCGCCGCGGAGGTCCGCGCGGCGGGCGGGCGGGTGCTGCCCCTCGCCGCGGACGTCGGGGACGCCGAGGCGGTCCGTGAGGTCTACGCCCGGGTGGAGCGTGAGCTGGGGCGCCTCGACGTGGTCGTCGCCAACGCCGGCGTCAACGGGGTGTGGGCGCCGCTGGAGCAGATCGAGCCGGACGAGTGGCACGCCACGCTCGGCACCAACCTCACCGGGACGTTCCTCACGCTGCGCTACGCGCTGCCGCTGCTGCTGCGCCAGGGCGGGGCCGTCGTCGTCGTGTCGTCCATCAACGGGACCCGGACCTTCACGACGCCCGGGGCGTCGGCGTACGCCACCAGCAAGGCGGGTCAGGTCGCGCTCGCCCGCATGGCGGCCGTCGAGCTCGGCCCGCGCGGGGTGCGCGTCAACGCGGTGTGCCCCGGCGCCATCGAGACGAACATCGACGAGAACACGGAGCAGCGGGACACGGACGACCTCGGGCTGCCGGCGCAGTACCCGCAGGGGCAGATCCCGCTCACGGGGGAGGAGCCGGGCTCGCCGCAGGAGGTCGCCGACGTCATCGCGTTCCTGGTGTCCGACGCGGCGCGGCACGTGACGGGGACCGAGGTCTTCGTCGACGGTGGGCAGGGCCTGGTCGCCTGACGGCCCGGCCGCCCCCTGCCCGCGCGCCTCGGCGGCTCAGTGCAGGATCGCGAACCGGTCGTACAGCCGGCGCAGGGGGCGCGGTGCCCACCAGTTGGCGCGGTCCAGCACCGTCATGGTCGCCGGCACCAGGAACAGGCGGACCACCGTCGCGTCGATCAGCACGGCGACCGCCAGCGCGAACCCGACCTGCTTGATGACCACGAGGTCGCCGGCGACGAACCCGGCGAACACCACGATGATGATGGCCGCGGCCGAGGTGATGATCCGCCCGGAGCGCTGCAGCCCCAGCCGGACCGCGGCGTCGGTCGCCAGCCCCTCGTCGTGCAGCTCCTTGACGCGCGAGAGCAGGAAGACCTCGTAGTCCATCGCCAGACCGAACGCGAAGGCGGCGACGAGCGCCAGCACGTAGGTCTCGATGCCGTTCGTCGACGTGAAGCCCAGCAGCCCCTCGAGGTGCCCGTCCTGGAACCCCCAGACCAGCACGCCCAGCGAGGCCAGGATCGACAGCACGTTGGTGAGCAGCGCCTTGACCGGGATCACCACGGAGCCCGTCATGAGGAACAGCAGCAGCAGGGTCGCCACCCCGACGACGGCCAGCGCGACCGGCGCGCGCTCCACGAGCGCCTTCGTGAAGTCGATCTGCGACGCGGCCTGCCCGACCACCCAGCGCTCGAACGGCGCCGGCACGTCACGGACCTCCCGCACGACGTCCGCCGCGACGGGCCCACCGGGGTCGGCCGTGTCCGCCCGCACGCCGATGACGACGTAGGAGCCCAGCTCGGCCGGCGGGTCGACGGACGCCACGTCCGGCAGGGCCTCGAGCTCCTCGGCCCACGCCGTGGCCTCGGCCAGCGACGTCGCGGCGACCACGGTCACGGCGGGTCCCGCGGCGGCCGGGTAGTTCTCCTCCAGGTCGCCCACGTACTCGCGCTGGGTGGTGCCCTCGGGCAGCAGCTCCAGCCCGCTGATCCGCAGCTCCATGCGCAACGCCGGGGCGGCCAGCAGCAGCAGGAGCGCGACGGACCCGAGCATGACCCACCAGGGGTGGCGCTGGACCCGGGCGGCCAGGGTCGAGAACGCACCCTCCTCACGCTGCACGTCCGACGCGCGGCGCAGCAGGGGGATCCGCGCCACCAGGCCCGGGCGCGCCAGGCGACGGCCCGTGAGCGTCAGCAGCGCGGGGACCAGCGTGATCGCGGTGGCGACCGCCACGAGCACGACCGCCACCCCACCGGCCGCGATGGCCCGCAGGATCTCCGGCCGGAAGACCAGCAGACCCGCGATCGACACCGCGACGGTCACGGCCGAGAACGCGACCGTCCGCCCGGCCGTCGCCATGGTCCGTTCCACCGCCTCCACCACAGGTCCGTCGCCGCGTCGCCGCCGCGACCCCGCGCCGTCGTCCGTCCCGACGGTGCGCTGCAGCTCCTCGCGGAACCGCGACACGATCAGCAGGCCGTAGTCGATGGACAGGCCCAGCCCCAGCACGGTGACGACGTTGACGACCGAGGCGTCGACGTCCATCACGTACGTGAGCGCCAGGAGGGCGCCCAGCCCGCCGGCGATGGACGCGAGGGCGCCGGCCATGGGCATCGACGCCGCCAGGAACCCGCCGAAGACCACCACCATGATGAGCAGCGCGATCGGCAGCGCGACGGCCTCTCCGGTGCGCAGGTCGTCCTCGACCTGCTGCGTGATCTCGTCGACGATGAGGTGCTCGGCGCCCACGACGCCGCGGACGTCCGGTGCGACGTCCCGCAGGTCCTGGGGCACCGCGCGCAGGCGCTGCTCCACCTCGTCCAGCGCGGCGGCCTGCTCGTCCGCCGTCAGGTCCGGCTCGAGCTCGACGACGACGAGGAACCCGTCCCCGTCCTGCGCCAGCAGCGGCGCCGCCGCCGGGCTCTGCACACCGCCGGGCAGCACCAGGGGGTCGATGACCGACACCACCCCGGGCACCGCCGCGATCTGCGCGCGCGCCTCCTCGAGCGCCGGCCCGACCGCGGGGTCCGCCGGGTCGACACCCGTCAGCACGAGGTTCACCGCCGGGCCCGTGGTCCGCTCGTCCGCGAGGATCTGCTGCCCCTCGGTCGACTCCGCGCCCGGGACACCCGGACCCCCGGCCTCGACGCGGTCGAACAGGCTCTGGCCGTGGAGGCCCTGCACGGCCAGGGCGTAGCCCACGACGGTGAGCACGAGCCAGACGACGACGGTCAGGCGCGGGTGGTGGGCGACCCTGCGGCCGAGGCGTGCGAACACGCCCGCCATGCTCGCAGGTCCGGGGCCACCCGCGCACGTCGCGGGACACCGACGCCGCGTCGTGCGCCGTCGTGGCCGTGGGCGGTCCCGTCGGCGGCGGTGCGTAGGCTCGCAGGCATGGACCTGTTCGACGCGGTCGTCTCGACCGCGCAGGGGCTGCCCGCGCCCGCCGCCGGCGCACCCCTCGCGGTGCGCATGCGACCCCGGACCCTCGCCGAGGTCGCCGGCCAGGGGCACCTGCTCGTGGCGGGCTCGCCGCTGCGTCGCCTGGTCGAGCCCGCCGACGAGGCGTCACGCCGTGCCGCGCCGTCGTCGGTGATCCTGTGGGGCCCGCCCGGCACCGGCAAGACGACGCTGGCGTACCTCGTCGCCAGCACCTCGGGACGGCGGTTCGTCGAGCTGTCCGCCGTCACCGCCGGCGTCAAGGACGTGCGCGCCGTGGTCGAGGACGCCCGTCGCCGCCTCGCGTCCGACGGCTCGGAGACCGTCCTGTTCATCGACGAGGTCCACCGCTTCACCAAGGCCCAGCAGGACGCGCTGCTGCCGAGCGTCGAGAACCGGTGGGTGACCCTCGTGGCCGCCACCACCGAGAACCCGTCGTTCTCCGTCAACTCCCCGCTGCTGTCGCGCTCCCTGCTGCTCACGCTGCAGCCGCTGACGACCGACGACGTGCGCGCACTGGTCGAGCGTGCCGTCCGGGACGAGCGCGGCCTGGCGGGGTCCGTCGCGCTGGACGACGACGCGCTCGACCACCTGCTGCGCCTCGCCGGCGGCGACGCCCGCAAGGCGCTGACGATCCTCGAGGCGGCTGCGGGGGCCGCTCTCGGGGACCGTGGCCCCGCGGCCGACGACGCGACGCCCGCCACGGTCGACCTCGCCACCATGGAACGCGCGATCGACGTCGCGGCGGTGCGGTACGACCGTGACGGCGACCAGCACTACGACGTCATCAGCGCGTTCATCAAGTCGGTCCGCGGCTCCGACGTCGACGCCTCGCTGCACTACCTCGCGCGGATGATCGCGGCGGGGGAGGACCCCCGGTTCATCGCGCGGCGCATCGTCATCTCCGCGGCGGAGGACGTCGGCATGGCCGACCCCAGCGCGCTGCAGACCGCGGTCGCGGCCGCGCAGGCCGTCGCGCTCATCGGGATGCCGGAGGCGCGGATCATCCTGGCCGAGGCGGTCGTGCACCTGGCGACGGCCCCCAAGTCCAACGCCGCGTACCTCGGCATCGACCGCGCGCTGGCCGACGTGCGGGCGGGCCGGATCGGCAGCGTCCCGCCGCACCTGCGTGACGCCCACTACGCCGGTGCCCAGGGGCTGGGCCACGGCAAGGGCTACCGCTACGCGCACGACGAGCCGCACGCCGTGGCCACCCAGCAGTACCTGCCGGACGAGCTGGCGGGCACGCGGTACTACGAGCCCTCGGACCGCGGGTTCGAGCGGTCGGTGGGGGAGCGGCTGACCCGGATCCGGTCGATCCTCGACCCCGGGACGCGGCCGGGGCCCGGCACGTCGGGGGGCTGACGGGCGCGCGGTCGCCGCGACCGCGCGCGACGCCACGGTCGGTGTGCCGGTGCCGGTGCCGGCGTCGCGGTCGGACGGACGGGTGGTGGTCGGGTAGCATGGACCGGTCGTCCGCCGTGTGCGGGCGATCGTGCGGTCCGCCGCACGAGCACCACCAGCAAGCAGCACCTGGGGCCCTAGCCCGTGGCACCGACCGTCCTGCGACGGTCAGCGCGCCGCACCAGTGGTCGGCCCCACGCCCGCCGGAACCCTTTCCGTCCGGACCTCGTCCGGTGCGCGGGTGTGCTCGTCCATCGACACGACAGGAAGTACCTCTGTGAGCAACGTGACCCGCTCGCGTCGCCAGGTCCGCCTGAGCCGCGCGCTCGGCCTGGCCCTGACGCCCAAGGCCGTCAAGCACTTCGAGAAGCGCCCCTACCCGCCCGGTGAGCACGGCCGCGCCCGTCGCCGCACCGAGTCGGACTACGCGGTGCGTCTGCGCGAGAAGCAGCGTCTGCGCGCCCAGTACGCGCTGCGCGAGAAGCAGCTCGCCAAGGCGTACGAGAACGCCCGCAAGGCCCCGGGCCTGACCGGTGAGGCTCTCGTCGAGGACCTCGAGACGCGTCTGGACGCCCTGGTGCTGCGCGCCGGGTTCGCCCGCACGATCCTGCAGGCGCGCCAGACGGTCACGCACCGTCACGTGCTCGTCGACGGCAAGATCGTGGACCGCCCGTCGTTCCGCGTGAAGGAGGGCCAGACCCTCCAGATCAAGCCGAAGTCGCAGGCCACCGTGCCGTTCCAGGTCGCCGCCGCCGGCGCCCACCGCGACGTGCTGCCGGCCGTGCCGGGCTACCTCGAGGTCCAGCTCGAGAAGCTCAGCGCCACGCTGGTGCGCCGCCCCAAGCGCGCCGAGGTCCCCGTGACCTGCGAGGTCCAGCTGGTCGTCGAGTACTACGCCCGCTGACCCGTTCCCCACGGACGCCCCGCCGCGCACCTGTGCCGGCGGGGCGTCCGCGCGTCCGGACGACGCACGCACGCGCCGCGCGTGGTGCGGGAGCAGCGCGCGGGTAGGGTGACGTGGTCCGGACCCGGACGAGGAACCAGGCGTGAGGAGTGTCGGACATGGTGTCGATCGGTGACGTCGCGGGGCTCATCGCCGCGATCGCGTTCGTGGCTCTGGTCGGGTTCATCGCGCGCCCCCTGCTGCGGCTCGCCGACGTGCTGGACGAGACCCGCACCTCCGTCAAGGAGATCACCGACCACGCGCTGCCGGTGCTGGACGAGACGGCACGCGTCGTCGCGTCCTCCGCGACGCAGATCGACAAGGTCGACACCGTCACCACCGCCGCGGCCCAGGTCGGGGAGAACGTCTCCGCCCTGACGTCGCTGGTCACGGCGACCGTCGGAGCCCCGCTGCTCAAGGTCGCCGCCTTCTCGTACGGCGTGCGCCGGGCCCTGGCCGGGCTGCGTGCCGGCGGTGGCGTGCGATGAGGCGCCTGTTCTGGGTCGGCGTGGGCGCGGCCCTCACGGTCGTGGTCGTGCGGCAGGGCCGCCGGCTGGTGACGCACTACGCGCCCGCGGGCTCCACCGAGGCCGTCGCCGGCGCCGTGCGGGTGGGCCAGGCGCTGCGCGCCGCGCGCGAGGACTTCCGCAGCGGGGTCGCCGAGCGCGAGGCGGAGCTCCTCGAGGCGCTCGTCGGCGACGTCGACGTCGACACCGTGCGGTCCAACGCCCCGCGGCACCGCGCCGAGCTGCGCGAGGCGTTCGGCCGACCGGCCGCGGGGGGCCTGGCCGCCGACCTGAGCGCCCGGGGGTGGGCCGACGAACCCACCACGGACCCCGACGACGACGAGCGCGCCCCGTTCTTCTGAGCGTGAGCCCGCACCACCCGGGCCGTACCCGGCCCACCCGAACCGTCCGCCGCCCCCCGGCGGCGGACCGCACCTGACGAGGACGACATGCGCACCGCCGAGATCCGCCAGCGCTGGCTCGACTACTTCGCGAGCAAGGACCACGCCATCGTGCCGTCCGTGCCGCTCATCTCCCCGGATCCGTCGATCCTCTTCACGATCGCCGGCATGGTGCCGTTCATCCCGTACATCCTCGGCACGCAGGACGCGCCCTGGCCCCGGGTGGCGAGCGTGCAGAAGTGCATCCGCACGAACGACATCGAGAACGTCGGCCGCACCACGCGGCACGGCACGTACTTCCAGATGATGGGGAACTTCTCGTTCGGCGACTACTTCAAGACCGGTGCCATCGAGCTGGCCTGGGAGTTCCTCACCGGGGCGCAGGAGTCCGGCGGGCTCGGGCTCGACGGTGACCGGCTCTGGGTGACGATCTGGAACGAGGACGCCGAGTCCGCGGACGCGCTCGTGCGCGTCGGCGTCGACCCGCGTCACATCGTGCGGCTCACGCGCGAGGAGATCTTCTGGGACACGGGCCAGCCCGGCCCCGCGGGCCCGTGCGCGGAGTGGCACTACGACCGCGGCCCGGAGTTCGGCCCCGAGGCGGAGGGCGGCACGGTCGACCCCGGCGGCGACCGGTACCTCGAGATCTGGAACCTGGTCTTCGACCAGTTCGTGCGCGGCGAGGGGCGGGGGAAGAGCTACCCGCTGCTGGGTGAGCTCGAGCGCAAGGCGATCGACACCGGTGCGGGGCTCGAGCGCATCGCGTACCTGCTGCAGGGCAAGAACAACCTGTACGAGATCGACGAGGTCTTCCCCGTCATCGAGCGTGCCGCCGAGCTGACCGGCCGCCGCTACGGCGCGGGCGGCGAGGACGACGTGCGGCTGCGGGTGATCGGTGACCACGTGCGCTCGTCGCTCATGCTCATCGGGGACGGCGTCTCGCCGTCCAACGAGGGACGCGGCTACGTGCTGCGCCGGCTCGTGCGCCGCACGGTGCGCTCGATGCGCCTGCTGGGCGTCGAGGAGGCCGCGCTGCCCGAGCTGCTGCCGATCAGCCGCGACCTGATGAGCGCGTCGTACCCGGAGGTCGCGCGGGACTTCGACCGGATCTCGCAGGTGGCGTACGGCGAGGAGGACGCGTTCCTGCGCACGCTGACGGCCGGCACGACGATCTTCGAGGGCGCCGTCACGAAGGCGAAGGCGTCCGGCCGTCAGGACGGGGTCGTCCTGACCGGCGAGCAGGCGTTCGCGCTGCACGACACCTACGGCTTCCCGATCGACCTCACGCTCGAGATGGCGGCCGAGCACGGCGTCAGCGTCGACGAGCAGGCCTTCCGCACCCTGATGCAGGCGCAGCGTGAGCGTGCCCGCGCGGACGCGCTGGCCAAGAAGACCGGCCACACCGACACGAGCGCCTACCAGCAGCTGCACCAGGCGCTGAGCAGCGAGAAGGGCGGGCCCGTCACGTTCGTCGGGTACACGGACACGACGGCGCAGTCGAAGGTCGTGGGCCTGCTCGTCGACGGCGTGCCCGCACCGGCGGCCACCGCGCCGGCGCACGTCCAGGTCGTGCTCGACGTGACGCCGTTCTACGCCGAGGCGGGCGGTCAGCTCGCCGACACCGGCACGATCAGCCTCGAGGGCGGCGGCATCGTCGAGGTCGACGACGTGCAGGCGCCGATCAAGGGCCTGTCGGTGCACCACGGGCGACTGGTCGACGGCACGCTCACGCTCGGCGACGCCGGCACTGCGACGATCGACACCGCGCGCCGGCGTGCGATCGCGCGCGCCCACACCGCGACGCACATGGTCCACAAGGCGCTGCGCGAGGAGCTGGGCGACACGGCGACGCAGGCCGGGTCGGAGAACGCTCCGAGCCGCCTGCGGTTCGACTTCCGCTCCGGCTCCGGCGTGCCCGGCACGTCGCTGTCGCAGATCGAGGGTCGCGTCAACGAGCGGCTGCAGGACGACCTCGAGGTGACCGACCGCGTCATGGCGATCGACGAGGCGCGCGCCCTGGGGGCGATGGCGCTGTTCGGCGAGAAGTACGGCAACGAGGTCCGCGTCGTGTCGATCGGCGGGGACTGGTCGCGCGAGCTGTGCGCGGGCACCCACGTGCGCCGCTCCGGCGAGCTGGGCCTGGTGACGCTCCTGGGGGAGTCGTCCATCGGGTCGGGCGTGCGCCGCGTCGACGCCCTCGTCGGCGACTCGGCCTACGGGTACCAGGCCAAGGAGCGTGCGCTGGTCAGCCAGCTGTCCGGGCTGCTCGGTGCGCGTCCCGACGAGCTCGGGGACCGTGTGTCGTCCCTGCTGACGCGGGTGCGCGAGTCCGAGAAGCAGCTGGCCGCGTTGCGCCAGGCACAGCTCCTCGCGGCGGCCGGCACGCTCGCCGCGGGCGCCTCGCAGGTCGGCACCGCGCTCGTCGTCGCGCACGACGCGGGCGAGGTCGCCGCGCCCGACGACCTGCGCACCCTGGCGCTCGACGTGCGGGGCCGCCTCGGTGAGGCGTCGCCCGTGGTCGTGGCCGTCGGCGGTGTCGCCAAGGGCCGTCCTGTGGTCGTCGTCGCGACGAACGCGGCGGCGCGGGAGGCGGGCCACCGTGCCGGCGTGCTCGTGCGGACCGCGTCCGGCGTGCTCGGCGGCGGGGGCGGCGGCAAGGACGACGTGGCGCAGGGCGGCGGCACCGACGTCGCCCGGCTGGCCGAGGCGCTCGACGGCGTCGTCGCGGCGGTCCGGGGCTGACGTCGTGCCGAGCGACCGGGACGACCGCGACGCCGTGACGCGCGCCGTGCGGCTCGCGGTGGACGTCGGGTCCGTGCGCGTCGGGGTCGCCTCGAGCGACCCCGACGGCACGCTCGCGACGCCCGTGGCGACGCTGGCGCGTGCCGCCGGGAAGCCGGCCTCGACCGCCGCGGACGTCGCCGCGATCGCGCAGGAGGCGCGCGAGCGGGGTGCCGACGTGGTGTACGTCGGGCTCCCGCGGCACCTCTCGGGCGCCGAGGGGTCGTCGGCGGGCCTCGCGCGCGCGTACGCTGTCGCACTGGCGCACGCGGTCGGGCCCGTCCAGGTCCGGCTCGTGGATGAGCGGATGAGCACGGTGTCCGCGCATCAGGCGCTTCAGGCGGCCGGCCGATCCGGACGCCGCCACCGGCAGGTCGTCGACCAGGCGGCCGCGGTGGTGATCCTGCAGCACGCGCTGGACACGGAGAGATCCACGGGTCGTCGGCCCGGGGAACGGGTCGAGGTGGACCCCGGCCGATCCGCGACGGCGCGCCGGGGGGTTGCGGGCGACGGCACGACGACTGTGGAGTGACGCGCAGGTGAGCAACCAGACGGAGTGGTGGGCCCCGGTGAAGTCGGACGAGAGCGTGAGCGAGCTGTTCGGCGGTGACCGGACCGCGCCCGCGCCCGGCGCGCCCGAGCCGCGTCGACGCTCCCGCGCGTCCGGCCGCAAGCGCGAGGAGCGCCTGCGCAAGCAGCGCCGCCGCCGGACGATCTCCGTGCTGGTGGTCGCGCTGGTCCTCGTGGCGGGCGCCTGCTACGTCGTGCTCTCGCTGATGGGCGGCTCGCTGTTCGGCGGCTCGGCGCAGTCCACGGAGGTCACGGACTACCAGGGACCCGGCCGGCCGGGTGCGCCGACGATCGTCATCAGCCCCGGCGACTCCGGTGCGGCCATCGCCACCACGCTGCACGCCGCCGGCATCGTCGCGTCCGAGGGTGCGTTCCGCGAGGCGTTCGACAACAACCCGGACGCGGACGGGATCCAGCCCGGCTCGTACCAGCTGCTGCTGGAGATGAAGGCCGAGGACGCCGTGCGGGCCCTGCTCGACCCGAAGAGCCGGGTCTCGATGAAGGTGACGATCCCCGAGGGCTTCTCCGCCGAGGACATCTACACCCGCATCAACAAGGTCACGCTCATCCCGATCGAGGACCTGCGCGCCGCGGCCGAGGGCGACCCCGCCGCGATCGGTCTGCCGGCCGAGGCGGGCGGCAAGGTCGAGGGCTGGCTGTTCCCGTCGACGTACCAGGTCGAGCCGAACACGTCCGCCGCCGCGGTGCTCGCGACGATGGTCGCCAAGACCGTCGAGACGCTCACCGCCAAGGGCGTCCCGCAGGACCAGTGGCAGGAGGTCCTGACCAAGGCGTCGCTCGTGGAGCGCGAGGCCAAGATGCACGAGGACCGGCCGATCATGGCGCGCGCCATCCAGAACCGTCTGGACCGCGGCATGACGCTCGACATCGACGCCTCCGTCGCCTACGGCCTGGGCATCTCCGGCACGCAGCTCACGCGGGAGAACACCCAGGACCCGTCCAACCCGTACAACACCTACAAGCACATGGGGCTGCCGCCGACTCCGATCGCCTCGCCGGGCACCGTGTCGATCGACGCGGTCCTGAACCCCGCGCCCGGCAACTGGGTGTTCTGGGTCGCGATCGACCTCGAGACCGGGGAGACGCGGTTCGCCGAGACGTACGACGAGCACCAGGAGAACGTCGCGCTGCTGCGCCAGTGGCAGGCGGAGCACTCCGGGTGACGTCCGCCGCCCGTCGCGCCGCGGTGCTGGGGCACCCCGTGGCGCACTCGTTGTCACCCGTGCTGCACCGAGCCGCCTACACCGCGCTCGGGCTCGACGGCTGGCGCTACGACGCCGTCGACGTGACGCAGGACGCGCTGCCCGCCCTCCTGGCGGACCTCGACGACTCCTGGGCCGGCCTGAGCCTCACGATGCCGCTCAAGCAGACCGTGATCGCGCTGCTCGACCACGTCGAGCCGCTCGCGGAGGTGGTGGGCGCCGTCAACACGGTGCTGCCGCAGGGCTCGGGTGCCGGGCGCATGCTCACGGGAGCCAACACCGACGTGCACGGGATCGTCGCCGCGCTGGGGGAGGCGGGGGTCACCGGGGGAGTGGCCACGGCCGCCGTCGTCGGGGCGGGCGCCACCGCGTCCTCCACCCTGGCCGCGCTGGCCCAGCTGGGCTGCCCCACACCGCGCGTCTACGTGCGCTCCCAGGCCCGCGCCGGGGCCCTGTTGCGCGCTGCGCACCGGATGGGTGTCGAACCGCGGTTGTGCCGGCTGGACGACGCGGCGGGGGAGGTCGGGCGCTGCGACGTGGTCGTGAGCACGCTGCCCGCGCACGCGGCCGACCCGTTGGCGGCGGCGCTGCCGGCGAGCGTCGGCGGTGCGCTGCTCGACGTCTGCTACGACCCGCGCCCCACGGCGCTGTCCGCCGCGTGGGCCGCACGCGGGGGCCGTGTCGTGGGCGGTGAGCGGATGCTGCTGCACCAGGCGGCGGAGCAGGTGCGGCTCATGACCGGGCGCACGGCGCCCGTGGCGGCGATGGACGTCGCGCTGAGCGGGGCGCTCGCACCCGTCGGCTGACGCGTCACTCGCACGCGCCACCACGGGCGTGCACGGCGGCACCGGTGGGCCGCAGGGCTTCAGACGTGCCGACGCGCTGCCGATGCCGTCCAGGGGCCCAACGCGGTCCCCGGACGAGGAGGCGTGCGCGTGAAGCAGCTCGGGGAGATCCTGCTGACCGAGGGTCTGGTGACGGAGGCGCAGCTGCTGGCGGCGATCGACGAGCAGACCGTGATGGGGACGTCGCTGGGACGCACGCTGGTCGAGCTGGGGATGCTCACGGAGGCGCAGCTGGTGCGGGCGCTGTCCGCCCAGGTGGGCATGGAGTTCGTCGACCTCGACGACTACCCCGTGGACCGCAACGCCGTGGCTCTCGTCTCCGAGAGCGTCTGCCGACGGCACGCCGTGCTGCCGGTCGCCCTGCGCGACGGTGCGATCGTCCTGGCCACGGCCGACCCCGGCAACGTGGTGGCCGTCGACGACGTGCGCACGCTGTCGGGCATGCGGGTCATCCCGGTGGTGGCGACCTACGACAACGTCCTGCGGGCGATCGACCGGTTCTGCCGCGCGGACGGCGAGATGGAGAACCTGTCCTCGGCTTTCGTCGAGGAGACGCCGGAGCCGGAGGCGGACCTCAACCGCATCGGCGACGTCGTCGACGACGACGCACCGATCGTGCGGTTCGTGAACCTGCTCGTGACCCAGGCGATCACCGACCGGGCGTCCGACATCCACATCGAGCCGACCGAGCACGACCTGCGGGTCCGGTACCGGATCGACGGCGTGCTGCACGAGACGCAGCGCGCCCCCAAGAACATCACCGGCGGCGTCGTCAGCCGCGTGAAGATCATGAGCGACATCGACATCGCGGAGAAGCGCAAGCCGCAGGACGGGCGCATGTCCGTCACCCACAACGGCCGCAAGATCGACCTGCGCGTGGCGACGCTGCCCACCGTGTGGGGCGAGAAGATCGTCATGCGCATCCTCGACAACTCCACGGCGAGCCTCGACCTGCGCGACCTGTCGTTCCTCGAGCACAACTACCAGACGTACCGCGAGTCCTACACCAAGCCCTACGGGATGATCCTGGTGACCGGCCCCACGGGGTCCGGGAAGTCGACGACGCTGTACGCCACGCTCAACGCGGTCTCCAAGCCGGACATCAACGTGATCACCGTCGAGGACCCCGTCGAGTACCGCCTGCCCGGGATCAACCAGGTGCAGGTCAACCCCAAGGCCGGCCTGACGTTCGCCGCGGCGCTGCGCTCGATCCTGCGGTCCGACCCCGACGTCGTCCTGCTCGGTGAGATCCGCGACCACGAGACGGCACAGATCGCGATCGAGGCGTCGCTCACGGGTCACCTCGTCCTGTCCACCCTGCACACCAACGACGCCCCGTCGGCCGTGACGCGACTGACGGAGATGGGGATCGAGCCGTTCCTGGTCGGGTCAGCCCTCGACTGCGTGGTGGCCCAGCGGCTCGCCCGCCGGCTGTGCGCGAAGTGCAAGGAGCCGTACCGGCCGACGCCCACCGAGCTCGAGGCGGCCCGGTTCCCGTGGGTGGCGGGAGAGCCGCTGCCCGAGCTGTACCGGCCCACCGGCTGCGTCGCGTGCTCGCGCACGGGGTACAAGGGGCGTCTCGCGCTGCACGAGGTCATGCAGGTCACGGAGGACATCGAGCGCCACGCCGTGGCGCACTCGTCGTCGGCCGACATCGGGGCGACCGCCGTCAAGCAGGGCATGCGTCGGCTGCGCGAGGACGGCTGGTACAAGGTCGCGGCCGGCGACACGTCCATCGAGGAGATCCTGCGCGTCGTGGCCTGACCGCAGGCGCGCCGGCACTCAAGTCGCGCGCCTCCCGGGCCGATGCCATGGGCGGACCCGCGTCGCCCGCGGGCACCCGTGCGTGGACCGTGGGAGGCAGACGTCGTGAGTGAGACCTACAGGGCAGCGTCCGGGGAGCCCTCTCGGCCGTTGCCGCCGTACCGGCCGGCCGGACCGCAGGCAGCACCGCCCGGGACGTACGGCGCGGCGACGTACCAGCCGATGCCCTCGCAGAGCCACGTGCCCGCGGGGCCGCCCCCCGGGCACGCGTCCCGGGGCTACCCGGGGGTCCCCGCGGGCAGCGTGCCGCCGCCCGCGCACCAGCCCGCGGCGCGCGTCCCGACGCCCGCCGGCGCGCCCGGCGGACCCGCCGCGGGGGGTGCCGGCGGGCCCGCCCCGGCAGGCGGCGCCGGACCGTCGGGTCCGTCGCGTGGCGGTACGCGCGTCGCGGAGCAGGGCGACGTCGCCATCGACGCGGTGCTCCACGAGATGCACCGCCTGGGTGCCTCCGACGTCCACCTCACCGCCGGCACGCCGCCGATGGTCCGGATCTCGGGGGCGCTGCGCCCGCTCGAGCAGTTCGGCGTGATGACGCCCGAGCCGCTGCGCCGCAGCCTGTACGCGTTCCTCACCCAGAAGCAGCGCGAGAAGTTCGAGGCGAACCTCGAGCTGGACCTCTCCCACGCCGTGCGCGGCCTGGCGCGGTTCCGCGTGAACCTGTACCAGCAGCGGGAGTCCGTCGGTGCGGCGTTCCGCGTGATCCCGTACGAGATCAAGCCGCTGGAGGACCTGGGCGTGCCGTCGTCGGTCGGCTCGTTCGCCGGCCTGCCGCGCGGACTGGTCCTGGTGACGGGGCCGACCGGGTCCGGCAAGTCCACCACGCTCGCGTCGATCATCGACCTGGCGAACCGGACGCGCGAGGACCACATCATGACGGTCGAGGACCCCATCGAGTTCCTGCACCGGCACAAGAAGTGCATCGTCAACCAGCGTGAGGTCGGTGCCGACACCCACTCGTTCGCCAACGCGCTGAAGCACGTGCTGCGCCAGGACCCGGACATCATCCTCGTCGGTGAGATGCGCGACCTCGAGACCATCTCGGTCGCGCTGACCGCGGCCGAGACCGGGCACCTCGTCTTCGCGACGCTGCACACGCAGGACGCCGCCCAGACCATCGACCGCGTCATCGACGTCTTCCCCTCCGGGCAGCAGGCGCAGATCCGCACGCAGCTCGCGGCCGCGATCCAGGGCGTCGTCTGCCAGACCCTGGCCAAGAAGGCCAACGGGACGGGGCGGGTCGTCGCCACGGAGGTCATGATCGCCACGCCCGCCATCCGGAACCTGGTCCGCGAGGGCAAGACCCACCAGATCTACTCGGCGATGCAGGCGGGTGCCGACCAGGGCATGCACACGATGGACCAGCACCTGGCCGAGCTGGTCAAGCGCGGCAAGATCACCTACGAGGTCGGCCTGGAGAAGGCGCACCACGTCGAGGACTTCAACAAGCTGGTCGGCCGCACGGCCAAGGTCAACCAGGGCGCCTCGACCCTGCAGGCCAACGCCTTCGGCAACGCGTCCGGTGCGAGCCTGGGAGGCTACTGATGGCTGTCATGCGCACGTACGAGTACGAGCTGTCCGACCGCAGCGGCAAGGTCGTCAAGGGCAGGATCGACGCCCAGAACGAGGAGGCCGTCGCCAACCGGCTGCGCTCGATGGGCATGGCGCCGATCGCGATCCACGAGGTCTCGACGACCGGCCTGCAGACGGAGCTGTCGATCCCCGGGTTCGGCGACCGCGTCAAGCTCAAGGACCTCGCGGTCATGGCGCGCCAGCTCGCGACGATGATCAGCGCGGGCCTGTCGCTGCTGCGGGCCCTGTCGATCCTCTCGGAGCAGACGGAGAGCAAGCCGCTGGCCAAGGCGTTGGGCACGGTGCGCTCGGACGTCGAGACCGGCGGTGCGCTGTCGGAGTCGATGTCGAAGCACAAGGAGGTCTTCCCTCCGCTGATGATCCACATGATCCGCTCGGGCGAGATCGGCGGGTTCCTCGAGGACGCGCTCACCTCGGTCGCGGAGAACTACGAGTCCGAGGTCAAGCTCCGCGCGCAGATCAAGTCCGCCATGACGTACCCGGTAGTGGTGTTCGCCATGGCGATCCTCGCCGTCGTCGGCATGCTGCTGTTCATCGTCCCGGTGTTCGAGAAGATGTTCAGCGACCTGGGTGGATCCCTGCCGGCGCCCACGCAGTTCCTCGTGTTCCTCTCCGGGGTCATGAAGTGGCTCGCGCCCCTCCTGGCGGTGCTGGGCATCGCCTTCTCGGTGTGGTGGCGCAAGCACAAGAACGACGACGCGATCCGCTCCCGCGTGCAGCCCCTCACGCTGCGGACCCCCGTGTTCGGCTCGCTGTTCAGCAAGGTCGCGATCGCGCGGTTCACCCGCAACTTCGGCACCATGCTGGGTGCCGGCGTCCCGATCCTGCAGGCCCTGGACATCGTGGGGGAGACGTCCGGCAACTGGACGATCGAGGTCGCGGTGCGCGACATCCAGCAGGGCGTGCGGCAGGGCCAGCCGATGTCGACGCCGCTGGCCAAGCACGCCGTGTTCCCGCCGATGGTCGTGCAGATGATCACCACCGGTGAGGACGCCGGTGCGCTGGAGCAGATGCTCAAGAAGATCGCGGTCTTCTACGACGAGGAGGTCGCGGCCACGACCGAGCAGCTCACCTCGCTCATCGAGCCCCTCATGATCGCGGTCCTCGGCGTCATCATCGGCGGCATGATCGTCGCCCTCTACATGCCGATCTTCAGCATCTTCGAGCTGGTGCAGTGAGGTTCACCCGGACGGCCGCGGCCGTCCGGGTGAACCTGATCCGACCTCTCAAGTGCCCCCTGACCAGCGTCGATGTCCGTGGTGCACGACCGAACCGCCGGGTCGCAGGCCCGGCAATGGACACCGAAACCGAAAGCAGGGACCAGCACATGATGGCTCGCGTCCGTACCACCATGCAGAAGCGCGCCGAGGGTGAGAAGGGCTTCACGCTCATCGAGCTCCTCGTCGTCATCATCATCATCGGCATCCTCGCCGCGATCGCCATCCCGGCGTTCCTCAGCCAGCGCACCCGCGGCTGGGTCGCGCAGGTCGAGTCCGACCTGAAGAACGCGGCCATCGCGGCCGAGACGTACGCCGTGGGCAACAACGGCTCGTACGAGAACCTGGTCGCGGGCGACGCGGCAGAGGTGTCGCTGGGCGCGAACGGCTACAACGCGACCCAGGACGTCACGGTGACCGTCGACGCGGCGACCGAGACCGGCTTCGTGCTGTCGGCCGAGCACGCGAACCTGGACGCCAAGTCCTGGACGTACGACAGCGCGACCGGCGTCATCGAAGAGGGCTCCGGCGAGTGACCCTGAGCTAGCCCCAGGGGTGTGGGGCGTCGCGCACGCGGCGCCCCACACCCTTGAGTCGTCGAACCACCCGTCCCTGAGGCAACCGGAGGACCTGTGCTCACCTGGTGGCACCGTTGGCAGCGCGCCCGCTCCGGTGACGCCGGCATGGGCCTGCCCGAGCTCCTCGTCGCGATGATGATCTTCGCGCTCGTGAGCACCGGCCTGGCGTACTCCCTCATCAGCACTCTCAGCCTGACGCGCGACGCCCGGGCCCGCGCCGTCGCGGCGAACCTGGCCGCCGAGGAGATCGACCTCGCGCGGGACGCCGCGGACCTGTTCGCGATGCTCGACGAGACCCGCACCGTGCACCTCAACGGCGACGAGTACACCGTGAACCGCACGACGCAGTGGGTGTCCGACCCCGGCGCGGAGTTCACGTGCGGCGCCGGCACGGGCAGCGGCTCGCTGCGGTACAAGCGGGTCAACGTCACCGTCACCTGGGGCGGGATGCGCGACGGGGTGAACCCCGCGCGCAGCGACACGATCCTGACCCCGGACGACCACATCAACGACCCCACCAAGGGCACGATCCTCGTCTCGGTGCTGCGCGCCGACGGCACCGGCAACGCCGGGGTCGCCGTCACGGCGTCGCCCGGCGTGGGCTCGGTCATCAGCCCGACGGACTCCCAGGGCTGCACGTACATCCTCAAGGTCAACCCCGGCACGTACACCGTGACCGTGCAGCGCGCGGAGCACGTCAACGACGCGCAGCTCGCGGCGCCCACGCAGTCCGTCGTCGTCGCGGCGGGGTCCACGGCCTCGGTCGGCTTCCAGCTCGACGAGGTCGCCACCTTCACGGCCACCATGGCGCCGGGTGCGCCGGCCGGGACGCGCCTGCCGACGAGCACGAACTTCCGCACGACCTTCACCAACACGTACGGCAACGCCGCCGTGGTCCCCTTCGGCGGACCGGGGGGGACGAGCCAGACCTACAAGCTCCACCCCTTCACGTCCGGGTACGCACCGTTCGCAGGGACGTGCGACCTGGCCGACCCCCGCGCCTGGCCCGAGGACACGAGCGGACCGGTGCCCCTCGTGGGCACGCTGCCCGACCCCGTCGCCGCGCCGCCCGGCGGGACCGCCGCGATGTCGGTGCCGATGGGCGTGGTGCGCGTGACGCCCGGGGGCGGGCGGTGGCTGCACGCCACCTCGGAGGACCCCGGGTGCGCGGTGACCTACTCGTTCGGCGAGGTCCTCACGGGCTCGGGCGTGAGCATCGCCCTGCCGTACGGGTCCTGGCGGCTGCAGCAGTCGAGCAGCTCCTCCGGCACCAAGAGCAACATCTCCGCGTCCCAGATCGTGGTGCCCGCCCCGGCCGTGCCGGAACGCACGACCGTGGCCGGCAGCGTCGTGACGTTCGACCCGCGCACGGCGGTGCTGCCGTGATGCGCGGCCTGCGCCGGCGCCTGCTGGCGGCCGGGGACCGCGGGATGACGCTGCCCGAGGTGCTCGTGACCACGATGCTCCTGGGCTTCCTGAGCGCGCTGATCCTGGGACTCGTCTCCTCGTTCTCGCAGACGTTCTCGCGCGACCGGGCGGCGGCCGACTCGACGACGGTCGCCGCGGCGGGCATGAAGGAGCTCACCCGCGTGGTGCGTTCGGGCACCGAGCTGCGGCTCCTCGGCGGGGGCGCGGCACCCTCGCCGGTCTTCGTCGAGGCCGGGGCCAACGCCCTGACGATGTTCGCGTACATCGACACGCAGGCCACGAGCCCGAAGCCGGTGAAGGTCCGGTTCTCGATCGACGCGCAGCGACGCCTCGTCGAGACGCGGTGGGCGGCGACGTCGACCGCCGCACCGTGGTCGTTCGTCGCGACGGGCTCCCCGACGCAGACACGTCCGATCGCCCGCCTGATCCCCGTGGGTGCGGACCCGCTGTTCCAGTACCTCGACGCGAGCAACACGCCGCTGACGATCCCCGCGAGCGGGTTCACCACCGACCAGCTGCGCTCGATCGCCGCCGTCCGGGTCACCCTGACGGTCCAGGCGGACGACACGGAGCGCGCCGATCCCGTCCAGATCCACAATGCCGTCGGCATCCCCAACCGGGGCATCTCTCGAGTGAGGCCGTGATGACGTTGTCCCGAGTGCTGCGTGTCCCCGTCGACGAGCGCGAGCGGGGTGCCGCGATGGTCGTCGTGCTCGGGATGACGTTCCTGCTGAGCGCCCTGGTCGTGGCCGGCATCACGACGAGCGTGGGAGCGGCTCGCCAGTCGCAGCGCGACGAGGGGTGGAACGCCGCGCTGGCGGCGGCCTACGCGGGCGTCGAGGAGTACGAGAGCCGGCTCGCGAACGACCTCGGGTACTTCGCCTACGGCAACCCGGCCGCGCCGTTCACCGTGCAGACCGGGTCCAGCTCGCGCGTCTCGCTGCCCGGCGGCGCGTCCGCCAACCCCGCCTTCGGCATCGGCACCTCCGGCACCTGGGCCACGGTGCCCGGCAGCGACGGGCAGGCCGCGTTCCGTTACGAGGTCGACAACTCCCAGTTCTACATCGACGGCACCCTGCGCATCCGCTCCACGGGCCGGGCGGGCGGCGACACCCGCTCGATCGTCGCGGACATCAAGCAGAAGGGGTTCATCGACTTCCTGTACTTCACGGACTTCGAGGTGATGGACCCCCAGGCCCTGTCCCCGGGCAGCGCGGTGAACTGCGCGATCCGCTACCCGAGCCCGCGACCGGGGTGCACGACGATCAACTTCGGCGGCGCGGACGAGATCAACGGCCCGCTGCACACGAACGACGCGATCACGACCAACGGCGCGGCCAAGTTCAACGGCAAGGTCACCACGGCCTACAAGGCGGCGAGCGGTCCGAACTACGTGAAGTCGGGATCCTCGCCGACCTTCCTGCTGCCGGGCGACCCGCAGAACATCGGGTCCATCGGCATGCCCCCGACGAACGCGCAGCTGATGAAGGAGGTCCGCCACGACCTGCCGCTCGAGGTGCCGAACCCCGGGTGCCTGTACACCGGGCCCACGTCGATCACGTTCCACTCCGACGGCACCATGACGGTGATCTCGCCGTGGACCAAGGAGACGCAGGTCAACGCCACGGCATCGCACGGGACCCACCCCGTGAAGTGCGGGGTCCCCGGCGACACCGGCCTGGCCAAGCGCGCCAGCGGCAAGTACGTGGGCCAGAGGATCCCGGTCCCGTCGAACCTCGTGGTCTACGTCCAGACGGTGCCCAACGCCAGCGGCAACGTGAACCGCACGGACTCCAGCCCTTCCAGCAAGCGGCCCCCCTTCCCGGGCACCGGATCGACCAACGACTGCGTGACCAACGGCAACTCGATCGGCTACCCGCGCTCGAGCGAGAAGGTCCCCTTCACCGCCGCGTACGGGTGCCGCAGCGGTGACGTGTTCATCTCGGGCAGGCTGAGCGGCAACGCCACCGTCGCGGCGGAGAACTACATCTACGTGACCGACGACATCGTGTACGACGACCCCGCCGAGGACATGCTGGGCCTCATCGGCAACAACGCGGTGTGGGTCTGGAACCCCGTGAACAGCTCCAACCAGCCGCTGAACGCCAAGAACCGGCGCATCGACGCCGCCATCCTGTCCGTCGCGCACACCTTCATGGTGCAGAACTACGACAAGGGGTCGAGCAACCGCGGCACGCTGACGGTCAACGGGGCGATCGCGCAGAAGTTCCGTGGACCGGTCGGCACCGGCACCGGGGCGTCGATGTCGACGGGGTACGGCAAGGACTACAACTACGACGAGCGGTTCCGGTACACGGCACCACCGAAGTTCCTCTCACCCGTGACCACCACCTACGGTGTCAACGTGTGGGTCGAGGTGGAGCCGGCGTTCGACGCCGACGGGTCGGCGAGCTGACGCCGGTGCCCGTGATCCTCCTGGGGATCGCCGCCCTCCTGGGGCTGGCGATCGGCTCCTTCCTCAACGTCGTCGTCTGGCGCGTCCCCCGGGACGAGTCGGTGGTGCGACCGGCCAGCGCCTGCCCGTCCTGCGGGCACGCCATCCGGGCGCGGGACAACGTGCCCGTCGTGTCGTGGCTCCTGCTGCGGGCACGCTGCCGGGACTGCGGCGAGCCCATCTCCGTGCGGTACCCGGCCGTCGAGCTCGCGACCTGCGTCCTGTTCGTCCTGGGGACCTGGTGGCTGCTGGGCCGTCCCGACGGGCTGTGGCTCCTGCCGGTCGTGTGGTACCTCATCGCCATCGGCGTCGCCCTGACCCTCATCGACCTCGACGTGCACCGCCTGCCCGACAGGATCGTGCTGCCGTCCTACGTCGTGGTCGGGGTCCTGCTCGCCCTCGCCAGCGCGGGGACCGGGCAGTGGGACGCGCTGCTGCGCGCGGCCATCGGCATGGCGGCGCTGTGGACGTTCTACTTCGCCCTGGTCATGATCTACCCCCGCGGCATGGGCTTCGGTGACGTGAAGCTCTCGGGCGTGCTGGGCATGGTCCTCGCGTGGTTCGGCTGGGGACCCCTCGTCGTGGGCGCCTTCGCGGCGTTCCTGTGCGGCGGGGTCTTCGCCCTCGGGCTGGTCGTCCTGCGCCGGGCCGGCCGCAAGTCGCAGGTGCCGTTCGGGCCCTGGATGCTCCTGGGCGCCACGATCGGTGTCGTCGCGGGGCAGCAGATCTGGGACGCCTACCTCCGCGCGACGCTGGGCGGCTGAACCCCGTCGGACGCTCAAGACCGGGCGTCCGTCGTCCGATAGACCCAGAGTCGTCGGACGCGCGAAGGGATGCCACGTGGCCAGGAAGCGTGTGATCGGACTGGACATCGGGACCACCCATGTCCGGGCCGCGGAGGTCGAGTTCGGGAGCGGTGGGTCGTCGGCCCGCGCGCGGCCCCGACTCGTCCGGGTCGGTGTGGCGCAGCTGCCGCCGGGTGCCGTGCGCGAGGGCGAGGTGGTCGAGCGCACGACGGTCGGGAGCACCATCAAGCGGCTGTGGGCGGAGCACAAGTTCGGCTCGAAGAGCGTGATCCTCGGCGTGGGGAACCAGCGCGTCGTCGTCCGTGACCTGGACCTGCCCGCCATGCCCATGGCGCAGGTGCGCTCCTCGCTGCCGTTCCAGGTGCAGAACCTCATCCCCGTGGCCGTCGACGACGCGATCCTCGACTTCCTGCCCGTCGACCTGCGCACCGGCGACGGGGGAGAGGTGATGCACGGCCTGCTCGTCGCGGCGACGAAGGACACCGTGCAGGCGAACACCGCGGCGGTCGAGACGGCGGGCCTGCGCCCGATCGTCGTCGACCTCAGCGCGTTCGCGCTCGCCCGGGCCATGGCCCGCGGCGACGCGGTCGACCACACGATCGCCATCGTCGACGTCGGCGCCCGGGTCACCACGGTCGCGGTCGTCGCGCGCGGGGTCCCGCGCATGGTCCGGATGCTGCCGTCCGGCGGTCAGGACGTCACCGAGGCCGTCGCCGGCGCGCTCGCGATCCCGCTCGACCAGGCGGAGGTCGCCAAGCGGTCGATCGGCGTCGGGTTCTCGCAGGGTCCGGAGACCGAGCGTGCGGCCGAGCAGGTCATGACCGTGGTGTCCGCGCTGGTCGAGGCGGTCCGCAACACCATGGTCTTCTACAACAGCACGCACCCGGGTGCGACGATCGAGCACCTGCTGCTCACCGGCGGCGGGTCGGCACTGCCCGGGCTGGGTCAGTACCTGTCCACGGCCACGCGCCTGCCGGTCAGTCCCGGACAGCCGTTCGCCGGCATCGAGAGCGGCTCCGCGGGCACCGCACTCGCCGGGCAGCAGCACACCCTCGCGATCGCGCTGGGTCTGGCCATGGGAGTCGCAGCATGAGCACCCTCCTGAAGCGTCCGCTCCCCGGTGCGCGCGACACCGGGCGCAGTGCCGTGATGATCCCGCAGACCTACCAGGTCAACCTGCTGCCGCAGCAGTACGCCGACCGGTACGCGCTGGGACGGCTCAAGCGCCGTCTGGCGCTGGTGCTCGTCGCCGTGCTCGCCCTCGCCGGTGCGCTCTACGGTGCGACGCTGACGCAGCTGTCGAGCGCACAGGACCGTGCGGCGCGGGCCGAGCAGGAGACCACGCGCCTGCTGAAGGCGCAGCAGCAGTACGCCGAGGTGCCCGTGGTGCTCGGTGAGCTCGACAGGGCGCGCGGGGCGCGTGAGCTCGGCATGTCGACCGAGATCCTCTGGGCACCGTACCTGGGCGCGATCGGCACCGTCATGCCCGAGGGCGTGACGCTGACCAACCTCGTCATGGACGGCGCGACGCCGCAGCTGGCGCCGGCCCCGCCGGCGCACCCCCTCGCGTCCGAGACGGTCTCGACGATCAGGTTCGAGGCGAGGTCGACGCTGATGGTGGACACCGCCGCCTGGATCGATGGTCTCAACAGCGTGCCGGGCTTCCACGACGCCTGGGTCAGCCTCGCGAACGTCGAGGAGTTCAACGAGGAGACGGTGTACGTGTACTCGAGCAGCGTCGCCGTGAGTCCCCTCGCGTACGCGTCGCGCTTCAGCGGGGAGGACTGACATGGCCGGCAAGTCCACGACATGGGTCGGCGGCACGGTCGTCGTCGCGCTGCTCATCCTGGTCGCGACCTGGTTCGTCGGGATCTCCCCGACGCTCGCCGCGACCTCGACGGCGCACGACGCCGCTGACGCGTCCGACACGCGCAACGTCCAGCTCCGGGCCGACCTGGACCGCCTCGAGCAGCAGTTCGCCCAGCTCGACGCGTCGAAGGCCGAGCTGGCCGCGATCGGGCGGCAGATCCCCCCGCAGGCGCAGCTCGCGGAGTACATCCGGACCGTGCAGGCCACGGCCGAGGCGACGGGCGTGGCCTTCATCGGCTACGTGGCCGGTGAGCCCGAGCTCGTCGTCCCGGTCGAGGTCGAGGCGCCCGCGCCCGCCGTGGCCGAGGAGCCGGAGGCGTCCGAGGGTGCCGAGGGCGCCGAGGACGGTGCGGAGCCCGCCGCCACCGAGACCGTCCCGGCCGGCTTCGTGCCCGTCGAGGGCTTCGTGGGCATGGCGCTCGAGGTCATCGTGCTGGGCCCCGCCGCCAACGTGTCGGCCTTCGTCGACCAGCTCCAGAACGGCCCGGAGCGGCTGTACCTCGTCACCGCGCTCGACGGCGAGGGACAGAAGGAGGAGGAGGGGCGCAACGGGCGCCCCGCCACCGCCGAGGGGGACATCGAGCTGAAGATCACCGGCTACCTGTACGGGCTCGCGCCGACCACGACGCCTGCCCCGACGGAGGAGCCGACGCTCGCACCGCTCCCGCCCGCGACCCCGCCGCGGATGAGCGCGGCCAACTGACGACCCCGGCGCCGCCCCCCCCCCCCCCCCCGCGGCGGTGGCGCGCCCCCCCCGCCCCCCCCCGGCGCCGCCCCCCCCCCCCGGGGGCGGGCGGCGCCGGTGCGCCCGGGGTCCTCGACGCGTCGCACCACGGCCGCCCGCCGTGGACGCGTCGAGGGCCGGCGCACCACGACGTGGGAGGATCCCCCTCATGCTCCGATGGTTGACGTCCGGTGAGTCGCACGGTCCCGCGCTCGTCGGCATCCTCGACGGTCTGCCTGCCGGTGTGCAGGTGCAGACCTCCGACGTCCAGGCCGCGCTCGCGCGGCGTCGTCTCGGGTACGGGCGCGGTGCGCGCATGAAGTTCGAGCAGGACGCGGTGCGTCTGCTGGGCGGCGTGCGCCACGGTCTGACGCAGGGCGGTCCGGTCGCGATCGAGGTCGCCAACTCCGAGTGGCCCAAGTGGGCCGACGTGATGTCGGCCGACCCGGTGCCGCCCGAGGCGCTGACGGTCGACGCCGGCACCGGTGACGTCCGGGAGATCGCGCGCAACCGGCCGCTCACGCGTCCTCGTCCCGGCCACGCCGACCTGGTGGGCATGCGCAAGTACGGCTTCGACGACGCCCGTCCGGTGCTCGAGCGGGCCTCGGCCCGTGAGACGGCGACGCGGGTCGCGCTGGGCACGGTGGCGGCGGCGTTCCTCGAGCAGGTCGCCGGCGTGCGGCTGGTGTCGCACGTCGTGGCGATCGGTCCGGTCGCGGTCCCCGAGGACGCACCAGCCCCGACGCCGGACGACGTCGCGACGCTCGACGCCGACCCGGTGCGGTGCTTCGACCCGGTCACGAGCGCGGCGATGGTGGCCGAGATCGACCAGTGCCACAAGGACGGCGACACCCTCGGTGGCGTCGTCGAGGTGCTGGTCCACGGGCTGCCGTCCGGTGTCGGCACGTACGTGCAGGCCGACGGCCGGCTCGACGCGCGCCTCGCGGCCGCGCTCATGGGCATCCAGGCGATCAAGGGCGTCGAGGTCGGCGACGGCTTCCGCACCGCGACGCGCCGCGGGTCGCAGGCGCACGACGAGATCGAGCGCGACGCGTCCGGGCGGATCGTGCGGCGCACCAACCGTGCCGGCGGCATCGAGGGCGGCATGTCGAACGGCGAGGTCGTGCGCGTGCGCGCGGCGATGAAGCCGATCTCGACGGTCCCGCGCGCCCTGGCGACGGTCGACACGGCGACGGGGGAACCCGTCACCGCCCACCACCAGCGCTCCGACGTGTGCGCGGTCCCGCCGGCGGCCGTGGTCGCCGAGGCGATGGTCGCGCTGGTCGTCGCGCAGACGCTGCTGGAGAAGACCGGCGGCGACAGCGTCGCCGAGGTCCGTCGCAACCTCGAGGCGTACCTCGACGCGGTGCCTGAGCTCCTGACCTGACCGGGGCCGGGTCGCGCGGTCACGCACCGCGCGGCCCGCTGCCCGTCCACTGGACGGCACTGCGCCCCGCCCGTCCGCCGGACGGTATCGCCCATCGCCCGTCCGCCGGACGGCACCGCCCGTCGCCCGTCCGCTGGACGGCGCGGGACGCCGACGGCCGCGCGGCTAGGCTGCCGCCCGTGCCCCCTGCAACCCCCACCCCCGGTCCCCGTCTCGTGCTGGTCGGCCCCCCCGGAGCCGGCAAGTCGACGGTCGCGGCCGCGCTGGCCCGGCGCTGGCGGCTGGCGGTCCGCGACACCGATACCGACGTCGAGAAGGTGGCGGGCAAGTCCGTCGCCGACGTGTTCGTCGAGGACGGCGAGCCGCACTTCCGCGAGCTGGAGCGTGCCGCGGTCGCGACCGCGCTGGCGGAGCACGACGGCGTCCTGGCGCTCGGCGGCGGTGCGGTGCTGCACGAGGGCACCCGCGCGGCGCTGCGGGACTACCGCGACGCCGGCGGTGCCGTCGTCTTCCTCGACGTGAGCCTGGCGCACGCCGCGCCGCGCGTCGGGCTCAACCAGTCGCGCCCGCTGCTGGTCGGCAGCCCGCGCGCGCAGTGGCAGGCGCTCATGGACGCCCGGCGTCCGGTCTACGAGGAGGTCGCGACGGTGCGGGTGTCGACGGACGGGCGCACGCCCGCCGAGGTGGCGGTGGCGGTCGAGGACGCGCTGGGCGCGCCGTCGGCCACGGGGTCCGACGCGTGAGCGGCGGCGAGGCGGTCGTCACGGTCGCGGGGGAGCAGCCGTACGACGTCGTCATCGGCCGGCACCTGCTGGGTCACCTGCCGGCGATGCTGGGCGAGGGCGTGCGGCGCGTGCTCGTCGTGCACCCGGCGGCGCTGGCGACGTCGGCGGAGACGGTCCGCGAGGACCTGCTCGCCGCGGGGTACGAGGTGTACCTGGCGCAGGTGCCGGACGCCGAGGAGCAGAAGACCGCGCAGGTGGCGGCGTTCTGCTGGGGCGTGCTGGGGCAGGCGGACTTCACCCGCTCCGACGCCGTCGTGGGCCTGGGCGGGGGAGCGACGACCGACCTCGCCGGGTTCGTCGCGGCCACGTGGCTGCGCGGTGTGCGCGTCGTGCAGGTGCCCACCACGGTGCTGGGCATGGTCGACGCCGCCGTGGGCGGCAAGACCGGCATCAACACGGCCGAGGGCAAGAACCTGGTCGGCGCGTTCCACCCGCCGGCCGGCGTGCTGTGCGACCTGGCGGCCGTGGAGTCGATGTCGCCGTACGACTTCGTCGCCGGGCTCGCCGAGATCGTCAAGTGCGGGTTCATCGACGACCCGCGGATCCTCGAGCTCGTCGAGGAGAACACCGCGCTGCTGCGCGACCCGGTGGCGGCCGCGTCGTCCCCGGTGCTGGCCGAGCTGGTCGAGCGCGCCGTGCGCACCAAGGCCCGCGTCGTGGGGCAGGACCTGCGCGAGGCCGGGCTGCGCGAGATCCTCAACTACGGGCACACGTTCGGGCACGCGGTCGAGCACGTCGAGCGGTACCGCTGGCGGCACGGGGCCGCGGTGTCGGTGGGCATGGTGTTCGTGGCCGAGCTCGCGCGCCTCGCCGGCCGCCTGGACGACGACGTCGTCGCGCGGCACCGCAGCGTCCTGACGTCGCTCGGCCTGCCCACGGGGTACCGGGGCGACCGGTGGGACCAGCTGCTCGCCGCGATGCGCCGGGACAAGAAGACGCGCGGGGACCTGCTGCGGTTCGTCGTGCTGGACGGCCTGGCCCGGCCCGCGCGCCTGGAGGGCCCGGACCCGACGCTGCTGGCCGCCGCGTACGCGGAGATCGCCACCGAGCCCGAGCGGGGCACCGGCATCCTGCTCTGACCCTTGTGGTGGCGTCTACAACGTTCAGACGTTGTGGAGAGCGGAACAAGGTGAGAGTCTTGTGTCATGTTCGTCCTCACCATCGACCAACGAGGCAGCCGCACGGGCACCGACCGCGTCCCGGAGCTGCTGGCCGACCTGGCCGACGTGCCCGTGGTCCGCGGGTTCGAGCGCACCGTCGGTGACGAGGTGCAGGGCGTGCTGGACGACCCCGACGTGGTCGTCGACACCGCGCTGCGCGTGCTGCGCGACGGCGGGTGGAGCGTGGGGATCGGCGCCGGCGCCGTCGACGAGCCGCTGCCCGCCTCGCCGCGCGAGGGTGCCGGCCCCGCGTTCGTGCTGGCGCGCGAGGCGGTCGAGGCGGCCAAGAGCCGCCAGCGGCCCGTCCCGGTGGCGGTGCGCGGGGCCGACGCGCAGGCCGCCGCCGACGCCGACGGCGTCCTGGTGCTCCTCGGTGCCCTGACCGTCCGACGCACCCCGGCGGGCTGGGCGGCGGTCGACGCGCTGCGCGCCGGCGGCGCCCCGGTGGGCGGCGCGACGGCCCACGCCGCCGGCTCCCGTCCCGCCAGCCCCCGTCCCGTCGGCCGCGACGAGCCGCCGGCGCAGGACGTCGTCGCCGCCGCGCTCGGGGTCACCCAGCAGGCCGTCAGCCAGCGCCTGCGCACCGCGCTGTGGGCCGAGGAGGTCGCCGCGCGTCCCGCTGCGGCGCGCCTGTTGACGCGCGCCGCCGGGTGACGTCAGGGTCGGTCCCGTGCACCCCGCCCTCGTGGCCGGCATCTGGGCCGGCGCCCTGCTCGTGTCCGCCCTCGGCGGCTGGCTCGTCACCCGTGTCGTGCTGCGCCTCGCGTCGCGCTCCCGGGACGCCGGCCGGCACCGCGGCACCCACGGCCCGGTCCTGCTCGAGCCCCTGCGGGTCAGCGACGGCCCGAACGGGGAGGGCGCGCAGATCGTCCTGCGCGGCGGGACGTGGATCGGCGTCCTGGAGCGGCTCGCCGTGACCGGCAGCCTGCTGGCGGGGGTCCCCGAGGGTGTCGCGGTCGTCGTCGCCGTCAAGGGCCTGGGCCGCTACCCCGAGCTGCGGGAGAACCCCGGCGCCTCCGAGCGCTTCGTCATCGGCACGCTCGCCTCCCTGCTGTGGTCGGCGGTCTGCGGGATGGCCGCCGTGCGCCTGCTGCTCGGCTGACCGTGCCACCCGACCATCCCACCCGACCGTCCCGCCCGACCGTCCCACCCGACAGCGCTGCTGCACCGAGGCGCCCGTGGGTGGACCCCCGGTGCGGGCGCTAGGATGGTCGACGGCCTGCGGCCGGTCCGTGCACCTCGTGCACAGGCCCGGCCGGGCGAAGCGAGCCGGACACGGTGGGGCGACCCGCCCGGCGGCTCCGTGGCCGGCAGCCGTCCCGCGGGGCGCTGTGCTCCGGACGCGCCGCACGGCGCGCACCACCACCGACCGGGAGAACGACGCTCGTGGCGACGACCAACGACCTGAAGAACGGCATCGTGCTGCGCATCGACGGCCAGCTGTGGACCGTCGTGGAGTTCCAGCACGTCAAGCCCGGCAAGGGTGGCGCGTTCGTGCGCACCAAGCTGAAGAACGTGCTGTCGGGCAAGGTCGTCGACAAGACCTTCAACGCCGGCATCAAGGTCGAGACGGCGAACGTCGACAAGCGCGACATGCAGTACCTGTACAAGGACGGCGACGACTTCGTGTTCATGGACACGGACACGTACGACCAGCTCCACGTGCCCGCCGCCACCGTCGGCGACGCCGCCAACTTCATGCTCGAGTCGCAGACCGCGCTGGTCGCGACCAACGAGGGCGTCCCGCTGTACGTCGAGCTGCCGCCCTCGGTGGTGCTCGAGGTCACGTACACCGAGCCCGGCCTGCAGGGCGACCGCTCGTCGGCCGGCACCAAGCCCGCCACGCTCGAGACCGGCTACGAGATCCAGGTGCCGCTGTTCCTCGAGGCCAACACCAAGGTCAAGGTCGACACCCGCGACGGGTCGTACCTCGGCCGCGTGAACGACTGACGTGGGCGCCCGGACCAAGGCGCGCAAGCGCGCGCTGGACGTGCTGTTCGAGGCGGAGCAGCGGGACCTGCCCGTCGCGGAGCTCCTGTCGCGCCGCGTCGTGGAGCCGGGTGCCGAGACGTCGCTGCCGCAGTACTCCGTCGACATCGTCGAGGGCGTCCTGGCGCACGCCGAGCGCATCGACGAGCTGCTGGCGACCCACGCGCACGGCTGGACGGTCGCCCGCATGCCGGCGGTCGACCGCGCGCTGCTGCGCATCGGCACCTGGGAGATCCTCTGGAACGACGACGTCCCGGACGCCGTCGCCGTCGACGAGGCCGTCTCCCTGGCGCGCGAGCTGTCGACCGACGACTCGCCGGCCTTCGTCAACGGCCTGCTCGGCCGCCTCGTGGCGCTCAAGCCGACCCTGCTGGCCTGACCCGGCCGGCGGCCCACGCGGCCGCACACCTCACCCGACGCCCGGGCACCTCACAGGTGCTCGGGCGTCGCGTCGCCCAGGGCGCCCTGCATCATGCGCAGCGGACGCGGCACGGTGCGCACCCGGCGCCCGGGCAGGTGCGGCTCCACCCGCCGAACCAGCTCGTCCGCGGCCGGGCGGGGCAGCGGGCGGGCCCCACGCACGGGCAGTCCCGGTGCGGGCCGTCCGACGAAGTTGCCCTGCGCCTGCGGCACGCCGAGCTCGACCAGCGCCTGCAGGTCGCCCGCGGACTCCACACCCTCGGCGACCACGTCCAGCCCGTGGTGCTCGGCCAGTGCGACGATCGCCCGCACCGGCCCCGCCCCGCGCGGCGTGCGGACCTCCCGCACGAACGACCTGTCGATCTTCAGCACGTCGACCGGGAGCCGTGCCAGCCGCGCCAGCGAGCTGAACCCGGTGCCGAAGTCGTCGAGGGCGATCCGCGCCCCGCGGGCCCGCAGCTCGGACAGCACCGGCACCGCGGACGACGTGCGCAGCATCGTGCTCTCGGTGATCTCGATCGTCAGGTGCTCCCACGGCCCGCCGGACCACGCCGTGTCGATGCGCTCGAGGACGTCCTGCTCGTGCAGCTCGCGCGCGGACAGGTTCACGGCCACCGGCATGTGGTGGCGGTCCAGCGCGCGGCGTGCCTGGCGGATCATCGAGCGCCCGATGGGCACGATCAGCCCCGTCTGCTCCGCGAGGGCCAGCCAGTGCTCAGGCAGGACCAGGTGACCGTCCTCCTGCCACCGGGCCAGGGCCTCCAGGCCGACGACCTCGAGGGTGCGGGTGTCGACGATCGGCTGGAAGTACGCGGTGATCCGGTCCTCCTCGACCGCCCGCTCCAGCGCCGAGCGCAGCCGGCGGGCGTCCTCGGCGCGGGCCCGCAGCGCCGGGTCGAACACGCGGTGCCCCGACGCGGTGCGCTTGGCCTCGAGCATCGCGGCGTCCGCGTGCCGCAGCAGCGTGTCCGCGTCGACCACGTCGCTGGGGTTCCAGGTCGCGACGCCGCAGGTCAGGCGAGGGCCCACCACCGTGCCGACCCGCGCGCCGAACCCGCTGCGCACCCGCCGCGCCAGGTCGGCGAGCTCCTCGTCACCGGGCGCCCGCGCCACGATCACCGCGAACTCGTCCCCGGCGAGCCGCGCCACGTACGTGTCGTCGTCGACCCACGTGCGCAGGTAGTCGGCGGTGCGTCGCAGCAGCTCGTCGCCCGCGGCGTGCCCCTCACGGTCGTTGACGTCCTTGAAGCCGTCGATGTCGCAGTACACGACCGTCACCCGGGTGCGCTCGACGGCGGCCCGCTCGAGCACCTCGAGCAGGTGGGTGTCGACGGCCCGCCGGTTGGGCAGGCCCGTCAGGGTGTCCGTCACGGCCGCGCGCGACAGCCGCTCGGTGAGCGTGTACCGCTCGGCTGCCGACGACACCACCAGGCCGAGGTCGATGAGGAAGGTCCGCTCGTGCGGCGCCAGCCGGTCCGGGGCCTCGGGGAACAGGTCGACCACGAACCGGTCACGCTGCAGCGGGCGCAGGGACCCCTCGATCGTCGGGTCCTCCAGCACCTCCCGGGCGGCGTCGCGGGCCTGCACCAGCAGCGCGTCGGGATCGCGGTGGAACCAGGCGTTGTTGGTGACCTGCGCGAGCGCGTCCCGCATCAGCTCGCGCCGCCGTGCGGTCTGCTGCGACCGACGCAGCCGCACCGACGCCAACGACTCCAGCCCCACGGCCAGCGGCAGCGGCCACAGCCCGGCCAGCAGCGCACCGAGAGGCTGGCCCCCGAGCAGGATGCCCGCGGTGAGCATGGTCAACGACCCGGCCGCGGCCACCACCAGCAGCACGCCCAGCGCGTTGAGCCGCACCGCACCCAGCGCCATCACCACGTACCCCACGACCAGGGCGAGCACGAGGAACAGCAGGGCGACGGCGACGGGCCGCCCGGTGGGCACGCCCGGTGCGTCGACGGGCCCGAACGTGAGGAACCACAGCACCGTGCGGACGGCCAGCAGCACCGCGGCGGTGACGACCCACGGTCGCAGCCGCGGGCCCGTCCTGCCGAACGCGCGCGTCGCGGGCAGGCACAGCAGCGCGACCACCCCGACGAGCTGCCCGTGCAGGAACGACAGCGCCTCGCGCAGCTCGGCCCCCACGGCGATGCCGTGCAGGCCTGCCACCAGCACCATGCCGGCCATGGCCACGGACAACGCCAGCGCCCACGACGACCCGTCGGAGCGCAGCGCACCACGCCACCAGACCCACTGCAGCACGCAGAAGCCGACGATGAGGCCGGCCGCCAGGAACTGCAGGACGGTGGTCCACAGGGGGACGTCGCCGAGCATGTCGGGTACATCGGCCGCGCCGGGGCCCCACATGAACGGCATCCGGGTGACGGGGCAGGGGCCGGCGGTCCCCGGGACCGTGCACCGGCGGGTCGCGCGCCGACCGTCCCGGCGTGCCGCGCGTCACGCGGGACCTCGGTCCCGCACGCCCCCGGCCACGGTAGGGTGGTACGTCGAGCAACCTCCCTTTAAGCCCGTCCTGTGAGGCGGGGAAGGAGTCGCACGCATGAGCACGTCCACACCCACGTCCGGACCCGGACGTCCCGCCCCCGGCGCGGACCCCACGGCCGCCGGACCGACGCCCACCGGCACCGGCACCACGGTCCTCGGACCCGACGACGTCGGACGGGCACTGACCCGCATCGCGCACGAGATCGTGGAGCGCAACAAGGGCGTCGACGACGTCGTCCTGCTGGGCATCCCGACGCGCGGCCTGCCCCTGGCCCGCCGGCTCGCGCAGCGGCTCGCGCAGGTGGAGCACGCCGACGCCGCCGACCTCGTCGGCAGCCTCGACGTGACGATGCACCGGGACGACCTGGCCCACCAGCCGACCCGCACCATCGGGGACACGTTCGTCCCCGGCGACGGGATCGACGGCAAGGTCGTCGTCCTCGTCGACGACGTCCTGTACTCGGGACGCACCATCCGCGCCGCCCTCGACGCGATCAGCGACCTGGGCCGACCCCGCGCGGTCCAGCTCGCCGTCCTCGTCGACCGCGGCCACCGCGAGCTGCCGATCCGCGCCGACTACGTCGGCAAGAACCTGCCCACGGCCACCGCCGAGCGCGTCCGCGTGCTCCTCGCGGAGACCGACGGCGACGACCGCGTCGTCATCGAGGGGGCCACCCGATGAGGCACCTGCTCTCGGCCGCCGACCTGGGGCTCGACGAGGCCGTCCTCGTCCTGGACACCGCCGCGCAGATGGCCGCCACGCAGGCGCGCGAGATCAAGAAGCTCCCCACGCTGCGCGGGCGCACCGTCGTCAACCTCTTCTTCGAGGACTCCACCCGCACGCGCATCTCGTTCGAGACCGCCGCCAAGCGACTCTCGGCCGACGTCATCAACTTCTCCGCCAAGGGCTCGAGCGTGTCCAAGGGCGAGTCGCTCAAGGACACCGCGCTGACCCTGCAGGCCATGGGCGCCGACGCCGTGGTCATCCGCCACCAGGCGTCCGGGGCGCCGCACACCCTGGCCCACGCGGGCTGGACCCACGGTGCGGTCGTCAACGCCGGCGACGGGATGCACCAGCACCCCACCCAGGCCCTGCTCGACGCGTACACGCTGCGCCGCCACCTCGTCGGTGACGGTGGCCGCGCCGACGTCACCGGCCGCGACCTGTCCGGTGCGCACGTCGCCGTCGTGGGGGACGTCCTGCACTCCCGGGTCGCCCGCTCGAACGTGCAGCTGCTGCGCACCCTCGGTGCCCGCGTCACGCTGGTCGCACCGCCCACGCTCGTGCCCGTCGGTGTGCACGCCTGGCCGGCCGAGGTGTCCTACGACCTGGACGACGTCCTGGCCACCGGACCCGACGCCGTCATGATGCTGCGCGTCCAGCGCGAGCGGATGTCGAGCGCCGGCGGCGGGTTCTTCCCCAGCCCGCTGGAGTACACCCGCAACTACGGGCTGGACGCACGCCGCCTGGCGATGCTGCCCGACCACGCCGTCGTCCTGCACCCCGGACCCATGAACCGGGGCCTGGAGATCTCGGCCGACGCGGCCGACTCGCCGCGCGCCGTGATCGTCGAGCAGGTCGCCAACGGCGTCGCGGTCCGCATGGCCGTGCTGTACCTGCTGCTGGCGGGCGGCGACACCGCCCGCGGCGAGGCACCCGCCGGGCGCACGGGGGACCACCAGGAGCGCACCGACGTGCGCACGGACGAGACGAGGACGCACGCGTGACGACCCACCTGCTGACCGGCGCCCGCCCCCTGGGCGGCGAGCCCACGGACGTCCTGCTGGCCGACGGCGTGGTCGCCGCGATCGGCGCCGAGGCCCGCCGCCCCGGTGCCCACGTGGTCGCAGCCGAGGGCCTGGTGCTGCTGCCCGGGCTCGTCGACCTGCACACCCACCTGCGCGAGCCGGGCCGCGAGGACGCCGAGACCGTCGAGTCCGGCACCCGGGCCGCCGCGCTCGGCGGCTTCACCGCCGTGCACGCCATGGCGAACACCACCCCCACGCAGGACACCGCGGGCGTCGTCGAGCAGGTCTGGCGCCTGGGCCGCGACGCCGGCTGGTGCGACGTGCACCCCGTGGGCGCCGTCACCGTCGGGCTCGCGGGGGAGCGGCTCGCCGAGCTCTCCGCCATGGCCCGGTCCGCCGCCGCGGTGCGCGTCTTCTCCGACGACGGCAAGTGCGTGCACGACCCCGTCGTCATGCGCCGCGCCCTGGAGTACGTCAAGGCGTTCGACGGCGTCGTCGCCCAGCACGCCCAGGAGCCCCGGCTCACCGAGGGCGCCCAGATGCACGAGGGCGTCGTGTCCGCCGAGCTCGGCCTCACCGGCTGGCCCGCGGTCGCCGAGGAGGCCGTCATCGCCCGCGACGTGCTCCTCGCCGAGCACGTCGGCTCCCGGCTGCACGTCCTGCACCTGTCGACCGCCGGCTCCGTCGAGATCGTGCGCTGGGCCAAGGCCCGCGGCATCGACGTCACCGCCGAGGTCACGCCCCACCACCTCATGCTGACCGACGAGCACGCGCGCGGCTACGACCCCCGCTTCAAGGTGAACCCGCCGCTGCGCACCGCCGACGACGTCGAGGCGGTCCGCCAGGGCCTCGCCGACGGCACCATCGACACCGTCGGCACCGACCACGCCCCGCACCCCCGCGAGGACAAGGACTGCGAGTGGGCCGCCGCGGCCTTCGGCATGACCGGGCTGGAGACCGCGCTGTCCGTCGTCCAGGCCGCCATGGTCGACACCGGCCGCATGACCTGGGCCGACGTCGCCCGCGTCATGTCCACCGCCCCCGCCCGCATCGGGCGCGTCCCCGGCCAGGGTCGGCCCATCGCCGTGGGGGAGCCCGCCAACCTCACCCTCGTCGACCCCCACGCGCGCCGCGTCGTCGTCCCCGAGCAGCAGGCCACGGCCAGCGTCAACTCCCCGTTCGCCGGGCAGGAGCTGCCCGGCCGGGTGGTCGCCACGTTCCTGCGGGGACGCCCGACCGTCCTCGACGGCGCACTCGTCCCGGCAGGGGTGCACGCCTGATGCCCGTCTGGGCCTCCGTCGCGATCCTCGCCGCGCTCGCGGTGCTGGGTCTGTGGGGCATGTGGCGCGGCTGGCAGGCACGTGGCCGGCGGACCGCGGCCCTGGTGCCGAGCGTCCCGACGGTCCCCGCGTCTCCCGGCGCGCCCGTCGGCGCGCCCGTCGAGGCGGTCTACGTCTCCTCGACACGGGCCGGCGACTGGCTCGACCGCGTCGTCGCGCACGACCTGGGCGTGCGCAGCCCCGCGCTGGTGCAGGTGCACGCGGACGGCGTGCTGCTCACGCGCACCGGCGCCGCCGACGTCTGGGTGCCCGCGGGTGCGCTGCGTGCCGTGGGGACCAGCAGCGGGCAGGCCGGCAAGTTCGTCGGCCGCGACGAGCTGGTGGTCCTCACCTGGGTCCCGGACGCGACGACCGGCACCGCCATCGACACCGCGCTGCAGGTGCGCCACGACGACGCGCGTCCCGCGCTGCTCGCCGCGGCCCGCACCCTGGCAGCGCCCACCGACACCGAGACGGCGCCGCCCACGGCGCAGGAGGAGCAGGCATGAGCGACGCGATCCTCGTCCTCGAGGACGGCCGCACGTTCACCGGGCGGGCCTACGGCGCGACCGGGCGGACGCTCGGCGAGATCGTCTTCAACACCGGCATGACGGGGTACCAGGAGACCCTGACCGACCCGTCGTACCACCGGCAGATCGTCGTGATGACGGCGCCCCACATCGGCAACACCGGCGTCAACGACGAGGACGCCGAGTCCCGCCGCATCTGGGTCGCCGGGTTCGTCGTGCGGGACCCCGCGCGCCGCTCGTCGAGCTGGCGGGCGCGCCGCACCCTCGACGACGAGCTCGTCGCGCACGGCGTGGTCGGCATCAGCGACGTCGACACCCGCGCCCTGACCCGTCACCTGCGCGAGCGCGGCGTCATGCGTGCCGGCATCTTCTCGGGCGACGCGCTCGTGCGGCCCGAGGGGGAGCGGCGGCCCGTCGACGAGCTGGTCGACGAGGTGCTGGCCGCCCCGGTGATGGCCGGTGCGGACCTGGCGGGCGAGGTCAGCGTCGACGAGGCGTACGTCGTGCCGGCGCTCGGTCCGGACGGGCAGCCGCTGGCCGAGCCGCGGGCACGCGTCGCCGCGGTCGACCTGGGCATCAAGTCGATGACGCCGCAGCGGCTCGCCGAGCGCGGCGTCGAGGTGCACGTGCTGCCCGCGACGTCGGCGATCGACGACGTGCTCGCCGTCGGGCCCGACGGCGTGTTCTTCTCCAACGGCCCGGGCGACCCGTCGGCCGCGCGCCACGAGATCGACGTGCTGCGGGGCGTGCTCGACCGCCGCATCCCGTTCTTCGGCATCTGCTACGGCAACCAGCTGTTCGGCCGCGCCCTCGGGTTCGGCACCTACAAGCTGCGCTACGGGCACCGCGGGGTGAACCAGCCTGTCGTCGACCGCACCACCGGCAAGGTGGAGATCACCGCGCACAACCACGGCTTCGCCGTGGACGCCCCCCTCGACGCGGAGACCGTCGCACCCTTCGACGGCGGCCGCTACGGCCGCGTGCGGGTGTCGCACGTCGACCTCAACGACGACGTCGTCGAGGGCCTCGAGGCGCTCGACCTGCCGGCGTTCTCGGTCCAGTACCACCCCGAGGCCGCGGCGGGTCCGCACGACGCCGCGTACCTGTTCGACCGCTTCCTCGACCTCATGACCACGCACCGCGACGGCTCGACGCCGGACGCCGCCACCACCGAGAAGGGCGCCGCCTGATGCCCCGTCGCGACGACCTGAAGTCCGTCCTCGTCATCGGGTCCGGCCCGATCGTCATCGGCCAGGCCTGCGAGTTCGACTACTCCGGGACGCAGGCGTGCCGCGTCCTGAAGGAGGAGGGCCTGCGGGTCGTCCTCGTCAACTCCAACCCCGCCACGATCATGACGGACCCCGAGTTCGCCGACGCCACCTACGTCGAGCCGATCACCACCGAGGTCCTCACGTCGATCATCGCCAAGGAACGCCCCGACGCGATCCTGCCCACTCTGGGCGGGCAGACCGCGCTCAACGCGGCGATCGCGCTCGACGAGGCCGGCGTGCTCGAGAAGTACGACGTCGAGCTCATCGGCGCCAACATCCCCGCGATCCAGAAGGGCGAGGACCGCGAGCAGTTCAAGCAGGTCGTCGAGGTCTGCGGCGGGGAGTCGGCGCGCTCGGCGATCATCCACACGATCGACGAGGCGCTGGTCGCGGCCGAGGACCTCGGGTACCCGATGGTCGTGCGCCCGTCGTTCACCATGGGCGGGCTCGGCTCGGGCATCGCGTACGACGAGGCGGACCTGCGCCGGATCGTCGGTCAGGGCCTGCACTACTCGCCGACCACCGAGGTGCTCCTCGAGGAGTCGATCCTCGGCTGGAAGGAGTACGAGCTCGAGCTGATGCGCGACAAGCACGACAACGTCGTGGTCGTCTGCTCGATCGAGAACGTGGACCCCGTCGGCGTGCACACCGGTGACTCGATCACGGTGGCGCCGGCGCTCACGCTGACCGACCGCGAGTACCAGCGGCTGCGGGACATCGGCATCGCCGTCATCCGCGAGGTCGGCGTCGACACCGGCGGCTGCAACATCCAGTTCGCGGTGCACCCGGACACGGGTCGCGTCATCGTCATCGAGATGAACCCGCGCGTGTCGCGGTCCTCGGCCCTGGCGTCCAAGGCGACGGGCTTCCCGATCGCCAAGATCGCCGCCAAGCTCGCGGTGGGCTACACGCTCGACGAGATCCCGAACGACATCACGGGCTCCACCCCGGCGTCGTTCGAGCCGACCCTCGACTACGTCGTGGTCAAGGTCCCGCGGTTCGCGTTCGAGAAGTTCCCCGCGGCGGACGACACGCTCACCACGACCATGAAGTCCGTCGGCGAGGCCATGGCGATGGGTCGCAACTTCGCCGAGGCGCTCGGCAAGGCGATGCGGTCCATCGACAAGGGCGGCTCGACGTTCCACTGGGACGGGGAGCCGGCGACGGGCGAGCAGCTCGACACCCTGCTCTCGACGATCTCGCGGCCCACGGAGGGTCGCCTGGTCGACGTGCAGCAGGTGCTGCGCGCCGGCGTGAGCGTCGACGAGGTCTACGCGCGCACGGGCATCGACCCGTGGTTCCTCGACCAGGTGCAGCTGGTCAACGAGGTCGCGCAGGCCACGGCCGACGCGCCGGCGCTCACCGCCGACGTGCTGGCGCACGCCAAGCGCCACGGCCTGTCCGACGTGCAGGTCGCGTCGCTGCGGCGGACCAGCGAGGACGCCGTGCGGCGCACGCGCTGGGCGCTGGGCGTGCGGCCGGTCTACAAGACCGTCGACACGTGCGCGGCCGAGTTCGAGGCCCGCACGCCGTACCACTACTCGTCGTACGACGAGGAGACCGAGGTCGCCCCGCGTGAGCGCCCCGCGATCCTCATCCTGGGCTCGGGGCCCAACCGCATCGGCCAGGGCATCGAGTTCGACTACTCGTGCGTGCACGCCGCGCTCGCCCTCAAGGACGAGTACGAGACCGTCATGGTCAACTGCAACCCCGAGACCGTCTCCACGGACTACGACACCGCCGACCGCCTGTACTTCGAGCCGCTGACCTTCGAGGACGTGCTCGAGGTGTACGAGGCCGAGCTGGCCGCCGGGCCGGTGGCCGGTCTCATCGTGACCCTCGGCGGCCAGACGCCGCTGTCCCTCGCGCAGCGTCTGTCCGACGCCGGCCTGCCCATCCTGGGCACCTCGCCCGAGGCGATCGACGCCGCCGAGGACCGTGCGGAGTTCGGCGAGGTCCTCGCCGCGGCGGGTCTGCCCGCCCCGGCGTTCGGCACCGCCACGCACCTCGAGGCGGCGAAGGAGACGGCCCGGCGCATCGGGTTCCCCGTGCTCGTGCGGCCCTCGTACGTGCTGGGCGGGCGCGGCATGGAGATCGTCTACGACGAGGCGCAGCTCACCGAGTACGTCGAGCGGGCGATCGCGGAGCAGCTGGGCGGCGACCGCGGCGGCAGCCTGCCGCCGCTGCTGATCGACCGGTTCCTCGACGACGCCATCGAGATCGACGTCGACGCGCTGTACGACGGCACCGAGCTGTACCTCGGCGGTGTCATGGAGCACATCGAGGAGGCCGGCGTGCACTCCGGCGACTCGGCGTGCGTCCTGCCGCCCGTGACGCTGTCGGTGGCCGAGCTGGAGCGGATCCGGACCTCCACCGAGGCGATCGCCCGCGGTGTCGGGGTCCGCGGGCTGCTGAACATCCAGTTCGCGCTCGTGTCCGACGTGCTCTACGTGCTCGAGGCCAACCCGCGCGCGTCGCGCACCGCACCGTTCGTGTCGAAGGCCACCGGCGTCTCGCTGGCCAAGGCCGCCGCGCTGGTCATGACCGGGCGGTCCATCGCCCAGCTGCGCGCGGAGGGGGTGCTGCCCCCGACCGACGCGAGCGTCGTCGACCTGGACGCGCCGATCGCCGTCAAGGAGGCGGTGCTGCCCTTCAAGCGGTTCCGGACCGCCGCCGGCACGGTCGTCGACACGGTCCTCGGCCCCGAGATGCGCTCGACCGGCGAGGTCATGGGCTTCGACGTGGACTTCCCCACGGCGTTCGCCAAGTCGCAGGCCGCGGCGTTCGGCGGGCTGCCCACCGGCGGCCGGGTGTTCATCTCCGTGGCGGACCGCGACAAGCGGTCGATCGTGTTCCCCGTCAAGCGCCTCGTGGAGCTCGGGTTCGAGATCCTCGCGACGGAGGGGACGTCCGCGGTGCTGCGGCGCAGCGGGATCCGCGCGAGCGTCGTGCGCAAGCACTCCGCGGGTCGCGGCCCGGGCGGCGAGCCCACGATCGTCGACCTCATCACGGCCGGTGAGATCGACATGGTCGTCAACACGCCGTCCGGGCAGGGGGCGCGCGCCGACGGCTACGAGATCCGCGCCGCCACGACGGCCGCCGACAAGGCCATCGTCACCACCGTGCAGCAGCTCGGTGCCGCGGTGCAGGCCATCGAGGCGCTGCAGTCCGGGCCGTTCACGGTCACGAGCCTGCAGGAGCACGACGCGGCCGCGGCGGCGCGTCGTGCCGCCCTGGCCGCGGCGGCCCGCGCCGGGGTCGACGCGTGAGCGACGGTCCCGTCCCGTTCGGTGCCCGCCTCGCGGCGGCGATGGACGAGCACGGACCGCTCTGCGTCGGCATCGACCCGCACGGCTCGCTCCTGGGGGACTGGGGCCTGCCGGACGACGCCACCGGGCTGCGGGAGTTCTCGCTGCGCGTGATGGACGCCGTGGCGGGCCGGGTCGCGGCGGTCAAGCCGCAGGCCGCGTTCTTCGAGCGGCACGGCTCGGCCGGCCTGGCGGTCCTCGAGGAGGTGGTCGCGGCGGGGCGTGCCACCGGGACGCTCGTGGTCGTCGACGCCAAGCGGGGGGACATCGGGTCGACCATGGGCGCGTACGCCGACGCGTACCTGAGCGACGGCTCGCCGCTGGCGGGGGACGCCCTGACGGTGTCGCCGTACCTCGGCTTCGGGTCGCTGGGGCCGGCTGTCGAGCTGGCCCTGGCGACGGGACGCGGGCTGTTCGCCCTGTGCCTCACCTCCAACCCGGAGGGCGCCGCGGTGCAGCACGCCCGCACCGCCGACGGCGTGACGGTGGCGGCCGCGGTCGCCGCGCGCGCCGCCGCGCTGAACGAGGGTGCGTCGCCGCTGGGCTCGGTCGGGCTGGTCGTGGGCGCCACGATCGGGGACGCGGCCCGCGCGACGGGCGTCGACCTGGCGGCCGTCAACGGGCCGCTGCTGGCGCCCGGGGTGGGGGCGCAGGGGGCCGGTGCGCGCGAGCTGGCGGCCGTCTTCGGTGACGCCCGGCGGCAGGTCCTCGCGTCGTCCAGCAGGGGAGTGCTGCGTGCCGGCCCCGACGTCGGAGCGCTGCGGGACGCGGCCGGTCGGGCCGCCGCGGAGGCCGCTGCAGCCCTGCGCTGAGCCACCGCACGAGGGGCGGCCACGGGGGGCGGCCACGGGGGTGGTGGCCGCCCTTCGGCATGCCGTCGGAGGGCACGTGGACGCCCGGTGCTTCCCGGGGGCGGTGCGGGGGCGGTGCCAGGCTCGCGTGCCTCGCGGTCGTGCCTTCGTTCCGGTCAGGCGCGATGTCTGATAACGGAACCTGGCGCCCCGGAAGCCGCCTCAGCGATCGACAACGAGGGCCGCCTGACGGCGGCCCGCAAGGACAGGACGACACGCCGACCGGCCCGCCGCTGCGTCCACCGGGCTCCGCGGTGGCGCGACCTCGTGGGACCCCCGTGTCCGTGGCACCCGGTACCGTCCGTCCCGTGGCGGGGGAGACGACGGTGGGACGGGCGGTGGCCCGGTGCCTCGCCACCCTCGGCGACCTGCACCCGAGCACGGCGCGGGCGTACCGGTGGGCGCTGAGCGACCTGGCCGCGACGTGCGGGGACGACCAGCTCGCCGACGTCCTGGGAGGACCGGCTCTCGGCCTGTGGCTCCAGTCGCCCACGGCGGCCGGGAAGGAGCCGTCACCGGCGTCGGTGCGGCAGCGGGCGACCGCGGCGCGCGGACTCGTGCGGTTCGCGCTCGACCACCGTCTGCTCGACGCCCCGACCGCGGAGTCCGCGGTGCGCACCCTGCGCCGGCCGGCGACGCCCGCGGTGACACGCGACACGTCCGCCGCCCGTCTCCTGCTGGCACGGGCGGTCGGCGGGCGTCCGTACGGCGTGTCGCACGACGTGTGGGTCCGCTTCCGGGCGCACGCGCTCCTGCTGGCCGAGACGGGCGCGCCCGAGCGCGACCTGGGCCGCGCGCTCCTCGCCGAGGTGGCGCCCGACCGCTCCGCTCTCACGCTGGCCGGTGCGCGCTACGCGGTGGGGGAGCCGACCCGGCACGCACTGGGAGCCTGGCTCGTGACCCGCGAGGAGCTCGTCGGGACGCTGCAGGGGAGCCCGCCGCCCCAGCTGTGGGTGCGTGCGCACCCGTCGACGCACCCCCGCACGGGCGTCGTCGCCCCGGTGGGCATGCCCATCACCGCACGTGGGCTGCGCAAGGCGTTCCAGGAGGTCGTCGACGTGCTCAGCGGTGCCGACCCGCGCCTCGCCACCTGCACCGTCGCGCACGTCCGCGCGCTCGCCCGCCCTGCGACCGCGTGACGAGCGCAGGCCGACGACCTCACCGGCCCGCCCGGCGACGGTCCCACGACCTGCGGCGGGGCCGCGCGGGCGCGCGTCGGCGCAGGTCGCGGGCGACACACCACGCCCCCGCGTTGCCGACCGGCAGTACCGTCGCTAGTTTCGTGTCAGATCCCGCGCAACGGCGACCAGGATCTCCGGCCCAGTGACGAGAAGGTGAAGCGCGTGGCTCTTCCTCCGCTGACTCCCGAACAACGAGCCGCCGCGCTCGAGAAGGCTGCCGCGGCGCGGCAGGCCCGTGCCGAGGTGAAGAACCGCCTCAAGTACTCGCAGGGCTCCCTGTCCGAGGTGATCGAGCAGGGGCAGCAGGACGAGACGATCGGCAAGCTCAAGGTCGCCGCGCTCCTCGAGTCCCTGCCCGGTGTGGGCAAGGTCAAGGCCCGTGCGATCATGTCCGAGATCGGCATCTCGGAGACGCGCCGGGTGCGTGGCCTCGGTCCGCACCAGGTCAAGGCGCTCGTCGACCGGTTCGGCTGAGCGTCCTGCGACGGCGCCCCGCCCGACACCGGGCGGGGCGCCGTCGCACGTCCGGGACGAACCGGACGCCATCCCCGGAACCTGGAGCGGTGCACCACCCATGACCAAGCAGCCGGCACGGCTCACCGTGCTCGCCGGACCGACCGCCGTGGGCAAGGGGACGGTCTCGGCCGACATCCGCGCCCGCTACCCGCAGGTGTGGCTCTCGGTGTCGATGACCACCCGCGACCCGCGCCCCGGCGAGGTCGACGGACTGCACTACCACTTCGTGTCGCCCGAGCGCTTCGAGGAGATGGTCGAGCACGGCGACCTGCTCGAGTGGGCCGTCGTCCACGGCCGCAACCGGTACGGCACCCCCCGGGGGCCCGTCCTCGAGCGGCTCGCGGCCGGTGAGCCCGCGCTGCTGGAGATCGACCTGCAGGGGGCGCGGCAGGTCCGTCGGACCATGCCGGACGCGCGCTTCGTCTTTCTCGCGCCGCCGTCCTGGGACGAGCTGGTCCGCCGGCTGGTCGGGCGCGGGACGGAGAGCGCCGAGGAGCGCGAGCGGCGGCTGGAGACGGCCCGTGTCGAGCTCGCCGCGGAGCCCGAGTTCGACCACGTCATCGTGAACGACGACGTGCACCGCGCCACGGACGAGCTCGTGCGGCTGATGGGCGTCGACGCCTGAGGGTTCCCGGGCGACGCGCGGGACCAGGTACGATGGGACCGACTGCGCCGCTCGACGCCCACCTCCCACCCGGGGCTCGTGCCGACGGCGCCTCAGACCCGCTCAGCCATCCGACAGGACTGGAGTCCTCCGTGTCCGGAACCGTTGCCGCCCCCACGGGCATCACCGACCCGCCGATCGACCGCCTCCTCGAGCGCGCCGACTCCAAGTACGCGCTCGTGCTGTTCTCGGCCAAGCGCGCGCGGCAGATCAACGCGTACTACGCCCAGCTCAACGAGGGCCTGCTCGAGTACGTCGGCCCTCTCGTCGAGACCCGCCCGCAGGAGAAGCCGCTCTCCATCGCCATGCGCGAGATCGACGCCGGGCTGCTCACGTCCGAGCCCGTCGCGGAGGCCTGAGCCTCCCCGTCATGCGCATCGTCCTCGGGGTCGCGGGCGGGATCGCCGCGTACAAGGCGGTCCTGCTCCTGCGGATCCTGCGCGAGCAGGGCCACGCCGTGCGCGTCGTGCCCACCCGCGCGTCGCTGGAGTTCGTCGGCCGTGCGACCTGGGAGGCCCTGTCGGGCGAGCCGGTCACGACCGACGTCTTCGAGGACGTCGACCAGGTCGCGCACGTCGCCGTCGGCAAGACGGCCGACCTCGTCCTGGTGGCCCCGGCGACCGCCGACCTGCTGGCCCGTGCCGCAGCCGGCCGGGCCGACGACCTGCTGACAGCCTCCCTGCTGGTGGCGCGGTGCCCGGTGCTGCTGGCGCCGGCCATGCACACCGAGATGTGGGAGCACCCGGCCACCGTCGCCAACGTGGCGACGCTGCGGTCCCGCGGCGTCCACGTGCTCGAGCCCGCTGTCGGCCGCCTCACGGGCACCGACACCGGGGCAGGACGCCTGCCGGAGCCCGAGGTGATCGCGGCCGCCGCGCTGCGGCTGCTCGAGCCGCCCGTCGAGCAGGACCTGCGCGGTCGCCGTGTCGTGGTGTCCGGCGGCGGCACGCGCGAGCCCCTGGACCCGGTCCGGTTCCTCGGCAACCGGTCGTCCGGACGCCAGGGCGCGGCGCTGGCCCGGACGGCCGCGCAGCGCGGTGCCGAGGTCACGTTCGTCGCGGCCAACGTCGCCGCCGACGTCCTGACCGAGGCCGGTGCCGGCGTGCAGGTCGTGCCCGTGGAGACGGGGGAGGAGCTGCGGCGCGCCGTCCGCGGGGCCGCGCGCGACGCGGACGTCGTCGTCATGGCGGCCGCCGTCGCGGACTACCGCCCGGCGAGCGTCGCCGACGCCAAGCTCAAGAAGTCGGGGGACGACCCGGTGCTCCGGCTCGTCGAGACCACCGACGTCCTGCGCGAGCTCGTCACGGACCCGCCCCGCACCGACCAGGTCGTCGTCGGCTTCGCAGCCGAGACCGGTGACGCCACCGGCACCGTGCTCGACCACGCCCGCGCCAAGGCGCTGCGCAAGGGCGCCGACCTGCTGGTCGTCAACGCGGTCGGCGACGGGCGCGGCTTCGGCACCACGACCAACGAGATCACCGTGCTCGACCGGGCGGGTGACGTCGTCACACAGGCGGCGGGCACCAAGGGCGAGGTCGCCCACGCCGTGTGGGACACCGTGGTCCCGGTGGTGGACATCCGCTCACCACGCCCCGGCGGCGCGGCTACGCTTCGGGCATGACCTCCACGCCTCTCCGCCTGTTCACCTCGGAGTCCGTGACGGAGGGCCACCCCGACAAGATCTGCGACCAGATCTCCGACGCGATCCTCGACGCCATCCTCGAGCAGGACACGACGGCTCGCGTCGCGGTCGAGACGATGGTGACCACCGGCCTGGTGCACGTCGCCGGTGAGGTCACGACCAGCGCGTACGTCGAGATCCCGCAGATCGTCCGCGAGGTGGTCCGCGGCATCGGCTACACCTCCTCGCTCATCGGCTTCGACGGCGACTCCTGCGGCGTGTCGGTCTCCATCGGCCAGCAGTCGCCCGACATCGCCGCGGGTGTCGACAAGGCCATCGAGGTCCGCCAGGACGCCGCGGACCTCGACCCGCTCGACCTGCAGGGTGCCGGCGACCAGGGGCTGATGTTCGGGTACGCGAGCGACGAGACGCCCTCCCTGCTGCCCCTGCCGATCTGGTTGGCGCACCGGCTGGCCGAGCGCCTCGCCCAGGTGCGCAAGGAGGGCACGCTGCGCGGCCTGCGGCCCGACGGCAAGACGCAGGTCACGGTCGGCTACGAGGGCGACCGGCCCGTGTCCCTCGACACCGTCGTGCTGTCCACGCAGCACGAGCCCGACCTGTACGAGTCGGCCCTCGCCGCGCAGGTGGCCGAGCTCGTCGTGGCACCCGTGCTCGCCGACGCGGGCATCGACACCTCCGGCCACCGCCTGCTGGTGAACCCCACCGGCCAGTTCGTGATCGGCGGCCCGCAGGGCGACGCCGGGCTGACGGGACGCAAGATCATCGTCGACACCTACGGCGGCATGGCGCGCCACGGCGGTGGTGCGTTCTCCGGCAAGGACCCGTCCAAGGTCGATCGCTCGGCGGCGTACGCCATGCGGTGGGTCGCCAAGAACGTCGTCGCCGCGGGCCTCGCGCGCCGCTGCGAGGTGCAGGTCGCCTACGCGATCGGCAAGGCGCACCCCGTGGGCCTGTACGTCGAGACCTTCGGGACCGGCACGGTGCCCGAGGACCGGCTGACCGCGGCGATCCGCGAGGTCTTCGACCTGCGCCCCGCGGCGATCATCCGCGACCTCGACCTGCTGCGGCCCGTGTACCGGCGCACAGCGGCGTACGGCCACTTCGGCCGCGACCTGCCGGAGTTCACCTGGGAGCGCACCGACCGCACGGCCGACCTGCTGTCGGCCGTCGGCTGACCGCGCCCCGCCGTCCGACGGCGGTGGCTCTGACGAGCGCCGCGCGGACACCCGGCGCCGTGGTGGGATGGACCGCGTGACCAGCGCGAGCACCCCCGAGCAGCCGGCGCTGGCCGGGCTCGAGGTGCCCGCCGCACCACGCCGGCGCCGCGTCGCCGCGCCGCCCGGGCCGGCCGCCCGGTTGCCCGTGGCGCGGGTCTGCGTCGACCTCGCACCGCCGCACCTCGACCGCCCGTTCGAGTACCTGGTGCCCGAGACGCTCGACGACGCGGCGCGCCCCGGTGTCCGGGTCAAGGTCCGGTTCGCCGGCCAGGACGTCGACGGGTGGCTGCTCGAGCGCGTCGAGCAGGCCGACCATGAGGGACGCCTGCTGCCGCTGCGGCGGGTCGTGTCCTCCGAGCCCGTCGTCGCGCCCGCGGTCGCGCGGCTGGCGCGCGCGGTCGCCGACCGGTGGGCGGGGAGCCTTGCCGACGTGCTGCGGCTCGCGGTCCCGCCGCGGCACGCACGCGTGGAGGGCGAGGTCGACGCACCCGACTCCGGCGAGGCCGTCGCCGGGGCGGTCGTGGCCGCACCCGCGCCCGGTGCGCCCGCCTGGGAGGCCTACCGGGGCGGTCCGGCGTTCCTGCGTCACGTCCTGGCGGGCGGTGCGCCGCGGGCCGTGTGGACGGCGCTGCCCGGCACCGGTGAGCACCGCTGGGCAGCCGCCGTGGCCCAGGCGGTGGCGACGGCCCTGCTGGGGGGCCGCGGCGCGCTCGTCGTGGTGCCCGACGCACGGGACGTCGATCGGGTGTGCACCGCGCTGCGTGAGACGGGGCTCACGCACGTGTCCGAGGGCGGCCCCGTGACGCGGCTGGTCGCCGAGGACGGCCCCGCCGCCCGGTACCGGTCCTTCCTCGCGACCCTGCGGGGACGCGCCCGGGTGGTCGTCGGGACACGGGCGTCGGCGTTCGCGCCCGTGGCGGACCTCGGCCTGGTCGTGTGCTGGGACGACGGCGACCTGCAGCACGCCGAGCCGCGCGCACCGTACCCGCACGTCCGCGAGGTGCTGGCGCTGCGGTCCGAGCTCGAGGGTGCCGCCCTGCTGGTCGGTGGCCACGCCCGGACCGTCGAGGCGCAGCACCTGGTCGCGACCGGCTGGGCGCACGAGGTGTCCGCCGACCGTGCCGGGGTGCGAGCCCGCACGCCGCGCGTGCGCGCGCTGACGAGCGTGGAGCTGGCGCGCGAAGGGCCCGCGGCGGCCGCCCGGCTGCCCGCGCCGGCGTGGCGCGTCCTGCGGGACGCCCTCGCCCTCGGCCCCGTCCTCGTCCAGGTGCCGCGTGCGGGGTACGTCCCCGTCGTCGCGTGCGGCCGGTGCAGGACGCCCGCGCGGTGCGCCACGTGCCACGGACCGCTGGGCCTGACGTCGGGCGACGGTCCGCCGTCCTGCGGCTGGTGCGGCCGGCTCGCCACGGGCTGGCGGTGCGACGAGTGCGGTGCCGCCGCCCTGCGGTCGGTCCGCGTCGGCTCCGAGCGCACCGCCGAGGAGCTCGGCCGGGCGTTCCCCGGCACCACGGTGCGCGTGTCCGGCGCCCGCGCGGCCGGCGGCGTCCTGTCCGAGGTGCCCGACCGGCCGGCGCTCGTCGTGGCGACGCCGGGTGCCGAGCCGCACGCCCCCGGCGGCTACGCGGCCGCCGTGCTGCTCGACGCCGCCGTGGCCAGCGCCGGGGAACGGCTGGGGGCGGAGGTCGACGCGCTGCGCCGCTGGCTGGGCGCGGCCGCGCTCGTGCGCCCCGAGGGGCAGGTGCTCCTCGTCGGGGACGGTGCCGTGCGCCCCACGCAGGCGCTCGTCCGCTGGGACCCCGCGGGCCTCGCTGAACGCGAGCTCGACGAGCGGGCCGAGCTCCGGCTGCCGCCGGCGGTCCGGGTCGCCTCGCTGACCGGCACGCGGGACGCGGTCGCCGCGGTCGTCACGCGCGTCGACGTCCCCGTGCTGGAGGTGCTCGGACCCGTGCCGGTGCCGCAGGACGACCGAGGCGCCGCGTTGGAGCCCGAGGTGCGCACGCTGCTGCGCGTGCCCCCGGCCGACGGGGCGGCGCTGGCGGCCGCCGTCGCAGCGTCCGTCGCGATCCGCAGCGCGCGCCGGGAGGGCGGCACCGTCCGCGTCCAGATGGACCCCGCCGACGTGCTGTGACGCACGGCGCGTGGGGTGACCCGACCTAGGATCGAACCCATGCGTCTGCTCTTCGCGGGGAGTCCCGCGGCCGCCGTCCCCTCCCTCGAGGCCCTCCTGGCCTCCCGGCACGAGGTGGTCGCGGTGCTGACCCGGCCCGATGCGCGCGTCGGGCGGGGACGCACGCTGCAGCCGTCGCCCGTCGGCGCCCTGGCCCGCGAGCGCGGTCTGCCGGTGCTGACCCCGCGGACGTTGCGCGACCCGGAGGTGGTCGCCGAGATCACCGCGCTGGGTGTGGACGCGGCACCGGTGGTGGCCTACGGGGTGCTCGTGCCGCCGACGCTGCTCGACGTCCCGCGGCACGGCTGGGTGAACCTGCACTTCTCGGTGCTGCCCGCCTGGCGCGGGGCCGCGCCGGTGCAGCACGCCGTCATGGCGGGTGACGAGGTCACAGGGGCCTCGACGTTCCGGCTGGAGGAAGGGCTGGACACGGGGCCGGTGTACGGGACGCTCACCGAGACGATCCGCCCCACCGACACGTCCGGCGACCTGCTGGGCCGGCTGTCCGTGGCGGGGGCCGAGCTGCTGGTGCGGACGCTGGACGCCCTCGAGGAGGGCGTGCTGGAGCCGGTGCCGCAGCCGGCGGACGGGGTGAGCCTGGCGCCCAAGCTGACGGTGCAGGACGCACGGGTGCGCTGGGAGCACCCGTCGACCGCCGTCGACCGGAGGATCCGGGGCTGCACGCCGGCCCCCGGCGCGTGGACCACCCTGCCGGACGGGCAGCGCCTCGGCGTGGGGCCGGTCCGTCCGGTCCCGGAGGTGACGGACCTGGGCCCGGGGGAGGTGCGTGCGGACAAGCGGGAGGTGCTCGTCGGCACGGGCGCCGGTGCCGTGCGCCTGGGGGAGGTGACCGCACCGGGCAAGCGCCCGATGCCCGCGGCCGACTGGGCGCGGGGTGCGCGCCTCGAGGCGGCGACCGTCCTGGGCAGGGTGCCGCAGGAGGCCGCAGTCACCGAGGGGGGTGCCCGATGACCCGGGAGGACCGTCCGCGTCGTGACGACCGTGCCGGGCGGGACGACCGCCCGCGGCGCGACGGCAGCGGCCAGGACGCGCGACGCGACGCGCGGGGCCGACAGCGCGGTGAGGCGCGGGTGCAGGGTCGCGCGGGGCGCACGACGGCCGCGCCGTCGCAGCGTACGCGGCAGGGCGACGCGGCACGCGGTGCGGCGTACGACACCCTGCGGGCCGTGGCGGACTCGGACGCGTACGCCAACCTGGTGCTGCCGCCGCTGCTGCGCGAGCGCCGCATCGCCGGGCGTGACGCGGCGTTCGCCACGGAGCTGGCGTACGGCACCCTGCGGTTGCGGGGCCGGTACGACGCGGTGCTCGAGCAGGCGTCGTCGCGTCCGCTCGCCCAGGTGGACCCGCCGGTGCTCGACGTGCTGCGCATGGGTGCGCACCAGCTGCTGGGCATGCGGGTGCCGCCGCACGCGGCGGTCTCCGAGACGGTGGGCCTGGCCCGCGAGCGCGTCGGGGCCGGTGCGGCGCAGTTCGTCAACGCGGTGCTGCGCCGGGTGGCCGAGCAGCCCCTGGACGTCTGGCTGACGCGGGTCGCGGACGCCGCCGACCCCACGGGTGACGACGTGGTGGCGCGGCTGGCGGCCGTGGAGAGCCACCCGGCGTGGGTGGTCCGGGCGCTGCGCGAGTCGTTGGTCGGGTCGGGTCGTTCGGCGGACGAGCTGGCGGCGCTGCTGGAGGCGGACAACGCGTCACCTCGCGTGACCCTGGTGGCGCGTCCCGGGCTGGTGACGCCGGCGGGGCTGGCGGAGCAGGTCGACGCCGTGCCGGCCGGTCTGGCGCCGACGGCGCTGGTGCTGACCGGCGGAGACCCGGGCGCGGTGCCGGCCGTCCGCGACGGCCTGGCCGGGGTGCAGGACGAGGGGTCGCAGCTCGTGACGCTGGCGTTCGCCGCGGCTCCCGTCGAGGGGCGCGACGAGCGCTGGCTGGACCTGTGCGCGGGACCCGGCGGCAAGGCGGCGCTGCTGGGTGCCCTGGCCGCCGAGCGGGGGGCCCGGCTGGTCGCCAACGAGGTGCAGCCGCACCGCGCCCGGCTGGTCGAGCAGGCGCTGCGGGCGGTGCCCCATGACGCCGTCGAGGAGGTGCGCACGGGGGACGGGCGCACGGTGGGGGAGCTGGAGCCCGGCTCCTACGACCGTGTGCTGCTCGACGCCCCGTGCACCGGCCTGGGTGCGCTGCGCCGGCGCCCGGAGTCGCGCTGGCGGCGCACGCCGGCGGACCTGGCGACGCTCGGTGCCCTGCAGCGCGCGCTGCTGGCGTCGGCGCTGGCCGCGGTGCGTCCCGGGGGCGTGGTCGCGTACGTGACGTGCTCGCCGCACCTGGCCGAGACGCAGCTGGTGGTGCTCGACGGGCTGCGGGCCGCCGCACGGGCCGGCACGCCCGCGGAGGTCGTCGACGCCGCGCCTGTCCTGGCCGGTGTCGCGCCGGCGTGGGAGCCGGTGCCGGGGCGCACCGACGTGCAGCTGTGGCCGCACGTGCACGGCACGGACGCGATGCACCTGACGCTGCTGCGGCGGCTCTGAGCGCGGCGGTCGGCGGGGTCGGTAGCGTGGTGCTCGTGCCACCCGTGCTGATCAACCCGAGCATCCTGTCCGCCGACTTCGCGAACCTCGAGCGGGACCTGCAGGCGATCGCGTCGGCGGACCACGCGCACGTCGACGTGATGGACCAGCACTTCGTGCCGAACCTCACGATCGGCCTGCCGGTGGTGCGGCGGCTGGCGCAGGTCAGCCCGCTGCCGCTGGACGTGCACCTCATGGTGGAGGACGCCGACCGGTGGGCCCCGCAGTACGCGGAGGCGGGCGCCGCGTCGGTGACGTTCCACGCCGAGGCGACGCAGGCGCCCGTGCGCCTGGCGCGCGAGCTGCGGGCCGGCGGCGTGCGCGCCGCGGTGGCGCTGCGCCCCGCGACCCCGGTCGAGCCGTTCCTCGACCTCCTCGCGGAGGTCGACATGATCCTCGTGATGACGGTCGAGCCGGGCTTCGGGGGGCAGGCGTTCATCGAGGGCACGCTGGCCAAGGTGCGTCGGGCGCGCGCCGCGGTGGACGCGGCCGGGGCGGCCACGTGGATCCAGGTGGACGGCGGCGTCTCGCGCGACACCATCGGGCGGATCGCGCGCGCCGGGGCGAACGTGTTCGTCGCCGGATCGGCCGTCTACGGGGCGGCGGACCCCGCACAGGAGATCGCGGCGCTGCGGGCGCTGGCCGAACGCCCCACGACGCAGGCCTGAGGTCGCCGGACCGACCTCGCGACGGGCCCTGCGGACCGGGCCCTGCGCGTCCGACGCCGCAGGTCCGGGCGCGGGCGAGCGGCCCGGCGGGAATGCCCCGTGTGGCATCATCGTTGTCGAACACACACGTGCTCCGGGGTCGGTGAAAGTCCGAGCCGGCGGTGACAGTCCGCGACCCGTGATCCCCGCGAGGGGTGAGCGGTTGACCTGGTGGAACTCCGGGACCGACGGTGAAAGTCCGGATGGGAGGAGACGCGTGCGCGGTGCGCCCTGGGGCGTGCCGTGACGGTACGGTCCTCCGCCCGTGCTGCCCCGGAGCCCTGACGGCGACGGAGGTGGACGGTGACGCGGACGACGACGCAGGACGCCGCGCGCGACCTGACCGTTCCGGGCCCGCAGGACGCGCTCCCGCGCGAGGTCGCCGCGATGCGCCGGGCGCTCGAGCTGGCGCACCGCGGACCGATGGGCCCCAACCCCCGTGTCGGGTGCGTCCTGCTCGACCGCGACGGCGCCGTGCTCGGGGAGGGCTGGCACCGCGGTGCGGGCACCCCGCACGCGGAGGTCGCGGCGCTGGCCGACGCCCGCGAGCGCGGTGCTGACGTGCACGGCGCCACGGCGGTGGTGACCCTCGAGCCGTGCGACCACACCGGGCGCACCGGCCCGTGCTCGACGGCGCTGCTCGCGGCCGGGATCGCGCGGGTCGTGGTGTCCGTGGAGGACCCCAACCCCGTCGCCGCCGGGGGAGCGCGCCGCCTGCGGGAGGCCGGGGTCGACGTCCTGACGGGCGTCCTGGACGACGAGGGCCTGGCCGCGCTGGGCGCCTGGCTGCCCGCGGTGCGCCACGGTCGCCCCTTCGTGACCCTGAAGACCGCCACCACGCTCGACGGGCGGATCGCGGCCGTCGACGGCACGAGCCGCTGGATCACGTCGGACGTGGCACGCCGGCACGCCCACGCGCTGCGCGCGGACGTCGGGGCGATCGTCGTGGGCACGGGCACCGCGCTGACCGACGACCCGTCGCTGACGGCGCGGACCGAGGACGGCTCGCTCGTCGAGCACCAGCCGCTGCGGGTCGTCGTGGGTCATCGCGACGTGCCCGCCGGCAGCCGGTTGCGGGGCCCCGGTGGAGAGCTCGTGACCGTGCGCACCCACGACCCCGCGCAGGTGCTGGCCGTGCTGCACGAGCGCGAGGTGCGCCACGTGCTGGTCGAGGGTGGCCCGACGCTCGCCGCCGCGTTCCTCGCGGCCGGCCTGGTCGACGAGGTCCACGCGTACGTCGCCCCGGTGCTGCTGGGCGCCGGCCCGGCCGCGGTCGGCGACCTCGGCATCACCACCATCACGCAGGCGCTGCGCCTGGAGCCGAGCACGGTGGTCCCGCTGGGGCCCGACGTGCTCGTCGTCGCCACGGTCCGCAACGCCCCGGCCGACGAGGCACCCGCCCCGGCCGCACGTCCGTCCACCGAGGAGGAGCACTGATGTTCACCGGGATCGTCGAGGAGCAGGGCACGGTCGTCGCGCTGGAGCGCGGGGCCGGGGACGAGGCGGACGCGCGGCTGCGCGTGCGCGGACCGCTGGTCACGTCCGACGCGCGGCCCGGGGACTCGATCGCGGTCAGCGGCGTGTGCCTGACCGTCGCGGACCTGCCGGGCGACGGCACGTTCGTCGCCGACGTGATGCCCGAGACGCTGCGTCGCTCCGCGCTGGGCGACCTCGCCCCGGGGGACGCCGTCAACCTCGAGCGGGCACTGGCCGTCGGCGGCCGGTACGGCGGGCACGTCGTGCAGGGGCACGTCGACGGTGTCGGCGTCGTGCGGTCCCGCCAGCCCGGCCCCCGCTGGGACGACGTGGAGATCGGGCTCGAGCCGGCGCTGGCGCGCTACGTGGCGGAGAAGGGCTCCATCACGGTGCAGGGGGTGTCGCTGACGGTGACGCACGTGGGCGACGACACGTTCGGCGTGTCGCTGATCCCCACGACCCTGCAGGTCACGACGCTGGGGGCGCTCGCGCCCGGGGCGCGGGTCAACCTGGAGGTCGACGTGCTCGCGAAGTACACCGAGCGGCTGCTGGCCACGGCGGGAGTGACCCGGTGAGCGCCGACATCCGTCTGGGCACGGTCGAGGAGGCGCTCGCCGCGCTGCGTGCCGGCCGCCCGGTGCTCGTCTCCGACTCCCAGGACCGTGAGAACGAGGCCGACGTGGTCCTCGCGGCGCAGTCCGCGACGCCGGAGTGGGTCGCCTGGACCATCCGGCACTCCTCGGGCTACCTCTGCGCACCGATGACCGGGGAGCGTGCGGACGCGCTGGACCTGCCGCTCATGGTCCCGCACAGCCAGGACCCGCGTCGCACCGCGTACACGGTCACCGTCGACGCCGCGACGGGGGTCACCACGGGGATCTCCGCCGCCGACCGCGCCCGCACGCTGCGGGTCCTGGCGGACCCCGCCTCGGGCCGCACCGACCTGATCCGCCCCGGGCACGTGCTGCCGCTGCGCGCCGTGCCCGGTGGGGTGCTGCACCGTGCGGGGCACACCGAGGCCGCGGTGGACCTGTGCCGGCTCGCCGGCCTGGAGCCCGTCGCCGCGATCGCCGAGCTCGTGCACGACGACGGCAGCATGATGCGGTTGCCGGACGCGGCCGCGATCGCCGCCGACGAGGATCTGGTGCTCCTGACGATCGCCGACCTGCGGGCCTGGCGGCTCGCCCACGGCGACACGGAGCCGGAGCCCGTCGAGCCGGCCGCCCTCGCGCCGCGCGTGCACGCCACCCACACCGCGTACCTGCCCACACGCCACGGCGACTTCCGCATCCACGGGTTCCGCGACCTGCGCACCGGTGACGAGCACGTGGCGCTCGTCTCGACCTCGGGGCTGGCCGCCGAGCCGACGGTGCGCGTGCACTCCGAGTGCCTCACCGGTGACGCCTTCGGTTCCGCGCGGTGCGACTGCGGCCCGCAGCTGGACGCGGCGCTGCAGATCGCGGCGGCCGAGGGCGGCGCGGTCGTCTACCTGCGCGGGCACGAGGGCCGCGGGATCGGGCTGCTCGCCAAGGTCGCCGCCTACGCCCTGCAGGACGAGGGCCGCGACACGATCGAGGCGAACGTCGACCTCGGGTGGCCCGCCGACCGGCGCGAGTACGGCGCGGCGGCGGCGATCCTCGCCGCGCTCGGCGTGCGGCGCGTCCGCCTGCTGACCAACAACCCGGCCAAGGTCGCCGGGCTGCGCGCCCACGGCATCGAGGTCACCCAGGTGCGCGGCCTGGAGGTGGGACGCACCCCGCACAACGAGGCGTACCTGCGCACCAAGGCCGTCAGCATGGGCCACGCGCTGCACCTCGACGACCCCACGACCGACGGCGCCCCGGCCGTGGCACCCGCCGTGCACGTCGCCCCCGTCCTCGCCGGCCCCGCACCCGCGGGCGCCGACACGACCGACCACACGTTCGAACCCCTGGAGGAGCTGGCATGAGCGGCGCAGGCGCACCCACCCTGGACCTGGACGGCCGCGGCCTGAAGGTCGTCGTCGTCGCCGCGAGCTGGCACACCACCGTCATGGACGGCCTGGTCGCCGGCGCCGAGCGGGCGCTCGCCGAGGCCGGTGTGCAGGACGTCACCACGGTGCGCGTCCCCGGCTCCTTCGAGCTGCCCGTGGCCGCGCAGCGCGCCGCGGGCACGGCCGACGCGGTCGTCGCCCTCGGGGTCGTCATCCGCGGCGGCACCCCGCACTTCGACTACGTGTGCCAGGCCGCCACCTGGGGCCTGACGCAGGTCGGCCTGAACACCGGCGTCCCCGTCGGGTTCGGGCTGCTCACGTGCGACGACGAGCAGCAGGCGCTCGACCGCGCCGGGCTGCCCGGCTCGCGGGAGGACAAGGGCGCCGAGGCCGCGCAGGCGGCGGTCGCCACGGCGCTCACTCTGCGTGCGCTGGGCGACGCATGACGGACCCGTGTGCGGCTGGGGCCGGGCGGACGTCTAGGCTCGGCTCGTGAAGTCGTTCGAGGAGCTGTACGCCGAGCTGTCCCAGAAGGCCGTCACCCGCCCCGAGGGGTCGGGCACGGTCGCCGAGCTGGACGCCGGTGTGCACGCGATCGGCAAGAAGATCGTCGAGGAGGCGGCCGAGGTCTGGATGGCGGCCGAGCACGAGTCCGACGAGCGCGCCGCCGAGGAGATCTCCCAGCTGCTGTACCACCTGCAGGTGCTCATGCTCGCCAAGGGGCTGACGCTGCAGGACGTGTACACGCACCTGTGAGGGGTCCCGGCCGCAGCCGGACGCACCGCCCACCGACACCCACCGAACCACCCGAGGACACCGTGCTGAGGATCGCCGTCCCCAACAAGGGCTCCCTGTCGGAGCCCGCCGTCGACATGCTCCGGGAGGCCGGGTACCGGCAGCGCCGCGACTCGCGCGAGCTGGTCCTGCCGGACCCGGACAACGACGTGGAGTTCTTCTTCCTGCGCCCGCGCGACGTCGCGGTGTACGTCGGTGCCGGCACCGTCGACGTCGGCATCACCGGCCGCGACCTGCTCATCGACTCCGCCTCGTCCGCGGTCGAGCACCTGCCGCTCGGCTTCGCACGCTCCACGTTCCGCTTCGCCGGCACCGCCGGCCGGCTGACCGACGCCCGGCAGATCGCCGGGCTGCGGGTCGCCACCTCCTACGCCGAGCTCGTGGGCGCCTACCTGCGCGAGCGTGACATCGAGCCCGCCGCGGTCGTGCGGCTCGACGGCGCGGTCGAGTCGGCCATCCGCCTCGGCGTCGCCGACGTGATCGCCGACGTCGTCGAGACCGGTTCGACGCTGCGCGCCGCCGGCCTCGAGGTCTTCGGGGAGCCGATCCTGCGCTCCGAGGCCGTCCTGGTCCGGCGTGCCGACGTGGACCAGCCCGCGGGCCTGGACATCCTCACCCGCCGGCTGCAGGGCGTGCTCACCGCCCGCGAGTACGTCCTCATGGACTACGACGTGCCGCTGGAGCTGGTGGACCGGGCCGTCGCCATCACCCCCGGCCTGGAGTCGCCCACGGTGTCCCCGCTGCACAACGGCCAGTGGGCCGCCGTGCGGGCGATGGTGCCGCGCAACCAGACCAACCGCGTCATGGACGCCCTGTACGACGTGGGCGCCCGCGCGATCCTCGTGACGTCGATCCTCGCCTGCCGGATCTGATGTGACGCCCGACGACGACCGGCTCGACGCACCCTTCCGGCCGCGGCTCGCGCGCGCCGTCACGCTGGGCGTCGCGGTGGCCGTGCTCGCCCTGACGGTCCTGCTCGTCGCCGTCATGCCCGGGCTCTCGCCGCTCGACCAGGTGGCGTTCGTGCTGTTCGCCCTCGCGATCGCGTGGTTCTGCTGGCGGCAGGCCTCCGTCAGCGCGGTCCCGGACGCGACCGGCCTGCGCGTGCGCAACCTCCTGGTCACCACGCACGTGACCTGGGCGCAGATCGTCTCGGTGCGGTTCGGCCAGGGCCGGCCCTGGGTGCAGCTCGACCTCGCGGACGGGGACACCCTGGCCGTCATGGGCGTGCAGCGCGCCGACGGCGAGCGTGCCGAGCGGGAGGCGCGCCGCCTGGCCACGCTGGTCGCACGCCGCAGCGCCACGACCGCCGACGACTGACCCGGCCACGGCCGGATCGGTCCACCGGGCCGGCGGCGCCGCGTCAGCCCGCGGTCACGGCGTGCGCGCCGGCCACGGCCGCCGCGAGGAACGCGGCCGGGTCGGCGTCCAGGCCCCGACCCATGGTCGACAGCCGCACGGGGCACGTGCGCAGGGCGTCCAGCAGCGCCGTCCCCGCGCCGACCCGCACCGCGGTGTGCCGCCCCGCCGGGGCCGTGATCCCGTCCGCCTGCGCCGCGACGCGCGCCCCGAAGGCGGCCCACGCCGCGGGGTCGGGGTCGGCGGTGAGGTCCTGCGGGGTGCCGGGCAGGTCCGGGGCGAACTCCGGCACGACGACGTCGGCCGGGAGCAGCGCCACGCGGCCGTACGCCGTCAGCGAGTGGTGGGACACGCCCAGGTGCCGGTCGCGGGCGTCGGCTCCCGACACGCGCAGCGACGCGACGGGCCGCCCGCCCAGGACACCGGCCGCGTTGAGCGCCTCCCCGGCGGCGACCCCCGAGAACCCCCAGCGCGTGCCCGTCCCGAGGTTGCCGGGCCCCTGCGCGACGACCACGAGGTCGGCGCCGACCACGTGCCGCGCGGCCAGCAGCCCCGTGTGGACGGTCACCGCCTCCAGGTCTCCACCGAACGCCTGACCCACCGTCACGCACGCCTGCAGCCACCCCGCCGAGCGCAGGCCGTCGACCGCGCGGGAGAACCAGGCCGGCAGCGCCCCGCCGTCCGTCATGACGTACGCCACCCGCGGCGCCGGACGCCCGAGACGGTCGGCCGCGGCGCGGGCACCGGCGACCACCGCTGGCAGCGCCGAGTGCAGGTCGGCCACGACCACCGGCAGCCCGGCGAGGTCGTCGGCCTCGCGCAGCACCTCGTGGTGCGCGGACTCCTGGTCGTCCACCCCCAGGACCATCGCCTGCAGGGGCGTGTACCGCGCCTTGACCAGGTGACCGGGACCGGGCAGCGGGTCGGGCACCAACGAGTCGGTGCGGGCGACCACCAGGGCGTACCCGCCGGTACCGAGCCCGCGCAGCAGCGCCGTGGCGTTGAGCAGCACCCGCGCACCCGGCACGACCTCGCCGACGAGGTGCGGGTAGGACAGCGCCCGCACGGTGCGGTCCTCGCCCTCGATCGCCACCGTCGACTCGCACGCGCCGTCCCACCGGGCCCGGCACTCCGTCACGACTCCCGCACGCCACGCGATCACGCACCCACGCTACCGGCGCGGCGGGAGCGTCCCGCGCCGCCCGGGCGCCTCCGGACGACTACCGTGGTGCCCGATGCCCCCCGCGATCCCGCCCGCCGAGCGCCTGCTCAACCTCGTCATCGCTCTGGTGAACACCACCGGGCGCATGACCAAGGAGCAGGTGCGCGCCTCCGTGGCCGGATACGGCGACGCCCGCTCCGACGACGCGTTCGAGCGGATGTTCGAGCGCGACAAGGACACGCTGCGCGAGCTCGGCGTCCCGGTGCTCACCGTGACGCACGCCGGGCACGGCGACGACGTCGGGTACCGCATCGACACCGCCCACTGGTCGCTGCCGCCCATCGAGCTGACGGCCGCCGAGCTGGGGGTCCTGGCTCTGGCCGCCCAGGTCTGGCAGGACCAGTCGCTGCGCGCCGACTCGACGCGCGCGCTGACCAAGCTGCGCGCCGTGGGCACGGCACCCGAGGCCCACGACCTCGTCGCCGGCCTCGCCCCGCGGGTGCGCGCGGGCGGCGAGGCATTCGCCCCGCTCGTCGACGCCGTGCAGAACCGCCAGGCCGTGCGGTTCACGTACCACGCGGCCACCACCGGGGAGGTGCGCGAGCGGCGCGTCGAGCCGTGGCGGCTGCTGGCGCGCCGCGGCGGCTGGGTGCTGCTCGCCCGGGACCTCGACCGCGGCGCCAGCCGCTCGTTCCGCCTGTCCCGCATCCGCGGACCCGTGCGACCGGCGGGAGAGCCCGGCGGCTTCCCGCCGCCCACCGCCGACGAGCTCGCCGACGCCGCGCGGACGTGGGGTGCCGCAGGACCGGAGCAGACGGCCCTGCTCGCGGTCACCCCCGGGCGGGCCGGTGCGCTGCGGGCGCGGGCCACGCAGGCCCCGACCGACGTCACGCTGCCCACCGGTGCCGACGACGTCCTCGCCGGGCGCGACCTGCTGGCGGTGCCGTTCCGGGTCGACTGGGAGCTCGCCGAGGAGGTCGTCGGGTACGGCGACGCCGTCGTCGTGCTCGACCCGCCGCAGGTGCGCGACGCCGTGGTCGGCATGCTGCGCGTCGCCGCGACCCTCGACGCGCGTCCGGCGCACCACGAGGCCCCGCACCGCGCCGACGCCGAGGAGGCACGCGGTGCCTGAGCGCGCGAGCGACCGCCTGGTGCGGATGCTGGGCATGATCGCCTACCTCGAGCGGCACGAGGACGTGCCCGTGGACCAGGTCGCCGCCCAGTTCGGCGTCACCCCCGAGCAGGTCATGGCCGACGTCGACACCCTGTGGGTGACCGGCACGCCGGGGTACCTGCCGGACGACCTCATCGACTTCGACGCGTCCTCCTACGAGCAGGGCGTCGTCCGGCTCACCGAGGGGCGCGGGGTGACGCGACCGCTGCGCCTCGGCCCCCGCGAGGGCGTGGCCCTGCTGGCCGCGCTGCGCTCCCTGGCTGCGCTGCGGCCCGCGATGGACGCCGAGCGCGCGGCCGTGCTGGACTCCGTGCTCGCCAAGGTGCAGGCCGCCACGGGCGACGCGGCCGCGGGGGTCCCGGTGGACGTCGAGCTGCAGGTCGGCGCCGTGCCGGCGGTCGCCGCCGCGGTGGGCGCGGCCCTGTCCGGACGCCGCCGCCTGCGGCTGCGGTACGTGGACGCGTCCGACGTCGTCACCGAGCGGGACGTGGACCCCGTGCGCCTGGTCAGCGAGGACGAGCACTCCTACCTGCTGGCGTGGTCGCTCGCGGCCGACGCCGAGCGGCTGTTCCGTGTCGACCGGATCGTCGACGCCGAGGTGCTCGACGTCCCGGCCGAGGAGCACCCGGTCGCCGCCGACGCCGACGTGTTCCAGCCCGACGCGTCCGGCGAGCTCGTGACCGTCCGCCTGGCGGGCCGGGCGCGGTGGGTCGCCGAGACGGTCCCGGTGGAGCGCACGCGCGAGCTGGCCGACGGGGCGTTCGAGGTCGAGCTGCGTGTGGTGCAGCCGGCCTGGATCCGCCACCTGCTGCTGCAGGTGGCGGACGACGTCCTCGACGTGCGGCCCGCGCACGTCGCGCACGACGTGGCCGCGACCGCCCGCGGCGCCCTGGCGGCCTACGCGCCGCTGCTCGAGACGACCGCGGGGGAGTGCTGACGGTGTTCTGGTTCACGGTGTGGACGGTCCTGGTCCTGGCGACGCTGGCCGGCGCGTTCCTGATCGGCCGGCGGCTGTGGCACGCGGCGGTCGCCCTGGGCCACGAGCTCGCGCGGGCGGGCGAGGTGGCCGACCGCCTCTCCGCCCGCACCGCCGAGCTCGAGGAGCAGGCACGCGCGGCCGGGGTGGAGGTCCGACCGGCCCTCGGGCGTGACCCGCAGGAGCTGCGTGACCGGGTCGAGCTGTTGCGGGCCGTCCGCCGGGAGCACCGGCTGCGCCGCCGGGAGCGGCACCGCGCCACGGTCGCCGATGCGTCGACCCGCTGGTTCGGGTGAGGCGAATCGCTCCCGGACGGCGTGCGGAAGCGCTTCGACTCCGGAGGCCCACCCCGTAGACTCGCCGCAGGACAACGGACCACAGAGGGGTCGTCATGCTCAGGAACGTCAGCGCCGTGCACGTGATCATGGTCCTGGTGGTGGTCCTGCTGCTCTTCGGGGCGAACCGGCTCCCGGGACTCGCCAAGAGCATCGGGCAGTCCATGAAGATCTTCAAGAACGAGGTCAAGGACCTCGCGGACGACGGGCGCCGTGGCACCACGACCCCCGACCCCGTGGTCGACGTCGACCCGGTGACCGGCACCACCACCGGTACCGCCCCGGCCGCCGGTGACGTGCCCCCACCGCCGCCCGCGGCGCCGGCCGCACCGCCGCGCGCCTGACCGGCCGGTGAGCCGCAAGCCCCGACGCGCGGCGGACCCCGGAGCCCGCATGCCGCTGCGCGAGCACCTGCGCGAGCTGCGTCGCAGGATCGTGCTGATCGCGCTCGGCCTGGTGGTCGGCGCGGTCGGGGGATGGTTCCTCTACGAGCCGGTCTTCCACCTGCTCCAGCAGCCGATCCTCGACGCCGCCGACGCCCGCGACGACCGCGTGTCGCTGAACTTCCAGGGCGTGGCGACGGCGTTCGACGTCCAGGTGAAGGTCTCCCTCTTCCTCGCGGTGCTGTTCACCGCGCCCTGGTGGATGTACCAGCTGTGGGCCTTCATCACCCCCGGGCTGACGTCCAAGGAGCGCCGCTACGCGGTCGGGTTCATCGCCGTCGGGGTGCCGCTCTTCTTCGCCGGCGCAGGGCTCGCGTGGTGGGCGCTGCCCAACGCGGTGCGCCTGTTCACCGCCTTCGCGCCCGCGGAGACGACCAACTGGGTCGACGCCCAGCTCTACCTGTCGTTCGTCATGCGGATCGTCCTGGCCTTCGGCCTGGGGTTCCTGCTCCCGGTCGTCATGGTGGCCCTGACCTTCGCCGGGCTCGTCCGCGCGCGCACGTGGGCCGCGGGGTGGCGGTGGGCGATCGTCCTCGCGTTCGTCTTCGCCGCCATCGCGACCCCCACCCCGGACGCCGTCTCCATGCTCGTCGTCGCCGTGCCGATCTGCCTGCTCTTCCTCGGTGCGCTCGGGGTGTGCCTGCTGCACGACCGCCGGCTGGACCGCGCACTCGTCGCGCAGGGCCTGCCGCGCCCGGACGGCACCGTGCCCGACGAGACGACTCCTGACGACGCCACCCGGGACGCCACCGGGCCGGGCGCGCGCACCGACGCCACGCCCGGCACCGCATGAGCACGGTCGGGCTGGTCGTCAACCCCGTCGCCGGCACCGGTCAGGGAACCCGTGTCGGACGACGCGCCCACCGGCTGCTGGAGCGCGCCGGGCACGTGGTCCACGACCTGTCGGCGCCGACGCTCGCGCAGGCCACGCACCTGGCTCGGCAGGCAGCCACGGTCGGGCTCGACGCGCTCGTCGTCGTCGGCGGGGACGGGATGGTGCACCTCGGTGTCGACGTCGTGGCCGGCACCGACGTGCCGCTGGGCATCGTCGCGGTGGGCACCGGCAACGACGTGGCGCGCGCCCTCGGGCTGCCGCGCGCCGACGTCGACCGGGCGGTCGCCGTCATCGACCGTGCGCTGCGCGACGCACCGCAGCGGGTCGACGCGCTGCGTGCCGGCCCGCCCGACGGGTCCCGGGGCACCTGGTGCGCCGGCGTCCTGTCCTGCGGGCTCGACGCGGCCGTCAACGCGCGCGCGAACGCCCTGACGTGGCCGCGGGGCCACGCGCGCTACCTGCGAGCGCTGCCCCCGGAGCTGGCCGCCTTCCGGCCGTACGGGTACCGCGTGCAGGTCGACGACGTCGTCTGGGAGTCGGCGGGCACGGTCGTGGCGGTGGCCAACACGCCCTGGTTCGGTGGCGGGCTGCCCATCGCACCCGACGCGGTCCCGGACGACGGCCTGCTCGACGTCGTGCTCGCGGGACCGCTGACCCGCAGGCAGGCGCTCGGGGTGTTCCCGCGGATCTACCGCGGCAAGCACGTCGACGACCCGCGGGTGCAGGTGCTCCGGGGGCGGCGCGTGCTGGTCGAGCCGGCCCCCGCGCTCGGCCCGGCACCGCCGGTCGCGTTCGCGGACGGTGAGCGCGTGGACGCCCTGCCGCTGCTCGTCGAGGTGGTGCCGGGCGCGCTCGGCGTGCTCCGGTAGCGCACCGCCGGGGCGTGCCTAGGGTGGGCCCGTGCCCCCACGTCGCCGACCGTCCCGTGCCGCGTCCGCCGAGCCCAGCCGGTCCGGCGGCCCGTCCACCGCGCAGCCCCCGCGGGAGCCCGACCACGAGCCGTCGCCCGCGGAGCGGTACGCGGCCGCGCGTCGCCGGGCCGCCGCGGAGCGTGGCGAGCTCGGCACGTTCCGTGCCCGCCTGGACTTCCCGCTGGACGACTTCCAGGTCGAGGCGTGCGCGGCCCTGGAGCGCGGTAGCGGTGTCCTCGTCGCGGCGCCGACCGGTGCCGGCAAGACGGTGGTCGGAGAGTTCGCCGTCCACCTCGCCCTCGCCTCGGGACGCAAGGCGTTCTACACGACGCCCATCAAGGCGTTGTCGAACCAGAAGTACGCGGACCTGGCGCGGGTCCACGGCGCCGAGCGCGTCGGCCTGCTCACGGGGGACACGACCGTCAACGGCGACGCCGACGTCGTGGTGATGACGACCGAGGTGCTGCGCAACATGCTGTACGCGGGGTCGCCGGCGCTGCAGGGACTCGGCTACGTCGTCATGGACGAGGTGCACTACCTGGCGGACCGGTTCCGCGGTCCGGTCTGGGAGGAGGTGATCATCCACCTGCCCGACGACGTGCAGCTGGTGTCCCTGTCGGCCACCGTGTCCAACGCCGAGGAGTTCGGCGACTGGCTGGCGACCGTGCGCGGCGACACCACGGTGGTGGTCAGCGAGCACCGCCCCGTGCCGCTGGGGCAGCACGTGCTGGTGGGCGACCAGCTGCTCGACCTGTACGCCGGGCACGTCGACCCGACGGCGCCCGGCGTCGACCCGCCCATCAACCCGGACCTGACGCACCTCCTGCGGCGCCAGCCGGCCGGCGTGCGCGACCAGCGCGGCCCGCGCGACCGCGGGCACCGGGGACGCGGCGGCCACCGGCACGGGCCGGGCCTGCGCCCGCCGCCGCGGTTCGTGGTCGTCGACGAGCTCGCCGAGGCCGGTCTCCTGCCCGCGATCGTCTTCATCTTCTCGCGGGTGGGCTGCGAGTCGGCCGTGCAGCAGTGCCTGTCCGCGGGGGTGCGCCTCACCGACCCGCGGGAGCAGGCCGAGATCCGTCGCGTCGTCGAGGAGCGGTGTGCCGCGATCCCGCCCGAGGACCTGGGGGTGCTCGGGTACGACGCCTTCGTCGAGGCCCTCGCGCGCGGCGTCGCCGCGCACCACGCGGGCATGCTCCCGCTGTTCAAGGAGACGGTGGAGCACCTGTTCTCGCGGGGGTGGGTCAAGGTCGTGTTCGCGACCGAGACCCTCGCGCTGGGCATCAACATGCCGGCACGCTCCGTGGTCCTCGAGAAGCTGGTCAAGTGGGACGGCAGCGCGCACGTCGACGTGACGCCGGGGGAGTACACCCAGCTCACCGGCCGCGCCGGGCGCCGGGGCATCGACACCGAGGGGCACGCCGTCGTCGTCGCGCACCCCGGGCTGGATCCCGTCCAGCTGGCAGGGCTGGCGTCGCGGCGGCTCTACCCGCTGCGCTCGTCGTTCCGTCCGACGTACAACATGGCCGTGAACCTCGTGGCGCAGGTGGGCCGGGAGCGGGCGCGCGACGTGCTCGAGACGTCGTTCGCCCAGTTCCAGGCCGACCGCGGCGTCGTGGGCCTGGCACGCCAGGCGCAGACGCACGCCGAGGCCCTCGAGGGGTACGCCGAGGCCATGTCGTGCCACCTGGGGGACTTCGCCGAGTACATGACCCTGCGCCGCGCCATCACCGACCGCGAGCGCGGCATGGCCAAGGCGGCGGCGGCCGCACGGCGGGCCGACGTCACCCGCACGCTCGAGGGGCTGCACGTGGGCGACGTGGTCGAGATCCCCGTCGGTCGCCGCGCCGAGCACGCGGTCGTCGTGGACCCCGGTGGCGGTGGCGGGTTCGACGGCCCGCGCCCGACCGTGCTGACCACGGACCGACGTGTGCGTCGGCTCACCGTCGCCGACGTCGGGACGGGCCTGCGGACGGTCGGTCGGCTACGGGTACCGGGACGGTTCGAGGTACGGGTGCCGGCCGCGCGGCGTGACCTGGCCGCGCGCCTGCGCGCCCGGCTGGACGAGCTCGACGTGGTGCCCTCGCCCGCCCGAGGCGGGGGGCGGCGTGCCGAGGCCCGGTCGGCGGCCACGGAGGACGCCGAGCTCGCGTCGCTGCGGCGCCGCCTGCGCGCGCACCCCTGCCACCGGTGCCCCGACCGCGAGGACCACGCGCGCTGGGCGGAGCGGTGGGAGCGGCTGCGTGACGAGCACGCCGCCCTGGTGCGTCGCATCTCGGGGCGCACGGGCTCGATCGCGGCGGTGTTCGACCGCATCTGCGACGTGCTGGGCACCCTGGGCTACCTCGCCACGGACGACACCGGGGCGCTGCGCGTGACCGACGACGGCCGCTGGCTGCGCCGCCTGTACGCGGAGAACGACCTGGTGCTCGCGGAGTGCCTGCGACGTGGCGTGTGGGACGAGCTGGACCCGCCGGGCCTGGCCGCGGCGGTCTCCACGATCGTCTACCGGTCGCGCCGCGAGGAGGACACCGAGCCTCGCGTGCCCGGGGGCCCGGACAGCCGGCTGGGCCACGCGCTCGACGCCGCGGTGCGCGCGTGGTCCGAGCTGGAGGACCTGGAGCACGGGGCGCGCCTCGACACCATCCAGCCGCTGGACCTGGGGCTCGTGGAGCCGATCCACCGGTGGGCCGCCGGGCGCAGCCTGGATGCCGTGCTGCGGGGGACCGACCTGGCTGCCGGTGACTTCGTGCGCTGGTGCAAGCAGGTCGTCGACGTGCTCGACCAGGTCGCCGGCGCGGCGCCGACGGAGCGGCTGCGCACGACGGCGGGCCGGGCGGTCGCGGCCGTGCGTCGTGGCGTCGTGGCGTACTCGGCGGTCTGAGGCCCGCGGCCGTCGCCGGTGTGCGGACCGCAACCGGCCCGCCGTGGCCCTATCGTGTGCTGATGTGAGCTCGACCCTGTACCGGCACGGCGTCGTGCACTCCCCGGCCGACCCCTTCGCCGAAGCGCTCCTCGTCGAGAACGGGGTCGTCGCCTGGCTCGGCTCCGACGACACGGCCGACGGCCTGGTCGCCGGCGTCGACGAGGTGGTCGAGCTGGGCGGTGCGCTGGTCGCGCCCGGTTTCGTGGACGCGCACGTCCACCTGCTCGAGACCGCCCTCGCGGCGGCCGGGCTCGACCTGACCGGCGCCTCCCTGCCCGCCGTGCTGGACGCCGTCGCGGCCGTCGCCGCGCGGCGCGGGGCGGGGGACCGCCGTGTCGTGCACGGCACCGGCTGGGACGAGGGCGCGTGGCCCGAGGGTCGGGCGCCGACCCGGGCGGAGCTCGACGCCGCCGGGCAGGGTCTGCCCGTGTACCTCGCCCGCGTGGACGTGCACTCGGCGGTGGTGTCGAGCGCGCTGGCCGACCTGGCCGGCCTGCGGGACCTGCCCGGGTGGTCCCAGGACGGCCTGGTGGTCGGGGCCGCGCACCACGCGGCCCGCGATGTTGCTCTCGCGGTCGACGCGCAGGAGCGCACCGCGCTGTACCGCGACGCGCTGAGGCGGGCGGCGGCCGCCGGGATCGTGGCGGTCCACGAGCAGTCCGCGCCCCACGTCGACACCCGTGACGGCCTGCGTGAGCTGCTGACGACGACCGCGGACGCGGCGTCCGCCCTGCCGCTCGTCGTGGGCTACCGCGCCGAGGCGTGCGTCACGGTCGACGACGCACGCGCGCTGCTGGCCGACCTGCCCGGCCTGACGGGCATCGGCGGCGACCTCAACGTCGACGGCTCCCTGGGCTCGCGCACCGCGGCCCTGCGGCACCCGTACGCCGACGCGCCGGGGACGTCCGGGACCCTGCACCTGACCGCCGAGCAGATCGCGAACCACGTCACGGCAGTGACGCGGGCCGGGTCGCAGGCCGGCTTCCACGTCATCGGGGACCGCGCGCTGGACGAGCTGCTGCTGGGGATGCGGGCCGCGGCGGACGTCGAGGGCTCGGCGGCGATCGCCGCCGCCGGCCACCGCGTCGAGCACGCCGAGATGGTCGACGCCCACTCGCTCGCGCAGATCCTGCTGCTGGGCCTGCGGCTGTCGGTGCAGCCGGCGTTCGACGCGACGTGGGGCGGCCCCGGCGGCATGTACGCCGCACGGCTGGGCCGGGGAAGGGCGGCAGCGCTGAACCCGTTCGCCGACCTCGCGGCCGCCGGCGTGCCGCTCGCCCTGGGATCGGACACACCCGTCACCCCGTTCGACCCCTGGGGTGGTGTGCGGGCCGCATCGGCGCACCACCAGGCCGACCAGCGCATCAGCGCGCGGGCGGCGTTCCGGGCCGCGACCCGCGGCGGATGGCGGCTGGCAGGGCTCGACCACAGCGGTGCCGGTGAGCTGCGGGTCGGTGCGCCCGCGCACCTGGCGGTGTGGCAGGCCGAGCACCTCGTGGTCCAGGCGTCGCGCACGTCGACGTGGAGCGCCGACGCGCGTGCCGGGAGCCCGTTGCTGCCGGACCTCGGCCCCGACGAGCCCGCGCCGCGCTGCCTGCGCACGGTGCGCGCAGGTGTCGTCCTGCACGACGCGCTGGGCTGACGCGGCCGCCGGCCTTCGGTCCGGTGGGGTCCGTGACACACCGCGCCGGCGACGTCCCTGGGTGAAAAACGGCGCCGCTCGCGCAGCCGGTGAACCGTCCAGATCGCCCGCATGGCCGACACGCGGGCGACACGCCGCGCGGGGGGAGTGCACGCGGACCCACGGACCCGTGCTGGCCTGCGCCGATCTCGCTGACCTGGCCGTACGTCCCCTTGACAGGGTGGGTCAGACGGGTAGTTTCGCAGTGGCCCGTCGTTGCGGGCACCGGAGGGGGACCCACGAGCCACTGACCGGTGCCGCACGGTCCGAGCTCCGACCGGGTCCGCGCGCTCAACAGAAAACGGCAGGACTCGTCCTCGCCGGTACGAAGGGCGCGCGGGCCGGTCGGTCGGGCCGGCCGTGCGGTCCCCGGTCGTCACCGGGGCCTCGACGGGGCCCCTCCGGAGGCTGACGTACGCTGCTGCGGTGCCCGTCCCACCGTCCGCCCGCTGGCTGACGCTCGTCCTGGCCGCCGCGGGCGGCCTGGTCACGCGTCTCGCCTTCCCGGAGCCCGGCCTGTCGCTCCTGGCCCCGGTGGGCATGGCACTGCTGTACCTGGCGCTGCGCCGCGACTCCGCCGCCTGGAACGCCCTGGTCGGCCTCGTGTGGGGCCTGACGTGCTTCGGGCCCATGATCACGTGGGCGAACGACGCGGTCGGGCCGGTCCCGTGGCTGGCACTGACGGTGTTCGAGGCAGGCTACGTGGCGCTCTTCGGCGCCGCGTGGGCCTGGGCCAGGCGCGGTCACGCGGTCTGGCGCAGCGGCGCGTGGCAGCTCGCGGCGTTCGTGGTGCTGTGGGTCGGCGTCGAGGAGCTGCGCTCCGCCTGGCCGTTCGGAGGCTTCCCGTGGGGTCGGCTCGCGTTCTCGCAGGCCGACTCGTCGCTGTCCGCGTACATGTGGCTCGGCGGCACCCCGGTGCTCAGCGCCGTCGTCGCAGCACTCGGCGTGCTGCTGGCACGGGCCGTGCTCGCGGCGGGGCAGGTCGCCCTGGGTCGGACCGCCGGTGCCCTGGCCGCCGCCGGTGCCCTGGTCGTCGGGTCGCTGCTCATCCCGCTGGACACCGTCGCGCAGCAGGGGACCCTGCGGGTCGGGGCGGTGCAGGGCAACGTGCCGGAGCCCGGCAAGCTCGACGCGTTCGGCGAGCGCCGTCAGGTCCTCGACAACCACGTCGCCGGCACCCGGGCGCTGCTCGAGGACGTCCAGCCGGGCGACCTGGACCTCGTGCTCTGGCCGGAGAACGGCACGGACATCGACCCGCAGGTCGACGCCGAGGCAGCGGGCCTCATCGACGGCGTCGCGCAGGAGGTGGGTGCACCGGTGCTCGTGGGCACCGTGGAGTACCCCGACGCCGGGGGCCGGTACAACACGGCGCTGCTGTGGCAGCCGGGGGAGGGGCCGGTGGCCCGCTACTCCAAGCAGCGGCCCGCGCCGTTCGCCGAGTACATCCCGATGCGCTCGTTCGTGCGGCACTTCTCCGACGCCGTCGACCTGGTGTCGCGCGACATGCTGCCCGGCACCGAGCCCGGCGTCATCCCGGTCGAGTCGTCCCGCCTGGGCCGCACCGTGGTCGTGGGTGACGTGATCTGCTTCGAGGTCGCCTACGACGCCATCGTCCGTGACGCGGTCAGCGAGGGTGGCGAGCTGCTCGTGGTGCAGACCAACAACGCGTCGTTCGGCTGGTCGGACGAGTCCACGCAGCAGCTGGCGATGTCGCGGCTGCGTGCGATCGAGCACGGACGCGCGACCGTGCAGATCTCGACGGTCGGCGTGAGCGCGGTCATCGAGCCCAACGGTGTCGTCACGCAGCGCACGGAGCTGTTCACCGACGCCGAGATGATCGCGAACCTGCCGCTGCGCGAGTCCCTGACGCCCGCGACGCGCGCGGGCGACTGGCCGGCGCTGGTCGCCGACGTGCTCGCCGTGTGGGTGGTCCTGGCGGGCATGGTGGGCGCGGCCAGGCTGCCGCGGGCCGAGCGGCCCGACGGCCCCGCCTGAGACCTCCGTCGACGCTCCTGGGCACCGCCGGGCGCCGGTGCCGCATCGCCTCGGAAGAGGCCGTCATCGTCGTGGGACCGCACCGCCGGGCCGACGCAGCACGACGCCCCGGTGTCTCCACCGGGGCGTCGTCGGGTTGTGCGGTGCGCGTCGTCAGGCGCTGCGGCGCAGCTTGCCCGCGCGCAGCAGGCCGAGGCGCTCGTCGAGCAGCTCCTGCAGCTCGTTCACCGTGCGCCGCTCGAGGAGCATGTCCCAGTGCGTGCGCGGGGGCTTGCCGGCCTTGGCCTCGGGCTGCGCCGCGTCGCGCAGCAGAGCCTCGGCACCGCAGCGGCACTCCCAGACCACCGGCACGTCCGCCTCCACGGAGAACGGCAGGATGATGGTGTGGCCGTTGGGGCAGTCGTAGTGCGCCTGGAGCCGAGGGGCGAAGTCGACGCCCTCCTCGGTCTCCATGCTGTGGGACCCGATGCGCATGCCGCGCAGGGACCTGTTGGCCATGTGGACCTCCGTGCCGTGTCGTCCCGGTGGACCCGCTCGTGGTGGGCCCTGCCGGATCGTGAGTCGAATCGTTCTGCTACCTGACTGTCAACGCGGCCGGGTACCCCGATGTTCCGGCCGACCGTGAAGGTCTGGTGAACACCCCTCCGTGCGCCGCACGCACGTCGCGGTGGAGACCCCACCCTGTCAGGAACCGGCGCCCGTCGCGCGTCGGGGGAGCGCCGGACGGGGGACGGCGGCACCCCGGTGGGCGACGTGCCCACATCGAGCCGCGCGGCACGCTCGGGCGCTGCGTTGCGTCCTGCGGACCGCTCCCGGGCGGCGGGCCCGTCCCCGCGGCGCGCGGGTCGGGGGGTCCCTAGGGTGGGCGCCATGACGATGACGTACCGCCGGCTGGGCGACAGCGGACTGACGGTCTCCACGGCCGGCCTCGGGTGCAACACGTTCGGCGCGACGCTGGACCCCGAGGGTGTGGGGGCGGTGGTCGGGGCTGCGCTCGACGCGGGCGTCACCCTGTTCGACACCGCCGACGTGTACGGGGGAGTGCCGGGGCAGAGCGAGGAGTTGCTGGGCGCCGCGCTGCGGGGCCACCGCGACGACGTCGTCGTGGCGACCAAGTTCGGGATGGACGTGCGCGGCCTGCACGGCGCCGACTGGGGCGCTCGCGGGTCCCGGCGGTACGTCCGCCGGGCGATCGAGGGTTCGCTGCGCCGGCTGGGCACGGACCACGTCGACCTGTACCAGCTGCACGCACCCGACCCCGGCACCCCGGTCGAGGAGACGCTGGCCGCGCTGCACGAGCTCGTCGTCGAGGGCAAGGTCCGGTACCTGGGGTCCTCGAACCTCGCGGCCTGGCAGGTGGTCGACGCCGACTGGGCCGCACGGACCGCCGGGACGACTCCGTTCGTCTCCGCCCAGAACCGGTACAACCTGCTGGACCGCGGCGCCGAGGCCGAGCTCGTGCCGGCCGCCGAGCACGTGGGCGTCGGCATCCTGCCGTACGTCCCGCTCGCATCCGGCCTGCTGACGGGCAAGTACCGCCGCGGTGAGGCGGCGCCGGCGGGCAGCCGGCTGGCACGTATGCCGCAGCGGCTGGCCGCGGCGGACTTCGACCGCATCGAGGCGCTCGCCGCGCTCGCTGCCGACTGGGGGGTCGACCTGCCCACGGTGGCGCTCGGCGGCCTGGCGGCGCAGCCGGCCGTGGCGTCGATCATCTCGGGTGCCCGCACGCCCGAGCAGGTGCGTGCGAACGTGGCCGCGGCGCTGTGGGAGCCGACGCTCGAGCAGCTCGCCGCCATCGACGAGGCCGCGCCCGGTCCGGTGTGACCTGCGGCCACGAGCAGGCCTCAGGGCACGACCTCACGGGCCGAGCACGCGTGCGCGGTGCTCGCCGATCGCGACCACGGCGCTGAGCCGCACGCCGTGGTCCGCGGTCGTGGTGCGCAGGGCGTGCTCCCACGCGCGCTCCAACGACCCGCGGTCACCACCGGCCGCCCGCACGACGGCCACGGCCACCGACCCGTCGGGCGCGTCGTGGGTGAGGATGTCCGCCAGTGCGACCACCACCTGCCGGACCTGCGCCGGGTCGGGGTGCAGGGGGATGCCGACGAGGGGCAGCACGACGGGCAGCATCGTGCCGTCCGCGTCGAGCAGCGCGAGCCACAGCGCCGGCGGACCGGCGCGTTCGGGGCCCACGAGCGACAGCATCGCCGCGAGGATGTCGTCGACGTCGCGCAGCGGGTGCGCCGGCAGCACGGGCAGGTCGTCGTCGGGACCGGGGGCGGCCCAGCCGGCCGCGTCGGGCGTGTCCATGCCTCGACCCTGGCCGTGCGGCGCGGGGTGCGGGCGCGCCGACGGACCGGCCGTGGACGCGGCACGGCGGCACCGGGTCTGTGGTCGGTTCGGGGCGCACCCGTGCGGCGTGCCACGGTGACCGCGCGCGGGACTCGTCACGCGGGGACGATCGGCACGTCGCGCGCCGCGCTTGACGTCCACGGCGCGCCCGGGTCCGGACGCAGCGGGGGATCAGGCCCCGGCGAGGGGTCGGACCCGGATCCCGAACTCGCGGCGCAGCGCCCGCCGCGCCGCGAACCACCCGCCCAGGCCGTGCACCCCGGGCCCCGGCGGGGTGGCGGCGGAGCACAGGTAGACCCCGTCGGCACCGGCCGCGTACGGGTCCGCGGCGGCCGTGGGGCGGGCGATGATCTGCCGCAGGCTCACGGCACCGGCGGCGATGTCCCCGCCGACGTAGTTGGCGTTGTGGTCGGCCATCCGGGCCGCGGGGACGCACCGGGACGCGACGACGACGTCGCGGAAGCCCGGGGCGTAGCGCTCGATGTGGCGGGTGACCGCCTCCGTCACGTCGACGTCGGACCCCGCCGGCACGTGCGCGTACGTCCACAGCGGTCGCAACCCGCCACGCACGCGGCCGGGGTCGACCGTGGCCGGGTCGCTGACCAGGCACATCGGCAGGTCGGCGTGGCGTCCGGCGTGCACCTCGGCCTCGGCGCGCGCCATCTGCGGGCGTGTACCGCCCACGTGGACGGTGCCGGCCCGGGCCACGTCGGGGTGCTCCCAGGGCACCGGCCCGGACAGGACGAAGTCGACCTTGGCGGCGCCGTCCCCGTGCCGGTACCGCTCCAGCGCGGTGCGCCGCCCCGGTGCCAGCTCGTCACCGAGCACCTCGAGCAGGGTCCGGGGCGTCGTGTCGAACAGGACGCACCGGGCGTCCGGCAGGTCACGCCGGCTGCGCACCGGATGGTCCGCCACGACGGTGCCGCCGTGGGCGAGCAGGTCGTCGACGAGGGCGGCGACGACCGCACCGGACCCGCCGCGGGGGATCGGCCACCCCTGTCCGGCGTGCGCGAGGGACGCCAGCAGCAGCGCGGTCCCGGCGGCGGCCGGACTGGGCAGGGGAGTGATGGCGTGCGCGGCGACACCGGTCAGCAGCGCGGGCGCGACCTCGTCGCGGAACCGCAGGCCCCACGCGGCCGAGCCCTGCTCGAGCACCCCGAGGCCGAACCGCGCGGCCGTGGCGACGCCGCGCGGGACCAGTCCCGTCGGGACGCTGCGCTTGTCACCCAGCGCCACGCGGACGACGTCGGACGCATGCCCGGACAGCGCACCCACGAGCGCACGCCACGCCGGCCCGTCCGCGCCCAGGCCCGCCACGGTGCGCTCCAGGTCGTGCCATGCCACACCGGCCCGGCCGCCGGGCAGCGGCTGGGCGTACGACGCCTCCGGGACGAGCAGCTCGACACGGCGCTCCAGGCCGATCGCCTGGAAGAAGGGTGACGCCCAGGCCATCGGGTGCACCGCGGAGCACACGTCGTGCACCAGACCGTCGGCCAGTCCCAGGTCCAGCGTGCGGGCACCGCCACCGACGGTCGGCTGCGCCTCGAGGACGGTGACGTCCAACCCGGCACGGGCCATCGTGACGGCCGCGGCCAGTCCGTTCGGGCCGGAGCCGACGACGGCGACATCCACGGTGAGCCCCTTCGGGTCGACGTCTGACCTCGCGATTCAACCATCCCGGGCAGCCGGTGCCACCGGAGGTGTCGTGCGGCGGCGGCGTGCAGTCCGCGGCCGCCGCACGGTGTCGAACCGTGCGTGCGGGACGTGCGAGCAAACGCCGATAATGCACATTATGTCAGAACAGCCTGAGCGAGGCCGTCTTCCACACCGCCGGCGCCCGCCGCCACGTCCCCCGCTGTCCGCTCGGCGCGGACCGCTCGGGTCGGCGTGGCCGTGCGTCAGCGCAGACGGTTCCCGGTCAGCGCCCGGCGAGTCCGAGGACGTCCGTGCGGCGGACGTACCGTTCCTCGGTGCGCTGCGGGTCACGCGGCAGCACCTGACGCTCACCCGTGCGCTCGAAGCCGGCGCGCACGTACAGGTCGACGGCCGACGCGTTGTCGTCCACGACCCACAGCGAGACGGTCCGGGCCGAGTCGGCGGCACCGGCGCGCACCACGGCGTCGAGCAACGACCAGCCGATCCCGCGCCGGCGCACCTCGGGCGCGACCCACAACGACACCACGTGCCGGTCGTCGTCCGGTGAGCCCGGCTCCTGCACCAGCGACACCAGGCCGCGCGGCGTGCCCTGCTCGTCCAGCGCGACCCACGTCGAGCTCGTGCGCAGTCGCATGCGCCAGTGCGACTCGGCGAACAGCTCCTCGCGGGCCAGCGACGACCCGAACGCGTCGGGCGACTCGCGCAGCGCCCGCAGCCGGATGTCACGCACGGTCGGCCAGTCGTTCTCGTCGACGCGTCGGATCAGCACGCCGTCAGCATGCCCCATCCGCAGGGCACCGGTGTCGAGGCGCGCTCAACCGACCTCGCGTGCCGTCGGCTCGTCCGGGTCCGCGGGCACCGCCTGGCGTGCCCCGTCTCCCCCGTGGCCAGCCGCGTCCGGGACGGCCCGGGCGGCGTCGGCGACCTCCTCCTCGGGACGCGGCGGGATCGTCTCGTCGTACTCCAGCTCGGGCACCTGCGTGTCGTCGAACGACTCGGTCATGTCGGTCTCCTTCCGGCGGCGCCCACGCTAACCGGGCATGCCCGACCCGGCGAGGCGAGGGCTCCCCTCCCCTGCCGCCGTACCGCGGGGGAAGCCACCGCGGCGGGGCCGGTCCCCGACGGAACCAGGCATCCGGTGTCAGACCACCGCACAACCACCGACCCGGCAGCGTGCGCACCCACCTGCGTGGCCGCGTGTCGGGCAGGGGTTTCGTGACGGGCGACGCGTCCGACTACGGTGGGCGCCGTGCTCGTCCTCGGTGTGTGCAGCCTCAAGGGTGGAGTGGGTAAGACCTCCGTGACGCTGGGGCTCGCCTCGGCGGCTCTCGAACGGGGTCTGCGCACCCTCGTCGTCGACCTCGACCCCCAGGGCGACTCCACGATGGCGCTGGGGACGGCGGCCGCACAGGGCGACGTCGCGTCGGTGCTCGACGCACCGTCCGCGCAGACCGTGGCGGCGGCGACGGCCCCGTCGTCGTGGGCCGACCACGGGCTCGACGTCCTGGTCGGCTCCGAGCGGTCCGTCATGCACGACCGCGTCGACGACGCCGATGCCGACCGGCTGCGCTACGCGCTGTCCTGGGTCGCCGGGTATGACCTCGTCCTCATCGACTGCCCGCCGTCGCTCGGCGGGCTCACGCGCACCGGCCTGACGGCGTGCGACCGTGCCGTGGTGGTCACCGAGCCCGGCCTGTTCGCCGTCATGGCGGTCGGCCGCGCGATGCGGACCATCGACGAGCTGCGCCGCGGGCCGGCGCCGTCGCTGCAGCCGCTCGGCATCGCGGTCAACCGCGTGCGGGCGCGCTCGGTCGAGCAGGCCTACCGCCTGCAGGAGCTCCAGACGCTCTACGGACCGCTGGTGCTGACACCGAGCATCCCCGAACGCGCTGCGCTGCAGCAGGCACAGGGCGCCGCGCAGCCGGTGCACGTGTGGCCCGGCGCCGCGGCGGCCGAGCTGGCCGACGTGTTCGACCAGCTCCTCGACCGGGCCCTGCGGGCACCGCGTCGCTGACGGGCACGACCGCTCCCCCCGCTGCCCGACCCCGCCGGCTCCCCCGCGGCGACGCCCGGCCCAGCGCACCAGAGGCAGCCATTAGCTGTCGCACGCAGGCCACGCAGCCACCGGACGGTGCCGGCGAGCGACCAGACGCAGACGGACCTCCGCGACAACGCGACGGTCCGCGTGGTGCGGCGGACGGGTCAGCCGGCGGTGCGAGCCCGGCGACGCTGGGCGAGCTCGTCGTGGCCCGTGGCGGCGGGGGCGTCGTCGTCCGCGCGCTCACGCGGGAGCTCGGCGAGCGTGCCCTCGACCTCGCGCCAGACACGACCCACGGCGATGCCGAACACGCCCTGACCGCCCTGGACGAGGTCGATGACCTCGTCGGCCGACGTGCACTCGTACACGCTCGCGCCGTCGGACATCAGGGTGATCTGCGCCAGGTCCTCGACGCCGCGCTCGCGCAGGTGGCCCACCGCCGCGCGGATCTGCTGCAGGGACACGCCCGTGTCGAGCAGCCGCTTGACGACCTTGAGCACGAGGATGTCGCGGAACGAGTAGAGCCGCTGCGTGCCGGACCCCGTCGCGGGGCGGACCGACGGCTCCACGAGCCCGGTGCGCGCCCAGTAGTCGAGCTGGCGGTACGTGATGCCGGCGGCACGGCAGGCCGTCGGCCCGCGGTACCCGGTCGTCACGTCGAGGTCGGGCAGGTCGTCGTCGAACAGCAGGCCCTGCGCGTGCTGAGGGACAGCGCCGGTGTCGTCGGCACTCTCGTTGCGGATCACGGGGCCCTCCCTCGGCGGCGCCCGAGGGCGTCCGCGCTGTACTGGTACGTCGGCAACGCTAGGCCCGGCATGACGGGGGCGCAACGAACGCCCCCGGCGTGTCGGTGTCGATCGCCTCACCTTCAGGTCGACGTCGAAGGTCACCACCCGGACGGCTCAACCGCCCCGCGCCCCGCCCTCCGGGCCGGGATCAGGGCCGATCTCGAAGTCCTCGGCCGAGACGTGGTCCAGGAACTCCCGGAACTGCGCCATGTCCTCCTCGCTGGCCGCCGGCCGGATCTCCACGCCGGCCAGGGCGACCACCTCCGCCGAGCACAGCACGTCGCAGCCGAACCGCAGTGCCACCGCGATCGCGTCCGACGCACGCGCGTCCACGTGCCGACCCGACGACAGCACGAGCGCCGCGTGGAACACGCCGTCCTCGAGCCGGTTGATCTCCACGTGGTCGACCGGGGCACCCGCCGCCACCAGCGCGTCGCGCAGCAGGTCGTGCGTCATCGGCCGTGGGGGCACGATCCCGGCCTGGGCCGACGCGATCGCCGACGCCTCCGCCGGCCCGATGAGGATGGGGACGAGCAGCGCGGCGTCGGGGTCCAGGAGCAGCACGACGATCTCGTCGTCGGCCAGGTGCGTACGCACGCCGACGACCTCGACCGGCACCATCTCGGGTTCCACGCCCACGACGCCCACGCTACGTCGCGCAGGGCGCGACGTCTGCCCGGGAGCGGAACAGGGGTGGCGCCCGCGGTCACACGGACGCGGGGAGGCTCAGGGCGCCATCTCGTGGACCGAGGAGCGCACCAGGGCGGTGTGCATGCGGGCGCACAGCTCCCCCACCTCGGCGGCGAGCGTGCCCGCCCGCGCGCGCGCCGACACGCTGCGCTGACCGCGCCACGGGGCGACGACCTGGTCCACGAGGTCGGCCTGGCGGTCCGCCGCCGCACGGAACGTGCGCAGGTGGCGCGGGTCGATGCCGTGGTCCGCCAACGCGGCGGCCACCGCGACGACCTCGCGCGCCCACGGGTCGAACACGCCGCGGGGGCCGGGCCGCAGGACGCCCTGGGTGACCAGGTCGGCGACGAGCTCGGCGTCGACGCCGGCCTCCTGGGCCAGCCGCTCCGCCGTGAGCCGGGTGGTGTCCGGCACGACCCCGTCACGCGTCGCGAGCCGTGCGCGCGCGGGTGGCTCGGCGTCCTCACCCGCGTCGAGGGCCGCCAGCCGCTCCCCGATGACCTTCAGCGGCATGTACCGGTCGCGCTGCTGACGCAGCACGAAGCGCAGCCGCTCGACGTCCGCCGGGGAGTACTGCCGGTACCCCGCGGGCGTCCGCACCGGCGCGACCAGTCCCTGCTCCTCGAGGAACCGGAGCTTGGACGTGGTGACCGTCGGGAACTCGATGTGCAGCGCGGCCAGGACGTCGGAGATGCGCATCGAGGCACGCCGCGAGATCCCGCGCGGCCACGGCTCGACGGCCAGGTCCCCGTCCTCGACGTCGCCCTCCTGCTCGAGGGCAGCGCTCACAGCGCGGTCAGGACGCGTCACGATGGGGGCTGGGGTGGAACGTCATCCGGTACTTGCCGATCTGCACCTCGTCCCCGGGGCGCAGCACGGCCGCGTCGATCCGCTCGCGGTTGACGTACGTGCCGTTCAGGGAGCCGATGTCCCGCACGACGAACTGGTTCCCGTCGCGCACGAACTCCGCGTGCTTGCGCGACACCGTCACGTCGTCGAGGAAGATGTCGGCGCTCGTGCTACGGCCGGCGGTGGTCCGCTCGGCGTCGAGCAGGAACCGTGCACCGGCGCTCGGGCCGCGCTGCATCAGGAGCAGGGCCGAGGTGGGAGGCAGCGCCTGGACCGCCGCGGCCTCGTCGGACGTCAGCCCGACCGGAGGCGCCTCGGTGTCGGCCGGGTCCAGCGAGCCGAAGCTGACCGTCGTGTCCGGGCCGTCGCCCCGGTAGGCGGGGAGCCCGCCACCCGGCGCCCGTCGATCGTCGCTCATGCGCACCTCCCGTGTCGGTCGCGGGCACCCGTGCGAGCGCGCTCGCCGTCGACCCAGCCTTGCCCACTCACCCTATGCGGTCACGGCGCGAGTGCGCAGCACACCGGCACCGCCGGTCGGGTGACGATCACCCTCAGGGACGCGGTGGAGGGCGCGACGCACCGCCCGGGGGCGGCGCGCGACCGTCATCCCTCGTCGGTGTCCGGCGTGGCGTGGACCGGGTCGGGCAGCTCGCGGACGGCCTCGACGTCCACGCGGTCGGCCTTCTCGACGGTGCCCCGCCCACCGTCGCTGCGCACCCGCGCCAGCGCGCCACCAGGGATCTCGAGCGCCGGCGCGATCGTGTCCGGATCACCGATCACCGTCCAGCGGAACGGCGAGGTGATGACGGTGCCGTCGACCTCGATCGCGCCGCGGACGCCGGTCACCGCGGTGCTCGCCGTGATCCGCTGCCCGTTGAGCTCCATCGCCTCCGCGCCTGCGTTGCGCAGCTCCTCGAGCACGTGGAGCAGGGTGGTGGGGCGGATCTCGCCGTCCGGCTCCGTCAGCGTGATCCGCACCCCGGGACCCGTGGCGGGCAGGCGACCCGTGAGGATCCCCTGCATCGCGGCCGTGCGTCGAGCGGCATCCAGCGCGGCCTGCTGGCGGTCCGACCCGGACAGCAGCTCGTCCCGTTCGCGCTGCAGGTCACGGGACTCCTGCTCGAGCTCGTCGGTGCGGGTGGTGGTCTCGTCGAGCAGCCGCACCAGGTCGTTCTGCCGCAGCGCGCCCAGCTGCGTGTCCGTGGTCTGGCGCACCTGCACCACGAGCGCGAAGCCCAGCAGGGCGCACAGGCCCGCCGTGATGAGCTGGCCCTGCGTGGTGCGCGGACGCATGGCGTGACCGAGGCGAGCCCAGCCGGACCGCGGGGGCCGCGCACCCACGCCTCCCCCGCGCGCGTCGTCGACGGTCGCGCCCGCGGGCGGGGCGGCCGACGCGCCGGCGTCGGCGGGGGCAGCGGCATCCGCCGCCCGGGTCCGGGCGTCCGTGGCGGGTGGCAGGTGCGGGGCGTCGGAGGTCCCGGGCGCACCTTCCCCGAGTGCGCCCTCCCCCTGCTCGTCGGGACCGTGGCCGTCGGTACCCCGCTCGTCGGTACCCCGCTCGTCGGGGACGAGCTCGTCGGAAACCGGCGCGTCGAGGACGACCGGATCCTGACCCGAGGCGTCCTGACCCGGCGCGGCCAGCGGCGTCGGAGCGGCCAGCGGCGGCGGCGTGCCGGTCGCGTCGGACGGACCGAGGTCGCCCAGCCCGAGCGGGTCCCTCGGGTCGATGACGGGACCGTCGTCGCACAGGTCGTCGTCACGCGTCCCGCCGTCACGCACCGGGACCTGACCTGCCTCGTCCGCGGACCCGGCGTCCTGCGGCCGGTCGGGCTCGGCGCCGGTCATGCCTTGAACAGGTGCCGGCGGATCGACGCGGCGTTGGAGAAGATGCGGATGCCGAGCACCACGATGACGGCCGTGGTCATCTGCGAGCCCACGCCGAGCTGGTCACCGAGGAAGACGATGAGTGCGGCCACCACCACGTTCGACAGGAACGAGGTGAGGAACACCCGCTCGTCGAAGATCCCGTCGAGGTAGGCACGCAGGCCGCCGAACAGCGCGTCGAGCGCCGCGACGACCGCGATCGGCAGGTACGGCTGGAGGTTCGCCGGCACGGTCGGCTCGATGAGGAGCCCCGCGACGACGCCGAGCACGAGCCCGATCACCGCGATCACGGCGCCTCCTCTCCGTCGGGACCCCCCGACCCTGCCACATCGGAAGGCGTCGGCCCAGGGCCTTGCGACGCCGTCGACGTGGCGGCGCCGGGGTCCGGGTCGCCGCTCTCCAGGACGCGCGCGGAGCGCAGCGTCAGCTGACCGCGTCCGGGCAGCTCGAGGAGACGCTGCGCGGACACGCGGACGTCGATGCCGTAGCCGGCGAGGGACGCCAGGTGCTGCCCCGTGTACTGCCGCGCCATGCGTGTCTGCATCGTGGCGGCGTCGCCGATCGCCTCGACGGTGTACGGGCTGCTCAGGGGCGTGCTGTCGATGAGCACGGCGTCCCCGGCGCTGCGGATCGCGGTCGTGGAGATCACCCGCTCACCGTTGAGCGCGACGGCCTCCGCCCCGGCCGCCCACAGCCCGTTGACGAGGATCTGCAGGTCGACGTCGAGCACGAGGGCGCCGATGTCGTCCGCCACGGTCTCCTCGTCGCCGTCCGTGACGACGACGCGCAGACCCGGCCCGGACACCGGCACCACCCCGGCCGGGACCGCGTCGTGCTGCAGCTGCGCGAACAGCTCGGGGTCGTCGGTGGCCGCCGCCCGGCCCTGCAGCTGCGCGATCTGCGCCGACAGGTCGGCGTTGATCAGCCGCAGCTCGTCCGCCTGGGCGGTGCGCTCGCGGATCTCCGCCTCGAGCAGCGCGCGCGCCTCGAGCGCCGCCGGCGCGGGCCGCCGCAGCGCCGTCGCGGACGTCGTGGCGAACATGCCGAGCGCCACGGCGAGGACCAGCAGGGCGATCGCGGACAGGACGGTCCGGCGCGGAGCCGTGCCGGCCGCCCGGCGGTCGGCGGCCTCCTGGTACCCCGGGTCGAGCGGTCGTCGGTCGACCTCGGTGAGCAGCGTCATCGACGCGTCGGCCTCGCGCACGGGCCCCGCCTCCGCGTGCCGGGGGCTCACGTGGTCCTCGCGGCACGCCCGTCACGCGCGTCCCGGTGCAGGACGGAGCCCGCCTGCGCGAGGTACAGCGCCCCGGCGAACCAGTAGAGGGCGACCCCCCACAGTGCGCACGCCCACCCCAGCACGCCCGCGACGTCACCGACCGGGGACGGCCACTCCGAGAGCAGCAGCAGCGGGAACGCGTACATGATGGCGAAGGTCCCGGCCTTGCCGGCCAGGTGGACGCGCAGCGGCGGGTACCCCGCCCGGGCGAGCACGACCAGCATGACGCCCAGCACCACGTCACGCGCCACGAGCACCACGACGAGCCACACCGGGATCACGTCGCGCCACGCGAGACCGAGCAGCGTGACGAGGATGAACAGGCGGTCGGCCGCCGGGTCCAGCATCTGCCCCAGCCGCGTGACCTGGTTCATGCGGCGCGCCAGCACGCCGTCGAGCCAGTCGCTGGCACCGGAGACGAGCAGCACGGCCAGCGCCCAGGCGTCGTGCCCCTCGACGACCATCCACGCGAAGACGGGCACGAGGAGCAGCCGCACGAGACTGATCATGTTCGGCACCGTGAGCACACGCGTGCTGACCGGTGGGTCCTGGGTCACCCTCTCCCCCGTCGTCGTCCTGGCGCGATCCTATGTCCCGAGCCGCGTCGCGCGGCCCGCGAGCATCCGTGCGCACACCCGGCGCGCGCCCGCGCGGGTCCCGGGGCGAGCCCGCCGACGCGGTGGCACGCTCGGGGGATGGACGACGCCCGCCTGATCGACGACCTGCTGCGCACCCCCGCCACGTGGGCGGTGGTGGGCCTGTCGACCAACCGGGAGCGTGCCGCCTACGGCGTGTCCGCGTACCTGCAGCGCCTCGGCCACACGATCGTGCCCGTGCACCCCAGCGCCCCCACCGTCCACGGTGCGCCCGGGGTCCGACGGCTGGCCGACCTGCCGGAGCCGCCCGACGTCGTCGACGTCTTCGTCAACAGCTCACGCGCGGGGGCGGTGGTCGACGAGGCGGTCGCCGTCGGCGCACGCGCGGTGTGGCTGCAGCTCGGCGTCCACGCCGACGAGGCCGTCGCGCGCGCCCGCGCCGCGGGCCTGGTCGTCGTCGAGGACGCGTGCCCGGCGATCGAGGGCAGGGCCCGCGGCCTCGGCTGACCTCGTCCTGCGCCGGTGCGTCAGGGGTGCGTGTGCGACGTCACCCGTCTTGACCCCCCGCTTCGCCCACCCTGTGGGTAGAGTGTCCGGGACATCTGGAGTCGTGTCGCATCCCCTCTCGTAGGGCGGTCCGCCGGTCAGCCGGCAGCCACCTCCCGTCTCGTGCACATTGCGTGCGCCGCCCCTGGCGGTGCGTGGTCTGGTTCGGGGTGAGCGACGTCCGGGTCGTCTGACGACGCCCGGCTCTCCCCCACTGCCACCGAACGGTGATCCATGAGCACCCCCCTGCCCTCTGCCATGCCCACGACCTCCGAGGCCGACACGAGCACGTTCGCCGAGCTCGGCCTCGCCCCGCAGATCCTCAGCGCCGTGACCCGCCTCGGGTTCACCGCGCCGACCCCGGTGCAGGCCCGCACCATCCCCGCCCTGCTGTCCGGCCGCGACGTCGTGGGCGTGGCCCAGACCGGCACCGGCAAGACCGCCGCGTTCGGCCTGCCGCTCCTGCAGGCGGTCGACCCCGAGCTCGCCGCGGTGCAGGTGGTCGTGCTGACCCCCACCCGCGAGCTCGCCATGCAGGTCGCCGACGCGCTGACCTCGTTCGCCGCCGACATGCCGGGCCTGCAGGTCGTGCCCGTGTACGGCGGGGCACCGTTCGTCCCGCAGCAGCGGGCCCTTGCCCGCGGTGCCCAGGTCGTCGTCGGCACCCCGGGTCGCGTCATCGACCACATCGAGCGCCGGACCCTTCGCCTCGAGGACGTGCGCTTCCTCGTGCTCGACGAGGCCGACGAGATGCTCCGCATGGGCTTCGCGGAGGACGTCGACAAGGTCCTGTCCGGCACGCCGGCCGGACGGCAGGTCGCCCTGTTCTCGGCGACGATGCCGACGCCGATCCGCCGGGTCGCGGACAAGCACCTCAAGGACCCCGTCTCGGTGTCCGTGACGCGGCAGTCGTCCACGGTCGACGCGGTGAAGCAGTCCTTCGCGGTCGTGCCCTACCGTCACAAGGCCGGTGCGCTGGCCCGCGTGCTCGCGGTCAGCGACGCCGACGCCGCCATCGTCTTCGTGCGCACCCGCGAGGCCGCCGAGGAGATGGGCAACGCGCTCCTGCAGCGGGGGATCGCCGCCGCGCACATCTCCGGGGACGTCGCCCAGTCGGACCGTGAGCGGATCGTCGAGCGTCTGCGCTCCGGCGCGCTCGACGTCCTCGTGGCCACCGACGTCGCCGCCCGCGGGCTCGACGTGGAGCGCATCGGTCTGGTCGTGAACCTCGACCTGCCCCGCGAGGCGGAGTCCTACGTGCACCGCATCGGCCGCACCGGCCGCGCCGGCCGCACCGGTGAGGCGCTGACGTTCATCACCCCTGCCGAGCGGTCCCGCCTGCGGCAGATCGAGCGGACCATCCGCGTCACCCTCACCGAGATCGCCATCCCGACGCCGGCGGAGGTCAGCGCGCACCGTGCGACCGCGATGCTGGCTCGGACCGCCGAGCGCCTCGCCGCCGGTCGCCTGGAGGTCGTGCGCCAGGCCGTCGTGGAGCACCTCGCCGCGAACCCCGACCTCGACCCGGTCGACGTGCTGACCGCGGTCACCGCGCTGGCCGTCGGCGACACCGGGCCCGGTGCTGCGTCCGAGGTCGAGGACCTCGACGACGCGGTGCGTCGCGCCCGCGAGGCCCGCACCGACGAGGTGCGTGGCGGGCACGGGGCCGGCCCGCGTCGGCGTCCCGGGACCACCGGGCCCAGCGGGCGCCCCCGCTACCGCGTCTCGATCGGCGAGCGCGACGGCCTGCAGCCGGGCGCCCTGGTCGGCGCGCTGACCGGCGAGGGTGGCCTCACCGGCAAGGACGTCGGCAAGATCGACATCTTCGGCAGCTTCGCGCTCGTCGACATCCCGGACGGGCTGAGCGCCGACGTCGTCGACCGCCTCGGCCGCACGCGGGTCGCCGGACGCCCGCTGCGGATCCGCCTCGACACCGGGCCGCAGGCGTCGCGCGGCCCGGCGCGCGGCGAGCGGACGCACCGCACGCACGCCTGACCCGACCGCCGGCGCACGCCGGCACAAGGTCGTCCGGACGGGGCGTCACCGTGAGGTGACGCCCCGTCCGTCGTCCGTGGTGCGGTGGCCGTGCGGCGGCGTCAGCGGACGGCGGTGTTCCGCGGGTCGCTGCGCGCCTGCCCGCGCAGCAGCACGATGTCGGCCTCGCGCAGCACCTCGGTGACGTCGCGCATGCCGCGCACCGACCCGATGACCCCGATGGCGATGCGCGGGCCGATCTCCCGCCGCAGCCGCTCGAGCAGCTCGGTGAGCCGGTCCGGCATCCCGCCGGCGCCGACGTCGTCGACCAGGATCGCGAAGTCGTCCTCCCCCGTGCGTGCCGTCGTGTCGCCCTCCCGCAGGGGACGGCGCAGCTGACGCACCACCTCGCGGTGGACGTCCGGCGCGTGGTCCTCGTCGCGCTGGACCGCGCCGCCGTCCACGACGCGGACGAACGCCACGGCACAGTCGTACGCGGCCGACCGCCGGCACCGCAGCAGCGCGGCCCCCAGCCGGTCGAGGAACAGCAGCCGGTTCACCAGGCCCGTCTCCGGGTCGTGCAGGGCGTCGCGCTGCAGGGCGATCTCGGCCTCCTTGCGCTCGGTCACGTCGACCAGCGTCCCGACGAGCCGCGACGGGCACCCCGCGTCGTCGAGGACGGTCACCGCGCGGCACATCATCCAGCGGTAGTCCCCCGACTGCGTCCGCACCCGGTGCTCGAGCTCCAGGGGCGTCCCGCACCCGGCGAGCTGCGCGGCGATCGCGGCGGACAGCTCGTCGCGGTCGGCGGGGTGCACGCGCTCGAGCCACTCCGACGGCTGGTCCCCGATGACGTCCTCGGCGTACCCGAGCGTCTGCTTCCACCGCGGCGAGTAGTACACCGCGCCCGCCGAGACGTCCCAGTCCCAGGTCCCGTCGTGCGCGGCCATGGACGCCAGCGCGTACCGCTCCTCGCTCTCGCGGACCGTGTCGGCCAGCGCCCGCTCGCGGGCGGCCGCCTGCTCCAGCGCCTTGCGCTGCTCGCGCAGCGATCCCAGCAGCCGCTCCTGGTCGAGGGCGACGGCGAGCAGCGCGGCCCAGTGGTTGAACCGGTCCCGCGGCTGCGTCGCCCGCGTCTCGACCGTCCCGTCGATCGCGAGCAGGCCCCAGTCGCTGCCGCCGAACGTGACCGGCACGACGAACGTCAGCTCGTTGGACCCCACGGTGCCCGCCCGCGTCAGCGCGGGGGGCGGGAACTGGCTCGCGGTGGTCCGCACCCCGACGAGCCGCGAGAGCGTCCCGCTGGTGTCGTGCACACCGACGATCTCCATCTCCCGGTCCCCGGGGCCGCGGTCCGTGCCGACCCACAGGCCCAGGCACGCGTGACCGCGCACCCCGCGCGGCAGCCACCCCAGCGCACGCGGGCTGGCGCCGTCGCCCCGCAGCAGGTCCATGTCGACCTCGTACTGGTCGACGATCGTGCGCTCGAGCTGACCGCTGCGGGCCAGCATCGCGCGGGTGCACCCCTTGGTCACCGCGAGCAGCACGTCGGTGACCGCGCGGCGCACCGCCGGCTCGTGCCCGGCGCGGGCCTCGTCGAGCGACTCGACGCGACGCCGCTCCACCGTGCGCAGCACCGCCACCATCTGCTCGAGCGCCTCGGGGTGCGGCTGCAGCGCCGCGGTGAGGTCCGACAGGCGACCGAGCGCGGCCGGCGCCGGTGAGACGCCACGCTCGGCGGCGACCTCGACGGGCTCCTCCACGGCACGCCACCACGTCTCGCGGGCGTCGGGGCCGGTGCGCCGCGACACGGCCGAGCCGGCCGGGCCGGCGAACGCGGAGTCGGCCAGCCGGCGCAGCAGCTCGGACCCGGTGACGTCCCCGCCCTCCTGCCCGGGCGACGTGACCTCGGTGCACCCGCAGGACTCACGCACCACCAGGGACGACGGCACCCGGTGCTCCCCCGGCATGACGTCGTCGCCGCGCATGCGCGCCAGCAGCAGCCCGACGGCGTGCTCACCGACGCGCCCGAAGTGCGCGTCCACGGTCGACAGCCGCGGGCTCACCCGTGCACCGGAGTCGGCGTGGTCGAACGCGACGACCGCCTGGTCACGCGGCAGCACGAGCCCGTGCGAGCGCAGCGCGCGCTGGAACCCGACGGCGTTGCGGTCGGTCGCGGCGATGACGGCGGTGGTGGGTGTCCCGGCCTGCAGCATCCGGGCGGCCGCGTCGACGCCGCCCTGCTCCTGGTTGTCCGACGCCTCGTACCACCAGGAGTCGTCGGAGTCGATGCCGTGCTCGGCCAGCGTCGTCCGGTAGGCAGCGAAGCGCTCGCGCATGTCGCGCTGCCCCAGGTTCCCGAGGAACCCGATGGCGGTGTGCCCGTGCCAGATCAGGTGCTCGACGGCCGCGCGGACGCCACCGACGTTGTCGGGCACGACCACCGGGTCGTCGGGGTGCGCAGGGTCCTCGCTGATGAGGACCACCGGGACGCCCCACTCGCGCACGGCCGCGAGCCGCTCCGGGCTCAGCGCCTTGCCGATGACGACGAGCCCGTCGACCGCACCCAGCGCCACCGGGGTGTCGAGCACCGACTCCTCGGGGTAGCGCTCGCGGTCGAGGCCCGCGGGGTAGGTCTGGACGGCCACCACGCGGTGCCCCACGCCCCGTGCAGCCCGGGCGACGCCGGCGATCAGTGCGCCGAAGTAGAACCCTCCGACGACCGGCGACAGGACTCCGATCGTCCGACGCACCGTGGCGGGAACCCCGCGTCGGACCGTCACCATCTGCCACACCTCGCCCACACCGTCGGAGTCGAGCTGATGCTTTTGACCCACATCGGGCGCAACACTAGGTGATCGTGGTCACTCCTGCACATGACACCGGCAAAGATGCTGTCTCTCCGACGACCGGGGCACAGCCCGTTCTCGGCGGCCCTGGCGCCCGCCGACCGACGATCACCGACGTCGCCAAGGCCGCGGGGGTGTCCATCGCCGTCGTGTCGTACGCGCTGAACGGACGCCCCGGCGTCTCGGCCGCCACACGAGAACGGGTGCTGCGCGTCGCCGACGAGTTCGGCTGGCGCCCGAGCGCGGCCGCGCGGTCCATGCGCAGCGGGCCGCGGGCGGTCGGGCTCGTGGTCGACCGGGGCCTCACCGGCGCGGTGGGCTACGGCGCGCACGTCCTGGAGTTCGTCGTCGCGCTGCAGGACGTCCTCGCCACGCGTGGGCTGGCCCTGGTCCTCCAGGTGGTCGACGACCTGCCGGCGGCGGTGGCGCTGTACGGCGAGTGGTGGGCCGAGCGCCGGTTCGACGTCATGGTCGTGACGGACGTGCGGACCGAGGACCCCCGGCTGGACGCGCTGCGCCGGCTGCGGATCCCCGCCGTGGTGGTCGGCGCGGGCGACGTCCCGGGCGAGGTGGCGAACGTCCGCGTCGAGGAGGAGCAGGCGGCCGAGCGGGTGGGTCGCTACCTCATCGAGCTCGGCCACCGCCACGTCGGCGCCGTGACCGGCCCGGCGTCGCTGCACCGCACGCGCTCGCGGGTCGCGGGCCTCGAGCGCGCGCTGGACGCGGGCGGCGGCGTGCTCACGCACGAGCCGACGGGCGGCTCCCCCGAGGAGGCGGCGGCCTCCTGCCGGCGCCTGCTGACCGGGGACCGGCCGCCGTCCGCGGTGGTCTTCGACACGGACCACATGGCGGTGGCGGCGCTCGACGTGGCGCGCCGCACGGGGCTGGCGGTGCCGTGGGACGTCTCGGTCGTCGCGCTGTCGGACTCCGCGCTGTGCCGGCTGGCGACGCCGTCGATCACGTCGCTGCCGTCCGTCCAGGCGGAGCTCGGCACGGCGGTCGGCGAGGCCGTCCTCACGGTCCTCGACGCCCAGGGTGCGCCGGTGCGCCTGATCGAGGTCGGCGGTCTGGCCGTGCGAGGCAGCACCGGGCCGCGGTCCCGCTGACCGCGCCGCCCGGTGCCGGGCCCGCCCGGTACCGGCGCCGCGGGATGTGCACGTTCACCTGCCGCCTGACCTGCGCTTACGCCCGTCTGCGAACCCGCCCAGCAAGGTCACGATCTGGTAACGGCGACTTCCCTAAACGATTTGCACCCCTCCGACCCGTGCCGTCCGCGTGATGGATTCCCCACAGTCGTCGTGGACTGCGTCCGCGGCGGTTCGCACCCGTCGCCGCCGAGGGCCGGGTGCTCCCGACCACCCCCCGGAGGACCCGCGTGTCCACACACGGCAATCGAACGGAACGAGGGCGCTGGCGCGCCGTCGCGACCGTCGCGACGGCAACGGCGCTCGTCGCGGTGCCCCTGACGCTCAGCAGCACGATGGCGACCGCCGCCGAGGCCCACGTCGACAACCCCTACGCCGGCGCCAAGCAGTACGTGAACCCCACGTGGGCAGCGACGGTTGAGAGCGCTGCCACACGTGCCGGCGACCCGACGCTCGCGGCCCAGATGCGCACCGTCGCCAAGCAGCCGACCGCCGTCTGGATGGACCGCATCAGCGCCATCAACGGCAACGCCGACGGCAACGGCCTGAAGTTCCACCTCGACGAGGCCGTCAAGCAGAAGACCGGCAGCACTCCCCTGGTCTTCAACCTCGTCATCTACAACCTGCCCGGCCGTGACTGCTTCGCGCTGGCGTCGAACGGCGAGCTGCCGGCCAGCGACGCGGGGCTCGCGCGCTACAAGACCGAGTACATCGACCCCATCGTCGACCTGCTCTCGGACTCCAAGTACGCGGACATCCGGATCGCCGCGACGATCGAGCCCGACTCGCTGCCGAACCTCGTCACGAACATGTCCGAGGCCACCTGCCAGGCCTCGGCGCCGTACTACCGCGAGGGCGTCAAGTACGCGCTGGACGAGCTGAAGACGCTCGACAACGTCTACACGTACCTCGATGCCGCCCACTCGGGCTGGCTCGGCTGGGACTCGAACTCGGGCCCGACCGCCAAGCTCTTCGCCGAGGTCGCCAAGTCCACCAAGAAGGGCTTCGCGTCCATCGACGGCTTCGTGACGAACACGGCCAACAGCACGCCGCTGGCCGAGCCGTTCCTCCCGGACCCGACGCTGAACGTCGGCGGCAACCCGGTCCGCTCCTCGAAGTTCTACGAGTGGAACTCCGACTTCGGTGAGCACGCGTGGACGGCGCAGCTGCACCGTCTGCTCGTGGCCGAGGGCTTCCCGTCCTCGACCGGCATGCTCATCGACACGTCCCGCAACGGCTGGGGCGGCCCGGACCGTCCCACGAAGGTCTCGACGAGCACGAACCTCGAGACGTACGTGAACGAGTCGCGCATCGACCGCCGCACCCACCGCGGCGCCTGGTGCAACCCGCTCGGTGCCGGCATCGGGGAGCTGCCCGTGGCCACGCCCTCCAGCGCACCGGCCGCCGCCCACCTCGACGCGTACGTCTGGATCAAGCCCCCGGGCGAGTCCGACGGTGCGTCGAAGGAGATCCCGAACGACCAGGGCAAGAGCTTCGACCGCATGTGCGACCCGACCTACGTCGCGTCCAAGCTGGCGAACAACCTGACCGGCGCCACGCCGGACGCCCCGCTGGCCGGCCAGTGGTTCGAGGCGCAGTTCACGACACTCGTCAAGAACGCCTACCCGGTCATCCCGACGAGCGGCGCCACCCCCGGCCCGACCCCGTCGGTCACGCCCAGCCCGTCGGTCACCACGCCGCCGCCGCCGGTCACGCCCAGCCCGTCGGTCACCACGCCGCCGCCGCCGGTCACGCCCAGCCCGTCGGTCACCACGCCGCCGCCGGTCACGCCGTCGCCGACCGCGAACCCGGCCGGCGCCTGCTCCGTGACCTACACGGCCAACAGCTGGAACAACGGCTTCACGGCCTCGGTGAAGGTCACCAACCGGTCCTCGTCCGCACTCAGCGGCTGGAACCTGAAGTTCACCTTCGCCAACGGCCAGCAGGTCCAGCAGGGCTGGAGCGCGACCTGGTCGCAGTCCGGCTCGACCGTGACGGCCACCAACGCGGCCTGGAACGGCACGCTGGCCGCCGGCGGCTCGGTGGACATCGGCTTCAACGGCTCGCACTCCGGCACGAACACCGCGCCGACCGCGTTCACGCTGAACGGCGCCACCTGCACGATCGGCTGACCGATCGGCTGACGAGCCGGGCGCGCACGCGCCCGACATGACGAAGGGGCCCTCCCGGACCAGTCCGGGAGGGCCCCTTCGGCGGCGAGGGCCACCGCCCCCGCACTCCCGCACCGCTCCCCTCGCGCACTCCCCAGGAGAACCGTGTCCACCTCCCGCGTGCGCCGCCTGCGCACCGCCCTCGGCAGCCTCGTCGCCGCCGGCGCACTCACCCTCCCGCTCGCCCTGTCCGCGGCACCGGCGCAGGCGGCACCGACCGCCGACTGGCTGCACGTGCAGGGCAACACGATCGTCGACGCCTCCGGCAAGGAGGTGTGGCTCACCGGCGTCAACTGGTTCGGGTTCAACGCCACCGAACGCGTCTTCCACGGACTGTGGTCGGCGAACATGCGGACCCTGACGCGCGACATCGCCGCCCGGGGCCTCAACGTCGTCCGTGTGCCCATCTCCACCCAGCTGCTGCTGGAGTGGAAGGCCGGCACCTTCACCAAGCCGAACGTCAACGAGTTCGCCAACCCGGAGCTCGCCGGCCTCAACAGCCTGCAGGTCTTCGAGAAGTGGCTCGACATGTGCGAGGAGTACGGCATCAAGGTCTTCCTCGACGTGCACAGCGCCGAGGCCGACAACTCCGGGCACGTCTACCCCACGTGGTGGAAGGGCGACATCACCACCGAGAAGGTGTACGAGGGCTGGGAGTGGGCCGCGACCCGCTGGAAGAACGACGACACGATCATCGGTGCGGACATCAAGAACGAGCCGCACGGCACCCAGGGCGACACCGAGCGCGCCAAGTGGGACGGCTCGACCGACAAGGACAACTTCAAGCACTTCGCCGAGACCGCGTCGCGCAAGGTGCTCGCGATCAACCCGAACTGGCTGGTCTTCGTCGAGGGGATCGAGATCTACCCCAAGCCCGGGGTGTCCTGGACCTCGAAGGGCCTGACGGACTACTACGGCACGTGGTGGGGCGGCAACCTGCGCGGCGTGCGCGACTTCCCCATCGACCTGGGCGCGAACCAGGACCAGCTCGTGTACTCCCCGCACGACTACGGACCGCTCGTGTACGAGCAGCCGTGGTTCACGGGCGACTTCGACCGTGCCAGCCTCGAGCGCGACGTGTGGGACCCCAACTGGCTGTACCTGCACAAGGAGGACATCGCGCCGCTGCTCATCGGCGAGTGGGGTGGCTTCATGGACGGCGGGAAGAACGAGAAGTGGATGCTCGCGCTGCGTGACCTCATCGTGGACCGGCGCCTGAGCCACACCTTCTGGGTGCTGAACCCGAACTCCGGGGACACCGGGGGCCTGCTCGGGTACGACTGGGCGACCTGGGACGAGGAGAAGTACGCGCTGCTGGAGCCGGCGCTGTGGCAGCAGGACGGCAAGTTCGTCGGGCTCGACCACGACGTCCCGCTCGGCGGCGCCGGCAGCACGACCGGCATCTCCCTGTCCCAGGCCACCGGGACCGGGTCGACGCCGGTGATCACGCCCACGTCCACGCCGACGGTCAGCCCGACGCCGACCCCGAGCGTCACACCGACGCCGTCCGCGTCGGTCACCCCCGGTCCGTCGGCCACCCCGACGACCCAGCCGACCGGGGCGTGCACGGTGACCTACAGCGCGAGCTCGTGGAGCACGGGCCTGTCGGGCGCCGTGCGGCTGACCAGCACCGGCAGCACCCTGTCGGGGTGGACGCTGACCTTCACCGCCCCGGCGGGCGTGACCGTCACGCAGGGCTGGGGCGGCACCTGGTCGCAGTCGGGCACCACGGTCACGGTGACCAACGCCGCCTGGAACGGCGCGCTCGCAGCCGGTGGGACGGCGGAGATCGGCTTCAACGCCTCGCACGGCGGCACCCCCGGCACGCCGACGGGTTTCGCGCTGAACGGTGCCCGGTGCACGGTCGGCTGAGCCTGCCCGGCACGTCGGTGCGTCCCGTGCACCGATGACCCCGGTCGGCTGCCGCACCCGGGGTGCGGCAGTCGACCGCGTGTCACGACGCCGCGGTGACTCCCAGCGCCTCGCCCAGCGCGGCGAGGAGGTCGTCGACGTCCTGCTCCGTGGTGTCGAACGCGCACATGAGGCGCACCGTGCCGTCGGCGACGTCCCAGTCGTAGAACCGCCACGTGCGCCGCAGGGCGGCCGCCACCGGCCGCGGCAGCCGCACGAACACCCCGTTGGCCTCGGTCGGCAGGGTGATGTCCAGCCCGAGCGCGTCGAGCCCGGCGCGCAGGCGGGCCGCCATCGCGTTGGCACGCTGCGCGGAGCGCAGCCACAGGTCGCCCTCGTAGAGCGCGACCAGCTGCGCGGAGACGAACCGCATCTTCGAGGCGAGCTGCATCCCTGCCTTGCGCAGGTACTCCACGCCGTCGACGGCGCCGGGGTCGAGGACGACCACGGCCTCGCCGAGCAGCAGCCCGTTCTTGGTGCCACCGAGGGACAGCACGTCGACACCGCAGTCGGTGGTCAGAGCACGCAGCGGCAGCCCCAGGTGCGCCGCCGCGTTGGCGATCCGGGACCCGTCCACGTGCACCCGCATGCCCAGGGCGTGGGCCTGGTCGCACAGCTCACGCACCGCGTCCGGCGTGTACACGGTGCCCAGCTCGGTGGCCTGCGTGAGGGAGACGACCCCGGGCTGCGCGCGGTGCACGTCGCCGAACCCCCAGGCCTGGCGCGCCACCAGGTCGGGTGTGAGGCGACCGTCCGGCGTCGGCACCGTCAGCAGCTTCAGTCCGCCGACACGCTCGGGCGCGCCGTTCTCGTCGGTGTTGACGTGCGCGGTCTCGGCGCACACCACGGCGCCCCAGCGGGGCAGCATCGCCTGCAGCGCCACCACGTTAGCGCCGGTGCCGTTGAGCACCGGGTAGGCGACGGCCTCGTCGCCGAGGTGCGCGCGCACCACCTCCTGCAGGCGCTCGGTCCACGGGTCGTCCCCGTAGGCGGGCGTGTGCCCGACGTTGGCGGCCGCGACGGCGGCCAGCACCTCGGGGTGCACGCCGGCGTAGTTGTCGGAGGCGAAGTGTCGGGTGCCGGGCGCGTGCGGATCGTTCACGCCCCCAGTGTCCCCGACTCTCCGGACAGTGCCGCGCCCGGGCGTGCACGACCGTCCCCGGACCGGCATGATCCGTGCAGCCCACCCACCAGAGGAGCCCGCATGGCACGCACCGGCAGCGACGCCCGCTCCGCCGACGCCCGAGGCACGGACACCGCGGACGACCGCGGCACCGGGCCGGACGGCCGCGACGAGACGTACATCGAGCGGATGGACCGCAACTGGGACGAGCTGCTGCAGGAGCTGCGCGTCACGCAGACCGGTACGCAGATCCTCACGGGGTTCCTGCTGACGCTGCCCTTCCAGTCCCGGTTCGGGGACCTCGACGACTACCAGCGCGACGTCTACCTGGTGCTCGTCGTGCTCGCGGCGCTGGCCACCGTGCTGATCGTCGCGCCGGTCAGCCTGCACCGGCTGCTCTTCCGCCGTCGGCTCAAGCCGCAGCTGGTGGACGCCGCGCACTGGTTCGCCCGGGCCGGGCTGGCGGCGCTCGCACTGGTGCTGTCGGGAGCGACCATGCTGCTGTTCGACGTCGTGCTGTCGCGGACGGCGGGGCGGGTCGTCAGCGGCGGGCTGCTGCTCGTCATCGTGCTCGCCTGGCTGGTGCTGCCCCGGCTCATCGCGCGCCGTGCGGAGCCGAGCACGACCTGACCGCGGGGACGACGACGGCCCCGGACCGCACCCGATCGGTGCGGTCCGGGGCCGTTCGTCACTCAGTCCTGGACGGCGCGCTTGAGGGCGCTGCCGGCCGTGATCTTCACGCGGTGGCCCGCCGGGATCTCCAGCTTCTCGCCGGTCTGCGGGTTGACGCCCGTGCGCGCGGCACGGTCGGCGCGCGCGATCGCGAGGAAGCCCGGGATGGACACGCCGCCGCCGGCGGCGAGCTGCTCGACGACGACCTCCTGCAGGGCCTTGAGCGCCTTGTCGGTGTCGGCGTTGGTGAGCCCGGCCTTCGCGGCGACGGCCTGGACGAGCTCGGTGCGGTTGACGCTCACGGAGTGTGCTCCTCGGTACTCGGTTCGCTCCCCGGCCGGGTACGGGCCGGGACGGTGCGGCACGTCGAGCGTGCGCACGGCCACCGACCCTAGCCGCGTCACCCGTGCACAGCCCGCCGACGCGGCCGGTATCGGCGCTCAGCGTCGTGCACGCTGCCGCACCTCGTGCGCCGGACGGGTGGTGACGACCCGTTCGGGGCCGATCCCGTGGGCCACCGCGCGCTCGCAGCCCACCCGCAACCAGTCGAGCTGGCCGGGCGCGTGCGCGTCGGAGTCGATCGTGACGTCGCACCCGGCGTCGACCGCGACCTGCAGCAGCTCGTGCGGCGGGTCCAGCCGGTCCGGGCGGCAGTTGATCTCGACCGCCACGCCGTGCTCGGCGCACGCGTCGAAGACGGCGCGGGCGTCGAACTCGCTCGGCGGCCGGTGCTTGGCACCCACCTGCCGGCCGGTGCAGTGCCCGAGCACGTCGGTGCGCGGGTCGCGCACCGCGGTGATCATGCGGCGTGTCATCGCCGCCCGGTCCATGCGCAGCTTCGAGTGGACGGACGCCACGACGACGTCGAGCTCGTCGAGCAGGTCGGGGTCCTGGTCGAGCGTGCCGTCCTCGAGGACGTCCACCTCGATGCCGCTGAGCACCTCGAAGGGGGCGACCGCCGGGCGTAGGGCGGCGATCTGGTCCAGCTGGGCGCGCAGCCGCGCGGCGGACAGCCCGTGCGCGACCGTGAGCCGGGGCGAGTGGTCCGTGACGGCCAGGTAGTCGCGTCCGAGCCCGACGGCAGCCAGCACCATCTCCTGCAGGGGGGCCGACCCGTCGCTGGCGTCCGTGTGGGTGTGCAGGTCGCCACGCAGCGCGGCGTGCAGGGCTGCGCCCTCCGGCGAGAGGCCCGCGTCCTGCTCGGCCGCGCGGGCCTCCAGCTCGTCGAGCGCTGGCACGGCACGTCCGGCCATCGCCCGTGACACCACCCCGGCGGTGCTGCTGCCGACGGCGGGCAGGTCCGTGAGGGACCCGGCCGCGGCGAGGGCCGCCAGGCGCGCCGGGTCCTGCCGCTCCACCGTGCGGGCTGCCGCGCGGTACGCCTCCGACCGGTACCGGCCCGCCTGCCCGCGCTCGAGCAGGAAGGCGATGCGACGCAGCGCCGCGACGGCCCGATCCTGGTCGTCCTGCGCGCTCACGAGGCCTTGCTGCGCGCCCGCCGCCGCGGCGCGGCCTGCTCGTCGGCCCCTTCCTTGGTCGCCGCGGACCGGCGCTTGGCGCCCGTGCCGCTCGTCGCCTCGTCACCCTTGCCGCTCGTCGCCGTGCCGCCCTTGCGGCCACGACCCTTCGTGTCCTTGTCCGTGGACGCCTCGCCGGCGGTGTCCTTCGTCGTGCGCGAGCGCGTGCCGGAGGTCGCGCGCGTGCGGGCCGCGGGCTTCTCCTTCTCGGCGGGGGCGTCGTCGGCGTCCTCGCCCCGGGCCGCGCGCGCCTTCTGGACGGAGCGCTGCAGGGCCGCGAGCAGGTCGACGACCTCGCCACCGCCCTCGCTCGACTCCTCCTCGGGCGGGGCGGGCCGGACCTGCGTGTCGCCCGACGACACCTTGGTCGCGATCAGCTGCTCGAGCGCCGCCACGTACGCGTCCTCGTACTGCGAGGGGTCGAAGTCCCCCGCGAGGGACTCCACCAGCGAGGACGCCATCGTCAGCTCCTGCGGGCGCACCGTCACGTCGTCGTCGAGCACCGGGAAGTCGGCCTCCCGCACCTCGTCGGGCCACAGCAGCGTCTGCAGCACGATGACCTTGTCCCGCACCCGCAGCACCGCCATCGACTCCCGCTGCCGGATCGCGACCTTCACCACCGCCACCCGGTCCGTCTCCTCCAGCGCACCGCGCAGCAGCGCGTACGGCTTGGCGGCCGTGCGGTCCGGCTCCAGGTAGTACGTCTTCTGCAGCATGATCGGGTCGACCTGGTCGGCCGGCACGAACTCGAGCACCTCGATCTCGCGCTCGGTGGCCAGAGGCAGCTGCTCGAAGTCCTCGTCCGTGAGGACCACGAGCTCACCGTCCTCCGTCTCGTAGCCCTTCGCGATGTCCGACCACTCCACGGCCTCGCCGTCGACGCTGCAGACCTTGCGGTACCGGATGCGGCCACCGTCCTCGCGGTGCACCTGGTGCAGCCGGACCTCGTGCTCCCCCGTCGCGGCGTAGAGCCGCACCGGCACGTTCACCAGGCCGAAGGCCACGGCGCCCTTCCAGATCGCCCGCACGGCACGTCCTCCCTCGTCGTGACCACGGCACCGCTCCCCCACGAGCCGCCCCACGCGACCGCTGCGCCGTCCACGGGCAGGATGGACCCGTGGAGCCCATGCTCGCCACCCCTGCGCCCGCACCGGCCGCCCTGCCGCACGGGCGCGACTGGGTCTACGAGGTCAAGTGGGACGGCGTCCGTGTCCTGGCGGACGTGCGCGACGGCACCGTGCGGCTGGCCAGCCGCAACGAGCGCGACGTCACCCCGGCGTACCCCGAGCTGCGCTACCTGGCCGACCTGGGCGACGTCCTGCTGGACGGGGAGGTCGTGCTCATGGACGCGGGCCGGCCGTCGTTCCCGGCGCTCGCCGAGCGCATGCACGTGCGCGACGTCCGGCGCGCCGAGACCCTGGCCGCGGCCCGGCCCGTCACCTACCTCGTGTTCGACGTCCTGCGCCACGACGGCCGGGACCTCGCTCCCCTGCCCCTCACCGCGCGGCGCGCCGTCCTCGAGAGCCTGCCCCTGCCCGAGCACGTCCAGGTCTCCCCCTGGTACGACGACGGCGACGACCTCTGGCAGGTCACCGCCGCCCACGGGCTCGAGGGCGTCGTCGCCAAGCGCACGGGCTCCACCTACCGACCCGGGCGGCGGTCGCCCGACTGGGTGAAGTCCGCGCACCGGCGCACCCGCACGGCACTCGTCGGCGGCTGGCGCCCGGAGTCGACCGGGACGGGACGCCTCGGCGCGGTGCTGCTGGGTGCCCCGGACGCCACCGGCGCCCTGCGCTACCTCTGCCGTGCCGGCTCCGGTCTCGCCGGACCCGCCGCGCGGGCCATGCGCGAGCGGCTCGCCCCCCTCGAACGCGCCACCAGCCCGTTCGCCGACGACGTGCCCGCCGTCGACGCCCGCGGCACGATCTGGTGCGACCCGGTGGTCGTCACCGACATCCTCTACCTGGGTCGCACGCCGACCGGACGCCTCCGCCAGCCGGTCGTCCGCGGGGTGCGGACCGACACCACGGCCGACCCGTGGGAGCAGCCCTGAGAACAGCCCCGAGGACCGAGGAGACGCCGACCGCATGAGCGCAGAGCGCCGCACCGTGGACGTCGGCGGCCGGCCCGTCCGCCTGACCCACCTCGACCGGGTCCTCTACCCCGCCACGGGCACCACCAAGGCCGAGGTCATGGACTACCTCGTGCGCGTCGAGGCGGCGATCCTGCGTCAGCTGCGGGACCGGCCCGTCACGCGCATCCGGTGGCCCGAGGGCGTCGGCGGCGAGAAGTTCTTCGAGAAGAACGTCCCCCGCGGCGCCCCGCCCTGGCTGCGCCACCAGCGTCTGCCCGCGTCCCCCGGCACGGACGACGAGGGCACGACCCTCGACCTGCCGTTCATCGACGACCTGGCCGGGCTCATGTGGGCCGCCAACTCCGGCGCGCTCGAGCTGCACACCCCGCAGTGGACCGTGGGACCGCGCGGGGGCCTGCGGGGCGCCGACCGCCTGGTCGTGGACCTCGACCCCGGCCCCGGAGCCGGCCTCGACGAGTGCGCCCGCGTCGCGCACCTCGTGGCCGAGCGGCTGCGCACCCAGGGCCTGTCACGCACGGTGCCCGTCACCTCCGGGTCCAAGGGGCTGCAGCTCTACGCGCCGCTGCCCCGGCCCCGTCCCGCGACCGAGGTGCGCGAGCTCGCGCACGACCTGGCCCACGCGCTCGCGGGCGAGCACCCGGACCTCGTGGTGGCGGTGCAGCGCAAGGACCTGCGCGGTGGGAAGGTTCTCCTGGACTGGTCGCAGAACCACCCGGCCAAGACGACGATCACGCCGTGGTCGCTGCGTGGCCGGGACCGACCCACGGTCGCGGCGCCACGCGACTGGGACGAGATCGGTCCCGGCCTGCGCCAGCTCACGGCCGACGAGGCGGCCGACCGCCTCGCGCGCGACGGCGACCCCTTCGACCCCTGACCAGGACGCACACCCGCCCACCGGCTCCGATGGCGGGGGGTCGCGCGTCCTGGCAGCGTGGACGTCACCCCGGGCCGGACGGGCCCGGTGCGTCTGCGAAGGAGTGCCATGTCCCGCGATCTCCCGAAGTACACCGTCCCGTCGCTGACGCCGGAGGACGGCGCGAGGGTGGCCGCGATCCTGCAGGAACGGCTCCACGCGCTGAACGACCTGGCGCTGACGCTCAAGCACGTCCACTGGAACGTCGTCGGCCCGCACTTCATCGCGGTGCACGAGATGCTCGACCCCCAGGTCGACGCCGTCCGGCTGATGGTCGACGCGACGGCCGAGCGCATCGCGACGCTCGGTGTGGCGCCTGTCGGCACACCGGGCGCCCTGGTCGCCGCGCGCACCTGGGACGACTACGCGATCGGCCGTGCGAGCACGACCGAGCACCTCGGCGCGCTGGACGCGGTGTACGTCGGGGTCATCACGGACCACCGCAGGGCGGCGGCGGACACCGAGGAGCTGGACACCGTCACCAACGACCTGCTGGTCGGGCACCTGAGCGAGCTCGAGCTGTTCCACTGGTTCGTCCGCGCCCACCTCGAGTCCTCCGGTGGTGCCCTGTCGACGGCCGGCGCGTCGACCGAGAAGGGCGCCGCCGCGGCCGCGAAGTCCGCCACGACCTCCGACAGCGCCCAGTGACGCCCCGGCACGCCGCGGCGTCCGCGCCTGCCGCACCCGCCGGTCCGGGTGGCCACGAGGACGACGGGCTGCGCGCAGGACGCGTGACTCCCCGGCTCGAGAACCCCGACGGCAGCCCGGTCCAGCGGCTGCACGTGGCGGCCCGCTTCGAGGACCGGTTCGACGCCGTGCTCGCCCGCGTGCTGCGGCGGCGCGGCTGGACGGTCCGCGTCGTCGGGTACGCCGGGTACGGCTCCGGCGGCAAGGTGCGGGTGCTCGCCCGCACCCTGCTGGCCTCCCCCACCGTGCGCCAGCGCGACCTGCCGGACGCCGGTGGCGGCGCCCAGACCGGTGAGCGGCCCGCACCGACCGTCCGCGGGTGGCGCTCGTTCTTCACCGCACCCGTGGCCGGCGCGCCGGTCGAGGTCGAGGTCGGGGGCCGCAAGCACCGGCTGACCACGGACCGCGGCGGGTACGTCGACGCCATGGTCGACGCCGACCTCCCGCCCGGCTGGCACGACATCACGCTCACGTCGGTGGACGACGCCCGGACCACGGCGCGCGTCGTGGTGGTGGGCCCGGAGCCGACGGTCGGCATCGTCAGCGACATCGACGACACCGTCATGGTCACGCGCCTGCCGCGTCCCCTCGTCGCCGCGTGGAACGTCTTCGTGCGGCACGAGAACGCGCGCGAGGCCGTCCCCGGCATGTCACGCCTGTACCACGCCCTGCGGGCCGACCACCCCGGGGCCCCCGTCGTGTACCTGTCCACCGGGGCGTGGAACGCGGCACCGGCGATCGGCCGGTTCCTGCGGCGCCACGACTACCCCGCCGGGCCGCTGCTGCTGACGGACTGGGGACCGACCAACACCGGGCTCTTCCGCAGCGGTCCGCGGCACAAGGTGGCCGAGCTGCGCCGCCTGTTCACCGACCTGCCGCAGGTGCGGTGGGTGCTCGTCGGCGACGACGGGCAGCACGACCCGCAGATCTACGCCGGGGCCGTGGAGCACCACCCGGACCGGGTCGAGGCCGTCCTCATCCGCCAGCTGACGCCCGGTGAGCACGTGCTCTCGCACGGCATGCCCGTCGCAACCCCCGAGCAGGAGGAGTCCGAGGAGCGGGCGGACGAGGAACCCGGTCTCGACGTCCTCACGGGCGAGGACGGGGAGCAGCTGCTGCAGCGGGCGCGCGAGGCCGGGCTCGCGCGCTGACGTCCGCCGGGATCGTCGGCGTCTGCCGCCGGCGATCCCGGCGGGGACGCCGGCGGTCGATGCCGGCGCCGGCGCGGACCTCAGAGCCGCTCGGGGTCGTCCCAGTCGTCGCTCGAGGCGATCGCCTCGTCGTCGGGCTCGAGCTCGGCGGCGCGCAGCGAGCGCGGGGCCCGCGCGGGGTCGCCCCCCGTGCGGGCGTCCGCCGCGTCCAGGTCCGCCTGGGTGAGGGGCTGGTCGGCCAGGCCGTGGGCGGCGGGGTCGGACGTCAGGTCGCGCGCGCGGTTCGAGCTCATGCACCGGTTCTACCGCGCACCGGGCGGGTCGCGCACCCGCTCGGCGCGGGGCGTGCGCGTGTCGGGCGTCCGCGCGGCGTGTCGCCCTCGTCGGGCACGACCGGGGTCGGGGCGTCGCGTCCGACGTCCCCGTGTCGGCCGACAGCGACTGCGCCGCAGGTCAGCGGCGCGCATGTGACGAAAGTCCCACGAGACAAACATCACATGACTTGTGCTGGGAGGTCTCTCGACGTCGACCTAGCATCGCGGCGTGGCACCTGGAGAGCACGAGACCGCGGCCGACGTCGACGTCCTGCTGGTGGGCGGCGGCATCATGAGCGCGACGCTCGCGTCGCTGCTGAGCACGCTGGAGCCCGGCTGGCGCATCGAGGTGCACGAGCGGCTGGACTCCCCCGCGCTCGAGAGCTCGAACGCGTGGAACAACGCGGGCACCGGCCACGCCGCGCTGTGCGAGCTGAACTACACGCCCCAGCGCCCCGACGGCACGGTCGACGTGACCAAGGCCGTCACGATCAACGAGCAGTACGAGCTGTCGCGCGAGCTGTGGCACCACCTGGCCGCCGCGGGCCGGCTGCCCGGCGGCGAGGACGCCGTCACCACGACCCCGCACCTGACGTTCGTCCGCGGGTCGCAGGACGTCGAGTTCCTGCGCCGCCGCTGGGAGGCGCTGCGCGCGCACCGGCTGTTCGCCGACCTGGAGTTCACGACCGACCCGGCCGTCATCGCCCGGTGGGCTCCCCTGCTCATGGCCGACCGGGCGGACGACGAGCCCGTCGCCGCCACGCGCGCCGCCTGGGGCACGGACGTCGACTTCGGGTCGCTGACGCGCGCCATGCTCGCCGACGCGGTCCAGCGCGGGGCCACCCTGCACACGAGCAGCGAGGTCACGCGGCTCAAGCGCCTGCGCGACGGGCGCTGGCGGGTCACCGTGGCGGACCGGCGCTGGAACGGTCGTCCGCCGCGCACGCTCACCGCCCGGTTCGTCTTCGTCGGCGCGGGCGGCGGTGCGCTGCACCTGCTGCAGCGCAGCCGCATCAAGGAGATCCGCGGGTACGCGGGCTTCCCGATCAGCGGGCAGTTCCTGCGGACCACCGCACCGCACGTGGTGGACCAGCACCGCGCGAAGGTCTACGGCAAGGCCGCGATCGGTGCGCCGCCCATGTCGGTCCCGCACCTGGACGCGCGCGTCGTCGACGGGCGCCGCGCGCTGATGTTCGGCCCGTACGCCGGCTGGAGCATGAAGTTCCTCAAGCGCGGCTCCTGGACCGACCTGCTGCGCTCGGTGCGACCCACCAACCTGGTGCCGATGATCGCTGTCGGCCTGCGCAACGTCGACCTGCTCACGTACCTCATCCGCGAGGTCACCACCGGCGACACCGCGCGGCTGCGCACGCTGCGCGCGTACATGCCGACCGCCGACCCGCGGGACTGGGAGCTGGTGACGGCGGGCCAGCGCGTCCAGGTCATCAAGCGCGGCAAGGGCGGTGGTGTGCTGGAGTTCGGGACCGAGCTCGTGGCGTCGGCCGACGGCTCGATCGCCGGTCTGCTGGGCGCGTCCCCCGGCGCGTCGACCGCGGTGGCGACCATGCTGGACCTGCTCGACCGGTGCTTCCCCGAGCGGGCCGACGCCTGGCGTCCGCAGCTGCAGCAGCTGATGCCCAGCCTGGGCGGCGGCGAGTGGGACGCGGCGATGGAGCGTCAGCTCGTGGACGACGGGACGCTCACGGGCGGACACTGAGTCCGTGCCCGACCACGCCCTTCCCGGCCCCGACGTTCCCGACCTCGGTCGTCCCGCCGACGACCTGACCGACGGCGAGCGGACGACCGACCCGCAGGAGACGCTGCCGGAGCCCGTCAGCGCGCCCATGCGCCACGCCAAGGTGCGGGCGTTCACCGACCACACGACGGTGGGTCAGGTCGTCGTGGACGAGGACGGCGCCGTGACCATCGGGTGCGCCTGCGGCATGACGCTGACGAACGGTCCCGGGTGGTCGCTCGACGAGCACATCCGCCTGCACCGCGCCGAGGCGCGGTTCCTCGCCCTGTCCGCCGTCGCCCCGGCGGGCATCCCCCGCCTGGTGCCGACGCCGGGCAGCACGGACGACTGACCGGCGCACCCTGCGGCCTCGTGCGGACGTCGCGGCCGGCCTCAGCCCCCCTGGCGCGCCGCGATGCGCGCCTGCACCTCGGGGCGGCGCAGCGGCGGCACCGTCGCCGGAGGCCGGCGGCGCTCGGGCAGCTCGTCGAGCAGGTGGGCGGTGATGTGCGCGATCTGCGCGACCGCCGCCTCGACCGGCCCGCGGGTGGCGTCGGAGAGCTGCTGCACGCCGGTCACCTTCCGCACGTACTGCAGGGCGGCCGCCTCGATCTCCGCGTCCGTGGCGTGCGGCTCCAGGCCGCGCAACGTCGTGATGTTCCGGCACATGCCTGCCGAACCTACGCCTCGGCGGGTCCCGTGGCGAGAGGGTCGGCGCCCGCCCGCTCCAGGCCGATCAGCGTGCGCTTCGCCGCCTCGCCCCCGGCGTAGCGGCCGGGCGACCCGTCGGAGCGCACCACCCGGTGGCACGGCAGCAGCAGCGGCACCGGGTTGAGCGCGCACGCCGTACCGACCGCGCGCACCGCGGCGGGCCGGCCCGCCGCCGTGGCGACCTGCCGGTAGGACGCGGTCGCGCCGTACGGCACGGCGGTCAGAGCCGCCACGACGTCACGGCGGAACCCCCGCGTGAGCCGCAGGTCCACCGGCACGTCGAACGTGCGACGCCGGCCGGCGAAGTACTCGTCGAGCTCGCGCAGCACCGGGTCCAGCCGGGTGCCGCCCTCCAGCACCCGCGGGCCCACGCGGGCGGCCAGGTCGTCGAGCGCCGCGGCGTGGCCCTGCACCTCGAACGCGACCCGGAGCACCCCGGTCTCCCCCGCCGCGACCAGCAGGCGGCCCACCGGCGAGTCCACCACGCGGTAGGTGACGTCGAGCAACCCGTCGGCCTGCGCCTCGGCGACGAGTCGGGCGTGCAGGCGGCGCAGCGTGGCCTGCTCCTCACCGGCGCGTGTCGTCCGGTCGGTCGTCATGGCTGGCCCCCGTCGTCGATGGTCGTGCCGTACGTGCGGCGCAGCGCGGCCACGCCGTCGGCTCCGGCACGCCGGGCCGCGGCGGCGCTGCCACCCACGAGCGCCGCGACGTCGGCGTACGGGAGCCCGCCCAGGTGGTGCAGCACCACGGCGCGCCGCTGCTTGGCGGGCAGCGCGCCGACCGCGCGCCACAGGTCGAGGTCACGGTCGCCGGGCAGCGGCGTGGGTGCGACCAGCGGGTCGCCGCCCAGCGCGCCCGGTTCGGCGGCGGGCGTCGCGTGCCGGGCACGGCGGCGCAGCTCGTCGATCGCCTTGCGCCGCGCCACCGTCACGAGCCACGCCTCGGCGTTCGCGTCGGGTGGGAGGGCCGGCCAGGCGCGCAGCGCGGAGAGGAACGTCTCGGACCACGCGTCGTCGGCGTCGCCAGGCCCGAGCACCGCGCGGCACACGCGCAGCACGGTGCCCCCGTGCGCGCGCACCACGTCCTCGAACGGTCCGGTCATCCCCACAGTGTGCAGACGCCGCGCCCCGCCGTGACGTGAGGTCCGGCGGGGCGCGGGTCAGCGCGTGCGGGTCAGCGCATCTGGGTGAAGGCGGCGGTGGCCGGGTCGGCGCCGATGCGCTCCTCGCTGTCCAGCGCGTCGATGGCCGCGACGTCCTCGTCCGTGAGGTCGAAGGAGAACAGGTCGAGGTTGGAGCGGATCCGCTCGGGCGTGACCGACTTGGGGATGACGATGCGTCCTGCCTGCACGTGCCAGCGCAGGGCCACCTGGCCCGTGGTGACGCCGAGCCGCTCCGCCACCGACGTCACGGCGTCGGCCTGCAGGTCCTTGCCCTGCCCCAGCGGCGAGTACGCCTCGACGGCGACGCCGTGCTGCGTGGAGGCGTCCTGCGTCGCGCGCTGCTGGAAGGTCGGGTGCACCTCCACCTGGTTGACGGCGGGCACGACGTCCGTCTCGCGCAGCAGCCGCTCGAGGTGCTCGGGCAGGAAGTTCGAGACGCCGATCGCCCGGACGGCACCGTCCGCGAGCAGCTTCTCGAAGGCCCGCCACGTCTCGACGTACAGGTCCTTGCTGGGCACCGGCCAGTGGATGAGGTACAGGTCGACGACGTCCAGGCCGAGCGCACGGCGGCTGTCCTCGAACGCGCGCAGGGCCTGCTCGTAGCCCTGGTCGCCGTTGCGCAGCTTCGTCGTCACGAACACCTCGTCGCGCGGCAGGCCGCACGCCCGCACCGCGGCGCCGACGCCCGCCTCGTTGTAGTAGCCGGCCGCCGTGTCGATGTGGCGGTACCCGGCCTCGAGCGCGTCCTCGACGGTGCGCTGCGTCTCCTCGGCCTTGACCTGGAAGGTGCCGAAACCGACCTGCGGGATCGCGATGCCGTTGTTCAGGGTGATGGTGGGAGAGGTCATGGGGTCACCCTCGCACCGGTGTCCGCGTCCGCGCGCGGGGACCGCCCGCCACGGTGCGCGGCGAGCGCCACGAGCACGCCGAACGTCGCGACGACCCCCGACACCGCGCTCAGCCCGCCGTACCCGACCAGGCCCAGCCACACACCGGCCAGGGCACCGCCGACGGCTCCGGCGAACGACATGGCGGCGTCGGACAGCCCCTGGACGGCGACGCGCTCGACGCCCGTCACGTCCGCGGCGACCGCCGCCGAGCCCGCCACCGTCGCGGACGACCAGCCCAGGCCGAGCAGCACGAGCCCGACCGTCACGCCCAGGGCGTCCCCTCCCGCCAGGCCGCAGACCGCCGTGGCCACCACGAGGACCACCAGACCGGCGAGGAGCACGGGCTGCGCACCGGCACGGTCGACCAGCGTGCCCATGACCGGCGCGAGCGCGAACATCGCGGCCAGGTGCAGGCTCACCGTCAGGCCGACGAGCTCGACCGACCCGCCGTGCTCCGCGAGGTGGACGGGCGTCATCGACATCACCGCGACCATCACGGCGTGGGCGACGACCACGCCCAGGACGCCGGCGAGGGCCCGGGGGTGGCGGCGCAGCGTGGCACCGGCGACCCGCACCGGGACGTGCCGGCGCACCGTCCCCTCGGCCCGCCCCGCGACGTCCAGCGGGTCGGGCCGCATCCCCACCTGCACGACGAGCAGCGCGACGAGCATGCCGAGCCCGGCCAGCACGAAGACACCGGCCAGCGGAGGCAGCCCGGTGAGCCGACCGACGGCACCGTCGAGGTGCACGAGGTTGGGGCCCACGACCGCGCCGACCGTGCTGGTCCACACGACCAGCGACAGGTCGCGGCCGCGCGTCGCGGGCGTCGAGAGGTCCGTCGCCGCGAAGCGCGACTGCAGGTTCACGGCGGCCCCGACCCCCAGCAGGACGCTGCCCACCAGCAGGAGCGCGAACGCGGACAGGACGACGGACACGACGACGAGCGTCGCGCCGAGCGCCGCCAGCGCCAGGCCGGTCGACAGCGCCGCACGCCGCCCCCGGGCCGTCGCCAGGCGCGCGAGGCCCAGCGACGCGAGCGCCGCGCCGAGCGTCGTCGCGGTCGTCACCCCGCCCGCCCACGTCGACGACCCCGACAGCGCGACCGCGAGCAGCGAGCCGACCGACACGGCCGACCCGGCGGCGAGCCCGCCGCAGACCTGCGCGGCCACCAGGACGGTCAGGGTGCGCCGACGCAGGCGCGGCACGTCGACGAGGTCACCACCGCCCGGACCGGGCCGCGCGGTGCCGGGCGCCGGCGGGCCGTCGGACGGGGTCACGGCACGACGCTAGCGGCGCCGTGCTGCCACGCCGAGCGCACTCCCCCGGTCTCAGGTCGCGCGACCCCGCAGGAACGCCCGCATCCGCTCCTTGCCCACCGCCGCGATCGCGCTCAGCGGGATCCCCGCCGGGCACACCAGCGCGCACTCCCCGTACGTCGAGCACGGCCCGAAGTCGTGCTCCATCTGGTCCACCATCGCCACGGCCCGGCGACCCCGCTCGGCACGCGTCTGCGGCAGCGCTGCCAGGTGGGTGAGCTTGGCGCCGGTGAACAGGGACGCGGAGCCGTTGGGGCAGGCCGCGACGCACGCCCCGCACCCGATGCACGCGGCGAAGTCCAGTGCCATCTCCGCGGTCTGGTGGTCGATGGTGGTCGCGTCCGCGTCCGGTGCGGTACCCGCGTCCACCGCGACGTGGCCGCCCGCCTGGATCACCCGGTCCAGCGCCGACCGGTCGACCACGAGGTCCTTGACGACCGGGAACGCGGCCGAGCGCAGCGGCTCGATGACGACGCGGTCGCCGTCCGCGAAGGACCGCACGTGCTGCTCGCAGGACGGCGTGTTGCCCTCCGGGCCGTGCGGCCGGCCGTCCACGTTCACGCCGCAGCACCCGCAGATGCCCTCGCGGCAGTCGGACTCGAACGCGACCGGCTCGCGGCCCTCGGCCACGAGCTGGTCGTTCAGCCGGTCCAGCAGCTCGAGCAGGGTCATCTCGGGGGTCGCGTCGGTGACGACGTAGGTCTCGAACGCACCGGGCGATGCCGCGTCGGGCTGGCGCCAGACGTCCAGGGTGAGCTTCACGCGTAGTTCCTCGTCTGCAGCGGCACGGTCTGGAACGTCAGTGGTTCGTCGTGCCGCACGAACCGCTGGTCGGGGGCGTCGGTGGCCGGGGACTCCCACGCGGAGACCCGGCACCACGTGGTGTCGTCGCGCAGCGCCTCGCCGTCGGGCGTCTGGTGGTCGGCGCGGAAGTGGGCGCCGCAGCTCTCGTCACGGTCCAGCCCGTCGACGCACAGCAGCTCGGCCATCTCCAGGTAGTCCGCGACGCGTCCCGCGCGCTCGAGCTCCTGGTTGAGGGCCGACCCCTCGCCGAGCACGCGGACGTCGCGCCAGAACTCCTCGCGCAGCGCCCGGATCTCGGCGATGCCCTGGGCCAGACCCTCGGGGGTCCGGGTGACCCCGGCACAGCGGTAGAGGATCTCCCCCAGCCGACGGTGGAACCGGTCGGGACCCTGCGTGCCGTCGTTCTTCAGCAGCCGCTGCGTCCGTGCGCGCACCGCCTCGAGCGCGTTCACGACCGCCTCGTGGTCCGGCGCCAGCACGTCCGACCCCAGCAGGGGCGCCAGGTAGCCCGGCACCGCGTACGGCAGGGTGAACCAGCCGTCGACGCACGCCGAGAGCAGCGAGTTGGCCCCCAGCCGGTTGGCACCGTGGTAGCCCCAGCCGACCTCACCCCCGACGAACAGCCCGGGGACCGACGTCATCAGGTCGTAGTCCGACCACAGCCCGCCCATCGCGAAGTGCGCACCCGGCGCGATCCGCATCGGTGTGCGCAGCGGGTCGTCGCCCGTGGCCTGCTCGTACATGTGGAAGAGGTTCGAGTAGCGCGACACCACGGTGTCGCGCCCGAGCCGTGCCACGGCGTCCGCGAAGTCGAGGTACACCGCGTTCCTCAGCGGCCCCACGCCGTGGCCCGCGTCGATCCGCTCACGGGCTGCACGCGACGCGACGTCCCGGGGCGTGAGGTTCCCGTACGTGGGGTAGCGCCGCTCGAGGTAGTAGTCCCGCTCGTCCTCGGGGATGTCCGCCGGGGCGCGGTCGTCGCCTGCGCGTGCGGGCACCCAGATCCGCCCGTCGTTGCGCAGCGACTCCGACATGAGGATCGTCTTGGACTGCCACTCGCTCATCAGCGGCAGGGCGGTGGGGTGGAACTGGATGAAGGCGGGGTTCGCGAAGTGGGCGCCGCGTCGGTGGGCGCGCCAGGCGGCCGTGGCGTTCGAGTTCTTGGCGAGCGTCGACTTGCAGTAGATGTTGCCGTAGCCACCGGTCGCCAGGACGACCGCGTGCGCGGTGACGGCGCGCACCTCCCCCGTGACGAGGTCCCGGACGACGATGCCCTGGGCGCGCCCGTCGGCGACGATCAGGTCGAGCATCTCCTGGCGTGTGTGGAGGGTGACGGTCCCCCGGGCCACCTGACGCAGGAGCGCGTTGGCGCCGGCCACCTGCAGCTGCTGGCCGGTCTGGCCACGGGTGTAGTAGGTCCGGGAGACCTGCACGCCGCCGAACGACCGCGTCGCCAGCCGGCCGCCGTACTCGCGGGCGAACGGCGCACCGATCGCGTTCATGTGGTCGATGACGCGGACCGACTCCTGCGCGAGCCGGTAGGCGTCCGCCTCGCGGCCGCGGAAGTCGCCGCCCTTGACGGTGTCCTTGACGAACCGGTGCACCGAGTCGTTGTCGACCTTGCGCGCGCGGGCGGCGTTGATGCCACCCTGCGCGGCGACGGAGTGCGCACGCCGTGGTGCGTCGTGGATCGTGAAGCACTCCACCTGGTACCCGAGCTCGCCGAGCGCGGCCGCCGCGCCCGAGCCGGCGAGGCCCGTGCCGACGACGATCACGGTGAACTTGCGGCGGTTGGCGGGCGCGACGAGGTCGTAGCGCAGCCGGCGGTCGTCCCACGCCTGCTCGGCCGGCACCTCGGGCACGCGGCCGTCGAGCTGCGCACCGACCCGGCGCACGTCCTCGGGGGTGAGCGTCGGTGCCGCACCGTCCGTGGCGGGGCCGGTCATGTCGCTGCCGGTCATGTCGCTGCCGGTCATGTCGGTGCCCATCGCGTCGGTGCCGGGTGCGTCGGTGCGGGGTGCGTCGGTGCCGCTCATGCCACGAGCCCCGTCAGGACCGCGACCGGGATGATCAGGTTGCCCACGAGGATCAGCAGGCCCACGCCGCCGGCGAGCGCCGCGCCCGTGGCGCGCAGCCTGCGTCCCGTGGCCCCGAGGTCGTTCACCACGCTCCACAGCCCGTGCGCAAGGTGCAGCGTGAGGGTCCCGATCGCCAGGACGTAGAACGCGGCGACGGCCGGCCGCTGGAAGGACGCGACGATGTTCGCGTACGCCTGCCCGGCGACGAACTCGTCGGTCGCGGCGGGACGTGTGCCCGTCGTGATGTCGAGGACGTGGAACACGATGAAGAAGAGCAGGACCGCGCCCGTGACGAGCATGCTGCGCGCCTGGAACCCACGCAGTCCCCTCAGCCCCTGGCGGCGGTGCGGCCCACGGGCGGTGCGTGCCCGGCGCCGCAGCACCACGCCGGCCGCGACGTGCGCGAGGAGGCTCGTCACCATGACGGCGCGGAAGATCCAGATGAACCAGCCGTGCGGCACCAGCGGGGCCAGCAGGTCCTCGTGCAACCAGTGGGCGTAGCCGTCGAGCTGCTCGGGGCCGAGGAAGATCTTGAGGTTCCCCACGAGGTGCACGACGGCGAACACCACGAGCACGAGGCCGGTGACGGCCATCACCGCCTTGAGGACCCAGGTCGCCGGGCGCGCCGGCGGGTTCGGGGCGGGCCGGGCGACGGCGGGGACGCGGTCGGGCTCAGGACGCGTGCTGGTCGGTACTGCCACCGCTGACCTCCGTGTCACGGACGCGCCGCCGGTGCGGGCGTCCAGCGCCTCGAGGCTTCCATCCCGCGCGGGAGCCGAGGTGGGACTGGAGTCCCCCGCTGGACGGCTCCCCTCTCGGACTCCGGGCTGGTTTTGTCGTCTTCCTGTGCCTTCATGGGCGCCAGGTTCCGTTATCAGCCCTCTCGACCCACCCACCGGCCCGTCCCCGGGCCCGTCACGGCCCGGCCCGACGGGCGTCGACGCTGCCCGGGCGAGCGTCGCCCTGTCGTGCGATGCTCGACGACCACCGGAGCAGACCCGTCACCACCCACGGAGGTCCCCCGATGAGCGACACCGACGACCGGACGTCCCCCGCGCTGCGCGCCACCCGCGCCCTCGAGCGCTCGGACGCGTTCGACGCCGTCATCGAGCGCTGGCAGCCCCGCGTCGCGGCCGCGCTGGAGGGTCGACCCGGGCTCGCTGCACGGCTGCACGGTCGGGACCTCGGGCACGCGCTCCACCCGCTGATGACCGACCTGCCGCTGGGCCTGTGGATGTCCGCCACCACGCTGGACCTCGTGGGGGGCGACTCGGCCCGACCCCATGCCGAACGGCTGCTCGGGCTCGGCGTCCTGGCCGCACTGCCGACCTCCCTCACCGGGCTGGCCGACTGGGCCGTGTCCGGCCGCCGCACGCAGCGCGTCGGGGCCGCGCACGCCGCCCTCAACTCCGTGGCGCTCGGCCTGTACGCCGGGTCCTGGGTGCTGCGGCGCCGCGGGGCGCACTCGGCCGGTGTGGCGGCCTCGCTGCTCGCGACGGGTGTGGTCTCGGCCGGCGGGTACCTGGGTGGTCACATGTCGTTCCGCCTCGGCTCACCGCCGCGCCGGCACAGCGGGCCGGCGACCACCCGCACGGTGCCCGATGCGGACGAGGTGGACGTGGCGCCCGCCCCGGGACCGCCCAGCACGACCCCGGACGCCTGACCGCGCGCCCGCGAGCGCCCGTACCGGCGCCGGGCCGCCGGTTCCGTCAGCCGTCGTGCCGGGGGCGCGCCGGCCCGGCGCCGGCGAGCAGAGCACGCACCTGGTCGTCCGAGGGCGGCGCGAAGTCCACGTACTCCTGCCCCACCGCCCGGAAGCGCCGCGGCCGGCGCACGCAGACCACGTCGTCGGCCGTCTGGGCGACCGCTGCCACGGCCTCCGCGGGCCCCACGGGGACGGCGACCACGATGCGCTCTGGTTCGTGGCGGCGGACCGCGGCGACAGCGGCACGGACGGTCGCCCCCGTGGCGATGCCGTCGTCGACGAGGACGACCACCTGCCCGGTCACACCCGGTGGGCGACGAGTGCCGCGGTAGGCGATCTCCCGACGCCGCAGCTCGACGAGCTCGGCACGGTGCACGTGGCGGAACTCCTCGGCGGTGACGTTCCCGCGCACCTCGATCCGGTGCTCGTGGACGAGCTCGACGTCGTCACCGATCCCGGCGATCGCACCCATCGCCACCTCGGGGTGGCCGGGCAGGCCGAGCTTGCGGACGACGACGACGTCGAGCGGCGCACGGAGCGCCTGCGCGACGGGCGCGGCGACCGGGACCCCGCCGCGGGGCAGCGCGAGCACGACGACGCGCTCGCCCGCGAGGTGCGCCAGGTGCCCCGCGAGATCCTGCCCCGCCGCGGCCCGGTCCGCGTACGGTCTCGTGCTCGCGGCCATGCACCCACTCCCCCACGCCGCACCGGAGCACCGCGACGTCCGCGCACGTCACGTGCGCGCCCGCACGTGACGTGCCCGGCGGTCTCGGGCCCGTCGTCGGCACCCCCGGGTCCTCGGGACCCGACGATCCGGGGGTGCCGCGTGCCGGGTGCCCTAGGCGGGCAGCGGCCCGTAGATCGGCTGGACCTCGGCCATCTCGATGTCGGCCGTCGCCTGGATCAGCGCGAGGAGCTCGGGGTCCAGGCCGGGCGCGAACTCCTCGAAGCGCTCCTCGGCGATGGTCATCGGCACACCGGCCGGCGCCTGCTCGCTGGCGTCGAGCTGGGTGCCGTCGTTCGACGGCGACATGCCCTGGAAGATCCTGCCCGCCTCCGACGCCGCGGTGAGGTCGAAGGAGTACTGCTTGCTCTGGAGCCCGAGGTCCAGGAGCTTCTTGACCTCGGGGAACTTCTCCGCGCTCGTCTTGGGGATGGGCAGGAGCTTGCCCCAGTCGACGCCGAGGGTCTCCAACGCGCGGGCGTAGGCGTTCTCGTGCGCCTGGTCCCGGACGATGAGGTACGAGATCGTCGACCTGGCGGTCTTGTTGTCCGTCATCTCGTAGATCCGGCACTTCTGCAGACGGCCGGTCGACTCGAGCATGAGGTTGTAGAGCAGGTCGAGCACGAGGTTGCCCGAGTTGTAGACGTACGACCCGCTCCACGGGTTGCCGGCCGCGTCGACCGGGAGCGCACCCTGGGCCGCGACGAGGTAGTGGTGGATGTTGCTCTCGTCCAGCGCGATCCCCAGGGGCGTGGCCCCGTCGGCGCCGGGCTTGTCGAGCGGGTCGGTCTTCTTGCCCTGGTACCGGGGCGAACCGTCCAGGAGCCGGGCGATGGTCGTCCCGATCAGCTCGACGTGGCTGATCTCCTCCGTCCCGATGCCCTGCAGCAGGTCGCGGTAGGGCTTGCCGGAGGGGCCCCGGAAGTTGATGCTCTGGAACAGGTACTGCATCATCGTCCGCATCTCGCCGAACTGTCCGCCGAGCCCCTCCTGGAGCGCGTTGGCGGCGGCCGGGTCCGGCTCGTCGGGGACGATCTCGTTGATCAGGCGCTGGACGTGCAGGTACATGGCGAGCCTCTTCCTGTGGTCCGGTGGGCCTCCACCTTCTTCCCCTTTGTCGGGTTCGGCATCTTGGGCCGCCCCGCGTGCCGCCGTCGGACGTCAGTGGTGGTGGCCGTGCCGCCCGAGCGTGTCCACCGCGGTCGCGCCGGGACGGGTCCACTGCGGCACGGGCCGGGTCGTCGGCCCCCACCCCGCGTTGCCGTCGGCGTCGGCCCTCCAGTACCAGCAGGGACCGTTCCCCTCGGGCCAGCCGTCGGGGTTGTCCTGCCACGCCTCGCCACGGCCGTAGGGCGTCAGGTCGAGCAGCCCGAACGACGAGTCGGCGACCTCGGTGCCGCGGCCCGTCGTGTCGTACGTCAGGTAGACCCGGTCCCCGTCGCGCAGGAAGCACGTGAGGTGGCCCATCTCACCGCCGACGGGCTCGTCCAGTCCGCGCACGGAGTACCAGGGCTGGGTGTAGCCCATGAAGTCGACGTACGGGGCGACCTCGTCCCACGGGCCGGTGGTCAGGATCGCGAACGACACCCCGCGGGCGTTGAGGTAGACGGCGTCCTTCTGCTGCCACGCGGTGACCGTGCAGCCCTCGCACTGCCCCTGGTGCGGCGCGCCGTCGTGCCACATGTGCTTGTAGACGACGAGCTCGTCGCGCCCCTGGAAGAGATCGCGGAACGGCACCGGACCCCCGGGTCCGACGACCTGGACGTCGGGGGCGAGCTCGACCATCGGCAGCCGTCGACGGTCCGCCGCGAGCGCGTCGCCCGCGCGGGTGTGGGCCTTCTCGCGGACCAGGAGCTCGTCACGCGCGGCCTGCCACGTGGCCCGGTCGACCACAGGCGGCCGGCCCGGGCGTGAGGTGGTGGGTGCGTCGTTCAGCGTTGTCATGATGTCTCCGCGGGGCTGTCCGTGCCGGGCAGCGGGGCCCGGCGTCCGTCGACGGTCACCAGGTCTGACCGGCGGCACGTGGTGAACTCATCGCCTGACGACCTGGCCCACCTGCTCGACGTCACGCAGCGGCCGGGGCGACCTCAGGACCGCGCCGACGCCGCGGTCGCCGCTCCCCCGTCGGCGACCGGCACCGTCGGGAAGGCCGCGACGTCGACGGGCGGACCCGGCGCGTTCCGGGACCGGTTCGTGGTGGTAGGTCCCAGGTCATGACCGCCCGTACCACCACGGGCGTAACCTGAAGAAGGATGCGTTCTCGGCCACTCGAGCAGGAGGCGGTCATGGTGGCGGACGGACCGGTGGTCATCGCTCTCGACGGCGGGCCGCACAGCGCGCACACGCTGCGGTGGGGCCTGCAGGAGGCCGAGCGGCGCGGCGCGGACGTGCTGCTCGTCCACGCGTGGCAGGAGCCGTACGAGGTCTCGCCGCTGGGGTGGTACGCGCCCTTCATCCCTCTGGGGCTGGACCGCGACGCGCAGGCCTACCTCGATGCACAGCGGGAACGTGCGACCGCCGCGCACCCCGGGCTGCGGGTCGACGCGCGCGCCGTCCAGGGGGCGGCCGTGCCGGCGATCCTCGCCGCCGCCGAGGGAGCCCAGCTGCTCGTGATCGGCGCGAGCGGCCGGGCCGACGGGTCCCGGCTGAGCAGCGTGGCGGGCCACGTGGCCGCGCACGCACCCGTCCCGGTCGCGGTGGTCCGCCAGGCCGCCGCGGACGGACCTGCCGGACCGGTGGTCGTCGGCGTGGACGGCTCCGCGACCTCGCTCGCCGCGGCACGGACCGCCGCACGTGCCGCGTCGTCCCGCGAGGTCCCGCTCGTCCTGGTGCACGCACGCCCGACCGTGGAGGACCCGTACGGCACCCACGACGCGCCCGTCCCGCTGCCCCCGGACGAGGCCGGCACCGCGCACCACGCGGCGTCCCGGCTGGCGCAGGACCTCCGGGAGGAGCACCCCGGTCTGCAGGTCGACGTCGAGGTGGTCGAGGACAGCCCCGCGCACGCCCTCGCCGCCCGGTCGGTCGGCAGCGACCTGGTGGTCGTCGGGTGTCGAGGGCTGGGCGCGTTCCGCGGCATGCTCCTGGGTTCCGTGAGCCACGACGTGCTCCGCACCGCCGCGTCGAGCGTGCTGGTCGGCCGCGCGGAGGCCTGAGACCGTCGGCCCGGGTCAGCCGGGCGGTCGCCCGAGGCGGCGTACCGCTGCAGGAACAGCGCCTCCGCCGTCGCGAGGTGCTGGATCTCGTCGGGGTCGACGCTCTCGTCGAGCACGTGGATCAGCGCGAGCGGCTCGTCCACGCCGAGGCGGCCCCCGTTCGTCGGGGCGTCCCTCTCAGCGGGTGCGGGGGCTGTCGCTCGCGGACCACCGGTGAGTCGAACGGCTCACCCGACACGGGCACCCACGCAGATCAGCGGCTGCCCCGGTCTCCCGGGACAGCCGCTGATCGCCGTTCTCCACGTCGGGCTGACAGGATTTGAACCTGCGACCCCTTGACCCCCAGTCAAGTGCGCTACCAAGCTGCGCCACAGCCCGATGGCTCCCGCAGAAGCCTCGAAGAGCCTACCGCACGTGACGCCCCTGTCCCGACCACCCGTCGCCTCCGGGTGCGGAGGCGTGCGGGCTCACGCCGTGGGGTCGCGCTCCTCGCGCCGCCGCCGCAGGACCTCGAGCTCGGCCGCGACCACGCCGAGCACCAGCAGGTCGACCAGCAGCCCCCACGACGCGTCCCACTGCGACAGCCGGAACAGGAAGAACTGCGTGACCAGCAGGCTCACGAGCACGGCGCGCCGGAACCACTGGTACCCGTCGACGGCGTCCCGCCCGACGCGGGCCAGACCCACCAGGCACAGTGCGACGCTCACGGCGCCGGCGACCAGCGCGCCGGCCACCACCCAGCCCGGGGAGTCGTCCCCGCCCCACCACCGGGCCACGGCACCGGCCACGGTGACGCCGGAGGTGCCCACCAGCGCCAGCACAGCCAGCCACGGCACGAACCGGGCACGGACCAAGGTGTGCAGCACGCGCACGACGCCCGATGCGACCGCGTCGACCGGGTCGGGCAGCTCGGCGTGGTCCTCGTCGATGCTGCGCAGCAGCGCACGGGTCTCCCGCGCACCGGGCACGTCACCGGCGTCGGACAGACGAGCCTCGGCGCGGTGCCGCGCGGCCGGGGTGAAGCCCCCGACCACACCCGCGACCGCCTCGTCGACGGCGCCCGCCAGCGCCTCGCGCGGGTCGGGCGGCCGCCGGCCGTGCAGCGCCTCGGCCACGATCCCCAGGCCCACGACGGTGGCGTAGATGATCGCCGCGGTCGGCTCGTAGAAGTAGTCGTTGTCCGACGTGACGAACTTGCCGACCTCGTCGACGAACAGCCCGAACCCGATGCCGCCGACGAGGGCGCCGAGCGGGCGCAGCACCGGCCCCGCGAACGACAGCAGCATGAGGAACGCGACCGCCATCAGCAGACCGCCCCACAGGACGTGGGCGATGTGCAGGCCGTCGCCACCGAGCTGCGGGTACCCGGTGGCCGCCAGGAACGCGCGCGTGACCAGCACCGTCGCGGCCGTGGCCACGAGGAACGTGCCGAGGTGCCGGGTGGCGCGGGGGTCGCGCGGCAGGCCGAGCCGCAGCAGCACGTGCGTCGCCGTGCCGGTGCGGCGGTCGGCCTGCCGGTCGCTCACCGCAGCGTCACCGCTTGCGCTTCTCGCGCACGCGCACCGAGATCGAGATGGGCGTGCCCTCGAACCCGAACGTCTCGCGCAGGCGGCGCTCGATGAACCGGCGGTACGTGGGCTCGAGGAACCCGCTGGCGAAGATGACGAACCGCGGCGGGCGCGTCGAGGCCTGCGTGGCGAACAGGATGCGCGGCTGCTTGCCGCCGCGCAGCGGGTGCGGGTGCGCCGAGACCAGCTCGCCGAGGAACGCGTTGAGGCGCCCGGTCGAGATGCGGGTGTCCCACGACTCCAGCGACCGCTCGAGGGCAGGCACGAGACGGTCGGTGTGCCAGCCGGTCTTGGCGGACACGTTGACGCGCGGCGCCCACTGCACCTGCACGAGCTGCTGCTCGATCTCGCGCTCCAGGTACGGGCGGCGGTCCTCGTCCATGAGGTCCCACTTGTTGTACGCGATGACGAGCGCCCGCCCGGCGTCGATGACCTGCTGGACGATGCGGATGTCCTGCTCGGTCATCGACTCCGACGCGTCGACGAGGACGACCGCGACCTCGGCCTTCTCGATCGCGGCCTGGGTGCGCAGCGAGGCGTAGAAGTCCGCGCCCGACGTCTGGTGCACGCGGCGGCGGATGCCGGCGGTGTCGACGAACACCCACGGCTTGCCACCCAGCGCGACGAGCTCGTCGACCGGGTCACGGGTGGTCCCGGCGGTCGGGTCGACGACCACGCGCTCGGACCCCACGACCTTGTTCAGGAGCGAGGACTTGCCGACGTTGGGCCGTCCGACCAGCGCGACGCGCCGCGGTCCGTCCGGCAGCGGCACGGCGTGCGCGGAGACCGTGGGCAGCGCCTTCATGGCCGCGTCCAGCAGGTCGCCGGTGCCGCGGCCGTGCAGCGCGGAGATCGGGTGGGGCTGCCCGAGGCCGAGCGACCACAGGGTGGCGGCGTCCGCCTCGACGGCCGGGCCGTCGACCTTGTTGGCCACCAGCACGACCGGCTTGCCGGAGCGTCGCAGCAGGCGCACGACCTGCTCGTCGGTGTCCGTGGAGCCCACCGTCGCGTCGACGACGAACAGCACGGCGTCGGCGAGGTCGACGGCGACCTCGGCCTGCTGCGCCACCCGCTTGTCCATCCCCGCGACGTCGACCTCCCAGCCGCCGGTGTCCACGAGCGTGAACCGGCGCCCGGACCACTCCGCCGGGTAGCTCACGCGGTCACGCGTCACACCGGGGTTGTCCTCGACGACGGCCTCGCGGCGCCCGAGGATCCGGTTGACGAGGGTCGACTTGCCGACGTTCGGGCGCCCGACGACGGCCAGCACCGGCAGCGTCGTCTCGATCTCGAGGGCGTCACCCTCGAGTCCCTCGCCCTCCAGGAGGGCCAGGTCCTCGTCGGCCAGGTCGTACTCGGCGAGGCCGGCACGCAGCGCACGTTCGCGGGCCACCTCGTCGTCGCCGTCGGCCGCGGCGTCGTCGGTCGGCGGCGCGGTGGGCTCGAGGAGGTCGCCGCGGTCGTCGTCCGGGGTGCGCGTCGTCGTGGGGTCGGGCTGGTCCATGCGTCCATTGTCCCCTGCCGCGGCGACTCGTCCGGCCATGTCACGTCGCGACGTGCACCACGGCGCGCCCCCGGCGTGTCAGGCCGTCGAGCGTGGGTCGTCCGCCGGCAGCTCGACCCCGGTGCGGGCCTGCGCGGTCACGAGCAGCTCGCTCAGCGCGCTGCGCAGCGACGCCGCGGCGTGGTCGATGGCCTCCCTGCGTGACAGCCCGTCTGCGCCGACGTCGATCGGGTCGCCGAACTCCACGACGAGGTCGCGGCGCAGCTCCGGCAGCCCGTGCGCGGACTCCCCCGTGCGCCGGGTACCCAGGATCGCGACGGGCACCACGGGCGCGCCGCCGTTGACCGCCAGCCACGCCGCCCCCGCACGCACCTGCTCGACCGTGCCGCGCCCGCGGGTCCCCTCGGGGAAGATGCCCACGGCGCCGCCGCGGCGCAGCACACCGAGAGCGGACTGCAGCGCGGGACGCCCGTTGGCGCGGTCGACGGGGATCTGCCCCGCCGCTCGCAGCACGAGCCCGAGCGGCCCGCGGAAGAGCTCCGTCTTCACCAGCACGTGCAGCGGCCGTGGTGCCGCCCCGACGAGCAGCGGGCCGTCCAGCAGGGTGATGTGGTTCGCGGCCAGCACCACCGGTCCGCTGCGGGGCACGCGCTCGGCGCCCGTGACGTGCGTGTCCCACACGACCCGGGCCAGGAACCGCCCCACCCACCGCCCCCACGCGGGGCCGGCCGGCGACGGCACGTGGCGCGCGCCCGCGGCGCTCACCGGGGCGCTCGTGCCTGGGGGTCGCCTGCCCGCCCGACCACGTCGAGCACGGCCACGACCGTCTGCTCGAGGTCCAGCTCCGAGGAGTCGACCGTCACCACGCCGTCCGCCGCCACCTGGAACTCCACGACCGTGGAGTCGTCGGCGTCGCGGCGCACCACCTGGTCGCGGGTCGCGGCGATCGCGGCGGCGTCGTCGCTCCCGTGCACCTCACGTGCCCGGCGCGCGAGCCTCGCGGCCTCGTCGGCGGTGAGCAGCACCCGCACGTCGGCGTCGGGGGCGACGACCGTCGTGATGTCCCGACCCTCGGCCACCACGCCGCGCCCGCCGGACCAGCCGCCGCTCCGCTCGGCCTCGATGAGCTCACGCTGTCGTCGTCCCAGCTCGGCGCGCGCGTCGAGGTTGGTCGCCACCGCGCTGACCTGCGACGAGATCTCGGTGCTGCGGATCGCCGCGCCGACGTCACGGCCGCCCACGGTCACCGTCGGCGCCGCCGGGTCCATGCCCATGACCAGCGGCAGGTCCCGCACGGCGGCCGCGACGGCGGGTCCGTCGCCCAGTGGCACGCCCTGGTCCAGGCACCACCAGGTCGCCGCCCGGTACATCGCCCCGGTGTCGAGGTAGGCCAGCCCCAGCCGCCGCGCGACCTCGCGCGACACGCTCGACTTGCCCGACCCGGACGGTCCGTCCACCGCCACGACGGTGCTCAACTCACCAGCCTCCATCCCCGAGCGGTCAGCTCGGTCTCCAGGTGCTCGGCACGCCCGGGCAGCACCGAGATCGACGCCATGCCGACCGGTCGCCCTGCCGCGTGCTCGAGCTGCAGGTCCTCCAGGTTCACGCCGGCGGCGCCGACGTCGCCGAGCAGCCGGGCCAGCTCGCCCGGCCGGTCCGGCACCAGCACGGTCACCACGGTGTACCGCTTGTGCGCACCGCCGTGCTTGCCGGGGATCCGGGCGGCGCCCGCACCCCCGTCGGCGATCGCGCGGGCGATCGTCGCCAGCGCGCCGAGCTCGACGTCCTCGGGCCCCGTGGCCGCCGCGGCGAGGTCGAGAGCACCGAGGACCACGTCGAGGTCCTCCCGCAGCGCCACCAGCACGTCCCGGACCGCCGCGGCGTTCGCGGCCAGGATCGACGTCCACAGCGCCGGGTCGGACGCCGCGAGGCGCGTCACGTCGCGCAGCCCCTGGCCCGCGAGCGCGAGGGCGTCGTCGTCGGCGGCGCGCAGGCGTGCCGCCACGAGCGAGGAGGCGAGCTGCGGGACGTGCGAGACGACGGCCACGGCGGCGTCGTGCTCGTCCGTGTCCATCACGACCGGGACGGCCCCGACGTCGACGGCGAGGTGCCGCACGGCGAGCACGGCGTCCTCGCCGGACTCCCCCGAGTCCGTGATGACCCAGGGGCGGCCGACGAAGAGCCCGGGCACGGCGGCGGACGGGCCGGACCGCTCGCGCCCCGCCATCGGGTGCGACCCGACGTACCGCGTCAGGTCGGCGCCGGCGGCGCGCAGCTCGGCCAGGACGTACCCCTTGACGCTGGCGACGTCGGTGACCACGGCCTGCGGGTGCGCCGCGAGCGACGCCGCCACGACATCGGCGGTCACGTCGGGAGGTGCGGCGACCACGACCAGCGCAGGGGCCGGCGACGACGCGTCGGCCGGGGTGCCGGCACCCACGTCACGCGCCAGCGCGAGGGCGGTGCGCGACGGGTCCTCGAGCTGGACGTCGACGCCGTGCTGCGCCAGGGCCAGCCCCACGGACGCACCGAGCAGCCCGGTGCCGACCACGCGCACCGGGCCGACGGTCGCGACGCTCACATGCCCACCGCCGTCATGAGCGAACCGACCTCCGTCTTCGAGAGCACGCGGGTGCGACCCGGGCGCAGGTCACCGAGCCGGATCGGGCCGATGCGGGTGCGCACGAGCCGGTCGACGGGGTGGCCGACCTCGTCGAACAGGCGGCGCACGACGCGGTTGCGGCCCTCGTGCAGGACGATCTCGACGAGGCTGGCGTGGCTGGCGACCTGCACGATCTTGAACTCGTCGACCGTGACGGTGCCGTCCTCCAGCTCGACGCCGGCCCTGAGCTGCTTGCCCAGCGACTCGCGGACCCGGCCCTGCACCTCGACGAGGTACGTCTTGGGCACCCCGTGCGACGGGTGGGCCAGCCGGTTGGCCAGCTCGCCGTCGTTCGTCAGCAGCAGCAGGCCCTCGGAGTCCGCGTCGAGGCGTCCGACGTGGAACAGGCGCTCCTCGCGGTTGGCGACGTACTGCGCCAGCGACGGCCGCCCCTCGGGGTCGTGCATCGTCGAGACCACGCCCACCGGCTTGTTCAGCGCGATCGTGACGACCGAGGAGTCCAGCTGCACCCGCATGCCGTCCACGTGCAGCACGGCGGTCAGCGGGTCCACCCGCACGCCGAGCTCCGTGACGATCTGCCCGTCGACGCTCACCCGCCCGGCGGCGATCAGCTGCTCGCACGCCCGGCGCGAGCCGAGGCCGGCCGAGGCCAGCACCTTCTGCAGCCGCACGCCGTCGGGGTCGTGCACGTCGATCGGCTCCGCGACCTGGGCGGGCCGCCGCGTCGGCCGGCCCGTGCGACGCGGCCCGCGTCCCGGAGTCCCGCCGCCCGTGCGTCCCGTACCTCCCGCGCGCCCGCCACCCCGGTGGCCACGCGCTCCCGTGCCGCTCATCGTCCGTCCTCTCGTCCGTCGGTCGTGTCCACGCCGTCCAGGGACTCGATGTCCGGCAGGTACGGCGCCAGCGGGGGCAGCTCGTCGAGGCTCGACAGGCCCATCCGCTCCAAGAAGTATCCCGTGGTCCCGTAGAGCACCGCGCCGGTGGCGGCGTCCTGCCCGACCTCCGCCACCAGACCGCGCGTCGACAGGGTCCGCATCACGCCGTCCACGTTGACGCCGCGGACGGCGGAGACCTGCCCGCGGCTGACGGGCTGGCGGTAGGCCACGACCGCGAGGGTCTCGAGCGCCGCCTGGGTGAGTCGCTGGGTCTGCCCGTCGACCACGAAGCGCCCCACGACGTCCGCGTACGGACCGGCGGAGTAGATCCGCCAGCCGTCGCCGGCACGCCGCAGCTCGAAGCCGCGCGGCCGGCCGCCGCCCTCGCCGCGGTACTCGGCGGCGAGCGTGGCCAGCAGCTCCTCGACGTGCGCGGTGGGCAGCGCCAGCGCGGTGGCCAGGCGCACCGCGGGGACCGGCTCGTCGGCGACCATGAGGACGGCCTCGAGCGCCGCGAGCGCCCCGCCGGGCAGCGACGCGACGTCGAACGCGAGCTCGTCGGGTGCGGCGTCCGCCGCGTCCGGGGCGGTGCCCGGTGCCTGCGGGGCGGTGTCCTGTGCGTCCTGCGCGCTCATGCGCCGGCCTCCTCGTGCCCCGGGGCGTCCGTGGCCGGCGCCCCCGGGTCGTCGTGGTCGAAGTCGTCGGACACGGCGACGTCACCCTCCTCGCTGCCGGTCCACCGCACGGTGAGCTCACCGAGCGGCACCACCTGGTCGAACGCGACGGCCCCCTCGCGGAACAGCTCCAGCAGCGCCAGGAACCGCACGACGACCACCACGGGCTCGTCGGCGTCCGCCGTCAGCGACCGGAAGCTCGACGCGCCGTCGCGGCGCAGGCGGTCGACGAGCAGGGCGGCCTGCTCCCGCACGCTGACGAGCGGGGCGTGCAGGTGGCTGACGTCCACCCCGGGCGGCGGCGGCTTGGGCGCCAGCGCACGCGCGGCGAGCTCGGCGAGCCGGTCCGGACCCAGCTGCCAGACGAGCTCGGGCAGCAGCGCGGCCAGGTGCGGCTCGAGCTGCACGTCGCGCGGGAACCGACGCGCCCCCTCCTCGAGGCGCACGCCCAGGTCGCGGGCGACGACCTTGTACGCGCGGTACTGCAGCAGCCGGGCGAACAGCAGGTCGCGCGCCTCCAGCAGCTCCAGGTCCTCGGCGTCCTCGACCTGCGCGGAGGGCAGCAGTCGCGCCGCCTTCAGGTCGAGGAGCGTGGCGGCCACGAGCAGGAACTCGCTGGCCTGCGACAGGTCCCAGTCCTTGCCGCCCGCGGCGGCGGCACGCTCGGCGGCACGGATGTACGCGATGAACTCGTCGGTGACCTGCGCGAGCGCGATCTCGGTGATGTCCAGGCGGTGCTTGGCGATCAGTCCGAGCAGCAGGTCGAACGGGCCGCTGAAGACGTCGAGGTGGACCTCGAACCCGGACGACCCCGACGGCGCCCCCTGCCCCGACGCGCCGTCGGACGGACGCGGGGTGTCCAGCGTGCCGGGCGCGCCGTCAGGCGGCGTCGCCACGCGCCACGAGCTCGCGCGCGAGCCGGCGGTAGGCCTCGGCACCCGGGTGCGTCGGGGCGTACTGCGTGATCGGCTCCGCGGCCACGGTCGCGTCGGGGAACTTCACCGTCCGGCCGATGACCGTGTGCAGCAGGGTGTCCCCGAACGCCTCGTTGACCCGCGCGACGACCTCCCGCGCGTGCAGGGTGCGCGAGTCGTACATGGTCGCCAGGATGCCGTCGACCTCGAGGCGCGGGTTGAGGCGGTCGCGCACCTTCTCGATGGTCTCGATGAGCAGCGCGACGCCGCGCAGCGCGAAGAACTCGCACTCCAGCGGGATGAGCACGCCGTGCGCCGCCGTGAGCGCGTTCACGGTGAGCAGGCCCAGGGACGGCTGGCAGTCGATGAACACGACGTCGTAGTCGTCGAGGACGGGGCGCAGCACCCGCGACAGGACGGACTCGCGCGCCACCTCGCCGACGAGCTGGACCTCCGCGGCCGACAGGTCGATGTTGGCGGGCAGCAGGTCGAGGCCGGGCACCGCCGTGTGGCGCAGCACGTCCTGGAGGTCGGCGTCGCGCTCCATGAGCAGGTTGTAGACCGTGCGGTCGAGCTCGTGCGGGCTGATGCCCAGGCCGACCGAGGCGGCACCCTGCGGGTCGAAGTCGACGATGAGGACCCGGCGGCCGTACTCGGCCAGCGCCGCGGCCAGGTTGATGGTGGTCGTCGTCTTGCCGACGCCACCCTTCTGGTTGCACATCGCGATGACGCGCGCCGGACCGTGCGACGCCAGCGGCGCGGGCACGGGGAACACCGGTAGCGGCCGTCCCACCGCGTCGAGCTGCTGCTCGGTCGTCTCCTGGCTCATGCTCACCATCTGCTCCCCGTCGCCCGTGCGGGCCCACCTCGCGCACAACCTACCCGAGCCCGGCGCCCGCACCCGGTGCGACAGACCGGGCGCCGCACGATCCGCATCACCGGGCTCGCGGGTGGCTCGCCGCGTACACCTCACGCATGGTGTCGGGCGTCACCATCGTGTAGATCTGCGTCGTCGTCACCGAGGCGTGCCCCAGCAGCTCCTGGACCACGCGCACGTCCGCGCCGCCGGCCAGCAGGTGCGTCGCGAACGAGTGCCGCAGCGTGTGCGGCGACAGGTGCGCTGCGTCCAGGCCGGCCCTCTCCGCCGCTGTGCGCAGGACGGCCCAGGCGGACTGCCGGCTGAGGCGGGCACCGCGGGTGTTGAGGAAGATCGCCGGCGTGCCGCGCCCCGCCTGCGCCAGGGCCGGCCGCCCGCGCACCAGGTACGCCTCGACGGCACGCGCCGCGTACGAGCCGACGGGCACGACGCGCTCCTTGCCGCCCTTGCCGAGCAGCCGCACGGCGGCCCGGTCCGGCGTGAGGTCCAGGTCGTCGACGTCGAGCCCGACCGCCTCGGAGATCCGGGCGCCCGTGGAGTACACCAGCTCCAGCAGCGCGCGGTCGCGCAGCGGGACGGGTCCGTCACCGACGCCCGCGGCGTCCAGGAGTCGACCCACGTCCTGCACCGAGATGGCCTTGGGCAGCCGCCGGGGCTGCTGCGGCGGGCGCACGTCCGCCGCGGCGTCGGTGGGGGCCAGTCCGTCGAGCGCGAGGAACCGGTGCCAGCCGCGCATGGCGACGACGCTGCGCGCCGCCGACGCCGGTGACAGGACGGCGCGCCCGTCGGAGCCCGTGCGCATCACCAGCACGTAGTCCTCGGCGTCGCGCTCGGTGACCTGGGCGGGATCGGTGCGTCCGCACGCCCGCAGGTGCTCGACGTAGCGCGTCAGGTCGCGGCGGTACGCCGCCAGCGTGTGGGTGGCGAGCCCGCGCTCGACCGTGAGGTGGGCGAGGTACCCCTCGAGCGCGGCGGTCAGGCGGTCGGCCACGTCCGCGACGTCACAGCGGCAGGAAGACGTCCACCGCGACCGCGACGGACAGCAGGGTCAGGTAGGTGATGGACCCGTGGAACACCGTCATGGCGCGCAGCGGCGGGTGCTGCGGGTCGCGTGCACGGCGCAGCAGCCCGATGCACAGCCACAGGAACCAGGCGCCGAGCGCCGCGGCGACGACGGCGTACACCCAGGTCATGCCACCCACGGGCACCAGCAGCAACGAGCACGCGATCATCGCCAGCGTGTACGCGATCATCTGGCGCGCGACCTTGGTGTCGGCGGCGACGACCGGCAGCATCGGGACGCCCGCGGCGGCGTAGTCGCGCCGGAACTTCATCGACAGCGGCCAGTAGTGCGGCGGCGTCCAGAAGAACACGACGCCGAACAGCAGCACCGCCTCCCACGACACCCCGCCGGTCACGGCCGACCAGCCGATGACGACCGGCATGCAGCCCGCCGCACCGCCCCACACGATGTTCTGCGGGGTGCGCCGCTTGAGGATCATCGTGTAGCCGACGACGTAGATGAGGATCGCCGACGCGGTCCACAGGGCGGACGGCGGGTTCACCACGAACCAGAGCCACGCCAGCGACAGGGCGCCCAGCACCAGCCCGAACACCAGGGCCGCACGCGGCGTGATCCGCCCGGTGACGATCGGCCGGCGCCGGGTGCGGTTCATGACCTCGTCGATGTCGCGGTCGAGGTACTGGTTGAGCGTGTTGGCCGCACCCGCGGCACCCGCTCCCCCGACCAGCGTGGCGACGACGAGGCCGAGCGGCGGCATGCCGCGCGCGGCGAGGAACATCGTGGGGATGGTCGTGATGAGCAGCAGCTCGATGACGCGGGGCTTGGTGAGCGCGACGTACGCGGCGACGGTGCCCAGCGCCGTGGACCACCGACCGCCCGGGGCCGGCGCGAGGGCGGGGGCGTCGCCCGCTCCCTGCGGCTCGCCCTCCACCGTGCCGACCGTGCCGACCGTGGCACCGGGGCTGCTCGCGTCGAGGGACGCGGGGGTGGACAGGCGCACGCGCTTCGGTTTCCGTTCGGGAGTCGGATCGGGGGTGCCGACACCCGTCGGGGCGTGGGCGGACGGGACCGAGGTCCCGTCGGCCATGGTACGCACCCCGCCACCCGCACGGGACGTTCGACCCGGTCGCGGCGCCGCCGGAGGACGTGAGATCGGTCGCACGAGGTCCGCGACGGGCCGACGCACGGCGTCGGTCGGGTGTGGCAATCGTTTGCCGCGTTCCTGGACCCAGTGCGCGGCAGGAGGCGGGTCCGCTATAGGCTCCCCGTCAGCAGACCTCCCCGCCCGACGACGCGGCGGGGCCCCAGCCGGACGAACCGCGATGCGGCAGACGTCCGGAGACGCTCGGAACGACGCCCCGCGCGTGCGGGACGGGAATGAGGTTCGGTGAACGCGAAGGCTCCCCTGGCCACCACGGTCGGCTGGTCCGATCTCGACGTGCGGGCGGTCGACACCGTCCGCGTGCTCGCGGCGGACGCGGTCGAGAAGGTCGGCAACGGGCACCCCGGCACGGCGATCAGCCTGGCCCCGGCCGCCTACCTGCTGTACCAGAACGTGATGCGCCACGACCCGACGGACCCGCACTGGCTGGGCCGTGACCGGTTCATCCTCTCCGCGGGCCACTCCAGCCTGACGCAGTACATCCAGCTCTACCTGGGTGGCTTCGGCCTGGAGCTCGAGGACCTCGAGGCCCTGCGCACGTGGGGCTCGAAGACCCCGGGCCACCCCGAGTACCGCCACACCGCCGGCGTCGAGATCACCACGGGCCCCCTCGGCCAGGGCCTCGCCTCGGCCGTCGGGTTCGCGATGGCGGCCCGCCGTGAGCGCGGCCTGCTCGACCCCGAGGCGGCGCCGGGCACCAGCCCGTTCGACCACCACGTGTACGTCATCGCCTCCGACGGCGACCTGCAGGAGGGCGTGACCAGCGAGGCGTCCTCGCTGGCCGGCACCCAGGAGCTCGGCAACCTCGTCGTGCTGTGGGACGACAACCACATCTCCATCGAGGGCGACACGCAGATCGCGTTCACCGAGGACGTGCTCAAGCGCTACGAGTCCTACGGCTGGCACGTGCAGTACGTCGACTGGACCGTCGGCGGCGAGTACCGCGAGGACGTGGACGCGCTGAACGCGGCCATCGAGGCGGCCAAGGCCGTCACCGACAAGCCGTCGTTCATCGGTCTGCGCACCCTCATCGCGTGGCCGACCCCCGGCAAGACGGACGACCACTCCTCGCACGGCTCGAAGCTGGGCACCGAGGCGATCCGTGGCCTGAAGGAGGTGCTCGGCTTCGACCCCGAGAAGTCCTTCGAGGTCGCCCCGGAGGTCATCGCGCACACGCGCAGCCTGGCCGACCGTGCCGCGACGGCCCGCGCCGCGTGGCAGCAGTCGTTCGACGCCTGGGCCGCGGCCAACCCCGAGCGCAAGGCGCTCCTCGACCGCCTGCGCGCGGACGCTCTGCCCGAGGGCTGGACCGAGGCGCTGCCGACGTTCCCCGCCGGCAAGGCCGTCGCCACGCGTGCCGCGTCCGGTGAGGTGCTGTCCGCGCTCGCGCCCGTGCTGCCCGAGCTGTGGGGCGGCTCGGCCGACCTCGCCGGGTCGAACAACACGACGATGAAGGGTGAGTCGTCGTTCCTGCCGGCGCACCGCTCGTCGCACGAGTTCGCCGGCGACCAGTACGGCCGCACGCTGCACTTCGGCATCCGCGAGCACGCCATGGGCTCGATCCTGTCCGGGATCCGCCTGCACGGCCTCACGCGGCCCTACGGCGGCACCTTCTTCACGTTCTCCGACTACATGCGCGGCGCCGTGCGCCTGGCCGCGCTCATGGGCGTGAACGTCACGTACGTGTGGACCCACGACTCGATCGGCCTGGGTGAGGACGGCCCGACGCACCAGCCGGTCGAGCACCTCGCCGCGGTCCGTGCGATCCCCGGCCTGGCGGTCGTGCGCCCGGCCGACGCCAACGAGACGGCGGCCGCGTGGCGGGCGTCGCTCGAGCGCACCGACGGTCCCGTGGCGCTCGTCCTGACCCGCCAGAACGTGCCCACGTTCCCGCGCGGCGAGGACGGCTTCGCGACGACCGACGGCGTCGCCAAGGGCGCGTACGTCCTGCTCGAGGCGTCGACCGGCACGCCCGACGTGGTGCTGCTCGCCACGGGCTCCGAGGTGCAGCTCGCCGTCGAGGCGCGCGAGACCCTCGAGGCCGCCGGCGTGGCCACCCGCGTGGTGTCGGCGCCCTGCCTCGAGTGGTTCGCCGAGCAGGACGACGAGTACCGCGAGTCGGTGCTGCCGTCCACGGTGCGCGCACGGGTGTCGGTCGAGGCCGGCATCTCGCTGTCGTGGCACAAGATCCTCGGCGACGCGGGTCGCGCGGTCTCCCTCGAGCACTACGGGGCGTCCGCGGACTACCAGACGCTGTACCGGGAGTTCGGGATCACCGCCGAGGCCGTCGTGGCCGCGGCGCACGAGTCGATCGCGGCAGCCCGTGGGGCGCACGCCCCGTCCGACCGTCCGGACGCGTCCGCGCAGTCCGGGACCGGCGACCTGCCGGCCTGACGGTCGACAGCGGCGGGGCCGGCTCCAGCCCGGCCCCGCCGCCCGCAGGACGCAGATGCACCTCGTGGGACGAAGGGGAACGACCATGACCAGCACCACCCCCCTGCAGGCACTGCGTGAGGCGGGCGTCGCCGTCTGGCTCGACGACCTGTCGCGTCAGCGCATCGCGTCCGGCGGGCTCGCGGACCTCGTCGCCCGCGGCGTCGTGGGCGTGACGACGAACCCGTCGATCTTCGCCGCGGCGCTGGCGCACGGTGACGCGTACGACGCGCAGCTGCGCTCGCTCGCGGTCGACGGCGCGGCCGTCGAGGAGGCCGTGCTGCGGGTCACGACGGACGACGTGCGCGACGCCTGCGACGTCCTGCGCCCGGTGTACGACGCCACGGACGGCGTCGACGGCCGGGTCTCCATCGAGGTCGACCCGCGCCTGGCGCGTGACACGGCCGCGACCACGGCCACGGCCCAGACGCTCTGGTCGGAGATCGAGCGGCCCAACCTCTTCGTCAAGATCCCGGCCACGGTCGAGGGCCTGCCGGCCATCACGACCGCGCTCGCGCAGGGCATCAGCGTCAACGTCACGCTGATCTTCTCCCTGCAGCGCTACCGCGCGGTGCTCGACGCGTTCGTCGACGGTCTGGAGCAGGCGCACGCGGCCGGCCTCGACCTCGCGCCCATCGCGTCCGTCGCGTCGTTCTTCGTCTCGCGCGTGGACGCCGCGATCGACCCGCGGCTGGACGAGATCGGCACCGAGGAAGCCGCGGCGCTGCGCGGCAGGGCCGCCGTCGCCAACGCGCGGCTCGCGTGGAGCGTGTACCAGGACGTCGTCACCGGCGACCGGTGGCAGGCGCTGGCCGCGGCCGGTGCCAAGCCGCAGCGGCCGCTGTGGGCGTCCACGGGCGTGAAGGACCCCGCCTACCCCGACACCAAGTACGTCGACGAGCTCGTCGTGGCCGGGTCGGTCAACACGATGCCGGAGAAGACGCTCGAGGCCGTCGCCGACCACGGACAGGTCCTGGGCGACACCGTCACCGGTACGCAGGACGAGTCCGCCGCGCTCCTCGACCGGATCGAGGCGCTGGGCATCTCCGTCGACGACGTCACCGAGCAGCTCGAGTCCGAGGGGCTGCAGAAGTTCGAGGCCTCCTGGGCCGAGCTGCTCACCACCGTCGAGGCCGGCCTCCAGGGCGCCGCCGACGACGCCGGTGCCGCCCGGTGAGCCCCGCGAAGGTCGGACCCGACCAGAACCCGCTGCGTGACGCGCGGGACAGGCGACTTCCGCGCATCGCCGGGCCCAGCGGCCTGGTCATCTTCGGTGTCACCGGTGACCTGGCCCGCAAGAAGCTCATGCCCGCGGTCTACGACCTGACCAACCGCGGCCTGCTGCCGCCCGGGTTCGCCCTGACGGGGTTCGCGCGCCGGGACTGGGAGACGCAGGACTTCGAGCAGGTGGTCCGCGACTCGGTCAAGGAGTACGCGCGCACCCCGTTCCGCGAGGCCACCTGGCGCCAGCTGTCCGAGGGCATCCGGTTCGTCCAGGGGACGTTCGACGACGACGACGCCTTCGACCGGCTGAGCAAGACGGTCGAGGAGCTCGACGTGACGCGCGGCACGGGCGGCAACCACGCGTTCTACCTCTCGGTGCCGCCGAGCTCGTTCCCCGTCGTGTGCCAGCAGCTCGCCCGCTCGGGACTCTCGCAGCCGAAGGAGGGCACCTGGCGGCGCGTCGTCATCGAGAAGCCGTTCGGCCACGACCTCGAGTCGGCCCGGGAGCTCAACGACATCGTGTCCCAGGTGTTCCACCCGGACGACATCTTCCGGATCGACCACTACCTGGGCAAGGAGACGGTCCAGAACCTGCTGGCGCTGCGGTTCGCCAACCAGCTGTTCGAGCCGATCTGGAACGGCAACTACGTCGACCACGTGCAGATCACGATGGCCGAGGACATCGGCATCGGCGGCCGCGCGGGGTACTACGACGGCATCGGCGCCGCCCGCGACGTCATCCAGAACCACCTGCTGCAGCTGCTCGCGCTGACCGCGATGGAGGAGCCGGTCTCCTTCGACGCGGCGTCGCTGCGGGCCGAGAAGACCAAGGTGCTCTCGGCGCTGCGGCTGCCGCGCGACCTGGGCAAGCACACCGCACGCGGGCAGTACACGGCCGGCTGGCAGGGCGGCGAGAAGGTCGTGGGCTACGCGCAGGAGGAGGGTTTCAACCCCGACTCGACGACCGAGACGTACGCCGCGATCCGCGTGGACATCGACACACGCCGGTGGGCCGGGGTGCCGTTCTACCTGCGGACGGGCAAGCGGCTCGGCCGGCGTGTCACCGAGATCGCCGTCGTGTTCAAGCGGGCCCCGCACCTGCCGTTCGAGGCGACCGCCGCCTCTGAGCTCGGCAAGAACGCCCTGGTCATCCGCGTGCAGCCCGACGAGGGCGTCACGCTGCGGTTCGGCGCCAAGGTGCCGGGTACCGCGATGGAGGTCCGCGACGTCACCATGGACTTCGGCTACGGCCACGCCTTCACCGAGTCCTCCCCCGAGGCGTACGAGCGCCTCATCCTCGACGTGCTGCTCGGCGACCCGCCGCTCTTCCCGCAGCACGAGGAGGTCGAGCTGTCGTGGAAGATCCTCGACCCGGTCATCGACTACTGGGCGTCCCGCGGCAGGCCGGACGAGTACCGGGCGGGCACGTGGGGTCCCGCCTCGGCCGACGAGATGATGGCCCGTGACGGGCGCGCCTGGAGGCTGCCGTGATCATCGACATGCCCGACACCAGCACCCGGGCCATCAACCGGCGGCTGATCCAGGAGCGCGAGGAGGGGGGTGCGGTCGCGCTCGGCCGTGTCCTCACCCTCATCATCGACGCCGACGCGCACGACCCCGAGGACGCCATCGCAGCGGCCAACGCGGCCAGCCGCGAGCACCCCTGCCGCATCATCGTCATCACCGAGCGCACAAGCGACCGCGAGTCCAACCTCGACGCCCAGATCCGCCTCGGTGGCGACGCCGGCGCCAGCGAGGTCATCGTCCTGCGGGTCTCGGGCGGTGTCGTCCGGCACATCGACACGCTGGTCATGCCCCTGCTCCTGCCCGACGCACCGATCGTCGTGTGGTGGCCCTACGACGTCCCCGCCAACCCCGCCGAGCACCCCCTGGGGCGGATGGCGCAGCGCCGCATCACCGACACCACGACGTGCCGCCGGCCCAGCCGTGCGCTGCGCGACCTCGCGCAGGTCTACACCGACGGGGACACGGACCTCGCGTGGACGCGTGCCACGCTGTGGCGCGGGCTCATCGCGGCGACGCTGGACCAGCCGCCGTACGAGCCGGTGCACCGCGCGGTCGTCACCGGGGAGAGCACGCACCCCTCGGTCGACCTCATCGCGGCGTGGCTCGCGCAGGCGCTGCGCTGCCCCGTGGAGATCGAGCGCGTCCCGGGTGCCCCCGCGATCACCCAGGTCCGCCTCGAACGGACGTCGGGCGACATCGTGCTGGACCGCCCCGACGGCAAGACCGCCTCGCTGCGGCAGCCGGACCAGCCCGAGCACCGCATCGCGCTGCCGATCCGCCAGCTGCGTGAGTGCCTGGTCGAGGAGCTGCGCCGGCTCGACGCCGACGAGGTGTACGGCGAGGTGCTGCAGAAGGGCCTCGCCCGCATCGACGGCTGACCCGGCGCGGTGCCCCCGCGCCCCGACACCGCCCGGCGTCCGGGCACGGAGGACACACCCATGAGCTCCGCCCCGCCCGAGGTCCTCGTCCACCCGGACGCCGACGTGCTCGCCGCGGCGACCGCCGCGCGCCTGCTGACGCGGCTCGTCGACCTGCAGTCCCACCGCTCACCGCTGCACGTCGTCCTGACCGGCGGCACCGTCGGCGTCGCCGCCCTGCGCGCCGTCGCGGCCTCCCCGGTGCGGGACGCCGTCGACTGGTCGGGCGTGCACCTGTGGTGGGGCGACGAGCGCTTCCTGCCCGCCGGTGACCCGGACCGCAACGAGACCCAGGCCCGCGAGGCACTGATCGACGCGCTGGGCGACGCCCTGCCGCCGGGCAACGTGCACCCCGTGCCCGCGCTCTCGGACGACGTGCCGGACGGCGCGACCGCGGCACGTCGCTACGCGGCCGAGCTGCGGGCGCACGCCACCGGCGACGGACTCGCGCCCCGCTTCGACGTGCTGCTCCTCGGCATGGGACCCGACGGCCACGTCGCGTCCCTGTTCCCGGGGCGCTCCGCGCTGTACGAGACGCACCTGCTGGTCGTCGCGGAGCACGACTCCCCCAAGCCGCCGCCCGAGCGCGTCTCGCTGACGTTCCCCCTGCTGCAGTCGGCCCGCGAGGTGTGGGTGGTGGCGGCAGGCACCGAGAAGGCGCCTGCGGTGGCCCGTGCGCTGGCCGGTGACGACGTGGGCACGACCCCCGCCGCCGCGGCCCACGGCACCGAGCGCACCCTGTGGCTCGTCGACGTCGCGGCGGCGAGCTCGCTGCCGGGCGCCCCCCGGGACGGGAGCGGCCCGGCGGCCGGAGCCGCCGAGGGCCTGCGCCCCCGCACCGCATCCGGGGCCGACGGCGCGTGGGCGGCCGTCGACGCCTACGTCGCACCCCTCGTCGCCGAGCCGGCGGCCGCCGCGGCGGTCCGCACGGCCGCCGCCGACGCCGGACTGCCGGACATCGCCGTCAGCGCGGCCCAGGGCCGCCTGCTCGAGCTGCTCGCGCGCGCGACCGGCGCGCGGCGGGTGCTGGAGATCGGGACGCTCGGGGGCTACAGCACCTGGTGGCTCGCGCAGGCGGTGGGCGCCACGGGCACGGTGCTCACCCTCGAGCTGAGCGACGCGCACGCGACCGTGGCCCGCGCGTCCCTCGCGGCCGCCGGGCTGACGGACCGGGTCGAGGTCCGTGTGGGACCGGCGACGGACAGCCTGGACCGGCTCGTCGCGGACGGCACCGAGCCGTTCGACCTCGTCTTCGTCGACGCCGACAAGCAGCAGCTGGCCGACTACCTGGACCGCGCCGTCGCGCTCGCCCGGCCGGGGACCGTGGTGGTCGTCGACAACGTCGTGCGCGGCGGGGCCGTGGTCGAGGCGGACCACCCGGACGACCGGGTGCAGGGCGTGCGGGCCTTCGTCGAGCGCGCGACGGGTGACGGGCGACTGCTGGGCACCGTGGTCCAGACCGTGGGCGAGAAGGGGTACGACGGCTTCGCGCTGCTCCTGGTGCGCTGACGTGCGGCGCCGACGCGCCGTGTGACCAGCGGCCGTTCGCGGTGCCCGGCCGGCGTACCGGGCGGTCCGACGCGGACGCCGACGGCGCCGCACCCCGGAAGGGATGCGGCGCCGTCGTGGGCCGGGTGGTGTCAGCGCCCGCGGCGGGCGCGCAGCGCGGCCAGCGCCTCGTCGAGGATGGCGGCGCCGTCCTCCTCGGAGCGCCGCTCCTTCACGTAGGCCAGGTGCGTCTTGTACGGCTCGTTCTTGCTCGGCGCCGGCGGCGCGTCCGGGTCCTGGCCGGCGGGGAACCCGCAGCGCGGGCAGTCCCACGTGGCGGGCGCCTCCTCGGCGGCCTCCTCCGCGAAGCTCGGACGGGTCTCGTGACCGTTCGAGCACCAGTACGAGATCCACACGCGCGGTGCGGCGTCCCCGCGTTCGGCCTCACCCATCGGGCCGGCCCCCACGCGCGACCCCCTGATCGCACTCCCGCTCGCCATGGCCAGGTCTCCCTACTCCGAGAACTTCTCGATCAGGCCGAGCAGGACGATCATGACCGTCCACAGCAGGGCGACGGTCACCGTGATCCGGTTGAGGTTGCGCTCCGCGACGCCGGACGAGCCGGCGCCGGCGGTGATGCCGCCGCCGAACATGTCCGACAGGCCGCCGCCCTTGCCCTTGTGCAGCAGCACCAGCGGGACGAGCAGCAGGCTGGTGAGAACCAGCAGCACCTGGAGGGTGATACGAAGACCAGTCACGTCGGTGGGGTTCCTCACTCGGGCGGTTCGGTGCAGCAGTGCGCCGTTGCCGATCGGCGGCGGTGCAGGTGGTGCCGTGGAGCAGGTGGTGCCGTACAGCAGGTGGTGCGTGGAGCGAGGCTCCGGTGCGCACCGTGGTCGTCGGGATGCGCCGACACGGTGACCGCGGTACAGGGTAGGCGACGCAGGGCGGTGTGATCCACCACCACCCCGTCCCTGGACGTGCGGGACCGGGGCGCGCCGCGGCGCGCCCCGGTCCCGCACGGGGTCAGGCGACGGTGTGCGCCTGGTACCGCGCGATCTTCGCGAACTCCTCCGGGTCGAGGCTCGCACCGCCGACGAGCGCGCCGTCGACGTCGGGCTTCGCCATGATCTCGGCGACGTTCGAGGACTTCACGGACCCGCCGTACAGCACGCGGACCGCGTCGGCCGTGGCCTGGTCGTACAGCTCGGAGACCTTGACCCGGATCGCCGCGCACAGCTCCTGCGCGTCCTCCGGGGTGGCCGTCTTGCCGGTGCCGATGGCCCACACCGGCTCGTACGCGACGACGAGACCGGCGACCTGCTCGGCCGACAGGCCGGCGAGGGCGCCCTCGAGCTGCGCGAGGGTGTGCGGGACGTGCTCGCCGGCCTCGCGGACCTCGAGCGGCTCGCCGACGCACAGGATCGGGACGAGCCCGGCACCGAGCGCCGACTTCACCTTGGCGTTGACGAGCGCGTCGTCCTCGTGGTGGTACTCCCGGCGCTCCGAGTGGCCGACCGCGACGTACGTGACGCCCAGCTTGGCCAGGAACAGCGGCGAGATCTCACCGGTGTAGGCGCCGGACTCGTGCGCCGAGACGTCCTGGGCGCCGTAGGCGATCTCCAGCTTGTCCGCGTCGACCAGCGTCTGGACGCTGCGCAGGTCCGTGAACGGCGGCAGCACGGCGACCTCGACGGCCGAGTAGTCGTGCTTGGCGTCCTTCAGCGTCCACGCCAGCTTCTGCACGGTGTGCGTCGCCTGGTGGTGGTCCAGGTTCATCTTCCAGTTGCCCGCCATCAGCGGGGTACGGGTGCTCGCCACGTGTCAGCCCTCCAGGACAGCGATACCGGGGAGGGTCTTGCCCTCGAGGAACTCCAGCGACGCGCCGCCGCCGGTGGAGATGTGGCCGAAGTCGGCCTCGTCGAAGCCGAGCGTCCGCACGGCAGCAGCCGAGTCGCCGCCGCCGACGATGGTGAAGCCGCCGGCCTTGCCCGCGTCCACGAGCGCCTGCGCCACCGCACGCGTGCCCGCTGCGAACGCCTCGAACTCGAACACGCCGGCCGGGCCGTTCCAGACCACGGTCTTCGCGTCGACGATCTTCGACGCGAACAGCTCGGCGGTCCGCGGGCCGATGTCCAGGCCCATCTGGTCGGCCGGGATGGCGTCGACGTCGACGACCGTCGCCGGGGCGTCGGCCTTGAACTCCGGGGCGACGACGACGTCGACGGGCAGGACGATCTCGACGCCCTTCTCCTTCGCCGTGGCGAGGTAGCCCTTGACGCGGTCGATCTGGTCCTCCTCGAGCAGGCTCTTGCCCACCGAGTGGCCCTGCGCCGCGAGGAACGTGAAGAGCATGCCGCCGCCGATGAGCAGGCGGTCCGCCTTGCTCAGCAGGTTCTCGATGACGCCGAGCTTGTCGGAGACCTTCGAGCCGCCGAGGACGACGACGTAGGGGCGCGCCGGGTCGTCCGTGGCCTTGCGCAGCGACTCGACCTCCTTCAGGACGAGCTGGCCCACGGCGTGCGGCAGGCGCTGCGCGACGTCGTACACCGACGCCTGCTTGCGGTGCACCACGCCGAAGCCGTCCGACACGAAGGCGTCGACCATCGACGCGAGCTCGTCGGCGAGGGCGCCGCGCTCGGCGTCGTCCTTCGAGGTCTCGCGGGCGTCGAAGCGGACGTTCTCGAGCAGCGCGATCTGGCCGTCCTCGAGCGCCGCGACGGTGGCCTTCGCCGAGTCGCCGACGAGGTCCTCGGCCAGCGCGACGGGCTGGCCCAGCAGCTCGCCGAGGCGGGCGGCGACGGGGGCGAGCGAGTACTTGGCGTCCGGCGTGCCCTTGGGCCGGCCGAGGTGCGCCACGACGACGACACGCGCGCCCTTGGCGAGCAGCGCCTGCAGCGTCGGCAGGGCGGCGCGGATGCGGCCGTCGTCGGTGATGGTCGTGCCGTCGAGCGGCACGTTGAAGTCGGAGCGGACGAGCACGCGCTTGCCGCGCAGGTCGCCGAGGTCGTCGATGGTCTTCATGGTCTCCTACCTACCTGCCGCCGGCGTGGCCGGCGGCCTGGGTCGCCCCCGCCGGGGCGGGGACACGGTGTGGGGCGCTACGGCCCCGGACACAGCAGCGTCCGCGTGCGCCGGGCCGGTGGCCTCGGCGCACGCGGACGCATGGACTGCCTCAGAGCGTGAGCGACGTCAGAGACGCGCGCCCACGTACTCCGTGAGCTTCACGAGGCTGCTGGAGTAGCCCCACTCGTTGTCGTACCAGGCGACGATCTTGACGAGGTCGCCGCTCACCTTGGTGAGCTTCGCGTCGAAGATGCTCTGGTGCGGGTCGGTGACGATGTCCGAGGAGACGATCTCGTCCTCGGTGTACTTCAGCGTGCCCTTCATCTCACCCTCGGCGGCAGCCTTGACCGCGGCGTTGACCTCCTCGACCGTGACCTCGCGCGAGGCGGTGAAGGTCAGGTCCGTGGCCGAGCCGGTGATCGTCGGGACGCGCAGCGCGAACCCGTCGAGCTTGCCCTTGAGCTCCGGGAGGACGAGCGCGACGGCCTTGGCCGCACCGGTCGTCGTCGGGACGATGTTCTGCGCGGCGGCACGGGCACGACGCAGGTCGCGGTGCGGGCCGTCCTGCAGGTTCTGGTCGCCCGTGTACGCGTGGATCGTCGTCATAAGGCCGCGCTCGATGCCGATCGCGTCGTTGAGCGCCTTCGCCACGGGGGCGAGGCAGTTCGTGGTGCACGAGGCGTTCGAGATGATGTGGTGCGCCGCAGCGTCGTAGTCGGTGTGGTTCACACCGACGACGAAGGTGGCGTCCTCGTTCTTGGCCGGGGCCGAGATGATGACCTTCTTGGCGCCGGCGTCGATGTGCGCCTTCGCCTTGGTGGCGTCCGTGAAGAAGCCGGTCGACTCGATGACGATCTCCGCGCCCAGCTCGGCCCAGGGCAGGTCGGCCGGGTTGCGCTCGGCCAGCGCACGGATCTTCTTGCCGTCGACGATGATGTTCTCGTCGTCGTAGTCCACGCTCAGCGGGAAGCGGCCCAGGACCGTGTCGTACTTGAGCAGGTGCGCCAGGGTGTGGTTGTCGGTGAGGTCGTTGACCCCGACGATCTCGATGTCCGCCCCCGAGGCGACGATGGCGCGGTAGAAGTTGCGCCCGATGCGGCCGAAGCCGTTGATGCCGACCTTGATGGTCACTTGCCCTCCTCGGCACGCGCCGATCCATGCCGGCGCACACAGTTGGTGTTCGGGTCACGCACGCCGCTGTGCGTCCCGACCGCCACTGACCACCACTGCCGGGACGTGCCCAGCGCGTTGCGTCCTCGTTGCGATCGGATGACTCGAGCCTATACCCCGAGGCGCGGGGCTCGCCCGAGACGAAGGTCCACCCTCCCGCGCCGTTCGCATGCTGGACGATCCGCCGACCGCGTCGCCGCAGGCCGGAGACGTGCAGCGCGCGACGGCGGCGCCGCGCGGGCACGAGGCGCGGGCAGGTCAGAGGTCGAGCAGATCCGGGCTGAGCCCGGCCTCGGTGTCGGGGATCCCCAGCTCGGCGGCACGCCGGTCCGCGGTGGCGAGCAGGCGCCGGATCCGGCCCGCGACCGCGTCCTTGGTCAACGGCGGGTCGGCGAGCTTGCCGAGCTCCTCGAGCGAGGCCTCCTTGTGCGCGAGCCGCAGCTCGCCCGCCTGGCGCAGGTGCTCGGGCAGGTCGTCACCGAGGATCTCGAACGCCCGGTCGACGCGGGCGCCCGCCGCCACGGCGGCCCGTGCGGAGCGCCGCAGGTTCGCGTCGTCGAAGTTGGCCAGGCGGTTGGCGGTCCCCCGCACCTCGCGGCGGACGCGGCGCTCCTCCCACACGAGCATCGTGTCGTGGGCCCCGAGCCGGGTGAGCATCGCGCCGATGGCGTCGCCGTCGCGGATGACGACGCGGTCCACGCCGCGCACGTCGCGCGCCTTGGCCGCCACCCCGAGCCGCCGGGCGGCGCCCACGAGCGCCAGGGCGGCCTCCGGGCCCGGGCACGTCACCTCGAGCGACGACGAGCGTCCCGGCTCGGTGAGCGACCCGTGGGCGAGGAACGCACCGCGCCACGCCGCCTCGGCCTCGCCGACACCGGCCGACACCACCTGCGGCGGCAGCCCGCGCACCGGGCGGCCACGGTTGTCCAGCAGCCCGGTCTGACGGGCCAGGGACTCGCCGTCCTTGACGACGCGCACGACGTACCGGCTGCCGCGGCGCAGGCCGCCACCGGACACCACGATGATGTCGCTCTCGTGGCCGTAGACCTCGGCGATGGCCTGGCGCAGCCGCCGGGCGGCGATCCCGGTGTCCAGCTCCGCCTCGATGACGATGCGGCCCGAGATGATGTGCAGGCCGCCGGCGAACCGCAGGGTGGCCGAGATCTCCGCCTTCCGGCAGGAGGTCTTGTCGACCTTCAGCCGGGCGAGCTCGTCCTTCACCTGTGCCGTCAGCGCCATGGCGTCATCCTGCCACTGACACCCGGGTGGTCGTGACCGTCCCGTGACCCGGGTTCCGACCTCCTGCGGCGGTCCGGGCGCCGCCCGACCAGCGCCCTGTCAGCGCCCGGCGGGGGTCCCGACGTCGCCCAGGTAGCCCTCGACCACGTCGCGCAGCGCCGCCGCGAGCCGCAACGGGTCGTGCACCGCGCTCTGGTCCCCCCGCCGGACCTGCCGGACGAGCAGGCGGGTACCCGTCGACGCGCAGAGGTCGGCGAGCTCACCGACGTCGTCGACGGACCCCGGGTCCGCGACGACCGCGTGCACGGGCAGCTCGGGCGCGTGCGCACGCAGCACCGCGAGATGGTCGACGGCACGCATGCCCTGCGTCTCGTCGTCCGGCGTGAGGTTGAGCGTGACGACGATGCGCGCCGGCGTCTCGTGGAGCGCGGCGCGCAGCTCGGGGACCAGCAGGTGCGGCAGCACCGACGAGTACCAGGAGCCCGGCCCCAGCACGACCCAGTCGGCGTCACGCACCGCGCTCACCGCCTCCGGGCACGCCGGGGGGTCGGCGGGGTGCAGCCGCAGCTGCTCGATCCGGTACGGCGTCACCGCGACGTGGGTCTGCCCGCGCACGACCGCGAGCGTGCCGTCGTCGCACCGCACGTCGGCCTCGATCTCCAGCGGCACGGCCGCCATGGGCAGCACCCGCCCGCGCGCGCCGAGCAGCCGCCCCACCAGGTCGAGCCCTCCCACCGTGTCCCCCAGCAGCTGCCACAGGGCGACGATCAGCAGGTTCCCGACCGAGTGGTGGTCCAGCGGCCCGTCGGTGGCGAAGCGGTGCTGCAGCAGGTCGCGCCAGGTGCGGCCCCACTCGGAGTCGTCGCACAGCGCGGCCAACGCCATCCGCAGGTCCCCCGGGGGCAGCACGCCGAGCTCCTCGCGCAGCCGGCCGGACGACCCGCCGTCGTCCGCGACGGTGACGACGGCCGTGATCCGGTCCGTCATGAGCCGCAGCGCCGACAGGGAGGCCGCCAGGCCGTGCCCGCCGCCGAGGGCGACGAAGGCGGGGTTCGCGGGCTCGCGGGGCGCGCTCGGCGGGGTGCTCACTCCTTGCCCAGGTCCCTCGCCGTCACCTGGACGCGGTGCCCGCGCTCGCGCAGCCGTGCACCGATCGCCTCGCTGATGGCGACGGAGCGGTGCTTGCCACCCGTGCAGCCCACCGCGATGGTCGCGTAGCGCTTCTCCTCGTGCAGGTAGCCCGCGAGCACCGGCTCGAGCGCGTCGACGTACCGCTCGACGAACACGGTGGCGCCCGGCAGGCCCAGCACGTAGTCGCGCACCGGCGCGTCGCGTCCCGACAGGTGCCGCAGCTCGGTGATCCAGTAGGGGTTGGACAGGAACCGCACGTCGACGACGTGGTCCGCGTCCAGCGGGATGCCGTACTTGAACCCGAACGACAGCACGGACAGGTGCAGCACCTCGTCGGCCGGGCTCGCGACACCGGCCCGCACGACGCGGGCGAGGTCGTGCACGTTGAGCTCGGAGGTGTCGATGACGGTGTCGGCCCGCTCGCGCAGCTCGGCGAGCAGGGCCCGCTCGCGGGCGATGCCGTCGAGGATCCGGCCGTCCGCCTGCAGCGGGTGCGGCCGGCGCACCTGCTCGAACCGGCGGACGAGCACCTCGTCCGACGCGTCGAGGAACAGGACGCGCAGCTCGATCCCCGTGCCCTGCAGGTGGTCGATCACCCCGGTCAGCGCCGCGAAGTACTCGCGCCCGCGCACGTCGATCACCGCGGCCAGGCGCCGGGCACCGGTGCCCACGGGCCCGCTCGTGAGCATGCCGACCAGGTGCGTGAGCATCTGGGCGGGCAGGTTGTCGACGACGTACCAGCCGAGGTCCTCCAGCACCGCGGCCGCGCGGGTACGACCCGCCCCGGACATGCCGGTGATGACCAGGACCTCGGGCTGCTCGAGGACCGGCGCCTCGGCGGCCGCCTCGAGGGCGGGGATGCCCGCCGGCACGGTGATCGGCGAGGGCTCGCTCATGCGCCCAGGATGCCAGGCTCGTCGGCGGTCTCGGTGCCGGACCCGCCGGGCGGGGCACCGGCAGCGGCGTCGTCCGCCGGCCCGGCGAGTGCGGCGACCACCGCCTCGGCGGTGCGGGACCCCATGCCGGGGACTGTCGCGATCTCCTCGGCGGACGCCGCGCGCAGCCGCTTCACCGACCCGAAGTGCCGCAGCAGCGCGGCCTTGCGCGCGGGCCCCAGGCCCGGCACGTCGTCGAGCACGGACACGGTCATGCCCTTGCTGCGCCGCTTGCGGTGGGCGGTGATGGCGAACCGGTGCGCCTCGTCGCGGACGCGCTGCAGCAGGTACAGCCCTTCCGACGCGCGCCGGAGGATGACCGGGTACTCCTCCCCCGGCAGCCACACCTCCTCGAGCCGCTTGGCCAGCCCGCACAGCGCGACGTCGTCGATGCCCAGCTCGGCCAGCGCGGCGGCGGCCGCGGCGACCTGCGGCGGGCCGCCGTCGACGACCACGAGGTTGGGCGGGTACGCGAACCGCACGGGCCGCCCGGTGCGCTCGTCGACCGGTCCGCTGCGCGGCGCGTCGTCCTCCTCGCCGTCCCCGAGCTCGGGGTCGTGCGCGTCGGACCGCTCCGCCAGGTAGCGGCGGAACCGCCGGGTGATGACCTCGTGCATCGCGGCCGTGTCGTCGCGCGCGCCCTGACCCTCCGGGCCGCGCACCGTGAAGAGGCGGTACTCGCTCTTGCGGGCGAGCCCGTCCTCGAACACCACCATCGACGCGGACTGGTACGTGCCCTGGTTGTGGGACACGTCGTAGCACTCGATCCGCAGCGGGGCCGTCGGCAGGTCGAGCGCCTCCTGGATCTCCCGCAGCGCCAGGCTGCGGCTGGTGAGGTCGCCGGCGCGCCGGGTCCGGTGCAGCGCGAGGGCGTGCTCGGCGTTGCGCAGCACGGTGGCCGCCAGCTCCCGCTTGTCACCGCGCTGCGGCACGCGGACCTGCACGCGGCTGCCCCGCAGGCCGGACAGCCACGCCTGCACCTGCTCGACGTCGGTGGGCAGCACGGGCACGAGCACCTCGCGCGGCACCGACGCCGACGCGGCCTCGGGGTCCTCGCCGCCGTACACCTGCTGCAGCAGGTGCTCGACCAGTGCCGCGTCGTCGACGTCCTCGACCTTCTCGACCACCCAGCCGCGCTGCCCGCGGATGCGGCCGTCCCGGACGTGGAAGACCTGGACGGCGGCCTCGAGCTCGTCCCCGGCCAGGGCGAAGACGTCGGCGTCGGTGCCGTCGGACAGCACGACCGCGTTGCGCTCGGTGGCCTTCTCGAGCGTCGCGATGTCATCGCGCAGCCGCGCGGCACGCTCGTAGTCGAGCTCGGCCGCCGCCTCCTTCATCGCGCGCGTCAGCCGCCGGGTGAACCGGGCCGTGTCCCCCGCCATGAAGTCGCAGAAGTCCTGGGCGAGCCGGTGGTGCTCGTCGACGCCGATGCGCCCCACGCACGGCGCGGAGCACTTGTCGATGTAGCCGAGCAGGCACGGCCGGCCCTGCTGCCGTGCCCGCTTGAACACACCGGCGGAGCACGTGCGCACGGGGAACACGCGCAGCAGCAGGTCGACCGTCTCGCGGATCGCCCACGCGTGCGCGTACGGCCCGAAGTACCGGGTGCCCTTGCGCTTGGCCCCACGCATGACCTGCACCCTGGGCACCTCGTCGGCCATGGTCACCGCGAGGTAGGGGTACGACTTGTCGTCGCGGTACTTGACGTTGAACCGCGGGTCGAACTCCTTGATCCAGGAGTACTCGAGGGCGAGCGCCTCGACCTCGGTCCCGACGACGGTCCACTGCACGGACGCCGCCGTCGTCACCATCTGCTGCGTGCGCGGGTGCAGCCCGGCGATGTCCTGGAAGTAGCTGTTGAGCCGGTTGCGCAGGCTCTTGGCCTTGCCGACGTAGACGACCCGGCCGTGCTCGTCGCGGAAGCGGTACACGCCGGGCGCGTCGGGGATCTCCCCGGGCGCGGGACGGTAGGTGGCGGGGTCGGCCATGCCACCGAGCCTAGTTCGGCGCACCCACACAGCCCGCCGGGCGCCCGGGGACGTGACGTGCACCACTAGGGTCGGTCCATGGCACAGCTGCTGCACCAGTACTCGGTCGACCTCACGTGGACGGGCGCGGGGGCCGCAGGCACGTCGACGTACACGTCGTACGGCCGTGACCACACGTTGTCGTCGGGGGCGAAGCCCCCGCTGCCGGGCACCTCCGACCCGCACTTCCGCGGCGCCCCGGACCGGTGGTCGCCGGAGGACCTGCTCGTCGGGGCGCTGGCCCAGTGCCACATGCTGTGGTTCCTGCACCTCGCCGCAGCGGCGGGCGTCGTCGTGATCGGCTACGAGGACGCGGCCTCCGGGACGATGCGCATCGAGTCGGCCGGGCAGGGGCACTTCACCGAGGTCGTGCTGCGGCCGCGCGTCGTGGTGCGTTCGGCGACGCTGCCGGACGGCCGCGCCGTCGACGCCGCGCTGCTGGACGACCTGCACCGTCGCGCGCACGAGCACTGCTTCATCGCGCGGTCGGTGAACTTCACCGTGCGCCACGAGCCGGCGCCCGTGGTGGTGGGCGCCGGCTGACGACCGGTCCGTCGAGCCGCACCCCGGGGCCCGACCCCCGCATCGCCGGGTCGTCGTCGACCCGCGACCGCCACCTCACCGCCGGTCACGGGCCGAGCGCGTCAGGCGCTCACCTCGACGCGCTCGGGCTCGAGCACCTCGGCCAGGAACCGGCCGGTGTGGCTCTGCGGGACCGCCGCGACGTGCTCCGGGGTGCCCTCCGCGACGACCGTGCCGCCCCCGGACCCGCCCTCGGGCCCCATGTCGATGACCCAGTCCGCGTTCTTGATGACGTCGAGGTTGTGCTCGATCACCAGGACGGTGTTGCCCTTGTCGACGAGCGACTGCAGGACGCCCAGGAGCTTGCGGATGTCCTCGAAGTGCAGGCCGGTGGTCGGCTCGTCGAGCACGTAGATCGTCCGCCCGGTCGAGCGGCGCTGGAGCTCGGCCGCGAGCTTGACGCGCTGCGCCTCGCCGCCCGACAGCGTCGGCGCGGGCTGCCCGAGCCGCACGTACCCCAGCCCGACGTCCACGAGCGTGCGCAGATGCCGCGAGATCGCGGGGACCGCGGCGAAGAACTCGGCGGCCTCCTCGATGGGCATCGCCAGGACGTCGGCCACGGTCTTGCCCTTGAAGTGCACCTCGAGCGTCTCGCGGTTGTACCGCGCGCCGTGGCAGACCTCGCAGGGCACGTACACGTCGGGCAGGAAGTTCATCTCGATCTTCAGCGTGCCGTCGCCCGAGCACGCCTCGCAGCGCCCGCCCTTGACGTTGAACGAGAAGCGCCCGGGGGTGTACCCGCGGACCTTCGCCTCGGTCGTCTCCGCGAACAGCTTGCGGACGTGGTCCCACACACCGGTGTACGTGGCCGGGTTGGACCGCGGCGTGCGGCCGATCGGCCCCTGGTCGACGTGCACGACCTTGTCGAGCTGGTCCAGCCCGGTGACGCGCTTGTGGCGCCCGGCGACCTGCCGCGCACCGTTCAGCTCGTTGGCCATCACCGTGTAGAGGATCGAGTTCACGAGCGTCGACTTGCCCGAGCCGGACACCCCGGTGACCGCTGTCAGCACCCCGAGCGGGAAGGACACGTCGATGCCCCGCAGGTTGTTCTCGCGCGCCCCCACGACCGTCACCTGGCGCGCACGGTCCACGGGCCGGCGCTCGGCCGGCATCGGGATGGACCGGCGCCCCGACAGGTACGCCCCGGTGACGGACTCCGCGGACGCGAGCAGACCGTCGAGGTCCCCCGAGTGCACGACGTGGCCGCCGTGCTCGCCCGCACCCGGGCCGATGTCGACGATCCAGTCGGCAGCTCGGATGGTGTCCTCGTCGTGCTCGACGACGATGAGGGTGTTGCCGAGGTCCCGCAGCCGGGTGAGCGTGTCGATCAGCCGGCGGTTGTCGCGCTGGTGCAGGCCGATGGAGGGCTCGTCGAGCACGTACAGCACCCCGACGAGGCCCGACCCAATCTGCGTCGCGAGCCGGATGCGCTGCGCCTCCCCGCCCGAGAGCGTCGCGGCCGGCCGCATGAGCGAGAGGTAGTCCAGGCCGACGTCGAGCAGGAACCCCAGGCGGGCCTGGATCTCCTTGACGACCTGCGCGGCGATCGCCCGCTCGCGCTGGCCGAGCTCGAGACCGTCGATGAACGCCCGCGCCTCGTCGATCGGCATCTCGCACACCTCGGCGATGGAGCGGCCGCCGACCTTGACGGCGAGCACCTCGGGCTTCAGGCGCGCGCCCTGGCACGTGGGGCACGGGACCTCCCGCATGAAGGCCTCGTACTTCTCCTTGCTCCACTCCGAGTCGGTCTCGGCGTGCCGGCGCTGCAGGAAGGTGATGACCCCCTCGAACCCCGTGGAGTACTGCCGCTCGCGGCCCCACCGGTTGCGGTAGCGGACGTGCACCTCGTGGTTCTGCCCGTGCAGCACCGCGTCCCGGGCGCGCTTCGGCAGCGCACGCCACGGCGTGTCCATCGAGAACCCGAGGTCGGCGGCGAGCGCGGTGAGCACGCGCTGGAAGTACTCGGACGAGGTCTGCGCCCACGGCGCGACCGCCCCCTGCGCGAGCGACAGGTCGTCGTCGGGGATGACGAGCTCGGGGTCCACCTCCAGCCGCGACCCGATGCCCGTGCACTCCGGGCAGGCGCCGTAGGGGGCGTTGAACGAGAAGGTGCGCGGCTCGATCTCCTCGAGCGTGAGGACGTGGTCGTTCGGGCACGCGCGGAGCTCCGAGAACCGGCGCTCGCGCTGCGGGTCGTCCGCGTCGGCGTCGACGAGCTCGACCACGAGCAGGCCGCCGGCGAGCCCGAGGGCCGTCTCGACCGAGTCGGTGAGGCGGCGCTGCACGCCCTCGCGCGACACCAGGCGGTCCACGACCACCTCGATGTCGTGCTTCAGCTTCTTCTCCAGCGTCGGCGGCGTCGCCAGCTGCACGACCTCGCCGTCCACGCGGGCGCGGGAGAACCCCTTGCCCTGCAGCTCGCGGAACAGGTCCGTGTACTCCCCCTTGCGGCCGCGCACGACCGGTGCGAGCACCTGGTACCGCGTGCCCTCCGGCAGCTCGAGCAGGCGGTCGACGATCTGCTGCGGCGTCTGGGCCGTGACGCGCTCCCCGCAGACCGGGCAGTACTGGGTCCCGGCGCGCGCGAACAGCAGGCGCAGGTAGTCGTACACCTCGGTGATGGTGCCGACGGTGGAGCGCGGGTTGCGGTTGGTCGACTTCTGGTCGATGGACACCGCCGGGGACAGGCCCTCGATGAAGTCCACGTCGGGCTTGTCCATCTGCCCGAGGAACTGTCGCGCGTACGCGGACAGCGACTCCACGTAGCGCCGCTGCCCCTCCGCGAAGATCGTGTCGAAGGCGAGGGACGACTTGCCGGAGCCGGACAGCCCGGTGAAGGCGATGAGGGCGTCACGGGGCAGGTCGACGTCGACGTTGCGGAGGTTGTGCTCCCGGGCGCCACGGACCAGCAGACGGTCGGACAGAGGATCGGTCACAGCCGACGAGTCTACGTCGGGCCACCGACAGTCGCACACGTGTTCGACGTGCGAGCAGGGCGTCGATGCGGTACCGCACCCGCACGCCCGGGCCGCCCGCGAGCGCCGTCGGGGCGGGCGGGCCATGCTGAGGGCGATGGACGCACCGAACACCCCGGCGGCCGAGGGCGGCCCGCCGGACGACCTCCTGCCGGGCGACGCGCTGCCCGGTGACCTCCCGCTGCAGGACCTCCTGCGGGGCGACCAGGTCCCCGTCGAGGAGTACGCCGTGCTGGGCGACGGCCACTCCGCCGCCCTGGTGTCCCGGCACGGCTCGGTCGACTGGCTGTGCCTACCCCGGTTCGACTCCGACGCGTGCTTCGCCGCACTCCTGGGCACGCCCGAGCACGGCCGCTGGCTCCTGACGGTCCGGGACGCCACCGCCGTGACCCGGCGCTACCGGGGCGACTCCTTCGTCCTCGAGACGACCTACCGCACCGCACGGGGCACGGCCGTCGCGGTCGACGCCATGCCGTCGGGCGACGGACGCGCGGACCTGGTCCGGCGCCTGGACTGCACGGCCGGGGAGGTCGAGGTCGAGCACGAGTGGGTGGTGCGCTTCGGGTACGGCGCCGTGCAGCCGTGGGTGCGCCACGAGGACGACGCCGACGGCTGCGACACGATCCGCGCGGTGGCCGGCCCCGACTCCCTGGTGCTGCGGGGGGACCGCCTGCCCCGCGCCGACGGCCGCCGTCACCGGGACCGGTTCAGGCTGCGCGCGGGCCAGAGCGTCGAGCTGTCGCTCACCTGGGTCCACTCGTGGCAGCCCGTGCCGCCGCGCCTGCCGGTGAGTGGCCGGGTCGACACCACGGCCGCCCGCTGGGGCCTGTGGGCACGCGGCTGCGGGTACGACGGCCCGTACCGCGAGGCGGTCGTCCGCTCGCTGCTGGTGCTGCGCCTGCTGACCGACGCGACCACCGGGGGCGTCGTCGCGGCGCCGACGACGTCGTTGCCCGAGACACCGGGCGGCGAGCGCAACTGGGACTACCGGTACTGCTGGCTGCGCGACGCCGCGTTCACGCTCGAGGCGCTCCTGGAGCAGGGCTTCCGTGACGAGGCGACCCAGTGGCGGGACTGGCTGGCCCGGGCCGTGGCGGGCGACCCGCGGGACCTGCAGATCATGTACCGGCTGGACGGCGGGCGCCGGCTGCCCGAGACGCAGCTCGACCACCTGCCGGGGTACGCCGGCTCGCGCCCGGTGCGCCGGGGCAACGGCGCCGTGCGGCAGGTGCAGCACGACGTGCTGGGCGTGGTCATGTCGGCGCTGGCGATGGCCCGCGACGCGGGGCTCGCGGAGACCTCCGACACGTGGTCGCTGCAGCGCCGGCTCGTGGACGACCTGGCGCGGCACTGGCGGGAGCCGGACCGCGGCATCTGGGAGGTGCGGGGTGAGCCGCGTCACTTCACGCACTCGAAGGTGATGACGTGGGCCGCGCTCGACCGCGCGGTGCACGCCGTCGAGCAGCACGGCCTGCCCGGCCCCGTGGAGCGCTGGCGTCGCACCCGCGACGAGGTCCGCGCGGACGTCCTCGCCCACGGGTGGTCCGACGCGCGCGCCAGCTTCGTGCAGCACTACGGCGCCGAGCACACCGACGCGTCGCTGCTGCAGGTCGTGCTGGTCGGGTTCGTGCCCGCGGACGGTCCGCACGCCCGCGGGACGCTGGCCGCGGTCCGGGAGGAGCTCGAGGTCGCGCCGGGGCTGCTGCGCCGTTACCGCACGGACCGCACCGACGACGGGCTGCGCGGTGACGAGGCCGCGTTCCTCGCGTGCTCGTTCTGGCTCGCCGACGCCCTGGCCCGGGGGGACGACGTGGACGGCGCACGCCGGGTGCTCGACGCGGTGGTGCCGCTGGCGAACGACGTGGGTCTGCTCGCCGAGCAGTACGACCCCGCCGGCCGGCACATGCGCGGCAACGTGCCGCAGGCGCTCTCGCACCTGGCGCTCGTCCGCGCGGCGCACAGCCACGCGGCGGCCGCCCGGCGCGCGGCCGTGACGGCCGCGGCGGTGACCCCGTGACCGCGCTGCCCGTGGGTCCGTGCACGGGGCACGTCGAACCCGGTGGTCCCAGCGGGGTGCGGGTGCTGGACGACGCGCAGATCCGCACGGCGTCCGTCGGGCCGATGGACAACGACGCCTACCTCGTGACGTGCCGGCGCTCGGGCGCCCAGCTGCTGGTCGACGCGCCCGCCGACCCCGACCGGTTGCTCGCGCTCGTCCGCGAGGGCTCGGGCTCGGCGCGGCTCGACATCGTGGTGGTCACCCACCGGCACGGCGACCACCTGGGTGCGCTGGCCTCCGTCGTCGCCGTGACGGGCGCCCGGGTCGCCGCGGGCGCGGCCGACGCGGACGCGATCGAGGAGGCGACCGGCTGCCCGGTCACGGTGCGCCTGCGCCACGGCGACCACGTCCGGGTCGGGCACCTGACCCTCGACGTCATGGCGCTGCGCGGCCACACCCCGGGCTCGGTGGCCCTGGCACTGACCGAGGACCTGCCCGCGCGGGCCCCCGGGTCCGTGGCCGGGCGCACGCACCTGTTCACCGGGGACTCGCTGTTCCCCGGTGGCGTGGGCAGCACCCAGGGCGACGCCGCGCGGTTCGCGCAGCTGCTCGGTGACGTCACGTCGCGCGTCTTCGACCGGTACCGGGACGACACCTGCGTGCACCCGGGTCACGGCGACGCCACGACCCTGGGCACCGAGCGCCCTCACCTCGCCGCGTGGGCCGCCCGCGGCTGGTGACCCTCAGTCCTCCGGCGGGCCCAGCACCGAGGTCGCGACCGTCGCGTGCGCCGACTCGTCGTCCGACGGGTGGTAGATCCCGGCCAGCACGTCGCGGTACAGGCGGGCGAGCTCGCTGCCCGTGAAGTACGCCCCGCCGCCGGACACGCGCAGCGCCAGGTCCACGACGACGCGTGCCGTCTCGGTGGCCCGCACCTTGAGCCCCACGAGCTGCGCGAACCACCGCGCGCCGTGGTCCGCCTGCTCGTCGACGTCCCGCGCCAGGGCGAACACCTGCAGCTCGGCCCCGTCCTGGGCGAGCGCCGCGTCCGCGATGCGCCAGCGGATGTCGGGGTCCTGCGCGTACGACCGGCCCCCGTGCTTGAGCGACGTCCGCCGCCGGGCGTGCCCGATACCGAGCTCGAGCGCCCGGCGCCCGATGCCCGTGTACACCGCCGCCAGCAGCGTCTCGAAGACGGCGAACAACGCGAACACGAACGGGTCCGCCGACGGTCCGGGCGGCAGCCGCCGGTAGACGCGGTCCGCGGGCGCGTAGGCACCGTCCAGCACGGTCGTGGCCGACTGGGTCGCGCGCATGCCGAGCGTGTCCCAGTCGTCGCGCGCCTGGACGCCGCCGTCCGCGCGGGAGACGACCGCGTGCACGAGGCGCGGGTCCGCCGGGTCGGAGTCGTCCAGGCCGAACGTCGCGAGCCGGGTCCAGACCGGCGACAGCGACGTGAAGATCTTCGTGCCGTGGTACCGGTAGCCGCCGTCGGGCTGCGGCACGGCCCGGGTGCGGGACCCGAACATCACCAGGTCGTTGCCCGCCTCGGAGTTGCCGAACGCGAAGACCTCCCCCGCGGCCGCGTCCTGCAGCACGAACTCCACGGAGTCGTCGCCGCGGGCCACCAGGAGCGCGGCCAGTCCCGTGACGACGAGGTGCATGTTGACGGCCAGCGCGGTGGCCGGGGCGGCCGCCGCGAGCCGCACCTGCTCGCGCGCCACCTCCTCCAGGGTGAGCCCGGCACCACCCAGGCGCTCGGGCACGAACGCCCGCAGGTACCCGGCCGCCACGAGGTCGGCGAGGTCGTCGTGGGGGAAGGTGTTGTCGCGGTCGTGCGCGTCGGCACGCGCGTGGACCCGGGCGAGCAGGTCGTCGGACAGCAGGGTGCGCAGCCGCCGGCTCATCGGCCGTCCCGGACCGGGCGAGAAGTGGTGGTCGTCATGACGCCACTGTGCCACCGCGGCGCCGTCGCGACGGACGTCGGCCCGTGGCGGGCGCGCTGCCCGCTCCGGCAGGATGCGGGCATGAGCATCTTCGCCGTCCGCTACACCTACGACGAGCGGACCGAGGTCCGCGACGCCGTCCGCCCCGAGCACCGGGCGTGGCTGGCGCAGCAGGCCGAGGACGGCGTGCTGCTCGGGTCCGGCCCGTTCACCGACGGCGACCCCGGTGCGCTCCTGGTGCTCCGCGCCGACGACGAGGCGGCCGTGCGCGGCCTGCTCGCGCAGGACCCCTTCGCGCGCGAGGGGCTCGTCGCCGCGACCGACGTGCGCGGGTGGGACCTGGTCCTGGGTCCCTGGTCCGCGACCTCCTGAGGCGCGACCGCCTGAGCCACGACCTGCTCGGCCACGGCCTGCTGAGCCACGACCTGCCGGGCACGCGCCCGGGGCGTCGGCAGGCTCCGGACGTCAGGACGCGGCCGGCCCGTCCGGCCGCTGCTCGGGCTCGGGGGGCGGGAGCCGCCGCGCCGCCGCCAGGTCGCGCCGCGCGCGCACGAGGCTGGCCACCGTGGCGACGGCCAGCGCACCCGCGATGACGGTGAGCGACACCCACGTGGGCACCTCGGGCGCCCACGGGACCGGCTCGCCGCCGTTGACGAACCCGAGCGAGTTCGTCGCGAGCGCCTCGAGCACGAGCTTGACGCCGATGAACGCGAGGATCGCCGCGAGCCCGTACGGCAGGTACACCAGCCGGTCGAGCAGCCCGCCGAGCAGGAAGTACAGCTGGCGCAGCCCCATGAGCGCGAACACGTTGGTCGTGAAGACGATGAACGGGTCGTGCGTCAGCCCGAAGATCGCGGGGATCGAGTCGAACGCGAACAGCACGTCCGTGGTCCCGATCGCCACGAACACGACGACGAGCGGCGTGAACACGCGGCGCCCCTCGTGGACGGTGCGCACCCGCCCGCCGTCGTACGTCGGCGACATCGGCAGCACGCGTCGCAGGCCGCGCACGAGCCGGTTCTCCTCGTACGGCTCGTCACCGGAGCCCACGCCCTCCCGCAGCAGCCGCACGGCCGTCCACACCAGGAACGCCCCGAAGAGGTAGAACACCCAGGTGTAGCGCTCGATGAGCGCGGCGCCCGCCAGGATGAAGGCGCCGCGCAGCACGAGCGCCACGATGATCCCCACCATGAGCACGCGCTGCTGCTGCTCGCGGGGCACCGCGAAGCTGGACATGATCAGCAGGAAGACGAACAGGTTGTCGACCGACAGGCTGTACTCGGTCAACCAGCCCGCGACGAACTCCTCCGCCGGGGCGGGCCCGCCCACGAGCGCCACCAGCCCGGCGAACACGAGCGCCAGGCCGACGTAGACCAGCACCCACACGACGCTCTCGCGCACCGACGGCACGTGCGGCCGCCGGCGCACGAGCGCGAGGTCGAGCAGCAGGATCGCCACGACGGCGACCAGCGAGGCCGCCTCGAAGGCGGCAGGCAGCTCGTGCGTCACGGCCTCCCGTCGACGACGTCCTCGCCGTCGGTGCTCTCGGCGGCCAGCCCGTGGGTCTCGGCGCGGGCGGTCTCGACGGCGCGCGCGGCCTCGTCCCGGCGGGTACGGCGCAGCGAGAGGATCGTCGTGAGCGTCAGCGTCACGATGATGAAGCCGAGCGACACCCAGGTGTTGATCTCCGGGATCGCGGTGATGTGCTCACCGCCGTTGATGAACGGCACCTCGTTGGTGTGCATCGCGTGGATGAGCAGCTTCGCGCCGATGAAGCCCAGGATCGCGCCGAGGCCGTACGACAGGTACACGAGCTTGTCGAGCAGCCCGTCGATGAGGAAGAAGAGCTGGCGCAGGCCGAGCAGCGAGAACGCGTTGGCCGCGAAGACCAGGTACGTCTCCTGCGTGAGCCCGAAGATGGCGGGGATCGAGTCGACCGCGAAGATGATGTCCGCCGTGCCGATCGCGATCATCACGATGAGCATCGGGGTGATGAAGCGGCGGCCGTCGCGGCGCACGACCATCTTGTCGCCGACGTAGTCGTCCGTGGTCGGGAACGCGCGCCGCGTCCAGCGCAGGACGGGGTTCTCGTGGTACTCCTCGTCGTCCGCGGAGCCCGCCTTGATCTGCGTCCAGGCGGTGTACAGCAGGAAGCCGCCGAAGACGTAGAAGATCCACGACAGGTTCTCGATCATCGCCGCACCGACGAGGATGAAGATCGTCCGCAGCACGAGGGCGATGGTGATGCCGATGAGCAGCACCTTCTGCTGGTACAGCCGCGGCACCCGGAAGCTCGCCATGATGAGGACGAAGACGAACAGGTTGTCGACCGACAGGCTCTTCTCGGTCACGTACCCCGCGAAGTACTCCGCCCCGTAGGTGGAGCCCCAGACCGCCCAGACGACGACGCCGAAGACGAGCGCGATGCCGACGTACCCCGCCGACCACCACGCGGACTCGCGCAGGGTGGGCTCGTGCGGCGAGCGCACGTGCCCGACGTAGTCGACGGCGAGCATGGCGAGGATGACGCCGACGGTGACGGCCCACACCCAGAATTCAACGACCACGGAAGAACCTCCGGAGAGTACGACTGATGACCGGAGGTCTCTTCCGCCTGCGCTGTCTCCACCCGGTGCGGGTCGTGCGCGCGGCCGACGCACCGGGCCGGCAGCTCTGGCGACCGTGATGACGATGACGTCGTGGGGAGTACTCCCCTCCGCCGAGAACTATAGGTGACGTCAGCGTGACGCGCCGCTGCCGACCGTGCCGTGGACGGCGTCGCCGGCGCGTCGCGGGCGCACTCAGACCAGGCAGAACTCGTTGCCCTCGGGGTCCTGCATGACGATCCAGAACCCCTGGACCTCGTCGTCGTGCTCGCGGACCCGCGAGGCCCCGAGGGCCTCGAGCTCGCCCGCACGGGCGCGGATCCCGTCGACGCGGCGCTCACCGGGCCGGGCGGGCGCGCCGGGCAGCCCGACGTCGAGGTGCACGCGGTTCTTCGCGGTCTTCCCCTCCGGCACCTTCTGCAGGAAGATCCGCGGTCCGGAGCCCTCGGGGTCGACGATCGCGTTCGCGTCGTTCCAGCGGTCCTCCGGCAGTCCCCACGCGCGCAGCGTCTCCTCCCAGGACGCGAAACCCTCGGGTGGCGCCTCGCGGACGTACCCCAGGGCCTCCTGCCAGAAGGTCCCCAGCGCGAGGGGGTCGTGGGCGTCGAACACGATCTGCAACCTGCGGTCCATCGGTGCTCCTCCTCAGGACGTGCCAGCCGGTCCACCGCGGTCGCGGTGCCCGCTCAGGCCGTGGCGGCCTGCATCTGCCGCAGCTCCTTCTTGAGCCCGGAGATCTCGTCGCGCAGCCGCGCGGCGAGCTCGAACTGCAGCTCGCCGGCCGCGGCGTGCATCTGCTCGGTGAGCTGCTGGATGAGGTCGGCCAGGTCGTGCGCTGCGGCACCGGTCAAACGCGTGCGGTCGTCGGCAGCCGGCCGCGAGCCGAGCCCGGGCACGGGCGCCTTGCCGCGGCTGGCCTGACGCCCGGCACCGCCGAGCAGCTCGGCCGTGTCCGCGTCCTCGCGCGCCAGCATGTCCGTGATGTCGCCGATCCGCTTGCGCAGCGGCTGCGGGTCGATCCCGTGCTCCAGGTTGTACGCGATCTGCTTCTCGCGGCGCCGCTCGGTCTCCTCGAGCGCCTGGCGCATGGCCGGGGTGACGGTGTCGGCGTACATGTGCACCTGGCCGGAGACGTTGCGCGCCGCGCGCCCGATGGTCTGGATGAGGGACTTCCCGGAGCGCAGGAACCCCTGCTTGTCGGCGTCGAGGATCGCGACGAGCGACACCTCCGGCAGGTCGAGCCCTTCGCGCAGCAGGTTGATGCCGACGAGCACGTCGTACTCCCCCAGCCGCAGCTCGCGCAGCAGCTCGACGCGCCGCAGCGTGTCGACCTCCGAGTGCAGGTACCGCACCCGGACGCCCTTCTCCAGCAGGTAGTCGGTGAGGTCCTCGGACATCTTCTTGGTCAGCGTCGTGACCAGGACGCGCTCGTCGCGCTCGACGCGGTCGTTGATCTCGCCGAGGAGGTCGTCGATCTGCCCCTTGGTCGGCTTGACCAGGACCTGCGGGTCCACCAGGCCGGTGGGCCGGATGATCTGCTCGACCACGCCGTCCGCCATGGACAGCTCGTAGTCCCCGGGCGTGGCCGACAGGTAGACCGTCTGCCCGATGCGATCCACGAACTCCTCCCAGCGCAGCGGCCGGTTGTCGACCGCGCTCGGCAGGCGGAACCCGTGGTCCACCAGGGCGCGCTTGCGGGACATGTCGCCCTCGAACATGGCGCCGATCTGCGGCACCGTGACGTGCGACTCGTCGATGACGAGCAGGAAGTCCTCGGGGAAGTAGTCGATCAGCGTGTTCGGCGCGGAGCCGGCCGGCCGGCCGTCGATGTGGCGGGAGTAGTTCTCGATGCCCGAGCACGAGCCGATCTGCCGCATCATCTCGATGTCGTAGGTGGTGCGCATCTGCAGGCGCTGGGCCTCGAGCAGCTTGTTCTGCCGCTCGAGCTCGGCCAGCCGCTCCTCGAGCTCGGCCTCGATGCCGGCGATGGCGCGTTCCATGCGCTCGGGCCCCGCCACGTAGTGCGTCGCCGGGAACACGTGCATCTGCTGCTCCGCGCGCACGACGTCGCCCGTCAGCGGGTGCAGCGTCGCGATCGCCTCGATCTCGTCACCGAAGAACTCGATCCGGACCGCGAGCTCCTCGTACACCGGGATGATCTCGACCGTGTCCCCGCGCACCCGGAACGTGCCACGGGTGAACGCCATGTCGTTGCGCGTGTACTGCATCGTCACGAAGCGGCGCAGCAGCTGGTCGCGGTCGATGCGGTCCCCCACCGCGAGGGTCACCATGCGGTCGACGTACTCCTGCGGCGTGCCCAGGCCGTAGATGCACGACACGGTCGACACGACGACCACGTCGCGCCGGGTCAGCAGGGAGCTGGTGGCCGAGTGCCGCAGGCGCTCGACCTCCTCGTTGATCGAGGAGTCCTTCTCGATGTACGTGTCCGTCTGCGCGATGTACGCCTCGGGCTGGTAGTAGTCGTAGTACGACACGAAGTACTCGACGGCGTTGTTGGGCATCAGCTCGCGGAACTCGGTCGCCAGCTGGGCCGCGAGCGTCTTGTTCGGGGCCATCACGAGCGTCGGCCGCTGCAGCTGCTCGATGAGCCACGCCGTCGTCGCGGACTTGCCCGTGCCGGTGGCACCGAGCAGCACCACGTCCTTCTCCCCGGCCCGCACGCGGGCGGCGAGCTCGGCGATGGCGGTCGGCTGGTCACCGCTCGGGGTGTACTCGGACACCACCTCGAACGGCGCGACGGTCCGCTGCAGGTCGGTCACGGGACGCATGAGGACACCGTACGTCGCACCACCGACAACGACCCGGCGGCCCCGGTGGGGGCCACCGCCGGCGCGTCAGTCCCCGCTGAACGACACGTTCGCCGCGGGATCGGCCTTCGACAGCATCCTCGCGTACCGGTCCATGAACGCCCGGTAGGCGTTGAAACCGACCACCCGGCGCTTGGCCATGGGCACCAGCGCGCTCATGCCGGACGACTTCACGACGTAGCTGGTGATGAGCGTGCGCACGGTCACCCGACCGACGGCACGGTCCACCTCGACGTCGAAGAACAGCACCGGCTCGCTGCTCTCGCGGGTCATGTCCCGGATCGACACCGACACCTTGTTCGCGCTGCGCTCACCGACCCGCAGCCAGCCGCTCTCGTCCTCGACCTCGGCGACCGCCTGGGAGACCATGTCCAGCACCTGGGTGGCCGACAGCGCCCCCGTGGCCACCGACATCGAGGCCTTGGACTGCAGCGGGCGTGCCTCCCACCCGCTACCGACCGACTGCAGGGCCATCGTTCCTCCGGCTACGTTGCCCGGGGGCCGCCCGACGCGGCCCCGGGACGCGCACGACGCGCGTCCGTCCGAGTGATCGGCGTCGGAACCGTACTGCTCGCGTGGACGGTCGTTCAATTCACCCGAAGGGATGATGGGCGCTGCGCGGGACGGGGGACCTTCGTCCTGCAGCGCACGTCAGAGGGTGTCGGCAGCCCGCTCGTCGGCCCGCTCCACGGCCAGCCGCTCCCACAGCGCGTCGACCTGACGCTCGAGGTCCGCGTCGCTGCCGGTGCCGTCGAGCACGACGTCCGCCACGGCCAGCCGGGCCTCGTCGCGTGCCTGCGCCGCCACGCGCGCCTGCGCGTCCGCCCGGTCCATCCCCCGCAGCCGCACGAGCCGCTCGACGCGCAGCACCGCCGGGGCGTGCACGACCACGACCACGTGGAAGTCCTCCGCCTGACCCGTCTCGACCAGCAGCGGGATGTCGTGCACCACCACGGCCCCCGGGTCGAGCGCGGCGGCGGCCGCCTCCTGCTCGGCCGCGAGCCGGCGGACGACGGGGTGCACGAGCGCGTCCAGCCGTGCACGGGCCCCGGCGTCGGCGAACACGATCCGCCCCAGCGCCGCGCGGTCGAGGTCACCCGCCGCGTCGAGGATCCCCGGCCCGAACTCCTCGACCACCTCGTCGAGGCCCGTGCTGCCCGGGGCCACGGCCTGCCGCGCCAGGACGTCCGCGTCGATCACGACGGCTCCGCGCTCGGCGAACCTGCGCGCCGCGACGGACTTGCCCGCCGCGATCCCTCCGGTCAGTCCGATCCTCTGCATCGCCCCATCCTGGCCGCCGGGCGCGTGCGGCGCGACCGCCCCGCCCGACGTCGGGTCACCCCCCGGGTACGCCGACGGCCGGCCACCCCGAGGGGATGACCGGCCGTCCGCCGTGCAGACCGTCGCGGGCGGACCCGCGCGGACTCAGTTGCCGGTGAGCTTCTCGCGCAGAGCGGCGAGCGCCTCGTCCGACGCGAGCGTGCCCGCGACCTCCTCCGCCGGGGCGGACGAGTAGGTCGACGGCGCCGGGCCGCTGCCCGTGGACTCGGACGTCGAGGCCTCGGCGTCCGCCTGGGCCGCCGCGGCGACCTGCTTGCGGTGCGCCTCCCAGCGCTCGTGAGCGGCCGCGTACTGGGCCTCCCACGCCTCGCGCTGGGTCTCGAAGCCCTCGAGCCACTCGTTCGTCGTCGGGTCGAAGCCCTCGGGGTACTTGTAGTTGCCCTGCTCGTCGTACTCCGCCGCCATGCCGTACAGCGCGGGGTCGAAGTCGTCGGACTCGGGGTCGAAGCCCTCGTTCGCCTGCTTGAGCGACAGCGAGATGCGGCGACGCTCGAGGTCGATGTCGATGACCTTGACGAAGACGTCGTCGCCGACCTGCACGACCTGCTCCGGGATCTCGACGTGGCGCACGGCCAGCTCCGAGATGTGCACGAGGCCCTCGATGCCGTCCTCGACGCGCACGAACGCACCGAACGGGACGAGCTTGGTGACCTTGCCGGGCACGACCTGGCCGATGGCGTGCGTCCGGGCGAACGCCTGCCACGGGTCCTCCTGCGTCGCCTTCAGCGACAGGGAGACCCGCTCGCGGTCGAAGTCGACCTCGAGCACCTCGACCGTGACCTCCTGGCCGACCTCGACGACCTCGGACGGGTGGTCGATGTGCTTCCAGGACAGCTCGGAGACGTGCACGAGCCCGTCCACGCCGCCCAGGTCCACGAAGGCACCGAAGTTGACGATCGACGAGACGACACCGGGGCGCACCTGGCCCTTCTGCAGGGTCTGCAGGAAGGTGGAGCGGACCTCGGACTGCGTCTGCTCGAGCCACGCACGCCGCGACAGCACGACGTTGTTGCGGTTCTTGTCGAGCTCGATGATCTTCGCCTCGATCTCCTTGCCGACGTACGGCTGGAGGTCGCGCACGCGACGCATCTCGACGAGGGAGGCCGGCAGGAAGCCGCGCAGGCCGATGTCGAGGATGAGGCCGCCCTTGACGACCTCGATGACGGTGCCGGTGACGACGCCGTCCTCCTCCTTGATCTTCTCGATCGTGCCCCACGCCCGCTCGTACTGCGCGCGCTTCTTGGACAGGATCAGACGACCCTCCTTGTCCTCCTTCTGGAGGACCAGGGCCTCGACCTCGTCGCCGACCTTGACGACCTCGCCGGGGTCCACGTCGTGCTTGATGGACAGCTCACGGGAGGGGATGACGCCCTCGGTCTTGTAACCGATGTCGAGCAGGACCTCGTCGCGGTCGACCTTGACGATGGTGCCCTCGACGATGTCGCCATCGTTGAAGTACTTGATGGTGGCGTCGATCGCAGCGAGGAAGTCCTCGGCCGTACCGATGTCGTTCACCGCGACCTGCGGGCTGGCCGGCTTCGCGGGGGTGGAGATGCTCATGTAGTGGTGGGCTCCGATGCGGACAGGAAGTAGTGCGGACAGGAATGGTGACGTGGTCCTCGCGCCGGTCGCCCGTCACGCCGACCCGCCGCACCCGCGTGCGGAGTGCAACCGGGCGGGGTGACGAGTCGGTACGCACGGGGATCGATGAACACGCGCGGCACCGCCGTCCACCCTATCGGGTGTGCGGCGGTGCAGGCAAAGGATGCGGATCAGGCGAGGGCCCGCGCCACCGTCAGCAGGTTCTGCGGGACGAACTTCACCTTGCCGGCGACCTCCTCGAGCGGCACCAGCACGACCTCCTCACCACGGATGGCCGTCATGACGTTGGTGGTACCGGCCGTCACGGCGTCGATCGCCGCGACGCCGAACCGGGACGCCAGGATCCGGTCCGCCGCCGTGGGGATGCCGCCGCGCTGCGTGTGGCCGAGCACCGTGACGCGCGTGTCGAAGCCGGTGCGCTGCTCGATCTCGGTCTTCAGCCGCTCACCGATGGCACCCGCGACGATCTCGCCGTACTTGCCCATCTGCGTCTCGTAGTGCATCGGCGTGTTCTCGGCGGGCACGGCCCCCTCGGCCACGACGACGATCGAGAAGCTCGCGTGCGCGCGGTGGCGGTGCTTGAGGAAGCGCTCGATCCGACCGATGTCGAACGGCTCCTCCGGGGCCAGCACGAGCTCCGCACCACCGGCGATGCCCGACGTCACGGCGATCCAGCCGGCGTGGCGCCCCATGACCTCGACGATCATCACGCGGTTGTGCGACTCGGCCGTCGTGTGGATCCGGTCGATGGCCTCGGTGGCGATGCTCACCGCGGTGTCGAACCCGATCGAGGCGTCGGTGCCCCAGACGTCGTTGTCGATCGTCTTGGGGATGCCGACGACCTTCACGCCCGCCTCGGCGACCTTGCTCGCGGCGTTCAGCGTCCCGTCGCCGCCGATGCAGATGAGCGCCTCGATGCGCTCCGCCTCGAGCGTCGCCAGTGCGGCGTCGAGCCCGCCGTCCGAGGCGTGCGGGTGGTACCGCGCCGTGCCGAGCAGCGTGCCGCCCGTGGGCAGCACGTTGCGGATGTGCTGGCGCGTCAGCGGCATGACGTCCCCGTCGACGACGCCCTTCCACCCGTTGCGGAAACCGATGATGGAGTGGCCGTGCTCGCCCTCCCCCCGCTTGACGACCGCACGGATCGCGGCATTCAGGCCGGGGACGTCGCCGCCACCCGTGAGCAGACCGACTCGCACGCTGGAGCTCCTCGTTCGCAGGGGCCGTCCCGCCGGGACGGCAGGGGGCCGGGCGCGCTCCGACGCGGCGCCACACCTCCCAGACTAGCGAGACCCGCGTGCGACGCCCTGCGGCTTCGGTCCCGGTGGGAGCCCGCGACCAGGGCGTAGGGCGTCAGGCGCTGCGCCCCAGGTCGAGGTCCCGCCCCGGGATCGCGTCGAGCAGCGTGCGGGTGTACTCCGTGCGCGGCGCGTCGAACACGTCGTCCACCGTGCCGCTCTCCACGACCCGTCCCTCCTGCATCACGCAGACCTCGTCCGCGATCTGGCGCACCACGGCGAGGTCGTGGCTGATGAACAGGTACGACAGGCCGAGCCGCTCCTGCAGGCCGGCCAGCAGGTGCAGGATCTGCGACTGCACGATGACGTCGAGCGCCGAGACCGCCTCGTCGCACACCACGAGCTCGGGCTCGAGCGCCAGGGCGCGGGCGATCGCGACCCGCTGGCGCTGCCCGCCCGACAGCTCCGCCGGGTACCGCGACAGCAGGGAGGTGGGCAGCGCCACCTGGTCCATGAGCTCGCGGACGCGCGCATGGCGCTGCGCGCGGTCGCCGGTGCGGTGCGCCCGCAGCGGCTCCTCGATCGTCCGGAACACCGTGAACAGCGGGTCGAGGGACGCGTACGGGTCCTGGAAGATCGGCTGCACCCGTCGCCGGAACGCGACCTCGGCGGAGCGGTCGCGGTGCGCCACGTCGACACCGTCGAACCGGATCGCGCCGGACGTCGGGGCCAGCAGCCCCAGCATCATCCGCGCGACGGTCGACTTGCCGGACCCGGACTCCCCCACCACGGCCACGGTGCGCCCCCGGGGGATGACCAGGCTCACGTCGTCGACCGCGGTGAAGTCCGCGCCCCGGCCGAGCAGCCCGCGGCCGCGGATCCGGAACACCTTGCTGACGCGGTCGACCTCGACGAGCGGCGCTGCAGCCTCGGCGCCGTGCGGGGCCGACGCTCCCGGTCCGGCGGTGCGACCGGTCGCGGCGGGCCGGACGTCCTCCTGCTCGCCGGTCCGCGCGGCGGCGGGCTCCGCACCGACGGGCACGGGGACGTCGGCACCGTGACGGGCGAGCTCGATGCGCCGCGACGTCAGGGAGGGTGCCGCGGCGAGCAGCCGCCGCGTGTACTCGTGCTGCGGGGCCGTGAGGATCGCGTGCGCGTCCCCCTCCTCGACCACCTCGCCGCGGTACATCACGACCACCCGGTCGGCGCGCTCCGCCGCCAGCCCCAGGTCGTGCGTGATGAGCAGCACCGCGACGCCCAGCCGGTCGGTGAGCTCCGTCAGCCCGTCGAGGATCGTGCGCTGCACCGTCACGTCGAGCGCCGACGTGGGCTCGTCGGCGATGAGCAGACGCGGCCGGGCGGCCAGGCCGACGGCGATCAGCGCCCGCTGCCGCATGCCCCCCGAGAACTCGTGCGGGTACTGCTGCGCACGCCGCTCCGCGTCGGGCAGGCCGGCCTCGGCCAGGAGCTCGATCGTGCGCGCGCGCACGCCCCGGCCGCGCAGCACGCCGTTGTCCTCGAGCGTCTCGTCCACCTGGGACCCGACCCGGCGGACCGGGTTGAGGTTCGACATCGGGTCCTGCGGCACCATCCCGATGCGCGAGCCGCGGACGCGGTGCATCGCGTCGGGCCCGAGCGCCACGAGGTCCTCGCCCTCGAAGAGGATCGAGCCCGCCGTGACGGAGCCGTTGCCGGCGAGCAGCCCGATCACGGCGGCGGCCGTCGTGGACTTGCCCGAGCCGGACTCCCCCACGACCGCCACGGTCTGGCCGGCGTGGACGTCGAACGACACGCCGCGCACCGCGGTGGCCGTGCCGGACTCCGTGCGGAACGTGACCTCGAGGTCCCGGATGCGCAGCAGCGGCTCGCCCCGGTCGTCCTCCTGCTCCGGTGTGCCGGTCACGCTCATCGCCTCCTCGATCGCGGGTCGAGGGCCTCACGCAGCGCCTCGCCGAACAACGTGAAGCCCAGGGCCGTCACGGAGATGCAGATGCCGGGCCACAGCGCGAGCCGTGGTGCCACCTCGAGCTCGTTCTGCGCGGCCACGAGCATGCGCCCCCACTCGGCGGTCGTCGGCGACCCGCCGCCCAGGCCGAGGAACGACAGCGCCGCCGCCTCGATGACGGCCGTCGCGAGCAGGAGCGTGGCCTGCACGATCACCGGGGACACGCTGTTGGGCAGGACGTGGCTCATGGTGACCGTGCGCCGTGACAGGCCCAGGGACCGGGCGGCCAGCACGTAGTCCTGGCCCTTCTGGGCCAGCATCGACCCCCGCAGCAGCCGCGCGAACACGGGCACCTGGACGACGCCGATCGCGATGACGACCGACGAGGGCGTCTGCCCGGCCACCGCGGCGATCGACACGGCGAGCAGCAGGCTGGGGACGGCCAGCATGAGGTCGACCAGCCGCATGACGGCCGAGTCGACCCACCCGCCGAACGCGCCTGCGAGCACCCCGAGCACCATGCCGCCCGCGAGCCCGAGCAGCGTCGACAGGACACCGATGAGCAGCGAGGCGCGCGCCCCCCAGATCAGCTGGGACAGCACGTCGGCCCCGTACCGGTCCAGGCCGAGCGGGTGGGCGGCCGACGGCCCGGGGATGTACGTCGGGCGGACGTCGGCACGGCCGGGCAGCGCACCGGGCGCGTACGGCGCCAGCACCGGGGCGAGCAGGGCCACCAGCAGGAACGCCACGACGATCACGACGCCGAGGATCGCCGCGGGGTTGCGCAGCAGACGACGCGCCGCGACGCGCCACAGCGCCTCCCCCGCGCGGCGGTCCTCCGCGAGCTCGCCGGCGTCGACCGGCGCCTGCGGGACCTCGTAGACCTCGGGTGCGCTCATCGGGTCCTCATCCTCGGGTCGATCAGGCCGTACGACACGTCGACCGCCAGGTTCACCAGGGCGTAGACCACGGCGATGAGCAGGATGAAGCCCTGCAGCACCGCGTAGTCGAGGTTGAACACCGCGTCGGCGAGGAACTTGCCGACGCCGGGGAACGCGAACACGGTCTCGGTCAGCACCGCGCCGGACAGCAGCAGGCCGATCTGCAGGCCGATGGTGGTCGAGACGGGCAGCATCGCGTTGTGCAGGATCACGCGCCCGCGCACGTGGGAGGGCGCGAGCCCCTTGGCGCGGGCGGTGCGGACGTAGTCGGCGTGCTGCACGTCGATCACCGACGCGCGGGTGATCCGGGCGATGATCGCCAGCGGGATGGTGCCCAGCGCGAGGGCCGGCAGCACGAGGTGCATCAGGGCGTCCCAGCTCGCGTCCCACTCGCGGGTCGCGACCCCGTCGAGCACGTAGAACCCGGTCGGGTGCGTCGCCACCATGGCGGGGTCCTGCCGCCCGGCGGACGGGAACCAGCCGAGCTGTACGGCGAACAGCCACTTCAGCAGGAACGCCAGGAAGAAGACGGGGATCGTCACGCCGAGCAGCGAGCTCACGACCGCGGCGTGGTCGACGAGCCGACCCTGGCGTCGGGCCGCCACGTAGCCCAGCGGGACGCCCACGCCGACGGCGACGAGCAGCGCGACGAGCGACAGCTCGATCGTCGCGGGGAACCGGGCCACGAACTCGTCGAGGACGGGCCGCCCCGTGCGGGTCGACACGCCGAAGTTGCCCTGCAGGAGCTGACCCAGCCAGGTCACGTACTGCTGGGGCAGCGGTCGGTCGAACCCGTAGAGCTGGTTGATGCGTGCCACGGCGTCCGGGGTCGCGCGCTCCCCCAGGAGGGCCGTCGCCGGCCCTCCCGGGAGAGCACGCACCCACAGGAACAGCAGCACCGACAGCCCGAGCAGGGTCGGGACGAGCAGCGCGAGGCGCCGCAGGATCAGTCGGGTCATCGGGTCGAGCAGCTCCTCAGTCGCCCAGGGTGATCACGTTGTAGACCTCGTCCTGGACCGGCGACGCCGGGTAGCCCTGGACGTCGGCCTTGAACGCGAGCGACGGCACCGGGTGGGCCAGCGGGACACCCGGCAGGAAGTCGAGGATGGCCGCGTTGGCCGCCTCGTACGCCTCGGTCTGGGCGTCGAGGTCCGCGACGTACCGCGCGTCGTTGATCGCCGTGAACAGCTCGGGGTTGTCGAAGCCCCACTCGTTCGACGTGCCGCCGAAGAAGACGCCGATGAAGTTGTAGGTGTCGTTGTAGTCGCCGGTCCACCCGAGCAGGTGCAGCCCGTGGTCGGCGCCGCCCTGGATCCGGTCGAGGTACTCCGGGTTCCACGGGTCCGGCACCGCGTTGACCGTGATGCCGACGGCCTCGAGGTCCGCCTCGATCGCCGTGAACACCTGCTCCGGCGTCGGCATGTAGGGCCGCGACACGTTGGTCGGGTAGTTGAAGTCGATCGTGAGCGCCGACTTCCCGGCCTCGGCGAGCAGCGAGCGCGCCTTGTCCGGGTCGTACTCGTAGGTCGCGACGTCGGCGTTCCAGCCGGCGACCGACGGCGGCACGAAGTTCGTCGCGACCTCGGTGCCCTCGGGCAGCGTCTGGGCGACGAGCGCCTCCTTGTTGATCGCGTGCGCGATCGCCTGCCGGACCCGCACGTCGGCCAGGTCCGGGTTGGCCTGGTTCATGCCGAGGTACAGCACGTTGAAGGGCTCACGGTTGACGATCTGGAAGCCTGCCTCCTCGAGGGCCACCACGTCCGCGGGGCCGACGAGGTCGTACCCGTCGATGTCGCCGGCCTGCAGCGCCTGCCGCCGCGCGGTCGCGTCCGAGATGATCGGGAAGACGACCCGCCGGACCTGACCCTGCTCGCCCCAGTAGTCGTCGTAGGCGCTGAGCACGACCTCCTCGCCCGGGCTCCAGGACTCGAACACGAAGGGCCCGGTGCCGGTGGGGTGCCCGGTGGCGTACTCGGGCAGCACCGGCGCCTCGCCGTCGCCGCTCACGCCGTCCGCGTCGTACTCCTCGAGCGCCGTGGGCGACTGCATGGCGAACGCGGGCAGGGACAGGGCCGAGACCAGCTCCGGCAGCGGGCTGCGCAGGTGGATCACGGCGGTGCCGGCGTCGGGCGCCTCGCACGACTCGTACTTGCCGGTGCCGTTCAGGCTCTCGACGTCGCTGCTCGCGAACCCGCCGTTGACCTTCTGCCAGTAGTAGGAGAGCGACTCCGACTGCAGGACACCGGTGAAGTTGTTCCAGCGCTCGAAGTTGGCGCACACCGCGTCGCCGTCGAAGTCGGTGCCGTCGTGGAAGGTCACGCCCTCCTTGAGCTCGAACGTGTACTCCAGGCCGTCGTCGCTGACCTCCCACGACTCCGCGAGCAGGGGCGCAGGGTCTGCCGTGCCGGGCTCGACGCCGACCAGGCCCTCGAAGATCTGGCGCGCCACGCGGAACGACTCGCCGTCGCTGGCGAAGGCCGGGTCGAGCGAGGACGGGTCGCCGGACGCCGCGAAGATGAAGGTGTCACGCCCTCCGTCCGTCGCGCCGTCGTCGCCACCGGTGTCGCGGTCGCTGGCGGCGCACGCGGTCAGGGCGAGCCCCACCACCAGCCCTCCGGCCACCATCTGCCATCTGGTCCTCACTGCAGCCACCTCTCGTCAGGGCCTGGTTGTGCACCACGCCGCCCGGGACCCGGCAGACGCTAGGGGCGCCGTGTCACGCGCGTGTTACGCACCGGTACGGATTCGGCATCGGACAGACTGGCAGGATGTCGGAGGAATCGCCGGACGACGCGCTGGCCGCTGCCGGATACCTGGACGTCCCGGACGATCAGGGCGGACGCGCCGCCCGCGGGTGGTGGGACGCCAACGCGCAGGAGTACCTCGACGAGCACGGCGCGTTCCTCGGCCCCGCCGACCTGCTGTGGTGCCCCGAAGGGCTGCGGGAGTCGGACGCGCACCTGCTCGGCGACGTCCGCGGCGCCCGGGTCCTGGAGCTCGGTGCCGGGGCGGCCCAGGGGACGCGCTGGCTGCGCACGCAGGCCGACGCCGACGGGGTCGCGACCGACGTGTCCGCGGGCATGCTCGCGGCAGCACGGCGGCTCGACGCGCAGACGGGCACCCGGACGCCGCTCGTGCAGGCCGACGCCCGTGCCCTGCCGTTCGCGTCCGCGTCGTTCGACGTCGCGTTCACCGCGTTCGGTGCGCTGCCGTTCGTGCCCGACGCCGCCCGCGTGCACGCCGAGGTCGCCCGGGTGCTGCGCCCGGGCGGCCGCTGGGTCTTCTCGGTCACGCACCCGGTGCGCTGGGCCTTCCCCGACGACCCCGGTGAGGGTGGGCTCACGGCCACCCGGTCCTACTTCGACCGACGGCCCTACGTCGAGCAGGCTGCGGACGGGCGCGTGCTGTACGCCGAGTACCACAGGACCCTGGCCGACCACGTGGGCGACGTCGTCGGCGCCGGGCTGGTGGTCGACGGGCTCCTGGAGCCCGAGTGGCCCGCGGGCCACCACCGCGTGTGGGGAGGCTGGGGGCCGGTGCGCGGCGCCCGGTTGCCCGGGACGCTCATCGTGCGGGCGCACCGGCCCCCTGCCTGACCCGTCAGTGGCTGGTCGCCTTCTCGGCGCCGGCCCCGGTGAGCGAGCGCACCTCCATCTCGGCGAACTTCTCCGGGTGCGGCTGCTCCTTCGACAGCAGCGTCCCGACGATCCCGAGCAGGAACGCGAGCGGGATCGAGACGATCCCCGGGTTCTCCAGCGGGAAGATCGCGAAGTCCACCGACGTGTCGCGGATCATCGACAGGCTGTCGCCCGTGATCGGGTCGACCTTGCCGGACACCACCGGCGAGAAGGCGATGAGCACGATGCACGAGACGAGCCCGCCGTACATGCTCCACAGCGCGCCGGACGTGTTGAACCGCTTCCAGAACAGCGAGTACAGGATCGTCGGCAGGTTCGCCGAGGCCGCGACCGCGAACGCCAGCGCCACGAGGAACGCCACGTTCTGACCGTTCGCGAAGATCCCGCCCACGATCGCCAGTGCCCCGATCACCAGGACGGTGATGCGTGCGACGCGCACCTCGCCGTCCGGCGCCACCTGGCCCTGCTTGATGACCGACGCGTAGATGTCGTGCGCGAACGACGCGGCAGCGGTGATCGTCAGGCCCGCGACGACCGCGAGGATGGTCGCGAACGCCACCGCGGAGATGATGCCGAGCAGGAACACCCCGCCCAGCTCGTACGCGAGCAGCGGCGCCGCGGAGTTCGCCTTGCCGGGCGACGACATGATCGTCTCCGGCCCGACCAGTGCGCCGGCACCGTAGCCGAGGACGAGCGTGAACAGGTAGAAGATGCCGATGAGCCAGATCGCCCACACCACCGACCGACGCGCCTCCTTGGCGGACGGCACGGTGTAGAAGCGCATGAGGACGTGCGGCAGACCGGCGGTCCCGAGCACGAGCGCCAGCGCGAGGGACAGGAAGTTGAGCTGCGTCAGCGCCGTGGCCCCGTACTGCCGGCCGGGCTCGACGAGCGTCTCACCGCCCTCGCCCGCAGCGTCGATCGCTCCCTGGAGCACCGCCGACAGGTCGAAGCCGAACCGCGCGAGGACCCACACGGTCATGAGGCCCGCGCCGGCGATCAGCAGGATCGCCTTGATGATCTGCACCCACGTGGTGCCCTTCATGCCGCCGACGAGGACGTAGAGGATCATCAGCGCGCCGACCACGGCGATCACGAGCGCCTGCCCGGCGGGACCGTCGATGCCCAGCAGCAGAGCGACGAGACCACCCGCCCCCGCCATCTGCGCCAGCAGGTAGAAGAACACGACGGCGAGCGTCGACAGCGCCGCGGCGAGCCGCACCGGACGCTGCTTCAGCCGGAACGACAGCACGTCGGCCATCGTGAAGCGCCCGGTGTTGCGCAGCAGCTCGGCGACCAGCAGGAGCGCCACGAGCCAGGCGACCAGGAACCCGATCGAGTACAGGAAGCCGTCGTACCCGTAGATGGCGATGGCACCGCAGATGCCCAGGAACGACGCCGCGGACAGGTAGTCCCCCGCGATCGCCGTCCCGTTCTGCGGCCCCGTGAAGGACCGGCCGGCCGCGTAGTAGTCCGCGGCACTCTTGTTGTTGCGTGACGCCCGGAACACGATCACCAGGGTCACCAGGACGAACGCCCCGAAGATGGCGATGTTGACGACGGGATCGCCGACCTGGCCGCCGTCGGCGGCAGCGGCGGCCACGGGTGCACCGGCGGCGATCATGCGCGGCTCCCGTCCGCGGGGCGGGCCGGGGCCGCGCCGTCGATGAGGGCACCGGACTCGATGTGCTCGCGAAGGTTCTCCGCGACCGCGTCCTGCTTCTGGTTCGCCCAGCGCGCGTAGGCCATCGTGATGGCGAACGTGGAGACGAACTGCCCGAGCCCGAGGAGCAGCCCCACCGTGATCGTGCCGACGACCCGCTGGCTCATGAACGCGTGGGCGTAGTTCGCGAGCAGGACGTACAGGAAGTACCACGCCAGGAACAGCGCGGTCATCGGGAACACGAAGTTGCGGAACCTGCGCCGCAGGTCCTGGAACTCCGGCGATCGTTGAACGCGCTGGTAGTCGGTCTCCGTCTGACTCTGGGACACATGCACCTCCGCTGCCCGGGCGGCCCCGTCGCCGCCAGGTGGACACTGTGGCGCACATCACCCCACGGAATCCAGACATCGGGGCACGAAACTTCGTCCGCGTGTCGCGGACCGCGACGAGGGTCACACGGACCGGTGACATCGCGGGCCCGCCCGGGGCGCCTGCGGTCAGTGCCCGGCGGCGTGCCAGCTGGCCCCGACGCCGACCGAGACGTCGAGGGGGACGTCCAGGGGCCCGTCGGGCAGGCCGTCGCCGGCGCGGCCCATCTGGTCGCGCACCAGCGCCTCCACCTCGTCGCGCTCGCCCGCGGCGACCTCGAGCACCAGCTCGTCGTGCACCTGCAGGAGCAGCCGCGAACGCAGCCCGCGCCGCGTGAGCTCGCCGTCCACCCCCAGCATCGCGACCTTGATGAGGTCGGCCGCGCTGCCCTGGATCGGCGCGTTGAGCGCCATCCGCTCGGCCGTCTCGCGGCGCTGCCGGTTGTCGCTCGTGAGGTCCGGCAGGTAGCGGCGGCGGCCCAGCACCGTCGCGGTGTACCCGGTCGCCCGGGCCCGGTCCACGACGCTGGTCAGGTAGTCGCGCACCCCGCCGAACCGCTCGAAGTAGTCGGCCATGAGCGCGGACGCCTCGGACACCTCGATCGACAGCTGCTGGGACAGCCCGTAGGACGACAGCCCGTACGCCAGCCCGTAGCTCATGGCCTTGATCTTCGAGCGCATCGCGGGCGTGACCTCGTCCGTGGGCACGCCGAAGACGCGGGAGCCGACGTAGCTGTGCAGGTCCTCACCCGAGCGGAAGGCCTCGATGAGCCCCTCGTCGCCGGACAGGTGCGCCATGATGCGCATCTCGATCTGCGAGTAGTCGGCCGTCAGCAGCGTGTCGTACCCCGGTCCGACGACGAACGTGCGCCGGATCTGACGCCCGGCGTCGGTCCGGATGGGGATGTTCTGCAGGTTGGGGTCCGCCGAGGACAGGCGTCCGGTGGCGGCGATGGTCTGCTGGAACGTCGTGTGGATGCGACCGTCGTCACCGACCGAGCGCAGCAGCCCCTCGACCGTCTGGCGCAGCCGGATGGCGTCACGGTGCGCGAGCAGGTGCTCGAGGAACGGGTGCCCCGTGCGGGCGAACAGGTCGGTGAGTGACGCCGCGTCGGTCGTCCAACCGGTCTTGATCCGCTTGGTCTTCGGCATCCCCAGCTGGTCGAACAGCACCTCCTGGAGCTGCTTGGGCGACCCGAGGTTCACCTCGCGCCCGATGACGGCGTAGGCCTCCGCCGCCGCGTCCTGCACCTGCGCGTCGAACTCCCGCTCCAGCGACGCCAGGTCCTCGCGGTCCACCGCGATCCCGGTGCGCTCCATGCGGGCCAGCACGTCCTGCAGCGGCAGCTCGATGTCGGACAGGAGCATCCCTGCGCCCCGGTCGGCGACCTCGCCCCCGAGCACGTCGACGAGGTCGCGCACGGCGGCGGCGCGGACGGCCGCCCGACGCCCCTCGTCAGCCCCGTCCACCTCCAGGTCGAGCGCCCCCTGGCCGGCCGAGGAGTCGTCCGCTGCGACCAGCTCGCGGTGCAGGTAGCCGATCGCGAGGTCCGACAGGTCGTACGCGCGGCGGTCCGGCTGGCACAGGTACGCCGCGAGCTCGGTGTCGAAGGTGACACCGCGCAGCGGCAGGCCACGCCCCTCCAGCGCGTGCCAGGCCTCCTTCGCGGCGTGCAGGGCCTTGCGCCGCGACGGGTCCGCCAACCAGGCCGCGAGCGCGGCGTCGTCCACGGGGTCGATCGCCGTGAGGTCGTAGGCGACGGCCTGACCGTCGCCGTCGGCGATCGCCACGCCCCAGGCGTCACCCCGCGCCGGGGCACCGGTCCCCCGGACGTCGAGCCCCAGGACGTCGTCGGCACGCGCGTCGAGCCAGGCGCCCAGGCCGCCGACGCCGGTCTCGACCAGATCGAGCGCCGCGGCCGTGGCGACGCGCTCGTCACGGGTGTCGTCGGGCAGCATCGCGAACAGCCGGTCGCGCAGCGTCCGGAACTCCAGGCCGTCGAGGATCTCGTGCAGCGCGGCCCGGTCCCACGGGCGGACGGCGAGGTCCTCGGGGCCGACCGGCAGCTCGAGGTCGTCGAGCAGGTGGTTGAGCTCACGGTTGAGCGCGACCTGCTCGAGGTTCGCCCGCAGCGACTCCCCGGCCTTGCCGGTGATGCGCTCGGCGTTGGCCAGCACGCCCGCCAGCCCGTCGTAAAGGCCGATCCACTTGGCCGCGGTCTTGGGGCCGACGCCCGGGACGCCCGGCAGGTTGTCGCTGGTCTCCCCGACGAGCGCCGCCAGGTCCGGGTACCGCGCGGGCGGCACCCCGTACTTCGCCTCGACCGCCTCCGGCGTCATGCGCGCCATCTCGGACACCCCGCGCACCGGGTACAGCACGGTGACGGTCGGGCCCACCAGCTGGAACGAGTCGCGGTCGCCCGAGCAGATCGCCACGTGCATGCCCTGGTCGCGGGCCCGCGCGGTCAGCGTGGCGAGGATGTCGTCCGCCTCGAACCCCGGCTTCTCCAGGACCTGCACGTGCATGGTCGCCAGGAGGTCCTTGATGATGTCGACCTGACCGCGGAACGGCTCGGGCGTGGCGGCGCGGTTGCCCTTGTACGACTCCAGCCGCTCGGTGCGGAACGTCGTCCGGCCGGCGTCGAACGCGACCGCCACGTGCGTCGGCTCCTCGTCCCGCAGCAGGTTGGCGAGCATCGAGGTGAACCCGAACACGGCGTTCGTCGGCTGACCCGTCGAGGTCGCGAAGTTCTCCACCGGCAGCGCGTAGAACGCGCGGTACGCCATCGAGTGGCCGTCGATGAGGAGCAGTCGCGGGGTCGTCGAACCGGGGGTCGTTGGCTGGTCGGCACTCACGGGTGCCAACCTATCTGCCATGTCCGACACCCCCTTCACCCTCCCGCCGACCGTCGACACCCTCCTGCACCGCATGGGCATCGAGATCACGCACGTCGACGCGGACGGCGCGACCGGCACCATGCCGGTCAGCGGCAACACCCAGCCCTACGGCCTGCTGCACGGGGGTGCGTCGGCGACGTTGGCCGAGACCCTCGGCTCGCTGGCCGCGACGGCCCACGCCGGGGCGGGTCGCGCGGCGGTCGGCATCGAGCTCAACGCCACGCACCACCGCTCCGCGCGCGCCGGCACGGTCGTCGGCACCGCGCGCGCCCTGCACCGCGGCCGGTCGCTGGCGACCTACGAGGTCGTCGTGGAGGACGACGAGGGTCGGCGGCTCTGCACCGCACGCCTGACCTGCATGCTCATCGACGCCCCGGCCTGACGGGCTCGCTCGTCGTCCCCGGCCGCACGGGCGCGGGCCCGTCGCCGCCGCTCGATGAGGTCCTCGAGCCCCCGGGACGCCGGCCGGCGGGCCGTCACCGGCACGTCCTGCGCGAGCCGTCGCTGCAGGGCGGGGGTGCTGACGACGCGGTGCGCGGCCGCGGGGGCGAACCCGAGCCGGGCCAGGAAGCGTTGCATGCCGCGCGACCCCGGCAGCGGCGCCGCGTAGACGTCGGTCGCACCCGCCGCCTCGGCGACCTCCGCGGCCGCCTGGAGCATCGCGTGGCCCAGGCCCCGGCGGCGGGACTGCGGCCGGACGTACACGGCGTCCAGGCTGAGGACCGTCGCGTCGGACAGCAGCCCGGGCCCCAGCAGCCGGCACAGGGCCATGCCCGCGGGCTCGCCGTCGCACGTCGCGACCAGCACGACCCCGTCCTGCACCGAACCGAGCACGGAGAGGTGCGCGCTCAGGCGCTCGCGGTCGTCGGAGCAGAGCTGGCGACCGAGACCCGACTCGTTCCGCGCCTGCAGGCAGAGATCGACGAGATCCTCGATGTCCGTCGACGAGGCGGGTCGGACGTGTACACCTGGCCGCACTGCGGGCCTCCCGGGACGAGGTCGTGACTCCTGGCGCACCGTCCCCCGGCCCGTGCGCCCTGCACCGATCATGGCCCACCGGACGACGTCTGCCTAGGGGGAGCATCCACCCCAGCCCGGTGAACCGGGACGAAAGCACCGGGACCGGCCGCCGCGGCCGCGCCGATCGGTCGCGATTCACTACCGATCGGTAGGCAACCCTCGCGCATACGTAATGAACAGGACACAATCCCTGCCTATCGTCTGCTGACCGTGGGCGAGGGCCCATCCCACCGTGCGGCGCCGAGGCGTCAGCGCCCGACCCACCAGGACGGAGGTCAGACGTGCGAGCAGTCGCGTGCCGGGACCGATCCGTCGCCCTGCGTCGAGGAGCCGCCGGCCTGCTGCTGGCACTCCTCACCGCCCTGTCGACGCTCGTCGTCGTCGGACCGGCGCACGCGGCGACCGCCCCCTGCAGTCCCGACGACGCCACGGCGTGCCTCAACGTGACCGTGACGGTGCCCGGCACCGGACCCGCGGCGGGTGTCGGCCTGACCGTGGAGGGCGAGGGCGAGCCGGTCCAGGCGACCACGGACGACGCCGGGAAGGCGTCGGTCGCGCTCACGGCCGCCGGCGACTACACGGTCACGGTGGACGAGGCGACCCTGCCGGCGGGCACGACGCTGAAGGACCCGGCGGCCAACCCCGCGACCGTCACGGTCGCGCTCGGACGTGCCGCCGGACGGATCGTGCAGCTGCTGTCGCCCGGGGCCGAGGCCGGCGCCGAGGCGACGCCGACGGACGACGCCGGTGCGACGGCGACGCCGGAGGACGCCGACGCGGCGGCCGGCGACGCCGAGGCGGGAGCCGAGGCCGAGTCGAGCGCGGAGGCGTCCGCCGCGCCCGGCACGAACCGCTACGCCCAGCTCCTGCTGGCCGGGACCGTGTTCGGCCTGCTGCTGGCGCTCGCGGCGCTCGGCGCCAACCTCATCTACGGCACCACGGGGCTGTCGAACTTCGCGCACGGTGAGCTGGTGACCCTCGGCGGCATGGTCGCGTTCCTCGCCGTGCAGCGCGCGCACCTGCCGCTGTGGCTGGCCATCGTCCTGGCCACCGCCGCCGGCGCGCTCCTGGGCTGGTTCCTCAACCGGTTCCTGTTCCGCCCGCTGCGACGGCGCGGCGTCGGGATCACGCAGCAGATGATCGTCACGATCGGTCTGTCGCTCGCGCTGGTCTCCGCGTACCTCTTCTTCTTCAGCGCGCAGCCCAAGCCCGTCGTGTCGGCCATCTCCCAGCGCATGCAGCTCGGCCCGGTGCAGATCTCCGCGCAGTCGCTGGTGTCGGTCGGCATCGCCGTCGTGGTGCTCACCCTGGTCGCCTTCGTCCTGGCCCGCACCCGGATGGGACGCGCGACGAGGGCGGTGTCGGACAACCCCGCACTCGCTGCGGCGACGGGCATCAGGGTGGAGTCCGTCATCAGCCGGGTGTGGGTGGTCTCGGCCGCGCTCGCCTCGCTGGGCGGGGTGCTGCTGTCGCTCTACCTCAACACGACCCGTTTCAACTTCGGCTCGACCCTCCTGCTGCTGATGTTCGCAGCCATCACGCTCGGCGGGCTGGGCTCACCGCTCGGCGCCGTCATCGGGGCCCTGGTCATCGGGCTCGTGGTGGAGCTGTCGACGATCGTCCTGCCCAACGACATGCGCTACGCGAGCGCGCTCGTCATCCTCATCCTCGTCCTGCTGGTGCGACCGCAGGGCATCCTCGGGCGCGCCGAGCGCATCGGCTAGCGGGAGATCGCCATGGACTTCGGACAACTGGCCACCAACGTCCTCACCGAGATGCTCGGCCCGACGGCGATCGCGTACGCGCTCGCCGCGATCGGGCTGAACATCCACTTCGGGCTCACCGGCCTCATCAACATGGGTCAGGCCGGGTTCATGCTGCTCGGGGCCTACGGCTTCGCCATCTCCACCATCCAGGGCGCGCCGGTGTGGCTGGCGTTCCTCGTCGCGATCGTGGCGGCGGTCCTGTTCGCCCTGCTCCTGGGGCTGCCCACCCTCAAGCTGCGGGGCGACTACCTGGCCATCGTCACCATCGCGGCGGCCGAGATCGTCCGCATGATCGGGCGGTCGACCGCGCTCACCGAGCTGACGGGTGGCGCGGAGGGACTGACCGGCAACTCCTTCAAGGCGGCGTTCCAGGACGCGTCACCGTTCCCCGACGCGCGATGGACGCTCGGCCCGATCACGCTGGCGACGAACACGTCCAACTCCTGGTGGCTGCGCATCGTCGGCTGGGGCCTGGTCCTGCTGGCGTGCCTGCTCGTGTGGCGTCTCGTGCGCAGCCCGTGGGGCCGCGTGCTCAAGGGCATCCGTGAGGACGAGGACGCGGTGCGGGCACTGGGCAAGAACGTCTACGGCTACAAGCTGCAGGCGCTGGTGCTCGGCGGGGTCTTCGGTGCGCTGGGCGGTGTGGTGTTCGTCCTGGCCAGCTCGGTGCAGGCCGACTCCCTGGGACGCCCGGTGACCTTCAACACCTGGACCATCCTGCTGCTGGGAGGCGCTGCCACCGTCCTGGGACCCGTGCTGGGCTCGTTGCTGTTCTGGGCGTCGCTCGTCTTCGTGCGGGGGTTCCTGCGGGGCGTCATCCCCCCCGACACGCTCTCGGTGCAGCAGATCGAGCAGATCGGCTGGGTCCTCGTCGGACTGACGCTGATGGCGCTCATCGTCTTCCGACCCCAGGGCATCCTGGGCGACAAGAAGGAGCTGGCGATCAATGCCCGTTGACGAGGTCGTCCAGCAGGCGAGGCGCGACCTCGCCCCCGTCCCCCGCGTCCCCGGCGCCCCGAAGGCCGACGCGATGCTCGTCGCCGACGGCGTGCGACGCAGCTTCGGTGGCGTGAACGCCGTCGACGTCGAGCACCTCGAGGTCCAGCGGCACGTCATCACGGCCCTCATCGGACCGAACGGCGCCGGCAAGACCACGTTCTTCAACCTCATGACCGGTTTCGACAAGCCCGACGCGGGCCGCTGGGACTTCGACGGCACCCCCCTGGCCGGGGTGGCCGCGTCCCGGGTCGCGAAGACGGGCATGGTGCGCACGTTCCAGCTGACCAAGGCGCTGGCGCGCATGACGGTGCTGGACAACATGCGCCTCGGCGCGCGGTCGCAGCCCGGCGAGGGTCTGTTCACAGCCCTCGTCAAGCCGCTGTGGGCGCCCCGCGAGCGGGAGATCACCGACAAGGCGATGACCCTGCTGGAGCGCTTCAAGCTCGACGCCAAGAAGGACGACTTCGCCGGGTCCCTGTCCGGTGGGCAGCGCAAGCTGCTCGAGATGGCCAGGGCGCTCATGTCCGACCCGACGCTCGTCATGCTCGACGAGCCCATGGCGGGCGTGAACCCGGCGCTGACCCAGTCGCTGCTCGGCCACATCACCGACCTGCGTGACACGGGGACGACCGTGCTGTTCGTCGAGCACGACATGCACATGGTGCGGCACATCTCCGACTGGGTCGTGGTGATGGCGCAGGGCCAGGTCGTGGCGGAGGGTCCGCCCTCGGAGGTCATGGCCGACCAGGCCGTCATCGACGCGTACCTCGGCGCCCACCACGACATGGACCTCGGTGACGACACCCTGCTCGACGAGGGCAGCGTGATCGACGCCGAGGCCGACGCCGAGGCGGCCGCCGAGGTCACCACGTCCCCCGAGGAGAAGGCACCGTGACCGAGACCGCCGCACCGGCGCTGCACCGCGGCGCCCCCGAGGGTGAGCCGCTCCTGCACGCGGACCGGCTCGTCGCCGGCTACCTGCCCGGGGTGAACATCCTCCAGGAGTGCTCGCTCGTCCTGCACCCCGGGGAGCTCGTCGGCATCATCGGGCCCAACGGGGCCGGGAAGTCGACGCTGCTCAAGGCGCTGTTCGGTCTGGTGAGCATCCGCGAGGGCGGGCTGACCCTCAAGGGCGAGGACATCACCAACCTGCGCGCCGACGCACTGGTGGGCCGCGGTGTCGGCTTCGTCCCGCAGACCAACAACGTGTTCCCCAGCCTGACCATCGAGGAGAACCTGCAGATGGGCGTGTACCAGGCGCCCCAGAAGTTCTCCGAGCGGCTCGAGGTGGTCCTCGACCTGTTCCCGGAGCTGACGCACCGGCGCAAGCAGCGGGCGGGCGCCCTGTCCGGCGGCGAGCGGCAGATGGTCGCCATGGCGCGCGCCCTCATGCCCGAGCCGTCGGTGCTCCTGCTGGACGAGCCCTCCGCGGGCCTGTCCCCCGTGCGGCAGGACGAGGCGTTCCTGCGCACGCGGCGCATCAACAAGGCCGGGGTGTCGGTCGTGATCGTCGAGCAGAACGCACGCCGCGCGCTGCAGATCTGCGACCGGGCGTACGTGCTGGACCAGGGCCGCAACGCCTACTCGGGGCCCGGCCGCGAGCTCATGCACGACCCGAAGGTCATCGAGCTGTACCTGGGGACCCTCGCGACGGACGTGGACGCCGCGCGTGCCGTCGAGCGGGAGACGCGCGAGTCCGGGGCCTGACCGCCGCACCCGCTGGCAGGCGCGTCCTCGGTGGGCCGGCGACCGGTCGGGCCGTCAGGGACGTCGTGGTGCCGCGGCGCGGTGCGACGCCGGCTCGTGCCCGCTCGACGCGAGCCGCGCGCGGTGCGACGCCGGCTCGTCCCCGCTCGACGCGGTCCGGGCGCGCGACGGCCCCCGGAGCCGCAGCTCCGGGGGCCGTCGTGCGTCCGTGAGGCGTCCCGTCAGCTCGAGGGGACCTCGCCCTCCTCGGAGCGGCTGAACGTGTAGGTGTTCTCCGGGCCGAACTGGTAGATGCCGATGAAGGCCGACGACGGGTCGTTGGACTCGTTGAACGGACCGACGCCCGAGGCCGCCTGGTAGGCGATCTCCTCGCCGTCCTCGATCAGCTGGGAGCACTCCTCCCAGCCGGTGCACTCGGTGCCGCCGTCGGCGCCCGAGACCGCCGTCATGTTGGCCTGGATGGTCTCACCGTCCGACGCACCGCCCTTGAGGGCCGCGAGGGCGACGAGCATGGTCGCGTCGTACGACTCGGGGCCGTAGGAGAAGTCCTTCAGCTCCGGGTCGATCTCCAGCAGACGCCCCTGGAACTCCTCCGACGGGTACGCGCCGGGCAGCGTGCCCTGAGCGTTCTCGAGGGTCCCCGCGGGGAAGCCGACGTCACCCTCGGTCCCGAAGTTCTGCAGGTTCCCGTCGACGAAGTACGTCTTGCTCATGTCCCAGCCCTGGGCGACGAGCTCGCGCACGATCGCCGGGGTCTGGTCCGTGAACGACAGGATCGCGATCGCGTCGGGCGACGCGGCGATGGCGTCGGCGACGATGGTGGCGAAGTTCGTCTCGTCCGGGTCGAACTCCTGGCCCGACGTGCCGTAGACGACGGAGCCGCCCGCGTCGGTGACGACGCCCTCGACGACGTCGCGCAGCGACGTGCCGTAGGAGTCGTTGAAGACGAGGATGCCGACGTTGCTGGCACCGTCGCTGACGATCAGGTTGCCCAGGACGTCGCCCTGGACGCTGTCCGGCGGCGCGGTGCGGAAGTAGAAGTCGTTGTACCCGGACAGGTCCGTCGCGGTGTTGGCCGGCGAGACCTGGACGATGCCGGCGCCGGTGATGTCGTCGACGATGTTGAGGGTCACGGAGGACGACGCGGCACCGATGATGGCCGAGACGCCCCCGGAGATGAGCTCCTGGGCGGAGGCCGTCGCCACGGACGCGTTCTTCGCGTCCGACGAGTCCGTGTGCTTCACCTCGACGTCCGCGCCGAAGAGGCCACCGGCGCCGTTGATCTCCTTGACCGCGAGGTCCACGCCGGCGATCTCGGGCGGGCCGAGCTGGGCGAGCGACCCGGTGACGGGGAGGATGGTGCCGATCACCAGCGGCTCACCGCTCCCGCCGCCGGCGTCGCCGTCCGTCGGCTCGTCAGCGGAGTCGGACCCTCCGGCGCAGGCGGTCAGCGCGAGCGCGAGCACGCCCGCGACCGCCAGCGTGCGTCCTGCACGTGTCGAACGAATCATGCGTGTGGTACCCCTCTGTGAGCACTGCTCCGGCCTGGGCCCGTACGGACCCGGCGAATGTGGCGAGAACGTACTCATCGTTTGTGTCCGACATGTGAATGGCAATGTCTCGCCCGGATGTCGTTGTGCACTTGTGACCAAGAACGCCGCGAGCCCGGTCGGCGCCGAGGCGTCGACCGGGCTCGCGGTCCGGTTGCGGAAGGGGTCGGGCAGGGTCAGGAGGCGGCGCCGCCGACCTGCTCGATGACGGCGTCGGCGACCTCACGCATCGTCAGACGGCGGTCCATCGACGTCTTCTGGATCCACCGGAACGACTCGGGCTCGGTCAGCCCCATCTTCGTCATCAGCAGGCCCTTGGCCCGGTCCACGCGCTTGCGGGTCTCGAAGCGCTCGGCGAGGTCGGCCACCTCGGACTCCAGCGCCGTGATCTGGGCGTAGCGGGAGATCGCGATCTCGACCGCGGGCAGCAGGTCGGCCGGGCTGAACGGCTTGACGACGTAGGCCATCGCCCCGGCGTCCCGCGCCCGCTCGACCAGCTCGGTCTGCGAGAACGCCGTGAGCAGCACGACGGGCGCGAGGTGCGCCTTGCCGATGCGCTCGGCCGCGGAGATGCCGTCGAGCACGGGCATCTTGACGTCCATGACCACGACGTCGGGCTTGAGCTCGGTGGCGAGCTCGACCGCGCGCTCGCCGTCACCGGCCTCCCCGACGACGTCGAACCCCGCCTCCGTGAGCGTCTCGACGACGTCCATGCGGATGAGCGCCTCGTCCTCGGCGACCACGGCGCGCCGTGCCGGGCGCGAGGCGGACGTCGCCGCGCGCGGCGCGGCCTGGGCGGCGGACAGGTCCGCGGCCTGGGGCGCGTCCTGCGTGGGCTCGGTGCTGTCGTCCTTGGTCACGAGCACAGCGTAGTGCGCCGACCGGCGGTGGTGGCGCGAAGCCGCCCGTGGCCGCCGTCACGTGGTGTCGCACGGGGTCCTGCGGGCCCACGACGACCTGCCGCGACATCCACCTCCGACGCGGGGGTACGCAGGACGGCGCGCGGGCGCGTGCGAACCGGGCCGCGGGCAGGGCCGCTCGCCCGGTACATTGGGCGCCGCTGGCCCCTGTGGCGGAATGGCAGACGCGCTCGGCTCAAACCCGAGTGCCGCAAGGCGTGAGGGTTCGAGTCCCTCCGGGGGCACCCGTCACGTGCGGTGGCGCGTCGGCGCGCTGCTCGCCACGCCCCCGCGTCACTCCAGCTCCAGCACGACGTCGAGCCCGAGGTCGGGGTCGTGGGTCCAGGACGCCTCGATGCCGTCCCAGGACTCGACCTGTCGGCCCTGCTCGGGCGTCGTCCCCAGCATCGCGGTCCACGTCCGGTCGGGCAGCTCCACGCCGAGCGCCACACACCGCATGTCGTCCTCGGTGACCTCCCCGCTGTGCGTCAGTGCACCCCGGCCGTCCAGCCGCAGGCTGCGGCCGCCGTCGCCCAGCACACCGGCACCGCACCTGTCGTGCGCGTCGGCGAGCCGCTGGTCCCCCGCCACCAGGGCCGGGAGCCAGAAGCAGAGCCCGGCTGCGAGAGCCAGCCCTGCCGGGACCAGGAGGGGCTTGAGGTCCCGGGGCGCGGGTCCGGGCACCGGGACCGGGACCCATGACGCCGACCGCGAGTCGTACCACTGCGTGCCGTCGGGGCTCAGCACGGCGTCGGGTGGTGCGGTCGTCGGGTCGGGCACCGACGCGCTGGGGTCGTGCGACACGGGTCTCCTCCTGGCGCCGGCGAACGCGAAGGGCCGCGCCCGGGCGGGGGCCCGTCGTGTCATCGGTCGCCAGGAAGGTGGGGTTGATCACCGGACCGGGTGGTCCGGCCACGGGGCGCGTCCGGTGCGGCGTCGGCCTCCGCCGTCGGGAGCCCCCGCCGGACAGCCCGCCCGTCGTCAGGCGGGACCGCTCCCGCTCAGCGAGACCTCGGACGCCGTCGCGGTCCCGGCTGTCCGGCCGGGAGCCGCCTCGAAGCCCCAGTACAGGTTCGTGTGGGCGATCACCTCGGCGGGCGGGGGTGCGCCCCACGGCGTGAGGTCCTCGGTCGTGTGGGCGTCGGACACCAGCGTGACGTCGTACCCGCGCGTGAACGCGCCGTGGGCTGTCGAGCGGATGCAGGCGTCGGTCTGCGCCCCGGCGACGACGATCCGCCCCACCCCGCGGGCGGCGAGCAGGTCCTCCAGCTCGGTGGCCTCGAACGCGTCGCCGTACAGCTTGCGCACCACCGGCTCGCCCTCGCCGACGGTGAGCTCGGGGACGATCTGCCACGCGTCCGAGCCCAGGGGCAGCTCGTCGCTGCTGTGCTGGACCCAGAGCACGTCGGCGCCCTCGGCGCGCGACCGCTCGACGAGGCCGGCGATCCTGCCCAGGACGCCGTCACGGTCGTGGGCGCCCGCGAGGACACCGTTCTGCGTGTCGATGACGAGCAGCGCGGACCGGGGGCGGTTCTGCAGCGTGGTCATGGCGTCCTCCTGCTTCCGTGACGGGCCCCGTGCCCGACGCCGGCGACGCTACGCCCGCCCACCGACAGGACCGGCGGCACTGACCCCCGGGCGGACGGGGACGGCGGGTGGCAGGGTGTGGCCGGGAGGTACGGCGTGCAGCCAGGGGCGATGTCCGACGTGGAGCGCCGTGCCGTGCGCTCGACGTACCGGAGCCTGCGCCTCGCCGTCGTGGTGCTGCCGGCGCTGCTCGTCACGGCCGTCGTCAGCGAGTCCGTGCGCGCCGGCTGCTGGCTCGACTCGTTGAGCGCCTACTACTGGACCGGGGCGCACGACGCCTTCGTCGGGGCGCTGTGCGCGGTGGGTGCGGTCCTCGTGGTGTACACCGGCGCCGACGACGTCGAGGACGCCCTGCTCGACGTGGCGGGACTCCTCGCGTTCGTCGTCGCGCTGACGCCCACCGAACCGGGGCCAGGCTGTGACGGGCCGGCGCCGGTCGAGGTCCCCGCGATGCTCGCCGACGCACGGACCGGGCTCACCGCCCTCGTCGTGGCCGGTGCGATCGGCTGGACGCTGCGGGCGGTCGTGGCTGCGCGCAGCGGTCCGCCCCGGCGGTCGTGGGTCGTGGGTGCGGCCGGCGGGGCGGCCGTCGCCGTGCTCGCGGTCGCCCTCCTCGTCGCGCCGGGCACCGTGATCGACCGCGCGCACGACGTGGCCGCGGTCCTGCTGTTCGTCGCCGTGGTCGGGGTGATGCTCCGCCACGCCTCGACGTCGCGGACAGCCTCCGCCCGGTGGGCGCTCGCGTACGCGCTCCTGGCCACCGCGACGCTGGTGACGCTCGCCGTCGTCGTGGTGCTGCGCGCGACCGTGCCGACCTGGACGCAGTCCGTGCTGGTCCTCGAGACCGGCCTGGTCGCGTTGTTCGCCGGCTACTGGGTGCTGCAGACCGTCGAGCTCTGGGGCGTCGACGTCGCGCGCCCCGCGCCCACCCGGCCCGGCGTGCCCGGCCTGCCCTGAGCCACCGTGCCGCCACCCGTCAGGGGGCCGCGCCGGACGGGACCGGGTCCGGTCGCACGACCGTGCTGCACGTGCCGACCGGCGTCCCGTCGACCACCAGCTCGCTGTCCACGCGGACCTCCGACGCCGCCGGCAACCGGTCGACGGCAACCTCCCCGAGGATCGTGAGCTCGTCCTCGAGATACGTGTTCGTCGTCCCGCCGTGCCAGGTGCGCCCCTCGGTGGCGCCACCGGTCCCCGTGACCGTCGTGTCCACCCGGACCTCGTCGGACGACGTCCCCGGTGGCACGCGCCACGTGACGGTCCACGGCGAGTCGGGCCCCGGCAGCTCACGCCGGACCCCGAACCGCGTCTCCCACGACCGGTAGACCTGCCACTCGACGTGCGCCGTCACACCCGCCGGTCCCGTGACGACCTCGCACGGCTGGTCGACGGGCGTGGCGGCCGACCCTCCGGACCAGGGGAACAACCCGACGACACCCAGGCCGCACACCAGGCCCGCGACGGGGCGCGCCCACCTGCCGACCACCGGCGGCACCGGCCGCCACGCGGGCGGCCAGGGCGACACCACCACCACGGTCCCCGTGACCGAGTCGGCGAACGTCCGCCGTTGCCCCTCCCACAACGGCCGGAGGTACCCCACCAGCAGGATCGCGTCGAGCACGTGCGCGAGCTGGCGGACCAGCGTCCGCACCACCCCGGCCGGTCGTCCGTCGTCGGCTCGCACCACCACGAGACCCACGGCCCGCTTCCCGACCGTCGCGCCCGTCCAGCCCTGCAGCAGCAGCAGCCCGACGACCACCGCGAGGACGGTCCACGAGGTCACGGTCGTCGACGCCTCCGACCCGGTGGCCGGGTCGGGACCCAGCCCCGGCCACAGCTCCGGGGCCGAGGCCGTCGGCGCGACCAGCCAGGTGACGGTCCCGAGCACGGCCGAGTCGAGGAGGACGGCGACCACCCGCAGCGACCACGGCGCGTAGCGCGGGACCCCGCCCTCCGTGGCACGGACGTCGGGTGCGGCAGCGTCGAGGGACATGACGCGAGCATTCCAGGGTGCCGCGCGTCGTGTCTGCGGTTCGGCGCGACGGTCCGGGATCTCGCCCTGACGGGCGGGCACGCCGCCGTCGGGTGCGCCCGACGGGCGGGTGGTCCGATGCCGCGCCACGGCGACACCCGGCCGGACGCGCGACGGCCGCCGCCCCCCGGAGGGAGACGGCGGCCGTCAGGCCCGTACGACGTCAGGCGATGCGCGTGCGCACCGTCTCCTCGTCACCGATCTTGTGCACCACGACCGTGTTGGTCGAGCCGACGACGCCCACGGGCGTCCCGGCGACGACGACGACGTAGTCGCCGACCTCGGCCAGGCCGTTGGCGCGCAGGGTGTGGTCCACCTGGCTCACCATCGAGTCGGTGCTCTCGACGGAGGGCACCTGGTACGTCTGGACGCCCCACGACAGCGAGAGCCGGTTGCGCACGTCCTCGACCGGCGTGAACGCCAGCAGCGGGATGGGCGAGCGCAGGCGCGACATCCGCCGCGCCGAGTCACCGGACTGCGTGAACGTCACGAGGTACTTCACCCCGATGCGCTCGCCGATCTCCGCGGCCGCCCGCGTGATCGCACCACCGCGGGTCGAGGGGACCGAGCCGAGCGGCGCGATGCGCTCGCGGCCGAGCTCCTCGGTGCTCTCGATGATCCGCGCCATGGTGCGGACCGCCTCGATCGGGAAGTCGCCCACGCTGGTCTCACCGGACAGCATGACCGCGTCGGCGCCGTCGAGCACCGCGTTGGCGCAGTCGGACGCCTCGGCGCGCGTCGGACGCGGGCTCGTGATCATCGACTCCAGCACCTGGGTCGCCACGATCACCGGCTTGGCGTTGCGGCGCGCCAGCTCCACCGCACGCTTCTGCACCAGCGGGACCTGCTCGAGGGGCAGCTCGACGCCCAGGTCGCCGCGGGCGACCATGATGCCGTCGAACGCCTGGACGATCTCCGAGAGGTTCTCGACCGCCTGCGGCTTCTCGATCTTGGCGACGACCGGGACGACCCGGCCCTCCTCCTCCATGATCCGGCGCACGTCGTCGTAGTCGGCGGCGGTGCGCACGAACGACAGCGCGATGAGGTCGGCACCGACGTTGAGGGCCCAGCGCAGGTCCTCCTCGTCCTTGTCGCTCATGGCCGGGACGGAGACCGCGACGCCCGGGAGGTTCAGGCCCTTGTTGTTCGACACCGGGCCGGGGACCTCGACACGCGTGACGACGTCGTTGCCCTCGACGGCCGTCACGCGCACGAGCACCTTGCCGTCGTCGATGAGGATCGGGTCACCGGGCTTGACGTCGCCGGGCAGGCCCTTGAACGTCGTCGAGACGCGCTCCTTGGTCCCCTCGACGTCGTCCGTCGTGATGGTGAAGACGTCGCCGACCGCGAGGTCGTGCTTGCCCTCGATGAAACGGCCGAGGCGGATCTTCGGGCCCTGGAGGTCGACGAGCACGGCCACCGAGCGGCCGGAGGCCTTCGCAGCGGCGCGCACGTTGTCGTACACGCGCTTGTGCACCTCGGTGTCACCGTGGCTGCGGTTGAGGCGCGCGACGTCCATGCCGGCGTCGACGAGGGCCTGGACCTGCTCGGGCGACTCCGTCGCAGGACCGATGGTGCAGACGATCTTGGCTCTACGCATGACTCGAGACTATGCCTTCCTGGTTTCCGGCTGCAGGCCGGACGTCCTGGTGGTCGTGCCCGGCCTGCGGGTACGACCACCAGGAGCGGGTGGGTGGATCGGGGGAACGGGTGTCAGGGGCGCAGGGCGACGGTGCTCGCCGACACCGGTGCAGGCAGCTCGGTGGTGCCCGACAGGTACGCGTCGACCGCGGCCGCGGCGGCTCGGCCCTCGGCGATGGCCCAGACCACGAGCGACTGGCCGCGGCCGGCGTCGCCGGCCACGAACACACCCGGGACGTTCGTCGCGAAGTCCTCATCGCGTGCCAGCGCGCCGCGTCGCGTGACGTCGACGCCGATCTGCTGGGTCAGCTGCTCGGTCTCCGGGCCGGTGAAGCCCATCGCGACGAGCACGAGGTCCGCCGGGATGTCGCGCTCCGTGCCCGGGGTCGGCACGCGCCGACCGTCGGGCAGGTACTCGGTGGTCGCCAGGCGCAGTGCGCGCACGTGCCCGGTGTCGTCGCCGAGGAACGCGACGGTCGACGCCAGGTAGGCGCGCTCGCCACCCTCCTCGTGCGAGGACGAGACCTCGTACAGCACGGGGTCGGTGGGCCACGGCTGGTTCTGGGGCCGCTCGCTCGGCGGTCGCTTGCCGATCGCGAGCGTGGTGACGGAGGCCGCCCCCTGGCGTAGCGCGGTGCCGAGGCAGTCCGAGCCGGTGTCACCGCCGCCGATGATGACCACGTGCCTGCCCTCGGCGCTGATCGGGTCGGCGACGTCCTTGCCGGCGACGATCGCGTTGGCCTGGTGCAGGTAGTCCATGGCGACGTGCACACCCTCGAGCTCGAGGCCCGGCACGTCGAGGCGCCGCGGCACCGTCGCACCGGTCGCCAGCACGATGGCGTCGTACCGCGCCTGGAGCTGGACCCACGTGACGTCCTTGCCGACCTCGACACCGGGCCGGAAGCGCGTGCCCTCGGCCCGCATCTGCTCCAGCCGCCGCTCGATGTGGATCTTCTCGAGCTTGAAGTCCGGCACGCCGTACCGCAGCAGGCCGCCGATCTCGTCGTCGCGCTCGTACACCGCGACCGTGTGGCCCGCACGGGTCAGCTGCTGCGCCGCCGCGAGACCGGCCGGGCCCGAGCCCACCACGGCCACCGTGTGCCCCGTGAGGCGCTGCGGCACCTGCGGCGTGACGAGCCCGCGGGCGAACGCCTCGTCGATGATCGAGACCTCGACGTTCTTGATCGTCACGGGCGGCTGGTTGATGCCCAGCACGCAGCTCGACTCGCACGGCGCCGGGCAGATCCGCCCCGTGAACTCCGGGAAGTTGTTGGTCGCGTGCAGCCGGTCGATCGCGTCGGACCACTGCCCGCGCCACACCAGGTCGTTCCACTCCGGGATGAGGTTGCCCAGCGGGCAGCCGTTGTGGCAGAACGGGATGCCGCAGTCCATGCAGCGCCCGGCCTGCTCCTTGAGGAACGGCTGCCCCTCCTCCAGGTGCGCGTGCACGTCCTTCCAGTCGCGCAGCCGCACCTCGACGGGGCGGTTCGGCGGGAGCTCGCGCTCCCGGATCTTCAGAAAGCCACGGGGGTCAGCCACGGGCCACCTCCAGGATCTTGTCCCACACGCCGGGGGCGCTCGGGTCGAGGCCGTCGGCCTCGGCCCGGGCCAGCGCGGTGCGGACGCGGGCGTACTCGGTGGGCAGCAGCCGGGTGAAGCGGGCGCGCGTGGTGTCCGGCTCCTCGAGCAGCTGGGCGGCGACCAGCGAACCGGTCTCCTCGGCGTAGGTGCGCAGCAGGTCCATGACCAGGGCGACGTCCTCGTCGTCGAGCGGGTCGAGCGCGAGCTCACCGCTGCGCACCGCCTCGACGTTGACGAGCTCCGGGTTCAGGTCGAGCACGTACGCAGTACCCCCGGACATCCCGGCGCCCAGGTTGCGGCCCGTCGGGCCGAGCACGAGCACGGTCCCGCCGGTCATGTACTCGCACGCGTGGTCCCCCACGCCCTCGACGACGAGCGTCGCACCCGAGTTGCGCACGCCGAACCGCTCACCGACCAGCCCGCGCAGCAGGATCTGCCCGCTCGTGGCGCCGTAGCCGATGACGTTGCCCGCGATGACGTTGTGCGGGCTCGACAGCGACGAGCTGCGGTCCGGGCGCACGACGACCCGCCCGCCCGACAGCCCCTTGCCGACGTAGTCGTTGGCGTCGCCGAACAGGCGCAGCGTGATGCCCCGGGGCAGGAAGGCGCCGAACGACTGGCCGGCGGAGCCGGTCAGCGTGACGTCGATGGTGTCCTCGGGCAGCCCCGCGCCCCCGTACCGCTTGGTGACCTCGTGCCCGAGCATGGTCCCGACGGTGCGGTTGACGTTGCGCACCGGCAGGTCGATGCGCACGGGCTCGGCACGCTCCAGCGCGTCCTGCGCCAGCGCGATGAGCTGGTTGTCCAGGGCACGCTCGAGACCGTGGTCCTGGGCCCTGGTGTGGGACAGGGCGGAGCCCGGCTTCGGCTGCGGAACGGCCAGCACGGGGCTCAAGTCGAGCCCCTCCGCCTTCCAGTGGTCGATCGCGTCGCGGGCGTCGAGCATCTCGACGCGTCCGACGGCCTCCTCGATGGAGCGGAACCCGAGGGCCGCGAGGTGCTCGCGCACCTCCTGCGCGATGAACTCGAAGAACGTGACGACGAACTCGGGCTTGCCGGTGAACCGGGCCCGCAGCTCGGGGTTCTGCGTCGCGACGCCCACCGGACAGGTGTCGAGGTGGCACACGCGCATCATGACGCAGCCCGAGACGACCAGCGGCGCGGTGGCGAACCCGAACTCCTCGGCGCCGAGCAGCGCGCCGACGACGACGTCGCGGCCCGTCTTGAGCTGCCCGTCGACCTGCACGACCACGCGGTCGCGCAGGTCGTTGAGGACGAGGGTCTGCTGCGTCTCCGCGAGCCCGATCTCCCACGGCGTCCCGGCGTGCTTCAGCGACGTCAGCGGGCTCGCGCCCGTGCCGCCGTCGTGCCCGGAGATCAGGACGACGTCGGAGTGCGCCTTGGCCACGCCGGCCGCCACCGTGCCGACGCCGAACTCGCTGACGAGCTTGGTGTGGATCCGCGCCGACGGGTTGGCGTTCTTGGCGTCGTGGATGAGCTGCGCCAGGTCCTCGATCGAGTAGATGTCGTGGTGCGGCGGCGGGGAGATGAGGCCGACGCCGGGCGTCGAGTGCCTGGTCCTCGCGACCCACGGGTACACCTTGTGCCCGGGCAGCTGACCGCCCTCCCCGGGCTTGGCACCCTGCGCGAGCTTGATCTGGATGTCGTCGGCGTTGGTGAGGTACTCGCTCGTCACGCCGAACCGGCCGGACGCGATCTGCTTGATGGCCGAGCGGCGTCGCGGGTCGTGCAGGCGGTCGGGGTCCTCGCCGCCCTCCCCCGTGTTCGACTTGCCGCCCAGCTGGTTCATCGCGATCGCGAGGGTCTCGTGCGCCTCTGCGGAGATCGAGCCGTAGGACATGGCGCCGGTGTTGAACCGCTTGACGATCTCGCTGACCGGCTCGACCTCGTCGACCGGGACCGGCGGCCGCGCACCCTCCTTGAACCGCAGCAGGCCACGCAGCGTCATGAGCCGCTCGGACTGCGCGTCGACCCGCGCGGTGTACTCGCGGAAGACGTCCATCTGCCGGGTGCGTGTGGAGTGCTGGAGCCGGAACACCGTCTCCGGGTCGAAGAGGTGCTCCTCGCCGCCGCGCCGCCACTGGTACTCGCCACCGACCGCGAGCCGCTGGTGCGCCTGCCGGTTGCCGCTCGCGGGGTACGCGTCGGCGTGACGCGCCGCGACCTCGGCCGCGATGACGTCCAGGCCGATGCCGCCGAGCCGGCTCGTCGTCCCGGTGAAGTACCGGTCGACGAGCGCGTGGGACAGGCCGATGGCCTCGAAGACCTGCGCGCCGCGGTACGACGCGATGGTCGAGATGCCCATCTTCGACATGACCTTCAGGACGCCCTTGCCGAGCGCCTTGATGAGGTTGGTCACCGCCTTCTCCGGGCTCACGCCCGGCAGGTACCCGCTGCGGGCCAGGTCCTCGACGGACTCCATCGCCAGGTACGGGTTGACCGCGGCGGCGCCGTAGCCGATGAGGAGCGCCACGTGGTGCACCTCGCGGACGTCGCCGGCCTCGACCACCAGGGAGATCTGCGTGCGGGTGTGCCGGCGCAGCGTGTGGTGGTGCACCGCGGACAGCAGCAGGAGCGACGGGATCGGTGCCAGGTCGGCGTCGGAGTTGCGGTCCGACAGCACCAGGAAGCTGACGCCGTCGGCGACCGCACGGTCGACCTCGGCGAAGATCTCCTCGAGCCGCTGCTCGAGCGCCGCCCCGCCGCCGTCGACGCGGTACAGCCCGCGGATCGTCGTGGCGCGGAAGCCCAGCGACGGCTGCTTGGCCACGTGCACGATCTTGGCGAGCTGGTCGTTGTCGATGACCGGGAACGGCAGCATGATCTTGCGCGCGTGCTCCGGCCCGTCGGCCAGCAGGTTGGGCTCCGGCCCGATCGCGCCGCCGATGGACGTCACCAGCTCCTCGCGGATCGCGTCGAGCGGCGGGTTCGTCACCTGGGCGAACATCTGCGTGAAGTAGTCGAACAGCAGGCGCGGGCGCTTGGAGAGCACCGCCACCGGCGTGTCCGAGCCCATGGCACCGAGCGGCTCGGCACCGGCGGCCGCCATCGGCGACAGGAGGATCTTCAGCTCCTCCTCGGTGTACCCGAACGCCCGCTGGCGGCGCCGGACCGACGCCGCCGAGTGCGCGATGTGGTCGCGGTCGGGCAGCTGCGAGAGGTGGACCGCGTTCTCCTTCACCCACTGGGCGTACGGCCGCTGCGCCGCGAGCTGGGCCATGACCTCGACGTCGGCGACGATCCGCCCCTGGCCGGTGTCGACGAGGAAGAACAGGCCGGGCTCGAGCCGCCCCTTGGCGACGATCGACGCGGGGTCGATGTCGAGGACGCCGGCCTCGGAGGCGCAGACCACGAGGCCGTCCTCGGTCACCCAGTACCGCCCGGGCCGCAGCCCGTTGCGGTCCTGCACGGCGCCGATCAGCGTGCCGTCGGTGAAGGTCATCGCGGCCGGGCCGTCCCACGGCTCCATCAGGGTCGAGTGGTACTCGAAGAACGCGCGGGTCGCCGGGTCCATCTGCGCGTGGTTCTCCCACGGCTCCGGGATCATCATCATCACCGCGTGCGGCAGCGAGCGCCCCGACAGGTGCAGCAGCTCGAGGACCTCGTCGAAGCTGCCGGAGTCCGAGCCGCCCGGCGTGCAGACCGGCAGCAGCGGGGCGAGGTCGCCCAGCAGGTCCGACGAGAGCATGCCCTCGCGCGCGGCCATCCAGTTGCGGTTGCCGCGCACCGTGTTGATCTCACCGTTGTGCGCGACCATCCGGAACGGCTGCGCGAGCGGCCACGACGGGAAGGTGTTGGTGGAGAACCGCGAGTGGACCAGCGCGATCTCCGAGGCGTACCGCGGGTCGGACAGGTCGGCGAAGAACGGCTCGAGCTGCCCCGTGGTGAGCATGCCCTTGTACGTGATGGTCCGGGCCGACAGCGACGCGAAGTACACGCCGTGCTCCCGCTCGGCGCGCTTGCGCAGGCGGTAGGCGCGACGGTCCAGGGCGATCCCCGACAGCTCGCGCGACGGGTCCGCCACGACCAGCTGGCGGAACACGGGCATCGAGGCACGGGCCGTCGGACCGACGAGGTCGGCGGTGACGACGACGTCACGCCACGCCAGGACCTCGAGCTTCTCCTCGGCGGCGACGGACTCGACCGCCGCCACCGCGCGCGCCCGCTCCGCCTCGTCGACGGGCAGGAAGGCCATGCCGATCGCGTAGTAGCCCGCTGCGGGCAGCTCGGCGTCGACCACGTCGCGCAGGAACGCGTCCGGGATCTGGGTGAGGATGCCGGCGCCGTCACCGCTGTCCTCCTCGGCACCGACCGCACCGCGGTGGTCGAGGTTGAGCAGCGCGGTCAGGCCGGCGTCGACGATGTCACGCCCGGGTGTGCCGCGCAGCGTCGCGACGAAGGCGAAACCGCACGCGTCGTGCTCGGCGGCCGGGTCGTAGAGCGCGTGCCGGGTCGGCGCCTGGGCGGTGCCGGGGCTCTCGGGCGACGTCGACATCAGCACCGTCCTCAGTCCCCGGAGGGACCGGGGTGTCGCACGAACATGGGGGGTACCGGGACGTCGTCGGCCCGTGCAGTGAGGCGACGATACCGCCCGGGCGGCGGTCGCGATGACCGCGCCGGACGACATCACGTCCGACGCACCCGGTGTCACCGGGTGCCGTGGGGGGTGTTCGCCTCGTCGTCCTGCCGCGTGGGGGGTGTGAGCAGGAGGGTCGTGTCGCGTCCTGGATGCCGACGCCCGACCACCACGAACGCTACCAGCGCCACCAGGCCGAGCAGGATCGACGTCCAGACGTTGAGCCGCAGCCCCAGCACCGTCTCGGCCGGGTCGATGCGCAGCAGCTCGATCCACAGGCGCCCCGCGGTGTACAGCAGCACGTAGAGCCAGAAGACCCGCCCGTGACCCAGCCGCAGCCGGCGGTCCAGGAGGATCAGCAGCGCCGCGGCACCGAAGTTCCACAGCATCTCGTACAGGAACGTCGGGTGGAACAGCGTGCCGGGGTCGTACCCGGCCGGCAGGTGCGCGTCGTCGATGCGCAGCCCCCACGGCAGGGTCGTCGGACCGCCGAACAGCTCCTGGTTGAACCAGTTGCCGAGCCGGCCGATGCCCTGGGCGACCAGGAGCCCCGGCGCGACCGCGTCGGCGAACGGTGCGAGGCGCACACCGTGGCGTCGGCACCCGATCCACGCACCGACCGCCCCGAGGGCCACGGCCCCCCAGATGCCGAGCCCGCCCTGCCAGATGGCGAACGCCCGCCACGGGTCGCCGCCGGGGCCGAAGTACGCGTCGGGCGAGCTGATGACGTGGTAGACGCGACCGCCCACGATCCCGAAGGGCACCGCCCAGTACACGATGTCGAGGACCGTCTCGGGGTCACCGCCGCGGGCCCTCCAGCGGCGCTGGGTCATGACCGTGGCCACGACGATGCCCAGCAGGATGGCGACCGCGTACGCGCGCAGCGGGAACGGCCCCAGGTGCCACACGCTCTGCCCCGGGCTCGGGACCGAGAGCGGCAGCACCGTCATCGCGGGGTCCGGTGCGCCGAGCGCACACCTTCCGCGAGCCCGTGCACGACGCCCGCGAGGGCGTCCAGCCCGGCGGCCTCGTCCGGCGCGTCGAGCAGCGAGCGCACGAGCGCCGACCCGACGATCACGCCGTCCGCGTAGCCGGCCACCTGCGCCGCCTGCTCCGGGCGGGACACCCCGAGCCCCACGCACACGCGCGCGGCGCCCGCGGCGCGGGTGTCCGCGACGAGCTGCTCCGCACGCTCCCCCACGGTCGCGCGCTCCCCCGTCACGCCCATCGTCGACGCCGCGTACACGAACCCGCGGCTGGCGGCCACGGTCGAGGCGAGCCGCTCCGGGGTGGAGCTCGGCGCGACCAGGAACACCCGGTCCAGACCGTGCGCGTCGGCCGCGACGATCCAGTCCGCCGCCTCGTCCGGGATGAGGTCCGGCGTGATGAGCCCGGCACCGCCGGCCGCGGCCAGGTCGCGGGCGTACGCGTCGACGCCGTACCGCAGGACGAGGTTCCAGTAGGTCATCACGAGGACCGGGGCACCGGCCGACGCGATCTCCTCGACGACGCGCAGCGTGTCACGCACGCGCGTGCCGTTGGCCAGCGCGCGGTTCGCGGCGGCCTGGATGACCGGGCCGTCCATCACCGGGTCCGTGTAGGGCATGCCGAGCTCGACGACGTCCACACCGGCGTCGACCATGGTGCGGACCGCGCGCGCGGACCCCGGCACCGACGGGAAGCCGACCGGCAGGTAGCCGATCAGCGCCGCGCGCGGCGCCGGGCCGGAGGCGAGCTCGTCGATCCGCTCCGCGGTGGCCGACCGCACCTCCGTGACGCTCACAGCTGCTCCCCCTCGTCCGCCTTGACGACGGGCTCCGGCTCGAGGATCCCGAACCAGGCGGCGGCCGTCGCGACGTCCTTGTCCCCCCGGCCGGACAGGTTGACGAGGACGACCGGCGGCCGGTCACCGTCCGTCCACCCCTGGGCCTCGCGGCCGAGCTGGATGGCGCCGGCCAGCGCGTGCGCCGACTCGATCGCGGGGATGATGCCCTCGGTGCGGCACAGGAGCCGGAACGCCTCCATGGCCTCGTCGTCCGTGACCGGGCGGTACTGCGCCCGTCCGGTGTCGTGGAGCCACGCGTGCTCGGGGCCGACGCTCGGGTAGTCCAGCCCGGCGGAGACCGAGTGGCTCGGCAGCGTCTGCCCGTCCTCGTCCTGCAGCAGGTAGCTGCGCGCACCGTGCAGCACACCGGGTGCACCGCCGGAGAACCGCGCCGAGTGCCGGCCGGAGGAGATGCCGGCGCCGCCGGCCTCGAACCCGAACAGCCGCACCTGCGGGTCGTCGAGGAACGCGTTGAAGATGCCCATGGCGTTGGACCCGCCGCCCACGCACGCGACGACCGCGTCGGGCAGCGCTCCCGTCTCCTCGAGGATCTGCGCGCGCGCCTCCTCGCCGATGATCTTGTGGAAGTCGCGCACCATCTCGGGGAACGGGTGCGGACCCGTCACGGTGCCGAGCAGGTAGTGGGTCGAGTCGACGTTCGCCACCCAGTCGCGCAGCGCCTCGTTGATGGCGTCCTTGAGGGTGCGGGCGCCGATGGTCACCGGCACGACGGTGGCGCCGAGCAGCTCCATCCGGGCGACGTTCAGCGCCTGGCGCTGGGTGTCCTCCTCGCCCATGTAGACGGTGCACTCCAGGTCCAGCAGCGCCGCGGCCGTCGCCGTGGCCACCCCGTGCTGCCCGGCACCGGTCTCGGCGATGACGCGCCGCTTGCCCATGCGCTTGACGAGCAGCGCCTGGCCCAGCACGTTGTTGATCTTGTGGGAGCCCGTGTGATTGAGGTCCTCCCGCTTGAGGAACACCCGCACACCGTCGCCCACGTGCCGGGCGAACCGCGGCACCTCGGTCAGCGGGCTGGGCCGGCCCGTGTAGGTGCGGTGCAGCCGCTCGAGCTCGTCGGAGAACGCCGGGTCCGCGAGGGCCTTGTGGTACTCGGTCTCGAGCTCGTCGAGCGCGGCGATGAGCGCCTCGGGGACGAACCGCCCGCCGAAGTCCCCGAAGTACGGACCCTCGTGCGTGGCGAGCGGTCCCCCGCCCAGCAGGACGTCCCGCATGCGGCGGCGGGCGCCGTCGCGGCCCGCGGTGCCGCTCATTGCCGGACCGCGCGCAGCGAGGGGTGGGCACCGGCGGCGACGAGGTCCGCGACGGACTGCCGCGGTGCGTCGTCCGTCACCAGCGCCTCGCCGACGAGCACCGCGTCCGCGCCGGCACGGGCGTAGTCCATGACGTCGTGCGGTCCGCGCACACCCGACTCGGCGATCCGGACGACGTCGGACGGGATCGCGGGGGCGACCCGCGAGAAGGTCGTGCGGTCCACCTCGAGCGACCGCAGGTCGCGCGCGTTCACACCGATGACGCGGGCCCCGGCGTCCAGCGCCCGGGCCACCTCCTCGGTGTCGTGCACCTCGACCAGCGCGGTCATGCCGAGCGAGTGCACCCGTTCGACCAGCGACTCGAGCACCGTCTGCTCGAGCGCGGCGACGATGAGCAGCACGAGGTCGGCGCCGTGGGCGCGCGCCTCCCACACCTGGTAGGGCGACACCACGAAGTCCTTGCGCAGGACCGGGACGTCCACCCGGCTGCGCACGGCGTCCAGGTCGGCGAGGGACCCGTTGAAGCGGCGCTGCTCCGTGAGCACGGAGATCGCGACGGCGCCACCCTTCTCGTACTCCGCGGCCAGCGCGGCCGGGTCGGAGATCGCCGCGAGGGCACCCTTGCTCGGGCTCGAGCGCTTGACCTCGGCGATCACGGTGACCGCGTCGGGCACCTTGAGCCGCGCGACGCACTGCAGCGCGGACTCGCGCCGGGCGGCGCGCTCCTTGAGCTCGGCCAGGGGCGTTGCTGCCTGGCGCGCGGCGAGGTCGACCCTGACCCCCGCGACGATGTCGTCCAGCACGGTCATCGACCGATCATCCCCTCTGGCCGGTTGGTGCGGCAGGCCCGTGGGCTTCCCCGGAGGCCGCCGCCGACGAGCCATGGTAGACGGGCGGCGGAGCGCCTCGGCCCACCCGCCCGAGGTGTGGGACCGGCGACGACGCACCGCCGCCGCCGCGTCCGTGGTCCGGGCCGTGGTCCGGCGCGTGGTCCGGCGCGTGGTCCGGGCCCTGGTCCACCAGCCGGTGCCGCTCGGCCGCGGTGGCGACACGGCCCGTCAGGCCGAGCACCGTGGCGGGCGGTCAGGGCTCGGACCAGCGCGACGGCGACGGCTCGGGCTACGGCACCGAGCCCATGAACGGGACGGCGAACCCGAGGAAGAGCAGCGGCAGCAGCAGGAGGATCCCGAAGGTCACCAGCACGATGACACCCAGTGCGGTCGCGACCCAGCCGAGCACGATGCCGGCCGTCGCCAGGCCCTCGTTGTCCGCCTGGCCCGCGGCCACGGCACGACGTGCGTTCCCGCCGACGACCACCGCGGGGACGCCGGTGAAGAACACGCACCCGAGCACGCCCAGCAGCCCGAGCACGAGCGACCACACCGCGAGGTCGTTGCGGGGAGGCGACGGCGGGCGCGGTGGACCCTCTGCGTACCCGTGGGCCGGCGCGGACGGACCGGGCGGGTACGTCGCGGACGGCGGGTACGCGCCGGGCGGGTACGCGCCGACCGGCTGCTGGTCCGACGCCGTCGTGCGCGGAGCGTCCGCGGCGGGCACCGCGTGCGCTGCGTACGCGCCCTCCTGCCCGTACGGCGGGCCCAGGGGTTCGCTGGGACTGCTCATGGACGACCTCCGGTCGGTCGAGAGATGGTGCGCGTGCCCCCTGCCGTCAGGGCAGCGGTGCGGGGCCCAGGTACGGCACGAGTGCGGGCACGTTGCGCAGGACCGCGAAGCCCACGACGGCGACGAGGACCGACCAGGGCAGCCACGTCGGCGCGGACAGGGGCGGGCCGCCACGCACGCGGCGCACCGCCCACATCCCCCACGCGACGACGAGCAGGGGCGCGGCGACGGTCCACAGCGGGTTGGCCTGCCAGGCGGCCACCAGGTCGCCCGTGAGCAGGGAGTGCGTCGCGCGCAGCCCACCGCAGCCGGGGCAGGACACACCGAGGAAGAGGACCGACGGGCAGAACCCGTAGCTCAGCGGCGCGTACGGCGAGCGCACCACCAGCAGGGTCGCCGCCCCTGCGGCAGCGGCGGCGAGCACGAGGGGCAGCGCACCCCGTCGCAGCGGCGACGGGGCAGCGTGCCCGGCGCCCACCGCCGGCTGCCGCAGGTCGGTCACGGCGCCTGCAGCTGCTGGCGCTCCACCTCGTCCTCGAGGTACTGCAGGAAGCCGTCCAGGCCGCCGTACTCCGCCAGCCCGATGGAGAGGCTGATGATCATGTAGAGGCTGGCCAGGATGCCGACGACGCTGAGGATGATGCCGGCCAGCGCCAGGCCCCCGTTGCTGGCCTCGCCGCGCGCGGCGGCGGCGCGACCCTTGAAGCCCAGCCACACGCCGATGGCACCCGGCACGACGCCGACCACCAGGCAGCACAGCACGATCGACAGGATGCCGAGCACCAGCGACCAGACGCCGAGCGAGTTGCGTGCGGTGGACTGCGGCGTCCCGTAGCCGGGCGCCTGCCCGTACGCGGGCTGGCCGGAGGCGGGCCCACCGTAGGCCGGGGGCTGACCCTGGCCGTAGGCGGGCGGCTGACCCTGGCCGTACGCGGGCGGCTGGCCGTAGGCGGGCGGCTGACCGTAGGCGGGCGGCTGACCCTGGCCGTACGCGGGGGGCTGGCCGTACCCGGGCGCGGCCGGGGTGTCCGGACCGGTACCCGCCGGGTACGGGGGGACGTCGGCGCCGGACGGCTGCGACGGCGAGTCGGGTGACCCCGGCCCGGTGCCCGGCTGCTCGTCGGGCGCGCCCGGGTCGCGGGGGTCGTTGGGGCTCGACATGCGGCTCTCCCTGCGTCGGTGGTGGCCGGCGGAACCGGCCGGTGGGAACCGGAGGAGTCCTCCGGCGGGGTCAGTGGCCGCCGCGCCGCTGGGCGCGGGCGAGGGTCGCTGCGCCACCCTGGCCGTGGCCCAGGAGCTGCAGGACCTTGCCCAGGACGAGCCCGCCCGCGATCACGGCCATGCCGACCCAGAACAGCCACATCATCGTGAAGGCGACCCCCAGGCCGGCGATCACGCCGCCCGCCACGACCGTCCACGTGGTCGTCCACGCGGCGAGGGTCCGCCCGTGGTTCGTCGGCGGCGTCGCCGGCGGCAGGTGGACCGTCTCGGTCCGGGTGGCGTTCTGGGAACGGTGGGCCAGCGTGTGATCGGCCATCGGCGGTACGTCCTTCGTGCTCGGTTTCCGCTCACCCTATCCGAGAGCCCGGCGACCCACGCGCTGGTCAGGACGGGTCGTCGCCCCGGCTGAGCGCGTCCCAGTCGGATCGCTCGTCGACCGCGCCGCTCGCGTTGCGGTCGGCACGACCCGGTCCGGGCCGCTCGTGGCGCTGGGAGCGCTGGTCCCACCCGCCGGGTGCGCGTGCGAGGGCCACCGCCAGCGCCAGCACCGCGGCGCCGACCACCAGCGCCACCACCGGCCAGGCGGTCGACGAGGCCACCGGGTCGGCCGCCGCGACGCCGGTCGCGTCGGCGACCGCGGCGACGACGGCGCCCGCCGGGTCCCGCAGGACGCCCACGGCACCGGCGACGACGAGCACCCCGGCCGCGGCGCTCACCCCCGCGACGACCCACCGGCCCACCCGTCCGACCAGCGCGAGGGCGCCGGCCGCGGCCAGCAGCACCAGCGCGGCCGCCGGCGCCTGCGGTGCCGCCCGGGAGCCCGCGACGGCGACCTCGACGGTGCCCTCGAGGGCGCTGCGACCCTCGCCGTGCACCCAGGTGGGCACCGACACCAGGCCGACGAGGCCCGCGGCGCCCAGCAGCAGCACGACCCAGCGGCCGCGGCGTGCCCGCGCACCGGGTCCCGGGGCGGGTGCCGGCGCCGCCGTCACGGCGTGGCGCGGCGCAGCCGCGCCGCGAGCTGGATCGCACGCACGGCGGCCGCCGCCTTGTTCCGCGACTCCTCGTACTCCAGCGCCGGCACGGAGTCGGCCACGATGCCACCGCCCGCCTGGACGCTGGCGCGTCCGTCGCGGAGCAGGGCGGTGCGGATCGCGATCGCCATGTCCATGTCGCCGGCGAAGTCGAAGTAGCCCACGGTGCCGCCGTACACGCCGCGCCGGGCGGGCTCGAGCTCGTCGATCAGCTCGATCGCGCGCGGCTTCGGTGCGCCGGACAGCGTCCCGGCGGGGAACGTCGCGACGAGCGTCTGCAGCGCGGTGGCACCGGCGCGCAACCGGCCGACCACCGTCGAGCAGATGTGCATGATGTGCGAGAACCGGCGCACGGCCATGAACTCGACGACCTCGACGCTCGTCGGCTCGCAGACCTTGACCATGTCGTTGCGGGACAGGTCGACCAGCATGATGTGCTCCGCCCGCTCCTTCGGGTCGGCCAGCACCTCGTCAGCGAGGGCCCGGTCCTCCTCGGGCGTCGCGCCACGCGGACGCGACCCGGCGATCGGGAACGTCGTGACGTGACCGTCGCTGACCTTCACCAGCGTCTCGGGGCTCGAACCGACCACCGCGAAGTCCCGCCCGTCCGCGTCCTGCAACGCGAGCAGGTACATGTACGGGCTGGGGTTGACGGTGCGCAGCACGCGGTACACGTCCACGGGCTCGGCCGGGCAGTCCAGGTCGAGGCGCTGCGAGAGGACGACCTGGAAGACGTCGCCGTCCCGGATGGCCTCCTGCCCGCGCCGGACCTGCTCCTCGAACTCCTCGCGCGTGCTGCGGAACTCCAGCACGGGCACGGGGGCCTCGGGGTCGAGCACGGCGGGCGCCGGCGGTGCGGGCCGCCCCAGAGCCGCCTGCATCGCGTCCAGCCGACCCACCGCGTCGGCGTAGGCCTCGTCCACACGCTCGTCCGTGGCGTCGAAGTTGATGGCGTTCGCCACGAGCCACACCGACCCGTCGACGTGGTCGACGGCGGCGACGTCCGACGCCAGCACGAGCGTCACCTCCGGGACGTCCAGCTCCTCCGGCGCCCGCCGCGGCAGCGTCGGCTCCCAGTGGTGCACGACGTCCCACCCGAGCACGCCGACCAGCCCACCCGTCAGCGGCGGCAGCCCGCCGACCCGCGGCGTGTGCAGCACGTCCAGCGTGCGGCCCAGCACGTCGAGCACGTCGCCCTCGGTCGGCACGCCCACCGGGACGTCACCGGACCAGCACGCCCGCCCGTCGCGGACGGACAGGGTCGCGCGCGAGGACACGCCGACGAACGACCAGCGCCCCCAGGTGCCGTCGGACTCGGCCGACTCCAGCACGAACGTGCCGGGCCGCCCGGCCGCCAGGGTGCGGTACAGCCCGACGGGCGTGACGTCGTCGGCCAGCAGCCGGCGCACCACCGGCACGACGCGGCGGTCCGCCGCGAGCGCGCGGAAGTCCTCCGGCGACGGCCACGTCGCACCCCAGGGCAGGTCCGTGGGGGTCGCGCGCGGCGCGGCGGAGACGGACGGCTGGGTCACGGCTGGGCTCCTCGGAGGGTGGCGGTGTCGTCGCCGACGGTCGGCAGGGACGGCTCCACGGTGCCCGGCGTCGCCGTGGTGACGGGCGTCGTGGTGACGGGCAGCGGGCCGCCCGCCTCGAAGCAGGTGCGCGTCCCGGTGTGGCAGGCGACGCCCACCTGGTCGACGGTGACGAGCAGCGCGTCGCCGTCGCAGTCCAGGGCCACGCCGCGCACGTGCTGCACGTGCCCGGACGTGTCGCCCTTGCGCCAGTACTCCCGGCGCGACCGGCTCCAGAACGTGACCCGTCCCGTCGTGAGCGTGCGGTGCAGCGCCTCGTCGTCCATCCAGCCGAGCATGAGCACCTCGCGGGTGTCGTGCTGCTGGACGATCGCGGCGACGAGCCCGGCGTCGTCACGGCGCAGCCGCGCGGCGACGGCAGGGTCGAGGTCGCTGCGCGTGACGCGGCCGTCGGACGTGGTGGTCGGGGGGTTCTGCGGCACGTGCCGATCCTGCCACGCGCCGCGGGGCCGCCGGCGACGTGTCCGTGCCCTGCCGCGGCGCGGCGCCGGGGTCAGCGGGTCTGCGAGACCCAGGCCGCGTGCATCGCCGCGTAGTGACCGCCCCGGGCGAGCAGCTCGGGGTGCGTCCCGACCTCGACCACGCGGCCCGCGTGCACGACGACCACGAGGTCCGCCGCCTCGGCGGTGGACAGCCGGTGCGCGATGGTCAGCGTCGTGCGCCCGCGCGAGAGCTCGCGCAGCGCCCGGGCGATGCGCACCTCGGCGACGGGGTCGACCGCCGACGTCGCCTCGTCGAGCAGGAGCAGGTCGCCGTCGGCGAGGCGGGCGCGGGCGAGGGCCACCAGCTGACGCTCCCCCGCCGAGAACAGCTCGCCCCGCTGCCCCACCGGCGTGCCCAGCCCGGCCGGCAGCTCGTCGACCCAGGCGTCCAGGCCCAGCTCGTCGACGACCTGCCGCACGCGCGCGAGCGTGGACGCGTCGAGCTCGGCCGTGCCGTCCGCGGCACGCGGGACGTCCCGCAGCCCGTAGGCCACGTTCTGCGCCAGCGTCGCGTCGAACAGGAACCCCTCCTGCGGGACGAGCACCACCCGGCGTCGCAGGTCGGCCGAGGCGACCCGGCGCAGGTCGACGCCGTCGAGCAGCACCGCGCCCGTCGTCGGGTCCATGAACCGTGCGACGAGCTTGGCCAGCGTGGTCTTGCCCGAGCCCGTCGCGCCGACGACCGCCACGGACGTGCCGGCAGCGACGTGCAGGTCCACGTCCTGCAGGACGGGCGGACCACCGGGGTAGGCGTAGCCGACGTGGTCGAACGTCACGGCCGCGGGGCCGCGCGGGCTGGGCACGGCGTCCGCGCCCGGCTCGGGCACGTCGACCGGCGTCTCGAGGACGCCCAGCACGCGGCGCCACCCGGCGACGGCGTTCTGCAGCTCGTTGAGGATCTCGGTGGCCATCTGCACGGGCCCCGTGAACAGCTGCACCAGGAAGAGGAACGCCAGGACACGCCCGACGCTGAGCTCGCCGGCCACCCCGAGCCACGTGCCGGCGACCACGACCACCGCGAGCACGAGGTTGGCGACCAGCACCCCGGAGGAGAAGACGACCGACACCAGGTTCTGCGCGCGCACCATCGCCCGGCGGGTCCCGGCCACCGCGGCGTCGATGCGGCGCTGCGTGCGGGCCGTGACGCCGTAGGCCCGGATGGTCTCGGCGCCGACGACGGCCTCGGACACCGCCCCGAGCATGGCGCCGTACTCCTGGCGGACCGCCGCGTAGCGGGCGTTCACCCCGCGCTGCATGCGCGGCAGCACCACGAGCAGAGGGATGAAGCAGGCCCACACCAGGAGCGTCAGCTGCCACGAGTAGACGGCCATGAGGGTCGTGGCCACGAGGATCTGCAGCACCGAGACGAGCAGCATGATGCCGCCCCACTGCACGAACATCGAGACGGTGTCGACGTCGGACGTCACGCGGGACACCAGGGAGCCGCGGCGCTCGGTGCTCTGCGTGAGCAGCGAGAGGTCGTGCACGTGCCGGAAGGCGCGGGTCCGCAGCGTGAGCAGCCCGGACTCGCTCGACCGGAAGAGCCGCACGTTGACCAGCGCCGAGCACGCCGCGCCCACCGCCAGCCCGATCGCCGCCAGGCCGACGAGCACGGCAGCACGCTGCACGTCCACGCCGCCCGGCGCGAGGATCGCCGTGTCGACGGTCTGCTGGACGGTGATCGGGACGAGCACCCGCGCGGTGGCCGCCAGCACGGCCAGGCCGAGCGTGACGGTCAGGCCGTCGAGCAGCTCGGGCGACACCTGCGTCGCGCGGCGCAGGGTCGCCCACACGCCGAGCGTGCTCGCGGGTGCCATCCGCGCGTCCGTACGCTGCGGCTCCGTGGTCGCGTTCACCTGCGTCCTCCCTCGGCCGGCACGTCGTCCGACCACGACGCCGCGGCGTCCTCGTCGGCCCGCTCCTGGGCACGGCGCAGCGACTCCCGCTCGTAGGCGGTGGCCAGCTCGCGGTACCCGGGGTCGCGGACCAGCAGCTCGTCGTGCGGGCCGCGGTCCACGACACGGCCCGCCTCGATGTGCACCACCTCGTCGGCCAGCAGCACCGAGGCCATCCGGTACGCCACGAGCAGCACGGTCGGACCCGCGGCACCGTCCGCGGACCGCAGGCCCAGGAGGATGTCCCGCTCGACGCGCGGGTCGACGGCGGAGGTCGCGTCGTCGAGGACCAGCACGCGCGGGCGCCGCACCAGGGCACGCGCCAGGGCCAGCCGCTGACGCTGGCCCCCCGACAGGTTGGCCCCCCGCTCGCCGAGCGGGGCGTCGAGGCCACCGGGCAGGGCACGGACGACGTCGTCGACGTGCGCGGCGGCGAGGGCCGCCCAGACCTGCTCGTCGTCGGGGGCGTCGGGGTCGCCGGCGTCGGCGAGCGTGACGTTGCCTCGCACGGTGTCCTCGAACACGAAGGTCGACTGGCCCACGTAGCCGACCTGGGCGGCGAGGTCCGCCGGGCGCAGGTCGCGCACGTCCATGCCGTCGATCTCGACGACGCCCGCCGACGGGTCCGCCAGGCGCGGCACCAGGCCGACCAGCGTGGACTTGCCGGCCCCGGTGGGGCCGACGAGGGCGAGCGTCCTGCCGGGTGCGACGTGCAGGTCGACGTCGCACAGCAGCGCCACCTCGCCACCTTCACCGGGCACGCGCAGGTGCACGCCGCGCAGCCGGACGTCGGCGCCAGGACCGGACGCCGCCAACGGCGTCCGCCCCGGCACGGGCACGCCCGGTGCGTCGAGGACGCGCGCGATGCGGTCGTGCCCGACGAGGCTGCGGGGCAGCTCGCCGAGCACCCACCCGAACGCCCGCACCGGCACGGCCAGCATCGTCAGCAGGTACGCCGCCGCCACGACGTCACCGGTGCCGATCACCCCGGCGGCGACCCGCTGGGCGCCGACGAGCAGGACGAGCAGGGTGCCCAGGTTCGGCAGCAGGTCGATGACCGGGTCGAACACGGCCCGCACGACCCCGACGCGCACGTTCGCGTCCCGCAGGGCGCGCGCCCGGTCGGTGAAGCGCTCGTCCTCCCGGTCCTCGGTGCCCAGCGACTTCACGAGCGCGGCGGCCTCGAAGCTCTCGTGCGCCACGTCCGCGACCTCCGCGCGCAGCTGCTGCGCGCGCGTGATGGCCGGCGTCATGCGGCGCTGGAAGACCAGGTTGGCGATCACCGCGAGCGGCAGCACGACCAGCGCGGCGGCGGCCAGCCACACGTCGGTGCGCAGCAGGGCCACCGTCGCGGTCACGATCATCACGACGACGCCGAGCGCGAACGACAGCGGGTTGAACACGCCGGTGGCCGCCTCGACGTCCGAGCCGGCGTTCGACAGCAGCTGGCCCGTCGGGTGCTGCCGGTGCCACGTCATCGGCAGCCGCAGGTACTGCCGGGTGACCGCCCGACGGTGGTCCGCCTGGATGTCCGCGACACCCATGCCGGCGAAGATGCGGCGCCCGGCCACGGTGACGGCCAGCGTCAGCGCCACCACCGCGATGGTCAGGCCCGCGAGCCAGATCCGGTCCTGCGCCTCGGCCGAGCCCTCGAGCGCCGGCACGACGACCTGGTCCGTCGCCGCCCCCAGCACGCGGCTGACCACGACGACCAGGCCGCCGTACAGCGCCGACGTCCCGACGGCCGCCACGTGCGTCCGCGGGTGCGAGCGCAAGCCCCGCCAGACCAGCGCGGCGGACCGGCGCGCGGCGGAGCCCTGGAGCATGGCGCCGCCGGCGGGCGGCTCGTCCGGCTGCCGGGGACGTGCGGGCACGGCGTTCACACTCCTGACGGGAAAGGGGATCCCGGGATCCTCTCACGCACCTGCGACACGCCCGCCTGCGACACGACCGGCGCCGGGGACGTGCGCACAGGTCACCCGCACGTGGCACGATCCGGTGGCATGACGTGGCACGAGACCGAACGCGACTGGCTGGCCGACGCGCTGCGCGCCGCGGACCCGCACGACCCCACGCTGTGCGACGGCTGGCAGGCCCGGCACCTGGCGGCCCACCTGGTGCTCCGGGAGAGCCCGGCCACGGCCACGGGCGCCCTGCGCGGTGGCGTCGCCGCGGCGACCGAGCGCCTCGCGGACACCGCGGCGGACCCGGCGGGGTACACCGCGCTCGTCGACCGGTTCGCCGCTCCCCCGCCGCGCTGGAGCCCGCTGGCGTGGGCCGGCGACGCCGTGAACACCACCGAGTACTTCGTCCACACCGAGGACGTGCGCCGCGGGTCCGGGACCCGGGAGCCGCGCGAGCTGCCCGCGGGGCTGGCCGAGGTGCTGTGGTCCCAGCTGGTGCGGATGGCCCCGCTGCGGCTGCGTGGCCTGGGTCCCGGCGTGGTGCTCGTCCGCACCGACGACGTCCGCTCGGCCGTCCACCGGCCCCGCGCCGGCCACGGGTCGGTGGTCCTGCGCGGCGACGTGGGCGAGCTCGTGCTCGCCGTCTCGGGCCGGCTGCAGGCCGCGGACGTGACCGTCGACGGCGCCCCGGACGACGTGCAGACGGTCCGGGACCTGCTCACCGGGCCCTGACCGCGGGACCGTCAGCGCACGACGACGTCGGCGGCGCGCAGGGCGTCCTTGACCTGGCCCACCGTGAGCGTGCCGAAGTGGAAGACGCTCGCCGCCAGGACCGCGTCGGCGCCCGCGCGGGCCGCCTCCACGAAGTGCTCGACGGTGCCCGCGCCGCCCGAGGCGATCAGGGGCACGCTCACCCGCGCGCGGACGTCGGCGATCATCGCCAGGTCGAACCCCGCGGTGGTGCCGTCCGCGTCCATCGAGTTGAGCAGGACCTCACCGACCCCGAGCTCGACGGCGCGGTGCGCCCACTCCACCGCGTCGATCCCGGTGCCGCGGCGCCCACCGTGCGTCGTCACCTCGTAGCCCGACGGCGTGCGCACGTCGCCCGTCGTGCGTCGCGCGTCCACGGACAGCACGAGGACCTGGGAGCCGAACCGGTCGGCGATCTCCGTGATGAGCTCGGGCCGGGCGATCGCCGCGGTGTTGACACCGACCTTGTCGGCACCGGCGCGCAGCAAGCGGTCCACGTCGTGCGGCGAGCGGACGCCCCCACCGACGGTCAGGGGGACGAAGACCTCGCCCGCGGTGCGGCGCACCACGTCGTAGGTGGTCTCGCGGTCCGACGACGACGCGGACACGTCCAGGAAGGTCAGCTCGTCGGCGCCCTCCGCGTCGTACCGGCGCGCCAGCTCGACCGGGTCACCGGCGTCCCGCAGGTTCTCGAAGTTCACGCCCTTGACGACGCGGCCCGCGTCGACGTCCAGGCACGGGATGACCCGCAGCGCGAGGCTCACGAGGCACCCTGCGCAGGGTTGCCCGTGGCCAGGATGTCGATCACGAACACCACCGTCTTCCCGGAGAGCTCCTCGCTGTCGGTGACACCGAGGGAGTACGAGGGGGGCACGACGAGCATCACGCGGCTGCCGGCGGGCTGGTCGACCAGCCCCTCGGCCCACGGCGGCACGTCGGAGAGCAGGAACGACACGGGCAGCCCGTGCTGCCACGTGGAGTCGAACAGCGTGCCGTCGTCCCACGCGAACCCGCTGTACTGCACCGTGATGACGTCGCCCGCGGCGACCTGGGGACCGGTGCCGCGCACGAGCGGCTGGATCCCGAGCTCGTCCGGGGGCGCCGCGCCCGTGGGCGCCAGCGAGAACCCGGCGTCGCCGCCCTCGGTGACGACGGGCAGCGACGGGTCCGGCGGGACGGGCTCACCCACGGCCCGCGTCGGGAGCACGTCGAGGACCGTCACGGTCGGGTAGTCCACGCCCGCGCCGCCGGGCACGACCTGCAGGAGGCGCGCGCCGACCTGCTGGCCCTTGAGGGTCTCGTACAGGTCCGTGCCGAGGTCCTCGGCCGTCAGCAGACGCGGCGTCGGGCTGGTCGAGTAGCTCTCCTTGACCAGGCTGGCGTCCGTCGCGTTCTCCAGCCAGAAGTCGATGAGGACCGGAGCGCCCTCGACGAGCTCGGCACCCGTGCCGGGCCAGACCGTCTCCCGATGGGTCTCGTCGACCGTGAGCGGCGTCAGGTACGTGACCGTCGGGGCCGCGCCCGCGGCCCCGGTGACCGTCACCTCCGGCTCGACCGGGGCGACCGCGCTGCACGCGGCCAGCATGCCCACGACGGCCAGCACCGCCAGGCGTCGGGCAGCCACCCACCGCACGTCCGTGCCTCCTCCAGGTCGTCCCACCGGTCGTGCCGGACCGGACCGCGCACACGGGTCCGCCGTCGACGGGGACTCACTGTACGACCCCGGCGCGACCCGGCGGCGCGACGTCCGGGTCACCGCCCGTCAGGACGGGCCACCGGCTGCGTCACATCGACTCGATGAGCCGCTCCACCCGGTCGTCGACGCTGCGGAACGGGTCCTTGCAGAGCACCGTGCGCTGCGCCTGGTCGTTGAGCTTGAGGTGCACCCAGTCGACGGTGTAGTCCCGGCGCGCGTCCTGCGCGGCACGCACGAAGTCGCCGCGCAGCTTGGCGCGGGTCGTCTGCGGCGGCACCGCCGTCGCCTCGAAGACGTCCAGGTCCGTCGTCACCCGCTCGACGAGCCCCCGGGCGGCGAGGAGGTTGTACAGGCCCTCCGTCCGCGAGATGTCGTGGTACGCCAGGTCGAGCCGCTGCACCCGCACGTCCGACAGCTCCAGGCCGTGCTTGGCGCGGTAGCGCTCGATCATCCGGTACTTGATGACCCAGTCCAGCTCGCGCTCGACGAGCGTCAGGTCGCCCGTGCGCAGCGCCCGCAGCCCCCGCTCCCACAGGTCGAGCACCTGCTTGGTCTCCGGCGACGGGCCCATCTCGGCCGTCACGAAGTCCGAGACCCGCGCGAGGTACTCCTCCTGCAGGTCGATCGCGGTGACCGTGCGCCCGGACGCCATCGTCACGGGCTGCCGGCCGGTCATGTCGTGGCTGATCTCCCGGATCGCGCGGATCGGGTTCTCCAGCGTCATGTCGCGCATGGTCACGCCGGCCTCGACGAGCCGCAGCAGCAGGTCCGTCGACGCGACCTTGAGCATCGTCGTGGTCTCCGACATCGAGGAGTCGCCCACGATCACGTGCAGCCGGCGGTACTGCTCGGCGTCGGCGTGCGGCTCGTCACGCGTGTTGATGATGGGGCGCGAGCGCGTCGTCGCGCTCGAGACGGCCTCCCAGATGTGGTCGGCACGCTGCGAGAGGCAGTAGACCGCCCCGCGCGGCGTCGCGAGCACCTTGCCGGCACCCGTGAGGACCTGGCGTGTGATGAGGAACGGGACGAGCACGTCCGACAGCCGCGCGAAGTCGCCCTGACGGCGCACGAGGTAGTTCTCGTGGCACCCGTAGGAGTTGCCCGCGGAGTCGGTGTTGTTCTTGAACAGGTGGATCCGCCCCGGCAGGCCCTCGTGCTCGAGCCGCTGCTGCGCGTCGCCGACCAGGCCCTCGAGGATCCGCTCGCCCGCGCGATCGTGCGTGACCAGCTGGCGCCAGTCGTCGCACTCCGCGGTGGCGTACTCCGGGTGCGAGCCGACGTCGAGGTACAGCCGTGAGCCGTTGCGCAGGAAGACGTTCGAGGACCTCCCCCAGGCGACGACCTTCCGGAAGAGGTAGCGCGCGACCTCGTCGGCGGACAGGCCACGACCGTCCTGCGCCGCGCACGTGACCCCGTACTCGGTCTCCAGGCCGAAGATGCGTCTGTCCATGCGTCACTCCCCGTCGCTCGTCGGTCCGGCGCCGCCGGGACACACCCTCAGGGTGCGACCGGCTCGTCCCCGCCGCCCGTCGGCGCGGCGGCACCGCCCAGGACGTCCTCCAGGAGCGCACCGGTCAGCCGCCGGAACGCCCGCCGGGGCCGGGTGCGGTCCAGCACCGCGACCTCGAGCTGCGCCGCGCCCAGCACCCGGGGCGCACCGTCCTCGCCCGTGCCACCCAGGGCACGCACCGCGAGCCCCAGCACCTGCGCGAGGGTCATGCCGGGCCGCCACTCGCCGCCCAGCAGGGTGCCCAGGCGCTCGGCCTGCCCGCCCATGACGACCCACCCGTGCTCGTCGGTGACGGAGCCGTCGTAGGACAGGCGGTAGATCTGGTCCCCCGCCGGCTCGCGCCCCACCTCGACCACGACCAGCTCCACCTCGAGCGGCTTGGACTCCGTGGTGAACACGGTGCCCAGGGTCTGCGCGTACGCGTTCGCCAGCCCGCGCGCCGTCACGTCGACGCGGTCGTAGGAGTAGCCGCGCAGGTCGGCGTACCGGACGCCGGCCACGCGCAGGTTCTCGAACTCGTTGTACTTGCCGACGGCGGCGAACGCGATGCGGTCGTAGATCTCCGAGATCTTGTGCAGGGCGCGCGACGGGTTCTCGGTGGCGAACGCGATGCCGTCGTCGTACTGCAGGACGACGACCGACCGGCCGCGCGCGATGCCCTTGCGTGCGTAGTCGGCCCGGTCCTTCATCAGCTGCTCGGGCGAGACGTAGAACGGCATGCTCATGCGGCACCTCCGTCGCGCCGGGCGCTGCGCCGGCCGTTCTCCACGACGTCCACCGCCGCGGCGAGCTCGTCGTCCGACACGCGCAGGTAGCCGGCCTGCGTCACGGTGGCGACCACCGGCCAGATCCGTCGGGAGCGGTCGGGGCCACCCGTGGCGGAGTCGTCGTCGGCGGCGTCGACGAGCGCCTCGACGGCGACACGCACCGCCGCGTCCGCGTCGAGGTCGGGGCGCCAGCGCTTCTTGAGCGAGCCGCGCGCGAACACGGACCCGGAGCCCACCGCGTGGTGCCCGTGCTCCTCGTAGCGCCCGCCCGTCACGTCGTACGAGAAGATCCGTCCCACGCCGAGGTCCAGGTCGTAGCCGCCGAACAGCGGGACCACCGCCAGCCCCTGCATGGCGAGCCCCAGGTTGCCGCGGATCATGGTGGCGAGCCGGTTGGCCTTGCCGTCGAGCGACAGCAGGCTCCCCTCGATCTTCTCGTAGTGCTCCAGCTCGAGCTGGAACAGCCGCACCAGCTCGATGGCCAGACCGGCGGTGCCGGCGATGCCCACGGCGGAGAACTCGTCGGCCGGGAAGACCTTCTCGATGCGCCGGCTCGCGATCATCGAGCCCATCGTCGCGCGCCGGTCCCCCGCCATGACCACGCCGCCGTCGAAGGTCAGCGCGACGATCGTCGTGGCGTGCGGGGTCTGCAGGTCACCCACGGGGACGGGTCGACGTCCCGGGAGCAGGTCAGGGGCGTACCCCGACAGGAAGTCGACGAACGAGGGCGTGCCGGGGGTCGTGAAGGCGTGCGGGAGCCGGCCGGAGGAGTCGCTCGGGGTCATCGGCGCTCACTGCCCGCCCTTCTGGACGAACCCCCGCACGAACTGCTCGGCGTTCTGCTCCAGGACGTCGTCGATCTCCTCGAGCAGGGCGTCGACCTCGGCGTCCCTGGCCTGCGCACCGGCCGCCGACGGGGCGGGCGGGGCCGGCTCGTCGACCGGCTCGTCCTCGTGACCGTGCCTGACCTGATCCTGCCCAGCCATGGTGATCTCCGTCCTGCGACCACGTGCGCGTGCCCGCCCGACCACCCTAGGCCCAACACCCCGTCGCCGTACCCGTGACCACGACACGGACGGCGCGCCGCCGCGGACCCCCGCGCTGGGCCACCCGGGTGGTCCAGCGCGCGCACGAGCTGTGGATGACGGCTCCGCGGCGCCCGTGGCCTGGCACGATGCCCGCATGCCCGAGACTCTCTACGGCCGCGTGCTGCGCGCGCTGCAGGACCCGACGCTGTGCCCCGGCTGCGCGGCCACGCTGAGCGCCGGCCGCTGCGGCGCGTGCGGGCTCGACGTCTCCGGACCGGACGGGGCGCTGGTCTGGCAGGACAGCCAGGCCGTGGTCCGTGCACTGCGGGCGCGCCAGGACCGGGTCGCCGCGCTGCGGGCGGCGCAGCTGCGGACGGCCACGGGCCGCGGGTCGGCCAGGGCGGCGCTGCCGGACGTCCCGCCGAGCCCTCGCCCGGCACCGGTGGCACCCGCACCGGCGGTCCGCCCGCGTGCTGTCCCGACCGCTGCGACGACGCCCGCCGTGCCGCGCGCCGTCCGGCCGCCCGTGCCGCCGGCCGCACCACGCCGGCCGTGGCGGGTGCAGACCGTCCTGCAGGTCGTCGGCGCGGCGCTGCTGGTCGCGGCGAGCATCGCGTTCCTCGTCTTCGCCTGGGACGTGATGGGGCTCGGCGGCCGGGCGCTGGTCGTCGCCGTCGGCACCGTGGTGATCTTCGGACTCGCGTCGTGGTTGCGCGCGCGCAGCCTCCCGCAGGGCGCGGAGGCGGTGGGCGCGGTAGCGGTCGTGCTGCTCCTGCTGGACGCCTGGGCGGTCCGGGCGACCGGGACGCTCGTCGTCGGGGACGCCGCCACGCAGGCCGGTCTGTCCGCCCTCGTCTGCGCCGGGCTGCTCACGGCCTGGGGCGTCCGGTCACGGTTGCGCGTGGGCGCGGTGGCCGGTGCCGTGCTGGTGCCGCTGACGCCGCTCCCGTGGCTGCTCACCGCACCGGACGCCGCCACGGCCGCCGCGCTGCTGCTGCTGGCCGCGGCGTCGACCGCCGTGCGTGCGGTGGCGCCCTGGGTGCACTCGCGCGCGGAGCGGGCGGTGCTGCACGGCGCGGCCGCCGGACTGCTGCCGGCGGCCGCGGTGACGGCGCTGGTCGGCACCGTCACGAGCCCGGCCGGGACGGCGTGGCCCGCCGTGGCCGTCCTCGCGGGCGTCGCCGCGGTGTCGGCCCTCCAGGTGGTCGTGGAGGCGCGCGGTGCGGTCGCACCGCCCCCGGGCACGCGCAGCGGAGTCGGCCCGCGCACCGCCCGGGCGTCCGCGCGCGCCGCCTGGGCGTGGGCCGGGGGCGTGACCACGGCGCTGGCCCTCGCCGCCGCGTTCGCCACGGCCGTGGTCGGCGTCACCGGGTCGACCCGCGCGACGGACGCGGTCCTGGCGTCGCTCGCGGGCGTGGTCGGCACGTGCGTCGCGGCCGCCGGGCTCCTGCGGGTGGACCCGGTGGTCCCCGTGGCCTGGCGTGCCGACGTGCGCGCCGGCGCCGCCGCGGCGCTCGCGGCGACGGCGCCGGCCGCCTCATGGTCGGCCGCCGTCCTCGTGACGGCCGCCACGACGCACCTCCTGCGGGACCCCGCCCCCGGGAGCGTCCCGCCGGTCGGTGCCGCCGCCGTCGGCGCGCTCGCGGGTGCGGGCGCGCTCGGCGTGCTCGTCGCACGGTGGGAGGAGGGCACCGTCGCACGGGCCGCGGCGCTCGCCTGGCGTGCGGTGGTCGTGGGGATCGCGGTCGTGGTGCCCGTCCTGACGGCCGTCGGACCCGCGGCCCCGGTCGTCGCCGTGGGCGCGCACGGCGCGGTCGCCGCGGTGCTGCTCACCCCCCCGACCGCCCGGCGGCTCGGCCGGGCGTCGGTCCGCACCGGGGCGGTCGCCGCCGGTGTCCTCGCGGTCCTCGGTGCGCTGCCGCACCCCGGGTGGACGGCCGCCGCGCTGCTCGTCCCCGCGGCGATCGCCGTCCACGCACGGACCTGGTCGGCAACCGCGCGCTCGGGGGCCGCCTCGACCGCCACGGCCGCCCTCCTCCTCGTGGCGGCCGGCACGACCGCGGGAACGGCCGCCGGCCTGCCGGTCGCCGCCGCGCTCGCCCTCGCGGTCACGGCGGTGGCCGCCGCGCTCCTGGTGCTGGCGCACCGCCTGGGCACCGGCGCCGCCGCCGAGCGCGACACCGCCCTCGGGCTGGCGGGCGCGACGGTCGCGGTCTCGTGGGCGTCGGCGACCGCGCAGGCGGCCGCAGCGCACGGCAGCGGGCCGAGCGCCCTGTCGGTGCTCGTCACGGCCGCGCCCCTCGCCGCCGCCGCGGCGGCCGTGGCGCTCGTCGTGGTGCTGCTGCACGACGGCCGACGGTGGGGTGCCGACCACGTAACCGCGGGAGCGGGCGCCGCTGCCCCCGTCACGGCGCTGGTCGTGGCCACGGCCCACCTCACGCTGGGGCGGCCCGGCGCGACGGGCACGGCCCTGCTCGTCACGCTCGTGGGCGCCGTGGCGTGGGCCGCGGCCGCACCCGCGGGTCTGCGCGGCGCCCCCGCGGCACGGGTCGCGGTCGAGGCGGCCGGGACGACGGTCGTGGCGGGTGGCCTGGCCGCGGCGGCCGTCCAGGGGCAGGTGCCCCTGGCGGTCGCGCTCGTGCTCGCCGCCGTCGGCGCGGCCGCGTGGGCGCTGGGACCGGGGCGCTCGCGGGTCTGGTGGCTGGCGCTGGTCCTGGCGACGTGCGCGTGGTGGGCGGTGCTGGGCGTGCGCGACGCCACCGTCGTCGAGGTCTGGACGCTGCCGCCCGCCCTGGTGGTCGCCGGGGTCGGCGCCTGGCGCGTGGCGCGGGACCGCCCCGGTGCCGCCGGTCTGCTGGTCGCCGGGCTCGCGTCGGCGACCCTGCCGACGGCCCTCCTGCCCGCCGTGCTCGAGGTGGGCACGCGGTGGGTGGACCGGGGCCTGCTCACCGCGGGCGTCACGGTCGCCGTGACCGCGGCCGCGGTGCTCGTCGCACCGCGTCGACCGGCGGCCGGTGAGCTGCTCGGAGGGCTGGCCGCACTGCTGCTGCTCGTCGGACCGATCGCCCGCGCGGTGGTCGCGGCGGTGGCCCCCGACGCGGTCGTCAGCGGCCCGTGGCTGCCGGACGGTACGGTCGCCGTGGAGGTCTGGTCGTGGCCGGCGGCGGCCGCCCTGCTGCTGTGCGCGGGGACGTCCCGCACGCCCCGCGTGCGTGCGGTCGTCGACACGGCCGCACCCTGGGCGGTCGTCCTCACGGCCTCCGCCCCGACGGTGCTCGCCGCGCTCGCCGCGCCGGCAGGACCGGCCGCGACGGTCCGCGCCCTCGCGCTCGGCGCTGCGGCCGTCGCCCTCGCGCTCGGGGGCGGCGTGAGCGGGCAGCGCCTGCGCGCGCCGCTGTCGCGACCCCGGGCGGCGGGCCCGGCCGGTGACACGTCCGCGGGTGGTGCCGGGGCCGGGCTGGCCGGCCTGGGCCTGCTCCTGCTCGCGGGGGCCACCGCCACGGGCACCGCAGTCCTCGTCGCGCGAGCCCCCGGCGTCGGCGTGCCGCCCCTGGCGGACCTGCCCCTCGCGGCCGCGGGCCTGGTGATGCTCGCGACAGCGGCGCTCACCGCCCGCCGCGGTGACGTCCCGCGCGTCTGGGTGGCGGCAGGCCTGCTCGCCCTCGTCCCGTCCGTGCTCCTGCGGACCCCCGACGCACGCCCGGTCGTGTGGTGGGCCACGGCGGCAGCACTCCTCGGGCTGTCCCTGGTGGCCCGGAGCCGCCGCGGGAGCAGCCCCGGGGCCGCGGACCCGCAGCTCGCACCCGGTGACCCGCAGGGCCCGGTCCGGAGCGCCGGCGGACTGCTCGCGGCGCGGTACGTGGCCCCGGTGCTCACGGGTGCCGCACTCGTGGTGGCCACCGTGGGGCCGTGGGCCGAGGCACTCGTGCACCGGCCCGGCCCCGTCGGCCCGCCGCTGCTCGCGGTGGAGGGCGTCGCCGTCCTCACGTTTGGGGTCGGGCTCGCGCACCGCCGCACAGGGCCCGGCCGGCGCGCGGACGCCGTGCTGCGGTGCCTGCTGGTCGGTCTGCTCGCGCTCCCCACGCTCGTGGCGGTGGACGCGACGGCACTCGGCACCGCGCGCGGGATCGTCGTGCTGGGCGCGGGAGCCGCCCTGGCCTGGGGGGCCCGCGACCGCGTGGGCACCGTGCTGGGGGTCACCACCGCGACGCTCGCCACCACGGTGCTGGCCCTGCGCGGCGGGCCGGAGCCGGCCGACGTCCCCTGGACCGTGCTCGGGCTCCTGACGCTCGCCCTGGGGATCCAGCGCCTGCGGCGGGACCCGGCACAGGGCTCGTGGGCCCACCTCGGCGTCCCGCTGGCGCTCACGCTCGGGGCGCCGCTGACGCTCCTCGTGGCCGAGCCCGCGGGGTGGCGGGCGACCCTGCTCCTCGCGCTCGGCGTGGCCTCGGTCGTCACCGGTGCGACGCGCCGCCGGCAGGCCCCGTTCCTGCTGGGCGCCGGAGCCGTGCTCGTGACACTGGTCGTGGTGCTCAGCCCGATCGCGGCGGGGGCCCTCGCCGCGATCGACGGCTGGATCCTGCTCGCGGTGGGCGGCACCCTCGTCCTCGGACTCGGGGTGACGTACGAGAAGCGTGTGCAGGAGGCCCGCGAGGCGGTGCGGTTCGTCGGCGAGATGCGCTGACCGCACCACCTCGCGCGCGACGGCGGTCAGCCGCCGAGTGCCGCCAGCAGCGAGCGGGCGTCCGGGCTGCGGTCCAGCAGCTCACCCACGTGCGCCCGGGTGCCACGCATCGGGTCCCGCATCGGCACGCGCTGCAGCGTCTGGGCGCCGGGCACGTCGAACACCACCGAGTCCCAGCTCGCCGCCGAGATCTCGGAGCCGTAGCGTGCCACGGCCTCCCCGCGGAAGTACGCCCGGGTGTCCTGGGGCGGGTGCCGCACCGCGTCGGCCACCTCCTGCGGCGTCACCAGCAGCTCGACCGCCCCGGCGGCGGCGAGCCGGTGGTACAGCCCTCGCTCGGGGCGCACGTCCGACCACTGCAGGTCCACGGCGGCCAGGCGCGGGTGGTCCCAGGCCAGACCGTCCCGCCGGCGCATGCCGTCGAGCAGGCGCAGCTTCGCGAGCCACTCGACCTCCCGTGCGCAGGACGCGGGCTCGGTCCCCAGCCGCTCCAGCAGCGACCCCCAGCGCGCGAGGACGTCACGCGTCTGGTCGTCGGGCGCGCCGCCGGCGGCGTCGAGCGCCTCGCGGACCGCCGCCAGGTACTCCGTCTGGAGCTCGAGGGCCGTCAGCCGTCGCCCGTCGACCAGCTCGAGCCGCTCGCCCAGCCCGAGGTCGTGGCTGACCCGGTGCACGGCCTGCACGGGGTCGCGCAGCGCCAGCCGCTCGACGCGCTGCGCCGCACGACGCCCGGGGCCGCCCGCCGTGGCCTGCTCCAGGAGCCAGAGGACGAGCGACGTCGTCCCGAGCCGCAGGTACGTCGCCGGCTCCAGCATGGTGGCGTCGCCGATGATGACGTGCAGCCGCCGCCAGCGGGTGGGGTCGGCGTGCGGCTCGTCGCGGGTGTTGACGATCGGACGGCGCAGCGTCGTCTCCAGGCCCACCTCCGCCTCGATGTAGTCCGCGCGCTGCGACAGCTGGAACCCCGGGTGCTCGCCGCGCTGCCCCAGCCCGACCCGGCCCGCGCCGGTGAAGACCTGGCGCGTCACCAGGAACGTCGTCAGGCCCGCGACCAGGTCCGCGAACGGGACGGAGCGCTCGACGAGGTAGTTCTCGTGCGTGCCGTAGGTGGCGCCCTTGCCGTCGACGTTGTTCTTGTACAGCGTGACGTCGGGCAGGGCGGGGCTCGCCGCGAGCCGGCGCACCGACTCGAGCATGACGAGCTCGCCGGCCCGGTCCCACCGCACCGCGTCGAGGGGGGACGTCACCTCGGGCGAGGAGTACTCGGGGTGCGCGTGGTCGACGTACAGCCGCGCCCCGTTGGTGAGGATCACGTTCGCGGCGCCCGGGTCCTCGTACTCCTCGCCCTCGGACCGTGGCATGGCCTGCGGACCGTCACCCGACGGCGCCGGGACCGTCGGCGAGTCCGTCAGCATCGACGGGTGCGCGGCGGCGCGCTGCAGGTGGAACCCCCGCGCGTCGTGCAACGGGTCCTCGTCGTCGTAGTCCCACCGCGCCCGCGAGCGGCCCGCCTCGCGCGCAGCCGCGTGCACGGCCACCACGTGGCTGGACAGCAGCATGGGGTTCGCCAGCGGCCGGCCCGGCTGCAGCACGCCGTACTCGGTCTCGATGCCCATCACGCGGCGCACGGTCACGCCGTCCACCCTAGGCGCCGCCGGGACCACGGGCCGCGGCTGCCCGCGAGGCGGTCACGGCCTCGCGGGCGCCCCGCCGGACCGCTCACGCGGGCGACGTCACAGGTACTGGCCGGTGCTCGTGACGTTCTCGATGGTCCGCGACGCCTCGATGCCCTTCTTGCCCTGGACGATCGTGCGGATGAACACGATCCGCTCGCCCTTCTTGCCGGAGATCCGGGCCCAGTCGTCGGGGTTGGTCGTGTTGGGCAGGTCCTCGTTCTCCTTGAACTCGTCCACGCACGCCGCGAGCAGGTGGTCAACGCGGATGCCGCGCTGCCCGGTGGACAGCAGGTCCTTGATCGCGGACTTCTTGGCGCGGTCGACGACGTTCTGGATCATGGCCCCGGAGTTGAAGTCCTTGAAGTACAGGACCTCCTTGTCCCCGCTGGCGTAGGTGACCTCGAGGAACCGGTTCTCGTCGGCCTCGGAGTACATCCGCTCCACGACGCGCGAGATCATCGCCTCGACCGCCGCGCTCGCGGACCCGCCGTGCTCCGCGATGTCGTCGTCGTGGATGGGCAGGTTCGCGGTCAGGTACTTCGCGAAGATCTCCCGTGCGCCCTCGGCGTCCGGGCGCTCGATCTTGATCTTCACGTCGAGGCGCCCCGGGCGCAGGATCGCGGGGTCGATCATGTCCTCGCGGTTGGACGCACCGATGACGATGACGTTGTCCAGCCGCTCGACCCCGTCGATCTCGGCCAGCAGCTGCGGCACGATCGTCGTCTCGACGTCGCTGGAGACGCCGGTGCCGCGGGTGCGGAACAGCGACTCCATCTCGTCGAAGAACACGACGACCGGGTGCCCCTGGGACGCCTTCTCCCGGGCGCGGGCGAAGATCAACCGGATGTGCCGCTCGGTCTCCCCCACGTACTTGTTGAGCAGCTCGGGGCCCTTGACGTTGAGGAAGTAGGAGCGGGCGTCCGCGACGTCGGCGCCGCGCGCCGCGGCGGCGGTCGCGGCCAGGGAGTGCGCCACCGCCTTGGCGATGAGCGTCTTGCCGCACCCCGGGGGGCCGTAGAGCAGGACGCCCTTCGGTGGCTTGAGGCCGTGCTCGCGGAACAGCTCGGGGTGCAGGAAGGGCAGCTCCACGGCGTCACGGATGGCCTCGATCTGCGGACCCAGCCCACCGATGTCCGCGTAGTCGATGTCCGGGACCTCCTCGAGGACGAGCTCCTCCACCTCGGCCCGCGGGATCACCTCGAACACGAACCCACTGCGGGGGTCGATCGTCAGCGCGTCGCCCACGCGCACGCCGCCGTCGGCGACCTGCCCGGCGAAGCGCACGACCCGCTCCTCGTCACCGCGCCCGACGACGAGCGCGCGGCCCTCGCCGAGCATCTCCTTGACCGTGACGATCTCGCCGACCTGCTCGTAACCGCCGGCCTCGACGACCGTGAGCGCCTCGTTGAGCATGACCTCCTGGCCGGGGCGCAACCGGTGCACGTCGAGGGAGGGGCTCGCGCCCACGTGCATCTTGCGGCCGGCGGAGACGATGTCCACCGTCCCGTCCTCCCGCGCACCGAGGAAGGTCGCGTAGGTGCCGGGCGGCTTGGCGAGGTCGTCCACCTGCCGCTTGAGCTCGAGGATCTGCTCGCGCGCCGCCACGAGCGCCTCGCTCAGGCGCTCGTTCTTCGCTGCCAGCACCGCGAGCTCGCGGTGCAGGTCACGTCCGGGGACAGCCGGTTCGGTCATGGTGCTCGGCCTCCGTTCCGCGCGATGCGCCCTTCCTCCGGTCCACCGTGCACGCCGCTGTGCCTGCTGGTCAGACGACACTAACCGCAGGTGTCAACACCTGGCGCGTGTCGCGGCCCGCGGGCCGAGGGCGTCCCGCAGGGTGGACGGCGCGCCCCGGGACGCGCCGCACGCACGGACCCGGGACGCACCACCGGGGGTCAGTCCCCCGTCGCGGGACCCTGCGGCCCGAGGTCCTCGGGGGCGACGTGCAGCTCGCGCCGCACCCGACGGATCTTCTTCGCGGACGTCTCGCGCTCCCCCATCGCCTCGGGCGACCACAGCTCGGGGTCGGTCACGGGCGCGCCGTCCTCGGCGACCGGGTACGACCCCTTGGCAGGCCGACGCTTGCGGTGCGGCGGCTCGACGCCGTCGGCGAGCCGGCGGGTCGTGAGCAGGAAGCCGGTGTGGCCGACCATGCGGTGCTGCGGCCGCACGGCCAGGCCCTCGAGGTGCCACCCGCGCACCATCGACTCCCACGCCTCGGGCTCGGTGAACCGGCCGTCCGACCGTGCGTCCTCGGCCAGGCGGGACAGCTGGGTCGTCGTCGCCACGTAGCAGACCAGGACACCCCCGGGTGCGAGCGCGGTCGCCACCGCGTCGAGGTTCTCCCAGGGCGCCAGCATGTCGAGCACCACCCGGTCCACCGTTCCGGGCTCCACCGCCGTGGGCAGCACGTCGGACAGGTCACCGAGCCGCAGGTCCCACGCGGGGTGCGGGCCGCCGAAGAACGTCTCGACGTTGCCGCGCGCGATCGCGGCGAAGTCCTCGCGGCGCTCGATGGACACCAGGCGTCCGCCGTCGCCCACCGCGCGCAGCAGGGACAGCGTGAGCCCACCGGAGCCCACGCCCGCCTCGACGACGGTCGCGCCGGGGAACACGTCGCCCATCGTGACGATCTGGCCGGCGTCCTTGGGGTACACGACCGCAGCACCGCGCGGCATCGACAGCACGTGGTCGGCCAGCAGCGGGCGGAGCGCCAGGTACGCGATGCCCGACGTGTTCTGCACGACGACGCCCTCGCTCGCGCCGATCAGGTCCGTGTGCCGCAGGTAGCCGCGGTGGGTGTGGAAGGCGCCGTCGGGGTGCAGCGTGACGGTGTGCAGCCGTCCTCGCGGGTCGGTCAGCTGGACGCGCTCGCCGACGCGGAAGGGACCGCGCCGCTGGGCGGCCCCGGTCGGTGCGGGCACGGCGGCGTCGTCGGAGGTCACGGGCGACGAGTCTAGGCGCCCCGCGACGCCCCACCGTCTCAGCAGCCCAGCTCGGCCACCACGTCCGCCCGCGCGTCCTCGACCGCGGCGACGTCCTCGCGCAGACGGTCGGCCCCGGCGGTGACGGCCGCGTCGTCCGCCAGCGCGTCGACCCCGTCGTCGACCCGCTCCCACGCGGCGTCGAGGGCGTCGACGCGTTCCCGCGCGAGGTCCTCGGCCGCGTCGTCCAGGGCGCCCTGCGCGTCCTCGGCGCGCCGGGCCGCGTCCTGGACGTCCGCGAGCGGGGCTCCCTCGCCGATCGTCTCGTCCAGCGAGGCGAGCGCGGCGGCGAGGTCCTCGGCGCGTTCGCACGCGCGGGTCGTGGCCGCCTCGGGCGTCCCGGTCGAGCACTGGGCCAGCAGCAGCGCCACGAGGCTCAGCAGGACGACGACGAGACGGGGACGACGCATGGCGCTCTCCTGGGGTCCGCCCGCACGGGGCTCCGGCTGTCACTGTCACCCGGGGCGCGCCGCCGTGCCTCACCCGGCGCGGATGAGCGCGCACCCGGCCCCCGCGCGCCGGCGGGCCCCGGGGCTTCTCGCACGCGGGTGCACGGAGGGGTCCGGGCGGGGGCACCCGGGTACCGCGGCAGGCGCGGCCGGGCACGGCGTCATCCGGTGGGCATGACGTCTCCGCGCGACACCCCTGCCAGGCTCGGTCCGCGTGAGCGAGGAGGCCTGATGCTCTACCACATCCGCGTCGTGTCGGCCGCGCACGACCTCGCGTCGCTCGCGGACTTCGCCGACGTCGTGGCGGCGCCCACACCGGACGGTGCCGCGCTGTCCTGCCGGCTGCCCGACGCCGCGGCGCTGACCGGCCTCGTCGCGCTGCTCACGGACCTGGGCCTGACCATCGCGGAGATCTACCGCGTCCCCGACGACGTGCCCCCGCCGCGGCCGCCGGCGTGACCGCGGCGGGGCACGGGGCCGCGCACCCCCGTGTCAGACCATCCCGCGCTCCACGGCCGTGCGGACGGCCGCCCGCCGACCCGCCACGCCGAGCTTGCGGTAGATCGCGCGCTGGTGCGTCTTGACGGTGTTGACGGACACGAACAACCCCGCGGCGATCTCCTCGGCCGTGGCGGCGGTGCGCAGCCGCACCAGGACGTCCCGCTCGCGCGGGGTCAGGTCCCACGACGAGCGCGTCATCGCCGGCGCGTCGGCGAGCCGTTCGAGGACCCGCGTCACGAGGGCGTCGTGGCGCCCGGCCCGCTCGAGGTGCTCCGACAGCAGCGCGCGCCAGCCGGGGTCGTCGACCAGGAAGGGCGTGACGAGCCCGAGCGGCGCGGCCAGGTCGAGCGCCGTCTCGAGCGTCGCGTGCGCGGTGCGCCGGTCCGGGGCGAGCCGGGCACGCACCAGCGCGGCGAGCACGCGCACCGGCAGGTGCCCGCCGCCGGGCGTGTCTCCACCGGGGACGGCGCCACCGGGCACGTCGCGGCTGCCCACGTCGCGCTCGTCGGCGGGGTCACCCGACGCGCCCTGCCCGCGCAGGCCGCCGAGCACCCGGCACGCCCCGGCGGCGTCCCCGGCGAGGCGGCGCAGCTCGGCCTCCCAGCACCGGCTCAGCGGCCCGTGCGCCGCGCTGCCCGCGGCGTCCGCGAGCAGGGCCAGCGCCTCGGTCGACCGGCCGTGCGCCGCGCGGTCGCGCGCGCGCACAGCGAGCAGGAGGTCCCGGACCTCGGGCGACAGGACCGTCCCGTCGCCGACGGTCGTCAGCGCGTGCCGGGCCCGCGCGAGGACACCGGGGTCGTGCGCGTCGAGCCCGACGAGTGCCAGGTACGCCCCCGCGGCGACGGTCGGCTCCGGACGCGCCGTGCCGGTCGCCCGCAGCACCTCCTCGAGGTGCTCGACCGCCGCCGTGAACTCCCCGCGCCAGTAGGCGAGCACGCCGAGGACGTGGGAGGCGCCCGCGGTGACGCCGCTGCCGGCCCAGCCGTGGACCGCCGCCTCGGCCAGGACGTCCGCCGCGAGCCGCCCCGCCTCGCCCGGGTCGTCGCCGTGCAGAAGTGCGACGCACGTCTCCGCGCGGCACGCGACGGCGACGGCTGTCCACCCGCGGGCCGTGGCCAGGTCCCGCGCCTCGGCGAGGTGCTGCACGGCGGACGTCGCGTCGCCGGCCCGCTGCGCCTCGGCCCGCCCCAGCAGGTACAGGCCGAGGGCGCGGTCCGACGGGCGCAACGGCTCCGCCGCGAGCAGCGCACGCGCGGCCGCGGTCCTCTCCTCCGGTGCGCCCACGCCGCCGGTGAGGAGCTCGACGCACCGCACGACCACCGCCGGCGCCCCGTCCGGCCCTCCGGCGCAGGCCGCGTTGCGCAGGGTGCGGACCGCCGCCAGCGCCACCTGCAGGTCGGGCGTCGCGGACACGGCGACGGGGATCGCGTCGACGAGCCGCTCGACGACGAGCGCGTCCCCCCGCACGAGCATCTCGGGCCACTGGTCCGCCAGGACCTCGACCGCGAGCGGCACCTCGCCGGCGGCGAGTGCGTGGCGCACCGCCGCGGCGGGGTCGGTGCGGCGCCGGTGCTCGGCGACCACGCGGTGCGCGCGGGCCGCACCGGCAGGGTCGTTGCGCTCGAAGGCCATGCGGGTGTGCGTGGCGACCAGGTCGTGCCACCGGTACACCGCCGGCAGACCGGCCCGGGCGACGGGCGTGACGAAGAGCTCGCGCGCGACGCACTCCGCGAGCGCGGCCGCCCCACCGGGCACCAGAAGCTCCGCCAGTGCGGGGTCGAGCGTCTCGCAGACGCTGCCGGTGAGCAGCAGCGTGCGCAGCCGGTCGGGCAGCGATCCGAGGACCTCCTCGACCAGGTACCCGGTCAGCGGCACCCGGGACGCCTCCATGCCCTCCAGGCGCGCGTCGATGCCGTCCTCGTCACCCGCGAGGAGGGCCAGGCGCACGGCCACGGGCCAGCCGCGGGTGACGGCGTGCAGCCGGGCGACCCGCTGCGGGTCGGCCCGGTGGCCGCCGGCACGGACCAGTGCGGCCACCTCCTCGGGCGTGAACGCGAGCCGGTCGGAGCGCAGCTCGCCCAACGCACCCCGCACCCGCAGCCGGTGCAGGGGCAGCACGGCGTCGTACCTGCTGGTCAGGACCAGGCGCAGGAGGTCGGGGCGGTAGCGGACGAGGGGGTCGAGGACGGCACGGACGCTCTCCAGCGGCAGCTCGTGCACATCGTCGACCACGAGGACGACGGACTGCTCGAGCCGCTCGAGCGCGGCGAGCAGCAGCTCGGTCGGGCCGGAGGCGGCGCCGGACCGCGTGGCTGCGACGACCGCGTCCAGCGCGTCCGCGGCGGGCGTGGCCGGCACCGCGAGCGCGACGGACGTGGCCAGCAGCCGGACGAGCCGCGGCACGTCGTCGAACCCGTCGAGGTTCGCCCACGCCACGGGCCCGGGGTGGCCGGCGCCCCACTGCCCGACCAACGTGGACTTGCCGTAGCCGGCGGGGGCCGTCACGGCGGTCACGCCGTGCGTCGCGAGCGCCTCGGCGAGGGCGGCGGTGCACCGCGGCCTGTCCACCTGCAGGGTCGGGGCGTGCGGCGCCGTCGTCTTGCCGACGGGCGGCCGCCCTGCGTCGCACGTCGCCGTCGACGTGCGCACGGTCGTCGTCATGCCGTCCCCCCGGGGCTGGACGCGATCCTGGGCCGAATCTAGCCCGCGGCCCCGGTGGTGTCCCCCGGGAGCGGCGCCGCGCCCCGGCGGTGCGTCAGCGCCGCAGGGCGGCGACCACGTCCGCCGTCCGCACCAGCGCGACCACGCGGCCGTCGACGACCGCCGCCATCACCGGTCCGTTCGCGGACGCGCGGGACAGCGCCGCCAGCAGGGCGTCGCCGGTCAGGGTGCCGTCCACCACGGTGCCCATGGGCAGCGGGGTGGCGACCGCGAGGACGTCCGTGCTGCCGGCGAGATCCGCGGGGACGCGCGCGGCCGCGTCGGCGTCCACGTACGCGGCCGGCCTGCCGTCGGGGGCGATCACGACCACCTCCGCGGCGTGCGCCGCAGCGGCGGTCGCCCGCGCCTGCGCCAGCGACGACCGGACCCCGACCGCGACGGCCGGCCGCCCGACGGTGGTGATCGTCATCGCGTCGACCACGCGTCCCGTGCGGCCGGCACGCACCGCGCCGGACGCGCCGGACCACAGGAACGCGCCGATCAGCGCGGCCCAGGCGACGGTGACGAGGTCGGGCGTGCCGCCCGTGACGTACGGCCGGACGAGGACCAGCAGCACGACCCCCACCGCGACGACGCGGCCCGTCCAGCCGGCGACGACGCTGCCGCGGTGGCGGTCGCCGGTGCCCGCCCACACGGCCGCCTCGAGGATGCGCCCGCCGTCCAGCGGCAGGCCGGGCACCAGGTTGAACAGCCCGACGAACCCGTTGGCGACGGCACCGGCCCAGGCCATCGCCCGCAGCACGCTGCCGTCGGGGGCGACGTGGTCGGCCAGCAGCAGGAACCCGCCCGCGAGCAGGAGGTTCGCGACCGGCCCCACGACCGCGACGAGCGCGCTGGTGGCGGGTGTGGGTGCCGCACCGCCGAACGTGGTGTGCCCGCCCCACAGCGTCAGGACGAACTCGCGCGGCTGCTGCCCCCGCGCCTTGGCGACGAGCCCGTGGGCGAGCTCGTGCACCAGGACCGACGCGAACAGCAGCACCACGAACACGAGGGCCACGAGGTACGGCAGCACCCCGCCGCCGGTGCCGGTCCACGTGCGCACGCTGGGCGTGAAGACGAGCGTCAGGACCACGGCGGCCAGCAGCCAGCTCGGGGCCAGGACGACGGGTGCACCGGCCACGCGGCCGATCACCCAGCCGGACCGACGGTCGGGTCGCGGTGCGCTCACGCGCCCAGCCTACGGTCGCGGTCGCGGCGAACCCGCTCGCGGCCGGGCAGGTCGCGTCCCCGCAGCGCCGGGGACCCCCCCCGGGGGGGCGCCGCCTGCAGGGGTGTCCGCGGTGTCGTGCGGACCGTCGTGTCGGCGGGCGCGCCTACCCTCGTGGCGTGAGCGTGGACATCGAGCAGGCCGAGGGCACCGACCGACCGCGGGCCACCGACAGTGCGCCCGGCACGGGCCGGCAGACCGGTGCGGCGCCCGGGGCCGTGGTCCCCGACGTCGTCGTCGGGGACCCACCCGCCGAGCGGCGCGCCCCCGGCCTGTCCCCCTCGCGCGCGAACGACTTCCTGCAGTGCCCGCTGCTGTTCCGGTTCCGCGTGGTCGACCGACTCCCCGAGCCGGCGTCGCCCGCGGCGGCGCGGGGCACGCTCGTGCACGCGGCGCTGGAGACGCTGTTCGACCTGCCGGCGCCCGAGCGCACGCTCGCCGCGGCGTGCGCCTCCCTGCCCGCGCGCTGGGCCGAGCTGCTGGAGCGGGACCCGCGGTACGGGGAGCTGCACACCACCGACGCCGAGCGTGCGGAGTTCATAGCCGAGGCCGAGCGCCTGCTCGCGACGTGGTTCACGCTCGAGGACCCCACGCGGCTGGAGCCGCGGGCGCGCGAGCTGCAGGTGCGGCACGACCTGCCCGACGGCCCCCAGCTGCGCGGCGTGGTCGACCGGGTGGACGTCGCCCCCAACGGGTGGGTCCGGGTCGTCGACTACAAGACGGGCCGCTCCCCGCGGGCGGGCTACGAGGGCTCCGCGCTGTTCCAGATGCGGTTCTACGCGTACGTCGTGTGGCGCACGCGGGGCGTCCTGCCCAAGCGCCTGCAGCTGGCGTACCTGGGCGACGGCGTGGTGGTGACCCACGAGCCGACCGAGCCGGAGATGCACACCCTCGAGGCGCGGGTCCGGTCGATCTGGGCCGGCATCGAGGACACGGCACGCGCCGGCGACTGGCGGCCGCGGCCGTCCCGGCTGTGCGACTGGTGCGCGTTCCGCGACCGGTGCCCCGCCTTCGGCGGCACGCCGCCCGAGGTCCCCGTCGGTGCGGTCGAGCGGGCGATCGGCGTCACGCCGGTGCCCACCGCCTGAGCGGTCAGTCCGCGTCGCGCAGGTGCAGGGTCTCCCCCGCCGCGATGCGGGCGATCACGTCGAGGTCGACGTGCAGCAGCGACGACGCGCGGGACACGCCGGCGGGCGGGTCGAGCGCGACGTGGGAGTCCACGGCCACGACCCGCGCCCCGCTGGCGACGGCCGAGGCGAGCCCCGACCGCGAGTCCTCGAAGGCGACGCACGCCGCGACGTCGACCCCGAGGGCCCGTGCAGCCGCGAGGTAGGGCTCCGGGTGCGGCTTGGGCCGCGTGACGGTGTCACCCGACACGACGACGTCGAACAGGCCCACCGCGTCCGCGAAGGGTGTGGCCAGGACGCCGAAGGACGACGTGACGAGCGCCTGCGGGACGCCGGCGGCGTGCAGCGCACGCAGGACCTCCTGCGCGCCGGGCTGCCAGGGGATCCCCGCGGCGACGGCCGCGCGCACCGCCGTGTTGAGGGCGTCCGCGATCTCCGCGACGTCGAGCGCCACGCCGGCCGCCTGCAGGAGCCCGGCGGACACGTCCATCGAGCTGCCGATCATCGCGACCGCGTCCTGCGGCGTCCAGACCCCGCCGTGGGCCTCCACGAGCTCGATCTCGGCGGCCATCCAGTACGGCTCGGTGTCGATGAGCGTCCCGTCCATGTCCCACAGGATCGCGGCGGGCAGCGCCGGGCCACCCACGTCCTGCGCGGCGGCGGGTCCGGTCGGGTTCGTGACGGTGCTCAGGGGTGTCTCCGGGGGGTGCGGGGGCGGGCGTGGACGGTCGCACGAGCGTACCGGCGGGGTCCGACGCCCCGCCGTCGTCCGGCCCGTGCGCCGCTCGCACCCTAGGCTGGGACGGTGAGCGAGCACGCAGCCCCCGACCTGCCCGCACGTGAGACCGTCCTGCTCGCGGCCTTCGAGGGCTGGAACGACGCGGGCGCCGCCGCGACGGCGGCCCTGGAGCACCTGCACGACGTGTGGGGTGCCGAGCAGGTCGACGAGCTCGACCCGGAGGAGTACCACGACTTCCAGGTGAACCGGCCCGTCGTCGGGATGGGACCCGAAGGGACGCGCGAGATCACGTGGCCCACCACGGCCGTGGCGGTCGCCACGACACCCCGCTCCGGCCGGCAGGTCGTGCTCGTGCACGGGATCGAGCCGTCGATGCGCTGGCGCCGGTACTGCGGCGAGCTCCTGGACATCGCGGCCGGGCTGGGGGTCCGGACGATCGTCACGGTCGGCGCCCTGCTGGCGGACGTGCCGCACACGCGGCCCATCCCCGTGAACGCGACCAGCGAGGACGGGCACGTGCGCGAGGTGATGGGTCTGGAGCCCAACACCTACGAGGGCCCCACGGGCATCGTCGGGGTCCTGCAGCACGAGGCGGCGGCCCGTGGCATGCAGGCGCTGTCCCTGTGGGCGGCGGTCCCGCACTACGTGGCGGCTCCCCCGTCGCCGAAGGCGACGCTGGCGATCCTGCACCGCATCGAGGGCCTGCTCGGCGAGCCGGTCCCCCTGGCGGACCTGCCGGAGGACGCCGCGGCGTGGCAGCACGGCGTGGACGAGCTGGCGGGCGAGGACTCGGAGATCGGCGAGTACGTGCGCCAGCTCGAGGAGGCCAAGGACACCGCGGAGCTGCCCGAGGCCAGCGGCGAGGCGATCGCGCAGGAGTTCGAGCGCTACCTGCGGCGCCGGGACAAGGGCACCGGCGGCTGACCGCCGCTGGACGCCCCGGTCGCGGGGCACCCCCGGGCCGCGCGTCGGCCCCGGGGGTCAGCTCACATCCGCGGTCTGCTCACATCCGCACGCCGAGCAGGGCGTCGATGGTCCGCGCGACGACGCCGGGCGCGCCCTCGTCGAACGGCACGTCGCCCGCCAGCGCGGTCGCCGCCCACGCGTCGACCACCGCGAGCGCACGCGGCGTGTCGAGGTCGTCCGCGACCGCGGCCCGCACCTCGGCCAGGACCGGTGCGGCGTCGGGCCCACCGTTGCCGGACAGCGCGCGACGCCACGTGACGAGGCGCCGCTGCGCGTCGGCCAGGTCCGCCTCGGTCCACTCCCAGTCGTCGCGGTAGCGGTGGGCCAGCACGGCGAGCCGCACGGCCATGGGCTCGACGCCCTGGGCCAGCAGCGTCGAGACGAGCACGAGGTTGCCCCGCGACTTGCTCATCTTGTGGCCCTCGTAGCCGACCATCCCCGTGTGCACGTGCGCCCGGGCGGACTCCCCCGCGTCCAGCAGGCGCAGGTGCGAGGAGCTGCACTCGTGGTGCGGGAAGACCAGGTCGGATCCGCCGCCCTGCACGTCGAACGGCACGCCGAGAGCGTCGCGTGCGATGACCGAGCACTCGATGTGCCAGCCGGGCCGCCCACGGCCGAGCCCGGGCGCGTCCCACGCCGGCTCGCCGGGACGCTCCGCTCGCCACAGCAGCGGGTCCAGCGGGGACCGCTTGCCGGGTCGGTCCGGGTCACCGCCGCGCTCCGCGCTCAGGGCGAGCATCGTGGCGGGGTCGAGCCGTGCGACCGTCCCGAACGCAGGGTCCACGGACAGGTCGGCGTAGACGTCCTCGCCACCGTCGGGCGCGGGCAGCCGGTAGGCGGCGCCACGGGCCAGCAGGTGGTTCACGCCGTCGACGACCTGCGGCACGGACTCCACGACGCCGCGGAACACCTCGGGCGGGACCACACCCAGTGCGGCCATGTCCGACGCGAACAGCGCCGTCTGGTCGGCGGCCAGCGCGCGCCAGTCGACCCCGGTGGCCGTCGCCCGCTCGAGCAGCGGGTCGTCCACGTCGGTGACGTTCAGCGCGTAGGTCACGCGCTGCCCGGCGTCGCGCCACGCACGCCCGAGCACGTCGAACGCGATGAACGTCGCGGCGTGGCCCAGGTGGGTCGCGTCGTAGGGCGTGATGCCGCACACGTAGAGCCGGGCGTCGGCGCCGGGCGCGGCCACGACCAGCTGTCCGGACGACGTGTCGTGGACGCGGACCGGCTCGCCCGTCCCGGGCAGCCGAGGGATCTGGGGGGCGGGCCAGGTGAGCACGCCAGGAAGCCTAACCGCCGTCGCGCGGCGTCCCCGCGCACCGCCGGTGCCCCACCTGCGCCGCTCGCACCGGGCACGCGTGCCGGGGTCGTGCAGGAGGGCGCCTGGCGACAGGCCGCGCGCAAGATCTCCGCGTGGGCCGCGATGATCGCGGTGCCGACGCTCGTCGCGGGGATCTACGGCATGAGCTTGCGCCACGTGCCCCAGCTGTCGTGGACGTTCGGCTACGCGCTCGCGCTGCTGCTCATGGCGGGCGCGTCGTTCGCGCTCTGGCGCGCGTTCCGGCGTTCCGGGTGGCTGTGAGCCGTCAGGCGTTCGTCGGCGCCGTCACCGGCTCGAGGACGCCCGTGAGCAGCAGCACCACGACGAGCGCGGCCAGGCCGAGCCGGTAGTACACGAAGGGCGTGTAGCTGAAGGTCGACACGATCTTGAGGAACGCGATGATGACGACGTAGCCGACCACGAAGGCGACGAGCGTCGCGATCAGGGTGGCCCCGAACCCGGGCGTCCCCGCCTCACCGAAGTCGCCGACGCTCTTGGCGAGCTGGAAGAACCCCGAGCCGAACACTGCGGGGATCGCGAGCAGGAACGAGTACCGCGCGGCGGCCTCACGGGTGTAGCCCATGAGCAGCCCGCCGGTGATCGTGCCGCCGGAGCGGGAGACACCGGGCACCAGCGCGAGGGCCTGCCAGAACCCGAAGGCCAGCGCGTGGCGTGGCGTCAGCTCGTCCAGCGTGCGGGTCTTGGCCCCCCGGCGGTCGGCCCAGCCGAGCACGAGGGCGAAGACGGCCAACGTCAACGCCACCAGCCACAGGTTGCGGAACGGGCGCTCGATCGCGTCCTGGAACGCCAGGCCCAGCACCACGATCGGCACCGTGCCCAGGGCGATGAACCAGGCCATGAGCGCGTCGTGGTCCGACGGACGCCCCGCCGGCATGCCGGCGCGCGAGCGCCAGTCCGTGCCGTACGCGCCCCGCAGCGCCGCCCACCAGGCCAGCACGATGCGCTTGATGTCGCGGCGGAAGTACAGCAGGACCGCGGTCTCCGTGCCGAGCTGCGTGATCGCGGTGAACGCCGCACCCGGGTCGCCCGACCCGACCAGCTCACCCACGATGCGCAGGTGCGCGCTGGAGGAGACCGGGAGGAACTCCGTCAGCCCCTGGACCAGCCCCAGGAGGATCGCCTCGCCTGTCCCGATACCCGTCGCCACGAGGCGCAACGATAGCGGTGCCCCGCGACGGTGGCGCGCGGCCCGGCGTACCGGGCGGACCCGCGGACGCGGCTAGGGTGGCGCCCCATGGAGCACCGCCGTCTGGGCCGTACGGGTCTGCGCGTCTCGTCCCTGGGCCTCGGCACCATGACGTGGAGCCGGGACACCGACGACCACGAGGCGGCCGACCAGCTGCGCGACTTCGTCGAGGCCGGCGGCACGCTCGTCGACACCTCGGCCGCGTACGCCGACGGCGGCGCCGAGGAGCTGCTGGGCACGCTGCTCGGGGACGTCGCGGCGCGTGAGGACGTCGTCATCTGCACCAAGGCGGGCGTGCGGCGCACCGCCGACGGGGGCGTCGTCGACGCCTCGCGCGGGGCGCTGCTGGACAGCCTCGACGGCTCGCTGCGGCGGCTGCGCACGGACCACGTGGACCTGTGGCTCGCGACGCCTGACGCCCGCACCCCGCTCGAGGAGACCGTCTCGGCGCTGCGCCACGCCGTGGCGGTCGGCAAGGCGCGGTACGTCGGGCTGTCCAACCACGCCGGGTGGCAGGTGGCCCGGGCGGCGACGCTGCTGGAGCACGACCCGGGGCTCGCGGGCGTCGAGGCGGAGTACTCGCTGCTGCAGCGTGGCGTCGAGCGTGAGGTGCTGCCCGCCTGCACGGCGCTCGGTGCGGGCCTGCTGGCCTGGTCACCGCTGGGTCGCGGTGTCCTGACGGGCAAGTACCGGCGCACGATCCCGGCGGACTCGCGGGCGGCCTCCGCGCACCTCGCGGGGTTCGTGCAGCCCTACCTCACGGCCGACGCCGCCGGGGTGGTCGACGCCGTCGTCACCGCCGCCGCCGGTCTGGACCGCACCCCCCTGGAGGTCGCCCTCGCCTGGGTGACGTCACGACCCGGTGTGGCCAGCGCGGTCGTCGGCGCGCGCACGGCCACGCAGCTGCGGGGCGCGCTCGCGGTCGACGACCTGCGGCTGCCGCCGGAGATCGTCGTCGCCCTCGACGAGATCACCGCACCGCCGGCCGGCTACCCGGAGCGCTGAGGACGCGCCGGCGTCGGGCACCGGCCCACGGGTCGGTCCGCCCCTGCGGGTCAGGCGCCCGCGTGCGGGTAGGCGAGGTCGTCGTCGTCGACCTCCCCGTGCTCGTCCAGGTCGTCGTCGTCCTCGTCGTCGAGGTCGTCCTCGTCGAGGTCGTCGTCGTCCTCGTCGTCCTCGTCGTCCTCCTCGGCGAGGTAGAACGGGGTCGCCTCCCCGTGCTCCGTGCCCAGCGCGTCGTCGTAGACCTCGAACGCGTCGGCCAGGACGTCGTAGGCGTCGTCCACCACCGGGTCGTCGTCGCCCTGCTTGGCGAGGACGGCGGCGTAGTGCGCCTCGAGGGCGGCGACCAGACGGTCGAGGGCGGCACGCGGGTCCACGGTCATGCGACGACGGTAGCGCCGCGCAGGGCACAATGGCAGCGCATCGGCGCTCGTGGGCGCTCCTGGCACGACGCCGGGCCCGGACGGGCGGGACGGGGTGAGGCGATGGCGAAGAACACGGTGCGCGACCGGCGCAGCGAGTGGGACACGCAGGGCGGGCAGTGGGAGTACCGGGTCCTGCGGATCCCGCCGACGACCTCGGGCGGTGACGCCCGCCGTCTGCTGACGGACGAGGCCGAGTACGGGCGGTGGGAGCTGGCCCGTCTGCGGCTGTACGCGGGCGGCGAGCGACGTGTGTGGCTGCGCCGCAAGATCATCCGCGTGCGCTCCACGCTGGCCGAGACCCTCGGCTGACCGGCCGGCCGGGAACGCCGACGCGTGCCGGGCCGCCCGGCGGCGGTTGCCCGGCACCGTCGTCAGCAGGTCGAGAGGAGCCGGTCCAGCACGCGCGTGCCGAACTGCAGGGCGTCGACCGGCACCCGCTCGTCGACGCCGTGGAACATCCCGGCGAAGTCCAGGTCGGCGGGCAGCCGCAGCGGCGCGAAGCCGTACCCCGTGATGCCCAGGCGCGACAGCGACTTGTTGTCGGTGCCGCCCGAGAGCATGTAGGGCAGGACGTGCGCTCCCGGGTCCTCCGCGAGGACCGCCGCGGTCATGGCGTCGACCAGCGCACCCTCGAACGGCACCTCGAGCCCGGTGTCACGCACGAGGTCCTCGACCTGCACGTGAGGACCTGCCAGGCCGGCGACGGTCTCGTCGAACTCGGCCGAGCGACCGGGCAGGAACCGGCCGTCGACCACGGCCGTCGCCTCCCCGGGGATGACGTTCTCCTTGTACCCGGCGGCCAGACGCGTGGGGTTGGTCGAGTGGCGCAGCGTCGCCCCCACGAACCGCGACACCGGTCCCAGCGCCTCGACCAGCGCCTCGACGCCCGCGGGGTCGTCCGCGTCGAACGGCAGCCCCGTGAGGTCCGCGACCCCCTCGAGCAGCGCACGCACGGTCGGCGTGAGCTGCAGCGGCCAGGGGTGCGCACCGATGCGGGCGACGGCCGCCGCCAGGTGCGTCACCGCGTTGTCGGTGCTGACCTGGCTGCCGTGCCCGGCGCGGCCCCGGGCCACGAGCCGCAACCACGCCAGGCCCTTCTCCGCGGTCTGCAGCAGGTACACCCGCTGCCCGGCGACGTCGACGGAGAAGCCCCCGACCTCGCTGATCGCCTCGGTGGCACCGGCGAACAGCTCGGGTCGGTGCTCGACGGCCCAGTGCGCGCCGAGCCGACCGCCCGCCTCCTCGTCGGCGAACATCGCGACGACGACGTCACGGGCCGGCCGCCGGCCCTCGCGGACCATCTGCCGCACGACGGCGAGCACCATCGCGTCCATGTCCTTCATGTCGACCGCACCGCGGCCCCACACCAGGCCGTCGCGCAGCTCGCCGGCGAACGGGTCCACCGACCAGTCGGGCGCGTGGGCGGGCACCACGTCGAGGTGCCCGTGCACCACCAGGGCCGGCCGTGACGGGTCGGCGCCCTCCAGCCGCACGACGACGTTGGCCCGTCCCGGCTCGCTCTCGAACAGCTCCGGCTCCAGGCCGACGTCCTGCAGCAGACCCACGACGTACTCCGCCGCCGCCCGCTCCCCCGGCCCCGTGCCGTCGCCCGGGTTGGTGGTGTCGTACCGGATGAGCTCGCGGCACAGGTCGACGACCTCGTCCGCGGCGGTGGCCCCGCCGCTCACCGCGCGACCGCCCCGAGCAGGCCGCGCCGCGTGAGCAGCGGCTCCATGCGCGGGCCCCGACCCCGCAGGTCCGCGAACGACTGCAGCGGGTCCACCGACCCGCCCCGGGCCAGCAACCGGGCGCGGAACGTGTCGCCGTTGGCGCGGTCCAGCCCGCCGTTCTCGGTGAACCACTCCACGGTGTCGGCGTCGAGCACCTCGGACCAGATGTACGCGTAGTAGCCGGCCGAGTACCCGCTGCAGAAGATGTGGTTGAAGTACGTCGTGCGGTACCGCGGCGGGACCGTGCGCAGGTCGACGCCGGCGGCGCGCAGCGCGCGGGCCTCGAACTCCACGACGTCGGCCGGGTCCGCCGGCACCTCCTGGGGGGTCAGCCGGTGCCAGGCCTGGTCCAGCAGCGCGGCGGCGAGGTACTCCGTGGTGGCGAACCCCTCGCCGTCCTGACGGCCCGCGAGCAGCGTCCGCACCCACTCCTCGGGCATCGGCTCGCCGGTCTCGTGGTGCACCGCGAACGACCGCAGCACCTCGGGGTCCCACGCCCACATCTCGTTGACCTGCGACGGGTACTCGACGAAGTCCCGCGGCACGTTGGTCCCGGACTGCGACGGGTAGCGCACGTCGGACAGCAGCCCGTGCAGCGCGTGCCCGAACTCGTGGAAGAGCGTGATGACCTCGTCCCAGGTCAGCAGCGTCGGCTCCCCGGGCGGCGGCTTGGGCACGTTGAGGTTGTTGACCACGACGGGCGCGTCGCGCAGCAGCGTCGACTGCTCCACCAGGGAGTTCATCCACGCGCCGCCACGCTTGGCAGGACGCGTCCACCAGTCGCCGAGGAACAGCCCGAGGCCCGAGCCGTCGGCGTCGAACACCTCGAAGACGCGGACGTCGGGGTGGTAGCCGACCAGGTCGTGCCGCTCGGCGAACGTCAGGCCGTAGAGGCGGTTGGCCGCCAGGAAGACGCCGTCGGCGAGCACGCGCTCGAGCTCCAGGTAGGGACGCAGCTCCGCCTCGTCCAGGGCGCGGCGCTCCTGCCGCACGCGCCCGGCGTAGTACGCCCAGTCCCACGGCTCCAGCGAGGACCCCGGGTGGTCGGCCTGCAGCGCGTTCTCGAGGTCCGCGGCCTCGGCGCGCGCGTTGGCGACGGCCGCGGGTGCCAGCTGCGACAGCATGTCCTCCACCGCCTGCGCCGACCCCGCCGTGGCGTCCGCGGCGACGTAGGCGGCGTGGTGCTCGAAGCCCAGCAGGCGGGCCCGCTCGGCACGCAGCCGCACCATGCCCAGCAGGGTGCTGCGGGTGTCGTTCTCGTCGCCGGCGGCCCCGCGGCCCAGCGACGCGGTCATGATCCGCTCCCGCAGCCCGCGGTCGCGCAGCAGCGACAGCACGGACTGCTGGGTGGGCAGCTGCAGCTCGATGAGCCAGGCGCCCTCGTGGCCGCGCGCGGTGGCCGCCTGCGCCGCCGCGGCGCGCGCGTCCTCGGGCAGCCCGTCGAGCTCCGCCTCGTCCGTGACGAGCACGGCCGCCGCGTTGGTCGCGGCCAGGAGCCGCCGGCCGAACGTCGCGTCGAGCGTGGTCAGCTCGGCGTTGATGGCACGCAGCCGCTCCTGCTCCTGCGGCCCGAGCCCGACACCCGCGCGCGCGAACCGGGTGCGGGTGCGGTGCAGCAGCCACGCCGTGTCGGGCGCGAGCTGCGCGCCCTCGGCCTCGAGCGCCGCGGCGAGCGCCTCCACGCGGGCGTGCAGCCGGGCGTCCAGCCAGATGGCGTCGGAGTGCTCGGCGAGCAGCGGCGCGACCTCCTCCTCGATCGCCTGCAGGCCCGGCGTGGAGTCCGCACCGGCCTGGACGTAGAACGCCGACGCGGCCCGCGACAGCAGCTTTCCGGAGCGCTCCAGGGCCTCGAGCGTGTTCTCGACGGTGGGCTCGGCGGGGTCGGTGGCGACGGCCTCGACCTCGGCGCGCTGCTCGGCCATGCCGGCACGGATCGCCGGGAGGAAGTGCTCCTCGCGCAGCTCCCGGAAGTCCGGGAGGCCGTAGGGCAGGTCGGACGCCCGGGCGAACGGGTTGGCGGGGTCGAGCGGCAGCGCGTCGGAGGTCATGGGGCCATCGTCACAGACGCGGGCACCGCCGGGCACGCGCCGGCGCACCGGGGCGTCGCGTCGCGCACGTCACGCCTCCGGTGCGGGGCCGTGCGGGGCGCGGTGCGGCCGGTGGCTCGGCGCTGCGCGTCGCCCTACGCCGCCGGCAACGCGTCGGGTGACGTCCAGGGGTAGCCGTGGGCCTGCGCGACCGCCGCGTTGAGCAGCCGGCCACCGTGCGTCGTCAGACCGCCCGCGAGCGCCGGGTCCGCCGCCGCGGCACCCTGCCACCCCAGGTCGGCCAGCGAGGCGAGGTACGGCAGCGTCGCGTTGGTCAGCGCGCGGGTCGACGTCACCGGGACCGCCCCGGGCATGTTGGCGACGCAGTACAGCACGGAGCCGTGCACACGGAACGTCGGCTCGTCGTGGGTCGTGGCCCGGGTGTCCTCGAAGCAACCGCCCTGGTCGACGGACACGTCGACCAGCACCGACCCCTGCCGCATGCGGGACACCAGCTCGTTGCTGACGAGGCGGGGCGCGCGCGCCCCGGGCAGCAGGACCGCGCCGACCACGAGGTCGGCGTCGAGCAACTCGTGCTCGATCGCCCAGGTCGACGACGCGATCGTGCGCACGCGCCCGCCGAAGAGGTCGTCGAGCTCGCGCAGCCGCGGCACCGACAGGTCGAGCACCGTCACGTCGGCGCGCATGCCGGCGGCGATCTGAGCGGCGTGCGTCCCGACGACGCCGCCGCCGAGGACCACGACCTTGGCGCCGTCGACGCCGGGCACCCCGCCGAGCAGCAGGCCGCGGCCCCCCTCGTTGCGCATGAGGTGGTAGGCGCCCACCTGCGTGGCGAGCCGCCCGGCGACCTCGCTCATGGGTGCGAGCAGCGGGAGCGAGCCGTCGGGCAGCTGCACGGTCTCGTACGCGATCGACGTGGTGCCGGCGGACAGCAGCGCGTCGGTGGTGGGCCGGTCGGCGGCCAGGTGCAGGTAGGTGAACAGCGTGAGGTCCTCGCGCAGGTAGCCGTACTCCTGGGCGATCGGCTCCTTCACCTTGCACACCAGCTCGGCCGCCCACGCGTCGGCGGCGGTGGGGACGATGCGGGCGCCGGCGGCGGCGTAGTCCTCGTCGGGCACGGCGGAACCGGCACCCGCGCCGGCCTCGACGAGGACCTTGTGCCCGCGCGCGACGAGGTGCTGCACCCCGGCCGGGGTCAGGGCGACCCGGTACTCGCGGTTCTTGGTCTCGCGCGGGACGCCGACCTGCATGACGGATCTCCTGTGGCCGAGGGCGGTGGTGCGGTCCGTCCAGTGTCCTGCGGGGACGTTGCGCCCGCATGACGACCTGATGGCGGTCGGTAGCGTGGCCGTGTGTCGACCGTGCACCGCAAGTCCCGCCAGGACGCGCCCGCCGGGTTCTTCGCGTGCGAGGCCGCGGGTCTGCGCTGGCTGGCCGCCGCCGGGGGCGTCCCGGTCGTCGAGGTCCTCGACGTCGCTGACGACCACCTCGACCTGGTGCGGCTGCTCCCCGTCCCCCCGGACGCCGCCGCGGCCCGGGCGTTCGGGAGGGACCTGGCCCGCACGCACGACGCCGGGGCCGCGGCGTTCGGAGCACCGCCCGACGGGTGGTCCGGGGACGGGTGGTTCGGCCCCCTGGACGCACCGTTGCCGATGCCGGCAGGGTCGTACGACGCGTGGGGGCCGTTCCTCGCGGACTGCCGCATCGAGCCGGTCGCGCGGGACCTGCGCCGCGCGGGCCTGACCACCCCGCAGGACGACGACGCCTTCGGCAGGCTCGCGGACCTGCTGCGGGCGGGCCGCTGGGACGACGGCGAGCCGCCCGCGCGCCTGCACGGCGACCTGTGGCAGGGCAACGTGGTGTGGACGGCGCGGGGCGCGACCCTGATCGACCCGGCGGCGCACGGCGGGCACCGCGAGACCGACCTGGCCATGCTCGAGCTCTTCGGCCTGCCCCACCTCGACGAGGTGCTGCGGGGGTACGAGGAGGTGCACCCGCTGCCGGGCCGGCGGCACCGGGTGGGTCTGCACCAGCTGTACCCGGTCGCGGTGCACGCCCTGCTGTTCGGCGGCGGGTACGTCGCGCAGACCCGGGCGCTGCTGCGCGACGTCCTCGTGTGAGAACTTCGTGAGGGACCCGGGCACGACAGGCGGGCACCCGGATCGGCGGGTTAGCGTCGCAATGTCCCGGACCACGGCACCGGCGCCGTGCGGGCCGGGACGACCGATCGACCCACGCCCGGGAGGCCCCTCATCACACGCCCCATCGTCCTCGTCCACGGCACCCGCACGTCCTCGGAGATCTGGTCGCCCCAGGTCCGGGCGCTGCAGCGCAGCGGGCACCCGACGGTGGCGATCGACCTGCCGGGGCACGGCTCGCGCTCCGACGAGCGGTTCACGCTCGACGGCGCCCTGGCCGCGATCGACGACGCGGTGCGGTCCTGCGCGCAGCAGCCGCTGCTGGTAGGGCTGTCGCTGGGCGGCTACACGGCGCTGGCGTACGCGGGGCGCCACGAGGAGCGCATCGCGGGCATCGTGCTGGCGGGCTGCTCGACGGAGATCAAGGGCAAGCCGCTGTCGCTGTACCGCCGGGCGGCGCACCACGTCACGCGGTGGTTCGGCCTGGGCAAGGGCTCGTGGCACGTCGTGACCGACATGCTGACCGCGATGGCCGGCTACTCCCCGCTGAACGACCTGCGCCGTGTGCTGCTGCCGGTCTGGCTCGTCAACGGTGCGCGCGACCCGCTGCGCCTCGACGAGCGGCGCTACCTGCGCGCGGTGCCCCGCGCCCGCCTGACCGTCGTCCCCGGCGCGGGCCACGACGTCAACTCCCACGCCCCCGCCGCCTTCAACCGGGTGCTGCTGGACGCGTTGCACGAGCTCGCGGCCCGCAGGCCCGCGCCCGCCCTGGCCGCAGCCGCCTGACGTCCCGCTGCCCTCGCCGGACGACGACGGAGGGAGCCGGCTGGTGCACCACCTCGAGCTCAGCGGCCGCCGGATCCGGCTGCTGCACGCGTCCGCGCGCAGCGTCCACGTGCGCGTGCACTTCCACCACACGGACGAGGAGTTCGCCGGGATGTTCGCGACCACCGAGCTCACGGGTGACGGCCCGGTGCCGACGATGGTCGGGTACGGCGCCGTCCACGACACCTACGTCGAGACGCAGGACGGTCGCACGCTGTTCAACGTCGGCAGCGTGGGCAACCCGCTCGACGAGCCGACCGCCTCCTACGTCGTGCTCGAGGGCGAGCCGGGTGGTGACGCGTCGGCTCCGTTCTCGCTGCAGGTGGTGCGGGTGCCGTACGACGTCGAGGCCGAGATCGCGGTGGCCCGGGACCTGGGGATGCCCGAGCGCGAGGCGTACGCGATCGAGCTGCGCACGGCCGTGTACCGGGGTCTGCACGCGGAGCGCGGCCTGCGCGCCGACGACGTCTGAGCGCGCGCGCCGACCGACCGGGCCGTGCGCACCCCGCCGGGCGGACGGGCCCGCCGGGGTCAGCGGTCTGCAGCGCCGAGGAACGTGCGCAGCGCGGACACGAACGCCTCGGGCTGCTCGGAGTGCACCCAGTGCCCGGCGCCCTTGATCGTCACGAGCGTCGTGCGGGGGAACAGGCGCCGCATCGCCGGACCGTGCTCGGGCCTCACGTAGTCCGAGCGGTCCCCGGCGACCCACAGCACCGGGTGGTCGAACGTGGCGTCCCCCACGTCGGGGAACCCGCCGATCGTGGGCAGGTCGCGGCGCAGCAGGTCGAGGTTGGCCTGCCACCGGAACCCGTCGCCGTCGGCACGCAGGTTCTGCAGCAGGAAGCCGCGCACCCGGGCGTCGTGGACGCGCTCCGCGAGCCGCTCGTCGGCCTCGCCGCGGCGGGTCAGCGTGCTCAGGTCGATCGCCGCGAGGCTGTCGAGCAGGTGCGCGAACTCCCCCAGCGACCCTCCGGACGCCGGGGCGATGTCCGCGACGACGAGCCGGTCCACGAGATCGGGGTGCCGCAGGGCGAGCAGCATGGCGACCTTGCCGCCCATCGAGTGCCCGACGACGTGCACGGGCCCGTCCGCGGCGAACCCGCCCCGCAGGTGCTCGGCCACCAGGTCGGCGGTCCCCGCGTAGTCGACGTCCTCGGTCCAGCCCGAGCGGCCGTGGTTGGGCAGGTCGACGAGCAGCGAGCGGAAGTCCGGCGCCAGCGCCTTGGCGACCTGCGTGAAGTTGCGCCCCTGGCCGAACAGCCCGTGCAGGAAGACGACCGGCTGCCCGGACTCCCCCACGGTGGTGCTGACGACGGGCGGCGCGCTGGTGCTCACGGGGCCCGAGCCTAGGGCGTGGTCCGTGCCGCGACCCGCCGGCGACGGCCGACGGTGTGCGCTGCCCGTGGCGGATCCGCCGTCGGCAGCGCGCCGTCCCGGGCGTCCCGGGCCCGGCGCAGGGTGGGGTCATGACCACACCGACACGTCCCTACGACGACGAGCTGCTCGCGCGGCTGGCCGACGAGCGCGTCGTCGCGCTCAGCACGGCGCTCGACGAGCAGACCGGGCACCGCCTGACCGCGCAGCTGCTGCTGCTGTCGGCCGACGACCCGCGCACCGACATCACGTTGTGGATCAGCTCGCCCGGCGGGTCCGTCCCCGCGATGCTCGCGGTCCACGACGTCATGCGGCTGATCCCCAACGACGTGCGGACCGTGGCGGCCGGGATGGCCGCGAGCGCCGGGCAGTTCCTGCTCTCGGCCGGCACGCCCGGCAAGCGGTACGCGCTGCCGCACGCGCGGGTGCTGCTGCACCAGGGGTCGGCGGGCATCGGCGGCACCGCCGTGGACGTGGAGCTGCAGGCCGACGACCTGCGGCACACGCGCGACACCGTGCTGGGGCTGATCGCGCAGCACACGGGCCAGCCGGTCGACCGCGTGCGGGAGGACTCGCTGCGCGACCGCTGGTTCACGGCGCAGGAGGCGCTCGCGTACGGGTTCGTCGACGCGGTCACCCCTGGCCTGGCCGACGTGCGCCCCCGGCACCCGGGCGCCACGGTGGGGATCGCGGGGTTCGGCGCATGAGCGGCTACCTGGTGCCGAACGTCGTCGAGCGGCGCGGCACCGTCGAGCGGTCGGTGGACGTGTTCAGCCGGCTGCTGTCCGAGCGGATCGTCTACCTGGGCACGCCGCTGGACGACGGGGTGGCGAACGTGCTGCTCGCGCAGCTGCTGCACCTGGAGGCGGACAACCCCGACCTGCCGATCCAGCTGTACGTGAACTCCCCCGGCGGCGACACGTCGGCGATGCTCGCCGTCTACGACGCGATGCAGTACGTGCGCCCCGACGTCGAGACCACCTGCGTGGGGCAGGCCGCGGCGGACGCGGCCGTGCTGCTGGCGGGGGGCGCCGCCGGGCGGCGCGCGATCCTCGCGCACGGTCGGGTGGTGCTGCACCAGCCGTCGACCCGCGGGCAGGGGACGGTGCCCGACCTCATCCTGGCCGCGGACGAGGTGGTGCGGGTGCGGGCCCAGCTCGAGGAGGTGCTGTCCCGCCACACGGGCAAGGACACGGCGACCCTGCGCCGCGACACCGACCGCGACCTGGTGCTGACGGCCGAGCAGGCGGTGGCGTACGGCATCGCCGACCACGTGGTGCGGTCACGGGGACGCTGACGGGGCGAGCGGCCCCGCACCGGCGCCGGCGGGCCCGCAGGCGTCAGGCGGCCAGCAGGACGTCCGGACGCCGCGGTGCCGCGGGGCCGTCCGCCCGCCCCGGCAGCGCGGACAGGGACCGGACCGTCCCGCCCACGCGCCCGCGCACGGCCGTGCGGCCCAGGACCGCGGCGATGCCCTCGGCGAGGTCGACGAGCGTCAGCCCGAGGGCGTCCGTCAGTGCCGCCAGCACCTCGGACGACGGCTCCTTCAGCCCTCGCTCGACCTCGGAGAGGTACTGCGGCGACAGTCGCGCCCGGGCGGCCACGTCGACCAGGCGCAGCCCGCGGTCCTCCCTGGCCGCCCGCAGCAGCGCGCCGATGGTCCGCCGCCACGCCGACGGGCGTCGCGGCACGAGCGGGGCGAGCGGGACGACGTCGTGGTCCATGGACCGAACCTAGGTCCGTCGGGGTCGGCGCGGAACACGATCTGCTGACGGCAGAACGGCCGGGAGGGCACCCGGTCACAGGTCGTGCTCGGCGAGCTCCCGGAACTCGTCCGGCACCGTGCGCACGCGCGGCATCGCGGCGGGCAGGTACCCCACGGCGCGGGTGCCGAACCGGGCGCGCACCGCGTCGACGGACCGGTCGACGGCCCACCGCGCGGCGCCGTGCTCCGACCCCGGTCGTCGCGGGTCGTCGGCCTCCAGCGGCAGCTCGAGCTGCAGCGCCGACTGCGGGACGAGCCCGGACACCGAGACCGCGAGCAGCGTCACCTCGGGCTCGGGCTGCGGCTGCTCGCGGATCGCCTGCCACACGAGCTGCTCGGCGACCTCGGTGAGGGTCAGGGTCGCCGCCACCGGCCCGGGCAGCGTGGACGACCGCGTGACCGACCGCATGCCGGGGAACCGCACCCGCACGGTCACGGTGCGCCCGGCACGGTCCTTGGCCCGCAGGCGGCCGGCGACGCGGTCGGCGAGCTGGGTGAGCACCTCGCGCACCAGCTCGCGCGTCACGGGCTGCCGGCCGAGCGCGGACTGCGCCCCGACGGACCGCGCCCGCCCCGCACCGGCGACCCGGCGCGGGTCCTCGTTGTGCGCGAGTGCCGACATCCGTGCACCGACCGCGTGCCCCAGCACCTGCTCGACGGCGCTCGACGGCGTGCGGGCCAGCTCCCCGATCGTCGTGATGCCGCGCTCGGCGAGCCGGGCGCGGGCGACCGGTCCGACACCCCACAGGAGCCCGACCGGCAGCGGGTCGAGGAACTCGCGCTCCCGCTCGGGGTCGACGACCACCAGGCCGTCCGGCTTGGCCACCTGGGAGGCGATCTTGGCCAGGTGCTTGGTGCGTGCGGCGCCCACCGAGATCGGCAGACCGACCTCCTCGCGGACCCGCCGCCGCAGGAGCTGCGCGATCCGCTCGGGCGGGCCGAACAGGTGCGTCGACCCGGAGACGTCGAGGAAGGCCTCGTCGATCGAGATCCGCTCCACGGCCGGGGTGACGTCGCCCAGGATGTCCATGACGCGGTCCGCGAGTGGCTGGTACTCCCGGAACCGACCGGGGACGAACTGCAGCGCGGGACACAGCCGCGCGGCACGCCAGCCCGGCATTCCCCCGGCCACGCCGTACGCCTTCGCCTCGTACGACGCGGCGAGCACCACGCCCCCGCGCGCGCTGCCGCCCACCGCGATCGGACGCCCGCGCAGGCGGGGGTCCAGCAGCTGCTCGACCGACGCGTAGAACGCGTCGAGGTCGGCGTGCAGGATCGTGGGGCCCGCCATGGCAGCAGCATAGTCGAACACGTGTTCGAGCGTGGTGCCGGCCACGGACCACCGGACCCCGGCGGATCCGCCCGCCATCGGACGGGCACCGGACGCGCCACGCGGCGGGCCGGAGCACCGGCCCGCCGCGTCAGGCGCGTGAGCGCGAGGTCAGGCGGCCTCGCACGTGACGGTGGCACCCGCCCCGCTGCCCGTGCCCTGGAACCCGAACGTCGTGCTCTGGCCCGCGGCGACCGCGCCGTTCCACGGCGCGTTGGAGACCGTCACCGCACCGCCCGAGCCGCTCGCCACACCGTTCCAGCTGGTCGACACGCCACCACCGGGCAGCGTGACCCGTACCCGCCAGCCGGTCAGCGAGGACCGCGCCGTGACCGTGACGTCGGCCACGAAGCCCTCGCCCCACTGGTTCACGACCCGGTAGGCGGCGGTGCAGGCGGACGTGCCGCCGCCGTCCGTCGGGGGCGGCGTGGGCGTGAGGGACGGCGTCGGGGTGGGTGTCGGCGTCACGGTCGGCGTCGGCGTCACGCTGGGCGTGGGCGTGGGCGTGGGCGTGGGCGTCGGCGTCGGGTCGGCCCCCAGCGTCAGGTTCTTCTGCTGGACCGACCAGCCCGAGGTGCACAGGCCGCAGTTCTGGCCCACGAAGGCCTGCCCGGCCTGCCGGTCACCCTTGAGCTGCCAACGGAACCACAGCTGCGCCGCGCGACCGAACTGGCCGCCGTTGGTCTCGTGGTACGTGCCGCCGTGCCCCACGTCGAGGTTGCCCATGAACGCGGGCAGCCCGGCGGGCAGCTTGCCCCAGTCGTCCATCGCGTTGGGGTACGCGATGTCGCTCTGCCCACCGATGATGTACGCGATCGGGTGGTCGAGGCGTCGCAGCTGGTAGTCGTCGGCGTCGTTGAGCAGCCCGCTGCTGAAGATGCCGGTGGTGCGCACACGCGGGTCGTTCGACACGGCGTAGGCCTCGATGCCGCCGCACGAGAACCCGGCGGCACCGACGTTGTCCGGGTCGATCCGCCCGTACAGCGGGCTGCCCTGCCGGGAGTTCTCGGCGGTGGCCCAGTCCATCGCCTGCGTCAGCCAGCTCGCGTTGGAGCTGCCGCCGCCTCCGGGTCGGCCGTTGGAGATCACGAGGAACCCGTGCGAGGCGATCTCCCGCAGGAAGTTCTGGGCGGACGTCCCGTCGGCCGAGCACGCCCCGTTCGCCCAGACCACGACGGGCATGCGCTCCGCGGGCAGGTTCACCGGGCGGTACACCGTGTGGTTGGGCAGCGCGCTCGTCGTCGAGTAGTCGGCGGGGTACGGGCCGGACCCGCCCGGTGCGGCCGCGGCGGGCGTCAGCACGGCCGTGCCGACGAGAGCCCCGGCGGCCAGTGCTGCGGCCAGGACGGGGCGGGCGAACGTTCGTCGTCTCATGGGGACCTCCGATGGGGGCGACGTCCGCCACGGGCCCGGTGGCCTCGGCGGGCGGCGGTACCCGCGACCGGGCGGCGCCGCTGGCGAACCGGTCGAGCAGATGCACACTCACCGTCGCTGCAGTCACGACAAATGTCCAGGAACTGCCCGGACCACCTGGGGCTCCGAAACGTTTCCGCCACCCGACCGTGCGACCCCCGGGCAGTCCGACGTCCTCCCGGTCAGCGGGACGCGCGGCGCGGCGGGTCCCGCGGGTCGTCCGCCGCGACGTAGTGCGTGACCCACCGAGGGGCGTCCGGCCACGTGGGCGACATCACGTCCACGAGCCGCTCGTGCGCGAGGGGTCCCAGCGCGGTGTGCGCCTCGAGGAACGTCGCGCGCGCCTGCTCCCGCGGCCAACCGGACGGAAGGAGGTGCGGGGGGAGTTCGGGGTCCACCGCGGCGAAGCGTCGCCACCCGTCCATCAGGGTCGCGCGCGCCACCAGCGCGCGCGCCGGACCGACGCGCCGCGCCCGGACGTCCCGCAGCAGCGGCTCGTGCCGTTCGACGAAGTCCCGGTACGCGCGCTCCAGCGCGTCCAGGTCGTACGCCGCGGCCGGTCCACCCGGGCCGGCCTCGTCCTCGAAGCGGGTGCGCATGACCGACCAGCGCGCGCCGGGCACGCCGCCCAGCAGCTGCGTGAGCCTGTCGCGGACCGGCACCGGGTCGTCGCCCGGGCTGATCCACACGCTGTCGTACAGCCGCACGAAGCCGAGGGAGCCGAGGGCCTTGCGCAGCGCGTGCCGCTGCGGCTGCAACGACTCCGGCAACGAGAACGAGACGGTGAGCCACTGCCCGTCCCACGCCCGCGGAACACCACCGAAGGCGAGGAACCGGTGCATGGTCTCGCGGTGCCGCGCGACCGCCTGCGGCGCCACGTGGTACAGCGGCGTCCGGCCGTTGGCGCGCACGCCGATCAGGCCGCGCCGGACCAGCCGTGACAGCGCCGCCCGGGCGCTCGCGGCGCTGATGCCGAACTCCCTGAGCACGGCGACGACCGTCGCGGACGGCAGCGCCGCGTCGGCGGAGTCGAGGTGCTCCCCCAGGACGGTGGTCAGCAGGTGCTGCGGGCTGGGGCCACGCTGCAGCCGGGGCGCGGCGACGTCGACCCCGTGCGGTTCCACGGCGTCACGGTAGCCCGCTCAGCGCACGGCGTCCGGCTCCGCGCTCGGCGTCGAGAGGGCCGCACCCGCACGCCCGCCGGGCTCGACGGAGCGGTCGGGGCCACCGTCCTCCTCGTCGTCGTCGGCCGTCACGTCCTCGTCCATGGGCGGGTCGAGCGTGCGCAGCCGGGAGAAGACCGCCCAGGCCACGGCGACCAGCGGGACCGAGATCACCGCACCGAGGATGCCGGCGGTCAGCGTCCCCGCGGTGACGGACAGCGCCACGACGACGGGGTGCAACGACACCTGCTTGCCCATGATGAGCGGCTGCAGGATGTGCCCCTCGAGCTGCCCGATGAGGGCGATCCCGACGCCCACCCCGAGCGCCGACCACAGGCCGTTGGCCGCGAGCGCCACGATCATCGCGACGACCATCGCCGCCGGTGCGCCGATCAGCGGGATGAACGCACCGATGAGCACCAGCACGGCGAGCGGTGCGGCGAGCGGCACCCGCAGGGCCGTGAGCAGGACGAAGGCGAGGAGACCGTCCGTGATCGCGATGATGACGGTGCCTCGCGTGTACCCGGAGAACGTGTACCAGCCGGCGTCACCGGCTGTCTGCCAGGTCGGGCGGTTGCGGGCCGGGAGCTGGTTGAGGAACCACGTCCACATCTGGGCGCCGCGGGCGAGGAAGAAGACGGTGCAGAACACCGCGAGCGCGAGCGCGGTGAAGCCCTCCACGACGGACCCCGCGCTCGCCGCCACCTCCCCGACCAGGTCACCCGCGTGGTCCTGGATCCACTTCACCCCGTTCTCGATCCACGCGGCGATCTGCTCGCTGGTGATCGTGAACGGCAGCGTCCCGCTCTCGAGGAAGTCGGTGATCTGCTTGATGCCGGTGGCGAACTGCTTGCTCAGGTCGTTCCACTGCGTGGCGATCGAGTAGCCGACGTACGTGAGCATGCCGAGGAAGAACAGCGTCCCGCCCAGCAGCGACAGGGCGGTGGCCAGGCCCCGGGGCATCACGCGCGACATGAGCTCGACCAGCGGGCGCAGGACGGCAGTGAAGACCAGCGCCAGGAAGACCGCGATGAACAGCAACGTCACGCGGGACGTCGCGAAGAAGACGACGACCACGGCGGCGAGGACCACGAGCAGGCGCCAGGAGACACCCGCCGACCGCCGCAGCCACCGGGGCGCCGTGTCGTCGCGACCCGCGACCGCGGGGTTGCGGCGACCGCCGGCGACCTTGCGGGTGGCGGGGCCGGCGGCACCTGCGGTCGACCGGACGTCCGACCCCTCGATCATGCCGACCTCCGCTCCGCCGTGGCGCTGACACGAGCAGTCTGCCCCTCGCGCACGGCTCCTGCGCGGTGACCCACCGGCGAGCCGAGCGAACCCGCCGATGCGGGAACCACGACCCCACCGTGGTATGTTCTCTGCCGCGCCGAGGGGCCGGAAACGGCTCCCCGACGTCCACCCGTCCGGGTGGCGGAATGGCAGACGCGCTAGCTTGAGGTGCTAGTGCCCGAAAGGGCGTGGGGGTTCAAGTCCCCCTCCGGACACTCGTTGAGACAGCGACGACGAAGGCCCCGATCCTGGTGATCGGGGCCTTCGTCGTTCGTGCGGCGAGCCGGTCGGCGCCCGGCTCGGGTGTGCCGGGCGCCGCGCGAGGGACGCGCCGGTACCGGGCACGACGCCGCGCACCACGGCGGTGGCCGTGCTCCGCCCGCTCGCCGTGCGCACCCCGACGCCGCGCGGGCGGGAGGACGCCGCCGCACCACCTACGCTGTCCCGCGATGATCACTCGTGCCGAAGGGGCGTACCTGGGAGCCGTCCGGGCGTTCCAGAACCCCATGCTCGACCTGCTGCACAAGCGGCACGCTCCCCTGGTCGTCTCGCTGCTGTCGCTCGTGTTCACGGCCGAGCGGCCCGCCGTGCCGGTCGCCGACGTGCACACGGAGGTCGCCGACGCGCTGGACCAGCTGCGCGCCGCCGGCCACGGCGACGCCCTGCCGGTCGGCTCGGCGCGCGACCTGTGCCGGCAGTGGGCGGACGCGGGCTGGCTCGTGCGCCAGGTGCTCGACGACGACGTCGAGGTGTACCGGCTGTCGGCGCACGCGGTCGGGGCCCTCGAGGTCGCGGGGCGTGCCGGCGGTGCACGCGCCCGGGTGTCGCAGTCGCGCGTGCGCACGCTGCTCGAGGCCGTCGAGCGGCTCGCGCTCGACGCCGACCCGGACGTCATGGTCCGCATCGCCCGCCTCGACACCGAGGTGAGGCGGCTTCAGGCCGAGATCGCGCGCCTCGAGCGCACGGGCGAGGTCGACGAGGTCGACGACGAGGAGCTGCTCGAGGAGGCCGAGAACGTCGTGCACCTCGTGCGCGAGCTGCCCGCGGACTTCGCACGCGTCGCGGAGTCGATCAAGGCGATGCAGCGCGACGTGGTCACCGCCCTGCGCCAGGACCAGCGCCCGACCGGTGACGTGCTGCGCGAGTACCTGCAGCGCGGCGAGCAGGTGATGGACTCGACCCCCGAGGGGCGTGCGTTCGCCGGTGCGCTGCGGCTGCTGGGCGACCCGCAGCGGCTCGACGAGCTGTCGGTGCAGCTCGACACGGTGCTGCGCCACCGGTTCGCCGCCCGGCTACCCTCGGCGCAGCGCGCCGAGCTGCGCGAGATCGTGCGGCGCATCGAGCAAGGGCTCGACCAGGTCTTCGCCGCCCAGCGCGAGGCGTCGTACGTGATCACGGCGCAGGTGCGCAACCACGACCCGCTGCGCGACCGGCAGGTCGACGACCTGCTGCGCGACGTCATGACGGGGATGGCGGCGTGGCTCCCGGACTCGCGCCGCGGGCAGGCCGTGACACCGCTGCGCCGGCTACCGGTCGCGGACGTCGAGCACCTGCGCCAGACGCCCGGCGACCTGCGCCCGCCGCGCGCGCCCGACGCGCTGACCGACTGGGACGACGGGCCGGACGTCTCCGACACCGACGCCCGCGCCTGGGGCGGGCCGCACTACGCGGACCTCGAGGCGCACCTGAGCGCGTTCGGCGTCGACGCGTCCGAGGTGGACCTGGCGGCGGCGTTCCGTGCCGCCCCGCAGGAGCTGCGCCGGCCGGTGGACCTGCTGGGCCTGCTGGAGCTCGCGCACCAGCGCGGCATGACCGAGAGCGACGAGGTCGCGTTCGTCGACGCGGTGCGACCGGACGGCACGCGCCGCCGGTTCGCCTTCGGTGCGACGACGACCAGGACGAGGGACGAGGACCGATGACGGACACCGTCGTGCACGACGACGTGGAGGCGGGCGGGTTCATCGCGCCCGTCGCGATGGAGGACGACCCGGCCGAGCTGTTCGCCGGGGACACCGGGACGCTCGATGCCGACGTGCGCCGGGTCCTCGTGCGGCTGCTGCAGCGACGGTTCCTGCTGGCCGAGCGCAACCCCGCGCAGTGGCGCACCCTGCTGGAGAACCAGCAGGTCGTCGAGTCGCGCCTGCACGACCTGTTCGTCCACCTCGTCGTCGACCACGACCGCGGCATCGCGTACAAGCGGCAGGTGCGCTCGGCCGAGCTCGACGTGCCCGTGCTGCTGCGCGACGAGCCGTACACGCGCGCCGAGACCCTCGTCCTCGTCCACCTGCGCACGGTGTTCCAGCGGGAGCGCGGCGCCGGGGAGACCTCCGCCCGCGTGGACGTCGAGGAGCTCGAGGCCACCGCACTGACGTACTTCGACCCGGACGACACCAACGTCGCGGCGCACCAGCGTGAGATCCGCACGGCGGTCGCGCGGCTGGCCAAGGACGGCGTGATCGACGAGGAGTCCGAGGGCCGGTACCGCGTGACTCCCCTGGTCGAGGTCGTGCTCAGCAACGAGCGGCTCGCCGAGCTGCGCGAGTGGCTGCGGACGCGCGACTCGGACGACGCGGCGGACGGCGGCGCCCCGGGCGGCGACGAGCCCGGCGCCCCCGCCCTGCAGTCCGACGTCCCCGAGGGCGGCGACAGCGACGTCGAGGACGCCGGGACGGACGGGGAGACCGAGTCCGCAGGGACGGCGGAGCAGGACGGCCGCACCGACCCGACGACCGCCGGCGAGGCGCCCGAGCCGCCGGGCGAGGCGGTCCCGGGCAGCCCGGTCGAGGAGATCCCCGGCCAGGGGACGATCGACGAGGCACTGGCGGACCAGGCGTCCGACGACGACGAGGAGACGGCACCGTGACGATGGTCGACTCGCTGTTCGGGCTGATCCCCGCGGCGTCGACGGGTCAGCAGTGGGTGGCGCTGGACCTGCAGCTGGTCAACTGGGGCGGCTACGACGGGCACCACCGGGTGCGCCTGGCGTCAACCGCGACGCTGCTGTCCGGCGGGTCGGGGTCCGGCAAGTCCACGCTGATGGACGCGTACATCGCGCTGCTCATGCCGCACACCACGCCCTTCAACGGCGCGTCCAACGGCGGGGTCGTGGGCCGTCCGCGCGGCAAGGACCAGCGCAACATCCTGTCCTACGCGCGCGGCAAGCTCGACGAGTCCCGCACCGAGGAGGGCACCCGCCAGCGGGTGCTGCGCGGCGACGGCAAGGACACGTGGTCGGCGATCGCGATGACGTGGGCCGACCAGTCGGGCACCCGCTTCACCGCGGTGCGCGGGTGGTACGTGCCGTCGTCGGCGCGCACGCTCGAGGACGTCGCGGCCGTGCGGGCGACGTGCGAGACGGAGTTCGACCTACGGGCGCTCGAGCCGGCAGCGGCACAGCGCCTGACGCGCTCCGCGGTGGCCGCCGCGGGCCTCACCTGCTTCGACACCGACCGCGAGTTCACCGCGCGGCTGCACTCGACGCTCGGCATCGGCGCCGCGGGCGACGGCGGCAAGGCCGTGGCCCTGCTGGGGCGCATCCAGGCCGGGCAGCAGATCACGACCGTCGACGCGCTGTACAAGGCGATGGTGCTCGAGGAGCCCGACACGTTCGCCACGGCCGACGCGGTCGTCGAGCAGTTCGACAAGCTCACGGGCACGCGCGAGCAGATGATCACGGCGCGGCAGCAGGTCAAGGCGCTCGACCCGATCCGGGAGCACCGTGCGGCGATCGAGCAGGCCGCGGCCCGGCTGCGCGTCGTCGACGCCGTCGGCGGGTTCGACGACGGCACCTCACCGGCCGCGCTGTGGCGCCACGAGCGGCGCCTGGGACTGCTGCGGGACGTCGAGACGGACCTGCAGGGCCGGCACCGCGAGGCCCAGCGCCTGGCCGCGGAGACCTCCGCCCGCATCGCCGCCGCCCGCACGGAGCTCGACGGCGTCAAGCAGACGCTGTGGGCGTCCGGGGGCGACCGGCTCGCCACCGCGCAGCGGGAGCTGCGCGGTGTCGCGACCCGGCTGGACGAGGTCACCCGGGCTCGCGCCCGGCTCGAGGAGGTCCTCACCTCGACGCTCGGCACGTCGGTCACGACGCTCGAGGAGTTCACCGACCTCGTCGCCCGTGCGCGGCACGCGCTCGCCGACTCCGACGCCAAGGCCGGCGCCCGGCAGGCGCTGTTCGACGCGATGTCCGAGCGCAAGGAGGCGTCGGCCGACCTGGCCGTCCTGCGCCGTGACCACGACGACGCGCGGCACCGCCACGACAACATCCCGGGCGACCTGCACGCGACGCGCGCGGCACTGGCTCAGGCAGCGGGCCTCGCACCCGAGGACCTGCCGTTCGTCGCCGAGCTGGTCGAGGTCCGCACCGAGCACGAGCCGTGGCGTGACGCGTTCAACCTCGCGCTCGGCGGGTTCGCGACGCTCCTGCTGATCGACATCGCCCACCTGCAGGCGTTCCGGCGTGCCATCGACACGGTCCGCACGGGCCGGCGCATCCGCTTCGAGGGCGTCCCCACGGACCTGCGCGACGACGTCGGCATGGACGGCCGCACGCTGCCCGGCCGGCTGGACTACCGGCAGAGCCCGTTCACGGGCTGGCTGAAGGGTGAGCTCGCGTCACGGTTCGCGTACGTCTGCGTGGACACCCCCGGGGAGCTCGCGCAGCACGAGAAGGCGCTGACGCGCGGCGGCCAGGTCTCCGAGGGGCGTCGCGGCGCGCACGGCGGGCAGGGCGCCCGCAACGTGCTCGGCTTCACGAACACGCGCCGCCTGAGCGACCTGGAGCGGCAGGTCGAGGCCGCCGAGGCGCGGCTCACGTCCGCGGAGGCCCGCGTCGAGGAGGCGGAGGCCGCCTGGGACCGGCACGACGCGACGCTGCGCGCGTACACCGCCGTGGTCGAGCTCACGTGGGACCAGGTCGACGTCGCGGGCGTCGAGGCCGAGCGCGACCGCTGGCAGTTCGTCGTCGACGAGGTCACGTCCGGCAACCCCGACGTGGTGCGCCTGCAGCAACGGGCCGTCGAGCTCGAGGTGCTCATCCAGGACCTCACCGAGCAGCTCGGGCGCACCAAGGGCGCCGCGGGCGACCTCGGGGAACGCTGGTCGGCGACGACCGACGCGGTCGACGTCGCCCAGGGCGCGCTGGACGCCGCGCACGACGCGGGGACCCAGCTCGACCCGGAGCAGCGGGCGTACCTCGAGCACGTGCTGGGCGGCACCGCCGCGGACCTGCCGAGCGGCACCGCCGCGGACCTGCCGGGCGGCACCGCCGCGGACCTGCCGGGCGACGACGCGCGCACCGACCCGTCGGCAGCGCTCGACGCGTTCGACGCCGTCGTGTCGCGCGCCGCCGACCTGCTGCGCGCCGACCGGCAGGCCGCGCAGCAGACCGTCGCCACCGCGCGCGACGCCCTGCGCCGCACGTTCGAGACGTTCGTCGAGCGCTGGCCCGACCCGAACCTCGGCACCGACCCCGACGCCTCGTACGGCGACTACGACCGGATCCTCACCGAGCTGCAGGCCCAGGGCCTGCACGAGCTCGAGGCCGAGTGGCGCAAGAGCCTGCTGCGGCTGTCCGGCAACGACCTGGCCGACCTGCACAGCGCGCTGTCGCGCTCGGTGCGCGAGATCAAGGAGCGCATCCGCCCGGTCAACGACATCCTCGCGGACCTGCCGTTCGCGGACGACGACCACCGCCTGCGCATCGACGCCCGCGACACCCAGTCGACCGTCGTCGCCCGGTTCCGCAAGGAGCTGCGCGACCTGCGCGAGGTGCTCTCGACCGAGGCGACGGACGCCGAGCGCGAGCGCCGGTACCACCGGATGGCGAAGGTCATCGACCGCATCCGGCGCACCTCCCCCGACTTCGCCGACCTCGTGGACGTGCGCCGGCACGTGCGGCTGTCGGCCGAGAAGGTCGACCTCGACGGGAACCACGTCGCGCTGTACGACCACATCGGCGAGAAGTCCGGCGGGGAGTCGCAGGAGCTCGTGGCGTTCATCGTCGGCGCGGCGCTGCGCTACCAGCTCGGCGACGCGGGTGCCGCGCGCCCCCGGTACGCGCCGGTGTTCCTCGACGAGGCCCTCATCAAGGCCGACGCCCGGTTCACCGGACGCGCCATCGGCGCGTGGCGCGGGCTGGGCTTCCAGCTGATCATCGGCGCGCCGAACGACAAGTTCAGCGCGCTGGAGCCGCACGTGGACCTCAAGTACGTCGTGCTCAAGGACGCCACGGGCCGGTCGCGGACCAAGCCGGTGGCAGGGCTCCCGGCGGACGGGCCGGCCGAGTGACCGGCGACGGCGACGACCTCGCCGCGCTGCAGCGGCGCGCCGTCGCGGTGCGTGAGCTCTACGCGCGGGCAGAGGCCGCGCGGTACGGGCGGACGTGGACGACCGAGGAGATCATGCTCGGCTTCGTCGGCGACGTCGGTGACCTGGCCAAGCTCGTGCAGGGCAAGGCGGGCGTACGCCCCCGCGCCGACCTCGACGACGCCCTCGCGCACGAGCTCGCCGACTGCCTGTGGTCGGTCCTCGTGCTCGCCGACGCGTACGGGGTCGACCTGTCCGCGGCGTTCAGCAGGACGATGGACGAGCTGACCGCACACCTCACCCCCGACGAGGACCGCCCCGGCTCCTGACGACGCGACGGCATACTCGCGGCCATGGCGACGGCAGCGCGAGACGCCTACCGCGCCGGGGCGGACACGGCCGTGGACCTCGTGACGAGCCACGCGGTGGCCCGCGCGTGGCACGACCCGTCCGTGCTCGGCGGCATGAGCGTCGGAGAGCTCCCGGCGCACCTGTCGCGCAGCGTGTGCTCCAGGTCGAGCGCAGGGCGTCGAAGGGCGCACCACCGAGGTGGCCGCCGCGCTCGACCGCCTGCGCGCCCGGCTCCCGCAGGAGCCCACCGACCGCCGTGCGCCACCAAGGCCACCCGCTGCTGTTCGACGAGTACCTCCGCACGCGGTGCGTCGAGCTGGCCGTGCACACGAGGACCTTGCCCTCAGCCTCGGCAGCGACGTGCGCGCACCAGCCGTCACCACGCCGGTCAAATCGCTAACCAGCAGCTAAACTCACCAATTGATGGCATCTTCTGTAGCGATTGGTGAGACCTGGTGACAGCGTGAAGTCGTTCGAGGACCTCGACTCCCTGATCGGGTCCGTCCCGTTCGACGTCGTCGCGGACCTCCGCGTCGTGGACACGGTGCGCGGCAGCGCGGCGTTGCTCCCGGACGTCCTGCCCGGCCTCCTGTCGAGCCTGGCCGACCGTGCACGCCCCGCGAGCATCGAGTCGTCGGCAGCCCTCGACGGGGTCGTCGTCCCGCGGCGACGCGCAGCGGACATCGTCGCTGGTGAGGCCGATCGGTTGCGGGGACGCGAGGAGCAGACGCTCGCCGGGTGCCGCGACGCCTTCGATCACGTCGCCCAGGAGGACCGGGGGCCCCTGGACGTCGACCTGGTCCTGGACGTCCACCGGCTGCTGCTCGCACACACCCCGACACCGGGCGGACGGCTCCGGCGGGTCGAGAGCGTCGTCCTGGACCGCGACCCGCGTGCCGCGCGGGTCAAGCGCTTCACACCCGTCGCGGTGGCCGACGTCCCCCACCACCTCGACGAGCTGATCGCGCGCTACCGCGGTGCGCTCGCCACCGACCGCCATCATCCCGTCCTGCTCACCGGCCTGTTCGTGCTCGACCTCGTGGCGATCCGCCCCTTCACCACCGCCAACGGCCGGCTCGCGCGTGCCCTGACGCCGGGCCTGCTGCACGATGCCGGGTACGACGTCGCGCGGTACGTGTCGCTCGACGCGGCCATCGCGCGGTCAGCCGAGGCGCACGCCGCCGCACTGCTCGACTCGACCGCGGACTGGCAGGGCGCCCGGCACGATCCGTGGCCGTGGCTGCACTCCCTGGTCCGGGCACTGGCGGACTGCTCCGAGCAGCTCTCCTCCCTCGTCGCCACGGCACGTAGCGGCCGGAGCAAGCAGGAGCGCGTCCGCACCTACGTGCTGCATCACGCAGGGCGCTCGTTCCGCATGAGCGATGCCCGGACCGCGCTGCCCGGGGTCTCCGACCAGACGATCCGGCTCGTCCTCGGCGAGCTGAGGAACGACGGACTGGTCGAGGTGGACGGTGTGGGCCGCAGCGCGACGTGGAGCACGGTGCGCACGCGGTAGCGCGCAGCGCAGACCTCGAGCCCTGTCGCGACGAATGCGCCCGCGGCGACCACGGCGATGAGACCCAGCGTGATCCACGCCCACGGGCGGGTTCGGGTCCGCGGAGGGAGCGGGGCGACCACCGGCTCGTACCTGCGGGTGGGACACGAGGTGCGCGCTTCCGCTTCGGAGTGCTCCGCGCACGGCGGCACCGCGCGGATGCTCGAGGCACGAAGTCGCCAGCGCGGAGCCGTGGACGAGGTTCGGCAGTGCGTCGACACTGTCCGCATGCTCGTGCTGCCGACGCCCGCCCCGACGTTCGGTGGCGTCCGCCTGCGGGCGTTCGGACCCCGCGACGTCGGGATGGTCCAGGACCTCTCCACGGACCCGTACACGCCCCTGACCGGCACGCTGGTGGCCGATGCCACGGCCGCGCAGGCCCAGGAGTGGATCGACCGGCAGCACGAACGCCTGGTCACGGGTGCCGGGTACTCGTTCTGCGTCGCCGACGCCGCCGACGACCGCGCCCTCGGGCAGGTCGGGCTGTGGCTCGCCGACATCGAGCACGGGCGCGCGACCGCCGGGTACGGCGTCGCACCGACCGAACGCGGCCGAGGCGTCGCGGCGCGTGCTCTGACGGCGGTCACCGCGTTCGCGTGGACCATCCCCGAGCTGCACCGCATCGAGCTCCTCATCGAGCCGTGGAACGTGGCGTCCACCCGCACCGCCGAGAACGCCGGCTACGAACGCGAAGGGCTGCTGCGCAGCCGGCAGGTGATCGGCGGGCGACGGGTGGACATGCTGCTGTACTCCGCGATCCGACCATCGATCGCCACCATGCGGATGCTGCGTGCGCGTCAGCAGCAGGGTCGCCCGGCTCCGGACACACTCGCCCGCAAGCACCGACCGTGAGGGACATCCGCCCTCACTGAGGCGACCAGTTGTCGACCCACCCGGTCGGGCACGTTCAGCCGAGCGAGTCCTGGACCCTGGTCAGCTGGACCAGCAGAGCCGGGATCACGTCATGCGCCGTCGAGACGAGAACGTCGGTGTCGGTCGACCAGTACCCGTGCACGATCCGGTTGCGCAGTCCCGCGGCGCGGCGCCACGGCACATCTGGATGCCGTTCCCGCGTCTCCTGGGAGACCTGCTTCGCCGCCTCTCCGAGGACGGTGAAGTTCCACAGCAGCGCCTCACGCACCGTCGCGTCCTGGTCGACGGCGTGCGCGTCACGGTCGGCGCTCAACGTGACGATGCGTGTCGCGGCGTCGATCATCTCGGCGACGAACAGCACGTCAGGCCGCATAGAGCGCCCGAGCCTCTGTCTCGATTCGCTCACGCAGCAGCGGGTGCACCGCCCTGCGTGAGACGAGGTCCACCGGACGTCCGAGGATCTCCGACATCTCCTCCGCGGCATCGATGATCTCCCAGGTCACATGCCGCCCGGGGAGCAGGTCGTAGAGCACGTCGATGTCGGAGTCCGCGCGCTCCTCGCCACGAGCTACCGACCCGAAGACGTCGAGCCTGGCGAACCCGAATCTCGCGCACAGGTCGACCAGCGCGCGGTACTGGCGCTCGTCGACGTGGATCATGGCGACAGGCTAGTCGTCAGCCAGCCGCGGCGGCAGGTCCGTGCACGCAACCCCACCGAGCCCGCCAAGGCGATCAGTTGCAGATACACCCTCGCGGCCTGCGTCGCCGGCGTCTGATACCGCGGCTGATACCTTGGCCGTATGGCAATGACTCTTCGACTCGACACGGCCGAGACAGAGGCCCTGAGGCGCCGCGCGGAGGTCGAGCACCGTTCGATGCAGGACGTAGCCCGTCAAGCCGTTCGCGACTACATCGAGCGCACCTCACGAGAGGACCTCGTCAACGCCGTGATGGACAGCGAGCTCCCCCGTTACGCAGAGGCGCTCGAGCGACTCGGTCGATGATCTACCTCACCGCCGAAGAGCTGCTCGTCGTCGCGCGGCGCGTCGTCGGCGATCTGGTCGTGCGTGACATCGGCCTCGTGGAGTCGGCAGCCGCACGACCACGGACTCAGATCGGCGGGACCGACGCCTACCCCGACCTCCTCGCCAAGGCCGCAGCGCTCCTTCATTCACTGACCCGAAACCACGCACTTCTGGACGGGAACAAGAGGCTGGCACTCGCAGGCACGATCGTGTTCCTCGGCGTCAACGGCACACGACTCGTCGCCACGAACGACGACGCCTACGACCTCATCATGGATGTCGCTGCCGGCCGGGTGGACGACGTCGAGAGCATCCGCGAGCGCCTCGCACACCTCACCGAAGCCTGGTGAGCGCAGCAGCACCGACTCTGCCAAGGCGATACCGGTGTGTCCCGCGGGCAGGGCTGCTCGCTCGACAGCACCCTGAGCCCCGGACGCGGTCGCGAATGGGGCAGCTGTCCGACCCGCAGCCGGTCCAGCGCGCAGAGGTCGTCGCATGCTTGCCCACGGAGCACGTCGCAAAGCTCACTTGTCGAGGTGGACAACGAGCTGATCGTGCTCCACAGCGCCTTTCGCCACGGTGTCCCGGAGGGTCGATGAGGCACGCGCTGGAGAACCACGTCGACCTGTTCGACGTGGGCGACGGGATGACGATGGTCATCGGTCCGGACCACAGCGGTGGTCTCTCATCGAGGTCGGTGTCGTCGAGCGGTACGGCGACCTCCACGTGGTGCACGCGATGCCCGCTCGCTCGACGTTCCTGAGGTGATGCCCATGCCCCGCTCCTTGGAGGAGATCCTGGCTCAGGCCGACGACCTGGCCGACACGTTCGAGGCGTACGAGCCGCGCCCGGAGGACCGGGACACCGTCTCGCCGGTCACGCAGATGCGGCTCGCTGCGCTCAAGCGCGCAGCTGCCGAGCGTGAGATCGCGGAGGCCGTCGCCGCGGCGCGGGAGTCGCACACCCCGTGGGAGGTCATCGGCGCCGCAGTCGGCACGAGCGGCGAGGCCGCACGGCAACGGTACGGACGGAAGCACGCCTCCTGACAGGATCCGCTCGACGCTGACTGGATCAGCTCGACGCAGGGCGGTCACCGGCCGCAGGCGCGGTCCTACTGGAAGTCCCGCGACCTGCTCCGCACCTTCAACGACAACGGACTGAGGTGCTCCGCGACGAGGTTGGTCGCCCCGTCCGCCTTCTCCAGCCGCCCCCGCACGACCATCGCCTTCGCCGTCCGGGCCGTCCGCCGGAACCTCTGCCACAGCCCGGCGGAGCACACGATGTTGAGCAGCCCGGTCTCGTCCTCCAGGGACAGGAAGGTCACTCCCCCGGCTGTGCCCGGGCGTTGGCGGTGCGTGACGACGCCGGCGACGGCGATGCGGCGGCCCTCCTCGGTGCGGAACGCCTGCTCGACGCGCAGCACACCGGCCTCGTCCAGACCCTCGCGGACGAACTGCGTCGGGTAGGAGTCGACCGACACCCCCGTCGCCCACACGTCGGCGGTCGCGACCTCGACGTCCGACAGCCCCGGCAGCGTCGGGGCCTTCACACCGACGGCCACCCCGGGCAGCGTGTCCGGTCCCTCCTGCGCGAGCGCACCCGCTGCCCACAGCCCCGCCCGCCGGTCCACCCCGAGGGAGTCCAGCGCACCGGCCGTCGCGAGCGCCTCGAGCTGCGCGGTGGTGAGCTGCACACGCTGCACCAGGTCGTGCAGGTCGGCGAACGGGCCGCGCGCGGTGCGCGCGTCGACGAGGGCACGCGCGACGTCCTCGCCGATGGTCCGCACCTGCGTCAGCCCCTGCCGCACCGCCAGCGAGCGCACCGACCCCTCGCCAGTGCGCACCCCCACGGGCCGGGTCGGACCGGTGCCGCTGGGCTGCGCCACCAGGCGCGGCTCACCGCCGGGCGGTGTCGTGCCCACCCGCTCGACGACCGCCAGCACGTCGGACGCCTGCACGTCCGGACGCAGCACGTCGATGCCGTGCCGTCGCGCGTCGGCAGCGAGCGACTGCGGCGAGTAGAAGCCCATGGGCTGCGCCGCGAGCAGGCCGGCGTAGAACGCGGCCGGGTGGTGCACCTTGAGCCACGAGCTCGCGTACACGAGGAACGCGAACGAGTACGCGTGCGACTCGGGGAACCCGAAGTCCGCGAACGCCTTGAGCTTGTCGAAGATCTCCTCGCGCACCTTCGGCCCGATGCCCTTGGCCGCCATGCCGTCCATGAGCCGCGCCCGCATCGCCTCCATGCGCTCGACGGACCGCTTCGACCCCATGGCGCGGCGCAGCTGGTCGGCCTCGGCGGGCGTGAAGTCCGCGACGTCGATGGCCATCTGCATGAGCTGCTCCTGGAACAGCGGCACACCGAGGGTCTTGCTCAGCGACTTCTCCAGCGACGGGTGCAGGTACGTGACCTTCTGCCGGCCCTGGGCGCGCTCGATGTACGGGTGCACCGACCCGCCCTGGATCGGCCCGGGCCGGATGAGCGCGACCTCCACCACGATGTCGTAGAACTTCTGCGGCCGCAGCCGCGGCAGCGTCCCCATCTGCGCACGGGACTCCACCTGGAACACGCCCACGGTGTCGGCGGCGGACAGCAGCTCGTACACCGCCGGGTCCTCGTGCGGCAGCCCGTGCAGGTCGAGCACGACGCCCTCGTGCTTCTCGACCTCGGTGAACGCCAGCCGCAGCGCGGTGAGCATGCCCAGGCCCAGCAGGTCGAACTTCACCAGGCCGGCGTCGGCGCAGTCCTCCTTGTCCCACTGCAGGACCGTGCGGCCCTCCATGCGCGCCCACTCCACCGGGCACACCTCGATGACCGGCCGGTCGCACATCACCATGCCGCCGGAGTGGATGCCCAGGTGCCGCGGCAGCCGCAGGAACCGCTCGGCCAGGTCGATGACGTGCTCGGGGATGTCCTCGGTGTCCGCCGCGGCCGGCGGCAGGTGCGCCGGGACGACGTCGTGGTTGTCAGCGGTCGGACGCCCCGGCGTCTCCGGCGCCACCGGCCCGGAGCGCGTCAGGTGCCACCACGGGCTGGGCTTCTCCTGCCCGCGCAGGCTCCCCCACCGCTCGATCGACGAGCTCCACGCGTCCTGCTGCCCCGCGTCGTACCCCAGCGCCCGGGCAGCGTCGCGCACCGCCGAGCGCGGCCGGTAGGAGATGACGTTGGCGACCTGCGCGGCGTGCGTGCGCCCGTGCATGGCGTAGACGTGCTGGATGACCTCCTCACGGCGCGCGGACTCGATGTCGACGTCGATGTCCGGCGGGCCGTCGCGCTCCGGGGCGAGGAACCGCTCGAACAGCAGGCCGTGCTTCACGGGGTCGACCGCGGTGACGCGCAGCACGTAGCAGACCGCGGAGTTGGCCGCCGAGCCGCGCCCCTGCGCCATGATCCCGTTGCGACGGCAGAAGTCGACCAGCTCGTAGACCACGAGGAAGTAGCCGCAGAACCCGAGGTCCTCGATGACGCGCAGCTCGTGCTGCAGCTGCGCGTACGCACCGGGCACGCGCTCAGCCTCCGGCGGCCCGTACAGCTCGAGCGCACCGCGACGCACGAGCTCGCGCAACCACGTCGCCTCGGTGTGCCCGTCCGGCACGGGGTACGGCGGCAGGCTCGGGGCGACGAGCGACAGGTCGAACGCGCACTCCGCGGCCAGGTCCGCGGCCGTGCTCACGGCGCTGGGGTGCCGGCGGTGCAGGTAGAGCATCTCGGTCGCCGAACGCAGGTGGGCGACGGGAGCGCCGGGCAGCCACCCGTCGAGGTCGTCGAGGGAGGACCGCGCGCGCACGGCCGCCAGCGCCTGCGCCAGGTCCGCGTCGCGCTCGGTGGCGTAGTGGACGTTGCCGGTCGCGACCAGCGGCAGGTTCGCCTCGCTCGCCAGGGCGGCGAGCGCGTCCGCGCGGTCGGTGTCGTACGCGTCACCGTGCACCGTGGTCTCGACGGCCACGTTGTCGCGCCCGAACAGCGCGACGAGCCGGTCGAGCTCGCGGCGCGCGGACTCCAGCCCGCCGGGAGCCACCCCGAGCACGCCCGACGGGTCACCGCCCGCGAGCGCGCGCCGCACCGCGCCCTTGCGGCACCCGGTCAGCACGAGCCACTGCCCGGCAGCCGCCTGCGCCAGCTCCTCCAGGTGGTACTCCGCGGCGCCCTTGCGGCCGGTGCGCAGGTGCCCCTCGGCGATCGCGCGCGACAGCGCCCGGTACCCGTCGGGCCCGCGCGCGAGCACCAGCAGGTGGCTCGCGCGGGGGTCGGGGACGCCGGTCGGCGCGTCGAGCACGGGCGGCCCCGGCGTCGGGCGCTTCTCGCGCGGGTGCCGGCGGGGATCGGGCGCGGGAAGGTGCAGCTCGGCGCCGAACACCGTGGGCAGCCCGACGGCTCGCGCCGCCTGCGCGAACCGCACGACGCCGTACAGGCCGTCGTGGTCGGTCAGCGCCAAGGCGCTCTGCCCCAGCCGGGCGGCCTCGGCGGCGAGCTCCTCGGGCTGGCTGGCACCGTCGAGGAAGCTGAAGGCGGAGTGCGCGTGCAGCTCGGCGTACCGCGGGGGCCAGTCCGTGCGGGCCTCGTGCACGCCCCGCCCCCGGACGCGGCGCTCAGTCATAGTCGGCCTCGCAGGTCCAGACCCCGTCGGTGTGCGTGAGCAGCACGGCTCCCCCGTCGTCGAACGCGACCTGCAGGTGGCCGCGGACCTGCGGTGCGGCGCCGGGGTGCGTCCACCAGCGGTCGGACAGCAGCCACGGCCCGGCCCACCCGGCGACGGCCCGCGCCCGGTCGCCGCCGTCGACGTCGGACCACACCGCGCGCACGGTGGTGGGCCGCCCGCTCAACCGGCCGCGTCGGTCGATCCGCACGGGTGCGCCGTCGACGTCCCGCACCTCGACGCGCACGGGGTCGACCAGCACGGTCGCCGGCGCCGGGTCCGGCAGCCTGCCCGGCCAGGGGCGGTCGAGCGGCCGCGGTGGGTCGCTCTGCTCGCCCCAGGGCCGCACGTGCACCTGGTCGCGCACGTCACGCCCGCCCTGCAGGGTCACGGTGAGGACCCCCTGCCCGCCGACGATGCTCTGCGCACGCTCCAGCGCCCGGTGCGCGCGCAGGTCACCGCCCGACGGGCCGCCCCACAGCTGCGTGGCCTCGGCCCCCGCGGGCGCGACGTCGAGCGCCGTGAGCGTGAGGCGGACCAGCGCGACGGGGGCGACGTCGTCCTCGTCGCCGGGCGCCCGCACGTCGACCGGCCGGCGCCCGGACCCGACGCCCCGCTCCTGCTCCCACACCTCGCGCCGCCGGTCCCGCGCCGTGGCGACCGCCGACGCGGTGAGCCACCCGTCGAGCTGCCAGCGGATCCGGTCGGTGATGCGGGCGGCGGCGAGCGCACCCCACCCGCCCAGGTCGGTGCGCCACGTGCGGACCAGCTCGGTGCCGTCGTCGGTGCGTGCCGCGACCTGCAGCCGCCCGCACGTCACGGACCGCGCGACGAGGTCGGCGTGCAGCTCCTCTGCCAGGCGCCGCCCGGCGAACGTCGCGGTGTCGACGCGGTCGACCGGCGGGTCGAGGTCGACGCTCACCTCCAGGTCCGCCTCGGGGCGACGCCGCGCGGGCGGCCGCTCGTCCAGGCCGCGGGCGAGCGTGCGCGCCCACGTGCCGAGGCGCCCGAACCGCGCGTGCACGTCCGGTGCCGGCAGCGCCGCGAACGCGCCCAGCGTGCGCAGGCCGAGGCGGTGCAGCAGGTCGACCAGCCGCATCACCTCGGCGGCCTGCTCGGGCGTGGTGGTCGCGTGCACGAGCTCGGTGACGCCGTGCGGTGCGAGGAACACCGCCGACACCCCGGGCTCGACGACGGCCCCGGTGCGCGCGGCCAGCACGGCGGCGAGCAGCCCGTCGGCCGTCCCGACGCCGCACTCGTGGCCCGTGGCGCGGGCGACCGCGTCGACGATCCGCTCCGCGAGCGCCTCCTCCGACCCGTGGTACCGCGACGCACCGCCGGCGGGCAGCAGGAGCAGGCCGGGACGCGCGACCTCGACGCCGGCGACGACCGTCTCGGTCGCCGCGGCGACCGGCTCGAACAGCCGCACGTCGCGCGCGTCGTCCGCGGGCAGCAGCACCAGCTCGGGGCTCACGCCCTGCGCCTGGCGTCGTCGCATCCCCCGCCGCACGCCGTCGGCGCGGGCGAGCGCCGACACGGCGGTGACCCGTCGCCCGTCGTGCACGGCGGCAGGCAGGTCGAGGGGGACCTCGTCGGCGGTCATCGCCGCGACCACGGGCCAGTCGGGCACCCACACGACCGTCGTCCGCGTGCTCATCCGACCAGCCGCAACCCGCCGGCCGTCCGGGGACGGCGGCGCTCGGGACCCGGGGGCACGTGCTCACCGGGCGGGGCGAACGGCAGCACGACGTCGGCCGACGTCGGGACGGCGGCGCTGCCGCGGCCGGTGCGGCGCACCTGCACCTCGCAGGTGCGCAGCCGCCCGTCCCCGTCGCCGACGCCCGACCAGCGGACCGGTCCGGCGTCGAGCACGACGGCGGCACCGGGCCACGGCACGGTCGTCACCAGCGCGGCCCCACGCTCACGTGCACGTGCGGACAGGCGGCGACGGTCGGCCTCGGCGAGCGGGGCGTCCGGCCCGACGAGCACGACGTCGATCCCGTCGACCAGCGCGGCCAGCACGAGGGCGGCGTCGGCCCCGGGGTCCGGGACGAGCGCGAACCGCGCGAGGTCGAGCCCCGCCTGCGCGGCTGCCAGCAGGCCGAGCCGCGGCTGCCCGACGGCCACGGCCCACGCCCCCGACGCGCACGCGTGCGCGAGCACGCCGAGGGCCAGCGACGTGGACCCGAGCACCGAGGTGGTCGCACCGCGGCGCAGGCCGTCGGGCAGCAGGTCGGCCAACGCCGGCGGCACGGGCAGCGGCGGACGCTCGCTGGTGAGCAGCGACGTGCGCCGGTGACCGGGCTCGGGCACCGGCTCGTCGTGCCGCTGGGCGACCGACGAGGTGACGGACGAAGCGACCGGTGCCGCCGCGTGCACCGTCGCCGGACCGCCGGGCACGCTGTCGCGTCGGACGTCGTGCACCGCACCGGGCGAGGCGTCCTGCGCCCCGCCCGCCACCACCCCGGGGGCGCCGGTCAGCACCGTGCGCGCACCGGTGCGCCGCTCCGCGGCCACCAGCGCGGCGCGCGCGCGGGCCGCGCGCTCCACGGTGCTCGTCCCTGCCACGTCAGCTCCCTCGTGCGATCCGCCGCCGCGCCCCTCGCCGTCACGGGCAGGACACGCCACGGTGCGTTACGGACATCCGCGCCGTCCCGCATCATCGAACACATGTTCGATGATGCCAGTAGACGCTGACACCTCGAGGGGTGTCAATCCGCTGCCGGGAGGGTGGGCCGACAGCAACGGCGCCGGCCCCGCACGTCGCCCGATCACCGCCGATGGCCACACGACCGAGGGCGTCCTGCGCCTCGTCACGGTCCGGCCGGCGGCCCTGCTGCGCGCCGAGACCGCCGCGGCGGAGGACTGACCGCGCCGGGAGTCCGCACCGCCCCGACGAGAGGCGAGGATGGGACCATGACCGACCCGCCGTCCGCCGGGCTGCGGGTGACCCCCGCCCTCGTGGTACCCGACGCTGAGCTGCAGTGGCGGTTCTCACGCTCGTCGGGCCCCGGCGGCCAGAGCGTCAACACCACCGACTCGCGCGTCGAGCTGTCGTGGGACGTCGCGACCTCCACGGTGCTGACCCCGGACCAACGGGCGCGCGCGCTGGAGCGTCTCGCGTCGCGGCTCGTGGGCGGCGTGCTCACCGTCGTCGCCTCCGAGCACCGCTCCCAGCTGCGCAACCGCGACGCGGCCCGGGCACGCCTGGCCGCGCTCGTCGCCGACGCCCTCGCCCCGCCCGGGCCGGCGCGACGGGCGACGCGACCGACGCGCGGATCACAGCGGCGGCGCCTCGAGGCGAAGCAGCAGCGGGCGTCGGTCAAGCGCGACCGTCGCCGCCCCGGTCGCGGGGACGTGGGCTGAGGGCAGCACGTGCGCCCACGTCGCGCCGCCCCGACCAGGACGGCCGGACCGCCCTCAGGCCACCTCGGACGCCCGACCACTCACGCGGCGCACGGCCAGCGCGACGAGCGCGATCCCTGCCCCGGTCAGGAGCAGGTGCTCCAGGACCGTCGGGTCGCGGGTCAGGTCCTGCGGCCCGGTCGAGGCGAGACGGACCACGAGGTACCACTGGACGACGGCGATGCCGTACCAGGCGGCGCCGAGCGCGGCCGTCGTCGCCAGCCACGTCGCCGTGACGTCGCCTCGCGCACCCGCGCGCAGAACCCCCCGCCACCGGCGCCGCTGGACCAGGTGGACGACGAGGAGGACGGCGCCGATCACGAGCAGCAGCCGCTCCAGCTCCGTGGCCTGGCGTGCGCTCACCATCACCATCAGCCGGTTGTACGTCAGGACGCCCTGGACGACCGCCACGAGCCAGCCGCCGAGAGCGAGGCAGGCTCCGACGAGGGACGCACGCACCAGCACCGACCGACGACGCCCGTGCGGAGATGGCACGCGCGCAGTCTAGGAGTGCACGGGCCGCCAGGGTGCCGGTCGCGCATGCCGGAACACCGTCCCGACCTCACCGGAGGCGCGGCTACCATTTGATGGTTTCATCACACCGCCATCCGGAGGCCTCGTGCCCCTGCACGCCCTCGGAGTCGACCGTCCTCTCGCGGACGTCAAGGCCGACCTCTTCAAGGCCCTCGCCCACCCGGTGCGGGTGCGCACCCTGGAGCTCCTCGTCGTGCGCGACCGGCAGGTCAGCGAGCTCCTCGCTGAGCTCGGCCTCGAGGCGTCGCACCTGTCCCAGCACCTGGCGGTGCTCCGACGGGCCGGTGTCGTCACCGCGCACCGCACCGGCAACGCCGTGCACTACGCGCTCGCGCTGCCCGCCGTCGCCGAGATGCTCTCGGCCGCCCGTGACGTCCTCGTCGACGCGGCGACGCGCCACCGGGACCGGCTCGAGGAGACCTCCGCCCTCGCCGCCCCCACCTCGTTCGCCCCTGCCTCCCCCACCACCGACACCGACGCCTGACATGAGCCTCGAGACCTTCCTGCCGACCGCCCGGCGACGCCTGCTCGCACTCGCCCCCCACCGCTCCGACTACGCCGACCTGCCGCGCTCGTGGCGGCACGACCTGATCGCCGGGCTCACCGTCGCCATCGTCGCGCTGCCGCTCGCCCTCGGGTTCGGTGTCTCCTCCGGCCTCGGCGCCGCCGCCGGCCTCATCACCGCGGTGGTCGCCGGTGCCGTGGCCGCCGTGTTCGGCGGGTCGCACCTGCAGGTCAGCGGACCCACCGGCGCCATGGCGGTCGTCCTGCTGCCCGTGGTCGCCCGCCACGGGGCCGAGGCCGTGCCCGTCGTCGCGATCATGGCCGGCGGCCTCGTGCTGCTGGCCGGGGTCCTGGGCATCGGCCGCCTCGTCGCGTACATCCCGTGGCCGGTCGTCGAGGGGTTCACGTGCGGCATCGGCGTCGTCATCGCGCTGCAGCAGGTGCCGCTCGCGCTGGACACCCCCCGCGCGGAGGGCGAGAACGCCGGCCTCGTCGCGCTGCGCACCCTGGGCGCCACCGACTGGGCGCAGGCCGTCGCGCCGCTCGCCCTCGTCGCCCTCGTGGTGGCCGTCATGATCGTGCTGCCCCGGCTGCACAAGGGTCTGCCCGCCTCCCTGGTGGCCGTCGTGCTCGCCACTCTCGTCGCCGAGGTCGCGCGGCTCGACGTCGACCGCATCGGCGTCCTGCCCGACTCCCTGCCCGGTCCGCACCTGCCGGTCGTCGACCTGGCCACCACCAGCGCGCTGTTCTCCGCGGCCCTCGCGGTGGCGGCGCTCGCTGCCCTGGAGTCGCTGCTGTCCGCGCGCGTCGCCGACGGCATGGCCGACGACATCGAGCGCACCCGGCCCAACCGCGAGCTGTTCGGCCAGGGCCTGGCCAACGTCGCGTCGGGCCTGTTCGGCGGCCTGCCGGCGACCGGGGCGATCGCCCGCACCGCCGTCAACGTCCGCGCCGGCGGGCGCACCCGGGTCGCCGCCCTCATGCACGCCCTCGTGCTGGCCGCGATCATCTACCTCGCCGGGCCCCTGGTCGGGCGCATCCCGCTGTCCGTGCTGGCCGGCGTGCTGCTCGTCACCGCCGCCCGCATGGTCGACCTGCGGACCGCGCGCGCCATCTGCCGGTCCGGGCGCTCCGGTGCGCTCGTGTTCTGCGTGACGCTCGCGGTGACCGTCGTCTTCGACCTCGTCATGGCCGTCGAGGTGGGGGTCGCCGTCGCCGCTGTGGTGGCGCTGCGCGCGATGGCCCGCAGCAGCGGTCTGCACCGCGAGCCGATGCCGCACGAGGCGGAGGAGTCCCACGAGCAGCTCACCGCGGACACGGGACGCACCCTCCTGCACGAGCACATCGCGGTCTACCGCATCGACGGCGCGCTGTTCTTCGCCGACGTGCGCCGGTTCCTCGACGAGCTCGCACTGGTCAGCGACGTGCGCGTCGTCGTGCTGCGGCTGGGCAACGTGCGCATGCTCGACGCGAGCGGCGCCAACGCGCTCGTCGAGATCATCGACGACCTGCGCCGGCGCGGCATCGTCGTGCTGCTCAAGGGGCTGCGACCCGAGCACCAGCGGCTCGCGGAGAGCCTCGGAGTCATCGCCGCGCTCGCCGACGAGCGACACCTGTTCGACGACCTGGACGACGCGCTCGCGCACGCCCGCGCGCACGTGCGCCGCTCCCTGGACACCGCCACGATGGGCTGACCCCCGGCGACCGGCGCCGGGGCCGACCGGAGGTTCTCGTGCCCACGTCCCTGACGCGTCCTGTCGCCCCCGAGCCGTACGCGCTCCTGCCCCCCGTCCCGGCCTTCACCCTCACCAGCACGGACTGGGTGCACGGCGCCCGGATCCCGGACGTGCACACCAACACCCCGTCCGGCAGCAACGCCTCGCCCCAGCTCGCGTGGTCCGGCTTCCCCGAGCAGACCGCCGCGTTCGCGGTCAACGTGTTCGACCCGGACGCGCCGGGGGTCGCCGGGTGGTGGCACTGGACCGCGCTGGGCCTCGGCCCCGACGTCACGTCCCTCGACACCGACGCGGGGCGCCCCGACGGCTCCGGGCTGCCGAGCGGTGCGTACCACCTGCGCGGCGACGACGGCGTGGCCGGCTACGTCGGCGCCGCACCGCCCCCGGGGGACCAGGTGCACCGCTACTACGCCGTCGTGCACGCGCTCGACACCGCGGACCTCGGCCTGACGCCGGACACGCCGCCGGGTGCCGCGAGCTGCGCACTGGTGTTCCACACCCTCGCCCGCGCCGTCCTCATGGGGACGTACCAGCGCTGAGCGGGTCACCGACGCCCCGGGGGTAGCCTGCCGCGCATGACCACCACCGCCCTCGGGACGCTCACCTGGGAGCGGGCCGTCGACCGTCCCGACCTGCTGGCCGCGAGCACGCACGCCGCGATCAGCGGGTGGGCGGTCGTCGACCCGACCGTGGCCGACGCCGTCCTCGTCGCCGCCATCGACCCCGACCTCGCCGACACCGCGGCCATGACCGACGCGTACGCCCTGCCGCTGTCGGCCTCCGTGAACTGTGTGCTCGTCGCGGGCCGGCGCGCGGGCGAGGAGCGCACGGCGGCCTGCCTCGTGCGCGCCACGACCCGCGCCGACGTCAACAACGCCGTCAAGCGCCTGCTCGACGTGCGCAAGGCGTCGTTCCTGCCGATGGACCGCGCCACCGACGAGTCGGGCATGGAGTACGGCGGCATCACGCCGTTGGGACTGCCCGCCGGGTACCGCGTGCTGGCCGACGCGGGCGTGGCGGTCGACGACCCGGCCGCCGGCGGCACCGTCGTCATCGGCAGCGGCGTGCGCCGCTCCAAGATCGCGCTGCCCGGCGCCCTGCTGGTGCGTGCGCCGGGTGTCGAGGTGGTCGACGGGCTCGCCATCGGCTGACGCCGCCGCCCGCACGGATGCCGTGCACCCGCCGCACCGTCAGCGTGCAAGGAGGGTCGATCCACGCGGGGTTGCACATGACCGGTCAGCAGCCCGTGAGGTCCTCGTCCACCTGGTCGAGGAGTACGCGCGCCACCTGGGGCACGCGGACCTGCTGCGTGAGCGCATCGACGGCCGCATCGGTCAGTGAGCCCGCCCGACACGGGCGAAACGGCGGAAGCAGCGCACGCCGCGGGATCACCCCGCGGCGGTGCGATCCTGGCCCAGCATCCGCCGACGTGGGCGGCGTGCCGACGCACGAGAGCCAGGAGAGCCCGATGACCACCCCGCTGCACGTGCCCGCCGTCCCCTTCGCGCTGGTCCCCTCGGACGGGTCGGCGTGGGTCGTGGACGAGGCGACGAGCGCGCTCCGGATCACCGCCCCGCCGCGCACGGACGTCTTCCTCGACCCGAGCGACGGGATGTCGTACGACTCCGCGGGCGTGCTCAACGCCCCCACGCTGATGGGCGTCCCGCCGGTCGGCGACTTCCAGCTCGTCGCCCGCGTGACCGTCGGCTTCGTCTCGACGTTCGACGCCGGCGTCCTGCTGCTGCGGGTCGACGACCGGCACTGGGGCAAGCTGTGCTTCGAGTACTCGCCCGACGGCGTCCCGCTTGTCGTCTCCGTCGTCACCCGGGGCGTCTCTGACGACGCGAACGGGTTCGCGGTCGACCGCGACCAGGTGTGGCTGCGGGTGTCCCGTATCGGCGCGGCCTACGCGTACCACGCGTCCCTCGACGGGCAGCGGTGGGAGCTCGTCCGGCACTTCACGCTGGAGGACCCCGCGGGCACGGTGACCGTCGGGTTCGAGGGGCAGTCCCCCACCGGTGACGGCTGCGCGGTGACGTTCGACCGGATCGCCTTCACCCCCACCCGGCTGGGCGACCTGCGCGACGGGTCCTGAGGACCGGCCGTCCCTCGCGGGGGACGGCGGCTCCGCGCAGGTCAGACCCGGACCGCCCAGAACGCCACCGCGGCGGCGGCCGCGACGTTGAGCGAGTCGACGCCCCCGGCCATCGGGATCCGCACGGTCAGGTCCCCCGCCGCGATCGTGGCCGGCTTGAGGCCGTCGCCCTCGGTGCCGAGCACGAGCGCGAGCCGGTCCGGCGGGTCCGCGGCCAGGTCGTCGAGCGGCACGGAGTCGTCGGACAGCGCGAGGGACGCCGTGACGAACCCCGCCGCCCGCAGCGTCGCGACGCCCTCGGGCCACGGGTCGATGCGGGTCCACGGCACCTGGAACACCGTGCCCATCGACACGCGCACCGACCGCCGGTACAGCGGGTCCGCGCAGCGCGGGGTGACGAGCACGGCGTCGACGCCGAGCGCGGCCGCCGACCGGAACGCCGCGCCGACGTTGGTGTGGTCGACGAGGTCCTCGAGCACCGCGACGCGCCGCGCCCCGGCACCCCCGCGGGCGGAGGCCAGCACGTCCGTGACCGACGGCAGCACCGGCCGGTGCATCGCCGCGAGCGCGCCGCGGTGCACGTGGAAGCCGGTGATCCCCTCGAGCACGGGGTCGTCCGCCACGTAGACGGGCACGGGGTCCTCGCCCGGCACGTCCGCGAGCATCGCCTCGAGGTCCGGCAGCCAGCGCGGCGCGAGCAGCACGGAGCGCGGTCGGTGGCCCGCCCGCAGCGCCCGCGCCAGCACCGTCGAGCTCTCGGCGATGTACAGGCCGTTCGCTGCCTCGACCCGGGTGCGCAGGGCGACGTCGGTGAGGCCGACGTAGTCGGTCAGCCGGGGGTCGTCGCGGTCGGTGACGGGCTGCACGTCGGGGTGGGACACGCCGTCATCCTCCCAGGCGGCACCGGTGCCGGCGCACGGTCAGAGCACGGTCAGAGGGCGGCGGGCGACCGCACCACGCGCGCCCCGAGGAACGCGACGACGCCGCCGAGCACCGCGAGCACCGGCACCACGAGGAACGCGAGGTGCGTGCCGAAGGCGTCCGCGAGCGCGCCGAGCAGGAAGGGCGCGACGCCGATGGCGAGCGCGCCCGCGAGCGTCGCCCGTGCCTGGACACGGTCACCCTGCCCCGGGGACGCCGCGAGCAGCAGCGAGATCGACAGCGGGTACTGCGCGCCGTACCCGAACCCGGCGACGACGAGGCCGGCGAGCGCGACGCCGACGTCCGTGGCCGTCCACAGCACGGCCCACCCGACGAGCGCGATGCCGAACGACGCCGCGAGCAGGTGCGCGGGGTGCACCCGCAGCGACAGCGGGCCGACGACGAAGCGCATGGCGGACATGCCGGCGACGAGCCCGGCGGTGGTCGCCGCGGCGATGCCCGGGCCGGCGTCGGTGCGGGAGAGCACGAGGTCGGTGGCCCAGTACGTCGTGGCGTTCTCCAGCGCCGTGGCCGCCACGATCGACGTGAGGAACAGCCCGGCCGCCAGCCGCGCGGTCCGCCTCCCCGTGCCGTCCACGGCGTCACCCGCGACCGTGTCGGCCGTCGTGGCCGCGGTCGTCGCGCCGTCCACGGGGGCGAGCTCCGCCGCGCGCGCCCGGCGGCGGGCCGGCAGCGCCGTCGTGTGCGGGCTGCGGGCGACGACCACCGCCGCTGCCACGGCCAGCACGATCGTGACGGCGACGCCCGCGCGCCACCCCCACCCCGCGGAGACGCAGGCCCCGACGGCGAGCGGGCCCAGCAGTCCGACGGACGACCCGACGCCGTTGGCCTCGGTGATCGCCGCGGAGGCCGCGGGGCCGGTGTGCTCCGACAGGCCCACCTGCGCGGAGGCGATCATGACGTTGCCGCCCAGCGCGGTGACGAACATCCCCGCGAGCGTCCAGGGCAGCGACGGACCGAGCAGCAGCGCCGCGACCCCGAGCGCCAGCAGCAGCGTGGCACCCACGACGGCCCCGCGACGTCCCGCCCACCGCACGGCGCGCGGCGTCACCGGCGCGGCCACCAGCCCGCCCACGGCCATCGCCGTGCCGTGCAGCCCTGCCTGCGCCGCGCTCACCCCGAGCTCGTCGGCGAGCAGCGGGACCGACGGGTTGAACGAGTACAGCAGCCAGCCCCACACCATGAACGGGGTGTAGAGGCCGACCGTGAGGCGGTCGCGGACGAGCCGCGGCCGCGCGAGGGACGTGACGGAGGACATGAGAGGAGCATCGTCGGACGAGGGCCCCGGCTGGACGACCGACGTCGGTGACGTTCGTCGCACCGCCGCCCGAGGGGTCCGCACGGGCGGCAGGTCAGGCACGGGTCAGGACGCTCGGGGGCCCGTCCCGGCGCGCGAGCCGTCCACCCGCGGCGGCCGTCACGGCGCCCATGACCGCGAGCACCGGGACGACGAGGAACGCGAGGTGCGGCCCCACGGCGTCGCCGAGCGCCCCGAGCAGGAACGGCGCCACGCCGAGCGCGAGCGCGCCGGCGAGCGTCGCGTGCGCCTGGGCGCGGTCACGGTGTCCCGGGGTGACCGCGAGCAGCAGGGCGATGGACAGCGGGTACTGCGCGCCGTAGCCGATGCCGGCGAGCACGAGCCCGGCGAGGGCGACCCGGGCGTCCGTCGCCGTCCACAGCACGGCCCACCCACCGATGGCGACGACGAACGACGCCGCGAGCACGTGGACCGGCGCGACCCGCAGCGACAGCGGCCCGGTGACGAAGCGGATCGCGGACATGCCGGCCACGAGGCCGGCGGTGGTGGCCGTCGCGATGCCGGGGCCGGCGTCCGTCCGCGTGACGACGAGGTCGGCCGCCCAGTAGGTGGTCGCGTTCTCGAGCGCGACGGCGGCGACGAGCGCCACGAGGAACAGCTCCGACGGACGCAGCCGACGCCGGGCACCGGCACGCCGGGGCGGGCCCGCGGCGGTGAGCTCCGCCGGTGCCACCGGGGCGGGCGCCTGTTCGGGCGCCTGGTCGGTGGCCTGCTCGTCGGTGGCCTGCTCGTCGGTGGCCTGCTCGGACGCCGCAGGGTGCGCCCGCCGGCGCACGGCGGGCAGCGCCGCGGAGACCGGCAGCCGGGCGACGACGACCGCGGCGACCACCCCGAGCACGATCGCCACCGCGACCCCGGGACGCCAGCCCCAGCCGGCGGTCACGCACGCCCCGACCGCGAGCGGGCCGATCAGCCCCACGGACGAGCCCACGCCGTTCGCCTCCGTGATCGCCGCCGACGCGGCGGGCCCGGTGTGGTCGGCCAGCCCGACCTGCACGGCGGCGATGGCACCCGACCCCCCGAGCGCCGCCACGAGGATCGAGGTCAGCGTCCACGGCAGCGACGGCGCGAGCACCAGGCCGGCCACGCCCAGCGCCACGAGCAGGGCGAGCACGACGATCGTGCCGCGACGTCCGACAGCACGCACCGACCGCGGCACGGCCACGGAGGCGAGCAGTGACCCGACCGCCATCGCCGTCCCGTGCAGCCCCGCCTGCGCGCCGCTGATGTCGAGCTCGTCGGCGAGCAGCGGGACCGACGGGTTGAACGAGTAGAGGACCCACCCCCACGCGACGTACGGCGTGTAGAGACCGACCGTGGTGCGGTCGCGCACCAGACGAGGGCGGACCGGCGCGTCCGGCGTGCTCATCGCACGACGACGTCCGTCCCGTCGTCGTCGAGCGTGACCTCGTGCCGGGTGCCGTCGACCTCGACGACGTACCGCCCCGGCAGCCCGCTGATCCCGACGCGACCCTGCTCGTCGGTCGTCACCCGCGTCGGCGCGAGCCACCACTGCCCGCGCACGAGCCCGCGCAGCGCGTCGTACGCCGGCTTGGGGGTGCCGTCGGCGAACACCAGGCCACCGGGCGCGTTGAGCCACATCCCGTGGTCCGACAGGCCCCAGTAGGTGATGGCCTGCACACGCGCGTCGGCGACGAGCGTGCGGTAGTGCGCCACCATCTCCTCCGCCTGCCGGTCCAGGCCGTCGGGCGTGCTGGGCCACACGTCGACCCGGTGGTCGTTGAGGTCGTCGAGGTGCTTCGGCATGAGCTCGCCGGACAGCATCGTCGTCTCGGTGAAGTGCAGCGGCAGGCCGAACCGGCCGAACCGCTCGAGCACGTCGAGCGTCTTGTCACGGCCCCACGCGCCCTGGTGCATGTGGCTCTGCAGACCCAGCGCGTCGATGCGCACACCGGCGGCCAGGCAGTCCTCGACCAGGTGCTCGTAGTCGGCGGACATGTCGAAGTCGTTCAGCAGCAGCGTGGCCGCGGGGTTCGCGGCGCGCGCCTCGTCGAACGCGAGCTGCACCATGCCGACGCGCCCGACGCTCTTGGCGACCCGGGTGACCGCGTTCGTGTCCTTGGTGAACACGGGCATGATGACGACCTCGTTGATGGCGTCCCACGTGTCGACCAGGCCGGCGAACTCCCCCGCGTCGCGCCGCACGCGCTCGCGCAGCAGCCGCAGCACCTCGTCGTCCGGGTAGGGCTCGAGCCACCGCGGCGCCACCGTGTGCCACACCAGCGGGTGGCCCTTGACCCGGGCGCCACGCGACACGTAGTGCTCGGCGGCCTCCCGCAGCGCAGCGGTGCGCACGGCGCCCTGCCGCGGCTCGAACGTGCCCCAGTAGAACGGCAGCGTCGCGGTGTCGAACAGGCCGAACCACAGCTCGTCGAGCCGGTCGAGCAGCGCCTCCTGCGCCGGGTCCGGCGTCGCGCCCGTCAGCCGGCGCCACGCGCGCTCGGTCTCGTCGAACCCGATGCAGCCGAACGCGATGCCGTGCCCCACCTGCTCCACGGTGACCTGCGCACCGGCCGCCGGCCGTCCTGCGGCGTCCATCACCTGGACGGTGCGGGTCCGGGTGCGGTGGGCGACGTCGGGGTCGGTGACGGCGGCGCTCGCGACGGCGGTGGGCGAGCTCGGCTGGACGGTCATGCGGCTCCTCAGGACGGGCTGGACGAACACATCACCCTGCCGGGCCACGTCGGACGGACCACCGGCGACGGCAAGGGTGATCAGGCTCTCATCCTCACGCCGGGATGCCGAGCACCCACGACGCCAGCGTCGTGACCGTGATGGTCACGAGCAGCACCGACGCGACGCTCAGGGGCGCCCCGGCCCGGATCATGTCCGGCACCCGCACGTAGCCCGAGGAGTACGCGATCGCGTTGGGCGGGGTCGCCGCCGGCATCATGAACGTGCACCCGGCGGCGAGCGCCACCGGCACCGCGAGCAGCAGCGGTCCGTAGCCCAGGGCGTCACCCACGGTGCTCATGATCGGCAGCAGCGTCGCGGCGGTGGCGGTGTTCGACATGAACTCCGTCATCGCGACCGTCAGCACGCACACCGCGGCGACGACCACGAACGTCGGAAGCCCGTCCAGCCCGTGCGCGCGCTCACCGATCCACACCGACAGCCCCGAGGCCGTGATCTGCGACGCGAGCGCCAGACCGCCGCCGAACAGCAGCAGGATGCCCCACGGCAGCTCGCGCGTGTCCGACCAGTCGAGCAGCCGCCCGCCGCAGTCGTCGCCGGACGGCAGCAGGAACAGCAGGATCGCCACGATCACCGCCACCACCTCGTCCGTGACGGGCGTGCCGGGCCAGACCAGCGGCAGCGCGATCCAGGACACGGCCGCGAGGGCGAACACCGCGACGACCCGCCGCTGCGGGGCGCCCATCGGCCCGAGCCGGTCGAGCTCGGCACGGACCACCGAGTCGTCCTCGCACAGCGGCGCCGGGTCGACGCGGAAGACCACCCGGGTCAGCATCAGCCAGGCCAGCAGCAGGAACACGATCGACAGCGGCAGGCCGACGGCCATCCACTGGCCGAAGCTGATCTCGATGCCGTAGGTCTCCGAGACGTACCCGACGAGCAGCGCGTTGGGCGGGCTGGCGATGATCGTGCCGAACGAGCCGATGGTCGCCGCGTACGCGATGCCCAGCATGAGGGCAGCCGACAGGCGCGCGTCGACGCCGCCGCGCTCACGTCCGAGCAGCGCGAGGACCGACACGCCGATGGGCAGCATCATCACGGCCGTCGCCGTGTTGGAGACCCACATGCTCAGCAGCGCCGTGGCGACCATCATGCCGAGCACGAGCCGCCGCGGCGCCGTGCCGACCAGGCGCACCACCCCGAGCGCGATCCGCAGGTGCACGTCCCACCGCTGCAGCGCGACGGCGAGCACGAACCCGCCGAGGAACAGGAAGATCACCTTGTTGGCGTACGGCGCGGCGACGTCGGAGACGGGTGCGACGCCCGCGACGGGGAGCACCACCAGCGGCAGCAGCGCCGTCACCGCCAGGGGCAGCGCCTCTGTCATCCACCACACGCCCATGAGCACGAGCGTCGCCGCGGTCACCGCACCGGCGTAGGCGGGCACACCGGCCACCTCGGCCGGCATGTCCGGCACCACCCAGCCGACGAGGAGTGCGAGCACGGGGCCGACGACCAGCCCGACCGTGGGGCGGCTGGGCCGGCGCAGCCGCTCCGCGCGCGGCGGCCTGTCGGGCCGCTCCCGTCCGCGGGACGGGTGCGTGGGGGCGGAGGCGGTGGCGGAGCTGATGGGTCGACCCTCTCGTGGGGCGCGGGTGTCGTCCTCCTCGACGCTACGGCGCAGGCCTCCTGCGGGCCTGGGACCTTCGGGGAGGCTCACCCCCGACGGGTGTGACCTGCACGACGCGCGCTCGGCGACGTCGTGCAGGTCGGTCAGTCGACCGGTGCGACCGCCGCCGCGAACTGGCTCTCGTACAGCCGGGCGTACGCGCCGTGCGCGGCGAGGAGCTCCTCGTGGCTGCCCTTCTCGACGATCTGCCCGTGCTCCATCACCAGGATGACGTCGGCGTCACGGATCGTGGACAGCCGGTGCGCGATGACGAACGACGTGCGCCCCGCGCGCAGCGCGTTCATGGCGTGCTGGACCAGCACCTCGGTGCGCGTGTCCACGGACGACGTCGCCTCGTCGAGGATCAGGATCGCGGGGTCCGCGAGGAACGCGCGCGCGATCGTCAGCAGCTGCTTCTCCCCCGCCGACACGGCGCCGCCCTCGTCGTCGAGCACCGTGTCGTACCCGTCCGGCAGGGTCCGCACGAACCGGTCCACGTGGGTGGCGACGGCCGCCTCGACGATCTGCTCCTGCGTCGCGTCGTCCACGCCGTACGCGATGTTCTCCGCGATCGTCCCCTCGTAGAGCCACGTGTCCTGCAGGACCATGCCCATCTGCGAGCGCAGCGCGTCGCGCGTCAGGTCGCGGGTGTCCACGCCGTCCAGCGTGATCCGCCCGGAGTCGACCTCGTAGAACCGCATGACGAGGTTCACCAGGGTCGTCTTGCCGGCACCGGTGGGACCCACGATCGCGATCGTCTGGCCCGGCTCCGCGACGACCGACAGGTGCTCGATGAGCGGGGTGTCCGGCTCGTAGCGGAAGGAGACGTCCTCGAAGGCGACGCGCCCGCGGACGCGCTCCGGCAGCACGGCTGGCTGCGCCGGGTCGGGGCTCTGCTCGTCGGCGTCGAGCAGCTCGAACACCCGCTCGGCCGACGCCACGCCGGACTGCAGCAGGTTCGCCATCGAGGCGATCTGGGTGATGGGCTGCGTGAACTGCCGGCTGTACTGGATGAACGCCTGCACGTCGCCCAGCGTCATGGTGCCCGACGCGACCCGCAGGCCCCCGACCACGGCGATCACCAGGTAGTTGAGGTTGGCGACGAACCCGAGCGCGGGCTGGATGATGCCCGAGATGAACTGGGCGCGGAACGACGACTCGTACAGCTTCTCGTTGCGCTCGGCGAACGTGGCCGCCGCCTGCTGCTGACGACCGAACACCGTGACCAGCGCGTGGCCGGTGAACATCTCCTCGATGTGCGCGTTGAGCTTGCCGGTCCACGCCCACTGCTGCACGAACTGCGGCTGCGAGCGCTTGGCGATGGCCGCGGCGATCACCACGGACAACGGCACCGTGACCAGCGCCACCACCGCGAGCAGCGGCGAGATCCAGAACATCACGCCCAGCACCCCGATGACCGTCAGCACCGACGTGACCAGCTGGGACAGCGTCTGCTGGACGGTCTGCGCGACGTTGTCGATGTCGTTGGTGACCCGGGACAGCAGCTCGCCGCGGGGCTGGCGGTCGAAGTACGACAGCGGGACGCGCGTGAGCTTCTCCTCGACCTGCGAGCGCAGGCGCAGCACGGTGTTCTGCACCGCCCGCGTCGTCAGCCGCCCCTGCCACCAGCCGAACAGGAACGCCGCGACGTAGACCCCGAGGACGAGCAGGAGGATCGACCACAGCCGCTCGAAGTCGACACCGGTGCCGACCGTCAGGTCGCGCATGCCGCCGACCAGGTCGGCCAGGGTGCCCTGGTCCGCGGCCCGCAGGGCGTCCTCGGCCTGCTGCTGCGTCGTGCCCGGCGGAACCACCTGCTCCAGCTGCCGCGACACGACGCCCTCGAAGAGCACGTCGGTGGCGTTGCCGAGCAGCTTGGGACCGGCCACGGCCGCGGCCACCGAGAGCGCACCGAGCACCAGGACGGCCGCGAGGCGGGCCCGCTCCGGCCGCAGCACCGTGAGCAGCCGCCGCAGCGAACCGCGGAAGTCCATGGACTTCTGCCCCGGCACGCCCAGCCCCATACCCATGGGGCCGCCGTGCGGCCGACCGGGCGGACGCTGCGGCGCACCGGCGGAGCTGTCGTCCTTCGTGGTGGTGCTCACGCCGCCTCCTGCGCGCTCAGCTGCGAGTACACGATCTCCTGGTACGTCTCGTTCGTCGCCAGCAGCTCGTCGTGCGTGCCGTCGCCGACCACCTGGCCCTCGTCGAGCACGAGGATGCGGTCGGCGTGGCGGATCGTCGCGACCCGCTGCGCGACGACGAGGACCGTCACCGCGCGCGTCTCCGGTGCGAGCGCGGCGCGCAGCGCGGCGTCGGTCGCGTAGTCCAGCGCCGAGAAGGAGTCGTCGAACAGGTAGATGCTGGGCCGCCGGACCAGGGCCCGCGCGATGGCCAGCCGCTGCCGCTGCCCGCCGGACAGGTTGGTCCCGCCCTGCGCGATCGGCGCGTCCAGGCCCTCGGCCAGCTCCTCGACGAACTGCCGCGCCTGCGCCACCTCGAGCGCGTGCCACAGCTCTTCGTCGGTCGCGTCCGGCCGGCCGAACTCCAGGTTGCTGCGCACGGTGCCGGTGAACAGGTACGGGCGCTGCGGGACCAGGCCGATCCGGTCACCGAGCGCGATCGGGTCGGCGTCGCGCACGTCGACCCCGTCGACCAGGACGGCACCGCCGGTGACGTCGTACAGCCGCGGCACCAGGTTCAGCAGGGTCGTCTTGCCGGAGCCCGTGGAGCCGATCACCGCGGTCGTGCGGCCCGGCTCCGCGACGAACGACACCGCCTGCAGCACGGGGTGCTCGGCACCGGGGTACCGGAACTCCACGTCGCGCAGCTCCAGCAGGCCCGGCCGCGCGTCGGCGCCGGTGGGGAAGGCGACGGGCTGCACGGGCGGCACGACGGTCGTCGGGGTGTCGATCACCTCACCGATGCGGTCGGCCGAGACGATGGCCCGCGGGACCATGACGACCATCATCGAGCTCATCATCACGGCCATGAGCACGAACATGATGTAGCTGAGGAACGCGATGAGCGACCCGATCTGCATCTGGCCGGCGTCGACCCGCTGGGCGCCGAACCAGAGCACCGAGACGCTCGACAGGTTCATCACGAGCATGACGACGGGGAACATCAGCGCCAGCAGCATCCCGGCCCGCAGGGAGGCGGTGTACAGGTTCGTGCTGGCGACCTCGAAGCGCGCCTGCTCCTGCCGCTCCCGCACGAACGCCCGGATCACGCGCACGCCGGACAGCTGCTCGCGCATGACCCGGTTGACCGCGTCGATGCGCCGCTGCATCTGCCGGAACCACGGCACCATGCGCCGCACGATCAGGCCGATGACGACGACCAGGACCGGCACGATGACGATCAGCAGACCGGACAGCGCGACGTCCTCCCGCAGCGACATCACCACGCCGCCGATGAGCATGAGCGGTGCCATGACGAGGAACACGAAGGTCATGAAGACGACCATCTGGACCTGCTGGACGTCGTTGGTGGTCCGCGTGATGAGCGTCGGGGCGCCGAACCGGCCCATCTCCTGCTGGGAGAACGACTGCACCTGGTCGAACAGGCGCGCCCGCACGTCGCGTCCGAACGCCATCGCGGTCCGCGCACCGAACCACACCGCGCCGATCGACGCGACGACCTGCACCAGGCTGACCCCGAGCATCACCCCGCCCAGGCGCCAGATCGTGGCCGTGTCACCGCGCGCGACGCCGTCGTCGATGATGTCCGCGTTGAGGCTGGGCAGCCAGAGCGTCGCGATCACCTGCACGAGCTGCAGGGCGAGGACCGCGGTCACGGCACCCTGGTACGGACGCAGGTGCTCGCGGAGCAGTCGCATGAGCATGGGGGGCGGCGCCCTTCCGTGACGGCGGGCGGCGGGGCCCACCGGAACCAGCGGTCGGCTCGGCGGGAGCAGGCCGTGCAGCAGCAGATACACGATGCCTCGCCCGCCGCGGGTGCGCACCACCATTCCGCGGTGGGCGGAACGACGACGCCGGCGCCCCCAACGGTCGAGGGCGCCGGCGTCACCGGGTGCGCGTCGTCAGGGAGCGGGCGGCTGCTCGCCCTGCGGCGGGACGTCCTGCTGCTCCGGGCGCGGCACGGGCGTGCCGTACGACGGCTGCTGCGGCGCGGCAGGTCCGGCGCCGGGGCGCTGACCGCGCTCGGCCGCCGGGTCGAACGGGACGCCCGACAGCGTGCCCGCGCTCGTGGCGTCGGCCGTGGCGGCCGCCGACTCGCGTCGCGCTTCTGCCAGCGCCTCGCCCGGGTCGGTCAGCGACACGGGCGGCAGGTCGTCCTGCGACAGCGGTGAGCTGCCCGCCGGACGCGAGGGGTAGTCCTCGTCGCTGCTCGGGCCGCCGCCCTGGAAGCCCTTGGACAGCCATCCCAGGGCCCCGCTGAGCTCGGCCGGCAGGAACCACATCTTGTTGGACGGGCTCGACGCGATCTTCGGCAGCGTCTGCAGGTACTGGTACGCCAGCAGCTTGGGGTCCGCGTCGCCACGGTGCACGGCGTCGAACACCTGGAGGATCGCGCGCGCCTCACCCTCGGCCCGCAGGATCGCCGACTGGGCCTCACCCTCGGCCCGCAGGATCGCCGACTGCTTCTCGCCCTCGGCCGTGAGGATCGCCGACTGCTTGACGCCCTCGGCCGTGAGGATCGCGGCGCGGCGGTCCCGCTCGGCGCGCATCTGCTGCTCCATCGAGCCCTGCACCGAGGCGGGCGGGTCGATCGCCTTGAGCTCGACACGGTTGACGCGGATGCCCCACTTGCCGGTCGCCTCGTCGAGGACGCCGCGCAGCTGGCCGTTGATCTGGTCACGGCTGGTCAGCGTCTGCTCGAGGTCCATCGACCCGATGACGTTGCGCAGCGTGGTCACCGTGAGCTGCTCGATACCGGTGATGTAGTTCGCGATCTCGTAGACCGCGTCCTTGGGGGACGTCACCTGGAAGTAGATGACCGTGTCGATGCTCACCACGAGGTTGTCCGACGTGATGACGGGCTGCGGCGGGAACGAGACGACCTGCTCGCGCAGGTCGACGCTCGCGCGCACGCGGTCGACGAACGGGATGAGCAGGTGCAGGCCTGCGTCCAGGGTCTTGTTGTACCGCCCGAGGCGCTCGACGATGATCGCGACCGCCTGGGGCACGATCCGCACCGCGCGCACCAGCGCGACGACGACGAAGACGAGGACGAGCAGCAGGACGACGATGAGCGCGATCTGACCGGCGCCGGGGCCGTCGTTCATGGGACCTCCGCAGGTGATGTCGCCCGTACCGGGACGACCACGGTGACCCGGGGACCCGGGCCGATGACGGGAACGGGTGTCAGGCGGGGGCCACGCCGGGCGCGGCAGTGTCGCCGGCTGCGGTCGCCGCCGCAGGGGTGACGACGGCCGTGGCGCCGTCGATCTTGGTGACGGTCACGGCCGTGCCGGGCGGCAGCGACCCACCGTCGGCCGTCCGCGCGCTCCAGACCTCACCGACCAGCTTGACGCGGCCCGCGGTGCCGTCGACGGTCGCGACGACCACGGCCGGCCGGCCGACGAGCGCGGCGGCGTTGGTCTCCGGCAGGTCGACGCGGCTCTTGAGGTGACGCAGCAGGTACGGGCGCAGCGTGAGGAGGAGCACCGTCGACGTCACGGCGGCCACCAGGATCTGCACGGCGACCGGTGCCCCCAGCGCGTACGCCAGGCCACCGGCGAGCGCACCGCCCGCGAACATCACGAGCACGAGGTCCAGCGAGATCATCTCGAGGATCCCGAGCGTCAGCGCTCCCCCGACCCACCAGAGCCATCCCATGCCCGCCACCTCCGCTGGTCGCCGTCGTCCTGGGACCGATCCTAGGCGATCGCTTTGCGACGACGTGGTCCAGGGGTCACGGAAGGGTGACGATCACCCGGCCGGGCGGTCCGTGGCGTGTGCGGCCCACCGGCCGTCGACGTGGTCGAGCCGCAGCGGGATGTCGAACGTGCCCGACAGGTTCTCGGCCGTCAGCACCTCGGCGATCGGGCCGGCCGCGAAGACGCGCCCCGCGCGCAGCAGCAGCAGGTGGGTGAAGCCCGGCGGGATCTCCTCGACGTGGTGCGTCACCAGCACCAGCGCGGGCGAGCGGCGGTCGCGGGCGAGCTCGGCGAGGGCGCTGACCAGCTCCTCGCGGCCGCCCAGGTCGAGACCGGCGGCCGGCTCGTCGAGCAGGAGCAGCTCCGGGTCGCTCATGAGGGACCGGGCGATCTGCACGCGCTTGCGCTCACCCTCGGACAGGGTCCCGAACCAGCGCTCGGCCAGGTGCGCGACCCCGAAGGCGGCCAGCAGGTCCGTGGCGCGCGACTCGTCGACGGCCTCGTAGGACTCGCGCCAGCGCGCAGTCATGCCGTAGGCGGCGGTGAGGACGACGTCGCGCACCGTCTCCCCCGACGGGATCCGGTCGGCCAGGGCGGCGCTGGCCAGCCCGATGCGCGGACGCAGCTCGAAGACGTCGGTGGCACCCATCCGCGCGCCCAGCAGCGTCGCCGTGCCGGACGTCGGGTGCATGCGGCCGGAGGCCACCTGCAGCAGCGTGGTCTTGCCCGCGCCGTTGCGTCCCAGGACGACCCAGCGCTCGTCGTCGCGCACGCGCCACGACAGCTCCTCCAGGATCGTCGTCGTCCCTCGGCGGATCGTCACGTCCTGCAGGTCGAGCACGTCGGTCATGGGCACTGACCCTAACGGCCCCCGGCCCACGCGGTGGCCCCGGCGGACCCCGGGGCGGCGGATCTCACAGCTCGATCGTCAGCATCGTCGAGGAGTGGGCCACGTCGTAGCCGAGCGCGGCGTACAGGCCGTAGGCCCCCGACGGGTTCTCCGTGTCGACGTCCAGCTCGGCGTACTGCATGCCGTCGGCGGCGTACGCCCGCATCACCGTGCCGAGCAGCGCCACCGCCAGACGACGTCCGCGCCACTCCCGCCGGACGCCCAGGAGCTCGGTGTACCCGGAGGTGAACCCCGTGACCGGCCAGTCCTGCTCGTAGCGCCCGGAGACGGCGTAGCCGACGACACGGTCCGCGTCGTCGAGCGCGACGAACGACCACTCGGGCGCGAACATCGCCCGCCCCTGGCTCCACTGCTCCGGCGTCCGGGGCTCGGACCCCCAGTGGTCGGCGAACACGTCGTTGTGGGCGACCCGTACCGCGTCGTCGAGACGGGGGTCCCAGGGCACCACGCGGACGCCCTCGACGCGGGGGACGTCCGGCAGCGGGACGTCGAGCGGACGGCGCATCCCGGTGTAGTAGCGGACGGGCCGGAAGCCGGCGGCCTCGTACAGCACCGCGACGGCCGGGGTCGCGCCGTCGACGAACGTCGCGATCCGCGCCGGCAGCTCCTTGCCGGACGCGGCGAGCAGCTGCCGCGCGCGCGCCTGCGACCACGCCACCAGCGCCGTGCCGATGCCGCGCCCGCGCCACGCCGGGTCCACCGTGCCCTCGACGAACGCTCGCACCACGCGCTGGTCACCCGGTGCGGAGTCCGCGTGCGCCCACGCCCGCGGCGTCCCGTCGGCGTCGAGACCGAGGAGCGTGTCGCGCCCCAGGTCGCGCCAGGGTGGGGCGAGCTCCTCGGTCGTCTCGGGCACCGAGGCCCGGTACGGCAGCCCGTCCGCCTCCTGCGAGCGCACGCGCAGCGCGGTGATCGCGGCCGCGTCGCCGACCGTCGCCGGACGCCAGGTCAGGCCGAGGCCAGGTGCCGGGAGCGGGACCTGCGCGGGCGCCGCCACGCGGGTCGCCAGGGGCGCGATCGTGTCGGTCATGCACCTACCCTCGCGGGCCGCCTGCGACGGGTCCAGCGAAATGTGCGCGGCACGTCATGTGCGCGGCACGTCCTCCGGTCCCGGGCCGTCCGGCCGCCGGCACGCTCAGGCGTCGATGCGCGACTGGTCCAGGGCGTGCGCGTTGGCCACGATGAAGTCCTTGCGGGGGGCGACGTCGGAGCCCATGAGCAGCTCGAAGACCTTCTCCACCTGGGCCGCCGCCTGCTCGGCCTCGCCGATGCGCACCCGCCGCAGCGTGCGGTACCGCGGGTCCATGGTCGTCTCCGCCAGCTGGTCGGCGTCCATCTCGCCGAGACCCTTGTAGCGCTGGATGTCGTCCTTGTACCGGCGCCCTGAGCGGTCCAGCTTCTTGAGGGTCGCCGCCAGCTCCGCCTCCGAGTACGTGTAGACGTACTCGTTCTTGCGCGAGCCCGACCCGATGACCTCGATGCGGTGCAGCGGCGGGACGGCCGCGTAGACCCGCCCGTCCTCGACCAGCGGGCGCATGTACCGGAAGAAGAGCGTCAGCAGCAGCGTGCGGATGTGCGCACCGTCGACGTCGGCGTCGGTCATCAGCACGATCTTGCCGTAGCGCGCCGCCTCGAGGTCGAAGGTCCGGCCCGACCCGGCGCCGATGACCTGGATGATCGAGGCGCACTCGGCGTTCTTCAGCATGTCGCTGATCGACGCCTTCTGGACGTTGAGGATCTTGCCGCGGATCGGCAGCAGCGCCTGGAAGTCCGAGCTGCGGGCGAGCTTCGCGGTCCCGAGCGCGCTGTCCCCCTCGACGATGAACAGCTCGCTGCGCGAGACGTCGTCGATCCGGCAGTCGGCGAGCTTGGCCGGCAGCGAGGAGGACTCCAGCGCGTTCTTGCGCCGCGAGATCTCCTTCTGCTTGCGCGCCGAGATCCGCGCCCGCATCTCGCCGACGACCTTGTCGAGCAGCAGCGCCGAGTGCGCCTTGTGCTCCCGCTTGGACGAGGCGAACAGCGCCGCGAGCTCCTTCTCCACGACGCGCGCGACGATGCCGCGCACGGGGCCGGTGCCGAGCACCTCCTTGGTCTGGCCCTCGAACTGCGGCTCCGCCAGCCGGACCGTGACGACGGCCGTCAGACCGGCGAGCACGTCCTCCTTCTCGATGCGCTCGGACGACGAGTCCTTCGCCGAGATCTTCAGCCGGCGGGCGTTGGCGGCCACCTGGGCGCGCAGCGTCTTGAGCAGCCCGGCCTCGAAGCCGGCGAGGTGCGTACCGCCCTTGGGCGTCGCGATGATGTTGACGAAGCTGCGCACCTCGGTCGCGTACCCGGTCCCCCACCGCACGGCGACGTCGACCTCGCAGGTGCGCGAGACCTCCTGCGGCGTCATGTGGCCCCGGTCGTCGAGCACGGGGACCGTCTCCGTGAACGTGCCCTGGCCCGTCAGGTGCCAGGTGTCCGTGACGGGTGCGTCGGGCGCCAGGTGGTCGGCGAAGTCGACGACCCCCCCGGTGTGCAGGAACGTCTCCTCGTGGGGCCCGTGCTCGCCGGGCGTGCCGGCCAGCCCGCGCTCGTCACGCACCGTGATGGCGAGCCCGGGCACCAGGAAGCTCGTCTGCCGGGCCCGCGTCACCAGCTCGTCGTAGGAGAAGACGGCGGACTTGGGGAAGATCTGGCGGTCGGCCCAGTACCGGACCCGCGTCCCGGACACCCCCTTGGCGACCTTGCCCACGACCGCGAGCTCCGAGCCCTGCACGAACGGCTCGAACGGCGAGTCCGGGCCCACGCCGCCGCGGTCGTCGAAGACGCCCGGCTCGCCGCGGTGGAACGTCATGCGGTGTGTGCGCCCGCCGCGGTCGACCTCGACGTCGAGACGCGCCGAGAGCGCGTTGACCACGGAGGCACCGACACCGTGCAGACCACCCGAGGCCGCGTAGGACCCGCCGCCGAACTTGCCGCCCGCGTGCAGCTTGGTGAGCACCACCTCGACGCCCGTCAGGCCGGTCTTGGGCTCGACGTCCACCGGGATGCCGCGGCCGTTGTCGCGCACCTCCACCGAGCTGTCGGCGTGCAGCACGACCTCGATCCGGTCGCCGTGGCCCCCGAGGGCCTCGTCGACGGAGTTGTCGATGATCTCCCAGAGGCAGTGCATCAGGCCGCGGCTGTCGGTGGTGCCGATGTACATGCCGGGGCGCTTGCGCACGGCCTCGAGACCCTCGAGCACCGAGAGGTGGCGGGCGGTGTAGCCGGCCTGGGCGGAGGTCGTCGTCACGGCGCCGATCGTAGTCGCGCCCGGCCCGCGCCCCCGTGCCGCCGTGCCGGGACCGCCTGGATGTCACGATCTTGTACGCAGACAGCGAACCGGAGGGCCGTGAGGGGATGGATCGGCGGCCCGGATGGTTGTATGGAGATGTGACAGGGACGACGACGGAACCCACGACCCCGCTGACGGCAGCCGACCGCTGCGACCGCTGCAACGCGCAGGCGTACGTCCGCGTGGTGCTCCCGGTCGGTGAGCTGCTGTTCTGCGCCCACCACGCGCGTGAGCACGCGCCGAAGTTCGCCTCGGTCGCGACGCACGTCCAGGACGAGACCGACCGCCTGCTCGCCGAGCACGGCGCCGGCGCCGGTGCGGCCGGCTGACCGCTCAGCACCGTACGAGCCACGAGGGCCCCGGACCGCACGGTCCGGGGCCCTCGTCGTCCGTCCGCGACGGTCCACGTCACCCGGCCTGGACGTGGTCCCGCAGCCGACCCAGCACCACCGGCCAGCCGTCACGGTAGGACGCACGTCCCGCCTGCGCCTGCGACGGTTCCAGCGCCTCCCACCCGCGGTGCTCGACCTCGACCCGGCACAGCCCCGGTCCCAGCGCGAGGACACGCAGCTCGACCTCGGTCGAGGTCGCCGTCACCAGCCACGACGTCACGAGGCGACGCGGTGGGTCCCAGACGAGCACCTCGCCCCACGGGTGCTGCGTCCCGTCGTCCCAGCGCTCGACGAGCAGCCCACCTGCGCGGCCGTCGAGGTGGACGTCCCGGACCCGTGGGCCTCCGAGCGAGAAGCCGGTCACCGGCCACCACGCCCCGATCTCGTTCACGAGCACGTCGAACGTCGCGGCCTGGTCGGCGCGGACGGTCACGGCCTGCCGGACCGGCTCGGGTGCCTCCCTCACAGGCCCAGTCGCGCCGCGCGTGTCCTCACCCCGTAGGTCGCTCATGGTGCTCCTCCTCGTCGGACGTCCCGGCCCCCTGCTCGACGACCCGTCGCGCCGCGTCCAGCGAGGCCGCCCATGTCTCCTCGAGGAACCTGCGCAGCGGCACGAGCCCGTCCGGGCGCGTGCGGTACAGGTTCCGGGTCCCGTCCCTGCGGTGCGTCACGAGCCCGGCGTCCTCGAGCACGCGCAGGTGTTGGCTGACCGCGCTGCGCGTGACGTCGAACTGCTCGGCCAACCTGCCGACGGGCAGCTCCCCGGCCGCCAGGACCCGCACGATCGCCCGACGGCGCGGCTCGGCCAGGGCGCGCAACGCCTCGTCGGTCCGCCCCTGCTCGACCCCGGTCACATGGCAATGGTCAGCGACGACTAACGGTTGGTCAAGGCTGACGGATGACGGGATCAGAACGACGAGAGCCCGGCCCTCGCGGGCCGGGCTCTCGTCGTCGGTGCCTGAGGCGTCTCAGTCGAGGTAGTCGCGCAGCACCTGCGAGCGCGACGGGTGGCGCAGCTTCGACATCGTCTTGGACTCGATCTGGCGGATGCGCTCACGCGTGACGCCGTAGACCTTGCCGATCTCGTCGAGCGTCTTGGGCTGACCGTCGGTGAGGCCGAACCGCATCGAGACCACGCCGGCCTCGCGCTCCGAGAGCGTGTCGAGGACCTGGTGCAGCTGCTCCTGCAGGAGCGTGAAGCTCACGGCGTCCGCGGGGACGACAGCCTCGGAGTCCTCGATGAGGTCACCGAACTCGCTGTCGCCGTCCTCACCGAGGGGCGTGTGCAGCGAGATGGGCTCGCGGCCGTACTTCTGGACCTCGACGACCTTCTCGGGCGTCATGTCGAGCTCCTTGGCCAGCTCCTCCGGCGTGGGCTCGCGGCCCAGGTCCTGGAGCATCTGGCGCTGCACACGCGCGAGCTTGTTGATGACCTCGACCATGTGCACCGGGATGCGGATGGTGCGGGCCTGGTCGGCCATGGCGCGCGTGATCGCCTGGCGGATCCACCACGTGGCGTACGTCGAGAACTTGTAGCCCTTGGTGTAGTCAAACTTCTCGACGGCGCGGATGAGCCCGAGGTTGCCCTCCTGGATCAGGTCCAGGAAGAGCATCCCGCGGCCGGTGTACCGCTTGGCCAGGGAGACCACGAGGCGCAGGTTGGCCTCGAGCAGGTGGTTCTTGGCGCGGCGGCCGTCCTGCGCGATCCACTCGAGCTCGCGGCGCAGCTTCGGCTCCAGCGAGTCACGCGTCTCGGCGAGCTTCTCCTCGGCGAACAGGCCGGCCTCGATGCGCTTGGCGAGCTCGACCTCCTGCTCGGCGTTCAGCAGCGCGACCTTGCCGATCTGCTTGAGGTAGTCCTTGACCGGGTCGGCGGTGGCACCGGCGGTCACGACCTGCTGGGCAGGGGCGTCGTCGTCGTCGGCGTCGGAGTAGACGAAGCCCGTGTCCTCGGGCTCGTCGGCCTTCTTCGCGACAGCCGGGGTCGCCTCGGTCTCCTCGGCGTCGTCCGCGACGACCTCCTCGACCTCGGTGTCGACGTCGACCGTGTCGACGACCTCGACGTCCTCGAGCTCGACGTCCTCCACGTCCTCGACGTCGACGTCCACGTCGTCGCCGACCTTCGACGCCTTGGCGGGCGCCGCCTTCGCGGCGGTCGCCTTCGCGGCGGGGGCCTTGGCTGCGGGCTTGGCAGCCGCCTTGGCGCGCGCCGGCTTCACGGCGTCACCGACGGACGCCTTGGCGGCGGGGCGGGACTTGGCGCTCGTCGCGGCGACCGCGCGCCCGGCGGTGCCGAGGTCGCTGACGTCGATACCGGCCGTGCCGAGTCCGCGCACCACGGCGCGCAGCCGCTTGGGTCCCTCGACGCCGGCCGCCTCGCAGGCGGCGCGCACAGCCGCACTGTCGACGCTGCCGTGGGTCCGCCCACGCAGGACCAGCTCCTGCAGCGCAGGGTGCTGGAACTCGCGCGGAAGTGCGGGGTGGGGGGTCTGGGACGTCACGAACGACCTTTCGTCAGCGCGGCAACCGGAACCGAGGGGAGTCCGAAGGACCGGGAGACAGACGGATATTGTACCGACCCACGGGGGCACGCCGCGCGTGCTGTCGAGCGCGCGCCGACGGCGGCCGAGGTGAACTCCGGGGTCGACCTGCTGCAACGTCCGACGCGCACCAGGCATTCCCGCCGGCGTGCCGGGCGCGTCGTTCGACCGCACGGCACCGCATCCCGTGGCGCCGGGAACATGACGTGGGAGCACCGGGCCGGGAGCACCGGCCGGCAGCCTCAGGCGGTGGGCTTGACCGTGAGCACCGGGCAGGGCGCGTCGAACAGGACGCGCTGCGCGTTGGACCCCAGGATCAGCTTGCCGACGGGGCTGCGGCGGCGCAGGCCCAGGACGACGAGCTCCGCACCGACCTCCTCCGCCGTGCTGATGAGGTCGTCCGCCACGTCCCCACCGTCCAGCAGGCGGACGTCGTGCGCGACCCCGATCGCGTCGAGCTCCTCGCGCACCTGCGCGAGGGCCTGCTCGGTCTCGGCACGACGCTCCGGGGTCTCGTCGGGGCGCGCGCTGAGGACGACCACCACCGGCAACGAGCGCCGCTGCGCCTCCGTGACGGCGGCGTCCAGCGCCGCGTGACCCTCCGGGGTCGCCAGGTAGCCGACCACGATCCCCATCGTCGCTCCTCCTCCTGGCCGGTCCGGCCTCGGGCGCGACGCTACCCGAGCGCAGGACCACCGACGACCTCGGCGCGCGCACGGTGTGCCCCCGGCCTCGACTCATGCGCCGGCACGCGCCCACCCGGGTGCGAGTCCGGCGTCGAGCGCGGTGCGCAGGAGGTGCGCGAGGCGGTACGCGGGATCGTCCTGCAGCGCCCGGCCGAGCAGCACCGCGGCCAGCGCGCCGTCGCCCTCCCACCACGCGAGCGTGGCCAGCAGCGTGGTCGCGGGCGCCTGCGCGCCACGCCGACCGTGCGCCACGACGTCCTGCAGAGCCCGGCGCACCGCGGCCACCTCGTCGCCGGGTGGCAGGCCCTCCGCCGGGTCCACGAGCCGCCCCACGGCGGTCCGCAGCTCGGCGTCCTCGTCCGCGCCGCCGCGCGCGAGGGCACGCTCGGGCAGGCTGCCGGAGCCGGGCAGCGCCGCGACGAGCACGGCATCGCGCACCCGGCGGTCGTGCAGTCCCGCCTCCACGCGCCCGAGCAGGGCCGCGCGGGAGGCCCGACGCGGCTGGGGCGCGTCGTCCGTGACGAGCGCACGCCAGGCCGCCAGCGTCTCGAGCCGCCACCGGGCCAGAGCACCGGGCCCGTCCGCCGTCGCGCGCGTCCGGGCCTCGGTGCGTCGGCGGCGCACCCGGCCGACGGCGCGCCGGACGTCGCCCGGCGCCGTCGCGACGTGGCCCAGCGCCTGCCGGTCGTGCGCCACGACGGACCCGGCGAGCACCATCTCCGCACCGGCGCGGGTGGACTCCAGGTCGCTGAGCGGGCGCCCACCCGGTGGGCAGCACCCGTCGTCGCACGACAGGCAGCGGTAGGTCGTCCGGTCCACCACGACGACCTCGACGCCCCCGAACGGCACGTCGAACGCCTCGGCCACGTGCGCCACCGCCGCGTCGACCCCGTCGCCCGCACCGCCGGCACCGCCGGCACCGCCCGCGGTGTAGAGGACGAGCACGGCCCGACGCGCACCGTCCCGGTCGAGATGGGTCGCCAGCGCCCGTGCGACCTGCGGACCGTGGAGCACGTCCGCGAGGTCGGGCAGGTCGACACGCGCCACCAGCCCGACGCGGCCGCGTGCTCCACGCAGGCTGACGGCGACGGCGCTGTCCCGGGGCTGGAAGCCGAGGAGATGCGGGACGAGGGCGAGCAGCTCGCGGGGTTCGTGGATCCGGAGGACGAGGGGTTCCATGGGTTCACCGAAGCGGGCGGGGCCGACGACGGGCGCCCGGGACGGCGGATCTGTGGGCACGGCGCGTCGGCGGCTTCCTGTGGTCGGCTCGGGCTCGCTGCGAGCCGACCTGCGCTCCCCCGTGCCCGGCTCACGCTCCCGGTCCGCGCGGCTACCCTGGCGCCGTGCCCCGCCCGACGACACCCGCCCTGGTCGCAGCCCTCGCGCTCGGCACGGTGCTGAGCGCCGGCTGCACGACGACACCGGGGCCGACCCCCACGTCGTCACCGAGTGCCGCGAGCGCCACGCCCACGCCCGGCGAGCCGCTGCTCACGGACGACATCACCGAGGACTCGGCGGTCGGCACGCTCGCTCCGGGGTTCCCCACGGACCTGGTCCCGGTGCCCCCTGACGCGGAGATCCTCGTCTCGTCGGCCGAGCCCGTCACCGACGGGGTGCTGCGCATCAGCCTCAACGTGCGGACGGGGCAGGACACCGCCGCCCTGCTCGACGCCGTGCGCGCGCCCCTGGTGGGGGCCGGGTTCGCCGAGGCCCCACCGGCCGTGCCCGAACCGGGCCTGGCCGCCCAGACGACGTTCGCCCGCTCGGACGGCGCGGAGCTGGTCGTCGTGGGCATCCTCGACCGTGACGGGCTCCGCACGATGACGCTGGGGGGGACGGTCGGCGCACCCGCCCCCTAGGGTGGGTCCGTGCCCACCGCGAACGCTGCTCTGGTCGACCGCGAGAACCTCCGTGCCGGCATCGACGCGGCCCTCGCGCGGCACGTGGCGGCGCTGCGTGGCACGGCCCTGGCGATCAGCCCGGACGCCTCCCCGCTGGCGGACGCGGTGGAGCGGATGCTCGCCGGCGGCAAGCGGCTGCGCGCGGCGTTCTGCTACTGGTCCTGGCGCGCCCACGGCGGCGTGCCCGGGGACGACCGCGAGGTGGCGGTCCTGCGGGCCGGCGCCGCGCTCGAGCTCTTCCAGGCGGCCGCCCTGTTCCACGACGACGTGATGGACGACTCCTCCACCCGCCGCGGCCTGCCCACCGCGCACCGCGTGTTCGCGGACGAGCACGTCGCCGCGGGTCGGCGCGGTGGGTCCCGGCGCTTCGGGGACGGCGTGGCGATCCTGCTGGGCGACCTCGCCCTCATCGCCAGCGACGAGGAGATGTCGCGCGCACTGGCCGGCCTGCCGGAGCCCGTCGCGCGTGGCGCACGATCGGTGTACGAGCTCATGCGGACCGAGGTGACGATCGGCCAGTACCTCGACCTGGTCGCGCAGACCATGCCCTGGGACGACCCGGCGGAGGACGAGCGCCGGGCGCGCGAGGTGGTGCGGACCAAGGCGGCGCGGTACAGCGTGGAGCACCCGATCGTCCTCGGGGCGGCGCTCGCCGGCGCCGACGAGGACGCCCTGGCAGGCTGCCGCGCGGTGGGACTGCCCCTCGGCGAGGCGTTCCAGCTGCGGGACGACCTGCTGGGCGTGCTGGGCGACCCCTCCACGACGGGCAAGCCCACGGGCGACGACCTGCGCGAGGGCAAGCGCACCGTACTCGTGGCACGTGCGCTGGCACGGGCCACGGAGACGGGCGACACCGACGCCGTCGCCACCCTCACCGGTCGCGTCGGCGACGCGGACCTCGACGCGGACGGCGTCGCCGAGCTCACGGCTCTGCTGGTGCGCACCGGTGCGGTCGCCGAGGTCGAGGAGCTCATCGAGGAGCTGCGCGAGCAGGCGTTCGCCCAGATCGAGGCGCAGGGCTGGCCCGAGCCGGCACGCAGCGCGCTCGTCGCGCTCGCGCGGGCGGCGGTCGACCGCACGGCCTGAGCGGAACGTCTCCCGGGCGCTCACCCGGCAGGGGCGTCCGTCAGAGCATCGCCTGGGCGACCCGCCGCACCTCGGTCTTGCGACCGGCCCGCAGGGCCTCGATCGGGGGGACACCCAGCGACTCCTCGACGCCGAAGAGCCACGCGAGCGTCTCCTCGTCCGAGAACCCGTCGTCCCCGAGCACGGTCAGCGTCCCCTGCAGGGCCGCCAGCACGGTCCACGGGCGGTCCTCCGACGGCACGTCGGGCGCGGCCGGGTTGGCGAGGTGACCGGGGACGAGGAAGTCCGCCGGCACGCTCAGCACCGGCGGGGTGCCGCGCCGCACCCCGACGAGCTTGCGCTCCTGCAGGAGGCGACGCACCTTGCCGGGGTCGACCCCGAGCATCTGCGCGACGTCGGGGACGGTCAGCCACGTGCCGACCAGCTGGTCCAGATCCGAGGGCGAAGTCACCCTGTCAGCCTACGGCTCCGACGTCGGAGGGCCGTCATCGGCTCTCTGGGCTTCCCGTCCTGGACATTCTCGTCTAGCGTCGAACGACGTCACACCTGTCACACCAGCACCACGAGTCACTCGGTGCCCGTGCTGACGGGGGACGCCGATCACCGACGCACCACCACTGACCACCGCCTGGGGGGGCCATGTCCGCACTCTCTCCGCGCCCGCGCACCGTGGCGCGCGCCGCGACCGGGACGGGTGCCACGCTCGCGCTCGCGACCGTCGCGCTCGCCGCGACCGGGACCGCCGGCCACGCCGCCGACTACACCGTCCGCGACGGCGACACGCTGACGTCCATCGCCAAGCGCACCGGCACGACCGTCGCCCGGATCGCCACCGACAACGCCCTGGCCGACCCGTCACGGGTCCGCTCCGGGCAGGTCCTGCGCGTCCCCGACGCGGCGCCGGCCGCGGCCGCACCCGCCGCCGGCACGTCGTACACCGTGCGGTCGGGCGACACGGTCTCGGGCATCGCCGCACGCCACGGCACGACCGTCGCCGCCGTCGTCGCCGCCAACGGGCTGGACGCGCGCGCCTTCGTCCGCGCCGGGCAGACCCTCACGATCCCCGGACCGGCAGGGGGCACCGCCGCCGCACCCGCACCCGCAGCCGCACCGGCGAGCGGTGGCACCTACACCGTGCAGCGCGGGGACACCGTGTCCGCCGTCGCGGCACGCCACGGCACCACCGTCGCCGCCGTCGTCGCGGCCAACGGCCTCGACGCGCGCGCCTTCGTCCGCGCCGGGCAGACCCTCACGATCCCCGGCGCCGACGCACCCCGCCCCGCATCACCGCAGGCGGCCACCGCGCAGCCCGCGGCGGCCGGCGCGGCGTACACGGTGCGCAGCGGTGACACGGTGTCCGCCATCGCGGCGCGGCACGGCACCACGGTCCAGGCGGTCGTCGCGGCCAACGGCCTCGACGCACGCGCCACGATCCGCGCCGGTCAGCAGCTGACCGTGCCGGGCGCCGCGGCAGCGCCGCAGGCCGCACCCGCCACGCAGCTGGTCGGCAACACGTTCGCCGGGCGCACGTACTCGTCCGGTGTCGTCGACGCCGCCAACCAGAACAAGCGGACGCTGCTGGCGTCGGGTGCGCCGTCACGGGCCGACATGCAGGCCAAGGTCGCGGCCACGGCCCGCGCGATGGGGGTCGACCCCGCGCTCGCCCAGGCCGTGGCCCACCAGGAGTCCGGGTTCGACCACACGGCCGTGTCCCCCGCCAACGCGATCGGGACGATGCAGGTGATCCCGTCGTCCGGCGAGTGGGCCTCCCAGCTCGTGGGCCGTCAGCTGAACCTCCTCGACCCGGACGACAACGTCGTGGCGGGGGTCGCGATCCTGCGGTCCCTGGTCCGCACGTCCGACGACCTGCCGAGCGCGATCGCGTCCTACTACCAGGGCGCCGGCTCCGTGAAGCGCAACGGCATGTACGCCGACACACGCCGCTACGTGGCGAACGTGCAGACGCTCATGACGCGCTTCGGCTGACGAGCGCGGCTCCCGCGATCTGCCTGAGCCCGCCCGTAGACTGCCGCGCGTGGGAACCACTGTCACCGATCCGCTCGTGGGCCGCCTGGTCGACGGGCGGTACGAGGTCGTCTCGCGCATCGCGCGCGGCGGGATGGCGACGGTGTACCTCGCGGTCGACCGGCGCCTCGACCGCGAGGTCGCCCTCAAGGTCATGCACCCGCACCTCGCCGAGGGGTCGCAGGGCGGCGCGTTCATCGCGCGCTTCCGGCGTGAGGCGCGCAGCGCAGCCCGCCTGACGCACCCCGGCATCGTCGGGGTGCTCGACCAGGGGCTCGACGGCGAGACCAGCTACCTGACCATGGAGTACGTCGACGGCTCGAACGTGCGTCGCCGCCTCGCCGAGCAGGGCGCGCTGCGGGTCGGTGAGGCGCTGCGCATCACCGAGGCCGTGCTCGACGCCCTCTCGGCGGCGCACCGCACAGGTCTGGTGCACCGCGACGTCAAGCCCGAGAACGTGCTGATCGCGTCCGACGACCGCGTGCGCGTCGCCGACTTCGGTCTCGCGCGTGCGGTCACCGAGGTGACCGCCACGACGACCGGCACGGTGCTCGGCACGGTCGCCTATCTCGCGCCCGAGCTCGTCCGCCAGGGCACCAGCGACGCACGCACCGACGTCTACGCGGTCGGCGTCATGCTCTTCGAGATGCTCACGGGCCGCCAGCCCTTCACCGGCGAGACACCGATCCAGGTCGCGTTCCAGCACGTCAGCTCGGAGCTCCCCGCGCCGTCGACCCTCGTCGACTGGCTCCCCTCGGAGATCGACGAGCTCGTCGGCGCCCTCGCGGCCCACACGCCGGACGACCGCCCGGTCGACGCCGGCGCAGCGCTGCAGCTCGTGCGACGCACGCGTTCCGTGCTCGACGGCGTCACGCTCGACCGGCGGGCCGACGTCCCGCCCACGGTCGTGCTGCCGGCAGAGACCGACCCGGAGGAGTCCGACCTCTCGCAGGACACCGACGCCGGCGACCCCGACGACGACGCGCTGACCGCCCGGGTACCCGTGGGGGCCCACGCGCACGGCGGCACCGTCGCGCTGCCCATCGGCCTGGGGGTCGTCGACGCGGCTCCCCCGCCGCCCCCGACCCGACGCCGGTGGCCCCTCGTGGCCACCGTCCTCGGCCTCGCCGCGCTGCTCGGGCTCGGCACGTGGTGGTACCTCCAGGTCGGACCCGGCGCGTACACCTCGGTGCCAGCCGTCGTGGCGGAGACCGAGGCCGACGCCGTCGCCGCCCTGGAGGCGGCAGGCCTCACGCACGACCGGGCCGAGGCGTTCGACGACGACGTGCCGCCCGGCCTGGTCGTCTCGACGGACCCGCCCGTCGGTGAGCCGGTCCGCAAGGACGGGACGGTGACCTACACGGTCTCGAAGGGTCCGGACCTCGTGCCGGTCCCCGAGGGCGTCGTCGGCGCGATGCAGGCGGATGCCGAGAAGGCCCTGACCGACGCCGGCCTCACGGTCGGGTACGGCTCCCCCGCCCACGACGACGAGGCCCCCGTGGGCCAGGTCCTCACGGCGACGCTGCCGGACGGCGCCGAGGCTGCGGCAGGTGACCAGATCAAGCGCGGGAGCACCGTCACGCTGGTGCTGTCGGACGGACCCGCACCGGTGACGGTCACCTCCGTGGTCGGCATCACCGTCGAGGACGCGCAGGAGCAGCTCGCCGCCGACGCCCTCACCGTGGAGGCCACGGAGGCGTTCCACGACACCGTCCCGGCCGGCCGGATCATCGACCAGAGCCCGGCGGCGCGCGAGACGGCCCACCGCGGCGACGTGGTCACCGTGACCGTCTCCAAGGGCCCGGAGACGGTGCCGATGCCGGATCTCACCGGCAAGCAGTTCGACCGGGCCAAGGCGGAGCTCGAGGCACTCGGCCTCACGGCCCGGCGGGACAACGTGCTCGGCGGGATCTTCGGCACCGTGCGCTCCCAGAGCGTCCGCGCCGGGGAGGCGGTGCCGAGGGGCACGGAGGTCGTGCTGCAGGTCGTGTGACCGCCGGCCCCGTGCCGCACGCGGCCGGCCACCCGGCGCCGCACGAGCCGCCGCGACATCCCGGACGCACGAGAGCCCCGGAGCGTCACCGCTCCGGGGCTCTCGGCACGCACCCTCAGGCGCGGCGCAGCAGCTCCACGACCTGGAACGCCATCTCCAGCGACTGCTGGTGGTTCAGCCGCGGGTCCACGAGCGTCTCGTACCGCAGGGCGAGCCCTTCGTCGTCGATCTCCTCGGTGCCGCCCAGGACCTCGGTGACGTCGTCACCGGTGAGCTCGACGTGCAGGCCACCCGGGACGGTGCCGAGCGCGCGGTGCACCTCGAAGAACCCAGCCACCTCGTCCATGACGTCGCTGAACCGCCGCGTCTTGTACCCGTTGGCCGACGTGATGCCGTTGCCGTGCATCGGGTCGCACACCCAGGTGACGGGCCGGCCGTCGGCGGTGACCTTCTCGACCAGCGCGGGCAGCAGGTCGCGCACCTTCCCGGCGCCCATCCGCGTGACGAACGTCAGGCGGCCGGGCTCCCCCGTGGGGTTGAGCCGGTCGATCAGCGCGATGGCGTCGTCACCCGTCGTGGTGGGGCCGAGCTTCACGCCGAGCGGGTTCTGCACGCGGGAGAAGAAGTCCACGTGCGCCGCGTCGAGCTGGCGGGTGCGCTCCCCGATCCACAGGAAGTGCGCCGAGCAGTCGTAGGGCAGGCCCGTGCGCGAGTCGATGCGCGTCAGCGGCCGCTCGTAGTCGAGCAGCAGCCCCTCGTGCGCCGAGTAGAAGTCGACCGTGCGCAGCGCGTCGAAGTCCGCACCGCACGCCGCCATGAAGCGGATCGCCCGGTCGATCTCCGCGGCGATCTCCTCGTAGCGCGAGTACGCCGGGTTCGACGTGAACCCGCGGTTCCACTCGTGCACCCGCAGCAGCGACGCGAACCCGCCCGTCGTGAACGCCCGGATGAGGTTCAGCGTCGAGGCGGACGTGTGGTACGCCTCGAGCAGCCGCTCCGGGTCCGGGGTGCGCGCCTCCGCGGTGAACTCGAAGCCGTTGATCACGTCGCCGCGGAACGCGGGGAGCGTGACACCGTCGCGCGTCTCGACGTCCGACGAGCGCGGCTTGGCGTACTGCCCCGCCATCCGCCCCATCTTCACGACGGGCATGCTGGCGCCGTACGTGAGCACGACCGCCATCTGCAGGATCGTCTTGATCTTGTTGCGGATGTTGTCGGCCGTGGCCTCCGCGAACGTCTCGGCGCAGTCCCCGCCCTGCAGGACGAACGCCTCGCCGCGCGACGCGGCGGCGAGCTGCGCCCGCAGCGCGTCGGCCTCGCCCGCGAACACGAGCGGGGGCAGGCTCGCGAGCCGGTCGCGGACGCGCCGCACCTGCGACGCGTCCGGCCACTGGGGCTGCTGACCGACCGGCAGCGTCTCCCAGGCGTCGAGCCCGGCGACGACGCCCGCGTCCGGCTCGACGCTCACGAGTGGCTCGCGGGAACGAGCCGCTGACCGATGTCGGACAGCAGCGCCCCGAACCAGGCCTGGGACACGTCGAACGCCTTGCCGCCGGCGATGCGGGGGAACTCGATCGCGCGCAGGCGGTCGCCGTCCTCCTCGTCGTGGCCGATGACGCCCGACTCGCCGCGCAGCGCGCACTCGACGGCCAGGTCGGTCATGGACTTGATGAGACGCAGGTCCTCGGCGTTCGCCGCCGCGGCGCGCGAGTAGTAGCCGGACTTCTGGACCATGACCTTCTCGGCGCCCAGCTTCTCCGCGAACTGCTTGGCGAACCACTGGCCGGGGTTGATGGTGTCCAGCTTCACGTGACCGAACGGGTCGCGCTCGACGGGCTGACCGGCGGCCTCGAGCTGCTCGACGATCTCGTGCATGCCCGCACCCTCGGACAGGAAGATGTTGACGTTGCCCAGCTCGTCCATGACGCCCTTGAGGCGCTCGGCCTCGGCGTCGATGTCGAGGGCCAGCTCCGGCAGGAAGACGGCGTGGATGTCCCACCGCTCGCGCGACAGGCCGATCTCCGGGACCCACTCCTGCGTGTCGAGCCACTTGCGGTACTCCGCGGCGGCGGCGGCGGTCAGCCAGCCGCAGTGCCGGCCCATGACCTCGTGCACGATGAGCATGCGCGGCCCCGAGCGGTGCTCGCCGATGATGTTGCGCGCGAACCCGGCGGCCTCCTCGGCCGCGGTCCACGCCCCGAGCGACTGCCGGATCGGCACGACGTCGTTGTCGATCGTCTTGGGCAGGCCCACGACGGTCAGCTCGTACCCGTTCTCGTGCAGGTACGCGGCGAGGTCGGCCGCGGTGGTGTTCGTGTCGTCACCGCCGATGGTGTGGAGCACGTCCACGCCGTCGGCCTTGAGCTGCTCGGCAGCGACCTGCAGCGGGTCCTCGCCCTCCTTCACCAGGCCGCGCTTGACGCAGTCCTTGGCGTTGGTGAGCTTGACGCGCGAGTTGCCGATCGGCGACCCGCCGAAGCGGTGGAGGATGCCGGCCTTCGCCCGCACCTCGGGGGTGACGGTGACGCTCTCACCGAGCAGCAGGCCGTGGTAGCCGTGCTGGTACGCGATGATCTCGACCTCGGGAGCGATCTCCGTGTAGCGCTCGATGAGCCCGCCGACGGCGGACGACAGGCAGGGAGCGAAACCGCCGGCGGTCAGAAGGGCGACGCGACGGACCGACATGGGACACACCTCTCGTTGGCAAGCAATGACGGCGTGGGCTGCGACGACGCACCCGGCCGGCGCCCAGCGTGGGGCCTGCGTGCACCCCGCCACCGGGACCGAGGTCCGGGGCCGGGCGTCATGCAGAGGACGGCGGGCGCGCGCCGCAGGGCACGCGCACGGGCCCGACGCACGGCCGGGTCCACCTCATCCTACTGACGGCGGGGCCTCGTCCTGCGGCGGGACCGGAACCTGGACATCGGGCACCGGTCGACCGCCGGGCGCGGCGGGCATCCGGCCCGCACCGTCGCCCGCCTCGGGGTGACCCGTGGCGATCCGGGCCTTCTGCGTCGCGGCGTACACGTCGACGTACTCCTGGCCCGACAGGCTCATGATCGCGTACATGATCTCGTCCGTCACGGACCGCAGGATGAACCGGTCGTTCTCCATGCCCCGGTACCGGGAGAAGTCCAGCGGCTCGCCGATGACGATCCCGATCCGCATGACCTTCGGGATGCGCCGGCCCAGCGGCTGCGCGACGTCGGTGCCGACCATGGCCACGGGGATCACGGGAGCGCCCGACTCCAGCGCCAGCCGGGCGACGCCGGTCTTGCCACGGTAGAGACGCCCGTCGGGGCTGCGGGTGCCCTCCGGGTAGATGCCGAACAGGCCGCCCTCGGACAACCGCCGCAGGCCGGTCCGCAGCGCCGCCTCACCGGCCTTGCCGCCACCGCGGTCGACGGGGATGGTGCCCACGCCGCGCATGAAGCCGGCGGTCACACGCCCTTTGAGGCCGACACCGGTGAAGTACTCCTGCTTGCCGATGAACACGATCGCGCGGTCGAGCACGAGCGGCAGGAAGAAGGAGTCGATGACGGCCAGGTGGTTGCTCGCGAGGATCGCACCGCCCTCGGCGGGGACGTTCTGCGCACCACGCACCCACGGCCGGTAGACCAGGCGCAGCAGGGGCCCGACGAACACCCGCTTCATCAACCAGTAGAACAACGTGTCTCCTCGCTCGACATCCGTCGCGCCGACCCGTCCCGCGGGCCGCCGGCCGGCCCGCGGACCCGCCACCGACCGCGACGGGCCGGTTCGTCGGGTCCGACTCTAGAGTGCTCCCATGGACGCACGTCCCGAGGACGACCCCGGCGCCGACGACTCCGCCGGCGCGGAGCACCCCCGCGACGTCCCCGCGGGGCCGCCGCACGACGACCGGCCGCGGGCGGACGACCCGGCCGACGGGGTCGCGACCGACGACGAGGTGTGGGCCTCGCTGGTCGCGCGGCTGTCCGACGTGGACGCAGCGCCCGAGCCGCCGACCCGCGGCCGTGTGCTGCGCGCGGCACCCGAGGAGCCCTCCGCCGCGGTCGGCCCGCCGGAGGCGCCCGGCCCTGCCGACACCGCTCCCGGCCCCGCTCCCCTGGGTGCCCGCGACTGGGACGGCACCACGCAGTACGACGCGGCCGAGGACGCCGTGGACGACATCGAGCACTTCGTCCCGCAGGACCCCGGCCCGGTGCTGGGCGGGAACCCGCTGCTCACGCTGGCCTGGGGCGCCGCGATCGGGTCGCCCCTGTTCCTGCTCGTGGTGGTCGTCGCGTGGCAGGACGCGCCCGCCCTGCTCGTGCGCGCGGCGGCCGCACTGTTCGTCCTCGCCGTGGCCATCCTGGTGTGGCGCATGCCACAGCGCCGCGAGCCGACGGACGGCGACGGCGCGGTCGTCTGACCCGTCCCGACGGCGAGGCCACCGGCCTCGCCGCCGTCGGCGCGGGTGGACGTCAGATCCGCGCGAGGTCTGCGGCGCCGACCATGCCGGCGTCGTTGCCCATGGCCGCGACGACGATCGCCGCCTCCGGCCGGTGCCCTCGGCCCGAGAGCTGCTCGCCGAACGCCTTGCGCGCGGGCACCAGGAGCAGATCGCCCGCGGCGCTCACGCCGCCGCCGATGACGAACAGCTCGGGGTCGAGCAGAGCCGCGACGCTGGCCGCACCCTCCCCGACCCAGCGACCGACCTCCCCGAGGAGCTCCAGGGCGAGCGGGTCGCCGTCCTGGGCCGCCCGCGTGACGAGCGGGCCCGTGATCGCGTCGGGACCGCCGCCGGCGAGCTCGAGCAGTCCTGCCGCGAGCTCCGGGTGCGTGATCGCGGCGGCCTGCGCGTCGCGCACGAGCGCCGAGCCCGAGACGTACTGCTCCCAGCAGCCCTCGTGCCCGCAGCCGCAGTAGTGCCCGCCGGGCACCACCCGCATGTGGCCGATCTCGGCAGCGGCACCCCAGGCACCCCGGGCCAGCCGCCCGCCGGAGACGATCGCACCGCCCAGCCCGGTGCCGAGCGTGAGCATCACCATGTCCTCGACGTCCCGCCCGACGCCGAACCGGAACTCGGCCCACCCCGCCGCGTTGGCGTCGTTCTCGACGACGACCCGCACGTCGGGGTCGCCGATGAGGGCGGCGACGTTGTCCCGCAGGGGGTACTCGCGCCACGCGATGTTCGGGGCGAACAGCACGCGGGCGCGGTCCGAGGCCACGAAGCCCGCCGCGGCCAGACCGACCTGCTGCACCTCGTACGACGCGGTCAGCTCGCGGTAGACGTCCGCGATGGCGGCGTCGATGCTCGCGACGTCGTCGGGGTCGGTGTCCCTCCGCGTCTGCGCGAGGATCCTGCCGTCGTCGTCGACCACGCCTGCCGCGATCTTCGTCCCGCCGATGTCGACCCCGATGGCGTGCATGTCCCGGTCCGCTCCTGCCCTCGCCGCGGCGCGTCCCTCGCGCACGCGCCACCCACGCTAGCGCCCGTGTCGACCGGTGCGGGAGCGCGACCACGCCGCACGCCGGGCCGTGACCCGGTCGCCCGGCACAGCCCTGTGCCCCTGGCCTGCGACTCCACCCGTCCGGACGCCCGTGACCAGGGACGGACGTCCCGTATCCTCATGGCACCCTTCGCCCCCCTGCCACTGGAGTCAGCATGGACGAGTCCCACAGCCCTCTCCTCGTCGAGGTCGATCCGTCGGACAACCTCAACGACCTGCTCGCGTCCCGCGTGCGCAGCACGCCGGACCGGGTGCTCGTCGAGCGCTACGTGGACGGCGCCTGGCTGCCCATGACGGCGCGCGAGTACGACGCCGCGATCGTGGCGGCCGCGCGTGGGCTCGTCGCCAAGGGCGTGCAGCCCGGCGACCGCGTGGGCATCATGTCGCGGACGCGGTACGAGTGGTCCCTGCTCGACTGGGCGACGTGGGCGGTCGGCGCGGTCCCCGTGCCGCTGTACGAGACGTCGTCGGCCGAGCAGGTCGCCTGGATCCTCACGGACGCCGACGTCAGCCTCCTGGTGGTCGAGACGCAGGCGCACGCCGACGTCGTGGCCGAGGTGCGCGGCCAGGCGCCCACCCTGCGCGAGGTGCTCGTCATCGACGACGGCGCGCTCGACACGCTGGTGGCGGCCGGTGCCGGCGTCGAGGAGTCCGAGGTGGCGCGCCGTCGTGGTCTCGCGGCGCGCGACGACCTCGCCACCGTCATCTACACGTCCGGCACCACGGGCCGTCCGAAGGGTGTCGAGCTCACGCACGGCAACTTCTCGGTCCTGACGACGAACGCGGTCGAGAAGCTCAGCGCCGTCGTGTCCGACCCCGGCGCGCGGACCATGCTCTTCATGCCCCTCGCGCACGTGTTCGCGCGGTTCGTGCACGTGCTGACGGTCCCGGCGGGCGCGACCCTGGGCCACTGGCCCGACACCAAGACCCTCATCGAGGGCATCGGGACCTTCCGCCCCACGTTCATCCTCTCCGTGCCGCGCGTGTTCGAGAAGGTCTACAACTCGGCCGAGCAGAAGGCCGCCGCCGGGGGCAAGGGCGCGATCTTCCAGCGGGCCGCCAAGACCGCGATCGTCTACTCCCGTGCACTGGACACCCCGCGCGGGCCGAGCCCCTGGCTGCGGCTGCAGCACAAGGTCGCCGACGTGCTGGTGCTCTCGAAGCTGCGCAAGGTGCTCGGGGGGCAGGTCGAGTGGGCCATCTCCGGCGGTGCGCCCCTCGGCGAGCGGCTCGGGCACTTCTACCGCGGGGTCGGCCTGAAGGTCCTCGAGGGCTACGGCCTGACGGAGACCACGGCACCCGCCACGGTCAACCTGCCCGAGCGCACCAAGATCGGTACCGTCGGCCCCGCGCTGCCGGGCACCGCGCTGCGGCTGGCCGCCGACGGCGAGATCGAGATCAAGGGCATCCAGGTCTTCCGCGGGTACCACAACAACCCGCAGGCGACCGCCGATTCCATGCAGGACGGCTGGTTCCGCACGGGCGACCTCGGCTCGATCGACGAGGACGGCTTCCTGCGGATCACCGGCCGCAAGAAGGAGATCATCGTGACGGCGGGCGGCAAGAACGTCGCCCCGAGCGTGCTCGAGGACCGGCTGCGGGGCCACCCCCTGGTGAGCCAGGTCGTCGTGGTCGGTGACCAGCGGCCGTTCATCGGTGCGCTCATCACGCTGGACCCCGAGGGCGTGCCCGGCTGGCTCAGCGCGCACGGCAAGCCCGCGATGTCGGTCGAGGAGGCGGCGAAGGACCCCGACGTCCTGGCGTCCCTGGACCGGGCCGTCGAGCGCACCAACAAGGCCGTCTCGCGCGCCGAGTCCATCCGCCGGTACCGGATCCTCGACCGCGACCTGACGATCGCCGACGGGTACCTCACGCCGAAGCTCAGCGTCCGCCGGGCCGAGGTGCTGAAGGACTTCGCCGCCGAGGTCGAGGCCCTGTACACCTCCGGGGAGCGCTGACCCGCAGCCCGTCGACCGCACCGTCACCACGCCCCCGGCACCCCGTGCCGGGGGCGTGGTGCGTCCCCCGTCGTTCCTGGAGGCACCGGCGTCAGCGGCGCCGCAGCCGCTCCACGACCGTCACCGCCGGCACCGCCCAGGCGCCGTGCGCCTCGACGTCGCGGACGATCTCGCGGTCCGACGTCGCCACCACGAGGACGCGGCCCGGCGGCTCGGCCGCCACCAGGCGGCGCAGCAGGTCGTCCGCCGTCTCCCCCGACGTGAACAGCACCCGCACGCCCCGCACGGCCGCGACGGCCCGGTGGCCGGGCTGCCCGTCGAAGCAGCAGGTGATCTCCGCGCCGGTCTGCGCAGCCAGCGCCGCCATGCCGTCCACCACGAGCCGTCGCTGGTCGGCCAGCGTCGTGCCGGGCCAGCCGGTCTTCGACACGTTGTAGCCGTCGACGAGCAGGTGCGCCCGCGGTAGCCGCAGCAGGTCGTCGAGCAGCGCCGGGTCGTCGACCGAGCGACCCCGCGACGTGGGCCGGTCGGTCGGCGCCGCGTCCGCGGGCGCCGCGAGGTCGGCCGGGAGGTCGACGACCGGCGGCAGCGCCAGCTCGGCACGCAGCCCGCCGGCGGCGTCGATCAGCGTGTCGAGCAGCAGGCGGGCGCGCGTCTCCGCGAGGCGCCGGCCGGTGCGTGCGGTGTCCCGGGCCACGGCGCGCTCGGCCGTCGCCGCCCGCAGGTCCGCGGCCGCGGCCGCCCGCTCGGCGGTGGCGGCGGCGTGGTCCGCGGCCGCCCGCCGGGCGTCCTCGGCGGCCGCCGCGGCCAGTGCCCGCGCGTCGCCGCGCGCGCGGTCGGCGTCCGAGCGGAGCCGGCGCAGCTCGCGCTGCAGCGCCGCGAGCTCCTCGCGGGCCGCACGCTCGCCCTCGCGGGCCACGCCCAGGGCGACCCGCAGCCGGGCGGCCTCGCGCGCGGCCGCCTCGTCGCGGCGCGCGTCGGCGTCCTGACGGGGCGCGGGGGCCTCCGGGCGCAGCAGGTCCTGCCACGGGTGCCCCTGCAACCAGGCGCCGACCGCCCTGTCGAGCGCCGGAGCGTCGGGGGACGCCCCGGGCGGCGGTCCGGCCGCGTCGGGCTCCGCCGCTGCGGGCGCACCGTCCTGCGCGAGCAGCCACACCCGGGTGACGCGCGCCCGGAAGCCCTCGTCCTCCTGCAGCGCCGTCCACAGGGGCAGCGCACCGGCCGTCGCGCGCCGCCGGGGTGCGAAGCGTCGCACCGCACGCAGCGCCGCGGGCGTCTGCGCGGGGTCGGTCTCCCCGAGCACGTCGGCGGCCAGGCGCACCAGCGCCGCCCGCAGGTCCGCGGGCACCTCGGCGGCGTCCTGCACCTCGTCCTGCGCCCCGTCCTGCGGCTCCGCCATGCGCCCCACCCTAGGTCGGGGCGCCGTCGACGGCGGGGGGTGTCGGTGCGGCCGGGTACCGTCCGCCACATGCCCACCGCTCGTCGTCTGCGTCCGCTCGAGCACACGGCACCCGGACCGGGCGCCGCGCCCGTGCAGCTCGGGCTGGACGAGCTCGGCACGCCGTTGCGGGACGTGACGTTCGTGGTGGTGGACCTCGAGACGACCGGTGGCCGCGCCACGGAGGACGCGATCACCGAGATCGGGGCGGTCAAGGTCCGTGGCGGCGAGGTCCTCGGCGAGTTCCAGACGCTCGTCGACCCCGGGGGGCCCGTCCCGCCGTTCATCCAGGTGCTCACGGGGATCACCACGTCGATGCTCGTCGGCGCGCCGACGATCGCCCAGGTCCTGCCGAGCTTCCTGGAGTTCGCCCGCGGGTCGGTGCTCGTTGCGCACAACGCACCCTTCGACGTCGGGTTCCTGCGGGCCGCCGCGGCGCGGCTCGACCGTCCGTGGCCCGGCTTCCCGGTGGTGGACACGGTGCGGCTCGCGCGCCGCGTCGTGCTGCGCGACGAGGCGCCCAACCACAAGCTCTCGACCCTGGCCGCCCTGTTCGGCGCGCAGGTCACCCCGAACCACCGCGCGCTGTCCGACGCGCGGGCGACCGTCGACGTGCTCCACGCGCTGCTCGGTCGGCTCGCGCCGCTGGGCGTCACGCACCTCGAGGACCTCGCGACGGCCACCGACCCCGTCCCGGCGGACGTGCGCCGCCGCAGCACGCTGGCCGACGGCCTGCCCGACTCCCCCGGCGTCTACCTCTTCCGTGGCCCGCGCGAGGAGGTGCTGTACGTCGGGGTGTCGACGACCTCGCTGCGCCGCCGCGTGCGCAGCTACTTCACCTCGGCCGAGAAGCGCGGCCGCATGACCGAGATGGTGCGGCTGGCCGAGCGCGTGGACCCCGTGGTGTGCGTGTCGCCGCTGGAGGCGCGGGTCCGCGAGCTGCGCCTCATCGCCGAGCACTCCCCGCGCTACAACCGCCGCTCCCGGTCCCCCGAGCGCATGCCCTGGGTGCGCCTGACGGACGAGCCCTTCCCGCGGCTGTCCGTCGTGCGGGACGTGCGGCCGGGGCCGACCCACATCGGACCGTTCGCGTCCCGGGCGCTCGCGCAGCAGGCGGTGGACGCCCTGCACGCGGCGTTCGCGCTGCGCCAGTGCACCGGCCGGCTGCCGGCGACGCCGGCGCCCGGAGCCCACGCCTGCGTGCTCGCCGAGGTCGGGCGGTGCGGTGCGCCGTGCACCGGCGGCCAGGACGTCACGACGTACGCCGGCGTGGCGGACGCGGTGCGCCGCTCGATGACCGGCGACCCCGCGGCCGTGGCCGAGGCCCACGCGGCGCGCATCCGCACGCTGGCCACGCAGGAGCGCTTCGAGGAGGCGGCGGCGGTGCGCGACCGCCTCACGGCGTTCCTGCGCGGCGCGGCGCGCGCGCAACGGCACGGCCGCCTGGCCACGGTCCGCGAGCTCGTCGCCGCGTGCCGCACGCAGGACGGCGGGTGGGAGCTCGTGCTGGTCCGGCACGGCCGGCTGGCCGGCACCGCCGTCGTCGACCGGCGCACCGACCCGCGCCCCGTCGTCGCGAGCCTGCGTGCCGGCGGGGAGCACGTGGCGCCGCCCGTCGCGCCTGCGACCGCCGCGCACCCGGAGGAGACGGACCTGCTGCTGACCTGGCTGGAGCAGCCGGGCGTGCGCCTCGTGGAGGTGGACGGCGAGTGGTCCTCGCCGGTCCGCGCGGCGCAGGCGGTGCGCGACGTGGCTGCGGCGGTAGCCCTCGACCTCGTCGCGCCGCGCGCGCCGCTGGTCGACGATACGCCCGGCTCCCCTGCCGGGGTGCCGCAGCGCACGGCATGATGGCGGCATGCTCACTGCCATCGTGCTGATCGACTGCGACGCCGCCCGCATCCCGGAGGTCGCGGCCGCGGCCGCGGAGATCGAGGGCGTCAGCGAGGTGTACTCGGTGACCGGCGAGGTCGACCTCATCGCCATGGTCCGTGTGCGGGAGCACGAGCGGCTGGCCGACGTCATCGCCGACAAGGTCAGCAAGCTCGACGGCGTCCTGCGGACGCAGACGTACATCGCGTTCCGCGCGTACTCGCGGCACGACCTCGACGAGGCGTTCGCGCTCGGCCTCGAGGACTGACCCGGGGCGGCAGCCGCCGCGGGGACGTGCGTCAGGCCGCGGCGGCAGCCCGCCAGCGCTCGAGGACCGCGGCCGCCGCGCCGTCGTCGAGCGCGCGCTCCGCGTGCCCGGCCCCGGCGACCAGCCGCTCCACGAGCGTGCCCGCGGAGGTGCCGGGCAGCGTCGCGTCGGCGACGAGCGCGGCAGCGGCGTTGAGCACCACGGTGTCCCGCACCGGACCGTGCTCCCCGCCGAGGAGGGCGCGCACGACCTCGGCGTTGCGGTCGGCGGCACCGCCGCGCAGCTGCTCGACCGTCACCGGGGGTACCCCGACGGCGGCCCAGTCGACGAGCTCCTCGCGGACCACCCCGTCCCGGACCTCCCAGAACCGGGTGGGACCGGTCGCGGCGACCTCGTCGAGGCCGTCCGACTCCCCCCGGAACACCAGCGCGGACCTGCCACGGGCGGCGAGGACGCCGGCGATGAGGCCCGCCATGCGCGCGTCGGCGACCCCGATGGCGTTGGACCGGGGCTGCGCGGGGTTGGTCAGCGGACCCAGGAAGTTGAAGGCGGTCGCGATCCCGAGGTCGCGTCGCGTGACGCCCGCGTGCCGCATGGCCGGGTGGAACGCGCCGGCGAAGCAGAAGGTGATCCCCACCTCGGACGCCAGGGCGCCCACGCGTGCCAGCGGCAGGTCGAGCCGGATGCCCAGGGCCTCGAGCACGTCGGCGGAACCGGTCGACGACGACGCGGCACGGTTGCCGTGCTTGACGACGGTCAGGCCGGCGCCCGCGACCACCAGGGCCGCCATCGTGGACACGTTGACCGTGTGCAGGCGGTCGCCCCCGGTCCCGACGACGTCCACGGTGCGCCCGGGCACCTCGAACCGGTGCGCGTGGGCCAGCATCGTGTCCGCCAGGCCGGCGAGCTCGTCGACGGTCTCGCCCTTGGCGCGCAGCGCCACGAGGAAGCCGGCCACCTGCGAGGGCGAGGCGTCACCGCTCATGATCCGGTCCATCGCCCAGGCGGCGTGCCCGCTGTCGAGGTCCTGGCCCCGGACGAGCGTCGTCAGCAGGTCGGGCCAGGTCGTCGTCACCGTCATCCGCGCGGCACGCCCGCGTGCACGAGGTCGGCGACCGCCGCGTGCAGCACGACCGGGTCCAGCGGCCGGCTCACGACGGCGTCGGCGTTGGACCACGACGCCAGCCAGGCGTCCTGCGGCCGCCCGGTCAGCACGAGCACGGGCGGGCAGTCGTACACCTCGTCCTTGAGCTGGCGGCACAGGCCGAGCCCGCCGACCTTGTCGGCCTCGCCGTCGAGCACCAGCAGGTCCAGGCCGCCGGCGTCCGTGGCGGCGATCGCGGCGTCCGCGGTGGCGACCTCGACCCAGGCGATGTCTGGCTCGCCCCGCCCGAGGCGGCGACCGACCGCGAGACGCACCTGCTCACGCGCGTCCACGTCGTCGCTGTACAGCAGGATGCGCGGCGCGCGGGCCGCCGGGTTCGCGGTGCTCATGGTGCCCCTCACTCGTCGTCGACGTGCAGACTGCATCTTGGCACGTCCGACCTGCGACGCGGGTGCCACGACCGGTCCGCGGCGCGGATCGCGGCACGCCGGGTCGCACCGAAGGTGACGATGTGACATATCCCCGGGGACGCGCATGGGTCCAACGACCCAAGCAACGCTCCCGTCAGCCATAATGGCGGACGTGTCGACCGCAACGGCTGCCTCGCGCCCCGCCCCCCACCTGACCGTGAACCGACCGAACCCCGTGTCGGTCGGGACGATCGTGTGGCTCGCCAGCGAGCTCATGTTCTTCGCGGGGTTGTTCGCCATGTACTTCACGGTGCGGGCGGCCGTCCCGGAGGAGTGGGCTGTCGAGTCCGCCAAGCTCAACCTCCAGTTCGCGTTCGCGAACACCGCCGTCCTGGTGCTGTCCTCCGTGACCTGCCAGATGGGCGTGTGGGCCGCCGAGCGGCTCCAGCCCGTGCGCACCGGGTCGCTGCTGCAGTTCCGGCGGTGGGGCATGAACGAGTGGATGACGCTCACCTACGTGATGGGCGCGGTCTTCATCGGCGGCCAGATCTTCGAGTACGCCGAGCTCGTGGAGCACGGGCTGACGATCTCGTCGTCGCCCTACGGCTCCGTCTTCTACCTGACGACCGGCTTCCACGGCCTGCACGTCGTCGGCGGCCTCATCGCGTTCCTCTTCCTGCTGGGACGCTCCTTCGCCGCCAAGCGCTTCACCCACCACGAGGAGACGACGGCGATCGTCACCTCGTACTACTGGCACTTCGTCGACGTGGTGTGGATCGCGCTGTTCGCGGTCATCTACCTCGTCCGATGACGCCGGCCGGCCCCGCGCGGGCCGGCGCCACCCACCCGCACATCCCCTGACACGCGAGACGAGGACCGATCCGTGAAGGCACTCGCAGCCCGCAGGCACGACCGGCGTGCGCCGGTCGTGCTGCTCCTGCTGGCGCTGCTCCTCACCGGCGCGCTGTACGCCGTGCTGTCCCCCACGTCCGCCGACGCCGCCCCCGCGGCGGCATCGGCTGACCAGGTCGAGACCGGTGAGAAGCTGTTCCAGGCCAACTGCGCGACCTGCCACGGGCCGGACGCCACCGGGACCGACGTGGTCCCGTCGCTCGTCGGCGTCGGCGCCGCGGCGGTCGACTTCCAGGTCGGCACCGGGCGCATGCCCATGCAGGCGAACGGTCCGCAGGCCCCCGCCAAGCCGGCGCAGTTCGACGAGGAGCAGATCGCTGCCCTGGCCGCGTACGTCGCGGCGCTCGGCCCCGGACCGGCCGTGCCGACCGCCGAGCAGGTCGACCCCGCGCTGGGTGACCCGGCCAACGGCATGGCGCTGTTCCGCACCAACTGCTCGATGTGCCACAACGCCGTCGGCGCCGGTGGCGCGCTGTCGCAGGGCAAGTGGGCCCCGAACCTGTGGGAGACCACGCCCACCCACCTGTACGAGGCGATGGCGACCGGCCCGCAGTCGATGCCCGTCTTCAACGACGCCACCCTCACGCCGGACGAGAAGCGCGACATCATCGCCTACGTCGACCTGCAGCGTGAGAGCCCGCCCGGCGGTCTCGACCTCGGCAGCCTCGGCCCCGTCAGCGAGGGCCTGTGGGCGTGGGTCATCGGCATGGGACTGCTCATCGGAGCAGCGGTCTGGATCGGAGCGAGGTCCTCGTGAGCATCACCCAGCACGGCCACGACGGCCACGACGAGCGGCCGCACGCCGACACGGCGGGCTCGGACGTCGTCCTGCGCGAGGGCGAGGACTCGCCCGAGCGCTTCCCGAACCCGGGCTTCGGCCCTCACCGACCGCGACGCTCCGACGTCGACCCGGCCGCGAACAAGCGTGCCGAGCGGCAGGTCGTCGCCCTGTTCGCGATCTCGATCCTGGGCACGATCGGGTTCATCATCGCGTACTTCGCCTTCCCGCTGGGCGACTCCCCCCAGACGCTGCACCGGTCGAACCTCACGCTCGGGCTCGGGCTCGCCTTCGCCCTGCTGGGCATCGGTCTCGCCGCCGTGCACTGGGCCAAGTCGCTGATGAACGACCACGAGAAGGCCGAGGACCGGCACGCCCAGCGCAGCTCGGACCAGACCCGCGCCGAGGCCGTGCAGGTCCTCAAGGACGGCGTCGAGGACTCGGCGATCGGCCGGCGGGGCGTGCTCAAGGGCGCCCTCGTCTCGTCGCTCGCGCTGTTCCCCCTGACCATCGCGCTGCCGCTGATCGGTGAGGTGGGCGAGGACTGGAACGTCCGCAAGCTCAAGCACACGATGTGGGCGAAGAACAAGAAGCTCACGATCGACCCCACCGGTCGCCCCATCAAGGCGGCCGACGTGACCATCGGCTCGGTCGTGCACGTGATCCCCGAGGGCCTGGACGAGACCGGCGCGCCGCTCGACGAGAAGGCCAAGGCCGTCGTCCTGCTGGTCCGGCTCGACCCCCGGGACATCAAGTCGGAGCAGGGCGAGGGCTGGTCGTACGACGGCATCGTGGCCTTCTCCAAGATCTGCACCCACGTGGGATGCCCGGTGGCCCTGTACGAGCAGCAGACGCACCACCTGCTGTGCCCGTGCCACCAGAGCACGTTCGACGTCGCCGACGGCGCGAAGGTCGTGTTCGGTCCCGCCAAGCGGCCGCTTCCCCAGCTGCCGATCACCGTCGACGACGAGGGCTACCTGGTCGCGCAGAGCGACTTCCACGAGCCCATCGGTCCGAGCTTCTGGGAGCGGCTGCGATGAGCGCCACCACCACGGCACCGCCGAGCGGCAAGGCCGCCAGGACGGCCGACTACCTCGACCAGCGCACCGGCATCGGGACAGCGGTCAAGGAGTTCGCGCGCAAGATCTTCCCCGACCACTGGTCGTTCCTGCTCGGCGAGATCGCGCTCTACAGCTTCATCACGCTGCTGATCTCGGGCGTGTTCCTCACGATGTTCTTCGTGCCGAGCATGGCCGAGGTGCACTACGACGGCCCCTGGCCGACGATGCACGGCGTCGAGATGTCCGAGGCGTTCGCCTCCACGCTGCGCCTGTCGTTCGAGGTCCGCGGTGGTCTGCTCATGCGGCAGATCCACCACTGGGCGGCCCTGATCTTCATGGCCGCGATCGTCACGCACATGATGCGCGTCTTCTTCACCGGCGCGTTCCGCAAGCCGCGTGAGCTCAACTGGGTCGTCGGCTTCGTGCTGCTGATCCTCGGCCTCGCGGCCGGCTTCTCGGGCTACTCGCTCCCCGACGACGTCCTGTCGGGCAACGGCCTGCGCATCACCGACGGCGTCATCAAGGCGATCCCGATCGTGGGCAGCTACCTGTCCTACTTCGTGTTCGGCGGCGAGTTCCCGGGGCACGACATCATCCCGCGGCTCTTCACGGTCCACATCCTGCTGGTGCCGGGCCTGATCCTCGCGCTGATCGCGCTGCACCTGTTCTTCGTGGTGCTGCACAAGCACACGCAGTACCCGGGTTCCGGACGCACCAACGCGAACGTCGTCGGGTACCCGCTGTTCCCGATCTACGTCGCGAAGGCGGGCGGCTACTTCTTCGTCGTCTTCGGCGTGATCGCGCTCATGGGCGCGACGCTGTCGATCAACCCCGTGTGGAACTACGGCCCGTACGACCCGTCGCCCGTGTCCGCAGGTGCCCAGCCCGACTGGTACATGCTGTTCCTCGAGGGCTCGCTGCGGCTCATGCCCGGCCAGACGGAGTACGTGCTGTTCGGACCCGACGGGTACACCCTGTCGCTCAACGTCCTCATCCCCGCGGTGGTCGTGCCCGGCGTGCTCTTCACGCTGCTGGCGCTGTACCCGTTCGTCGAGTCGTTCGCGACCGGCGACAAGCGGGAGCACCACGTGCTGGACCGTCCGCGCAACCGGCCGTTCCGCACCGCGTTCGGCGTCTCGCTGCTGACCGCGTTCTTCATCCTGGTGCTCGCGGGCTCGAACGACATCATCGCGACGCACTTCCACCTGTCGATCAACGACATCACGTGGGTGTTCCGGGTCCTGTTCTTCCTGGGCCCGTGGGCGGCGTTCGTCATCACGAAGCGCATCTGCCTCGCGCTGCAGCGCAAGGACCGCGAGCTGGTCCTCCACGGGCACGAGACCGGGCAGATCGTGCGGTTCGCGTCCGGCGAGTACATCGAGGTGCACAAGCCCCTCGACGCCCACGCGCGCTGGCTGCGCGTCCAGCACGACCCGACGCGACCGATCGAGATCGAGCCGGCGGAGGACTCCCGCGGCGTGCGTCGCAAGGGCTACCGGATGGACCGCGTGCGCCAGCGCCTGTCGCAGGTGTTCTACGAGGACAGGGTCGAGCCGGTCACGCCGGCCGAGCTGGAGGCGTCGCACTCGCACGGTGAGCACGACGCGCTCGGGTCCGACCAGGAGAAGGCCCCCGCCCAGCTGCTGGGCGAGAGCGCACCGACGGGCGGCGGCACGCGCCTCCGCCCGGAGGACGAGACGGGGCCCGGCACGCGGAACAGGTGATCCTGGTCCAGAGTTGACCCCACAGACGACCGTTCGCGGTGTCCGGCCGGACGTGCCGGGCACCGCGACGGCGTTTCCGGGCGGATGCTGAACACCGCCACCCGACGCAGGAGAGGTACGAGATGGCTGACTACACGCTCCCGGATCTGCCGTACGACTACGCGGCGCTCGAGCCGCACATCTCCGGCAGGATCATGGAGCTGCACCACGACAAGCACCACGCCGCGTACGTCACGGGCGCCAACACGGCGCTCGAGAAGCTCGCTGCCGCGCGCGAGGCGGGCGACTTCGCCGCGGTGAACCTGCACGAGAAGAACCTCGCGTTCAACCTTGGTGGGCACGTCAACCACTCGGTCTTCTGGGAGAACCTCTCCCCCGACGGCGGCGACAAGCCCGTCGGCGAGCTGGCCGCCGCGATCGACGAGTTCTTCGGGTCGTTCGAGGCGTTCCAGAAGCACTTCGCCGCGAACGCCGCGGGCATCCAGGGATCCGGCTGGTCGATCCTCGGCTGGGACTCGGTGGGCCAGAAGCTCGCGATCTTCCAGCTGTACGACCAGCAGAGCAACTACCCGCTCGGCCTCGTGCCGATCGTCGTGCTCGACATGTGGGAGCACGCCTTCTACCTCGACTACGTCAACGTCAAGGCGGACTACATCAAGGCCTGGTGGAACATCGTCAACTGGGCGGACGCCGCAGAGCGCTTCACGCGCGCGCGCACCCAGACGGCCGGGCTGATCGTCCCCGCCTGACGCCCTGACGCACCACAGCGGCCGCTCACCCCTCGGGGTGGGCGGCCGCTGTGTGTCCCCGACGGTCGGGAGCGCCGGCCGACGATCTCAGAGCTCGCCGGCTCAGAGGATGACGAGCTCGTCGTCCCGCCACTCCGCAGCGGACTGAGGAGGAGCGAGCTCGTCTCCCCCGATGCCCGCCACAGCCTGGAGCGGGGATCGTCGGTGTCGACGTACTGCTCGATCTCCGTCCCCGTGTGGGCCCAGGTGGACGACGACGGCCCGCCACCTCGAGGGTGACGGGCCGTCGTGGAGTGCTGTGCGTCAGTGCGCGTGCTGGCCGCGCGAGTACTCGAACATCCATCCCACGAGCCCGATGACGCCCAGGACGGCTGCGGGGACCATGAGCCACCAGCCGATGGCCATGGCCAGGAACGCGACCGAGCCACCCAGCGCGACGACGAGCGGCCACCAGCTCCACGGGCTGAACGTGCCCTGGTTGCCGGCGCCCTGCTCGATCTCGCCGAGCTCGTCGTCCTCGGGGCGGGGGTCGATCCGACGGGCCAGCAGCGCGAAGTAGCCGCCGATCATGCCGACCAGGCCACCCACGAGCGGGATGCCGACCGTGCCGACCGCCTCGCCGCCGCTCCAGAACCCGTAGATCAGGCCGACGGGGATGAAGAAGAGGATCCCGTAGAGGAAGAGCTTCGCCTCGATCTTCACCGCTCGTCCTCCTCGCGACGCGCACGCACGTCCTCGATGTCGTCCTCGACGACCGTCGCCGTCGACTGGCGCTGCTCACCGGTGTCCCGGGTCATGCGCTCCTCGGCCAGCTCCCGCTCGCCGGTGCGCTGCGGCGCCCAGTCGAGGGGGCCCGGGTCCTCCGGCTCGACGTGGTCCATCGCGGCGACCTCGGGGTGGTGCAGGTCGAACGCCGGGCGCTCCGAGCGGATGCGCGGCAGCGAGGTGAAGTTGTGCCGCGGCGGCGGGCAGCTGGTCGCCCACTCGAGCGAGCCGCCGTAGCCCCACGGGTCGTCGACCGTCACCTTGGGGGCGTTGCGCCACGTCACGTAGACGTTCCAGAGGAAGGGCAGCGTCGACGCCGCGAGGATCGCCGACCCCACGGTGGAGAGCTGGTTCATCCAGGTGAACCCGTCCGCCGGGGAGTAGTCCGCGTACCGCCGCGGCATCCCGATCACGCCGAGCCAGTGCTGGACGAGGAACGTCATGTGGAACCCGACGAACAGCACCCAGAAGTGGATCTTGCCCAGCCGCTCGTCGAGCATGCGGCCGGTGAACTTCGGCCACCAGAAGTAGAAGCCGGCGAACATCGCGAACACGACGGTGCCGAAGACGACGTAGTGGAAGTGCGCGACCACGAAGTACGTGTCGGACAGGTGGAAGTCGAGCGCCGGGCTGGACAGGATGACGCCGGTCAGCCCACCGAAGAGGAAGGTCACCAGGAAGCCGATGGACCACAGCATGGGTGTCTCGAAGGTGAGCTTGCCCCGCCACATCGTGCCGATCCAGTTGAAGAACTTCACACCGGTCGGCACCGCGATCAGCATCGTCATGAACGCGAAGAACGGCAGCAGGACGGCCCCGGTGACGTACATGTGGTGCGCCCACACCGTCACGGACAGCGCCGCGATCGCGATCGTGGCGTAGATCAGGCCCTTGTAGCCGAAGATCGGCTTGCGGCTGAACACCGGCAGGATCTCGGACACGATGCCGAAGAACGGCAGGGCGATGATGTAGACCTCGGGGTGGCCGAAGAACCAGAACAGGTGCTGCCACAGCAGCGCACCGCCGTTGTCCGGGTTGAAGACCTGGGCGCCCAGGCGCCGGTCGGCGCCCAGCGCGAACAGCGCGGCTGCGAGCGGCGGGAACGCCATGAGGACGAGCAGCGACGTCACCAGGATGTTCCAGGTGAAGATCGGCATCCGGAACATGGTCATGCCCGGCGCGCGCATCGTGACGACCGTCGTGATGAAGTTGACGGCACCGAGGATGGTGCCGAAGCCGGTCAGGGCCAGGCCGAAGACCCAGAGGTCTCCCCCGACGCCTGGTGAGTACATCTGGTTCGACAGCGGTGCGTACGCGAACCACCCGAACGACGCCGCACCCTGCGGGGTGAGGAAGCCGGCGGCGGCGATGAGCCCACCGAACAGGTAGAGCCAGTACGCGAACATGTTGAGCCGCGGGAACGCGACGTCCGGCGCACCGATCTGCAGCGGCATGATGATGTTGGCGAAGCCCGCGAACAGCGGGGTCGCGAACAGCAGCAGCATGATCGTGCCGTGCATCGTGAACGCCTGGTTGTACTGCTCCTTGGACTGGAACAGGTCCATGCCCGGCTGGAACAGCTCGGCGCGGATGAGCAGCGCGAGGATGCCGCCGACCGCGAACCAGATGAACGAGGTGATCAGGTACAGGTACCCGATCGTCTTGTGGTCCGTGGAGGTGATCCACTTGACCACGGTCCGCCCGAGCGACTGCCGCCGGGGGGACAGGCCAGGGATGACCTCGGTGCTCGCCGCCATCAGTGCTCGTCCTTTGCCACGTCGTTCAGGTCCTGCAGCCGGCTGTACTCCAGGCCGAGGGCTCCGGTCTGGCCGCGCTCGCGCAGCTCCTCCATGTGGGCGTCGTACTCGTCCTGCGAGACCACGGCCACGTTGAACAGCATCGAGGAGTGCTCCTCGCCGCACAGCTCCGCGCACTTGCCGCGGTAGACGCCCTCACGCGTCGGGGTCACCTGGAACGTGTTGGTGTGCCCCGGGATCATGTCGAGCTTGTAGAGGAAGTCGGGGATCCAGAAGGAGTGGATGACGTCCCGCGAGTCCAGCGTGAACTCGACCCGCTGGTCGACCGGGAGGTAGAGCGTCACCTGCTCGTCCAGCGCGGCCGGCTCGGTGCCGATGTCGATCGCCTGCTGCCCGGTCTCGTACACCTCGTCGTCGAGGTAGTTGAAGTCCCAGCTCCACTGCTTGCCGATCGCCTGGATGCGCACGTCGGGCTCCGCCGAGGTGTCCTGCATCGCCAGCGTGTCCTCGTTGGTGTGGTAGAAGAGCACGCCCACCATGACCACCGGCAGCAGGATGTACATGATCTCGAGCGGCACGTGGTACCGGAGCTGGACCGGCAGCGTGTCGTCGTCCTTGCGCTTCCGGTAGACCGCGACGCACCACAGGATCAGGCCCCAGGTGATGGCGCCGACGGCCAGGGCTGCGATCCACGACCCGACCCACAGCGAGACCACGCGACCGGTCTGGTCGGTGACCTCCTGGTCGGAGAAGCCGGGGAGCCAGCCACGCTGGACCGTCTCGGAGCAGCCGCTGAGCGCGAGCACGAGCGCCGTGGCCAGCACGGCGACGGACACGCGCCGGGTACGGCGGGGGGGAACCGGGTGCACGGGGAACCTTCCACTCGCGTCCCACCGGACGGCATCCCGCCATGTGCAGGCAGCCGTGTGGGACCTTCGTCCTCGACCGGGTCAGCGTAGCGCGCCGTGGCGGCGCTCACGTGCCGCGGCACACGGTTGACGACATGGTGTCAGCACCGTCACACCCGCGGCCCGGCCGCACGTCCGTGCCCGTCACGAGCGCTCGCGCGCTCGGCGGCGACAGCGGCGACAGCGGTGAGGGCAGGGGCAAGGGCTCCGCGCGTTAGCGTGCCGGGGTGACCGATCCCCTGCCCCCTGCGGCGACGCGCACCGCAGCGACCGGCCCGGCGTCCGCGAGCACGGTCCCGGACGTCGCCCGGCCTGCCGCAGCCCCCGCGCGGGCCGTGCTGGACGTCGCGGGCCACGCCCCGCTGCGGCCGGGCGCGCGCACCGCGCTGCTGGAGGCGTTCGACCAGGGCTGGGCGGACCCGCGACGGCTGTACGCCGAGGGGCGGCGCGCCCGCCTCCTGCTCGACGGGGCGCGCGAGGCGCTCGCCGCGGAGCTCGGCGCCCGCCCCGACGAGGTCGACCTGCTGCCCAGCCACACGCTCGCCCTGCACAACGCCGTGCTCGGGGTCGCTCGGGGACGGCGGCGGGTCGGCGCGGACGTGGTGGTGCCGACCGTCGAGCGCGCCGCGATCCAGCACGCCGCCGAGCTCGCCGCGGCACGCGGTGGCGGGCGCGTGCAGCCCGTGGGCGTCGACCGGCTGGGACGGGTGGACGCCGACGAGCTCGTCACCCTGGCCCGCACGGCGGGCACGGCGCTGGCCGTCCTGCAGCACGCCAACGGAGAGGTCGGGACGTGCCAGCCCGTCGAGGCGGTGCACGCCGCGCTGCGCGGCACCGGCGTGCCCCTCGTCGTCGACGTCGGAGCGAGCACGGGGCACCTGGCGCCGCCCGCCGGCGGGGACGTCCTCGTCGCCGACGCCGGCGACTGGGGCGGTCCGCCCCTGGGGGTCACGGTCACGCGCACCGGCGTGCGCCGCAGCCCGGACTGGCCCGAGGACGACGACCGGTGGTCGCCCGGCGGGGTCCCGGTGCCCCTGGCGCTGGCGGCCGCCGTCGCGCTGCAGGAGGCGGCGGCGGACCGCGACCGCGCCGACGCGCACCGACGCGCCCTCGTGGACGAGGTCCGCCGTCGCGTCGCGGCGACGGTGCCGGACGCCCAGGTCGTCGGTGACCCCGTGGACCGTCTCCCCCACGTCGTCACGTTCTCCTGCCTCTACGTCGAGGGCGAGGCGATCGTCGACGCCCTCGACCGCGCGGGCCTCGGCGTGGGCTCGGGCTCGGCGTGCACGTCGAGCTCGCTGGAGCCCAGCCACGTGCTGGCGGCGATGGGGGCGCTCACGCAGGGCAACGTGCGGCTGTCGCTGCCGGCGGACGTCACCACGGACGCGGTGCGGCGGTTCTGCGACGTGCTGCCCGGTGCGGTCGCCGCCGTGCGCGCGTCACTCGGCGCCTGACGGCAGGCCCGCCCGGCAGGACGGCCCGACCCGCACGGCACCGGCGCGGGGACCCGTCCCGCACGGGACCCCGGACGCGCACCGGGCCCGCACCCCTGACGGGTGCGGGCCCGGTGTGCGGGATCCCGGTGTCAGCTGAAGGAGCCGCCGCACGCGCAGGCGCTGCCCGCGTTCGGGTTGTCGATCGTGAAGCCCTGCTTCTCGATCGTGTCGGCGAAGTCGATCGTCGCACCCTCGAGGTACGGCACGCTCATGCGGTCCACGACGACCTCGACGCCGTCGTAGTCGCGGGTCGCGTCGCCGTCGAGCAGGCGCTCGTCGAAGTAGAGCTGGTAGATCAGGCCGGAGCAGCCCCCGGGCTGCACGGCGACACGCAGCCGCAGGTCGTCGCGACCCTCCTGCTCGAGCAGGCTGCGCACCTTGTCGGCCGCCACGTCGGTGAGCTGGACGCCGTGCGTCGTGGTCTCGGTGGTCTCGCTCATGTCACTCCCGGGTTCGCCAGAACGTTCCTCGACGACGCCAACACCGTCGGCCGGTCCGTTGTTCCCGACCAGCCTACGCGCCACGCGCCGGCGACCACGTGCGCGCGACGCGGGCCGTCCGTGCACGCAGCGTGCCCGCAGGGTCCGCGAGCGCGACGCGGACTGCGTCCGGGCCCTCGGCCACCGGGTACGCGGCAGTCACGCCCGCGGCCGAGAGCTCGCGTCGACCGACGAGCACCTCCCCGGACACCACCACGGTGGGTACCGCGAGCGGGAGCGCCCGCGCGGCGACCTCGGCCACGACCTTGCCGTGCAGCGACTGCCAGTCGGTGCGCCCCTCGCCGGTGACCACCAGGTCGTGCGCGGCGATGCGCGCAGGCAGGTCCACGGCGTCCGCGACGAGGCGCGCCCCGGGCAGCAGGCGCGCGCCCAGCAGCGCCAGGGCGAAGCCGAGCCCACCGGCGGCACCGGCCCCGGGCAGCGCGGCCGGCCGGGCGGGACGGACGTCTGACGCGCCGAGCAGGTCGGCGCCCGGGCCGGTGCGAACGGCTCCCAGGGCCGTCGTGGCGGCGTGCGCGAACGAGCCGAGGGCACGCTCCAGGTCCTGGGCCTGCTCGGCGGTGGCGCCCTTCTGCTCCGAGAAGCCCGCCGAGGCGCCGGTCAGGCCGAGCAGCGGCACGTCCACGTCGACGGCGGCGAGCAGGTCGACGCCCGCGAGCGCGGTCCGCAGGGCGGGCAGCCACCGCAGGTCGTCGGCGTGCAGCCCACCGAGGGCGCCACCCCCGCCGCCCAACCGGGCGGCGACGTCCTCGTCGACGGTGCCGGGCGGCAGCAGGGCCTGCGCCAGGGCGAGCAGCAGGCCGGCGCCCGCGTCGTTGGTGGCGGACCCGCCCAGGCCGACCACGACCCGACGTGCCCCGGGCAGTGCGGCCGCGACCAGCTCCCCGGCCCCCCGGCTCGTGGTCCGTGTGGGGTCGCGCCGCCCGACCGGCACCAGCCCCAGGCCCACCGCGTGCGCCGACTCCAGGTGGACCGTCGTGCCGACGCGCAGCATCGCCGCGGGCGCGGGCTCGCCCAGCGGCGAGCCCACCGTCACCGGCACGAGGTCGCCACCGAGCGTGGCGTGCAGCGTGGCGACGAACCCCGGCCCGCCGTCCGCCAGGGGACAGACGTCGACCGCGTCGTGCGGTGCGCCGTCGGACCAGCCGGCGCGCAGGGCGGCGGCCGCCTCGGCGGGCGTGAGGTGGGTGCCGAACCCGTCGGGGGCCATGAGGACGCGCACGCCCCGATGGTGGCACGTGCCGGCCCCTGCCCCGGACCGTGCCACGGGCCGGGCGCGTCCGCGGGTGGCGGGGACCCCTGTGCGATCATGCCGCCGTGAGCACCCCCACCGGCACGTTCACCGAGCCCGCGGCGTCCGCCCTGCTGCTGCTGGGGCGCGGCGTCGACCTGTCCTCCGAGCGCGGTGTGGAGTGCGTCGGCGCGCTGCCCGAGCCCGGTGACCCCGGACTGGTCGAACGGGCGCGCGTCGCCCGGGCAGCACTCGGCGACCGCGCCTTCGTGCTCGGGCACCACTACCAGCGCGACGAGGTCATCGCGTTCGCGGACGTCACCGGTGACTCCTTCAAGCTCGCACGCGAGGCGGCCGCGCGCCCCGACGCCGAGTTCGTCGTCTTCTGCGGCGTGCACTTCATGGCGGAGTCCGCGGACATCCTGACGTCCGACACCCAGCAGGTCGTGCTGCCGGACCTGGCGGCGGGCTGCTCGATGGCGGACATGGCGGCCGTCGACCAGGTCGAGGACGCGTGGGACGTGCTCGTCGACGCGGGGGTCGCGCAGGACACGGTGCCCGTGACGTACATGAACTCGACCGCGGCCATCAAGGCGTTCACCGGCCGCCACGGCGGGACGGTGTGCACGTCCTCCAACGCGCACGTGGCGCTGCGCTGGGCGTTCGACCGGGTGGGTGGCCTGGCGGGGCGCGGCAAGGTCCTCTTCATGCCCGACCAGCACCTGGGGCGCAACACGGCCGTCACGCAGCTCGGCCTGTCGCTCGACGACTGCGTGGTCTACGACCCGCGGCGGCCGGGCGGAGGCCTGACGGCCGAGCAGCTGCGCGACGCCCGGATGATCCTGTGGCGCGGCCACTGCTCGGTGCACGGCCGCTTCTCGGCGCGCAACGTCGCGGACGTGCGTGCCGCCGTCCCCGGCGTCACCGTGCTCGTCCACCCCGAGTGCACGCACGAGGTCGTCACGGCGGCCGACATGGTCGGCTCGACCGAGTACATCATCAAGGCCCTCGACGCCGCCGAGCCCGGCTCGTCGTGGGCGATCGGCACCGAGCTCAACCTGGTGCGTCGGCTGGCGCGGCAGCACCCCGAGCTCTCGGTGCACTACCTCGACTCGACGGTCTGCTTCTGCTCCACCATGAACCGGATCGACCTGCCGCACCTGGTGTGGACGCTCGAGGAGCTGGTCGCCGGACGCGTCCCGCACCGCATCGTCGTCGGCGAGCAGGACGCGCGGTGGGCGCGTGCGGCCCTCGACCAGATGCTGGCGCTGCCCGGCCACTGACGCCGGCCGGTCGTCCGGCTTCCCGGTCGTCGCGGCCACCCCGCCGTGGCGCCCTGAGACACAGCACGCGTACCCGCCGGTAGCCTCGGCGCCGTGTCCCGGATGCTGCAGCTGACGCTCGCCACCCTGCGCCCCCGGCGCGCCCTGCCCGGCTTCGACCCGCTCGCCCCGTCCGTCACGCGCCTGCGCGTGCGCCCGGGCGACCTGGACCTGTACCGCCACGTGAACAACGGGGTGTACCTGCAGTACATGGACCTGGGCCGGTCGAACTACCTGGCCGACCTCGGCGCCTTCGGCCGGCTGTCGGCCCGCGGGTGGTACCCGGTCGTCGCCGCGTCGACCGTGAAGTACCGCCGCTCGCTGACCCTCGGGCAGCGCTTCACGGTGACGACGCGCCTTCTCGGGTGGGACGGCCGCGTGGTCTACCTGGAGCAGGTGGTCGAGCGCGACGGGCTTCTCGTGGCCCGCGGCTGGGTCGCCGGGCGCTTCCTGTCACGCGCGGGTGACCGCATCGCGCCGGCCGACGTGATCGCCGCCATCGACGCCGGGCTGCGCGAGAGCCCTGCACTGCCCGAGGACGTCGCCGCCTGGGCGCGCGCCGTCGACGTCGCCCACCGCTGAGCCGCCGGCCCGCCGCCGCGGCGGGCGGGCCGGCGTGCGGAGGTCATGCCGTCGGTGCGAGCACCTCCAGCAGGAGCGCCTCGGCGAGGACGACCCGCTCGAGCTCGCCCAGGTGCACCGACTCGTCGGCACCGTGCGCACGCGAGTCGGGGTCCTCGACGCCCGTCACGAGGATGGTCGCGTCGGGGTAGACGTCGAGCAGGTCGCTGATGAACGGGATGGACCCGCCGACGCCGATGTCGACCGGCGCCGTGCCCCACGCGGTGCGCATCGCCCACCGGGCGGCCTGCATGCCCGCGGAGTCGGCCGGGGACCGGAACGGCCTCCCCTGCTCCCCCTCGTGCACGGTGACCCGCGCACCGAACGGCGCGTGCGCCAGGAGGTGCTCGCGCATGGCCGCCATGGCCGCGGCGGGGTCCTGCCCCGGTGCGAGCCGGACCGAGATCATCGCGGACGCGCGCGGCGTGATGGTGTTCGAGGCGGACGCGACGCGCGGGGCGTCCAGTCCGATGACGCCGATGGCCGGCCGCGTCCACAGCCGCGCGGTCAGCGGGCCGGTGCCGGCCAGCCGGACGCCGGGCAGCACGCCCGCGTCGGCGCGCAGCTCGGCCTCGTCGTAGTCGACCGTCGGGTCGTCGGCGTGGACCAGTCCCGCGACCGCGACGTCCCCGTGCTCGTCGTGCAGGGTCGCGATCAGGCGGGCCAGCAGCGTCGGGGCGTCGAGCACCGGGCCGCCGAACATGCCGGAGTGGACCGCGTGGGACAGCACCTCGACGTCGACGACCAGGTCGACCAGACCCCGCAGGGACGTGGTCAGGCCGGGCACGCCCACCTTCCAGTTGGAGGAGTCCGCCACGACCATGACGTCCGCGGCGAGCAGGTCACGGTAGGTGTGCAGGAAGTCGACGAACGTCGGGGAGCCGATCTCCTCCTCGCCCTCGACGAAGACCGTCACGCCGACGCCGAGCTCGTCACCGAGTGCGCGCAGCGCACCGACGTGGGCCACGACGCCCGCCTTGTCGTCCGCCGCGCCGCGGCCGTACAGGCGCTCGCCGCGCTGGGTGGGCTCGAAGGGCGCGGACGACCAGTGGCGGTCGTCACCGGGCGGCTGCACGTCGTGATGGGCGTAGAGCAGCACGGTCGGGGCGCCGTCCGGGGCCGGTCGGCGCGCCACCACCGCGGGGGCCCCCGGCGTGCCGTCGGCGCCCGTGACGCGCAGCACCTGGACCTCGGGCATGCCCGCGTCGGAGAGCAGCTGGGCGACAGCGGCGGCGGAGGCCTCGACGTGCGCCCGGTCGAACTCGGTGTTCGAGACGCTCGGGATGCGCACGAGGGCCTCGAGGTCCGCGCGGACGCCGGCGAACTGCTCGGCGACGCGCGCCCGGAGCACGGCGACGCGGTCGTCGGTCGGGGTGGGGACGGGGTCGATGGTGGTCACGTCGTCCGACGCTACTCGACTACCCTGGGAGGGTGTTCGGACGCAAGCAGGACCCCCCGCCGACGGTCGACGCGCCCCTCGTCGACGAGCCGCCGCAGCCGGAGCCCACGGGCAAGGGCCGCCCCACGCCCAAGCGCAAGGAGGCGGAGGCGCGCAACAAGCGACCCCTCGTCCCGACGGACCGCCGGGCCGCCGCACGCGAGGCGCGTGCCCGGAACCGGGCGCTGCGCGACCTGGAGTACCAGGCCATGCGCACGGGCGACGAGCGGCACATGCCCCTGCGAGACCGCGGACCGGTGCGCCGCTACGTGCGCGACAGCGTGGACTCGCGCTGGAACCTCGGCGAGTTCTTCCTGCCGCTCGCGGCGGTGTTCCTGGTCCTGCAGTTCGTCACCGCGCGCAACGCGCCCGTGGTCGCCTTCGCGACGCTGCTGCTGCTGTACGTCTACATCATCGCGTCGATGGTCGACGCCTGGCTGATGTGGCGCGGGCTGAAGAAGCGCCTCGTCGCGAAGTTCGGCGAGGACAAGCTCCCGCGCGGTCTGACCATGTACGCGGTCCTCCGTGCGTTCCAGGTGCGTCCGTCGCGGCTGCCGAAGCCGCTCGTCAAGCACGGGCAGCGCCCGGCCTGACGGGCCGGGCCGGGCCGTCAGCCGCAGGCCCGGACCACCTGGAGCACGACGAAGCCGAGGACGGCCAGCGGCACCACGGGCGGCACCCCGCTGCGGCGGGGCGCCGCCGGGTCGCCCGCCGTGGCGGACGAGGGGCGAGCCGAGGGCTGCCGCTCGGTCGGCTGCCCGCCGTGGCGCTGCACCGACGAGGGCAGGCCCGAGCCGGTGGGCACCGGCACCCAGCGGTGGTCCGGCAGCAGCACGTGCCCGTTGACCACGTCGCCGACCCGGTAGGTGCGCTGCGCCGGCGCGGACGCCGCGGCCTGCGCCGCCGTGCGCTCGGCGGCACGGCTCGCCGCGTCCCGGGCGTCGGCCGCCCGGTGCTCGACCGCCCGCCGGTCCGCGGACGCCTCGTGGGCGACCGCGCGGCGCTCCGCGGCGGCGCGCTCCGTGGCGAGCCGGCGCTCGGTCGCCCGCTGCGCGGACCGCTCGGCCGCCGACCGCTCCGGGGTGGGGCGCTCCGACGTGGTCCGCTCCGCGGTGGACGGTCCGGCACCGGCGCCGGTCGCCGGGCGTCCGGCACCCCGCCGTGCCGACGCGGAGGCGGCACGGGCGCGCACCCGCTCCGCGAGCGGCACCCACTCGCCGTCCGGCGTGAGGACGTGCTCGTCGACCACGTCGCCCGCGGCGTACGGCGGTGAGGGATCGCGCCGCAGCGCCACCCACGTGAGGTCCGCGTCGAGCATGTGCCCGTCCACGACGTCACCGAGGCGGTAGGGCGAGCCGGCCGTCGGCGAGAGCCGCACCCACTCCCCCGAGCCGGTCAGCTCGAAGCCGTCCACCACCGCACCGACCGCGTACATCGTCCTCCTCCGGCACCCTCGTCGACCTGGCCGCAGGCTACCGTCCGGCGGACCGCTCAGGGCAGCGTCCGCCCAGGTGCCGCGGTGTCGTCGTGCCGCGACGGCGGCGGCGGTCGGTGCCCCAGGCCGTCGCGGCGCACGGTGCGCACGAGGAGGGCGCCGAGCGCGACGACGGCGAGCGACGCCAGGAGCACGACCGGGAGCGACATGGCCCCTACCGTGGCGTGCCGGTGGCCTTGTCCTCCAGTGCCACTTCGGCAAGAGTGGCCACATGCCCCCGACGGCCGACCGCCGCGTGAACGGCGCCCGCCTGCGCACCCTCCTCGGCTCGTGGCACCACCACGGCCCGGCCTACCAGGCGCTCGCCGACGCGCTGCGCGGCCTGACCCGCTCCGGGACGCTGCCGCTGGCCACACGGCTGCCCGGCGAGCGGGAGGTGGCCGAGGCGCTCGGGGTGTCGCGGACCACCGTCACGGCGGCCTACGACCTGCTGCGCGACGAGGGCTTCCTCGTCAGCCGGCGCGGGTCCGGCACGGTCACGACGCTGCCGGACCACGCGGGCGACCGGGCTCCGGCCCGTCTGGGCACCGTGGACGACGAGCTCGTCGACCTGTCCGCCGCGGCCCCGCCCGCACCCCCGCAGCTCGCGGCCGCGTGCGCGGCCGCACTCGACGCCCTGCCCCGGTACACCGCCCGCGCCGGGTACCTGCCGCTCGGCCTGCCCGACCTGCGGGCAGCGATCGCGGAGCGGTACACGCGCCGCGGCGTGCGCACCACCCCGGACCAGGTCCTGGTCACCACGGGCGGTCAGCAGGCGATCCACCTGCTCGCCGGCACGTTCGCGGGCACCGGCGACCGGGTCGTGGTCGAGCACCCCACCTACCCGCACGCGGTCGACGCGGTCCGGGCCGTCGGCGCACGTCCCGTCCCCGTGCCCGTGACGACGCAGGGCACCGACCTGGACCTGCTCGCCTCCACCCTGCGCCAGGCCTCGCCACGCCTCGTCTACCTGGTCCCCGACCACCACAACCCGACGGGCACGTCGCTGCCGGACCAGGACCGTGAGCGCGTGCGCGACCTGGCCCGCCGCACCCGGACGGTGGTGGTCGGCGACGAGACGCTCACGGACCTCACGCTCGACGGCGCGGACCCCGCCCCGTTCGCGGGCGGCGGGGGTGTCGACCGGTACGTCGTGTGCGTGGGATCCGCGTCGAAGTCGTTCTGGGGTGGTCTGCGGGTCGGGTGGGTCAGGGCGCACCCGGACGTGGTCGCCGCACTGGGACAGCGCCGTGCGCACGTGGACCTCTGCACGTCGGTGCTCGACCAGCTGGTGACCCTGCGGCTGCTGGACCGGGCCGACGAGATCCTCGCGGAGCGGCGCGCGACGGTCCGCGCCCAGCGCGACGCCCTGCTGGGCATGCTCGCGCGTGACCTGCCCGACTGGCAGGTGGCGGTCCCGCACGGCGGGCTGTCCACGTGGGTCGACCTGGGGGCCCCGGTCTCGACGGCGCTCGCCGCACTGGCCCACGGCCACGGCGTGCGCGTCGCGCCCGGTCCGGCGTTCGGCGTGGACGGCACCTTCGAGGACCGCCTGCGCGTGCCGTTCTCGCAGGACGCCGCCACCCTGCGCCGCGCGGTCGACGGCCTGGCCGCGGCCTGGGCGGCCCTGGGCACCCGGACGTCGGCGCGCGTGGCAGGGGGTCAGCCGACGCTGGTGTGACCGTCAGCCGGCGGGCAGCTCGATGACCGGCGGCACGTCGTCCTCGCCGAGCTGCAGCACGACGCGACGGACACCCTGACCGGCCAGGGCGCGCCAGTGCTCGCCCAGCCACTGCTCCGCCTCGAACCGCGCGAGGAACACCGGGCTGCCGGGCCGGTCGACGGTCAGGCCACCCGCGTCCTCGAGCCGCCACTGCCAGCGGGCGCGTACCAGGCTCACCGCGCACCTCCGCGGCGGGCGTCGTCCGCGAGCGCGCGCGAGACGCGCGCGGGGAAGGCCGGTCCCTCGTAGACGAACGCCGTGTAGGCCTGCACGAGCGTGGCCCCCACCGCCAGGTACTCGCGCGCGTCGGCGGGCGAGGCGATGCCCCCGACGCCGATGATGACGGCCTCCTCGCCCAGCCGCGTGCGCAGCCGTGCGACGACGTCGAGCCCACGGGCGAGCAGCGGCGGACCGGAGAGCCCACCCGGGCCGAGGGTGTGCCCGACGGTGGTGTTGACCGCGACGACACCGTCCAGGCCGAGCTCGGCCACCAGCTCGGCGACCGCGTCGACGTCGGCGTCGGACAGGTCCGGCGCGATCTTCACCAGCACGGGGACGACGGGGCGCCCGGCCCGCACGGTCGCCTCGTCGGCGGCGACGCGCGTCGCGGTGAGCACGGGCCGTAGCGACTCGACGGCCTGCAGGTCGCGCAGGCCCGGGGTGTTGGGCGACGACACGTTGACCACGAGGTAGTCGGCGTACGGGGCCAGGCGTCCGGCGCTGGTCGCGTAGTCGGCGGGCGCCTCGGCCGCCGGGGTCACCTTCGTCTTGCCGATGTTGACCCCGACGACGAGCGAGCGGCCGTGCGGTGTGGCCCGCAGCCGGCGCAGCCGTGCGGCGACCGCTGCCGACCCCTCGTTGTTGAAGCCCATGCGGTTGCGCAGCGCTCGCTGGTCGAGGACCCGCCACAGTCGCGGCTTCTCGTTGCCGGGCTGCGGCTCCGCGGTGACGGTGCCGATCTCCACGAAGGAGTAGCCGAGCATCGCCAGGCCCTCGACCGCGCGGGCGTTCTTGTCGAAGCCCGCCGCCAGGCCGAACCGGCCGGGCAGGGTGCGTCCCCAGACGCGCACGGCGCCCGCGCCGCCGCGGGGCACCCGCAGTGCCCGCGACACGAGGGACCGCAGCCCCGGCACCCGCCCCACGGCGCCGATCAGCGCGAACGCCAGCTCGTGCGCCCGCTCGGGGTCCATGCGACGGAAGACCAGGTCGAACAGGAGCCGGTACACGCCGATCACCCTACGGCCGGCGGGTCGCTCGGGGTCCGGCCGTCCACGGCGGCGCCGCGGTCCCCGGTGCGCCGCAGCCACCACAGCCCGACGAACGGCAGCACCAGCGGGACGTAGCCGTACCCCGCGCCGAACCGCGACCAGACCGTCTCGTCCGGGAAGTCGCCGACGTCGACCACGGACAGCGTCCCCACGGTGAGCACGCCGACCAGCTCGAACACGACCGCGACCCAGGCGGTGGCCCGCCGGTCGCGCGCCAGCGCGACGGTCGCCACGACGTAGACGATGCCGGCGGCCAGCGACAGCACGTACGCGACGGGCGCCTCGTCGAGCTTGGTGCCGACCTGGTAGAGGCCGCGCGCCGTCGCCGCGATCGCGAGCACGCCGTAGACCGCGACGAGCAGTCGCCCGCCGCCGGTCCCGGTCGCGCGGTGCGACGGCGTGGCACCCGGTGCGGTGCGGCCCGACCCGGTCACGTCAGGCCGCCCAGATCTGCAGCAGACGCAGCTCGAGGAACGCGACCGTCAGCACGGCGACGAGCAGGACGACCGAGCTCCACCGGGTGCGCTCGGCGAACGCCCAGGCGGCGGCCACGGGAAGCACGACCAGCTGCGTCACGACGTAGCCCCACAGCAGCACGCCGTCGACGTCCTGGTCACCCGTCGCCTGCACGACCGCGAGGACGACGCCCTGCAGCACCAGCACACCCTCGACGACGGCGCCGCCCCAGAGCTGCCGCAGGACGACCGGACGGTCGGCCACGACGAACCACCCGGCCCATCCGGCCAGTGCGAGGCAGAGGGCGGCGACGAGCAGCGCGAGAGGGAGGAACACGGTGCCACAACCTACCGCGCACCGCCGACCGGGCCGCACGTCCGCCGGGACCCGGTCCGGGCGCGGCTACCATCGGGTACGTGATCTCGCTGACCTCCTCCTCCCCCGCCGAGCTCGACGTCGACGCCGTCGTCGTGGGTGTCCAGGCCCAGGGCACGTCCGTCGTCCCCGTCGCCGCCGACTGGCTCCCCGCCGAGCTGACGCGCCAGATCACGCAGGACGGTGCACGCCTCGGCATCACCGGAGCGGTCGACGAGGTGCGCCGGCTCCCCGGCACCGGGCTGCGCGCGGCCATGCTGGTCGTGACCGGCCTGGGCGACGGCCCGACCGACGCCGGCACGCCGGCGGGTGCGGAGCTGCTGCGCCGCGCGGCCGGTGCCGCGACCCGCGAGCTCACCGGCCTGGACTCGGTGGCGCTCGCGCTGCCCGCGCAGGACGCCGACGCGGTGGCCGCCGTGGCCGAGGGCGCCCTGCTCGGCGCCTACGGGTTCGCCCGCTACCACGCGCAGGACGCCCCGGTCGGGCGCATCGAGCTCGTCACGCCCGCGGTGAAGGACAAGGCGGCCAAGGCCGCGCTGGCGCGGGCCGAGGTGCTCGCGGAGGCCGTGCACGGCACGCGCGACCTGGTCAACACGGCTCCCAACGACCTGTACCCCGCCGCGTTCGCGGACCTCGCCAAGGCGGCGGTCAAGGCGGCCGGCACCCGGTCGCTCAAGATCACGGTCCTCGACGAGAAGGCGCTCGCCGCCGGCGGCTACGGCGGCCTGGTCGGCGTCGGGCAGGGCTCGGCGCGTCCGCCGCGGCTCGTCAAGGTCGCGTACTCCCCGTCCAAGGCGTCGGGTCACGTCGCCCTGGTCGGCAAGGGCATCACGTTCGACTCCGGCGGCATCTCGATCAAGCCCGCGGCCGGCATGGAGGCGATGAAGTCGGACATGGCCGGTGCGGCCGCCGTGCTGCACACGGTCGTCGCGGCTGCGCGCCTGGGCCTGCCGGTGGCGGTCACCGGCTGGCTCTGCCTGGCCGAGAACATGCCGTCGGGCACGGCCCAGCGCCCCTCGGACGTCGTGACGATCCGTGGCGGCAAGACCGTCGAGGTCCTCAACACCGACGCCGAGGGCCGGCTCGTGATGGCCGACGGCCTGGTGGCGGCGGTCGAGGAGAAGCCCGACCTCGTCGTCGACATCGCCACGCTCACCGGTGCGCAGATGGTCGCCCTCGGCCACCGCGTGTCCGCGGTGATGGGCACGGACGAGGCGCGCGCCGAGCTGGTCGACGCCGCGCACGGCGCGGGCGAGCAGTTCTGGCCGATGCCGCTGCCGGCCGACCTGCGCGCGGGCCTGAAGTCGAAGGTCGCGGACCTGGCGAACATCGGGGACCGGTTCGGCGGCATGCTGACGGCCGGGATCTTCCTGCAGGAGTTCGTCGGGACGACCCCGTGGGCGCACCTCGACGTGGCCGGCCCGGCGTTCAACGAGCGCACCCCGTTCGGCTACACCCCCGTCGGCGGGACCGGCGTGGGTGTCCGCACGCTGCTGCGGCTGCTGGAGCAGCGCGCCTCCTGACCGACGGCCGGGGCGCTGCGGTCCGACCCGCACGGCGGGCCGCAGCCCTCGACCCCCGGCGGGCGGCTGCGTCAGCCGCGCTCGGTGGCGCGGCGTCGGCGCTCGATGCGCTGCCGGGAGTTCCAGTCCCGGACCCGCTGCGGGTACCCGGTCCGCTGGACGTCGTAGACCGGGATCTGCAGGTCACGTGCGAGCGCGGCGGCCGTCCGCTCGTCGGGCACCTTGCGGCGCGTCCACTCCCCGTCGGTCGCCACGAGCATGAGCGTCGTGGGCGTGACGTTGGTCCGCGGCTCGACGTACGCCTCGACCCCGACGCGCGTCGCGACGAACTCGCGCAGGTACGCGAGGGTCTCGGCGCGTGCGCTGCGGCCGGCCGGCACGTCCGTCGACGACTCCGCGCGCGCCGACCGTCGTCGGGAGAAGAGACCCATGCGCGCACCCTACCGATGCAGCCTGCACACGGCCTGGGTGGCGCGGCGCCGGATCGTGCGTCCTCGTCCGCCACGACGCCGCAGGTCATGGGACGTCTGTCGTGGGGCTCACACCCGCACTTGTGGTAGACGGTTCGTCGCGGAGTGGACGGGATGACAAGATGGGGCCGCAGCAGATCCCAGACCCTCCGAGGAGTGCGCACGTGGCCGACAACGGCACCGCTTTCGACATCGTCGTCCTGGGCGGAGGCAGTGGCGGCTACGCAGCCGCGCTGCGCGCCGCCGAGCTCGGCAAGACCGTGGCCCTGGTCGAGGCCGACAAGGTGGGTGGCACCTGCCTGCACCGCGGGTGCATCCCGACCAAGGCGCTCCTGCACGCGGCCGAGCTCGCCGACAACGCCCGCGAGGGCGCGCAGTTCGGGGTGCACAGCACGCTCGAGCGCATCGACATGGCTGGCGTGAACACCTACAAGGACAACGTGATCGGCCGGCTCTACAAGGGCCTGCAGGGTCTCATCAAGTCCCGCAAGATCGAGGTCGTCGAGGGCTACGGCAAGCTCACCGGCCCGAACACCGTCCAGGTGGGCGACCGCACGCTGACCGGTGAGCACATCGTGCTCGGCACCGGCTCGTACGCGCGCTCGCTGCCCGGTCTGGAGATCGGCGGCCGGGTCATCACCTCCGACCAGGCGCTGACGCTCGACTGGGTGCCGCGCTCCGCGATCATCCTCGGCGGCGGCGTCATCGGCTCCGAGTTCGCGAGCGTCTGGAAGTCGTTCGGTGCCGACGTCACGATCATCGAGGCGCTCCCCCACCTGGTCCCGAACGAGGACGAGGCGATCTCCAAGGCGTTCGAGCGCGCGTTCCGCAAGCGCGGCATCAAGTTCAACCTCGGCGTCCGGTTCTCGGGCGTCACGCAGGACGACAACGGCGTGCACGTCTCGCTGGAGGACGGCAAGACCTTCGACGCCGACGTGCTGCTCGTCGCGGTGGGCCGCGGCCCGAACACCGGCGGCCTGGGCTACGAGGAGCAGGGCATCACGCTCGACCGCGGCTTCGTCATCACCGACGAGCGCCTGCACACCGGCGTCGCGAACATCTACGCGGTCGGCGACATCGTCCCCGGCCTGCAGCTCGCGCACCGCGGCTTCCAGCAGGGCATCTTCGTCGCCGAGCAGATCGCGGGCCTCAACCCGCCGCTCATCGACGAGTCCGGCATCCCGCGCGTGACGTACTCCGACCCGGAGGTCGGCTCGGTCGGCGTCACGGAGAAGCGTGCCAAGGAGCTCTACGGCGACGACGGCGTCGACGTCCTCGAGTACAACCTGGGCGGCAACGGCAAGAGCCAGATCCTCGCCACCCAGGGCTTCATCAAGCTCGTCCGCAAGAAGGACGGGCCGGTCGTCGGTGTGCACATGATCGGTGCGCGCGTCGGCGAGCTCATCGGCGAGGGTCAGCTGATCGTCAACTGGGAGGCCTACCCGGAGGACGTCGCCCAGCTGGTCCACGCGCACCCCACGCAGAACGAGGCTCTCGGTGAGGCGTTCCTCGCGCTCGCCGGCAAGCCGCTGCACGCCCACAACTGACCCCAGGACCCAAGGAGACACGAGCGGTCATGTCCGACAACGTGCAGCTTCCCGCGCTCGGTGAGTCCGTCACCGAGGGCACCGTCACCCGCTGGCTGAAGAACGTCGGCGACACCGTCGAGGTCGACGAGCCCCTGCTCGAGATCTCGACCGACAAGGTCGACACCGAGATCCCCTCGCCGTTCGCCGGCGTGCTCGAGCAGATCCTCGTCCAGGAGGACGAGACCGTCGAGGTCGGCGCGTCGCTCGCCGTCATCGGCTCCGGCCAGGGCGGCGACTCCGGCTCCGCCGAGCAGGACGCCCCCGCCCAGGAGCAGCCGGCGGAGCCGGCCGCCGAGCAGCAGGCTCCCGCCGAGGAGCCGGCCGCCGAGCAGCAGCCTGCGCAGCAGCCCGTCGAGGAGCACGAGGACGCCCCGGCGCCCTCGGCCGGTGGCAACGGTGGCGGTGGTGGCCAGGAGGTCACCCTCCCGCCGCTGGGTGAGTCCGTCACCGAGGGCACCGTCACCCGCTGGCTGAAGAACGTCGGCGACAGCGTCGAGGTCGACGAGCCGCTGCTCGAGATCTCGACCGACAAGGTCGACACCGAGATCCCCTCGCCGGTCGCTGGCACGCTGCAGGAGATCCGCGTGCAGGAGGACGAGACGGTCGAGGTCGGCGCCGTCCTGGCGGTCGTCGGATCCGGCGACGCCGCGCCCGCCGCCGCACCCGAGCAGCCGTCGGCACCGGAGCAGCCCGCGCAGGAGCAGACGCCCGCCGCGCAGCCGGCCGGGCACGAGGCCCCTGCGCCGGAGGCCGAGCAGGCACCGGCCGCGCAGCAGCCTGCGCCGGCCGCGCAGGAGGCCGCCGCCGCGCAGCCGACCGCGCAGTCCGCGCAGCAGTCCGCGCCGCAGCCCACCGCGGGCGGCTCGTACCTGACCCCGCTCGTCCGCAAGCTCGCGGGCGAGAAGGGCGTCGACGTCGCGACCCTCACGGGCACGGGCGTCGGCGGGCGCATCCGCAAGGAGGACGTCCTCGAGGCGGCCGCCAAGGCCGAGGAGGCCCGCAAGGCCGCCGAGGCCGCGAAGGCGGCGCCGGCACCGGCCGCCGCAGCACCCGCTCCCGCCAAGGCGGCCGCGCCCGCCCAGGTCTCGCCGCTGCGCGGCACGACCGAGAAGGCGAGCCGGCTGCGGCAGATCATCGCCGAGCGCATGGTCGAGGCCCTGCACACGCAGGCGCAGCTCACCACCGTCGTGGAGGTCGACGTCACCCGGATCGCCAAGCTCCGGGCACGGGCCAAGGAGGACTTCAAGGCGCGCGAGGGTGTCAACCTCACGTTCCTGCCGTTCTTCGTGCAGGCCGCGGTCGAGGCGCTGAAGACCTACCCCAAGGTCAACGGCATCCTCGAGGACAAGACCATCACGTACCACGGCCAGGAGAACGTCGGCATCGCGGTCGACACGGAGCGCGGGCTGCTCGTGCCGGTCATCCGCGACGCGGGCGACCTCAACCTCGCCGGCATCGCCCGCAAGATCAACGACCTCGCGGGCCGCACCCGGTCCAACAAGGTCACGCCGGACGAGCTGTCGGGCGCCACCTTCACGGTGACGAACACCGGCTCGGGCGGGGCGATCATCGACACGCCGATCGTTCCCGGCGGCACGTCGGCCATCCTCGGCACCGGCGCGATCGTCAAGCGCCCGGTCGTCGTCAAGGGCCCGGACGGCGAGGAGGTCATCGCGATCCGCTCGATGTGCTACCTGTGCCTGTCGTACGACCACCGCCTGGTGGACGGCGCCGACGCGTCGCGCTACCTCACCGCGGTGAAGAACCGTCTCGAGGAGGGCGCGTTCGAGTCCGAGCTCGGTCTCTGACGCACACGCACTCCCTCGCGGGGCCGTCCACCAGCCGGTGGGCGGCCCCGCGGCGCGTGCGGGGGACGCCACGGCTGCGGCGCGCGTGGCGGTGGCGTGACGGTGGCCCCTGACTAGGGTGAGCCGCATGCGCGTCCTCGTCGCCGGCTCGTCCGGCCTGGTCGGAACCGCCCTCGTGCAGCACCTGCGCGAGTCCGGCCACGACGTCGTCCGGCTGGTGCGGCGCGCGTCCCGCGGTCCGGACGAGGCGTCCTGGGACCCGGCGGCCGGTGCCGTCGACACCGCGGCCGTGGCGGCGAGCGACGCGGTGGTCGACCTCGCCGGCGTGCCCGTCGCCTCGCGCCCGCTGACGCCCGCACGCAAGCAGGCCGTGCTCTCCTCCCGGGTGCAGACCGCAGGCCTGCTCGCGCGCACGCTCGCGGACCTCGCGGACGCCGACGACGGGCGTGCGCCCCGGGTGCTGCTGCAGGCCTCGGGCATCGGGGCCTACGGCGACCGCGGCGACACGCCGCTGTCCGAGGACGAGCCGCTGGGCGACACGTTCTTCGCCGGGGTGGTCCGCCGCTGGGAGGCGGCGACCGTGCCCGCGCAGGCGGCCGGGATCCGGGTGGTGCACCTGCGGACGGGCATCGTCCTGGCCGCGCACGGCGGCGCGGCCGCGCCGCTGCTCCTCCCCCTGCGTGCCGGTGTGGCCACCCGACTCGGGTCCGGGCAGCAGTTCTGGAGCTGGATCAGCCTGCTCGACGAGGTGCGCGCCATCGCTCACCTGCTCACGACCGACGTGCAGGGTCCGGCCAACCTGGTCGCGTCCGCCGACCGGCACGTCGACCTGGTCGGGGCCCTGCGGCGCGCGTGGGGCGCGCCGGTGACCCTGCCGGTGCCCGCCCCGGTCCTGCGCGTCGCGCTGGGTGACTTCTCCTCCGAGGTGCTCGGTTCCATCCGCGCGGAGCCGACCGTGCTGGCGTCGACGGGCTTCGTCCCGCGCCACGCCACGCCGGTCGACGTGGCGCGGTGGCTCAGGGCGTCGCGGCGGCCGGCTCCCTGACGTCCCACACGCGCCACCCCTGCGCGGTCCACCGCAGCACCAGCTCGACGGTGCGCGGCGCGGTCGCCGCGACCTCGGCACGCTGCCCGTCCGGGGTCACCCGCGTGTGGGCGCCCACGGCCGACGTGACCACGACGGTCGCGTCACCGTCCGGCGTCGTCCCCGTGACCGCGGTCGCGACCACGTCCACCACCAGGCCGTCGCTGCGGGCGCCGGCGAGCCGGTCGACCAGCTCCCGGTCGGCGGCCAGGGCCGGTGAGCCGTCCGCCGCGACCGTCGTGAGCGCCGCCGGGTCGGCGGCCGCGAGCGCGGCCCCGCGCCACCGGGTGAGCGCGGCCGCGGCCCCCGCGGGGTCCTCGCGGTCGGCGGCGGCGTCCCGTGACGCCGCCGTCGCACGCACCACCTGACCCGGTGACTCCACCGCCGGCGCGGCCACCCCCGACAGGACGCCCCGCCCGAGGACGACCGCCGCCCCCAGGACCAGGAGGCCCGCCGCGGTCGCGACCGCTGCGACGGACGGGCGGCGTCGCGGGCGACGGCCCTGCCGCAGACGGCGCACCGGTTCCTCGTCCGGCGGTCGGCGGGAGCCGTCGTCCCCGGCGCCCGGGCCGTCGCGCAGCGGCTCGTCCGGCAGGTGCACCGGTTCGGGCGCCGCCAGGGCGAAGACGGTGTCGACGACCTCGTCCGGTCCGGCGCCCGTGCGCAGCAGCGCCTCGAGCGCGTCGCGCAGCCGTACCTCCTCGGGCAGCCCCGCCGCCAGGTGCGCGTCGATCGGCGGCATGACCCCCAGCAGCGTCGCGAGGAGGCGGTGCACGTCGCCCGTGGCCGTACCGTCGCCGCGCAGCGCGGCACGCAGGTCGACGAGCACGGGCATCCCGCCCGGGCCGAGCACGATGCGGTCGGCGCCCACGGCACCGTGCGCGATCCCGGCTCCGTGCAGGTGGGCGAGCGCCTGGGCCACGGGCACGGCGACGGTCACGACCTCACCGTCGGTCAGGGGGTGCCGCGCGGCGCGGACGGCGGTGAGCGTCGGCCCGGGCACGTGGGCGCAGACCAGTGCCACCCGTCCCGGCCCGAGCGGCTCCACCGCCACGACCCGGGCGAGGTGGGGATGGTGCAGGCCGGTGAGCGCGCGCGCCCGCGCGGCGAGCGTGGCGTCGACGGGCACGTCGGCCACCTGCACCGCGAGCCAGGCCCCGTCGTCGGCCACCGGGCGCGCCACCCACCAGGCCCCGTCCGTGCCCACCGCGCCGGCCGCACGGGTCCCGTGCGCCTGCAGCAGGCGGGTGACGTCGTCCGGCGGGGGTGCGGCGGTGTCCACGGCGCCATCGAACACCGCCGGTCCCGCCACCCGCAGGCGTCGTCCACAGGCTCAGTCGAGCAGCTGCGCGACCCCGGTCGAGGCGGCGACGCGAGCCGCGTCGAGGACCCGCGCGGTGGCGACCGCGTCGGCCGGGTCCACCGGGACCGGACCGCCGGCGAGCACCCACGCCTGCACCGCCCGGTAGAGGTCGGCGTGACCTCCGGGGGCACGCGGCACGGGTGTCCGCTCGGCGCCGCGGACGAGCCAGCCCTCGTGCACCGGCTCCCCGGGGCGCCGCCCGTCCTCCTGGACCGCGTCGAGCACGGCGAACGGCGTGGGCTCACCCTCGTAGCTCGTCACCAGGTACGCGCCGCGCTCGCCCAGCACGCGCGTGCGCGGACCGGGTGCGCCCACCAGGCCGCCGGCCGCCAGGTGGGAGACCACGTGGTGCCCGGTCGCGTCGGGCGTGTGCTCGAGCGCGAGGAAGACGTCGTCGACCGCCGGGGTCGTCAGCGCGCGCAGCTCGGCGTGCACGCGGCGCACGGGGCCGAAGAGCTGCACGGCCGAGTCCACCAGGTGCGCACCGAGGTCGAGCAGGAGCCCGCCGCCCACGGTGTCCTCCTCCTTCCACCGGTGCTGCGGCTCGGGGCGGTACCTCTCCCACCGCCGCTCGAACCGGTGCACGCGGCCGAGCGTCCCGTCGGCCAGCAGGGCGCGCAGCGTGAGCTGCTCGGGGTCCCAGCGCCGGTTCTGGAACACGGTGAGCCGCCCGCCACGCTGCTCGGCGAGCCGCACCAGGGACCTGGCCTGCACGCGGGTCGTGGCCAGCGGCTTGTCGACCAGCACGGCGACGTCCGCCTCGAGCGCGGCGCGCGCGTGGTCCGCGTGGTCGCCGGTGGGGCTGGCGACCACGACGAGGTCGAGGTCGTCGGCGTCGGCCAGCAGCGCCGCGACGTCGGGGACGACGCGCGCGCCGGGCCAGTCGGCCGCCACCTGCTCGGCCCGGTGCCGGGTCACGACCGCCACGACCTGCTGCCCCGTCTCGCGCGCGAGCCGGGCGTGGATCCCACGCCCGGCCGCGCCGTACCCGATCAGCCCGATGCGCAGCGGCTCCATGCCGCCACTCTAGGAGGGGTTCATGACACGCTCGTCCGCTCCGTGCTGCGCAGCGAGGCGTGCGTGCCGTGCTCCGGGCGCCGCGACAGCCGGCTCGGCCACCACGTGCGCGGGCCCAGGTCGTGCACGAGGCCGGGCACCAGCAGGCTGCGCACGACGAACGTGTCGATGAGCACGCCGAGCGACACGATGAACGCGAGCTGCGCGAGGAACAGCAGGGGGATGACCGCCAGCGCCGCGAACGTCGTCGCGAGGACCAGGCCGGCGGAGGTGATGACCCCACCGGTGACGGCCAGGCCGCGCGTGACGCCCTCGCGCGTGCCGACGTGCAGCGACTCCTCGCGCACCCGCGTCATGAGGAAGATCGAGTAGTCGACGCCCAGCGCGACGAGGAAGACGAAGCCGTAGAGCGGGACCACCGGGTCCGCGTCGGGCCAGTCGAGCACGTGGTCGAACACGAGCGCCGCGATGCCGATCGTCGCCGCGAAGGACAGGACGTTGGCCGCCATGAGGACCAGCCCGGCCACGATCGAGCGCAGCAGCAGCATGAGGATGAGCAGGATCACCACCAGGACGACCGGGACGATGACCCGCAGGTCCCGCTCGCTCGACACCTGGGTGTCGAGCGTCTCGGCGGCGGGTCCGCCCACGAGGGCGTCGGGCGCCACCTCGACGACGGCGTCGCGCAGGTCGGCGACGGTGTCGACGGCCTCCTGGCTGTCCGACGGCGCCTGCGTGACGACGTCGACCCGCACCCGGCCGTCGACGACGACCGGCGGGGCGTCGGCAGCACCCGGCGCTCCCCCGGGAGCGCCGGTGTAGGCGGCCGCGGACTCGACGCCCTCGACACCCTGCGCGGCCTCGAGCACCGCGTCCAGCTCGCTCTCGTCCACCACGACCAGGGCCGGCTGCACCGCTCCGGCGGGGAAGTGCTCGGCGAGCACCTCCTCCCCCGCGACCGAGTCGACGGGCGTGAGGAACACGTCGGTCTGGCTCGTGCCGCCCGCGCGGAACGTCGGCACGAACGCGGCGGCCAGCAGCAGCACGGCGGCGCTGATGATCCAGACGGGACGCGCCCGGCGTGCCACGAACCGCGCCCAGCGGGCCCACAGGCCGTCGCCCTCGGCGGCGTCGACGGCCGCTGGAGGCACGTCGGTGGCGTGCTCGCCGTGCGTCGCCGGGCCGGCGCTGCCCGCCGCGACGTACCGCGGCACGCGGGGCCAGAAGAGCACACGGGACCGGCGACCGGCCACGAGCAGGATCGCGGGCAGCAGCGTGAGCGCCGCCAGCAGGGCTGCGGCGATGCCGATGGCGGCGACCGGCCCGAGGCTGCGGTTGGACCCGAGGTCGGACAGCAGCAGGCAGAGCAGTCCGGCGACCACGGTGCCGGCGCTCGCGGCGATCGGCTCGAGCGACTGGCGCCACGCGATGCGCATGGCGTCGGCCGGGTGCTCCTGGTGGCGCAGCTCCTCGCGGTACCGGGCGACCAGCAGCAGCGAGTAGTCGACGGCGGCGCCGACGACGAGGATCGACAGGATGCCCTGGGCCTGGCCGTTGAGGACCAGGACGCCGGCGTCGGCGAGCTCGTAGACCACGAGCCCGGCCAGCGCGAGGGCGAACACGGCCGTGAAGATGACGACGAACGGCAGGAACGGCGAGCGGTACACCACGACGAGGATCAGCAGCACCGCGCCCAGGGCGACGAGCAGCAGCAGGCCGTCGATGCCGGCGAAGGCGGTGCCGAGGTCGGTGACGAACCCCGCGGGCCCGGTCACCCACGCCTCCAGCCCGAGGTCGCCCGCGCTCGACGCCGTGGCGCCCAGCCGGTCGGCCAGACCGGCGCGCAGGTCCTCGACCAGCAGGTTGTTGAGGGACTCCTCCCCCACGAGGATCTCGGCGTCGTCCGCGTCCAGCGGGACCGCGAGGAGGATCGCCTCACCGTCCTCGGACGGCACCGGCACGACCGGGCCGGTGAGGTGGTCCCCCCATGTCCCGCCGTCGACGGGCTCGTCGGGGAACTCCTCGGCGAAGGTCGCGGCGGCGGCGAGCTGCTCGGGGGTGACGTCACCCCCCTCGGCCGGGGTGAGGACGACCAGCCCGGGTAGGGTCTGCGTGTCGACGAACTCGCGGGACGCCTCGGCGGCCAGCGTGGACTGCGCCGACGACGGCAGGAACGCCGCGGTGTCGTTCGTCTGCACCTGGGACAGACGTCCCTGGGCGGCGCCACCGACGCCGCCCAGCCCCAGCCAGACGACGAGGACGACGGCGACGGTCACTGCCCGGGCCACTGGATTCCTCAGCATGCTGAGTATCATGGGCCCGCAGGAACGACTCGGCAAACCGGAGGACGCGTGAGTGTGCAGCAGGGTCCGCCTCCCGCGGACCACTGGCCCGTGGGCCGGATGCTGTCGGCCACCGCTCGCCGCATCGAGCGAGCCTGGGACGCGCACCTCGCGTCGTGGGACCTCAACCACGCGAGCCTGCCCGTGCTCGTCCACGTGACCGCGTCCCCGATGTCGCAGCGCGAGCTGGCGGACGCCTGCGGCGTCACCGAGCAGACCATGAGCCGCGTGGTCGCGCGCCTCGTCCGCACCGGGTACGTGACCCGCGGTCCGCACGCGGAGGACCGGCGCCGCCACGTCGTGGCGATCACCCCCGCCGGCGCGGCCGCGCTGCGGGCGTGCGCCGACCCGGGACCGGCGCAGGAGTCGGTCCTGGGACACCTGCCGCCCGAGCGCCGGGCGCTCCTGGACGACCTGCTGCGTGAGGTCGTCGCCCCGTGGGACGTGCTGCCCGACCCGCGCCCCGGCAACCGGCCCGCCGACGGCACCCCCGCCGGGGTGCCGCCCGCTGCGAGGGCATAGCCTGACGCCCATGCGCGTCGAACCGCTCGAGCTCGGCACCCGGCTGCAGCCCTACGTCCCGACCTGGGACCTCCAGCGCGAGCGGCACGCGGCGGTCGCCGCCGGTGAGCACGAGGACACCCTGCTGCTCGTCGAGCACGAGCCGGTCTACACCGCCGGCAGGCGCACGGCCCGCTCCGACCGACCGGTCGACGGCACGCCCGTGGTCGACGTCGACCGGGGCGGACGCATCACCTGGCACGGGCCCGGTCAGCTCGTCGGCTACCCCGTCGTCCGGCTCGCGGAGCCGGTCGACGTCGTCCTGTACGTCCGCGCCCTCGAGGAGGCGCTGATCCGCACCTGCGCGGACGTCGGTGTCAGCGCGGGCCGCGTCGAGGGCCGCAGCGGCGTGTGGCTGCCGGCCGACGAGCCCGGCACCTCACCGGCGCCGCGGCGGGCCCGCAAGGTCGCGGCGATCGGTGTCCGCGTGGCCCGCGGCACGACCATGCACGGGTTCGCCCTCAACTGCACCGCGTCCCTCGACTGGTACGCGCGGATCGTCCCGTGCGGCATCGACGACGCGGACGTCACCACCCTGACCGCAGAGGCCGGGCGCGACGTGACGATCGCCGAGGTTGCGCCCCTGGTCGTCACCCACCTGCAGGAGTCCCTCGGCCCCCTGCTGGCAGCGACGGCCGACCGGGCCACCCCGGTCGGCTGAGGGTCAGGCGCTGCGGGCGATCTGCCGCAGCTCGCGCGCGACGTCCTGCGCCCACGCGCGCACCGCGTCCAGGTCACGGAAGTCGCCCGCGTCGGCGCGGGTCAGCGCGACGAGCGCCCGCTCGGAGATGTTGAGCCCCGCGCGGTCCAGCCGCCCGGTGAACACCGCGACGCCGCGCGCACCGACCGTCCGTGCGATCTCGGTGACGTCGTCCGGCACGGTCTCGGGCACCGGTGGGTCCCCGACCGGTCCGGACCAGAACAGCCACACCGGGCGCTCGCGCAGCTGGCCCGCCTGCCGGTCCACCAGGTCCCGCAGCCCGAGCGCCAGGCGACCCACGTACACCGCCGAGCCCAGCACGACCGCGTCGTAGGGGTCGACGTGCTCGACGTCGTCGGGCTCGACCTCGTCGACCTCGTGCCCCGCGGCGCGCAGCTGCTCCGCGACCTCCGCGCCCATCTCGCGCGTCGCGCCGTGCCTCGACGCCACCGTCACCAGGACGCGCATCGCGCCACCTCCTCCAGCCCTCGGCCGGTCCGCCGCGGCCGCCTGCCCCCCGCGGGTGCGGGTGGCTCCTCCCAGCGTGGACCGGACTGGCCGGGACCGCGCGGGACAGAGGTCCCCGTCACACCCCGGGTCAGCACCGTCGCACGCCCACCGGGCTAGTGTGGCGGGGTGACGATCGCACCCGAGGGACGCCGGATGCTCCGGGTGGAGGCACGCAACGCCGCCACCCCGATCGAGAAGAAGCCGGAGTGGATCCGCACCCGCGCGACGACGGGCCCGGAGTACAGCGAGCTCAAGGGCCTCGTCCGACGCGAGGGGCTGCACACCGTCTGTGAGGAGGCGGGCTGCCCCAACATCTTCGAGTGCTGGGAGGACCGCGAGGCGACGTTCCTCATCGGCGGCGACCAGTGCACCCGGCGGTGCGACTTCTGCCAGATCGACACGGGCAAGCCCGCCGACCTCGACACCGACGAGCCGCGCCGCGTCGCCGAGTCCGTGCAGGCCATGGGGCTGAAGTACTCGACGGTCACGGGCGTCGCGCGGGACGACCTGGCCGACGGCGGCGCGTGGCTGTACGCCGAGACCGTGCGCCAGATCCACGCGCTCAACCCCGGCACGGGCGTCGAGCTGCTGATCCCCGACTTCAACGCCACCCCCGAGCTCCTCGACGTCGTCAACGAGTCGCGCCCCGAGGTGCTGGCGCACAACCTCGAGACCGTGCCGCGGATCTTCAAGCAGATCCGCCCCGGGTTCCGCTACGAGCGGTCGCTGTCCGTGCTGACCCGCGCGCGGGAGGCCGGCCTGGTCACCAAGTCCAACCTCATCCTCGGCATGGGCGAGACGACCGAGGAGGTCGTCGACGCCCTGCAGGACCTGCACGACGCGGGCTGCGACCTCATCACCATCACCCAGTACCTGCGACCCTCGGTGCGCCACCACCCGGTGGCCCGGTGGGTGCGGCCCGAGGAGTTCGTCGAGCTCTCGCAGGAGGCGGAGCGCATCGGGTTCCTCGGGGTGATGTCCGGGCCGCTGGTGCGCTCGTCGTACCGCGCGGGCCGGCTGTGGGGGCAGGCGATGCGCCGCCGCGGCCGCGAGATCCCGGCAGCGCTCGCGCACCTCGGTGAGGCCACGACCGCCCGCCAGGAGGCGTCCGCGCTGCTGGCACGCACACCGCTCGTCTGAGCAGCCCGCCGGATCCCTGATCAGCGCGGCCGGGCCGACCGGCGGACCGGACGTGCGCGCCCCGGCGCGCCGGTAGACTCCCGGGTCATGGCACGCGAGCGCTCCAGGTCCCCGCAGAGCCCCCCCGAGAGCACGGCGAAGGGCAGCGGGAAGGTCAAGAAGACCCGCTGGTACCACCAGCTCTGGCAGGCGTACCAGATCACGCGCCAGACGGACCCTGCCGTGACGTGGATCATGCTCGGCGTCCTCGTCGGGATCATCGCCGTCGGCGTCCTGGTCGGCCAGCTCATCGGCCAGCCGGTGTACGTGCTGGTCCTCAGCATCCCGTTCGCCGTCCTGGGCGCCATGTTCGTCCTCGCGCGGCGCGCCGAGACCGCCGCCTACAGCCGCATCGAGGGCCAGCCGGGGGCGTCGCTCGCCGCGCTGGGCACGCTGCGGCGCGGCTGGACCTTCACGCAGGAGCCCGTGGCGGCCGACCCCCGCACGCAGGACCTCGTGTTCCGCGGCGTCGGCAAGCCGGGCGTGGTGCTCGTCGGCGAGGGCCCCCCGCACCGCATCGGCAAGCTGCTCGAGGCGGAGCGCAAGCGCACGGCGCGCGTCGTGTCGGGTGCCCCCATCCACCTCATCCAGGTGGGCGACGGCGACGGTCAGGTCCCGCTGCGCAAGCTGCCGCGCACCGTGACCAAGCTGAAGGGCCAGCTCACCAAGGACGAGGTGGCCGTCGTGCTGCGCCGCGTGACCTCGCTGGGCGGCGCGCGGCTGCCCGTCCCGAAGGGCATCGACCCGATGCGCGCACGTCCCGACCGCAAGGGCATGCGCGGGCGCTGACGCGCGGCGGACCGGCCGAGGTCGGCTCAGCGTCGGACGAGCACCGTGCCTGCGGCGCGGTCGTGCAGGCCACGGCCGTCGGCGTCCCAGACGACGGCGGGCAGCACCAGGCACAGCAGGAACGTGCGCAGGAGCGCGGCGACGGGTCCGGGCGCCCCGGGTGCCGGCACGGGCGGGCGCCCGACGGCCGGTCGGAGCAGACGCCGGACCTGGAGACCGGCCACGCGGTGACCGAGCGTGTGCCCGAGCGTCGCGACGAGCACGAGGTTCTCGACCGCGAAGACGGCCAGGGTGCCCAACGAGTCGCCCCGCAGCAGGAACGCACCGTCGGAGCGCGCGGGCAGCAGCACGGCGGACACGGCCAGGCACGCGACCCAGTCGATCGCGAGGGCCACCAGCCGCCGCCCGAGCCGCGCCATCGACCCCGGGCCGGACGCCGGCAGACCGAGCGCGGCGCCCGCCGCACGGCCGTCGTCGTCGCCGCGGGGGCCGCCCTCGAGCCAGGAGCCGACCGAGTCACGCGTCACCATGCGTCCAGCGTACGTGCGCGGCCAGGACGTCCCGCGCACCCGTCGTGTCGTGCGATCGTTACCTGGCACAGACCCCCGTAACCTCCCGGAAACCACGGGGCCACGGCAGGGAAACTCCCCGCTCCTAGCCTCGCTCGTGCCCGGGACGACCGGGCACCATCGACCGAGGAGCAGCGGATGTTCACCAAGCCGGAGGAAGTCCTGGCGTTCATCAGGAGCGAGGACGTCAAGTTCGTCGACGTGCGGTTCTGCGACCTGCCGGGCGTGATGCAGCACTTCAACGTGCCCGCCGCCTCGCTCGACGCGGACTTCTTCACCGACGGCCAGATGTTCGACGGGTCCTCGATCCGCGGCTTCCAGGCGATCCACGAGTCGGACATGAAGCTGATCCCGGACCTGACGACGGCGTACGTCGACCCGTTCCGCACGGAGAAGACGCTCAACATCAACTTCCACATCGTCGACCCGTACACGGACGAGCCGTACAGCCGCGACCCCCGCCAGGTCGCCGCGAAGGCCGAGGCGTACCTGAAGTCGACCGGCATCGCGGACACCGCGTTCTTCGCGCCCGAGGCCGAGTTCTACATCTTCGACGACATCCGGTTCCAGACCCGCCAGGACGCGTCGTTCTACTACATCGACTCCATCGAGGGCGCCTGGAACACGGGCCGCAAGGAGGAGGGTGGCAACCTCGGGCACAAGACGCCCTACAAGGGTGGCTACTTCCCCGTGCCGCCGGTCGACCACTTCGCCGACCTGCGCGACCAGATCTCGCTGCAGCTCGACGAGCTGGGCTTCCAGGTCGAGCGCGCCCACCACGAGGTCGGCACCGCCGGCCAGGCGGAGATCAACTACCGCTTCGACACGCTCGGCAAGTCGGCCGACAAGGTGCAGCTGTTCAAGTACGTCGTGAAGAACGTCGCGCACGAGAACGGCCGCACGGCGACCTTCATGCCGAAGCCGCTGTTCGGTGACAACGGCTCGGGCATGCACGTGCACCAGTCGCTGTGGAAGGACGGCGAGCCGCTGTTCTTCGACGAGAAGGGCTACGGCGGCCTGTCCGACATGGCGCGCTGGTACATCGGCGGCCTGCTGAAGCACGCCCCGGCCCTGCTGGCGTTCACCAACCCGACGGTGAACTCCTACCACCGCCTGGTGCCCGGCTTCGAGGCACCGGTCAACCTGGTCTACTCGGCCCGCAACCGCTCCGCGTGCATCCGCATCCCCGTGACGGGCTCGAACCCCAAGGCCAAGCGCATCGAGTTCCGCGTGCCGGACCCGTCGTCGAACCCGTACCTGGCGTTCGCGGCCATGCTCATGGCCGGCCTCGACGGCATCCAGAACCGCATCGAGCCGCCGGAGCCGGTCGACAAGGACCTGTACGAGCTGCCCCCCGAGGAGCACGCCCTCATCCAGCAGGTCCCGGGCTCGCTCTCCGAGGTTCTCGACAACCTCGAGGCCGACCACGACTGGCTGACCGCCGGCAACGTCTTCACGCCGGACCTCATCCAGACGTGGATCGACTACAAGCGCTCGGCAGAGGTCGACCCGATCCGGCTGCGTCCGCACCCGCACGAGTTCGAGCTCTACTACGACTGCTGATCGGCTGCTCCCGATCAGTACGGCACCGAGGGGCGTCCCGTCAGGGGCGCCCCTCGTGGCGTGCCCGGCCGGCGGGTGCGGGGCCGTCGTCGGTGGCCGACCTGCCTGCTGACGCCATCCGAACGTGCCCCGTGCGTGCGGCGGCACGGCCGTAGATCGACGCCACGCAGAGGCCGACCGCTCGGGTTGGCACCGTCGCCGTCGCAGCGGCTCAGACCGGACTGTCGGGCCTCAGGAGCCAGCGGTCCACCGGGACCTCGATCATGACGCGCGGCCCGTCCTGACGCTCATCGGCGGCGTCCCAGCCGTCGTACTTGGCGGCGAAGCGGGCCAGGAGCGAGGCGTGCGCGTGGATGTCGTGGTGCACGTGCGCACGGCCCTGCGCGACGGCCGGACGCGCCCCCGGGCCGTCGACGGCGATCGCCACGCGCGGGTCGCGCTGCATGTTGGCGACCTTGACGTCCACGGTCGAGCTCGCGATCCAGAACGTGTCGTCGTCGAGGAGGAACCACACGGGCGTGACGTGGGGCGAGCCGTCCCGCCGCAGCGTCGTCAGCCACACGCAGGGCTGCTCGGCGAGCCCTGTGACGGCACCACGGCGCCGGCCCACCGGTCGATCCGCAGCGTCCGGTGCCACCTCGTCGCCGGGCCGCATCCCGGCGAGCACGATGTCGACCATCCGCGGCACGAGGTCGGGCACGTCGCGCGCGACGGGCTCGGGCAGCGGACGGGTGATCAGCCCGATCCCGAGCACGAGGTCGAGCGGTGCCAGGTCGCCACGGACCAGACCGGCCGCCCGCGCGGCACCCAGCACGGCACCCACACCGGCGAGCGTCGCGGTCTGCGCGGCGCGCACACGCGCGGACATGTCGTCCGTGAGGTGCTCGGTCAGCGCGGCGGACAGCGCCCCCAGGTCGAGCTGGACGAGCCGGCGGACGTACGCGTGCCAGGCGGCTCCTGGGTCGTCCGACATGCGATCCAGCGCCTCGTCGGCCGCCGTGTGCACGTCGTCCAGGATGGCGAGGGCCACCTCCTCGGCGAGAGCGGCCCGCGAGGAGAAGTTGCGGTACAGCGTCGCGATGCCCACGTCGGCCGCCTCGGCGACGGCGTCGAGGGCGATGTCACTGCCGTGCAGCGCGAACAGGTACCGGGCCGCGCGGATGAGCGCGGCGCGACGACGCGCTGCGTCCGCGCGCATGGCCCCTCCTCGGTGTGACGATGCCGACGTGCGGGCCTCTCGACACCCATCACCCTAACCGGAGGTCTATCATCCACATAAGCGGACGGCGATCCTCCGCTTGTCCCGGATGAAGGAACTCATGACTGCGACGACCGAGCTCGCCCCCGCCCCGCGCGATCCCGAGGGCGAGGTCGCTCCCCCGCGCAAGCGCAAGCAGCTGACCAAGCTGGTCGGCATGACCGTCGCCCTCGGCGCGGTCCTGGCCATCCTGCTGGCCATCTTCATCCTCCCGTCGCTGAAGAGCGGGCCGACCGACCTGCCGGTCGGGCTCGTCGGGTCGTCGCAGGAGGCCGACCGCTTCGAGGAGGCCCTGACGGCTTCCGCGCCCGGCGCTTACCACGTCCAGGAGTTCACCGACCAGGCGGCGCTGGTCGAGGCGGTGCGCGGGCGCGAGGTCGTCGGCGGCTTCGTCGTCGGGCCCAACGGTGTCCACAGCGTCGTCGCGTCCGCCGGTGGCGGCGCCATCGCGCAGACCGTCTCCGCCACCGCGCAGGCCATCGGCACCGCGATGGGCGTCCCCGTCACGACCGATGACGTCGTCGCACTGCCGACCACCGACCCGTCGGGCATCGGCATCGGCGGCCTGGCCTTCCCGCTCGTGTTCGGCGGCATCGTGCCCGTCGTCGCGTTCCGGACCGCCTTCGCGCGCAGCAACACCTGGAAGCTCGTGGGCCTGCTCACCTTCTCCGTGGTCGGTGGCCTCGTCGTCGCCACCGTGCTGCGGTTCCCCTTCGGCAGCATCGACTCCGCGTTCCTGCCGGTCGCCGGCGCCATGGCACTGGGCATCGCCGCCATGGCGTTCCCCCTCACCGGGCTCCAGGAGGCCTTCGGCGGCAAGGGGTTCACGATCGGCGCGATGTCGATGATGTTCCTCGGCAACCCGTTCGCGGGCATCGCCACCACCGCGGCGTGGCTGCCGACCGGGCTCGGGGCGTTCGGGCAGATCCTGCCCCCCGGGGCCACCGGCACCCTCGTCCGCTCGGTCGCGTACTTCGGTGGCACGGGCGGCCTCACCGCCGGTCTCACGCTCGGTGCGTGGGTCGTCGTCGGGCTCGCGGTCCACGCGATCGGCACGCGTCGCACGCGGAAGGCCGCACGCGCCGTGGCAGCCGCCGAGGTGGCCGTGGCCTGACCCGGCCGCGGCGTCAGCCCGGCGAGCCGGCCGCGCCGACGCGCCGCACGCGCCACGCGGTCAGGTCGTAGCCCTGGCTGACGTCGTTCCACCGCACCCGCGGGGCCCCGGCCGTCGCCACGTCGTCGTGCAGCAGGAGCGCGGAGACGAAGATCTCCGCCTCCATCGACGCCAGCGGCGCGCCGGGGCACCGGTGGTGCCCGTCACCGAACGCGAGCACGACCGGGCCGACCGCGCGCGCCATCGGCCGTGCCGGGCACACCGCGAGCGGGTCGCCACCGACGACCCGCTCGTCGGCGTTCACGGCCCGCAGGTCGAGCTCGATCAACGTGCCGACCGGCACCTCGAGCGGCCCGTCGGGACCGTCGAGCGTGAGCGGAGCCGTCGTGCGCCGCAGCAGGTGCCCCACGACGGGCTCGACGCGCAGCACCTCCTCGATGATCGCGACGCGGCCGTCGCGGTCGGACGCGCGGTACCGGGCGAGCAGCGCGTCGTCGTCGAGCAGGTGCCACACGGCCGCCGTCATGAGCTCGCGCGTCGTGGCCATGCCGGCCGCGGCGTACGTGACGCACTCGGTGAGGATCTCCAGGTCGGTGTAGCCGGCGTCGAGCAGGCTGCTGATGAGGTCGTCGCCGCGCCGTCGGCGCCGCGCCCGGATCGCGGGCCTCACGTCGAACACGTAGAACCGCAGGATCGCCGTGCTCCGCAGCGCCGCCCGCGCGTGCGTGAGCGGCGAGCCGCCCGGCGGCACGGGCTCGAAGAACTCCGCGAGCCGGCCCCGCATGCGCGCAGAGGCCCCGTGGTCGAGGCCGATGACGCGGGAGGTGACCTCGACCGCCATCTGCATCGTGATCGCCGTGAGGTCCGTCCAGCGGTCGGTACGCACCTGCGCGACGAGCCGCTCGGCCGTCGCCGCCATCCAGTCCCGGTACCCGGCGACGACCCGCGGCGCGAGCAGGTGCGCCGCCGCGCGGCGCTGGGCGTGGTGCTGCTCCCCCTCCTGGTACAGGATCGGCGGCCGCATCCGGACGGGCCCCTGGTTGAGCGTGTCGGCGCCGAACCCCGCCTGGCGCGTGGTCTCGGGCTGACGCAGGACGGCGCGGGCGAGGGCGTGGGAGCGGACGCGCCAGCGCTCGCGTGGCCCCGGCACGTGCTCCAGGTCCGGACCGGGCCCGTCGTCGGGCTGCGCGAGCTTGCGCACGGGGCGGCCGGCCGCCGTGCCCTGCGTCTGCCCGTCCGCCGTGGCCGTCACCCGATCGACTGTAGAGGCCACCCGTTCAGGCGACCACACGGGCGGTTCAGCCGTAGAAGACGCGCTCCACGACGGCCCGCGCGCGTCGCGCGGTCCGCAGGTACGTCTCCTCGAGCATCGCGCCCGACCCCGGGGGGTGGCCGAGCACGCGCGCGACGCCTGCGAGCGCCGTGCGGTCGTGCGGCAGGACGTCGGCGTGCGCCCCCTCGGCGCGCCCCGTCCACAGGACGTTCGCGTCGCGCACGCGGGACGCGAGCAGCCACGCCTCGCGCAGGACGGCCGTGTCGTCCGCCGCGATCAGCCCGGCGTCGCGCGCCGCGTCGAGCGCGTCGAGCGTCGAGGTGGTCCGCAGGCCCGGAACGGCGTGCGCGTGCTGCAGCTGGAGCAGCTGGGCGGTCCACTCGACGTCGCTGATGCCGCCGCGGCCCAGCTTGAGGTGCCGCGAGGGCTCGACGCCGCGCGGCAGCCGCTCGGCCTCGACCCGCGCCTTGATGCGGCGGATCTCGCGCTCCGTGGCGGCGTCCAGACCCCCGGCGGGGTACCGCAGCGGGTCGATCAACGCGATGAACCGCTCCCCCAGTGCGTGGTCCCCCGCGACCGGTCGGGCCCGCAGCAGCGCCTGGCTCTCCCACGGCGAGGACCAGCGCTGGTAGTACTCGACGTGCGCGTCGAAGGACCGCGCCAGCGGCCCGTTGCGACCCTCCGGCCGCAGGTCGGCGTCGACGCTCAGCGACGGCTCCGGGCCGACGGCCCCCAGGAGCTGGCGCACCCGGGTCGCCACGGCCACCGCGAAGTCCTGGGCCACCTTGCCGTCGGCGCCCGGTACCGGGTCGTGCACGAACAGCACGTCGGCGTCCGACGAGTAGGCCATCTCCCGGCCGCCGAGGCGACCCATCGCGACCACGAGGAGCCGGGTCGGGCTCTCCTCGAGGCCCGCCGCCGCGCGCGCGTCGGCCTCCGCCACGCGCAGCGTCCCGGCGAGCACGGCGTCGGCGGCCACGGTCAGGCTCTGCGAGGCGCGCACTACCGTGGTGACGCCCAGGACGTCGGCCACGGCGGTGCGGGCGAGCTCGCGGCGCCGCAGCGCGCGCAGCGCGGTGACGGCGGGCACCGGCTCGGACGCCCGCCGCAGCACGGCGTCCGCCTCGCCCGCGAGCCGCTCGGCCGACCGCGGCACCAGCTCCGCGTCGTCGTCCAGCCAGGTCACCGACTCGGGCGAGCGCCGCAACGCGTCGGCGACGTACCGGGACGTCGACAGGACCTGCGCCAGGCGGTGCGCCGCCGTCCCGGAGTCCCGCAGCAGCTTGAGGTACCAGTGCGTGGTGCCGAGCTGGTCCGACAGCCGCCGGAAGGCCAGCAGCCCGCCGTCGGGGTCCGCGCCGTCAGCGAACCAGCCGAGCATGACGGGCAGCAGCTGCCGCTGGATCGACGCCCGGCGCGAGACCCCGTCGGTGAGCGCCGCGATGTGCCGGACGGCGCCGGCAGGGTCCCGGTACCCGATCGCCGCGAGCCGTGCGCGCGCGGCCTCCGGGGCGAGGGCCGCCTCGGCGGTCGACAACCGGGCGGTCGCGGGCAGCAGCGGGCGGTAGAACAGCTCCTCGTGCAGGCGTCGTACCTCGCGGCGCGTCGCCCGCCAGCGGTCCAGCAGACCCTCGGGCCCCTCGGCACGCATCCCCATGGTCCGCGCCAGGCGGCGCAGGTCGGCCTCCGACGTCGGGACCAGGTGGGTGCGCTGCAACCGGTGCAGCTGGATGCGGTGCTCCATGGTCCGCATCCACCGGTAGCAGACGGCCAGCTGCGCGGCGTGCTCGCGACCCACGTAGCCGCCGGCCGCCAGCGCGGCCAGCGCGGTCAGCGTGCTGGGGCTGCGGATCGTCTCGTCGGCCCGCCCGTGCACCAGCTGCAGCAGCTGCACCGTGAACTCGACGTCCCGTAGGCCGCCGACACCGAGCTTGAGCTGGCGGTCGGCCTCGGCGCGAGGCACGTGCGCCTCGACGCGCCGCCGCATGGCCTGGGAGTCCTCCACGAAGTTCTCGCGCTGCACGGCCGACCACACGAACGGGCCGACCGTGTCGACGTAGGCCCGCCCGAGCTCGACGTCCCCGGCCAGCGGTCGTGCCTTGAGCAGCGCCTGGAACTCCCACGTCTTGGCCCAGCGCTCGTAGTAGGCGCGGTGGCTGGCGAGCGTCCGCACCAGCGGGCCGTCCTTGCCCTCGGGTCGCAGCGCGGCGTCCACCGGCCACAGCGCCGGCTCCCCCGCCGGCGCGCAGCACGCCCGCGCGAGCCCCGCGGCGAGGCGGGCGCCGGTGACCATCGCCTCGTCCTCCGGGGTGCCGTCGACGGGCTCGGCGACGTACACGACGTCGACGTCCGAGACGTAGTTGAGCTCCCGACCACCGGCCTTGCCCATGCCGATGACGGCGAGCCGCACCCCGCGGCCCTCGTCCTCGAGGTCCGCGCGGGCCAGCGCGAGCGAGGCCTCGAGCGCGGCGGCCGCGAGGTCGGCGAGCGCCGCACCGACACCCGGGAGGCGGCTCAGCGGATCGTCGGCCGTGAGGTCCGTGGCGGCGATGCGCAGGAGCCGCGTCCGGTAGGCCCGGCGCATCGCGTCGATGCCGGGCGTCCCGGCGATCCCGGCGACCGGCACGGCGGCATCGGGGTCCGCCTCCACCGCCCGCAGCAGCTCGGCGCGCACCTCGTGGGCGGCCACGGCCGTGCCGGGCGTCGGGTCCGCGACCACCCGCAGGTTGGCCGGGTGGGCGGCGAGCGTGTTGCCGATGGCAGGGGACGCCCCGGTGAGCGCGAGCAGCCGACGCCGCGCCGGGCCGTCGTCCGCCAGCACCTCCCGTAGCAGGCCGGACAGCTCCGGGTCCCGCCGGACGGCCCCGGCGACCTTGGCGACGGCGAGCAGCACCTCGTCGGGGTCGCCGACCTCGCGCAGCCCGTCGACGACGTGCTCGACGACGTCCGGGTCGACCGACAGCAGCGCCGCGTCCGTGAGCAGCCGCTCGGCCCGGGGCACGTCCGCCACGCCCACGCGTGTCAGACGTGTCGCGAGCGACGTGCCACGACCGGTGGACGCGCTCATCGCGTCAGATCAGCGGGAGGAAGCGCTGCAGCTCGTACGGGGTGACCTGCGCGCGGTACTCCGCCCACTCCTGGCGCTTGTTGCGCAGGAAGTAGTCGAAGACGTGCTCCCCCAGCGTCTCGGCGACGAGCTCGGAACGCTGCATGACGTCGATGGCGGCCTCGAGCGACGTGGGCAGCGGCTCGATGCCGAGCGCCTTGCGCTCGGCGTCGGTCAGCTCCCAGACGTCGTCGTCGGCGCCCTCGGGCAGCTCGTACCCCTCCTCGATCCCCTTGAGTCCCGCGGCCAGCAGCACCGCGAAGGAGAGGTACGGGTTGGTGGCCGAGTCCACGGCGCGGTACTCGACGCGGCTCGAGTTGCCCTTGCCGGGCTTGTACATCGGCACCCGCACGAGCGCGGAGCGGTTGTTGTGACCCCAGCAGACGAAGCTCGGCGCCTCCGCGCCGCCCCACAGCCGCTTGTAGGAGTTCACGAACTGGTTGGTCACCGCCGTGATCTCGGCGGCGTGCGTGAGCAGGCCGGCGATGAACGAGCGCGCGACCTTCGACAGCTCGAGCGGGGCGCCCGGCTCGTGGAACGCGTTGCGGTCCCCCTCGAAGAGCGACAGGTGCGTGTGCATGCCGGAGCCCGGCTGGTCCGCCAGCGGCTTGGGCATGAACGACGCGAAGACACCCTGCTCGAGGGCGACCTCCTTCACGACCGTGCGGAAGGTCATGATGTTGTCGGCCGTCGTCAGCGCGTCGGCGTAGCGCAGGTCGATCTCGTTCTGACCCGGGCCGGCCTCGTGGTGGGAGAACTCGACCGAGATGCCCATGGACTCGAGCATCGTGATCGCGCCGCGGCGGAAGTCGTGCGCGGTGCCGCGCGGCACGTGGTCGAAGTACCCGCCCTGGTCGACGGGCACCAGCGGACGGCTGGGGTCGGCCGGCGCGTCGAACAGGTAGAACTCGACCTCGGGGTGCGTGTAGAAGGTGAACCCGCGGTCGCTCGCACGGTCGAGCGCACGCTTGAGCACGTACCGCGAGTCGGCCAGCGACGCCTCGCCGTCCGGCGTGAGCAGGTCGCAGAACATGCGTGCCGTGCCGTGCCGCTCCCCCCGCCACGGCAGGATCTGGAAGGTCGACGGATCGGGCTTGGCGATCATGTCCGCCTCGTACACGCGCGTGAGGCCCTCGATCGCGCTGCCGTCGAACCCGATGCCCTCGCTGAACGCCTGCTCGAGCTCCGCCGGCGCGACCGCCACCGACTTGAGCATGCCGAGCACGTCCGTGAACCACAGACGGATGAAGCGGATGTCCCGCTCCTCGACGGTCCGGAGGACGAACTCCTGCTGCCTGTCCATGGCGTACATCCTGCCTGATGACGGGCCGCACCGGTGCGACCGTCACGCGGGTGGACGCCCCGGGTCGTCCGGGCGGTCCCCCGAGGGGGCCGGCAGAGGTCCGCGGAACCCGTTCGGGACGGCCCGGCGCGCCCCCGCCGACGGCCTCGCGACTAGGCTCGCGGCATGCCGACCAGTGACGCCCCGACACCGCGCCGCGTGCGCGTCCACCACCTCCAGGCCGCCAAGGAGCGCGGTGAGCGCCTGACGATGCTCACGGCCTACGACGCGCCGACGGCGCGGATCTTCGACGAGGCCGGCGTGGACATGCTGCTGGTCGGCGACTCGATCGGGAACACCATGCACGGGCACACGACGACGCTGCCGGTGACGCTCGACGAGATCGTGGTCGCCGCACGCGCCGTTGCCGGCGCCGTCGAGCGGGCGTTCGTCGTGGCGGACCTGCCCTTCGGCACCTACGAGGCCGGCCCGGAGCAGGCGCTGGCCAGTGCGGTGCGCGTCATGAAGGAGACCGGTGTCTCCGCCGTCAAGCTCGAGGGCGGCCTGCGGTCCGTCCCGCAGATCCGTGCCCTGACACAGGCGGGCATCCCCGTCGTGGCGCACCTGGGGTACACGCCGCAGTCCGAGAACGCGCTGGGGGGCCCGCGGGTGCAGGGTCGGGGCACCGGCGGCGCCGAGCAGGTCAGCGAGGACGCCGTGGCCGTCACGGAGGCCGGCGCGGTCGCGATCGTGCTGGAGATGGTCCCCGCACCGGTCGCCGCCCGGGTCACCGAGGTGGTGCGGGTCCCCACGATCGGGATCGGCGCCGGCCCCGAGTGCGACGGCCAGGTGCTGGTGTGGGTGGACATGGCGGGCATGGGCGACTGGTCACCGCGCTTCGCCAAGCGGTTCGGCGAGGTCGGGCGCGCGCTGGGGGCGGCAGCCCGCGGCTACGTGGACGAGGTCCGCTCGGGGACGTTCCCCGCGGCCGCGCACACGTTCGACGCCTGACGCCCCGGCGCCGGCGCCGTGCGGCCCCTGGCCGCGGCGACGCGGCGCCGGCGCGCCGTCACGAGCGGTCGTCGCCCTCCCAGGCCCGGCCCTCGGCGTCCCAGGACTCGCTGCGCGCCCGCGCCCGCGCCAGCGCGTGCTCGGCCTCCTCGCGGGTCGCGTACGGGCCCATGAGCTGCGCCCAGTCGCTCTGGCGCCCCTCCTCCACCTGGTGCGTCCGGGTGTTGTAGAAGTACTCGGCCACGGCGGCTCCTCTCGTCCCGGCGGGCAGTCCCACCCCGTCGCTACGTAGACTGCCAGTCATGCCGCCGGTCCACCCGCCGCGCACCGCGCTCGTCCCCGGGCAGGTCAGCCCGCGGCGCGCGGTCCCCGCGCACATCGCCCGCCCGGAGTACGTCGACAAGCCGATGCCCACGCCGTGGCGCGGGCCGGACGTGCTGGACCCGGGCACGATCGAGCGCGTGCGGCACGCCGCACGGATCGCCGCGCAGGCGCTGCAGGAGGTCGGGCGGCACGTCGTGCCCGGCGTGACCACCGACGAGCTCGACGCGATCGGCCACGAGTTCCTCGTCGCGCACGACGCGTACCCCTCGACGCTCGGGTACCGCGGGTTCCCCAAGTCGCTGTGCACGTCGGTCAACGAGGTCATCTGCCACGGCATCCCCGACTCCACGGTCGTCGAGGACGGCGACATCGTGAACATCGACGTCACCGCCTACGTCGACGGCGTGCACGGCGACACCAACGCGACCTTCCTCGCCGGCGACGTGGACGAGGAGTCCCGGCTGCTCGTCGAGCGCACGCGCGAGGCCCTGGAGCGCGGCATCAAGGCCGTGCGACCGGGGCGCGAGATCAACGTCATCGGTCGCGTCATCGAGAAGTACGCCGCACGCTTCGGGTACGGCGTGGTGCGCGACTTCACGGGCCACGGCGTGGGCCCCGCGTTCCACACCGGGCTCGTCGTGCCGCACTACGACGCCGCCCCGCAGCACGCCACCCTCATCGAGCCCGGCATGGTCTTCACGATCGAGCCGATGCTGGACCTGGGCACTCCCGACTGGGAGATGTGGGACGACGGCTGGACGGTCGTCACCGCCGACCGCAGCAGGTCGGCACAGTTCGAGCACACCCTGCTGGTCACCGACACCGGAGCGGAGGTGCTGACGCTGCCATGAGCAAGGACGCGAAGCACGAGGACACGAAGCACGGGCACGCGAAGCACGAGGACACGAAGCACGGGCACCCGAAGCACGACGACCCGCCGGTCAGGACGGCCTTCGGCATCGACATCGGGGGCTCGGGCATCAAGGGGGCGCCGGTCGACCTGCGCACCGGGGAGTTCGCGGCCGATCGCGTGCGGATCCCCACGCCGCAGCCGGCGACGCCGCAGGCGGTCGCGCGGACCGTCGCCGAGGTCGTCGAATCCTTCCACCTGGACCACGACGTGCCCATCGGTGTCACCTTCCCCGCGGTGATCCTGCACGGCGTCGCCCAGTCCGCCGCCAACGTCGACGACTCCTGGATCGGCACCGACGTGGCCGCGACCGTCGGCGAGGCCACCGGGCGCCGGGTGGTCGCGGTCAACGACGCCGACGCGGCCGGCTACGCGGAGGTCGTCTACGGGGCCGCCCGCGACGTGCCCGGCGTGGTGCTCGTCGTGACGCTCGGGACCGGCATCGGCTCGGCGCTCGTCGTCGACGGGGTGCTGGTGCCCAACACGGAGCTCGGCCACCTCGAGATCGACGGCTACGACGCGGAGTCGCGCGCCTCGGACGCGGCGCGCGACCGCGAGGGCCTGTCGTTCGAGCAGTGGGCGAAGCGTCTGCAGCGGTACTTCTCGGTCGTCGAGGACCTGTTCTGGCCCGACCTGATCGTCGTCGGCGGCGGCGTGAGCAAGAAGCACCAGCAGTTCCTGCCGCTGCTGGACCTGCGCACCCCGATCGTGCCCGCCGGTCTGCGCAACGCCGCCGGCATCGTGGGCGCCGCACGCCTCGCGGCCGCGCAGCGCCGCTGACCGCGGCGGCGGGAGACGGGCGGCCCGTCGGCCGGACGCACCCAGGTCGTGCGCGGGAGACTGGTCGACGGTCACGCGAGACAGCGAACCTACGGTGCCGTAGGGTAGGGCCATCCGCACCACGAGCACCCGCTCCCCCCACGGCTGGGAAGTCGATCCGAGCCCTGGAGGTCATGTGGCTCCTGCATCCGTACCTGCGCCCCCCGCCCCGACGCGTCCCCGTCAGGCGGCCGCCACCGGCAGCTATCACGAGCTGTCCGCACAGGTGCGTGAGGCAGGACTTCTCGACCGCACCCCCGGCTTCTACTTCTCCCTGCTCGCCGCGCTGACGACCGCCCTGGCGGGTCTCGTCGCCGGCTTCGTGCTGCTGGGCCACTCCTGGTTCCAGCTCCTCATCGCCGCGGGCCTCGGCCTGGTGCTGACCCAGTTCGCGTTCGTCGCGCACGAGGCGTCGCACCGTCAGGTCCTGCTCACGGGCCCGGCCAACGACCGGCTCGGCCGGATCCTCGCCAACGGCGTCGTCGGGATCAGCCACTCGTGGTGGATGACCAAGCACACGCGGCACCATGCCAACCCCAACCGGGTCGGCAAGGACCCCGACATCGAGTGGGACACCGTCTCCTTCCTCGAGGAGGACGCCGCCAAGCAGCGCGGCCTCATGGCGGCGATCACGCGCCGGCAGGGCTGGCTGTTCTTCCCGCTGCTGACGCTCGAGGGTGTCAACCTGCACATCCTGGCCTTCAAGAGCCTCCTGGCCTCCCCCCGCTCGCGTGCACGCACGCTCGAGCTCGTGATCCTCACCGCCCGGCTGGGCATCTACGTGGCGCTGGTCGTCTGGGCACTGCCGCTCGGCATGGCCGCCGCGTTCCTCGCCGTTCAGCTCGCCGTGTTCGGCGTGTACATGGGTGCGTCGTTCGCGCCCAACCACAAGGGCATGGCGATCATCCCCGCCGACAGCCGTCTGGACTTCCTGTCCAAGCAGGTGCTCACGTCGCGCAACATCGGGGGCGGTACCACCGTCACGATGCTCATGGGCGGCCTGGACGCGCAGATCGAGCACCACCTGTTCCCGAGCATGCCGCGGCCGCACCTGGCCCGCGCCCGTCGCATGGTGCGCGAGCACTGCGCGCAGGTCGGCATGCCGTACACCGAGACCTCGCTGGTCCGCAGCTACCTGCTGGTGGTCCAGTACCTCAACCGCGTCGGCCTGTCGGCCCGCGACCCCTTCGACTGCCCCATGGTCCAGCGGTACCGGGCGCGCTCCACGCGCTGACCCAGCGGAACGGCCGACCTGTGCGGCACCCGATCGTGCGTGCCACACAGGATCTGCACAGGTCCCCCCGCGGACCCGTCCACGGCCGACGCCCGTCCCACCGCAGCGCAGCGGTGGGATGGGCGTCGTGCTGCGAGACCTGCGCCTCACCCTGCCGCGCGCCGGTGCGCGCGAGCTCACCGTCGTCGAGGAACGTGTCGACGCCTGGGCTCGCGCCCGCCTCGCACGGCTGCGCGGCCGCCGGGTCCGCACCGGCCTGGTCGAGCTCACCGTGTTCACCCTCAAGCAGGGCTGGGCGTGCCTGTTCGGCGCCCTGCTGCTCGCGCTGCTCCTCGCGGCGCGGTTCTGGTACCCGGACGACGCCTGGCTCGCGCGCAACGACACCCTGACGGTCGCGGCGCTCGTCCTGCAGGTGGGGATGCTCCTCACGCGTCTGGAGACCGTCCGGGAGCTGCGGGTGGTGCTGCTGTTCCACGTCGTCGGCACCGCCATGGAGGTGTTCAAGACCGACGCGGGGTCCTGGTCCTACGCCGCCGAGGGCGTGCTGCGGGTCGGGGCGGTGCCCCTGTTCTCCGGCTTCATGTACGGTGCCGTCGGCTCGTACCTCGTGCGGGTGTTCCGCATCTTCGAGCTGCGCTTCGACCGGTACCCCCGCCGCTGGGTGACGGCGGTGCTGGCCGTGGCGGTCTACGCCAACTTCTTCACGCACCACTGGGTCGCGGACGCCCGGTGGGTGCTGGTGGCCGCGGTCGTCCTGGTGTTCGGCCGCAGCGTGATGCACCTGCGCGTGCACGCCGCCCGACCACGGATGCCCGTGCTGCTCGCGTTCACCCTGGTGGCGGGGTTCATCTGGCTGGCGGAGAACGTCGCCACGTTCGCCGGCGCGTGGCTGTACCCGTCGCAGGTCGACGGCTGGCACGTCGTCGGCGGCAGCAAGCTCGTCTCGTGGTTCCTGCTGATGATCATCTCGGTCGTCCTCGTGACCTGGGTGCACCCGCCGCAGGCGCCCGACCCGGTGGGCGACGTCAGGACCTGACGAGCGGCTCGACCAGCGCGCGCTTGTCGGGCTTGCCGCTCGGCGCGAGCGGGACGTGCTCGACGACGTGCACCCCCTGCGGGACGGCGACCACGCCGAGCGCGTGCGCCACGCGTCGGCGCAGCTCCTCGACGTCGGGGCGACGCCCGTGCGCCGGGACGACCCACGCGTGCACGGCCTCCCCGGTGAGGTCGTCCGGCCGGGCGACGACGTACGCCTCCGCGACCGCCGGGTCCTGCTCGAGGACCCGCTCGACGGCCCCGGCGTGGACGATCTGCGCGTCGACGATGACGACGTCCCGTGCACGGCCCCGCAGGTGCAGGTACCCGTCCGTGTCGACCTCGCCGAGGTCGCGCGTGCGCACCCAGCCGTCGACGAACACCTCCGCGGTCTCGACGGGGTCGTCCCAGTAGCCCGCGGCCTGGCACGGGGTGCGGACCCACACCTCGCCGTCGCGCACCCGCACGTCGACCTGCGCCGGTGGACGCCCCACCGTGGTGAGCACGGCCGGGGACCGCATCTCCTCGGGCGCGACCATCGCGATCATGCCGGTCTCGGTCTGCCCGTAGCCGTGGAAGACGACGGGCCCCAGGACGTCGAGCGCCTCGGCCAGCCGTGACGGCGCGAGCGGGGACCCGGACACCAGCAGCGCCCGCAGGGTCGACAGGTCGGCGGGGTCCTCGCGCTGCGCGCGCACGAGCTGGTGGAGCCGTCCGACCGTGATGACGCCGGCGGTCGCCCGGTGCCGCACGATCGCATCGGGGTAGCCCGGCGGTCGCGCCGCGACGAGGACGCCACCGGCGGTGAGCGCCAGCACGCTGTACTCGAGCATCACGTGGCTGCTCAGCGTCCCGAGGACCAGGAAGCGGGCGAGCCGCGGCGCCAGCGCCGCGACCGCGGCGGGCCAGCGCTCCGGGAACGGCACCCACGCGCCGCTCATCGCGGCGTAGGTCTGCGCGCAGCCCTTGGGCCGGCCGCTCGTCCCGCTGGTCCAGGTGATCCGCGCGACGTCGCCAGGCCGTCCGGCCGCGACGACCGGACCGTGCGGTGCTGACGTGAGGAGGTCGGACAGGCGGGCCTCGTCGACGACGACGGTGACGTCGGCGCGCGTGAGCAGGTCCGCGCGCTGCGCGGGCGCGAGCCCGGGCGGGACGCCGCACACGCGGGCGCCGACGGCGAAGGCGGCCACGGTGGCGGCGAACGCCTCGGGCGTCACGCCGAGGTCGAGGGCCACACCCGCACCCGGTCCCGCTCCGGCGGCGCGCAGGCCCGCGGCCACGCGTGCCACCGCGTGCGCCATCTCCCCCGCCGTCACGACCCGGTCCCCGTCCTCGAAGACCGGACGTCCCGGGTCACGGGCGAGCAGGTCGAGCACCGGCTGCGGCCACAGCACCGCAGGGCCGGCACCCCGGTCGACGTCGTGCGCGTCGGGCGTCATGGCCCGACCGTAGGGTGACGCATCTCACACCGCTCTGAGATCGCGTCCCTACCGTCGGGGGCATGGAAGCCCGTGCCGCGCTGACGACCCGCGTCGATCTCGCCGCCCCTCTGCGGACCCGTGACCTCCTCGCGGCGTCCGCCGGCCCGGTCGACGTGGTCGTCCCGCCCGAGGCACGCGAGCGCACCGGCGCGGCACGGGCCCTCCTCGACGCCGCCGTGGCGGCCCACCGCACGGTCTACGGCCGCACGACGGGCTTCGGCGCGCTGGTCGGGTTCGCCGGCAGAACCGACGGCCGTGACCAGGCGGACAACACGCTCGCGCACGTGCGCACCTGCGCGCGCGTCGTCCTCACCACCGACCCGGAGGCCCGACCGTGACCCTCGACCACCTCGTCATCGGAGCCGGGCCTGCCGGCCTGCAGCTCGGCGCGCTGCTGGAGGCCGACGGCCGCCGCGACTACCTCGTCGTCGAGCGCGCCGACGCCGCCGGCTCGTTCTTCACGCGGTACCCGCGGCACCGCCGCCTCATCTCGATCAACAAGCCGCGCACCGGCAGCGACGACCCGGAGCTGAACCTGCGGTTCGACTGGAACTCGCTGCTCAGCGACGACCCCGACCTGCGCTTCACGCGCTACACGGACCGGTACTTCCCGGACGCGGACGTGATGGTGCAGTACCTCGCGGACTTCGCCGAGCGCACCAAGGTACGGGTGCGGTACGGCGCACCCGTGTGGCGGGTGTCGCGGCACGGCGACCTGTTCGACGTGCGGGTGGGCGACGACGTCCTGACGGCCCGCTCGGTCGTCGTCGCGACGGGCGTCAGCCGGCTGCACCGCCCCGCGATCCCCGGGTTCGAGCTGGTCGAGGGGTACGACACGATGCCCGTGGATCCCGACGACTACCTCGACCAGCGCGTGCTCGTCATCGGCAAGGGCAACTCGGGGTTCGAGACGGCCGACGCGCTCATGGAGACGACCACGCTCATCCACCTCGCGGGCCCGGACTCCGTCCGGCTCGCGTGGCGCACCCACTACGTGGGGAACCTGCGCGCGGTCAACAACAACTTCCTCGACACGTACCAGCTCAAGTCCGCCAACGCGGTGCTCGACGGCACGATCGAGCGCATCGAGCGCGACGACGACGGCCTGGCCGTGACGTTCCGCTTCGCCCGGGCCGACGAGACCCGTGTGCTCCACTACGACCGGGTGCTCGCGTGCACCGGGTTCGCGTTCGACCCCACCGTGTTCGACGACTCGTGCCGGCCCGCGCTCGCGATCGGCGGCCGGTTCCCCGCCCAGACCGACGAGTGGGAGTCCGTCGACGTGCCGGGCCTCTTCTTCGCCGGGACCCTCAGCCAGCAGCGTGACTTCAAGCACTCCACCAACGGGTTCGTCCACGGGTTCCGGTACGCCACGCGGGCCCTGCACCGCATCCTCGAGCGGCGGTACGCCGACGAGCCGTGGCCCTCGCTGCCCCTCGACGCGACGCCCGAGGCGATCGCCGCCGCCGTGGTCGAGCGGGTCAACAGGTCCTCGGCCCTGTGGCAGCAGTTCGGTGTCCTGGCGGACGTCGTCGCCGTCACGGACGGCACCGCCCGGTACCACGAGGAGGTGCCCGTCGCCTACCACGCGCGCGTGGGGCTGGGACCCGACGGGCACGACGACGACGCGTTCGTCGTGACCCTCGAGTACGGGCCGGACCACGACAAGGTCGACCCGTTCGACATCGGTGTGCAGCGCATCGCGCAGGACCGGCCCGGCGTCGCGCACGACGCGGCGTACCTGCACCCGGTGGTCCGCCACCACCGCCGCGGGCAGCTCGTCGCGACGCACCACCTGGCGGAGAACCTCGAGAACCGGTGGGACCGGCCCGACGCCCACGTGGCCCCGCTCGAGGGCTTCGTGGCCGGTGCGCTGGCGGGACGCTGACGTGCCCGGACCGCTGCGGGAGGCCGAGCGCGGTGCCCGGGCCGTCCTGGACCCCGTGCACTTCGACTACCTCGCCGGCGGCGCCGGCGAGGAGCGCACCCTGACGGACAACGAGGAGGCGTTCGCCCGCCGCCGGGTGGTGCCGCGCGTGCTGCGCGGCCCGGGCGGCACCGACCTGACCACGGACCTGTGCGGGGTGCGGCTCGCCGCACCGGTCGTGGTCGCGCCGACCGCGTTCCACCGTCTGGCGCACCCGGACGGCGAGGCCGCGACCGCACGCGGGGTGCGCGCGGCCGGCGGGCTGCTCACCGTGAGCACGATGTCGACCGTCGCGGTCGAGGACGTCGCCGCGACCGGCGCGACCACCTGGTTCCAGCTGTACGTGCAGCCGGACCGGACGTTCACGGCGGCGCTCGTCGCCCGCGCGGAGGCCGCCGGTTGCCGCGCCCTGGTCCTCACCGTGGACTCCCCGGTGCGCGGTCGCCACGCGCGCGACGCGCGGCACGGTTTCACCGACCTGCCCGCCGGTCTGGTGTGCGAGAACCTCCGGGACGCCGACGGGCGGGTGCACGACCTGGTCGTCGACCCGGACCTCGGGTGGGACGCCGTGGCGTGGCTGCGCGCCACCACGACCCTGCCCGTGCTGGTCAAGGGCGTGCTGCACCCCGCCGACGCGCGGCTGGCCGTCGAGCACGGCGTCGACGGCGTCGTGGTCTCCAACCACGGCGGCCGCCAGCTCGACGGCGCCGTCAGCTCGCTCGACGCGCTGCCCGGCGTGGTCGCCGCCGTCGACGGGCGCGTGCCGGTGCTGCTCGACGGCGGGGTGCGACGCGGGGTCGACGTGCTCGTGGCGCTCGCCACGGGGGCGGACGCCGTGATGGTCGGCCGCCCCGTGCTGTGGGGGCTGGCGCAGGGCGGGGCGGTCGGGGTCCGGTCGGTGCTCACGGAGCTCGTCGACGAGCTCGCCCACGCCATGGCGCTCGTCGGGGCGCACCGGCCGCGGGACCTCACCCCCGACCTGGTGACGGTCCCGTGACGACCGGGGTCGCGGTGCTCGCCGCGGCGGTGGCGCTCTGGACGCTGCCGGGGTGGCTGCCGCGCGCCGTCGTGCGCCTGCGCGAGCGCGTGTTCGCGTGGGTCAACGGCGCGGAGGGCATCCCCGTGCCGGGCCCGCTGGTCGGCGCGGAGCACTTCGAGGCGGTGTACTCCCACCCCGCCGCGGACGGGCGCAGCGCCGGCGCCGGCCTGTCGGACCTGTTCTGGTACTGGCTGGCACCCGGGGCGCACATGCACCAGGAGCACCTGGAGCCCGGCGAGCGCTACCGGACCGTCGCCCGCACGACGCGCCAGGTCCTGGCGGTACGGCACGAGCGCAGCGACGAGCTCGCGACCGCGGCCGTCCGCCGCGCGCTGGACGCCCTGCCGGCGGACCGCACGACCCGGGTGCGGCTGCGCGACCTGCTGATGCCCGTGTGGGCCGAGGTCTACCACGAGCTGGTCTTCGCCGAGCCGTGCCCGCGTGACGCCCGGGACCTCGTGGTCGCCAACGCCGACGACGTCGTCACGGCCCTCAAGTGCACCGGGCTGCGCCACCTGGACCGACGCGACCGGCTCACCGCGTACCTGCGGGACCGGGTCGAGGCGGGCACGTGCCCGGTGGTGCTGCCGCCGCCGTTCACCGCGCAGGAGACCGCCTGGTACCTGCAGGGCGCGTTCTTCAACACCGCGGTCGTGCAGATGTCGGAGGCCGCCGCGCACGTCCTGCTCTGCGCGGGCGCGTACGGGCCGGCACGTGGTCAGGTCGACGACGACGAGGCGCTGGACCGGATCGTCGACGAGACGCTGCGGGTGCACCCGCTGTTCGGCATCGCGCACCGCATCACGTCCGCGCCGATCGACGTCGGCGACGCGACGCTGCCGACGGGCTCGGTGCTGCTGTTCAACTACCTCGCGTACCAGCGCACCGGCACCGCGCCGGACGACACGTTCGACCCCGAGCGCTGGCGGACCCTGCGACCGCGCGACGCGCACTTCATCCCGTTCGGCGTCACCGCCAACCGGGCCTGCCCCGCGCGCGGGTCGGCGCCCGTCATGCTGCGCGCCGTGCTGCGGGAGGTGCTGCGCCGCTACGACGTGACGTCGAGCGCCGCGCACACGCGGTCGATGCCGAACCGCGGCCCCGCCTACCTCACCCCGGCCGGCGCACCCGGACCGGGCCGGGCGCGGCTGGCCGCGATGCGGCTGGCCGACCGGTGGGCCGACGTCGGACGGTCCGTGCAGCAGCTGGTGCTCGGCACCGTCATGGTCCTCGACGCCCGTCGACGCCGTCCCTGCACCACCTACTTCCGGGAGGTCCGCGCATGACACCGGTCGAGCTCGCGCCCCGCTTCTTCCTCGCGGTGGTCGTCATCCTGCTCGTGTGCCGCGGCGTGTCGTGGCTGCTGGGCCGCGTCGGCCAGCCACCCGTCGTCGGCGAGATGGTGGCCGGGGTGCTCCTCGGCCCGTCCCTGCTGGGCCTGTTCCTGCCGGGCGTGCAGGACTCGCTGTTCCCCGACGACCTGCGGCCCGTGCTGTACGTGGTCGGCCAGGTGGGCCTCGTGCTGCTGATGTTCCACGCCGGGTACGCGTTCACCACGAGCCGCTCCGACGGCCTGGCCCGCACGGCGGCGGCCGTGTCGCTCGCGGGCGTCACCGGGCCGCTGGTCCTGGGCGTCGCGCTCGTGCTGCTGGCCGCGGGTCACGTCCCGCTGCAGCCGGACGGCGTCCCGGTGGGTGTCGTCGCCGCGTTCGTGGGGGTGGCGCTGGCGATCACGGCGTTCCCGATGCTCGCGCGGATCATCACCGAGCGGGGGCAGGCCGGCACCCGCCACGGGACGATCGCGCTCGCGAGCGGTGCGGTGGACGACGTCGTCGCCTGGGTGCTGCTGGCGGTGGTGCTGGCCGTGGCGACCGGCAGCCCGGGGCCGGCGCTGCTGACCGTCGGGGGTGCGCTCGTGTTCGTGGCCGTGGTGGTGTTCGTGGCCCGTCCCGGCATGCGCCGCCTCATGGGGAGCCCGCGCGTGGACGACGGCACGCGCCTGCTCGGCACCGTGGCCGTCCTGTTCGGCGCGGCGTGGTTCACCGACGAGATCGGGCTGTACGCGGTGTTCGGCGCCTTCGCGCTCGGCCTCGCCCTCCCGCGGGTGCCTGCCGCCGACCGCGTCGTGGGCGCCCTCACGCCGGTGACCGGGGTGCTCGTCCCGCTGTTCTTCACGTACTCCGGCCTGCACACGCAGTTCGGGCTGTTCACGGACCCGACGGTGCTCCTGTTCGCCGTGGCGTGCGTGGTCCTGGCGATCGCGGGGAAGTTCGGCGCCTGCTGGGCCGCGGCACGGCGCCGCGGCGAGCCGCAGGGCGTCGCGCTGCGCGTCGCGTCCCTCATGAACGCCCGCGGGCTGATGCAGCTCATCGCGCTGAACATCGGCCTGGAGGCGGGCATCGTGGGTCCTGCCCTGTTCACCGTCCTCGTGCTGGTCGCGCTCGTCACCACGGTCATGACCAGCCCGCTGCTGTCCTGGGTCGAGCGCCGTCACCCGCTCGTGGAACCCGCGCCGGCCGCAGCGGAGGCCGAGCGGGTGACATCGTGACCACGGAAGTGTTACTCAAGTCACATCAGATGTGCCATTGTCAGGACATGTCAGGACGACCCCACCGGCTCCTCGTCGTCGAGGACGACCGCGAGCTCAACGACATGCTGGCCGAGACCCTGACCGACGAGGGGTACCTCGTCGACCAGGCGCGCGACGGCCACCGGGCGCTCCACCTCGGCCTGACCCGCCCCTACGACGTCCTCGTCGTCGACCGCCGGCTGCCCGCCGTGGACGGCCTGGACCTACTGCGGCGGCTACGGTCGCACGCCGTCGGCGCCCGGGCGCTGGTGCTCACCGCGCTGGGCACGGTGGCCGACAGGGTCGCCGGCCTCGACGCCGGCGCCGACGACTACCTCGTCAAGCCGTTCGAGCTCGACGAGCTCAGCGCCCGCATCCGCGCGCTGTGCCGCCGTGTCGACGAGGCCGACACCCACCTGCCGGTCGGCGAGGCGTCGCTCGACCTCGTGACCCGGCAGGTCGTCCTGCCCGGCGGGCGGTGCGTCGACCTCTCGACGCGTGAGCACGCGCTCCTGCGCACGCTCGCGGAGCGTCCACGCAGCGTGCACACGCGCGCGGAGCTGCGCCGCGTGGTGTTCCAGGACACCGAGGCCGCGTCGATCGTCGACACCTACGTGTACTACCTGCGCCGCAAGCTCGGACGCGACGCGGTGCGCACGGTCCGCGGCGCCGGCTACCGCCTGGGCACGCTGTGAACCCGCCGACGACCGAGGACCGCGTCCTGCGGCGGGCGCGCCTGCGCATCGGTGCCCTCGTCGGCCTCGTCATCGCGGCGCTGCTCGCCCTGGCCGGGGCCATCTCGTACGGGCTGCTGCTGCACAGCCAGGAGCGCCAGATCGACGGCGAGCTCGCGTGGGGCGTCGAGCACGGCACCATCGCCGGCCCGCCCGCGTGCAGCTGGATCATCACGTACGACGGCACCGCCGTGGACAGCGGCGTCGCCGCCCCGCCGGACGGCTTCCCGCTCACCGACGCGCTGCGCGAGGTGCACGCGACCGGCGTGGCCCAGGACACCCGCGTCGTGCAGGACGGGACCGTCTACTTCGTGCGCACCGCGCAGCAGGGCGACCACGTCGTGCAGGCCGTCTTCGACGCCCGGTTCCAGCTCGCCGACCGCCGGCACCTGCTCATCGCGTTCGGCGTCGCGGCCGCTGCGGGCGCACTCGCGGCCGTCGTCAGCGGCGTGGTCGTCGGACGGCGCGCCGTCGCCCCGCTGGCCGAGGCCCTGCAGCGGCAACGGCGGTTCGTCGCCGACGCCAGCCACGAGCTGCGCACGCCGATCGCCCAGGTGCACGCCCGCGCCCAGCTGCTCGAACGCCGCGCCCGCGCCGCGGACGACGACGCCCAGGCGGGCGACCTCGACCGGCTCGTCGTCACGACCCGGCGCCTCGGGGAGATCGTCGACGAGCTGCTCCTGTCCGCCAGGCTCACGGCCGCGCAGGACACGGCCACGACGCGCCCGGACAGCACCCACGTCGACCTCGCCGCCCTGGTCGAGGAGGCGGTCGCGAACGACACGGCGCGCGCCGCCGCGCAGGGGGTGAGCGTCGTCGCGCTCACGGACGACGTGCCGTACGTGCTCGGCGTCGCGTCCGCCCTGCGCCGTGTCGTCGCCGAGCTCCTGAGCAACGCGTTGTCGCACACCCCGCCGGGCGGTCGCGTCACGGTCGGTGCGCGTGCGGTGGAGCAGGGCCGCGTCGTGGAGGTGGTGGTGAGCGACACCGGACCGGGTGTCGACCCCGCGGAGGCCGAGCGCATCTTCGACCGGTTCCACCGGGGCGCGGGAGCCGACGACCGGCGCTTCGGGCTCGGGCTCGCGCTGCTGCGCGAGGTGGTGACGAGCCACGGCGGCACGATCCGCGCCGTCACCGACCGCGGGCGGGGTGCGACGTTCGCGGTGCGGCTCCCCGGCGCCGGGACCGTGCCGGCCGCCGGCGGCGGGCCGCAGGACGCCGGGGCGGTGCGGGGCGGCAGCGTGGTGCCCGTCGGTCGATGAGCACCACCCGTCCGCCGGCTCACCAGGCGGCGAGGCTGCGCTCCCGGGCCGCCGCCCGCTGCAGCGACAGCACCAGGCGGAAGAGCGTCTCGCGGGTGCGGTCGTCGAGGTCGACCAGCTCGCACCCGTAGCGCCACTCGTGCTGCCCCTCCTCGACGCGCAGCACCCGCGCGGCGAGGTCGACGGTCGTGTCACCGGCAGGCATGGGGAACCGCACGACGTCGCCGCGGCTCAGCGACCGAGACGTCACGAACCGCACGCCGGAGGCACTGATGTCCACGACCGTGACGCTCACGCCGGCGACCCCCGACGGGCTCTCGACCTTGCCGGTGCACGCGGTGCGGTAGAGGGCACGCGCCGCCGAGCGCCGCTGGTCGGGCACCCCGCGCTCCAGCACGACCAGCTGCACCGCCGTCCCGCTGGTGCCACCGAGCAGCCCCACGTACCGGCACAGCCCTCGCACGGGGTCCAGCACCGTGACCGAGGCGGCGTCACCGATCTCCCTGTCCTCCACGGGGTCGTCGACCTCGAGCACCAGCACGCCGGCGTCGAAGCTCACGACGTGCCCGTCGACGTCACCGGACTTCGTCCGCAGCGTGCAGACCGCCAGCTCGTGCATGCCACCCCCTGGACGTCGCGCGCGGTGCCGGGAGCCCGCGCTGGTCAACCGTCCAGTTGTAAGCGGACGGGACAGCGGCGGGCTACCGCCGAGCGGGTGGTGGTGCGGATGAGTCAGCCGGTACGCCGGGTTCTGTCCCCGCGCGCGGTCTCCCCCGCGCGGGTGGCGACCATCCATCTACGACGTACGTTGCCGCACGCCTCCAGCGGCCTACCCGGGAGCTCGGGCGGGCAACCCTCGAACGCTCCCTGTCTGGCCTTGCTCCGGGTGGGGTTTGCCGAGCCGCACCGGTCACCCGGTGCGCTGGTGGTCTCTTGCACCACCGTTTCACCCTTACCCCGTCGTCCCGGCGAGCCGGTCCGTCGTGGCGGTCTGTTCTCTGTGGCACTGTCCCGCGGGTCACCCCGGGTGGGCGTTACCCACCACCCTGCCCTACGGAGCCCGGACGTTCCTCGGCGGGACCCGAGGGTCCCGACGCGGCCGCCTGGCTGACTCATCCGCGTGGTCAGCCTACCCGCGTCACACGTCCACGCGGTACGACAGGCTCAACTCGTCGCCCGCGACGCCGCGGATGCCCCAGTGCGTCGGCGGGCTCTCGAGGATCACGACCTCCAGGTCGTCGGGCGCCAGCCCGAGCGCGGGTGCCACGTCGTCGAAGAAGGCCGCGATCAGCGCCCGCACCGCCGCCGGGCTGCGGCCCGTGAAGCAGACGACCTCGACGACGAGGTACTCCGGGGCCCGCGGCGCGACCAGGTCCTCGTCGTCGAGCAGCAGGAACCGGTGGAACCGCTTGTCCGCGGGCAGCCCCCACGCGCCCACGAGCGCGCCGTGGACGGCGTCCGAGACCTCGCGCCGCCGGTCGGCCCACACCGAGCGCCGCCCGTACACCGTGACCTGTGCCATCTCACACCCTCGGGACGCGGGAACTGGAAGGCGGCCACCGTACCCTCGTGCGGTGCTCGTGCTGCTGCCGCCCTCGGAGGGCAAGACGCCCGCACCCCCGACCGCTCCCCCGCTGGACCTGGACGCCCTGTCCCACGGCGGCCTGACGCCGGTGCGCGAGAAGGTGCTCGACGCGCTGGTGGCGGTGAGCGGCCGACCCGACGCGTGCGACGTCCTCGGCGTGTCCGCCGGGCTGGCCGACGAGGTCGCCCGCAACGTCGGCCTGCGCCGCGCACCCGCTGCCCGCGCGTCGCGGGTCTACACCGGTGTGCTCTACGGAGCCGCCGGGCTCGACGCGCTGACGCCCACCGCGCGGGCGCGGGCCGTCGAGAGCGTGCGCGTCGTCTCGGCCCTGTGGGGCCTGCTGACGGTCGACGACGTCGTCCCGGCCTACCGCCTGTCCATGGGCACCGACCTGCCCGGCATCGGGCCGCTGGCGGCCGCGTGGCGCGGTCCCCTGGGCGTCGAGCTGGGGGACGCCGCCGACGGCGGGCTCGTCGTCGACTGCCGCTCGGCCGCCTACCGCGCCGCCTGGACGCCGCCGGCCGGCGCCTGCTGGGTCGACGTCCGCGTGCTGCGCGAGGTCGACGGGCGGCGCTCCGTCGTCTCCCACCACGCCAAGCACACGCGCGGGGTCCTGACGCGCCACCTGGTGACCCGCCGCGGCCGCGATCCGCGTGACGCCGACGAGCTCGCGCACGCCGCGAGCACCCTGGTGGGCGACGTGCTGCACGCCGTCGAGCTCGGCCCGTTGCCGCGGCGCGGCGCCCGCACGCTCTCCCTCGTCGTCACCTGACCGCCGTCACCTGACGTCCGTCACCAGCCCTCGCTGGGCGCCCCGGCCACGGCGATCTCGTCGCGGCGGTCACCGAACAGCCGGATGATGCTCACCGAGGCGGGCGCCACGCGCAGCTGGCTCCAGGTGCCGGGGTCGGCGCCCAGGGTCACGCCGAGCGCCGCGCGGATCGCCACGGCGTGGGAGACCACGACCACGGTCCGGCTGCCGCCCGCGCGCAGCGCGTCCAGACCCGCGCGCAGGCGCACGCCGACGTCCTCGATGGACTCACCGCCGCCCGGGGGCCGCAACCGCCCCGTGGTGTGCCACGGCTCGAGCCGGCCGGGCCAGCGCTCCTCGATCTGCTCGGACGTCAGCCCCTGCCAGTGCCCGAAGTGCGCCTCCCGGAACGCCGCGTCCGTGCGGACCGACAGGCCGAGGCGCTCCGCCATGACCGCCGCGGTCTCCTGCGTGCGGACCATGGGCGAGGCGACGATCTCGGACGGGTAGTCGATGTCGCCCCACAGGTCGCGGCCGACTCGGTGGACCAGTGCGGCCGCCGCGGCCGCCTGCAGCCGGCCGCGCTCGTCCAGCGACGGTCCGGGCTCGGACGAGCCCGAGTAGCCGCGCGAGACCGTCATGGTGGTCTGCCCGTGCCGCACCAGCACGACGGTCGTCGGCTCGTCGTCGTCGAAGCGCGGCACGCTGCCGGACGGGCGGTCGGCCCGCCGCCGGGTGCCGGGGGCCGCCGACGCGCCCGAGCCCGCCGGGTCCGCCGCTGACGCCGCGAGCGCGTCGGCGGGCGAGGGGTCGGCCGACGAGGGGTCCGGGGCGTGCGCGTCCGCCGCGTGGCGGTCGTCGGCGGGCCGGTCGTCGCGGGGCGGTGTGCTGGTCACGCCTGCAGTCTTCGCCGTGGACGGCCGGCGGTCCAGCGCACCGCGCCCGCGCGCGCCGTCAGGAGTCCGTGAGCCTCACGAGGATCCGACCGCACTCCTCGCACCGCACCACCGCGTCGACGGGCCGGGCACGGATCGCCTCGAGGTCGAGCGGGTTGAGCTCGAGCCGGCACCCCTCGCACCGGTTGCCGCGCAACGCGGCGGCCCCGCTGCCGCCCAGCTGACCGCGCAGCCGCTCGTAGAGGGCGACGAGCCCGCCGTCGAGCCCGTCGGCCGTGCGCTCGCGCTCGGCGCGCACCCGCGCGGCCTCCGCGTCGACCTCGGCGAAGCCCGCGTCGCGCTCGGCAACGACCCGGTCGCGGTCCTCGACCAGCGCCGCTCGCGCCTGCTCCAGGTCGCGCAGCACCGACTCGTGCGCCTCGAGCCGCTCCATCACCTCGAGCTCCACGTCCTCCAGGTGCGACTGGCGGGCCGCGAGGCTCGCCAGCTCGCTGGTGAGCGCCTGCGCGTCCTTGGCGCCGACCTGGCCCCCGTCGAGCCGCTGCTGGTCGCGCCTCGCCCGGCTGCGCACCTGGTCCACGTCGGCCTCGGCCTTGGCCACCTCCGTGCGCAGGTCCGACGCCGCGGTGCGGGACGTCACCAGCGCGGTCTCGAGGTCCGCGAGGCGGGAGTCGAGCTCGACGAGGCGGGCGAGCGCAGGCAGGCTGCGCCGCTTGTGCGCGAGCTGGGCGAGTCGGGTGTCGAGCTCCTGGACGTCGAGGAGTCGGCGCTGGTCGGCGGCGGGGGCGCTGCTCACGTGGTTCCTTCCGGCGGGGACGTCTGCGGCACGTGACCCGTCCACGGGTCGGTGCGCCGCGTGCTGACGCGGGTCTCCACCGTAGTGCCCGCGGCCGCCAGGTCGTCGCGCAGCGCCTGCGCCGCGCGGGGCAGCCACAGCCACTCGGACGCGGAGTGGGCCAGGTCGACCAGCGCGGGGCGCGGGGCGCCGCCGCGCGCGTCGAAGGCCGCCCGCTCCTGCTGCTCCGAGGCGGGGTGGTGCCGCAGGTCGGCAGTGACGTACGCGTCGACGTCCGCGGCGCGCACCGCGTCGAACAGCGAGTCGCCGGAGCCCCCGAGCACCGCCACCCGGCGCACCGGCATGTCGGGGTCCCCCGCGTACCGCACGCCCTGCGCCGTGGCGGGCACGGCACGGGCCACGGCGGCGGCGAACGCGTGCAGCGGCTGCGGTGCGGGCAGCGTCCCGACGCGTCCGAGGCCCGTGGCCCCCGGGAGCGTCGCGAGCTCCAGGACGTCGAACGCGGGCTCCTCGTACGGGTGCGCGGCGCGCATCGCGGCGACGACCGCGGCCCGCCGGTGGCGTGGCGCGACCATCTCGACGCGCGCCTCGGCGACCGTCTCGCGGCGCCCCACGGTGCCCAGGGCCGGCGTGGCACCCGGTAGGGGCGTGAACGTGCCCTCGCCGGTGGTCGTCCACGCGCAGCGCTCGTAGGCACCCACGTGCCCGGCGCCCGCGCCGGCGAGCGCGTCCACGAGCCGATCGGCGTCGTCGACCGGGACCATGACGACGTGCTTGTCGAGCGCCGGCGCGTCGGCGGGCACCAGCGGTTCGGTGCCCACCAGGCCGATCGCGTCGGCCAGCGCCTCGGCGACGCCGCCGTGCGCCGCGTCGGCGTTGGTGTGCGCCGTGTACAGCCCGCAGCCGCCCCGCACGAGCCGGTGCAGGAGCGCGCCCTTGAAGGTGGTCGCGGCCACCGAGTGCACCGGGCGCAGCAGCAGCGGGTGGTGCGTGACCAGCAGGTCCGCCTCCCACGCGAGCGCCTCGTCCACGACGGCCGCGACGGGGTCGACCGCGAGGAGCACGCGACGCACGGGCGCGTCGGGGTCGCCGGCGGCCAGGCCCACCCGGTCCCACTGCTCGGCGGTGCCCGGCGGGTACCGCCGGTCCAGCGCGGCGACGACGTCCGCGAGCGTCGCGGTCACGGCAGCACCAGCGCCTTCGTGCAGGTGCGCTCGTCCATCGCGCGGTAGGCGTCCGCGACGTGGTCGAGCGCGAACGTCGCGTCGAAGACGAGGCCGGGCTCGATCGTCCCCGCCCAGACGTCGGGCAGCAGGCCCTCGATGTAGCCGCGCACGGGGGCCACCCCCCCGACCACGCCCTTGTTGCCGCCGAACATCGTCTGGACCGACAGCTCCGGGCCGCCCGCGGGCACCCCGACGAAGCCGACCCGTCCGCCGGGTCGCACGGTGGCCAGCGCCTGCGCCATCGACTCCTTGGTGCCGACGCACTCCAGCACGCCGTCCGGACCCACGCCGCCGAGCAGGTCGAGCACCGCCGCGGCACCCTCGTCGCCGCGCTCCTCGACGACGTCGGTCGCGCCGAAGCGCCGCGCCAGCGCCTGCCGGGCCGGGTTGCGCGACATCGCGACGACGCGCTCGGCGCCGAGGCGGCGCGCCGCGATGATCCCGCAGAGGCCGACGGCCCCGTCGCCCACCACGGCCACGCTGGAGCCGGCGTGCACACCGGCCGCCAGCGCGGCGTGGTGCCCGGTGCCCAGCACGTCCGTGAGCGTCAGCACGTGGGGCAGCAGGGCGGCGTCGGGGTGCTCGGGGGTGACGACGAGCGTGCCGTCGGCCAGCGGGACCCGGACGTGCTCACCCTGCCCGCCGTCGGTGGGCAGGCCGTCGTGGTCGGGCGAGCCCCACCACGCGACCTGCTCGCACGAGGTGTGCACGCCGTTGCGGCAGTGCGCGCAGGTGTTGTCGCAGATCGAGAACGGCGCGACGACGAAGTCGCCGACCCGGACGCGGCGCACGTCGGCGCCCACCTCCTCGACCACGCCGACGAACTCGTGGCCGGTGCGGTGGGGGGCGCGGGTCGGTCGCACCCCCCGGTACGCCCACAGGTCGGAGCCGCACACGCACGCGGCGACGACGCGGACGACGGCGTCGGTGGGACGGTGGATCACGGGGTCCGGCACCTGCTCGACGCGCACGTCGCGGGGGCCGTGGATGACGGTGGCTCGCACGACGTCGAGCCTACGGCGCGCCGTCGTGCGAGCGCCCACGCACCCACGCCGCGACGTGCAGCAGAACCCCCGGCCGCCGGTAGGCTGGCCGACCGCAGGGGCCTGTAGCTCAGTTGGTCAGAGCGCCGCGCTTACACCGCGGAGGTCGCCGGTTCGAGACCGGCCGGGCCCACCCACGTCGACGGCCCGGTGCGTCGGACGATCGGTGCGTCGGACGCCGCGGCGGCTCCGCCCGTCAGCTGGCCAGCGCCGCCAGCGCCTCGCGGTACGCCGCCAGCGGCCGCGCCTGCCCGCGCGGATTCACCACGCTCCAGCGCAGCACCCCGTCGGCGTCGACGAGGAACGAGCCGCGCAGCGCGTGCCCCGTGGCGTCGTCGAAGACGCCGTACGCGCGGGCGGCGGCGCCGTGCGGCCAGAAGTCGGAGAGCAGGTCGAAGGTGAACCCCTCCTGCTCCGCCCACGCCCGCAGGGTGAACATCGGGTCGCAGGACACGGCGAGCAGCCGCACGCCGGCGGCGTCGAACGCCGCGATGTTGTCGCGCAGCTCGCAGAGCTCACCGGTGCAGATGCCCGAGAACGCGAACGGGAAGAACACGATCGCTGCCGGCGTGCCGCGCAGCTGCGCCAGGGTGACCGGCGTGCCGTGCGTGTCCGGCAGCGCCAGGTCCGGGGCGGGCGCCCCGACCGCGGGGGCGCTCGCGTTGCTCACTTGCCGCGACCGCGCGTGGCCAGCCGGGTGGCGGACCAGTCCGGTCCGATCGCGAAGGTCGTCATCGCGTGCAGGCCCGAGGTGTTCGCGGCCTCCTCGATGTCCGAGTGCGACACGTGGCCGCGCCGGCCCGCCTTGGGGCTGAACACCCAGATGGGACCGCTGTCGTCGAGCACGGTCATCGCGTCCACCAGGGCGTCCGTCAGGTCCCCGTCCTCCTGGCGGAACCAGATGACCGCACCGTCGGTGACGTCGTCGTAGTCCTCGTCGACGAGCTCCGTCCCCGTCAGGGCCTCGAGCCCCGCGCGGACGTCGTTGTCGACGTCGTCGTCGTAGCCCAGCTCCTGGATCACCTGCCCGGCTGTGAAGCCGAGCCGGGCGACAGCCTGCGTCGCGGAGTCGTCCGCGGTGGATGACACGTCGGCCGGTTCCCTTCTCCCCCGGTGCGCCGCAATGTCCGCGGACCCACCTGTCGATGTCGGCACACGTTAGCCCACCGCAGGCCCGGCGGCTCTGGCAAGTGGCAGTCCGCCCGGGCGTGTCACGGACGTCACGCCCCCACGGAGCGGTCACGGTGTGACTTTCTGTGCCCGTCGGACCGAGAATGGTGCGACTACCCGCAACCGCACCCCGCGCACGACGCGGTGCGCCGGATGCGGGCAACGCAGCGTGCCGAGGGCGCCACCAGGCGCCGGGCGCGCACGAGACGCGAAGGAGCACCGGTGGCTTCCATCGACGAGACGGGCCCCCTGATCGGCGGCCTGCTCAGCCAGGTCCCCGACATCGACCCGGAGGAGACCGGTGAGTGGGTCGAGTCCCTCGACGGACTGATCGAGGAGAAGGGCGGCCCGCGGGCCCGCTACGTGCTGATGAGCATGCTGCGGCACGCCCGTCAGCGCAACGTGGCGATCCCCGCGTCGCTGAACACGCCGTACGTCAACACGATCGCGGTGCACAACGAGCCGTACTTCCCCGGTGACGAGGTCATCGAGCGCCGCTACCGCTCGTGGATCCGCTGGAACGCGGCCGTCATGGTGACGCGTGCGCAGCGCCCCGGCGTGGCGGTCGGCGGGCACATCTCGTCGTACGCGTCCGTCGCGACCCTCACCGAAGTGGGCCTCAACCACTTCTTCCGCGGCAAGGACCACCCCGGCGGCGGCGACCAGGTCTACTTCCAGGGCCACGCCTCCCCCGGTGTGTACGCCCGCGCCTTCCTCGAGGGCCGGCTGTCCGAGCACCAGCTCGACGGCTTCCGCCAGGAGCTGTCGCACCCCGGCGGCGGCCTGCCGTCCTACCCGCACCCGCGCCTGGCACCCGAGCTGTGGGAGTTCCCCACGGTCTCCATGGGCCTGGGCCCGGCGTCCGCGATCTACCAGGCGTGGACGAACAAGTACCTGCACAACCGCGGGATCAAGGACACGAGCCAGCAGGACGTCTGGGCGTTCCTCGGCGACGGCGAGATGGACGAGCCCGAGTCCCGCGGCATGCTCCAGCACGCTGCCCAGCAGGGCCTGGACAACCTCACCTTCGTCGTCAACTGCAACCTGCAGCGGCTCGACGGCCCGGTGCGCGGCAACGGCAAGATCATCCAGGAGCTCGAGGCGCAGTTCCGCGGTGCCGGCTGGAACGTCATCAAGGTCATCTGGGGCCGCGAGTGGGACGTCCTGCTCAACGCCGACAAGGACCGCGCCCTGGTCCACCTGATGAACACCACGCCCGACGGTGACTTCCAGACGTACCGCGCCGAGAGCGGCGCGTTCATCCGTGAGCACTTCTTCGGCCGCGACCCGCGCACCAAGGCGCTGGTCGAGAAGATGACGGACGACGAGATCTGGGCCCTCAAGCGCGGTGGGCACGACTACCGCAAGCTCTACGCGGCGTACAAGGCCGCCCGTGAGCACACCGGTCAGCCGACGGTGATCCTCGCGCACACGATCAAGGGCTACGGGCTGGGCTCGGGCTTCGCAGGGCGCAACGCGACGCACCAGATGAAGAAGCTCAAGGTCGAGGAGCTCAAGACCCTGCGCGACTCGCTGCACATCCCGATCACGGACGAGCAGCTCGAGGAGAACCCCTACCTGCCCCCGTACTACAACCCGGGGCCCGAGGACGACGCGATCAAGTACATGCTCGAGCGGCGCCGGCAGCTGGGCGGGTTCGTCCCCGAGCGGCGCAGCGCGCACACCAAGCTGACGCTGCCGGGCGACAAGACGTACGAGAGCCTGGCCAAGGGCTCGGGCACGCAGGAGGTCGCCACGACGATGGCGCTCGTGCGCCTGTTCAAGGACCTCGTCAAGGACAAGGAGTTCGGCCACCGCCTGGTGCCGATCATCCCGGACGAGGCCCGCACGTTCGGCCTGGACTCGATCTTCCCGAGCGCGAAGATCTTCAACACCAACGGCCAGAACTACATGGCCGTGGACCGCGAGCTCATGCTGAGCTACAAGGAGTCCGAGGCCGGGCAGATCATGCACACCGGCATCAACGAGGCCGGTTCCGCGGCCGCGTTCCAGTCGGTGGGCACGTCGTACGCGACGCACGGCGAGCCGCTGATCCCGTTCTACTTCTACTACTCGATGTTCGGGTTCCAGCGCACCGGCGACCAGTTCTGGGCGGCCGGCGACCAGATGGCGCGCGGCTTCCTCATCGGCGCCACGGCGGGCCGCACGACGCTGACGGGCGAGGGCCTGCAGCACGCCGACGGCCACTCGCCGCTGCTGGCGGGCACCATGTCCCACGTCGTGCACTACGACCCGGCCTACGGGTACGAGATCCGGCACATCGTGCGCGACGGCATCCAGCGGATGTACGGCGAGCCCGACGGTCGCGACCAGGACGTCATCTACTACCTGACGGTCTACAACGAGCCGATGGTGCAGCCGGCGGAGCCCGAGGGCGTCGACGTCGAGGGCATCCTCAAGGGCATCCACCTCATCGCACCGGCCGAGGGTGACGGGCCGCGCGCCCAGATCCTCGCGTCCGGGGTCGCGGTGCCGTGGGCGCTCGAGGCCCGGCACCTGCTGGCCGAGGACTGGGGCGTGCGCGCCGCGGTCTGGTCGGTGACCAGCTGGAACGAGCTGCGACGCGACGCGCTGGCCGCCGAGCAGCACGCCTTCCTCAACCCGGGCGACGAGGTGCGTACCCCGTACCTGACCGCCAAGCTCCAGGGCGCAGAGGGCCCGTTCGTCGCCACGACGGACTACGACCACCTCGTGCCCGACCAGGTGCGGGCGTGGATCCCGGGTCGCTACGCCACCCTGGGCGCCGACGGCTTCGGGTTCTCCGACACCCGCGCGGCGGCACGTCGGCACTTCAAGATCGACGGTCCGTCGACGGTGGTGCGGGTGCTGCAGCAGCTGGTGCTCGAGGGCAAGGTCGACCCGTCCCTGCCGGCGCAGGCGATCGAGCGGTACCGCCTGCACGACGTCACCGCCGGCACGTCCGGCAACACGGGTGGCGACTCCTGACGCCACGCCGCACGACGAACGCCCCCGGCCCTGCGGCCGGGGGCGTTCGTGCGTTCGTGGGTGGTGCGCGGTGGACGGCGTGCCGGGGCGACCCGGCGCGTCAGGTGCCGGGGATGGACTGCTGTGCGCGCGCGATCTCCTGCGCCAGCTCGGCCTTCAGCCCGGAGACGGTCGGCTGGTCCGGGTACAGGTCCAGCGACGTCAGGTGCTGCTTGGCCTCGAGCGGGCGGTCGGCGGCGATCGCGGCCCGGACGAGCTCGCGGGCGACGTCGGGGACGTGCTCGCGCGGCCGCCAGTGACCGACCCCGAGGTTGAGCGCCTCGACGGGCTGCCCGGCGTCCGTGAGCAGGGCCAGCGCCTGCGTCAGCGCCTGACCGGAGGGGTCGCGCTCCGCGGCGGTCGTCAGCCGGCGGATCGTCCCCTCGTGGTCGTCGCGCACGGAGAGCCGTGCGACCTCGATCAGCGGGAACCAGGCGCGCGGGTTGCCGGCGAGCTCCTCGCCGAGCGACCACACGGCCAGGTCGGCGGCGTGCTGCCGCTCGTGCTCGACGTTCGGCGCGGTCAGCGGGTCCTGCTCGGGGACGGACTCCGCGGCCCGGCGACGCACGATCTCGGCGAGGGCCTGGAAGGCGCGCTCGTTGTTCGGGTCGTCGCTCAGCATGGACCGCAGCGCGTCCTCGTGGAGCGTGTCGCCGCGTCGCGAGGCCTTCGTCGGGCGACGCGCCCCGACCGTGGAGGCCGAGGAGGGTCGCCTCATGAGCTGTCGCAGGCGGGGCAGAAGAGCCATGCCGAGACCCTATCCGGTCAGCCCGCGCCGCACCTTCCCGAGGACCCTCACGGGTGCGTGCGACGCTGCCGGACATTTGTCGACTTCCCACAACAGCGCCCCTATGCTCGCGCCATGGCGACGTCTCCCCGGACGCCGGCGGCGCGTGCGCCCCGTCGCACCGTTCCCCCCGTCCCCGACGGCGGCACCGCCGCCCCCAGTACGCCCGCGGACCAGAGCGAGACGCAGCGGCGCGTGCGCGAGGGCACAGGTCTGCTCGCGGCCGCGGCCATGCGTCGGCTGGACGCCGACCTCTCGTGGTACCGCGCGCTGCCGGCCGAGGACCGGTCCTGGGTCAACCTGGTCGCACAGGCGGGCATCACCGCGTTCGTCACCTGGTACGCCGACCCGACGCAGCCCCCGCACGGCGTCGGTGAGATCTTCGCCACCGCCCCGCCCGAGCTGACGCGCTCGATCTCGCTCCAGCACACCCTCCAGCTGGTCCGGGTGGTCGTCGACGTCGTCGAGACGCACTCCGACCGGCTGGCCGCCCCGGGCGCGGAGCGCGAGCTGCGTGAGGCCGTGCTGCGGTACTCGCGGGAGGTGGCGTTCTCCGCGGCGGAGGTCTACGCGCGCGCCGCCGAGGTGCGCGGCGCCTGGGACGCCCGCCTCGAGGCGCTGGTCGTGGACGCGCTGGTGCGCGGCGACGCCGACGACGCGCTGCGCTCGCGCGTGTCCGCCCTGGGCTGGAGCGGTCGCGGCGCGACGCTCGTCGTCGTGGGCACCACGACGGCCCACATGGACGAGGTCCGGGCCGCGGACCTGCGCCGGGCGACCCGGCGTGCGGCGGACGACGCGCTGGTCGGCATCCTCGGGGACCGCCTGGTCGTCTTCCTGGGCGGCGAGGGCGACCTGCGTGCCGCCGCGATGTCGCTGCTGCCGCGCTTCGGGCCCGGGCCCGTCGTCGTGGGTCCCACGGCCACCGGGCTGGCCGAGGCCACGCGCTCGGCGCGTGCCGCCCTCGCGGGGCTCGCCGCGGCCGCCGGCTGGGAACAGGCGCCACGGCCGGTGCACGCCGACGACCTGCTGCCCGAGCGGGTCCTCGTCGGGGACGCCGAGGCCCGCCGGGCGCTCGTCGAGCGGGCCTACGCCCCGCTGGCGGCGAGCCAGGGGTCCCTGCTCGAGACGCTGTCGGCCTACCTGGGCGGGGGCCGGTCGCTGGAGGCCGCCGCCCGATCGCTGTACGTGCACCCCAACACCGTCCGGTACCGGTTGCGGCGTGTGGCCGACGTCACGGGCTGGGACCCGCTCGACGCACGCGAGTCGTACGTGCTGCAGACGGCACTGGCCGTCGGCAGGCTCGACGGCGCGGCGGGCTGACCGGCAGGTCGCCGCACCGCGACGGGACCTTTGTACGGGTCCGACAACGCTGGGTCGCGAGGTTGGTGCGTGGCGCGACCGGGCGGGGTCGTGCGGGCACGGCACAGTGGTCACGTGCTCGTCGTCGCCTGCCCCGGCCAGGGTGCCCAGTCCCCCGGCATGCTCGCCCCGTGGACGGAGGTCGACGGCTTCGTCGACGCCCTGCACCGCGCGAGCGAGGTCACCGGGACCGACCTGCTCGCGCACGGCACGACGTCGGACGCCGAGACCATCCGGGACACCGCGGTCGCCCAGCCGCTGCTGGTGGCCACCGCCCTGGCCACCCTGCGGGCCGTGCTCGGTGCCCCCGCGGGAACCGCGCTGCCCACGGCCGCCCGCGGCACCGTCGACGTCGTCGCCGGGCACTCCGTGGGTGAGCTCGCGGCCGCCGCCGTCGCCGGCGTCCTGACCGACGACGAGGCCCTGCGCCTGGTCGCCGTGCGTGGCGCCGCCATGGCCCGCGCCGCCGCCGCGTCGCCCACCGGCATGCGCGCGGTCCTGGGCGGCGACCCGGAGGAGGTGCTCGCACGGCTCGCGGAGCTCGGGCTCGTGCCGGCCAACGTCAACGGGGCCGGGCAGGTCGTCGCGGCAGGGCCGCTCGACGCCCTGGCAGCGCTGGGCGACGCGCCTCCGACGCGTGCCCGCGTCGTCCCGTTGCAGGTGGCGGGCGCCTTCCACACCGACGCCATGGCGCCCGCGGTCGAGGAGCTGGCGGCCGCCGCCGCGCACGTCACCCCCCGCGACCCGGTCGTGACGCTGCTCGGCAACGGCGACGGCGCCGTCGTGCGGGACGGCGCGGACGCCGTGGCCCGCCTCGTGGCCCAGGTCGCCCGCCCCGTCCGGTGGGACCTGTGCCAGGCGACGCTCGTCGACCTGGGTGTGACCGCGCTCCTCGAGGTGGCCCCCGGCGGCGTCCTGACCGGCCTGGCGCGTCGTACGCTGCCGGGCGTCGAGACCCTCGCCCTGAAGTCCCCCGCCGACCTCGACGCCGCACGCGACCTCGTCCGTCGGCACGCCGGTACCGCCCTGACCCCCCAGGAGAGCCAGCCGTGACCCGTCCGACCCTCACGCAGGCCACCGGGCCCGCGCACACCCGCATCCTCGGGCTCGGCGCGGTGCGCGGCGAGCGCGTGGTCCCCAACGACGACCTCGTCGGCCCCATCGAGTCGTCCGACGAGTGGATCCGCCAGCGCACGGGCATCGTGACGCGGCGCCGCGCCGGTGAAGGCACCGACGTCCTCGACCTGGCGGAGGGCGCCGCCCGCGCCGCGCTGGAGCACGCCGGGTTGACCGGCGCGGACATCGACGTCGTCATCCTGTCCACGGTGACGTACTTCCACCAGACGCCCGCCGGGGCCGCCATCCTGGCCGACCGCATCGGCGCCACGCCGGCCGCGGCGTACGACATCTCGGCAGCCTGCGCGGGGTACTGCTACGGCATCGGTCAGGCCGATGCCCTGGTGCGTGCCGGGACGGCCCGCCACGTCCTGGTGATCGGCGCGGAGAAGATGAGCGAGTTCGTCGACCCGACGGACCGGTCCATCTCCTTCCTGCTCGGCGACGGTGCGGGCGCCGTCGTCGTCGGCCCGTCCGACACGCCCGGGATCGGCCCCACGGTGTGGGGCTCGGACGGCAGCCAGGCGCAGGCGATCCGCCAGACCCACTCGTGGCTCGCGACCCGCGACGAGGGCGCCGGGTGGCCGACCCTGCGCCAGGAGGGCCAGTCGGTCTTCAAGTGGGCCGTCTGGCAGATGGCCCCCGTCGCCCAGAAGGCGATGGACGCCGCCGGCGTCTCCCCGCAGGACATCGAGGCGTTCGTCCCGCACCAGGCCAACATGCGGATCATCGACCAGCTCATCAAGCAGCTGCGGCTGCCCGAGAGCGTCGTCGTGGGACGGGACATCGCCGACACCGGCAACACGTCCGCCGCGTCGATCCCCCTGGCCACGGAGCGCCTGCTGCGCGAGGGGCAGGTCGGCTCCGGCGCGCTCGCGCTGCAGATCGGCTTCGGCGCCGGCCTCGTCTACGCGGCCCAGGTCGTCGTCCTGCCCTGACCCGGTCGGCGCGGACCGCGCCTGTACCGTTCAGCACGTCCCAGCACCACCCGACACGAGGAGACACGATGGCGCACAGCGAGCAGGAGATCCTGGCCGGACTGGCCGAGATCGTCAGCGAGGAGACCGGCCTGCCGACCGACTCCGTCCTGCCCGAGAAGTCCTTCACCGACGACCTCGACATCGACTCGCTGTCGATGATGACGATCGTCACGCTCGCGGAGGAGAAGTTCGACGTCCAGATCCCCGACGACGAGGTCAAGAACCTCGCCACCGTGGGCGACGCCGTGAGCTTCATCGCCGGCGCCCAGGCCTGAGCCTGCGCGCCGCACCCGCGGCACCCGGGCGGTGCGCCGGCCTGCGGCCGTGCGCACCGCCCGCCTGACCCAAGGAGAACCCCATGAGCACCGTCCCCGAGGTCGTCGTCACCGGCCTGGGCGCCACCACGCCGCTCGGCGGTGACGTCCCCAGCACGTGGCGGGCGGCGCTGGCCGGTGAGTCCGGCGCGGCCACGTTCGAGAACGACTGGGCCGAGCGCTACGACATCGCCGTGAACTTCGGGGCGATGGTCAAGGTCCCCGCGGACCAGGTGCTCCCCCGGCCCGAGCTCAAGCGGATGGACCCCTCCGCGCAGTACGCGGTCATCGCCACGCGCGAGGCGTGGGCGGACGCGGGCTCCCCCGAGGTCGACGGCGACCGCCTCGGCGCCGTGGTGTCCTCGGGCATCGGCGGCATCTGGACGACCCTGGACGCGTGGGACACGCTGCGGGAGAAGGGCGGTCGCCGGGTCCTGCCCATGACCGTGCCCATGCTCATGCCGAACTCGCCCGTCGCGTACGTCTCGCTGGAGCTCGGTGCCCGTGCCGGCGCGCACGCGCTCGTCTCGGCGTGCGCGTCCGGTGCGGAGGCCATCGGGTACGCCGTGCAGATGATCCGCGACGGACGTGCCGACGTGGTGGTCGCGGGCGGCACCGAGGCCACGATCCACCCCATGCCCATCGCCGCGTTCGCGGCGTCACGCACCCTGTCGACACGGAACGACGACCCCGCGGGGGCGTCGCGCCCGTACGACGTCGACCGCGACGGCTTCGTCATCGGCGAGGGCGCCGGCATCGTGGTGCTGGAGTCCGCCGCGCACGCCGCGGCGCGCGGTGCCCGCGTGTACGCACGGATCGGCGGCGTCGGCCTGTCGGCCGACGGCTACCACCTGACGTCGCCCGAGCCGTCCGGCGACGGGCAGGTCCGCGCGATGCGCGCCGCCCTGGCCGACTCCGGCGTGGCAGCCGCCGACGTGACCCACGTCAACGCGCACGCGACGTCGACGGTCGTGGGCGACCTCATCGAGGCCCGCTCCATCCGCGGTGTGCTGGGCGACGACGCCGACCACGTGGCGCTCTCGGCGACCAAGTCGATGACCGGGCACCTGCTCGGCGGCGCCGGTGCGCTCGAGACGATCTTCACCGTCCTCGCGGTGCACGACCGCCAGGCGCCGCCGACGATCAACGTCGCGAACCCCGACCCGGAGCTGGTGCTCGACCTCGTGCGCGACACCCCGCGCGCACTGCCCGCCGGTCCCGTCGCCGCCATCAACAACTCGTTCGGGTTCGGCGGTCACAACGTCGCCCTGGTGGTCACCTCCGCCTGACGCGGGCCTGCGGCGCCGTCCGCGGGCCTCCGGGCGGGCCATCACCGCGCACCTGCCCGGTCGCACGACGGCGCCCGCTCCCCTCTCCGGGTGCGGGCGCCGTCGTGCGACCGGTCGGTGCGTCAGCCGACGCGGTGCAGCCACCGCACGGGCGCGCCGGCGCCCGCGTAGCGGAACGGCTCGAGCTCGTCGTCCCACGCCTGCCCGAGGGCCAGGTCGAGCTCGGCACGCAGCCGCTCGGGTTCGGCGGCGTGCTCGAGCGCCGCGCGGATCCGGTCCTCGGGGATCACGACGTTGCCGTGCACGTCGGTGGCGGCGTGGAAGATGCCGAGCTCGGGCGTGTGGCTCCAGCGCGACCCGTCGACGCCGGCGCTCGGCTCCTCGGTGACCTCGTAGCGCAGGTGCGCCCAGCCGCGCAGCGCGGACGCCAGGCGGGCTCCGGTGCCCGGTGCCGCCTGCCACGACAGCTCCGCGCGGTAGAAGCTCGGCCCGGCGGGCTGCTGCGTCCAGTCCAGGCTGACGCGCGCGCCCAGCGCGTTGCCTGCCGCCCACTCGACGTGGGGGCACAGCGCGCGCGGCGCGGAGTGCACGAAAAGTACACCGCGGGTGATGGCACCGGCCATGTCGTCCTCCCGGTTGGGCTCGAGGGTCGCCTTCCCCAACGACCTCGCCCCGTGTCGGGAACGTCATCAGCACGGATGCAGCGCACGCGGCGTGCACGGCACAGGATGCCCCATGCGTCGCCGCAGGTCCAGCGGACGCGCGGGACGTCTCAGAGCTGCTCGCGGATGGCCCGCATCGCCTTCTTGCGCACGGAGCGCTCGAGCCGGTCCAGGTACAGCATGCCGTCGAGGTGGTCGACCTCGTGCTGCAGGCAGCGCGCCATGAGCTCGGTGCCCTCGACCACGACCTCCCGGCCGTCGAGGTCCGTGCCCACCACGCGGGCGTACCAGGCCCGGTGCGTCGGGAACCACAGCCCCGGCACCGACAGGCAGCCCTCGTCGCCGTCCTGGTACTCGTCCTCGGACAGCTCGACGATGACGGGGTTCAGCACGTAGCCGATCTCGTCGTCGATGTTCCACGAGAACGCCCGCAGGCCGACGCCGATCTGGTTGGCGGCCAGGCCGGCACGCCCCTCCATGTCGACGGTCTCGAGCAGGTCCTCGACGAGCGAGCGGACCCGGTCGTCGATCGTGGTGATCGGGTCGCACGGGGTGCGCAGCACGGGGTCGCCGACGATGCGGATCTCACGCAGGGCCATGTCCTGATCCTTTCACGTCCCGCGGGCGCATCGGCCCTTCGCCCGCGGGGCGGTGCGTGCTGCACCGGCCGGACGCAGCACGACGCCGGTGGCGATCAGGTCGCCACCGGCGTCGGTGTCGTGGGTGCGTCGTCGTCGACGGCCCCTCGGGTCACTCCCCCGCGCGCTGCTGCGGGACGCCCGTCAGGAGCTGCCGGACCTCCGCCTCGTGGAAACGGCGGTGGCCGCCGAGGGTGCGGACCGCGGAGAGCTTGCCGGCCTGGGCCCAGCGGGTCACGGTCTTCGGGTCGACCCGGAACAGCACCGCGACCTCGCCCGGGGTGAGCAGGCTGCCCTGCGTGAGCGGGGCCTCGTTGGCAGGCGTGTGAACAGCCATGACTGGTTCTCCTTCATCGTTCGGTAGCTCGGCTGGCCCTGTGGGCCCCGTGGCTTTGCGTCCCCACCTTGCGGCGGGTTTGCCGTTGTCGCTGACGTGAACGACTATGCCCCAATCTGGACAACTGTGCAACAACCGCCGCCGTGCCTGATCTGTCCGGAGCGGGTGAAAAGTCAGAGGCGCCCGAACCGTGCCCGGATGCCGCAGTACGCCCCGAACGCGATCAGGCCCACGGCGACCAGCAGGAGCAGCACCGGACCACCCGGCGCGTCGCGCAGCGCCACCAGCGCCCCGTCCAGGCCGGTCGCCTCCTGCGGGTTGGCGTCCGCGGCGGCCACGACGAACAGCACGCCCACGATGCCCAGCGCGACGCCCTTCGCGGTGTAGCCGACGACGCCCGCCTGGCGCGCCACCCGTCCCGTGGTCCCGGCAGGCAGCCGCCGCAGGTCCTCGAGGAACTTCTTCGTCAGGCCCTTGTGCACGTGGTAGGCACCCACGGCCACGATGCCGACGCCGACAGCGCCGACGAGCAGCCGGCCGCCCGGCGCCTGCATGAGCTCGCCCGTCACGCTCGACGTCTGGCTGCCGCTGCCGGAGCCCGACCCGCGCGCGAAGGCGAACGCGGTGACGCCGAGAGCGACGTACACCGCGGCCTTGCCGCCGGCCTTCGCCCGCTCCGACGTCCCGCCCGCGGCGCCGCTGATGGCCGCGGCCGCGTACCAGGCGCCGAGCGCCAGGAACGCCACGCACGTGAACCACAGCACCACCGCCCCGAACGGGGAGGACGCGATCTTCTCGAAGGCCCCGGACTGGTCGGCGCTCCCGGCGGAGGACCCGAAGGCCAGCTGCACCGCCAGCACACCGATCAGCACGTGCACCAGGCCGGAGGCCGCGTAGCCCGCCCGTGCCCCCAGCTCCCACGCCCCCTGGCGGGATCCTGTCGCGACCGTGGTCATGTCACCTCCTCGACGCGGGCCCCCACCGGCCGACGTGCGTCGGCGCCCGGGGTGATGGTGGCAGTGCCGTGCGCCGTCGGCATCCGCTGGCGAGGGCGGCCACGTCGCGCCCCACATCGTCGGCGCCCGCCGCGCCGTCGGTAGGCTGCGGGCGCGGGCCAGTAGCTCAGTCGGTCAGAGCAGCGGACTCATAATCCGTCGGTCGTGGGTTCAAGCCCCACCTGGCCCACCGTCGGACCGGGTCGCGCCCTCCACGTGCGGGGACTTCCGCGCACCCCTACTGTCCTCGCCATGCCGACCGCCCCGACCCGTCGCCGGGACCTGGTGCGCGCCGCGGTGCTCGGCACGGTGGTGGTGCTGCCCGTCGTGGCCCTCGCCGTCGCCGTGCGTGGGGAGTCGGGCACGGTCGTGCGCGTCGACCACGCCGTGGTGCGGGCGGCGACCGACCTGACCCGCGCGTCGGACGGTCTGCGCACCGTGCTCGTCGTCTGGCAGGAGCTGTTCGCCGCGCGGTGGCTGAACCTGCTGCTCGTGCCGGCCGTGTGCGTGTGGGCGTGGCGTCGGCACCGGCTGCGCGAGCGCGTGTGGTGGGCGGCGGCGACCGTGGCCGTGGGCTGGCTCCTGCAGCTCGTGGCCAAGGGGATCGTGCAGCGCACGCGGCCCGTCATCGAGGACGCGGTCGCCCACGCCCCCGGCTCGAGCTTCCCCTCGGGTCACGCGGCGAACACGACCCTCGTGGCCGTCACGCTGACCCTGCTGCTGTGGCCCGTCCTGGGGCGCCGGGGCCGCGTCGTGGTGCCGCTGACCGGCGGCGTGCTCGTGGTGCTGACGGCCGCGGACCGCGTGCTCCTCGGCGTGCACCACCCGTCGGACGTGGTCGCAGGCGTCCTGCTGGGCCTCGCCGTGGCGGGCGCGTCGTACGTGGGGTGGCGCCGTGGCCCGACCCCGCACGGCACCGGCACCGGCACGGAGGACGAGGCCACGCACGACGCCGCTCGCGACATCCCGCACCCCGCTCCCGGCTCCTCGTGAGCCCCGTCCCCGGAGGACCTGTGAACGCCTTCTGGCACCGCTACGAGACGGACAGCACACGACCCGACGGCCGTGAGGTGCGGCGCGACCTCGCCCGGCGCGTGCTGGTGCCCGCAGCCGTGCTGTGGTGCGTCGTCGTGGGCCTCGGTCTGCTCGTCACGGGTCCGCTGGGCGGGTTGCCGGCGGAGGCGGGCGTCAACACGTGGTTCGTGGAGCAGCGCACCCCCGCGCTGGACGCGGTCACCACGGTGCTGTCGGCGATCGGGCAGACGGAGTTCCTCATCGGCGCGTGCCTCCTGGCGATCGCGCTGACGTGGTGGCGGACGCGGCAGTGGTGGTACGCGGTCGTGCCCGGCCTGGCCGTGGCCGTGCAGGCGGTGATCTTCCTCACGTCGGCCCTGGTCGTCGGGCGGGAGCGGCCCGAGGTCGAGCAGCTGGACCACGCACCGCCGACCTCGAGCTTCCCCAGCGGGCACACCGGCGCCGCGACGGCCTTCTACCTGACGCTGGCCTTCCAGGCCCAGCGCGTGCGCCACCCCGTCGCCCGCTGGGCGCTGACGCTGCTGTGCGTGCTCGTGCCGGTGGCGGTCGGGGTGGCGCGGGCCTACCGCGGCATGCACTCGCTCAGCGACGTCCTGGTGGGCGCGCTCAACGGCGCCACCTGCGCCGTCATCGCGTGGAACTACCTGCGTCGCACCCCGGTGACGGGCGCGGACGAGGCAACGGTGCGGGAGCACGCTCCCGCACGACTACCGTGACCACGTGGCCCTGTTCTCCCGGCGACGCCGGCTGCCCGACGACCTGCGACGCGCTCTCGACCTCCGGTCGGACGCGATCCTCGCCTCGACCCCGCTCGACGACGGCCGGTGGGCCGTGGCGACGCGCCGCGCCCTGCACGTCGTGGGCCCGTCCGGAGCCGCGCGCACGCCCTGGGCGGACGTCGACCGCGGTGCCCTCGACGCCGAGAGCCGCACGCTGACGGTGCACTGGGTCAACGGCGCGCGCACCGACCTCGTGCTCGCGTCCGACGTGGACGCGTGGGACCTCGTGCAGACGTTCCGCGAGCGCGTCCAGCAGTCGGTCGTGCACGTCGAGCACGTGCCGGTGGGCGCCACCACGGTCCGGGTCGCGCTGCGCCGGGACGAGCACGGCGACCTGTTCACGCAGGTGATCGGTGACGCCGCGGTCGACCTGGCCGACCCCGCCATGGTGCGCCGGCTGGCCGACGCCGAGGCCCGGGTCCGGGCGGAGGCCGGTCTCGCGCCCTGACGGGACCACGGCCCACGCCCGCCGTGTCGGCCGCACCCCCCGGAGCCTGCTAGGGTTTTCCCCGCACGATCCCCCGTAGCTCAATTGGCAGAGCATTCGACTGTTAATCGAAGGGTTACTGGTTCGAGTCCAGTCGGGGGAGCATCATCGAGGCCTCCGCCCCGCGTCACCGCGGGTCGGAGGCCTTCGTGCTGCCGGGGCGCGGACGTGCCGGCAGGCGCAGCGGCAGCTCGTGCAGCACGACGTCCGCCACCCGGCCCGCGCGCAGCGTGAACGTCAGGTAGGTGCAGCGCGGCATGCGTCGCCGGTCGGTCGGCGACCCCGGGTTCAGCAGGCGCAGACCCCGCGGCGTCACGGAGTCCCACGGCACGTGGCTGTGGCCGAACACGAGCAGGTCCAGGTCGTCGAACCGGTTGTCGCAGCGGCGCTCGCGCCCGGCCGCGGCGCCGGTCTCGTGGACGACGCCGAGGCGGACGCCGGCCACCTCGGCGCGCGCGACCTCGGGCACGCGCGCGACCAGCGCGGGCGGGTCGTTGTTGCCGTGGCAGGCCAGCAGCCGGGCCGCGCGGTCCTCGAACCGGTCGAGCAGGTCGGTGGAGACCCAGTCCCCCGCGTGGACCACCAGGTCGGCGGCGGCGACGGCCTGCCAGACCTCCACGGACAGGTCCCGGGCGCGGACCGGCACGTGCGTGTCGGCGACGGCGCACACGCGCACGGCGTCGGTGCTCACGGGCGTCGGAACGCGCGGCGGTCGACCGCGTCGCGCCGCGGGCGCAGGGCGGCACGGCAGCGCTCGCACACGTGCTGCACCGCGTCCGCGTGGCGGCCGACCTCGGGCAGCGCGTCCACCCAGGCGACGTGCGGGAACCGCCCGAGCGAGGAGCGGCTCAGCGCGAGCCCGCAGACCGTCTGGTTGGTGCCGCCCACCCACGCGTGCACGTCCCCGGCGGGGCGTCGCACGCCGTCGGGGTCGACCCACGTGCTCGAGGCGGCCACCTGGGCACCGGTCGGTCGTCGCACCATCCCCCGTCCCTCCTGCGCCGCGGGGCCTCGCGCGGCGCGCCGTCAGCCTCGCACGGGCCGCGTGCCGCCACCACACGTCCTGCCGCGCCGCGCGGGTGCGGCGGGCCTAGCGTGAACCCATGGCCCGGCTCGCCCTGCGCACGCTGATCCTCCTCGGCTCGGCCGCGATCGGCCTGCTGGTCGCCGCGGCCGTGGTCCCCGACATGACGCTGCGGGCCTCCGGGTTCGTCGTCGCGGTGGTGGTGTTCGCGCTCGCGCAGTCGCTGCTCACCCCGCTGGTGACGCGCCTGAGCACGCGGTACGCCCCCGCGTTCCTCGGCGGTGCGGGACTGGTCTCGACGTTCCTCGCCCTCGTGCTCGCCTCGGTCCTCACGGACGGTCTGCGGATCGTCGGGGCAGGGGCCTGGGCTCTCGCGACGCTGGTGGTGTGGGCCGCCACCGCCCTGGCGGCGGTGGCCCTGCCGCTGGTGCTCCCCCGGGGTCGCGGCGCCGGCGGCAGGCGGTCGGCGACGACGCCCGCGGGCACCGAGGCCGAGCCCCGCTGAGGGCCAGGCGCACAGCCGGGCGCACGGCCGGTCCACGCGGGTCGCCACGACGCCCCGATCAGCGTCCTGACCTGCGGTTCCACAGGGCTGCACGCCGGGGCTGGACGAACGCCCCCGCGGGCCTCACACTTGCCTCGGCCCCGCTCGTCACGGGACCTCACCCCCGCATCGCCCCCGCTTCGCCGTGCCCTCCTCCGGGCGCCCGCCGACCGTCCCCCGGCAGGGTCCGGAGACGCCGTCGACCCCTCTCCCGTCCCCCTGTCTCCACCCGTCGTCCGGCCCGTCTGGCCGGGGAAGGATGCGTCGTCGTGCTGCGCTCCGTGGCCGCCCACCTCTCGCTCGACGTCCACGCGCCGCTCGAGCTGCTCCTGGCCGTGGCCGTGGCCGAGGGCCCGCACGACCGCACCGAGTCGCTGATGGCACGGTCGGACGACGACCCGCTCGAGGTGCAGGAGATCAAGACCGCGCACGGCGGCCGGGTGCACCGCGTCCTGGCGCCCGCCGGCCGCGTGGTCGTGGACTACCAGGCCACCGTCACGGGGCAGGCGTCGACGCCGCCGGTCGAGGACGTCGACCTGGTCGAGTACCGCAGGCCCAGCCGCTATGCCGACTCCGACCGGCTGCTGGCGTTCGCGCGCGACCAGTTCCGCGGGCTGGCCGGCACCGACCTGCTGGACGCCGTCGTGACGTGGGTGAGCCGGCACGTCACGTACCTGTCGGGCTCCAGCCTGCCGACCGACGGCGCGACGGACACCCTCCTCAAGCGCCGCGGCGTCTGCCGCGACTTCGCGCACCTCGTCGTCGCGCTGCTGCGCGCGTGCGACGTGCCCACGCGGCTCGCGTCGGTGTACGCGCCCGGCCTCAAGCCGATGGACTTCCACGCGGTCGCCGAGGCGTACGTCGACGGCGCGTGGTACGTCGTGGACGCGACAGGGCTGGCGCCGCGGGAGTCCCTGCTGCGCATCGCGACCGGCCGCGACGCCACCGACACGGCGTTCCTGTCGTACTACGGCGGCAGCCTGCGCCTGCGCGCCCTGACGGTCACCGCGGTCACGGACACGCGCGTCGTCGACGACGGCACGGGGCTCGTCGCGCTGCGCTGAGCACCGGGCAGCACCACCGCACGGGCGCCAGGACCGCGCGGTCAGGCGCTGCGCAACGACCGGCGCTGTGCCTCGAGCTCCATGAGCTCACCCAGCAGGGCGCGCTGCTCGGCGGGGTCGGCGTCGGCGCCCAGGCGCTGCAACCTGCCCCGGACGTCCGCGATGCGGCGCGTGATCCCGATGTCCACCAGGCGCAGCACCACGCCGCGCACGTACGCCGGCAGGGCGTCGGGTCGGTCCTCGGGCAGGGGCGCGACCGACAGCTCGGTCAGCAGCGCGTGCACGGGCTCGGCGGCCTCGTCGATCACGGCCCCGACCCACGCCGTCCCGCCGCCCGCGGCCACGACCCCCTGCGCGGCCGCGACGCCCCCCGCCGCGCGCACGGCCTCGTGCACCGCCCGGTAGGCCGGTGCGGTGCAGGCGTCCGGTGCGAGCTGGTCGAACTCCGGCGGGACCAGCGTCGGGTGCTGCAGGACCACCTCGAGCGCCGTCCGCTCCACCTGGGCGACGGGGTCCCTCCGGTCCGGTGCCGCCATGCGCGCCACCGGCACGGGTGTCGGTCCCGCCTCCCCGGACCGGCGTCCCGCGTCGCGCTCCGTCGGTCGCGCGCCCGGCCGCGGCCCGCGGCGGGCGGCGTCGGCGACGGCACGGCGCACCCCCGTGACGTCGTCCATGCCCAGCCAGCCCGCCAGCAGCCGCTCGTACTCCGGGCGCAGGGCGGAGTCGCGGATCCCCGCCACGACCGGAGCCGTGGCACGCAGGGCCGCCACGCGCCCCTCGGCGGTCCGCAGGTCGTGCGCGGCGAGCGTCGAGCGGATGACGAACTCGAACAGCGGCTGCCGGGAGGACACGAGCGCACGCACGGCGTCCGGCCCACGGGCCTGGCGCAGGTCGCACGGGTCCATGCCGGACGGCTCGACGGCGACGAACGTCTGGGCGGTGAGGGCCTGGTCCTCGCCGAACGCGCGCAGGGCGGCCTTCTGGCCGGCGGCGTCGCCGTCGAACGTGAAGACGATCTCGCCGCCCACGGACGAGCCGCCCGCGAGCTGCACGCCGGCGGCACCGCCGGAGTCACCGACGAGGCGCCGCACGATCCGGGCGTGGTCCGGCCCGAACGCCGTGCCGCACGTGGCGACCGCGGTGCGCACCCCGGACAGGTGCATGGCCATCACGTCGGTGTAGCCCTCGACCACGACCACCTGCTTCTCGCGGGCGATCTCCCGCTTCGCCAGGTCGATGCCGTAGAGCACGTGGGACTTGCGGTACAGCGGCGTCTCGGGGGTGTTGAGGTACTTCGGGCCGTTGTCCTCGTCGAAGAGGCGCCGGGCGCCGAACCCGACCGTCTCCCCCGTGACCTCGCGGATGGGCCACACCAGGCGGCCGCGGAACCGGTCGTAGATGCCCCGCTGGCCCTGGCTGACGAGCCCGGAGGCCGTCAGCTCGGCCTCGGTGAACCCCCGCCCGCGCAGGTGCCGCAGCAGCGCGTCCCAGCCCTGCGGGGCGAACCCGACACCGAAGTCGTCGGCGGCGGAGCGGTCGAAGCCCCGCTCGGCGAGGAAGGCCCGGGCGGCGGCTGCCTGCGGCTGCACGAGCTGCTCGCGGTAGAACTCCTCGGCGATGCGGTGCGCGTCGAGCAGACGCCGACGCCGTCCGGGCTCCTCGCCGGGGCGCGACGGGCCTCCGCCCTCCTCGTACCGCAGCTGCATGCCCGCCCGTGAGGCCAGGTACTCCACGGCGTCCGTGAACCCCAGGCCGTCGACCTTCTGGACGAAGGCGATGACGTCGCCGCCCTCACCGCACCCGAAGCAGTGGTACCGGCCCACCTGGGGGCGCACGTGGAACGACGGCGACCGCTCGTCGTGGAAGGGGCACAGGCCCTTCAGGGAGCCGACACCCGCGGGCCGCAGCGCCACGTGCGCGCCGACGACCTCCTCGATGTGCACACGCTCACGGACGGCCTCCACGTCCTCCCGCAGAATCCGTCCGGCCACGTGCGTGAGTCTAGGCGTCCACGGGACCTGCCCGGACGCGTCCAGGACGCCCCTCGCCGTGGGCGTCCGCATGGTGTCGAATGTCCTGCGCGCCGCGCGTCATGGCGGTGACGGGCGATCCGCGCCCGGCACGAGGAGGCCGACATGGAGTACCTGCTCTTCATCTGCACCGACCCCGAGGGTGAGCAGCCCGCACCCGACGACCTGACGATCGAGCAGTGGGGCGCCGACGTGGACGCCCGCGGCATCTGGCGGCACGGCGACCGGCTGCGTCCCGTCGAGGCGGCCACGACGGTCCGCCGCCGGGGCGACCGGGTCGTCCTGACCGACGGACCGTTCGCCGAGACCCGTGAGCAGATCGCGGGGTACGACGTCATCGAGGCCGCGGACCTGGACGAGGCCCTGGCGGTCGCCGCGGCGCACCCCATGGCCCGCGCCGGGCGGATCGAGGTCCGGCCCGTCTGGCCGCTGGACGCCGGCGACTGACGGCGGCTCAGTGCCGCGGCGGGTGCACCAGCCGGGCGTGCAGCCCGACCGCCGACACGTCCGTCAGGGAGGCGACCTGGTCGACGACGACGCGCAGGCGACCGGCGTCGTCGTCGGCCGCGCGCCAGTCCGCGGCGAACGGCGGCTCCAGGGCGTCCGGCCCGCGGTCGGTGAGCACGTGCACGAGGTCGGTGAGGATCTCGCGCTGGCGCTGGTACAGCGGCTCGAGCTCCCGGGGCGCCATGACGTACGCGACGGCCAGGCCCTTGAGCACGAGGATCTCCGCGAGCGTGTCGTGCGGCACGACGAGCTCGGCGGCGTAACGGGTGAGCGGACCGTCGCCGTAGCGGGCCCGCGTCGCCTGCTGGGCCGCCTTGGCGAACCGGCCGATGAGCTGGCTCGTCGCGTCCTTGAGCACGGCCAGCGCACGCCGCGACCCGTCGAACCCCGCCTCCCACAGCCGCGCGGCGACGAGGCGGTCCATGGCGGCCTCGAGCTCCGCGCCGGTGACCTGCGCCCCGTACCAGGTGTCCACGGCCTCCACGACGCGCGCCCGCTCGTCGGGGCGCGTCAGCACGCCCAGGTCGAGCCGGCCGCCGACGACCGCGTCCTCGACGTCGTGCACGGAGTACGAGATGTCGTCGGCCAGGTCCATGACCTGGGCCTCGAGGCACTTGCGGCCCGCGGGCGCGTCGGCGCGCAGCCACTCGAACGCCGGCAGGTCGTCCTCGTAGACCCCGAACTTGTGGGTCGGGCGACCGCTGGCGGGGCTGATCGGCCCCTGACCGTAGCGCCACGGGTACTTGACCGACGCGTCGAGGCTGGCGCGCGTGAGGTTCAGCCCGACGGACCGGCCGTCGGGCGCGACCACCTTGGGGTCCAGCCGCGTGAGCAGCCGCAGCGTCTGGGCGTTGCCCTCGAAGCCGCCGATGCCGCGCGCCAGCTCGGCCAGCGCCCGCTCGCCGTTGTGCCCGAAGGGCGGGTGACCCAGGTCGTGCGCGAGGCACGCGCTGTCGACGACGTCGGGGTCGCACCCCAGCGCCTTGCCGATCTCGCGCCCGACCTGCGCCACCTCGAGCGTGTGCGTCAGGCGCGTGCGCACGAAGTCGTCCGAGGACGGGCCCAGCACCTGGGTCTTGGCGCCGAGCCGCCGCAGCGCCGAGGAGTGCACGAGCCGGGCCCGGTCGCGCTCGAACGGCGTGCGCTCGCGCGACTTGACCCCCTCGTGCACCCACCGCTCCCGGTCGGCGTCGGCGTACCCGTCGACGTCGGGGGCGAGGTGGTCGAGTGCTGTCACGTGCCCAGCGTAGATGTCCGGGGCCCGCGTGCTCAGCCCTTGACGGCGCCCGCCGTCAGCCCGCCCACGATGTACTTCTGCAGGAAGAGGAACAGGACGAGCACGGGCAGCGCCGAGATGACGGCACCGGCGGCGAACAGACCCCAGTTGGCCTCGAGCAGCGCGGACACCCAGCCGTACAGCCCCACGGCGACCGTCCAGTTCGCCTCCGACTGCAGCACGAGCCGGGCGATGATGAACTCGCCGAAGGTGCTGATGAAGGACAGCAGCGCGACGACGGCCAGGATCGGCGTGACCAGCCGCAGGATGATCGTCCAGTACGTCTGGGCGTGCGTCGCGCCGTCGATCTTCGCCGCCTCGTCGAGCTCGCGCGGGACGGTGTTGAAGAACCCGTACATGAGGAAGGTGTTCACGCCGAGCGCGCCACCCAGGTACACCGCGATCAGGGCGAGCTTGCTGTTGAGGCCGAGCACCGGCACGACGTTGCCCAGCGCGATCAGCAGCAGGAAGATCGCGACGAACGCGAGCATCTGCGGGAACATCTGGACGATCAGCAGGGCCGTCAGGCCGGCACGCCGCCCGGTGAACCGGAAGCGCGAGAACGCGTAGGCGGCCGCCGCTCCCATGAGCACCGTGCCGACCCCGGTCGCGATCGCGATCTGCAACGAGTTGGCGAGCCAGGTCCAGAACAGCGTCCCGCCGAGCGCCTCGTAGTTCGCGGTGCTGACGGACGAGAACAGCTCGTTGGAGCCGGTCAGCGTCCCGCCCTCGGAGAGCGACGCCGAGATCACGTAGACGATCGGGAACATCGCGTAGAGGACGAAGAGCACGCCGACGACGTGCCGCCACCCCAGCTCACGGAGCCAGCGGGCGGGACGCATGCGCGGCTGCGCCGCGCTCGAGGGGGTGCGGGTCGGGAGCGTGACGTCGGTGGTGGCCATGTCAGTTGATCTCCTCGAACTGCTTCGTCCGCTTGAACGTGATCGCGGAGATGGTCGCGACGATCACGAAGATCACGATGGACAGCGCTGACGCCAACCCGTAGTTCTTCGCCGCCGTCCCGTCCAGCCCGGACACGGAGTACACCATCGAGATGAGGATGTCGGTGTGGCCGAGCGGCACCGACGCGTCGGGGAACCGCGGTCCACCCTTGGTCAGCATGTAGATCAGGGTGAAGTTGTTGAAGTTGAACGCGAACGACGAGATGAGCAGCGGTGCCGTCGAGACCAGCAGCAGCGGCAGCGTGACGGAGCGCCACGTGCGCATCGCGCTGGCCCCGTCGACCTTCGCGGCCTCGAGCACGTCGGCCGGCAGCGACTGCAGCGCCCCCGTGCAGATGAGGAACATGTACGGGAAGCCGAGCCACAGGTTGACACCCAGGACCGAGAGCTTGGCCAGCCAGGGGTCCGTGAGCCACGGGATCGCCGCTCCCCCGAGCAGCACCTGGTTGATGAAGCCGTACGACCGGTTCAGCATGCCGGACCACAGCAGAGCGGCGAGGAAGGCCGGGATCGCGTACGGGAAGATCAGCAGCGTCCGGTAGATCTTGCGGCCGCGCAACCGCGTGTCGTTGAACGTGATGGCGAGGAAGAGCCCGAGCAGGAACGTCGAGACGACGGACAGGATCGCGAACGCGAAGGTCCACAGCAGGATCTTCACGAACGGTCCGGCGTAGCGCTCGTCCGCGAAGGCGGTCTTGAAGTTGTCCAGGCCGACCATGACGCGCCAGCCGACGTTGAGCTGCTGGCCGTCGTCGGAGCGGAACGTGCCGTCCGACGTGGCGCGGTACACCGTGCCCGTCGTGACGTCGGTCATCGTGTCGGCCTCGGGGTCCCACTCGAGGGACGGGATGGACACGAAGCCGGTGCGGGCGTCCTGCGTCCGGATCGAGCCGTCCTCCGGGTCGTCGGACAGCGGGACCCGCAGCTTGGTGACGTCACCCTGGCGCGCGAGGACCTCCTGCCGGCTGAGCACGGTGGCACCGGGGACCTCGGTCACGCGGCCGTCGTCCACGGTCGCGGCGTCGTCCACCCGCAGCGGCTCCTCGGCCGTGCCGACCTGCGCCTCGCCGTCCTCGACGATGGCGAAGCCGAGCTGCCCGCCCCGCTCGATGACGGTGAGGGGGTAGGTCGCCGAGCCCTCGACGCGGCGCTCGTTCTGGATGAGCAGCGCCTCGACGGCCTGCTCCTTCGTCGAGTTGTGCCCGTCGCCGTAGTTGGTGAAGGCGACCCATCCCGTGTACCCGACCACGTAGACCTGGAACACGAGCAGGAACGCCAGGCCGGGCAGGACGTACTTCAGCGGCAGCGTGCGCCGCGAGAAGTACACCCAGTCGGCGACGAGGACCAGGACCACCATGGCCGCGAGGATCCCCATGTGACCCTCGCGCCAGGCGGCCAGGATCCCGTACACGCCCAGCGCGTTGACGACCGCCATGAGCGCGATCTTCACGAGCACGCCGACACGGAACGGTTCCCGCGGGCGACGCCCGTGGTCGGTCACCACGGGACCGGAGGTCCCGGGGGTCGGTCCGCCCGCGGCCCCGGAGGGGTCCGTGGTGTCACCGGCGAGGGTGGGGTGCGTGGCCATCGCGCGCCTTCCGTGCAGTCGGTCGGCGCGTCGGTGCGCCGGGACGGTGGCCCGCGGACGGTCCGCGGACCGGGTCGGCCGTACCGCGGGACGGCTCCCGCGGTACGGCCGGTGTCGGGTCAGGAGCCGATCGCTCCCTGGATGTCGGCGATCATCTTGTCCCAGGCGGCCACGGGCTCGGCCGCGCCGGAGATGATGTTCGCCTCGGTGACTCCCCAGAAGGCCCAGACCGAGCCCATCTCGGGGATCGACGGCATCGGCACGGCCTCGGCGCCGACGGCCGCGAAGCCGGCGGTGATCGGGTCCGCGGACGCCTGCTCGGCGGCCGACTTCAGGGCCGGCGGACGGTTGCCGGCCTCGTACAGCGCGAGCTGCGCCTCGTCCGTCGCCATGGAGTTGACGAGGAAGTCGTTCGCGAGCAGCGCGTTCTCGCTCTGCGCCGACACGTAGAAGCCCTGCACGCCCACGAACGGCTGGGCGAGCTCACCACCCGCGGACGGGATGGCGTCGATCGACAGCTCGAGGTCGCCGAACTGCTCGATCATCCACGGACCGCCGATGATGAACGGCGACTCACCGTTCTTGAACGCCTCGACGGCGATGTCGTACGTGATGTCGGTGGACAGCACGCCCGCCTGGCCCTGCGTCTGCAGCCACGTCGCGAACGCCTGGCCCTGCGCGCCGCCCATGCCCAGCTCCGTGGAGTAGGAGCCGTCGTCGTTCTGCACGAAGACGGGGGCTCCGAAGGACGTCTGGAGCGGGTAGTACGTGTAGGGGTCGCCCTCGGTCCCGGTCTGGATGAGGAACGGGTACAGCGTGCCGGCGGCCTGGCCCGCGGCGATCGCCTCGTCCCACGTCGCCGGCGCCGTGGCGGCCAGCGCGGTGTTGCGGATCAGCGCGACGTTCTCGATCGCGTACGGCAGGCCGTAGACCTGGCCGTCCTGCGTGAAGGCCTCGATCGCGACCTCCTCGAAGTCGGCGGTCTTGTCGCCCAGCTCGATGGGGGCCACCACGCCGTTGGTGGTGAACTCGCCGAGCCAGTCGTGCGCGCCGACCGTGATGTCGGGGCCCTCACCGGTCGGGACCTGCGCCAGGAAGTCGGCGCGGATGTCCTCGAAGTTCTTGAGCACCACCTCGACGTCGACGTCGTTCTCGGACTCGAACGCCTCGGCGGCCTGCTCGACCGCAGCCTGCCGGGTCTCGTCGACCCAGACCACGAGCGCGTCACCCGAACCGGCCGAGCCGGTGGTGGCGTCGCCCGAAGGCTCGTCGCTGGAACCGCTGCACGCCGTGAGCGTCAGCGCGAGGCCGAGCGTGAACGCAGCGGCCGGGATGCCTCGTCGCATCTTGTTGTCTCCTGATGTGTCGTTCGACCTGCCCGACGTCCGGCGCATCACCGTTGTCGGCCGTTGCTGAAACGGTATGCGCGTTGCAGCCCTCCTTGCAAGTCGTTACGGTAACTTTCAGGTTCCAGTTTCACGCAGGCCGCGGAGATCCACCGCGCGACGGGACGAGGAGGTCCGGTGCCCCCGACTACGCTGCCGACTGTGCGCACACGACTCACGGACCTGGCCGAGCAGGCCGGGGTCAGCACCGCCACCGTGTCGCGCGTGCTCAACGGCAAGCCCGGCGTCTCCGCCCAGGCACGCCAGGCCGTGCTGACGGCCCTGGACATGCTCGGCTACGAGCGGCCCGAGAAGCTGCGCATGCGCTCCGCCGGCCTCGTCGGGCTCATCGTCCCCGAGCTGTCCAACCCCGTCTTCCCCGCCTTCGCCCAGGTCATCGAGACCATGCTCAGCGACCGCGGGTACACCCCGCTGCTGTGCACCCAGTCCCCCGGCGGCACCACGGAGGACCAGTACGTCGAGCTGCTGCTGGACCACGGCGTGGACGGCATCGTCTTCGTGTCCGGCCTGCATGCCGACACCGCGGCCAGCAAGGACCGGTACCACCGCCTGCGCGGCCGGGGTGTCCCCCTGGTGCTGGTCAACGGGTACGCCGAGGGCGTCGACGCCCCAGCCGTGTCGACCGACGACACCGCCGCGATGGATCAGGCGCTGCGTCACCTGCACTCCCTCGGTCACCGCGCGATCGGGCTGGCCGTCGGGCCTACGCGGTTCGTCCCTTCGCAGCGTAAGCGCGACGCCTTCGCCACGCTCATCGAGCAGCGCCTGGGCGTCACCGACCCCGAGGCCCACGTCGTGTCCACCCTGTTCACCGTGGAGGGCGGCCGGGCGGCAGCGACCCAGCTGTTCGAGTCCGGGCACACCGCCGTGGTGTGCGGATCGGACCTCATGGCGCTCGGTGCCGTGCGCGCCGCCCGCTCCCTGGGGCTGCGCGTGCCCGAGGACGTGTCCGTCGTCGGGTTCGACGACTCGCCGCTGATCGCGTTCACCGACCCGCCGCTGACGACCGTCCGGCAGCCCGTGCCCGCGATGGGGCACGCGGCCGTCTCGGCGCTCGTCGCCGAGATCACCGGGAGCGCGGCCCCGCGCACCGAGATGCTGTTCCACCCCGAGCTGGTCGTGCGCGGGTCGACGGGCACCGCGCCCGCGAGCGCCCCGCCCGCCACGGACGACACCGGCGCCGTCGCGTCCGCCGCACGCTGAGCTGTCGCGCCCGCGGCCGGGCGCCCCCGCGCCTCCGCGCGCCCGCGGCCACCCGCACCACCTCCTCGTAGCACTGCTCCCCTGCCCCCTCAGGAAGGCCATCCGTGACCCTCGCGGCACTCACCCCCGACCTCGTCGCACACCGGCCCGACACCCGCACCGAGTGGTGGCGCCACGCCGTGATCTACCAGGTCTACCCGCGCTCGTTCGCGGACGCCTCGGGCGACGGCATCGGCGACCTGCCGGGTGTGACGGCGCGTCTCGACCACCTCGTCGAGCTCGGGGTCGACGCGGTCTGGCTCTCGCCCTTCTACCGCTCGCCGCAGGCGGACGCCGGGTACGACGTGGCGGACTACCGGGACGTCGACCCGCTGTTCGGCACGCTCGCGGACGCTGACGCCCTCGTGGCCCGCGCCCACGAGCTGGGCCTGCGCGTGATCGTCGACCTCGTGCCGAACCACACGTCCGACGAGCACGCGTGGTTCCAGGCCGCGCTGGCGGCCGGCCCCGGGTCGCCCGAGCGGGCCCGCTACCACTTCCGCGACGGGGAGGGCGAGCACGGTGAGCTGCCCCCCAACAACTGGGAGTCGATCTTCGGCGGCCCCGCGTGGACGCGCACGACCGACCCCGACGGCACGCCCGGCCAGTGGTACCTGCACCTGTTCGACAGCAAGCAGCCGGATCTCGACTGGGACAACCCCGAGGTGCACGCGGAGTTCGCCGACGTGCTGCGGTTCTGGCTCGACCGGGGCGTCGACGGCTTCCGCGTCGACGTCGCCCACGGCATGGTCAAGGCCCCCGGGCTGCCGGACTGGGACGGGCACGTCGCGATGATCGACGGCAGCGACGGGTCGCACGCCGTCGACGACGTGGACGGCTCGGGCAACCACGGCCCGATGTTCGACCAGGAGGGCGTGCACGAGATCTACCGCGCCTGGCGCCGCATCCTCGACACCTACGACGGCGACCGTGCCATGGTCACCGAGGCGTGGGTCGAGCCGCTGAGCCGCCTGGCGCGCTACGTGCGGCCCGACGAGGCGCACCAGTCGTTCAACTTCGCGTTCCTGGCCGCGGGGTGGCACGCGCCGTCGCTGCGCCGCGTCATCACCGCCTCGTACGAGGCCAACGACGCCGTCGGGGCGCCCACCACGTGGGTGCTGTCGAACCACGACGTCGTCCGGCACGCATCGCGCATGGGGCTCGGCGACCCGACCCACCGGCCGAACGGCATCGGCCACGGCGACGAGCAGCCGGACGCCGGGCTGGGCCTGCAGCGCGCGCGTGCCGCCTCGCTGCTCATGCTCGGGCTGCCCGGCTCGGCGTACGTGTACCAGGGCGAGGAGCTGGGCCTGCCGGACCACACCGCGCTGGACGACGACCTGCGCGAGGACCCGGCGTTCTTCCGCACGGGCGGCGCCGAGCGCGGCCGCGACGGCTGCCGGGTGCCGCTGCCCTGGGAGGGTGACGCCCCGGGGCTCGGCTTCTCGCCGACCGGTGCGACGTGGCTCCCGCAGCCCGCGGAGTGGGCCGACCTGGCGGTCGACCGCCAGCGCGGCCGCGAGGGCTCGACGTACGAGCTGTACCGGGCCGCGCTGCGGCTGCGTCGCGACGAGAACCTCGGCGCCGGCGGCCTGCAGTGGCTGGACTCCCCGGCCCGCGAGCACGTGCTGGCGTTCCGCAACGGCCGCGTCGTCGTGCTGGCCAACCTCGACGACGTCGACGTCGCGCTGCCCCTGGACGCCGAGGTGCTGCTGGCCTCCGGCCCGCTCGCCGACGGCGTGCTGCCGGCGGCGACGACGGCCTGGCTGCGCCTGCCCTGACGCACCGCGCGCGACGGCCCGGGCGGCGGCGGCCGCCCGGGCCGTGCGTGCGTCAGGCGATGGTCGCTGCCACGGCGTTCTCGACGACGGCCGGCAGGCCGCCCTCCCGGGCCCACGCGCGCTGCTCGGCGGCGCCGGTCCCGCGCTGCCACAGCTGCGCCAGGAGCTCCTGGACCGTGGCGAGGTCGCCGCTGTCGACCAGCGCCGGGCGCAGGTGGTCGAGCAGCTGCGCCACCGCGTCGCGCGCCGGCACGGGCGTCATGAAGGGCGGCAGCAGCAGGTCGCCCCCGAGGCCCGAGCGTGCCGCCCGCCACGTCGCGGCGCGCAACGGCTCGACCCGGTCGTGCGACGGCGGCACGCCGTCGGCCGCCTGCCGCGAGGCCGTCTCCACCAGCGCGCGGCACAGCGCCGCCACCAGGACGGCGTCGTCGGCGCGCAGGCACACGTCGGCCACCCGGATCTCGACCGTGGGGTACCGCGGCGAGAGGCGGGCGTCGAAGTACATCATCGCCGGGTCGAGCGCGACGCCGGACTCGACGAGTCCGGCGACGGCCCGCCGGTACGCGTCGGCAGTGCGGAACGGCGCGGTGGGCCCCGCGGTGGGCCAGCGGTTCCACATCTGCGACCGGATCGAGTCGTACCCTGTGTCCTCCCCGTGCCAGTACGGGGAGTTGACGCTCAGCGCGAGCAGCACCGGGAGCCACGGGCCGATGCGGTCGAGGACTGCGACGCCCTCGTCGTCGTCGGCCACCGAGACGTGCACGTGGCAGCCGCTGGTGAGCTGCTCGCGGACGGTCAGCGCGTACGCCTGCGCCATGGCCTCGTAGCGCGCGCCGCGCGACAGCGTCGTCGGGCCGGACATCGGGGACGTCGCGACGGCGACGAGCCGGCCGTCGGCCTGCAGCGCGGCCGCCGACGCCCGCGCGCGCCCCTCCCGGACCTCGGCCGCCAGCTCGTCGAGCTCGAGGCACGGGTGCGTGCCCGTCTCCACCTGCTGCTCCTGCAGCTCCTTCTCGAGGCCACCGCCCGGGGGCCCTTCGTCGGCGGCCTCCCCGCCGCCCTGCTCGTGGGCGCGCACCGCCGCCTCGGCCACACCGGTGGGCACGCCGTCGGCGTCCACCAGCAGGTACTCCTCCTCCACACCCATGGTCCGCACGGGCTGCAGTCTGCAGGCCTGCACGGCTCCGCGCGCGTCGAGAGGTGTCGGGGGTGGGTCAGCCGCCCGAGACGGACAGCTCGGCCTCGTGCAGGTCACGACGGAACTCGTCGGACAGCTCGCGGGAGTCGAGCCACCCGTACGGGAGGATCGGGCGCTTGGGCGAGCCCGCACGACCACGCGGCCCCTCGGCCGCGTCGCCGGGGTACGGCTGGTCGAGGTCGAGCCGCGCGAGCAGGTCGTCGAGCTCGGCCAGCGACGACACGAGCCCGAGCTGCGCGCGCAGCTCCCCGCCGACCACGTACCCCTTGAGGTACCACGCCATGTGCTTGCGCATCTCGCGCAGCGCCTTCGACTCCTCGCCGAAGTGGTCGACCATGAGCTCGGCGTGACGCCGCAGCACGCGGGCGACCTCACCGAGCGTCGGCCGCACGCGGGCGTCGGAGCCCGCGAAGGCCGCGGCGAGGTCGGCGAAGAGCCAGGGCCGGCCCTGGCAGCCGCGTCCGACGACCACGCCGTCGCAGCCGGTGTGGGCGACCATCGCCAGGGCGTCCTCGGCCGACCAGATGTCGCCGTTGCCGAGCACGGGGATGTCCGTCACCGCCTGCTTGAGCGTCGCGATCGCGTCCCAGTCAGCCGTGCCGGAGTAGTAGTCGGCCGCGGTGCGCCCGTGCAGGGCCACGGCGGCGACGCCCGCGTCCTGCGCGGTCAGGCCCGCCTCGACGTACGTCAGGTGGTCCTCGTCGATGCCCTTGCGCATCTTGACGGTCACGGGCACGCCCGCGGGACGGGCCGCGTCGACGGCGGCCCGGACGATGGACGCGAACAGGTCCCGCTTCCAGGGCAGCACCGCTCCCCCGCCGCGACGGGTGACCTTGGGCACCGGGCAGCCGAAGTTGAGGTCGACGTGGTCGGCGCGGTCCTCCTCGACGAGCAGGCGCACGGCCGCACCGACGGTGGCCGGGTCGACCCCGTACACCTGCACGGAGCGCGGCACCTCGTCCGGCTCGAACGCGATGATGCGGAACGACTCCGGGCTGCGCTCGACCAGCGCGCGGCTCGTGAGCATCTCGGCGACGTACAGCCCGGCGCCGGACTCGCGGCACAGGCGACGGAACGCCGCGTTGGTGACGCCGGCCATGGGCGCGAGCACGACCGGTGTGTCGACGGTGATCGGGCCGATCCGCAGCGGGGGGAGCACGGAGGCCGGGGAGTCGGACGTCGTCTCGGTGGGCAGCACCCGACCATTGTCGCCCGCGGGCGACAGGCCGCGCCGCCGTGGGCGGGCCCGCACCGTCCGTACGGTCCGCACGGCTGCGCACGCGGGGGCGCACGCGGGGCGCACGGTAACGTCCGGGCATGCCCCAGCGCCGCGTCCGGCAGCCGTCCGGGTGACCGCGCGCCCCGCCACGCAACCTGCGGTACCGGTCGTGCGTCTGACCGGTCGTGACGACGACACGCGTGCACCAGCCACCCGGTGACCCCGCCCCGGCCGACCGGACGGGCGAGTCGATCCCGGTGGTGCCCCGCCCGGCGTCCCCGGCACGCGTCCGCACCGCCCACGACGACGAGTTCACCGCCTTCATGCTCTCCGCGGGCCCCGACCTGCTGCGCACGGCGTGGCTGCTGGTCGGCGACGCCCACCGTGCCGAGGAGCTGACGCAGCAGGCGCTCGTCCGCACGTACGTCGCCTGGCCGCGGGTTCGCGGCGGCAACCCCACCGCCTACGCACGCCGGACGCTCGTCAACCTGCGCACCGACACGTGGCGGCGGCGCCGCCGTGAGGTCCTCACCTCCCCGGTCGACCTGCCCGACGCGGGCGCAGCCCCCGACCCGGGGCCGGACGACCGCGACGAGGTCGTGCGGGCGCTCGCGGGACTCACACCACGGCAACGGCGGGTGGTCGTGCTGCGTCACCTCGTCGGCCTGAGCGAGCAGGAGGTCGCCGACGACCTCGGCATCAGCGTCGGGACCGTCAAGTCGACGTCGTCCCGCGCGCTCGCGTCCCTGCGCAGCACCCTCGACCCCCACGACGACGGCGCGCACGGCGCCGTGTCGTCCGCCGCCCGGAGGAGCCACCGATGAACCGCGCCGCCGACGAGCTCGCCGACGCCCTGCACCGGGCCGCGTCCCGCGCGCCGCACATGTCGCTCGACCCCGTCGAGACCGTCCGGCTCGGGCGCCGCCGGTCCCGCACGCGGCGGGCCGGGGTGCTGGGGGGCGCCGCGGTGCTGGTGGTCGCCGTCGCGGTCGGGGCCACCGCCCTGCCGGACCGCGCACCAGCCCTGCCCGCGGCCCCGACCGGCCCCGTCCCGTCGTCGACGGCCGCCCCGCAGCCGACCCCGGACGTCGTCGCCCTCGCCCCGACGCTCCGGGCCACCCGGTCCCCCGCCGCGACCACGGCGCCCGACGGCACGACGTGGTGGCTCACCGGCCTGTCCGCGAGCGGCGAGCACCTCGTGGTCGGGGACGAGCCCGTGCGGTGGGGCACCCGGACGAGCGTCCCGTTCGCGGCGGGCGACCCGGGGTCCGACGCGGGCGTCGCCTCGCTGGAGCTCGAGTGGGACGCGCAGGCCGACGTGCGCGACCACGGCCCGGGCAACGGCTACCCCTCGCAGGCGTCGACGTCCCTGGGGGTGCCGGGCGACGCGCTCGAGATCACGATGGGGGCGGTCCCGGCCTGGATGCCCGGAGCCCGGGTGGCGCTGACCTTCTCGTACGGCGTCCCCGACGCGGGCGGGGAGGTCCGCCACGTGGTCGAGCTCCCGACGTTCCCCGACCCCTCGGGCACCGGCGCGCAGCTCTACGCGGTGGCCGGCGACCCGTCGCTCCCCGACCTGACCGGGACCGTCCCGCGCGGCGGGTCCGTCTCGGGTGCGTCCTGGGTGGTGTTCGTCGGCGCCGACGGCTCGACCTACGTCAACGGGCTGCCCGTGACGCCCGGCCAGCTGGGCGTGTGGCTCGGCGGGCCGGCGGTGGACGAGGTCGTCGCGGAGCTGCGTGCGATGGGCGCCGCGCTCTGAGGACGGACGACGTGCGCAGACCGCACATCTCGATCGCCAGGGGTGCGTCGTCCGCGGGTGGTGCGGGGACGACGACGGCGGCCCTCCGGGGAGGACCGCCGTCGTGTCGTGCCGGCGTCAGGCCCCGACGAGCCGCTGCGCCAGGTAGCCGGTGACCTGGTCGAGCGCGACACGCTGCTGCGACATGTCGTCGCGGTGGCGGATCGTCACCGCCTGGTCGTCGAGCGTGTCGAAGTCGACCGTGATGCAGAACGGCGTGCCGATCTCGTCCTGGCGGCGGTAGCGGCGACCGATCGCGCCGGCGTCGTCGAACTCGACGTTCCAGTTCTTGCGCAGCTCGGCAGCGAGGTCACGCGCCTTGGGGCTGAGCTGCTCGTTGCGCGACAGCGGCAGCACCGCGGCCTTGACCGGGGCGAGGCGCGGGTCCAGCTTGAGGACCGTGCGCTTGTCGACCCCGCCCTTGGTGTTGGGCGCCTCGTCCTCGGTGTAGGACTCGACGAGGAACGCCATGAGCGAGCGCGTCAGGCCGGCCGCCGGCTCGATGACGTACGGCACGTAGCGCTCGTTCTTGGCCTGGTCGAAGAACGACAGGTCCTGACCCGAGTGCTCGGAGTGCGTCCCGAGGTCGAAGTCGGTGCGGTTGGCGATGCCCTCGAGCTCGCCCCACTCGCTGCCGGTGAAGCCGAACTTGTACTCGATGTCGACCGTGCGCTTGGAGTAGTGCGACAGCTTCTCGGCCGGGTGCTCGTAGTGCCGCAGGTTCTCGCGCGCGATGCCGAGGTCGACGTACCAGTCGGTGCGCGTGTCGATCCAGTACTGGTGCCACGTCTCGTCGGTGCCGGGCTCGACGAAGAACTCCATCTCCATCTGCTCGAACTCGCGCGTGCGGAAGATGAAGTTGCCGGGCGTGATCTCGTTGCGGAACGACTTGCCGATCTGCCCGATGCCGAACGGGGGCTTCATGCGGGCGGCGGTGTAGACGTTCTTGAAGTTCACGAAGATGCCCTGCGCGGTCTCGGGCCGCAGGTAGTGCAGGCCGGACTCGTCCTCCACCGCGCCGAGGTAGGTCTTGAGCATCATGTTGAAGTCGCGCGGCTCGGTCCACTGCCCGCGGGTGCCGCAGCTCGGGCACGCGATGTCGCCGAGGCCGTTCTCGGGCGCGCGGCCCTTCTTCTCCTCGAACTCCTCGAGGAGGTGGTCCTCACGGAACCGCTTGTGGCACGACAGGCACTCCGTGAGCGGGTCCGTGAAGACGCCGACGTGGCCCGAGGCGACCCAGACCTGGCGCGGCAGGATGACCGAGGAGTCGAGACCGACGATGTCGTCGCGGCTCGTGACCATCGCGCGCCACCACTGGCGCTTGATGTTCTCCTTGAGCTCGACGCCCAGCGGGCCGTAGTCCCACGCGGAGCGGGTGCCCCCATAGATCTCACCGCTCGGGAACACGAAGCCCCGGCGCTTGGCGAGGGAGACGACGGACTCGAGACGGGACGGTGCGGCAGCCACGGTGGGTTTCTCCTGGGTCGAGGACGTCCGCGGCTGGGTGCCGCGGGGCACAGCAGCCCAGGTTATCGGTCGCCCGACCGGGCGCCGCACACGGTTTCCCGTCGCGCCGCTGTTTTGACAACGGTTCTCGACAGGATTGAGAATCGGTCTCATGTCCCCGCACCACCGTCGCCCTGCCCTCCTCGCCGCGCTCGTCGCGCCCGTCCTCGCGCTGTCGGCGTGCGCGTCGACGTCGGGGGACGACGGGAAGGTGCACGCGCTGGCGTCCTTCTACCCCCTGCAGATGGTGCTCGAGGAGGTCGGGGGCGACCGGGTCGACGTCGACTCCCTGACCCCTCCCGGCGCCGAGCCGCACGACGTCGAGCTGTCGCCCGCGCAGGTCGCCGCGCTCGACGCCGCGGACCTCGTCGTCCTCCAGTCCGGCTTCCAGCCCTCGGTCGACGACGCCGTCGCGCAGACCTCGCCCGAGCACGTCGTCGACGCGGCGGACCGGGCGGACCTCGACAGCGCCGCGACGCACGACGACGGGCACGCGGAGGACGGGCACTCCGACGACGAGCACGCCGATGACGAGCACGCGGACGACGGGCACGACCACGACGGCCTCGACCCCCACTTCTGGCTCGACCCGACACGCCTGGCCGCCCTCGCCGGGCCGGTCGCCGACGCGCTGTCGGACATCGACCCCGACGGTGCAGCGACCTACCGGGCCAACGCCGACGCGCTCGTGGACCGTCTGACCGCCCTCGACGAGGAGTACGCCGCCGCCCTGGCCAGCTGCGAGCGCCGCGTCCTGGTCACCTCGCACGAGGCCTTCGGCTACCTCGCGGACCGCTACGGCCTGGAGCAGGTAGGCATCTCGGGCATCGACCCGGAGGCCGAGCCCTCCCCGGCGCGGCTGCGGGAGGTCGGCGACGTCGTGCGCGACGAGGGTGTGACGACGATCTTCTTCGAGACGCTCGCGTCGCCCAAGGTCGCGCAGACCCTCGCCGCGGACCTCGGCGTCGAGGCGGCCGTGCTCGACCCGATCGAGGGTGTGACGGACGACTCGCAGGACTACTTCTCGATCGCCGAGGCCAACCTCGACGCCCTGCGCGTGGCATTGTCCTGCTCGTGAACGCGATCGAGGCCGCCGGCGTCCACGTGACCCTCGGCGGCCAGCCCATCGTCCGCGGCGTCGACCTGGCGGTGCCCACCGGCCAGGTGCTCGCACTGCTGGGCGCCAACGGGTCCGGCAAGTCGACGCTGGTCCGGGCGCTGCTGGGCGTCGTCCCGCACGTGTCGGGGACGATCCGGCTGCTCGGCGCACCGCTCGGGCCGGAGGTGAGCTGGGACCGCGTCGGGTACGTGCCGCAGCGGATGGCCGCGGCCGGGGGCGTGCCCACCACGGCCCTCGAGGTCGTCGTCTCGGGGATGCTGCACGGCCGTCGGCTGCGCCCGCCCCGCGACCGGCGACCGCGGGCGCTCGCCGCGCTCGACGCGCTCGGGGTCGCGCACCTGCGGGACCGCCGGGTGCAGGAGCTGTCCGGCGGCCAGCAGCAGCGCGTGCTCATCGCGCGCGCCCTGGTGCGCGAGCCCCGGCTCCTGGTGCTCGACGAGCCCACGTCCGGCATCGACCTGCCCACGCAGCGCACGTTCGTCGACACGTTGTCCCGGCTGCGGGACACGGGGACCACCGTCGTCGTGGTCCTGCACGAGATCGGCCCGTTCGCCCCGCTCATCGACCGCTCGGTCGTGCTGCGGCACGGGCGGGTCGTGCACGACGGCCCCCCGCCGCCCGCCCGCGGGGAGCACGGCGAGGCCGGCCACGACCACACGCACCCGCACGCCGACCCCGAGCCGCCCACCGACGGCCCCGACCTGACGCTGGAGATGACGCCGTGACCGGGTGGGAGCAGGTGGTCACGCTGCTGGCCTCGCCGCTGATGCAGCGTGCGCTCCTCGCGGCCGTCCTCGTCGGTGCGGCGGCACCCGTCGTGGGCACGTTCCTCGTCCAGCGCCGCATGGCGCTCATGGGTGACGGCATCGGGCACGTCGCGCTCACGGGGGTGGCCCTCGGCTGGCTCGTGGGCAGCTGGGCGGCGGTCTCCCCCGTCGACGCCCTCGCGGTGCCCGGTGCGGTCGTCGCCGCGCTCGTCGGGTCCGTCGTCATCGAGCTGGTCCGCGAGCGCGGCCGCACCAGCGGCGACCTGGCCCTCGCGATCATGTTCTACGGCGGCATCGCCGGCGGGGTGCTGCTCATCAAGGTCGCCGGCGGTACCAACGCGAACCTCATGAGCTACCTGTTCGGGTCGATCTCCACGGTGTCGACGGGCGACCTGTGGTGGACCGCGGCGCTGGCGGTGCTCGTCCTGGTGGTCGGGGTCGGCCTGCGCTGGGCGCTGTTCGCGGTGAGCCACGACGAGGAGTTCGCGCGCGCCAGCGGGCTGCCCGTGCGGGCGCTGTCGATGGTCGTCGCCGCGCTCGCCGCGCTGACGGTCACGATCTCGATGCGCGTCGTGGGGCTGCTGCTGGTCAGCGCCCTGATGATCGTGCCGGTGGCGGTGGCCCAGATCCTGTCGCGGTCGTTCGGGCGCACGATGCTGCTCGCGAGCGGCATCGGGGTCACGGTGAGCGTCGTGGGCCTGCTGATCACCTACTGGAACGACGTGCCGCCGGGCGCGACGATCGTCGTGCTCGCGATCGTCCTGTACGCGGCCGCGGCGGTCGCGCACCCCCTGGTGGCCCGCCGTCGGGCTGCCGGGCGCGACCCGCACCCGGACGTGTCGGACGACGTCCTCGTGCCCGCGACGGACCCGGCCTGCGCGCCGGAGACGTCCCGCGGGACCGGGACCACCGGCCGGTGAGGCGGCCCGACGCCGGACGTACGATCGAACGATGACGTCGACCGAGGTGCTGGCCGAGTACGGCCTCGACGGGATGCCCGTCGCCGTCGCGCTCGTGTGCCTCTTCGGCATCGTGATGGCGCGGTCCCACCTCACGTACTGGGCGGGCCGCGGTGTCGAGCGCGGTGCACGTTTCGAGGGTGAGCGGCGTCACGGCCCGCGGTGGTGGCAGCGGACGGTCGAGCGCACGGCCCGTGTGGCCTCGACGCCCTCCGCCCGTCGTGGGGTCGCCCTGGTGCACCGGTGGGGGTGGATCGCGGTCACGCTCGCGTACGTCACCGTCGGCGTCCAGACCGCCGTGTTCGTCGGCGCCGGGGTCCTGCGCATGCCCTACCTGCGCTTCACGCTCGCGTCCATCCCCGGGGCCGTGATGTGGGCGATCATCTGGGGCACGGTCGGGATCGGCGCGGTCTGGGGCGCCTTGTCGCTCGCCGCCGGCTCCCCGTGGGGCGTGGCGGCGCTGGCGCTCGTCGTGCTCGCGGTGGCGCGCGCCGTGGTCGTCGGCCGTCGCCGGCGCGCCGAGCCGCACCTTGCGACGGCACCCGAGATCGCCCAGACCGAGCGGGCGGCCGTCCCCGAGCACCACTGAGGCGAGCACCCCACCGGGGCGCCGCGCACGGGACCCGGCAGTCAGCCGGTGTGCACCGTCGACACGCAGAACTGGTTGCCGTGCGGGTCGGCGAGCACCGCCCAGGAGAACCCGTCGGGCTCTCCGTGGTCCGCGACGCGCGTCGCGCCCGCCGCGACCAGCTCCGCCACCGCGACCTGCGCGTCCGGCGCCTCGAGGTCGAGGTGCACGCGGTTCTTGCCCGGCGTGGGGACGTCGACCTTCTGGAAGCCGAGTGCCGGACGACCGCCGTCGGGGCGCACGACGACCGCGAAGTCGTCGCCGTGGGCCTGGACGCTCCCGCCCGTGCGCTGCGCCCACCAGGCAGCGAGCGCCTGCGGGTCGTGCGTGTCCACCGTGACCATCCCGATCGTCAGCTCCATGGCGACGACGGTACGGCCGACCACCGACACGTCAGGACGTGGCGGGTGCGTCCACCGCGCCGCCGTACCGTCGGTCACGGCGCGCGTACGTCTCGACCGCACGCCACAGGTGCCGACGGTCCACGTCGGGCCACGGCTCGTCGAGGAAGACCAGCTCGGCGTACGCCGACTGCCACAGCATGAAGTTCGAGATGCGCTGCTCCCCCGACGACCGCACGAACAGGTCGACGTCCGGCAGGTCGGGCTCGTCGAGGTGCTGCTGAACGGTCCTCTCGGTCACCCGCTCGGGGTTGAGCCGGCCCGCCGCGACCTCACGCGCGATCTCACGCGCGGCGTCGGCGATCTCGGCCCGCCCGCCGTAGTTGACGCACATCGTCAGGGTGCAGGTCGAGTTGCCCGCCGTCTGCCGCTCCGCGGTCTCCAGCTCGTTGATCACCGACCGCCACAGCCGGGGGCGACGCCCCGCCCACCGCACGCGCACGCCCCAGGAGTCCATGAGGTCCCGGCGGCGGCGCAGCACGTCGCGGTTGAAGCCCATGAGGAAGCGCACCTCGTCGGGCGAGCGCGACCAGTTCTCGGTCGAGAACGCGTACGCCGACACGTGCTGCACGCCGATCTCGATCGCCCCCGCCACGACGTCCAGCAGCGAGGCCTCCCCGGCGCGGTGCCCCTCGACGCGCGGCAGCCCGCGGGCGTTGGCCCAGCGACCGTTGCCGTCCATGACGACCGCGACGTGCCGCGGCACCAGCTCCCGCGGGATCTGCGGCGGGCGGGCGCCGGACGGGTGCGGGTAGGGCGGGACGATCTCGCGAGGCACGTCCACATCGTGCCACCCACGACCGGAGGCGCGGTGCGCCGCGGCGGGCGGTGGCGTCAGACCCGCTCGACCATCGGCAGCGAACGCAGCCGGCGCTCGAGGTGGAACTGGCAGAACACGGCCACGAGACCGTTGCCCTCGGCCCGGTGCCGCTCGGCGCTCGCGTCGGCCACCGCCCAGTCGCCCGACAGCAGCGCGGCGAGCAGCGCGAACGTCTCGGGGGCCGGTGCCGCGGCGCCCGGCGGCCGGCACGCGCCGCACACGGCGCCGCCCACGGCCGGGGCGAACGCGTGGTGCGGACCCGGCGCACCGCAGCGGGCGCAGTCGGTGAAGCTCGGCGCCCAGCCCGCCACCGCGAGCGCGCGCAGCAGGTAGGAGTCGAGCACCAGGCCGGGGGCGTGCGCCCGCGTCGCGAGCGCCCGCACGGCCCCCACCAGCAGCCGGTACTGCTGCACCGAGGGCTCCCGCTCGGCCTCGACCAGCCGCTCGGCCGTCTCGAGCATCACGGTGCCGACGGTGTACAGGGAGTAGTCCTCGCACACCTGGCGCCCGTACGACCCGACCGTCTCCACCTGGGTCACCACGTCGAGGTTGCGCCCGGTGCTCAGCTGCACGTCGACGTGCATGAACGGCTCGAGCCGCGAGCCGAACCGCGACGTGGTGCGGCGCACGCCCTTGCCGACCGCGCGCACCTTGCCGTGCTCGCGCGTCAGGAGGGTCACGATGCGGTCGGCCTCCCCCAGCTTGTGGGTACGAAGGACGATCGCCTCGTCGCGGTAGAGGCTCACGAGGTCATTGTCCCCCGCGTCGCCGACACGACCGGTCGCGGCGCGCAGGTGACGTCGTGGGCAGCCACGCCCGCGCGCCGCCCGGGCCCCGCCGCGCGGGGACCGGGCGGGCGTCGCGCCGGTGCGTCAGCGCTCGTGCCGGTTGACGGCCGAGACGATCGCCTTGAGCGACGCGGTCGTGATGGACGGGTCGATGCCCACCCCCCACAGGATGTCGTCGCCGATCGCGCACTCGACGTACGCGGCAGCGGTGGCGTCGCCACCGGCCGACAGCGCGTGCTCGGCGTAGTCGAGCACGGCCACGTCGACGCCCGCCGTGCGCAGCGCCGCCACGAACGCCGCGACGGGGCCGTTGCCCGTGCCGCGCAGCGTGCGCTCGACGCCGCGGTCGACCAGGTCCACCTCGAGGGTGTCCTGGCCGCCCTCCGTGCTCGTGGCACGCGTCCCGCGCAGCGCGAACCGGCCCCACGGCTCCAACGGGCCCTCGGGCAGGGCCGGCAGGTACTCGTCGCTGAAGATGGACCAGAGGTCGTCGGCCGTGACCTCGGTGCCGTGCTGGTCGGTGTGGCGCTGCACGACCTGCGAGAACTCGATCTGCAGCCGGCGCGGCAGGTCCAGGTCCTTCTCGGACTTCAGCAGGTAGGAGATCCCGCCCTTCCCGGACTGGGAGTTCACGCGGATGATCGCCTCGTAGCTGCGGCCGACGTCCTTCGGGTCGATCGGCAGGTACGGCACCGCCCACTCGACCTCGTCGACGCTGCGGCCCGTGCGGGCGGCCTTGGCCTCCATCGCGTCGAGGCCCTTCTTGATGGCGTCCTGGTGGGACCCCGAGAAGGCCGTGAAGACCAGGTCCCCGCCGTACGGGTGCCGCTCGGCGACCGGCATCTGGTTGCAGCGCTCGACGGTGCGGCGGATCCGGTCGATGTCGGAGAAGTCGATCTGCGGGTCGATCCCCTGGCTGAAGAGGTTCATGCCGAGGGTGACGAGGTCGACGTTGCCCGTGCGCTCGCCGTTGCCGAACAGGCAGCCCTCGATGCGGTCCGCGCCGGCCAGGTAGCCCAGCTCGGCGGCGGCCACGGCCGTGCCGCGGTCGTTGTGCGGGTGCAGCGAGAGCACGACCGACTCGCGGTGGTGCAGGTGCCGGCTCATCCACTCGATCGAGTCGGCGTACACGTTCGGCGTGGCCATCTCGACCGTGGCGGGCAGGTTGATGATGACCGGCCGGTCCGGCGTGGGCTCCAGCACGTCGAGGACCGCGTTGCACACACGCACCGCGTACTCCAGCTCGGTGCCGGTGTACGACTCGGGGCTGTACTCGTACAGCACCTCGGTGTCCGGGATCAGCTCCTCGTACTTGCGGCAGAACCGTGCACCCGACACGGCGATGTCGGCGATGCCGTCCTCGTCGCTGCGGAACACGACCTCGCGCTGCAGCACCGACGTGGAGTTGTACAGGTGCACGATCGCCTGCTTGGCACCGGCGATGGCCTCGTACGTGCGCTCGATGAGGTGCTCGCGCGCCTGGGTGAGCACCTGGATGACGACGTCGTCCGGGATGCGCCCCTCCTCGATGAGCATCCGCACGAAGTCGTAGTCGGTCTGCGACGCCGAGGGGAACCCGACCTCGATCTCCTTGAAGCCCATGTCCACCAGCAGCTCGAACATCTCGAGCTTGCGCGCGGGGTTCATCGGCTCGATGAGCGCCTGGTTGCCGTCGCGCAGGTCGACGGCGCACCAGCGCGGTGCGCGGGTGATCCGGTTGTCGGGCCACGTCCGGTCGGGGAGATCGACGCGGATCTGCTCGTGGAACGGGCGGTACCGGTGCGCCGGCATGCCCGAGGGCTGCTGCGGGTTGCGCCCGGCGGCGGGGGCCGGTGCGACGGCCGCGGTGGGCATCGGCACGGCGGGGCTCTGGCTGCTCATGGGGTGGTCCTTCATCGCGGGTCTCGGCGGGCTGTCAGCCGGGCACGACACACACCGCGACGAGGAGCCGGCCTAGAGGGCCCCGTCGCGGCGACGAAGAAGCAGCGAGCGTGCGCGCACGGGACGACCCTACCCCCGGGGGCGCCCCGGTCCGCAACCCGTCCCGCCGTCGGCTCCCGACCCGAGCCGCTGGGTCCGACCGGTCCGTCCGGTCCATCAGGTCCGGCACCGAGCGTCAGCCCAGCACGAGCACCTCGGACGCGGTGCGCGCGACCACGTGCCCACCGGCCGCCGTCACCGCGCGCACCCCGTCGGGCAGCACCACCCGCCACGCCTCGACGCCGTCGCGCAGCCCACGGGCCACCAGCGTCGTGCTGTCCGGGCCCTCGTGCTCGGCGACCAGCACGTGCAGCGCGTCCGTCAGGGGCGACGACCGCGGCGCGACGACCAGGTCCCGCTCCCACAGCAGCCGCCCGTCGGCACCGTCGGCGGCCCCCACGGAAGCCTCCCCGGCGAGCACGACCACCCCGTCGGCCACGGCCACGGGCGACATCGAGGTCGGCAGCGACCAGACGGTGGTGCCGTCGGTCGGCCGCACGCCGAGGACCCGGCTGCCCGCGTCGACCAGCAGCGCGTCGACCGAGCGGTCCCCCACGGGGGACGCGGGCAGCCCGGGAGCGCTCGCCCGCACCGCGCCGTCCGCGTCCCGCAGCTGCCCCGCGAGGCCGGAGGTCCAGGTCGCGAAGCCGCCGTCGGGCAGTGCGCTGACGAGGATCTGCCGCCCCGGGGGGCCGTCCTCGAGCACCCGGCCGTCGTCGACGTCGAACAGGACGGTCGAGACGGCCACCAGCGCGACGACGTCGCCCGCGAGCCGCAGGTCGGGTGCGGCACGCACGCCGCCGTCGTCGACCAGCGGGCCGGGCGAGGTCCAGGACCAGCGCACCGTGCCGTCGGCGCCGGCGCGACGCTCGACGAGCACCCGCCGGTCGGGCAGGGCGGTCGCCACGACGAGATCGTCCTCGTGGCGCAGGGCCCCGAGCAGCGGGCCCGTCACCTCCCAGGTGCCGCGCCGCGTGCCGTCGTCCGGTGCCAGGGCGAGGACGTGCGTGGGCGGGACGTACGGCGTCGACTCCCCCGCACTGCCGTACACGACGTTCGGCTCGTTCCACAGGCACAGCAGCAGGGCGGTCGGGTCGGGGTCACCCGCGCAGGCCACGGCGACGGACTCGAACCCCGCGCCGGGCGTCTCGGTCACCTCGGCACGCCACCGCAGGTCCCCCGTCGCGGGGTCCGAGGAGCGCACGACCCAGGGCCCCTCGTCGTCGGACACGGTCACGATCGCCCCGCCGGAGGTCATGACCGGTGTCGGCCCGTCGGCCCCCGTGCGCCAGCGGACCACGGGGGCCTCGTCGAGCGGGCGGACGACGCCCTCGAACCGGGCGAAGGCGTCCGCGCGTGCGGTCGCGGCCCGCTCGGTCGCCGCGGTCGCGAGCGCCCCGGCGGCGACCACCGCGACCAGGGCCCCGAGGGCCCAGGGCCACCAGCGCCGTCCCGGGGGCTGCGGCCCGGTGCCGGTCGGCGGGTCCCCGGGACCGGCCGCACCCGGGCCGCCGCCGTGCAGCGACGACCCACCGGCCGGCGGACCACGGTCGTCCGCGTCGTCGACCAGCTCGACCGGCCGCATCCGCGAGGCCGGGCGCATGGCACCCATGGGCCGAGACTAGGCCACGGGGGCCATGCACGAGGGGCGGACCGTCACACCCACGTGACGAGCTGCCAGACGATCCCGTTCGGGTCGGCGAACTGGCAGTAGCGCTCGCCCCACGGCTCCGTCTCGGGCGGCGTGACGACCTCGGCGCCGGCGGCCGCGACGCGGGCGAACTCGGCGTCGACGTCGTCCACGACGAACACGATCAGCAGGCCCTGCCCGGAGGGTCCGGCGATCCGCTCGGGCCGGAACGAGGGCAGGCCGGTGCGCAGCAGGGTGATGTTCCAGCCCAGGTCCGGGTGGGTGATCGCGACGAACCCGTCGGCCGACATCGCGTCGGTGAACCCGAAGTGCCGGCGCGCGAAGTCGGCCGACGCCTCGACGTCGTCCACGGTCAGGGACAGGGCGGATCCGGTGATGTGCACGGTTCTCCTCACGGGGTCGCGGCCGGGTCGCGGCCCGGGTCGGCTACCTTGTTCACCGTACAAGGTATCTGTCCGCGCGGGTGTTCCCGGAGGGTGCGTGGCACGCGAGCTGCTCGACCTGTTGTGGCGCGACCACCCCGCCGCGCCCCGCGCGGGCAGCCGGGGGCCGCGGTCCCGGGTCACCACCTCCCAGGTGGTCGACGCGGCCGTCGCGCTGGCCGACGCCGAGGGCGTCGGCGCGGTGACGGTGCGCCGGCTCGCCGCGCGGCTGGGCGTCGCCCCGAACGCCGTGTACTCGCACGTCGGCGCCCGCGACGACCTGCTGGTGCTGATGGTCGACGCCGTGCACGCCCGGCAGCACCGCGCGGCGCACCCGGACACGGGCTGGCGCGCACGGGTCACCGCCGTCGCGGAGGCCGACCTCGCGACGTACGGGCGGCACCCGTGGCTCCTCGACGTCGACGACCAGCGGACCGCGTTCGGCCCCGGCACCGTCGCCGCCTACGACCACCGGCTGCACGCGTTCGACGGCACCGGGCTGGACGACCTGGACCGCGACGCGGCCGCGGCGTTCGTCGCCGACTTCGTGCGGGCGTCCGCGCGCGCCCGACGCACGGACCCGCCGGCAGGTGCCACCGCGGCCGTGTGGGCCCGGTGGGCGGACCGGCTCGCCACGTACGTCGGCGACCGGTACGCCCTGGCGCGGCGGGTCGGTGCGGTCGCGGGCGAGGCGATGGCCGGGCCCGCCAGCGCGGAGCACGCGTGGCGCTTCGGCCTGGCGCGGGTCCTGGACGCCCTCGACGCCCTGGTGGGCGCGGCCGACGACCGACCGGACCGGCCCGGGCCGGACCGGGCCGGCGAGGGCGTGTCTCCCATCTGAGCGTGGAGCACACATGAGGAGCTCGACCGCTTCTAGGATCAGTCGTGATCCAGGAGCGCTTGCAGGAGCGGTTTCGTTGGCTGGGTGATCGGACGGACCCGAACTTCCGTGCCGATATGACGGGGTGGTGGCGGGATGCGGAGCTGCTGGCGCAGCTCGGCCCGGCGCTGGCCGGTCTGTTCTCGGACGTGTCGCCGACCGTGATCGCCGGACCTCAGTCCCGAGGTTCGCTCCTCGGGCCTCTGGTGGCGATCCATCTTGGTGTCGGGTTCGTGGAGCTGTTGAAGAACCACCCCTCGGCGGCCGACTCGGACGCGTGGTGGCAGGTCACGACGCCGCCGGACTACCGCGACCGGCACCTTCGGCTAGGGGCGCGCCGGGCGCTGCTGAGCTCCGGAGAGCGGGTGCTCTTCGTCGACGACTGGGTCGCGACGGGTGCTCAGGTCGAGGCTGCGCATGCTCTGGTCGAGCTCAGCGGGGCGACGTGGCTAGGAGCGGCCGTCGTCGTCGACGGCGCTGAGCGAGCCCACGTCAGACGGAAGGTGAATCTGCGCAGCCTGCTCCACATTCGTGAGCTGTAGCGCGACCGGCTCTACCCGTGACCAGGTGATGCAGGCGGCGAGGATGACTGCGGCGCGGTAGGTCATGGCGAGCTTGTCGTAGCGGGTGGCCAGGCCGCGCCACTGCTTGGTCAGGGCGAAGTCGCGCTCGACGACGTCGCGGCCGCGGTAGGCGTTCGTGTCGAGTCCGCGTGGCCGTCCGCCGCCTGCTCCGCGCCGTGTGCGAGCCCACTGCTCGTCAGAGAGCACCCGATACCGCGAAGACGCCGTCACCCTCACACACCCCCGCGAGCCTCACGGCAGACATGGGAGACACACCCTAGACGCGGGCCGCCGCCGGCGGCATCGCCACGACGCGCAGCGACATGTCGCCGAACACCACGACGGCCCCCTGCCGCAGCCGCACGGGGTGGTCGACGGGGCACACCACCTGCCCGCCGTCCGGCAGCGTCACCAGGGTGCCGTTGGTGGAGCCCCGGTCGACGACCCAGGCGCCGCCGGACGCGTCGACGGCGAGCTGCAGGTGGGTCTTGGAGACGGAGCGCGACGGGTCGACGACGCGCACCACCTGCAGCCCCGGACCCGGTGACGGGTTGCGCCCGACCAGCGCGAGGCGCTCGACCGTGACCCGGCGGCCATCGTCGAGCGCGATCCGCAGGCCGGTCGACGTCCCCGGCCGCGGCTCCGGGACCACGTCGGTGCGCGGCGGCGCCGGGCGCGTCAGCTCGAGCTCGGGCGCCAGGCCGAAGGCGAGGGTGGGGGCGGGGGCGGACCGCACCGCCGGGATCGCCCGGGTGTCGAGGTCGGGCGCCGAGCGCGTCGGGTGCAGCGGGGCGAGCACGAGGCCCCCGGACGGCGGCGCCGGAGTGGTCGGTCCCGCGACGGCGTCCGGCGCGGCCGGGACGCCGCCACGCGCGCCCGCGTCCCGGAAGGCTGCCGGCACGCCGTGCGGGCGCGGCACCTCACCGCCACGGTCGGGCGTCGCGGACACCGGGCGGGCCGAGCGCGCCGCGGCCGGCGCCGGGACGCTCCGGCCGCCCGCCACGTGCGCACCGCCCGGGGCGGCGCGCAGCACCTCCGCACCCACCGCCCGGTCGTGCCAGCCCCGGCCACGGCCGGTCCGGTCCAACAGCGGGGAGAGCAGCACGACGAACTGGCCGATCCCGAGCACCAGGGAGCCGGCGGCGACGACGAGCCCTCGCACGAGCACGCGGCCCGCGCCGATCGGCCGTCGGCTGTGCGCGTCGACCGTGCGCACGCCCAGCAGCCGGCGCCCCAGCGTCCAGCCGTGGCGGCCGTGCAGCAGCCACTGCACCACGGTCACGACCAGCGCCAGCACGGCACCGGTCACCACCAGCGCGGGTGCGACGGCGGGCGGCGCCGCCTGCCCGTCCGGCACCGCGCCGCCGTCCTGCAGCGTCGCCGCGGCGCGCACCACGGCGACCAGCACGGCACCACCGCCCAGCACCAGGACGAGCACCTGGTCCACCAGGACCGCGAGGAACCTCCGGCCGAGGCCGGCGGGACGGTCGTCGACGGCGGGGGCGGGGCGGGGGCTCATCGTTCACCTCGGGCTCGGCGGGTACGGCGGGAACGGCCGTGACGGGTGGCGCGGCGCGTGGTGCCGGGCGGCGCCGACGCACGGCCACCCGCCCCACGGCCACCGGCGGGGACCTCCGCCGGCCGGCCGTCGACCCCCCGTGGCGTGCGGGGGCCGCGGGACTGCCGGCCCCCGGCCGCGCGCAACGAGGCGAGGGACGCCTGCGAGCGCACGCGCCCGCGCCACGGGAGCGTGCGGCGCAGCTCGGCGACCGCGGCGTCGACGTCCGCCCAGTAGGCCTCGATCTCCGAGCGCTCCGGCGTGCCGGCGGCGAACACCGCCCGGTCGGCCCGCCGCGCGAGCGCCTCGACGCGCGCCGCCACCGCGGGGTGCCCGGCCATGAGCGAGAGCGCCCAGGCGCGCGCCGCCTCGCGGCGTGTCGCGGCGGGCGGCGGGGCGCCTCCCATGTCGCGCGCCGCGTCGACGACCTCGTCCCAGCCGCCGGCGACCCGGCGCACGGGGTCCGCGGCGCGACGACGGCGACGACGGCGGCGCCACTTCAGCGCGAGCACCACCAGCACGGGCGACAGCAGGAGCAGCACCCCACCGAGCCCGATGCCGACCCACGCCGCGACGCGCAGCCACACGGCCAGCCCGGAGTCGTCCTGCGCGGGGTCCTCCGTCTGCGGCTGCTCGGTGTCGTCGTCGGGCGGCGTGACACGGTCGGGCGGGAGCGCGGGGGGCTGGACGACCTGCGGCTGCGGGTCGGTGTCCGTCTCCTCCTGCTCCTGCTCCGGTGTGCGCGAGCGCGGCGGCGTCACGTCGAACGGCACCCAGCCGTGACCGGCGAACGCGACCTCGACCCACGCCTGGACGTCGCGCCCGCGGATCTCGACGGCGCCGTCCTCGTCCGTCGGCGCCACGCCCTCGCCGTCGTCGTCGCCCGACCCCGGCACGAACCCCAGGACGACGCGAGCCGGCAGGCCCATCTCGTGGATCATCAGCGCCGCGGCCGCGGCGTACTGCTCGCCGTCACCCACCATGAGGTCGCCGGCCACCAGGTCGGCCAGTCGTGCCGCCCCGTGCCCCGAGAGCGACGGGTGGTCGCCCGCGTCGGTGATGCCGTGGCTGAAGTAGCCCTGCTCCGCGAGGTGCACGGCGATGGCCTCGGTGATCTGCACGGCGGTGCCGGCGTCGCGCGCGATGTCCGTCGCGGCCACGGAGACCGCCTGCACGTCCCGCGAGGCGGGCTGCACGACCGGGCCGGCACCGGCGTCGCCGATGTCGTCCGCACCGGGCACCGGCGGCACGACGACGTCCAGCGCGTAGGTCATCCCCTCGCGCAGGCCCGAGGTGACCACGGCCCCGCCGGTCGCGTCGTTGTACCGCAGGTCCCCCGTGGCGCGTCCCAGGTCGATCGCAGCGGCGTACCCGACGGTCGGCAGCCACACCCCCTGCAGCGCCCCGACGGTCACCTCGACGCGCGCGCGCTCACCGTCGACCGGCACCTCGATCCGGTCCCCGACGCGCCGGAACTCACCGGACGCCTGCGCGGTCCCGTCACCCGCCACGTTGAAGACCACGCCGTCGTACCGGTCGAACGTGGCCAGCCGGACACGCGCCCCCTCGGGCAGCCCGTCCACGGTCAGCAGCACGGTCTCGTCGAGCTTGACGAGGCGCCGGAACGCGGCGAGCGGGCTCGGGTAGTCGCGGGGGTCGAACGGCGGCACGATCTCGTCGCGGACGACGACGCGCGGCTCGTCCGCGACCACGAGGGGCCCCCCGAGCAGTCCCCCGGTCAGCGCGACGGCCGCCAGCGCGCCCGTGGCGACGACACGTCGCGGCCGCCACCGGCCGGTCCGCCACGACGCCCACGTCAGCCCCAGCACGGCCAGCGCGGTACCCGCCACGGCGGGCGGGACGGGCGGCTGGCGGGTACCCAGCACGATCGCGCCGACGAGCACGAGCACGGGCACCAGAGCGGCGAGGGCCGCGACCGCCGGCCGTCGCACGCGCAGCGTCAGGGCGAGGGCGGCCGCGGTGCCGACGAGCGCCAGCAGGTGGGCCGCGACGAGCAGCGTGCCGCCGGCGCCCACCGGTGGCTGCAGCGTGAGCACCTGCTTCCAGGTCGACGCGGCGCCGCGCGCGAGCGCGAGCAGGGTGGTCGGCGTGGGCACGACCCCGCCGACCGTCGTCGTCGGGGCCGCCAGGGCACCGCCCGCGAGCGCGTACGCACCGACCAGCGCGGCGACCACGACGACCGCGGACCACCGACGCAGGGCACCGACGACCGTCACCGTCGCACCCAGGACGACCCCGCCGACGAGCGCCGGGAGCACCGCGGACGAGCCGTAGGCCGGCAGCAGGGGCGTCAGGGCGAGGGCGGTCGCGACGGTCAGCACGAGCACGTCGCGGACGGCGTCGGCGGGCTCCCGGACCCCGATCCGCTGCCCGGGCCTCATCGCGGTCCTCCGTGGCGGCTCATCCGACCACCCGACGCAGCGCGCGCGGCAGGTCAGCGAGCGCGCCCACGGTCGCCAGCGTCAGCGTGCCCTGGGTGCGCACGGCGACCTCCTGGCCCAGGGCGCACCGCACGACGACCGCGCGGGTTCCCGCCGGCAGTGCGCGGGCCCCGAGCCGCAGGTCGGCGTCCGTGGGCGTCCCGCCGGTGACGAGGAACGCGACGGAGGCGTCGGGCGTCTCGCGCACGACCCGCCGGCCGAGCAGCACGGCACCGGCCCCGGCCGGCGACCACGACAGCCGCGAGCAGTCGTCGAGCAGCAACGGCGGGGTGGCGGTGCGCAGCCGTCCCGGGCCGGCGAGCACCTCGACGTCACGCTCGTCGCGGATCGCCTGCACGGCGATCGACGCGGCCACCGAGACCGCCAGCTCGAGCTCGTCGGGGTGCGCGTAGTCGGTGGTCGCCGTCGCCAGCGCGATCGACGTCAGCGTGCGGCGGGTGTCCTCGAACTGCTTGACCATGAGCGCGCCGCGACGGGCGGTGGTGCGCCAGTGGATGTAGCGCCGGTCGTCACCGGCCACGTAGTCGCGCAGCGCGTGGAAGTTCAGGTCCGAGTCGGACAGGTCGCGCGTCGCCTGGCCCTCCAGGTCGCGCAGCAGCCCCGCGTTGGCCCCGCCCAGCGCCACGACCTCCGGGTGGACGAACAGCTCGGCCGGCTCGGTCCAGCGCAGCCGGCGCTGCAGCAGCCCCAGCGGGTCGCCGCGCCGCGACACCACGGGCCCGACGACGATGACCGCCCGTCGGTCCGTCGGCACCGCGAACAGGTCGTCGTGCGCGCCGCCCGGGGGCAGGCTCGGGACGGCCAGCTCGACGACACGCTCCCCCACCGGCAGGTCGACCTGCGAGGGCAGGGACCGCCGCCGCGCGGCGTTGCGCACGTCGACGCGACCCACGGCGCGCTGCCCGATCCGCACCCGGTTGTCGGCCAGGTCCAGCACCACGGCGTACCGCGTGCGGCCCACCGTCATCAGCAGGGACGCCACGACGACGCCGAGCAGCGCCACCCCGACGGCGGCGAGCTCACCCCACCCCAGCAGGCGCCCGGCCACCAGGGCGCCGAGCGCCAGGACGGTCACCCCCCAGCCGAGGGGTGCGACCCGCAGACCCACGCCTCAGCCCTGCCGCAGCGCGGGCGGTGCGACCTGCTCCAGGACGCGGCCCACCACCTCCGTGGCCGTCACGCCCGCGAACTCCGCCTCGGAGTCCAGCATGAGGCGGTGCGCGAGGACGGCCTGTGCGAGCACCTTGACGTCGTCGGGCAGGACGTAGTCGCGCCCGTCCGCCGCGGCGCGCACCTTGGAGCACCGCACGAGGGCGAGGCCGCCGCGCACGCTCGCGCCGAGCGCGGTCTGCGGGTCGTCCCGGGTCGCCTCGAGGAGCCGCGCGATGTAGTCGAGCACGACGTCGTCGACGTGCACCGTGAGGGCGAGGTCGGCCATGGTGCCCACGGCCTGCGTCGTGATGCGCGGGCGCAGGGCCGCGGTCCGGTCCTTGGCGCCGGCCAGGATCTCGACCGCCGCGGCGCGGTCGGGGTAGCCGAGCGAGGTCTTGAGCAGGAACCGGTCGAGCTGCGCCTCGGGCAGCCGGTACGTGCCCGCCTGCTCGATCGGGTTCTGCGTGGCGATCACCATGAACGGCCGCCCGACCGGGTGGGTGACGCCGTCGACGGTCACGTTGGCCTCCTCCATGACCTCCAGCAGCGCAGCCTGGGTCTTGGGCGAGGCGCGGTTGATCTCGTCCGCGAGCACGACGGACGCGAAGATCGGTCCCGGGTGGAACTCGAACCGCTGCGTGGACTGGTCGTAGATCGTCACGCCCGTGACGTCGGACGGCAGCAGGTCCGGCGTGAACTGGATCCGGTGGTGCGATCCCTGCACCGTCGCCGAGATCGCCTTGGCGAGCGACGTCTTGCCCGTCCCCGGCGCGTCCTCGAGCAGCACGTGCCCGTCGGCCAGCATGGCCGTCAGGACGAGGCGGACCGTCTCCTCCTTGCCGAGGAGCGCCTGCCCCACGTTGGCCACGAGGGCGTCGAACGTCTCGGCGAACCAGGTGGTCTGCTCGGGGGTCATGTGCTCAGGCTCCAGTCGGGGGTGGCGTGCGGACGGGACGGTCGGCGGCTCATCCGCCGTCCCCGGGATCGGGCGGGGCGGGGGCGGCGGGGACGGTGACCTGCTGGGACTCGCCCCACCGCGACGACGACCCGATCTCGTTCACGGCCTTGACGCGGACACTGACGCGGGAGTCCGCGGGTGCGGGCGTCTGCAGCACGGCACCCTGCAGCGACGCCTGCGCGACGCGCCCGAGGGACCGCCAGGTGCCGTTCACGGCCACCTCCACGTCGTAGCCGATGATGCCGGCGCCACCGTCGTCGGGCGGTGACCAGGTCGCGCTCACCGTGGAGCCGTCGGCGGCGACGGTCAGGCCGAACCCGCCACGGACGTCGTCCGGCGCGCTGGCACGCGTGACGCGCACCTCGCTCGCCGCACGCCCGCCCTCCCCGGCGCGGTTGACGGGTGTGACGACGACCCGGAAGGTGGCCCGGCGGTTGACGATGTTGAACGTGGGCATGCCCGCCGACGAGGCTGCGCTGGTGCCCGTCACCGTCTGCGTCTCGGTGAGGCGGTCGTCGACGTAGAACTCGACGCGGTAGGAGCCGTCGCTGCCGCCCCACGTGACGGCCGTCCACGAGGCGCTGACCGACGTGACCTGGCGGTCGCCGTTCCACGCGGGCACCGGCTCGCCCAGCCCGCTCACACCGGTCGGGCGCGTGACCGGTGTCGGGTCGGCGCGGACCGCCGCGCTCCAGTCACCGCACCCGGCGGCGTTGCAGGCCTGGACCTGGATAGTGACGGGGTCACCACCGCGCAGGCCGGACACCGAGGTCGATGTGCCGGTCCCCACAGAGCTCTCGCTCACGTTCCCGTTCACGGTGACCTTGACCCGGTAGTCCGTGACCGGCGACCCGCGGTCGCCGGCACGGGACCAGGTGACGTCGACGGACCCGTTGCCCGGGTCGCCACCGACGGCGCCCCGCGCGACGACGCCCGTCACACCCTCCGGCACGCCGAACGTCATCGAACGTGCGACGGCCGGCGCACCGAGGCCCGCCTTGTTGCGGGCCCGGAGCTCGAACGTGTACTCCACGCCGTTCGCCGCACCGACGAACGGGTAGGAGCGCGCGTCGGCGGACAGGGCGAACGTGCCACCCCCCGACCCGCCGCTGATGACCAGCTGGTAGCCCTGGATCGCGTCGCCGTTGGGCCGGGTGTCACCCCACGCCACGGAGATCTGCCCACCGAGGGGCGTGTCCTCCCGGGTCGCCCTCAGGTCGCCCGGTGCGTCCGGCACACCCGCCGGGACCTCCGTCGCCGACCACATGCTCCACCCGCTCGGCTCGGGCGCCTTGTTGTGGGCACGCACGCGCACCGCGTACGCGACGCCGTTGCGCAGCCGGTCGAACGTGTACGACGTCGCGGTCGTCGTGCGGCTCACGGCGCCCGACTCGGGCGCCGGGCTGATCTCGAGGGTGTAGCTCGAGACGGCGGACCCGACCGAGGCCGGGGCCTCCCAGGTCGCGGTGACGGACTGGTCGCCGAAGACGAGGCGCGGCGCGGCGGGGACCTCGGGCACGGCGTCGGGCCGCGCGGGCGCCGAGGCCGGCGACTCCTCCGACCACCCGATGCGGTTGCGCGCAGCCACCGTGAACGTGTACTCGACGTCGTTCGTCAGCCCGTCGACGGTGCAGGTGGTGCTGACGCAGCTGCGGGTGATCCCGCCCGGGGACGCGGTCACGCGGTACTCCGTGATCGGCTCACCCCGGTTGTCGGGCGCGGTCCACGACAGCACCACAGTCCGGTCCCGGATCTCCCCGATGCGCGGTGGCACGGGTGCCAGCGGGACCCCGCTGACGCGGACCGTGATGCGGCCCTCGACCTCGCGGCCGGGGTCGCCGGTCACGTCGCGCACCCGGAACCGCACCACCATCGGCCCGATGAAGTCGCTGTCGGGCCGGATCGTCACCGAGTCCGCCGAGGCGCCGGCCGTCCCGGCACCCGCGGTCTCGACGACGGCACCGACGACCGTCAGCGGACCCTTCTCCGGGAACGGGTTCACGGCGTTCTCGAGCACCCGCACGGTGGTGTCCCGGCCCTGTGCCCCGTCGTCGACGACGAAGTTCTGCACCGTCGCGGTCCGGCGCGTGCTCGCGACGACCCGCAGGTCCACGGCCACGTCCAGGACGCCGCTGCGCCCGTACGTCACCTGGAGCTCGAGCCGGCCGGTGGTGCCCTTGGGCGTGTCCGTGTCGGCGGACACCTGCAGCTGCGAGCCGACGAGGGACACGGCGAAGCCCGCGGGCGTCCCGGAGACCATCCGGTAGCCGTAGCGGTCCGCGGGGCTCGCCGAGCCCTCGGCCTGCTCGGGCCCGCGCGTCAGCGCCAGCAGCTCGACCCGCTTCGCGGCCTCCCCCGGCTCCACCTCGATGGTGGCACCGTCGAACGTCGGCGGGTGGTCGTCGACCGCGTAGACGGTGATCTGCAGGGTCAGCAGGGTCGTGCGAGCGGTCGCGTCCGTCGGTCCGGTGCGGTCGGTCACCGGGACGGAGATCGACGCCGGCCCCGCGTAGCCGGGCGCCGACCTGAACACCAGCGTGCCGGCGTCCTGCACGAGCTCGGCGCCGTCCGAGCGGGGCGCCGTGACCTGGGTGGGGTCGGCGATGGTGGGCTCGCGGCCGGGTGCGACCTGGACGTGCTCGGCGAGCGGGATCACCAGCTGCTCACCGCTCGCCACGCGCAGCTCGGGCGCGCGCGGGCGCAGCTGCGGCGGGAAGAACCCGAGGGCGGGCACGGTGATGAACGCGTACGCGTCGGCGTCCGGCGACGTGCGGTTGACCAGCCGGTACGGCACGTTCTGCGCATGGTCCACGAGCGTGACCACCACGTCGCCGTCGGCGGTGACCCGCGCGACGTCCGCGTGCGACGAGGGCACCGACACCTCGAGGTCGGACAGCGGACCGGACGGGTTCTGCGCCACGGCCAGGACGTCCACGGAGACCTCGGTCCGGCCGAGCGTGTCGATGGCGGGCACGAGGACGTCGCGCGCCACGGGCGGCAGGACGGGGGCGTCGTCGGTCACCGTGACCGTGAGCACGCCGTAGTCGCGCCCGCCGCCGTCGTTGGTCACGAGGTACGGGATCGGCACCACACCCGGGGTCGACGGCGCGGTGACCACGATCCGTCGCCCCTGGATCTCGGCGACCACGCCCTCCGGCGGCTCGATCGACTCCAGCCGCAGCTCGCGGCTCGTCGAGTCGATGTCGTTGGCCAGGACGCGCACCTCGACCCGCTGCCCGGGGCGCAGCGTCACCGCGTCGTCCACGGCGACGACCTCCGACACGCCGGACGGACGGGGCGCGATGCCGACGCGCACGCGGGCCACGGCCCGCTGCCCGACCCAGTCCTCGACGGCGTACGTGAACGTGTCGGTCCCCCGCGAGTCCGGGTCCGCCTCGTACTCGATCCAGTCGGGACCGACCTCGACCACCCGGCCCAGCGACGGTGCCGACGCCTGCCCGAGCAGCGTCACGCCGTCGCCGTCGTCGTCGATGCCCACCAGCGGCACGGGGATGCGGACCCTGTCACCGTCGAACACCCGCGCGTCGACGTCCTTGGGGCGCGGCGGGGACTTGGTCGCGGGGTCCGACTCGTGCACCCGGACGGTGACGGTGGCGGCGGTCACGTTGCCCGCGGTGTCCTGCACCGCGAAGGTCGCCCGCGCGGTGAGCGCCCGGTCGGGCGCCTGGTACCGCAGCACGTCCCCGGACACGAAGAGCAGTCCGTCACCCGCGGCGAGCGGCTCGGGCAGCTCGCGCAGCACCGTCAGCCGGTCGCCGTCGGGGTCCGACGCACCCTCGAGCACCGGGATCGTCACCACGCCGCCGGCCCGCACCGTGGCCTCGACGTTCGGCACCACCGGCGGCTGGGAGGAGGCGGACGGCGGCACGGGCTGCACGACGATCTCGCCGCGGGCGGTGGCCGAGCCGTTGGACACGTCGTACCCCAGGACGACCGGACCGTCGGGCGTGCGCCCGGCCCGGATCTGCACGTAGCGGTGCTCGAGCACCGCGACCTGCAGGCCGGAGCCCTCCGGGACCGTGACGGACTGCAGGACCAGCACGTTGTCGGCAGGGTCCTCGTCGTTCGCCAACGGGTCGATCGTGACCTCGCCGCCCGCGGGCAGCAGGGCCAGGTCACGGACCGCCACGGGCGGCTGCGCCTGCTCCGGCCACTCGCGCACGTCGACCCGGGCGATCCCGGTCGCCTGCTGGGGCCCCGCCGAGACGACGAACGTGACGTAGTACGACTGGGCCCGGGGAGCCTTGAACACGAACGTGCCCGCCTGCAGGTCCGGCACGATCGTCGCGCCGACCGTGTCGGACACGGCGGCGAGGCGCGGCGGGTCGGCCGACGCGGAGCGCACCGCGTCGAGCGGGCGCACCTCGACCTCCTGCCCCACGTACGTCACGACGTGCACGGGGTCGATCTGCGGCGGCACCGAGCCGGCGGCGCGGACGTCGACCGCCACCTGGCCCTCGACGACGTTCGTGCCGTCGGAGACCTGCACGGCCACCGTCGTGCGTCCGAGCGCGCCCCCGTCCGCGGCGAACGTCAGCACGCCGTCCTGGCGGAACCGGGCCGTGCCGGCCGCCGGGTCCGCGGTGGCACCCACGAGCAGCAGGTCGTCACCGTCGGGGTCCGTGAAGTCGGCGAGCACGCCGTGCACGAGCCGGCCACCGGTCTCGACCGTGAGGGTGGACGTGCGCACCTGCTCCGGCGGCGCGTCGCCGTCGCTGACGGTGAGGCGCACCGTGGCCGTCGCGGGTGCGTTGAGGCCGCGGCCGTCGGTGACCGTGTACCGCAGCTCCGCCGTCCCGGTGGCCCCCTCCAGGACGTGCACCTGCAGCGCGCGCCCGCCGCGGATCCGCTCGACCGTGCCGAAGTCGGGGGGCAGCGCGTCGAGCACGGAGATCACGAGGATGCCGCAGTCGGACGACGAGTCGTTGTCGATGACCGGCAGGACGCGCGTGCGCCCGGCCCGGACGCCGTACTCGTCGTCCACGGCGACGGGCGGCGCGCTCTGCTCGCTGCACTCCGTCACGGGCTCCTGGGTGACGTCGCCGGTCTCGGAGTCCTCCTCGGACTCCTCGGGCTCGTCCTCCGGGACGATGTCCGCCCAGTCCGGGACGCGGACCGCGGTGTCCTCCTGCGGCAGCCACACGCGTCCCCCGACGGTCTCGTTGAGCACCACGAACCCGCGGTTCACCCGGAACTCGAGCCGGTCGGCCGCGGTCATGGTCTCGAGGTCCTCGACGACGGGGTCCTTGCCGTCGCACAGTCGCAGCGAGGAGCCGACGGCCGAGGCCCACGCGGCGTAGGCGCAGTCCCCGACGCGGACGGGTTCGGCCGGCCGGCCGGATCCGGTGGTGTCGTGCCGTCGCGGCGCGCCGCCGTCGAGGGGGACCTCCCACAGCGCCGACGTGCCCGACAGGAGCACCGTGCGGGCGGCCGGTCCCGGCTGCTGCAGCACGAGGTCGGTGTCGTCGACCGTGACCTCGCCCGCCAGCGTGCGGACCGTGGAGCCCGACAGCACGACGAGCTCGTCACCGACGGCCGTGACCGCGTCGACCGTCACCTCGCCGAGAGCGCCCAGCCGCTGCGGCGCCACCGGCTGCGTCGCGGGCACGAGCGTCACCGCACCGTCCTGCGGTGCGACGGCGAGGACGGCCCCGCTGCGGGCGACCACGGCGGCGCCGCCCTCGCCGAGCTGCAGGTCCGGGGCGTCGTCGCCGAGGTCCAGCAGGTCCAGCTCGCCCATCGGCCGCACCCAGGTGTCGCCCACGCGGTCGACGAACGCGACGCGGCCCGCCGCCATCGACACCTCGGTGTCCGCCGTCGCCAGCTGCGTCGTCGTCGCGACGCTCGCGGGGTCGACGACGGAGACCGCCGTCAGCTCCTTCAGCAGCACCCAGCCGCCGTCCTGATGCACGTCGAACGTGCTGCCGGTCGTCACCAGCCCGCCGTCGAGCTCCTCGACCGGCACGTTGTACCTGCCCACGCGCAGCTCGCCGGTGGCGGTCAGCCACACACCGCCGTCGTTGAGGTCCACCCGCGCCAGCGGGAAGCCGCGGTCCATCAGCGCGAGGGTGAGCACCAGGGCCGGCACGGTGACGACCGCCGCGACCGTGGTCACCGGGCGCCGGCGCCACGTGCGGGGGTCCCACCACGTCACGGCGCGCACCCCTGCGCGGGACGCGCGCTCGCGGAGCGGTCCGCCCGCACGATGGACACCTGGATGCACACCTCACCCGTCCCCTGGTCGGCGGGGACGGTGACGCTCTCCTGGTCCACCAGCTCCAGGGTGGGCTCACCGGTCACGGCGAGCACGCCCCACAGGTACCTGTCCCCGTCCTGCGGGTCCGGATTCTGCCACGTGAACGTCACCGCCCCGTCCGCCGCGCGCGTGCCGGCGAGCGAGTGCGGTGCGGGCACCGGGGCCGCCGCCGGACCGGTCTGCGGCGCGGCCAGGCTGTCGGTGGGCGCGACCGGCCCGGTGGGGTCCGCACCCCCGAGTGTGGTCACCAGGACCGTGCCCACCGCGGCGACCACGACCACGGCCGCGGCAGCGGCCACCCGGGCACCCCGGCGCGGCTCCGGGCCGACCGGGACCCCGACCGGCGGCGGCGCCGGCGGTGCGGGAGCGGGAGGCACGAGCGTGGGGCGACCCACCACGACGGCGCGCGCACGGGTCGCGTCCTCGTCGTCGACACGGCGGCCGGTGGCCGCGCCGGGGACCGCGACGCCGCGCAGGCGGGTCGCGTCGTCGTCGGACCGCGTGTCGCCGGCAGCGCCGCCCGGGTCGTCGGGGAGGTCGAGCGGCGTCACCGGCAGCCGGAGCGCCGCCTCCACCTCCTGCAGGGCGCGGGCGACCGCGACCGCCGACGCGTGCCGGCGCGACGGGTGCTTCGCCATCGCCCGCTCGAGCACCGCCTGGAGCTGCTGCGGGACGTCGTCGCGTCCCACCGGCGGCAGCGGCGAGCGCTCGATGCGCGCCACGAGCTGCTGCGCGCTGTTGTTGCCGCCCGGCAGCTCGAACGGGGTGCGACCGGCGAGCAGCGAGTAGATCGTCGCCGCGAGCGCGTAGACGTCCGAGCGCTCGTCCCCGCCGGGGTGCTCGGCCAGCATCTCGGGCGGCGACCACGGGATCGACATGCCGATGGTCTGCGCGGCCGGACCGGTGGTCGCCGCGATGCCGAAGTCGGTGAGCGCGGGCCACCCGAAGTCGGTGGTCAGCACGTTGGCGGGCTTGATGTCGCGGTGCAGGATGCCCGCGCGGTGCGCGGTCTCCACCGCGGACGCGAGCCGCACGCCGATGCGCAGGACCTCGGGCACGGGCATCCGCTCGGCGCGGTACCGCTCGGCCAGGCCGGGGCGCGAGCAGTACTCCATGACGAGGAACGGGCGTCCGTCGGCCGCGATGGCGGCGTGGTGGATCGTGACGATCGAGGGGTGGTGCGACAGCTGCGCCATGAGGTTGGCCTCGGTCTGGAACCGCTGGCGCACGTCGTCGTCGAGGCTGCCCGCGAGCAGCACCTTCACCGCCACGTCGCGGCGCGGCAGGTGCTGGCGGTACAGGAAGACGTCGGCGAAGCCCCCGAGCCCGAGCACGCGCACGTACTCGTAGCCCGGCAGGTCCGGCGGCGCGGACGCCTCACGGCGAGCGGTCACGCGGTGCGCTCCACCGTGAACGTCACACCGTCACCCAGGTCCACCACCTCGTCCGTGCCGACGACGCTCGGCTCACCGGGGTGCAGCCGCCGCACGCCCTCACCCGGGCGCGACACGTGCACGCCGTTGGTGGAGTCGAGGTCGGTCACGACGACGTGCTCACCCTCGAGCCGCACCTCGGCGTGCGTGCGCGAGATGTCCTGGTTGGGGCTCGGCACCGTGACGAGCCGGGGCAGCTCGCGGTTGGTGACCCGGGCCACCTGCGGCGCGCGCCCCAGGAGCACGGCGCGGTCGAGCGTCACGACGAGGCCCGTGGACAGCACGAGACGCGCGGCCGTCGGTGCGGGCTCGGGCGTCGGGAACGGTCCGGACGCGCCGTCCTGGGACCAGGCCGGGAGGCGGTCGCGCAGCCGCGCCAGGTCGCTCGACAGGATCGTCATCCCGTCGTGGTCGTCGGCGGCCGTCTCGAGGACGTCCGGCCGCCCGGAGACCAGCGAGACGTGGCCGGCCTCGGAGCCCGAGGTCGCGGCACCGACGGACGCGGCCGTGAGCGGCGCGTCCAGCGCGGTCGCCGTCGCCGGCTCGGCGGTCGTCAGGGGCCACCACGGGATCTCGGCGGCCGGCTCCGGCTCGGGCTCCCGCGGCTGCTCCTGCGCCGGCGCGACGGGCCAGGCGTCGAACGACGACCACCCCGTCGGTCCGTCCGTCGCCGACACGGGCTCCTCGAGCTCCACGACCTCGACCACCGGCTCCGGCGCGACGGGCTCCGGCTCCACCACGGGCTCCGGCTCCACAGCGGCCAGCACGACGGGCTCGGCCTCCACAGCCGTCGGCTCGACGTGCTCCGCCTCCACACGCTCCGGCTCGACGTCCACGGGCTCGACGTCCACGGGCTCGACGTCCACGGACGCGACGTGCCGAACCTCGGACGCCACCGGCTCGGTTTGCTCCGGCCCGGTCCGCTCCGGCTCCGCGACCGGCGTGGGCGGGGCGGCCGCCGTCACCTCGGGCGGCGGCGCGGCCGCCACGACGGGCTGCTCGTGCGTGGCGGTCCCGACCGCGTCGACGACCTCCTGGGCGCGGTCGTCGACCCTGCCCGACCGCAGGCCCGCAGCCCGCACGACGCCACCCACGAACGGCCACCAGTCCGCCGTGCCCGGCACGGCGGCGGCGTCGACCACGACCTCCAGACCCGCCACCCCGAGCGCGCGGTGCTCGGTCCACACGGCACCCTCGCCGGCGGCGACCTCCTGCACGCCGTCGGCACCGTGCAGGCGCAGCCGCAGCGGCCCTCGCAGCACGGCGTGCACGGCACCGTCGTCGTCGGTGCGCACCACGGCGAACCCGGGCAGGGCGGCGAAGCCGTCGGCCGCCACCACGCCGAGGGCACCCAGGACGTCGCCGCCGGCGCTCGCCACCTGCCACAGCCCGTCCACCACGCGACGTGCCGCGCCGGGCTCCACCAGAGCGAGGAACCCCTCACCGGCGACGGCGGTCCACCGGCCGTCCTGGTACTCGTGGTGCGCGCGCTCGGTCATGCGGGGTCCTCCTGGGCGTGGTCGGCCGCGGTCGCGGGCGGGACGAGCGAGGGGTCGGGACGTGCCGCCGGCCGACGGGGCACGGTGGCGCCGTTGAGCATCTCGTCCCACAGGTGCGGCCCGAGGTCGGGCGCCGAGCGCGGCGCGGTGGCGTGGGTCTGCTCGGGCGCGGTGGCGGTGGCGACGTCGACGACGACCGCGCTCACGTTGTCGCGCCCGCCGCGCTCGAGGGCCTCCTGCACGAGCATCGCCGCTGCCTCCTGCGGGTCGTCGACGGACGCCAGGACGCGCCCGATCTCGTGGTCCGCGAGCTCGCGCGTCAGGCCGTCGGTGCAGACCAGCAGCCGGTCGTCGGCACCGGCGGGCAGCAGCCAGTAGTCCGGCTCGGGGGGCTCGCCCGTCCCCAGGGCACGGGTCAGCACGTGGCGCTCGGGGTGCCGGCGCGCGGCGTCGGGCGACAGGTCGCCCGAGTCCAGCAGCTCCTGCACGACCGAGTGGTCGACGCTCACCTGCGTCAGCGCGGCGTCCGACCAGCGGTACACGCGCGAGTCCCCCACGTTGAACACGAGCCAGTACCAGCCGCCGTCGTGCTCCGTCACCGCGACCCCGGAGACGGTCGTCCCACCCTGGCGCCCGCGCGTGAACTCCGTGCGGATGCGCGTCGACGTGCGCGCGAAGCAGGCGTGCACGTCGTCGGACGACGCGGACGGCTGACCCGCGAGCTGGGCGAACTCCTCGACCGCGATCCTGCTGGCGAGGTCGCCCGCGTCGTGCCCACCCATGCCGTCGGCGACGAGGAACACCGGGGGGTACGCGAGGAGCGCGTCCTCGTTCACCTCACGGACCCGACCTCGGTCCGTCGCCGAACCCCACGACGTTCGCACTGCACCACCCCGTCCCGACCTGAGAAGTCATCGGCGCACATGGTGCCTCACCTGAGCCGAACGGTTCACGTCCGTCCGCCCAGTTCACCCTCAGATGTTGAGCTGGAAGACACCCCAGTAGGCCAGGACGACCAGCAGGACGGCGGAGGCCGCGACGACGCCGGAGGCCGCGACACGCCGCACCACGCCCGGTGCGACCGGCACGCCCTCCTCGCGCGCGTCGTGGGCGCGGTGCGCGAGGAGCACGGCGGCGAGCACGGCGCCGACTCCCAGCACGCGCACCCCGATCCACCCGCCCTGCACGACCCAGGCGTTGCGCTCGTAGTCGAGCGCGAGGCGTGCGACGGCCAGCAGGTACCAGACCATCGCGCCGACCGTCGCCACCGTCACCCCGCCGAGCGCGACCAGCCGGCCGGCGATCCCCGGGGCGAAGCGACGGACCGGCGCCGCGGGGTCCCGGCGCGACCTGCCGCGCTCCACCACGCGTGCGACACCGACCGCGAGCCCGCACACCAGCATCAGCACCGGCGCACCGAGCACCAGCACCAGCAGCGCGACGCCGTCGCGCAGCCACCGGGGCTGCGGCACCGGGCCGGCGACGTAGGTCTGCTCGGGCTCCGCCCCGGCCACGCGCGGCGGGGTGTCCCCGGTCACGGGGAGCCCCAGGACCCAGCCGGCCAGGTCCCGCAGGAAGGGCTCGGTCGGCGAGCCGCCGACGCGGATCCCGTGGTCCGCCCCCTCGTAGTAGCGGACGGTGACGTCCTCGTTGCCCGCCTGCGCCAGGTCCGCCCGGACCTGCAGCGCCCCCTGGACGATCGGCATGGAGGCGTCCGCCGTGCCGTAGACGACCAGGACCGGCTGGGTCATGCGCTGCTGGTACGGCGCGACGTCGAAGTCCGCGTACTCGAACCCGCCGCCGGGCATCGACATGCCCACGGCCCGCGGGATGGCCCGGAACACCGCGTGCGGGACGCCGGTGTTGCGCAGGTAGGCGTCGACGGCGAAGGCCGCCTGCTGGCGCGGGGGCACGACCGGCGACGACACGAGCACCACACCGGCCATCGCGGGCTCCTCGGCCGCCATCACGGGCGCGATCCACCCGCCCTCGCTCTCCGCGTACACCACGACACGCGCGGGGTCCACCTCGGGCCGGTCCCGCAGGAGCTCGAAGGAGTGCAGGTAGTCGCGGGCCATCGCCACGTAGTCGCGGTGCGCGGTGGAGTACGTGTCGAGCCGCTTGTCGGGCACCATCGCGACGACCCCCGCCTCCGCGAGGGACCGGGCCTGCTTGAGGAACGCCCGCTGGTACCGGCCCGTGCCCGCACCGTGGACGAACAGCACGGCCGGAGCCGGCTCCTCGACCCCCACGGGCAGGGAGATGCGTGCCCCGACGGTCGCCCCGTCCAGGGGCACCGTGACCTCGACCTCCCGCACGTCGTACCGCACGGCGGCGGGCGCGCCGCCGATCGCGGTGTCGGCGGTCGCGACCTCGATGCCCTCCTCGAGCGGCGCCGGGTCCCACGTCGGTCCGGTGACGGCGCCGACGACCGCGAGCAGCAGCGCGCCGAGCGCGACGCTCGCGACCAGTCGGTACGCCGAGCCGAACCGCGCGCCGCGCCGCGGCGGGCGGTCGTCCGGACGTGGGGCACGCCTCAGCGTGCCCGAGACCCCCAGTGCCACCTCAGAAGCCCAGCCGTCCGAGCTGCTTGGGGTCGCGCTGCCAGTCCTTGGCCACCTTGACGTGCAGGTCCAGGAAGACCCGGGCCCCGAGCAGCGCCTCGATCTGCGTGCGGGCGCGCGTGCCGACGTCGCGCAGGCGCGCGCCGCCGCGCCCGATGACGATCGCCTTCTGGCTGTCGCGCTCGACGAACAGGTGGACGCGCACGTCCAGCAGCGGACGGCCGTCGGCACCCGGCGGCTGGTCCCGCGGCACGATCTCGTCGACGACGACCGCCAGGGAGTGCGGCAGCTCGTCGCGCACACCCTCGAGCGCCGCCTCGCGCACCAGCTCGGCGACCATGACCTGCTCCGGCTCGTCGGTGAGCTCGCCCTCGGGGTACAGCGCGGGCCCCTCGGGCAGGTGCTTCACCAGGACGTCGGCCAGCACGTCCACCTGGTACCCGTCCCGCGAGGAGACGGGGACGATGTCGGCCCACTCCCCCAGCTGGTCGACGGCGATGAGCTGCTCGGCCAGGCGCGCGCGCGGCACGGTGTCGGTCTTGGTCACGATCGCGACCACGGGCGTTCCGGTCCGCCCGGGCGGCCTCAGCCGCGCGAGCTGCTCGGCGATGAAGCGGTCGCCGGGACCGATCTTCTCGTCGGCGGGCAGGCAGAACCCGATGACGTCGACCTCGGTCAGCGTGTCGCGCACCAGGTCGTTGAGCCGCTCGCCGAGCAGGGTGCGCGGCCGGTGCAGGCCGGGGGTGTCGACGAGCACGAGCTGGGCGTCCTCGCGGTGCACGATCCCGCGCACGACGTGGCGGGTGGTCTGCGGGCGCCCCGACGTGATGGCGACCTTCTGGCCGACGAGCGCGTTGGTGAGCGTGGACTTGCCGGTGTTGGGGCGGCCGACGAGGCACGCGAAGCCGGAACGGTGGGTCATCGGGCGGCCTCCGAGCCGTGGTCGCGCGCGGCGGGGGTGCCGCGCGCCGGGGTGCCGGCGGCCGAGGTGCCGCGGGCGGGGGTCGTGGGTGCGTCGTCGTCCGTCGCCGCGGCGCGGTGCACCAGCACCGTCGCGAGCCGCTTGCGGCGTCCCTCGACGCGCTCGGCCTGCAGCCGCAGGCCGTGGATCTCGCCCACCGACCCGGGCAGCGGCACCTTGCCGAGCGCCTTGGCCAGCAGGCCGGCGGCCGTGTCGACGTCCTCGTCCTCCACCGCGATGCCGAACAGGTCACCGAGCTCGTCGCGCCCCAGGCGCGCCGGCACCCGGTAGCCGCCGTCGCCGAGGTCCTCGACGCCGGGTGCGCTGGTGTCGTGCTCGTCGGTGAGCTCCCCGACGATCTCCTCGAGGGCGTCCTCGATGGTGACCAGCCCGGCGATGCCGCCGTACTCGTCGACGACCAGGGCGATGTGGCTCGAGCCGTCGCGCAGCTCCAGCAGCAGCTCGTCGACGGGCTTCGACTCCGGCACGTACACGGGGGGCCGTGCCAGCGAGGACGCGGGCGCGTCGAGCGGGTCCTCGCCGGTGTGCACCGCCCCGTGGGCGCCGCGCGCGGGGATCCGCCGCACGACGTCCTTGAGGTAGAGCACGCCGACCACGTCGTCGACGGACTCGCCGACCACGGGCACGCGCGAGAAGCCCGAGCGCAGCAGCAGCGCCAGGACCTTGTGCAGCGGGGTGTCGGCCTGCGTCGTGATCATGTCCGTGCGGGGCACCATCACCTCGCGCGTGAGCGTGTCACCCAGCTCGAGCACGGAGCGGAACATCTCGCGCTCGTTGTCCTCGATCGCGTCGGACTCGCTGACCCGTTCGACCATGTCGCGCAGCTCGGCGTCGTCCTGCTCGCTCGTCGACTCCGACGGGTCGGCACGGCGCCCCACGCCACCGGCCAGGGCGGTGACGGCGAGCAGCAGCCGCGACAGGCTGGCGAGCACGCCCACGGGGTGGCGCCGCCCCATGCTGCGCGGGCTCACCCGCACCAGCAGGTACGCCACGACCGCGCACGCGGCGATGGCCAGCAGCGCCGTGGCCCACCACGACAGGGTGCCCGCGCTGATCGCCAGGGTCAGGCAGACCGTCGCGGTCATCTCCCCCAGCAGGCGGACGAACGCCGCGGCGGCGGCGACGCGCGCGGGGTCGTCGACGAGCCGGCGCACGCGGGCTGCCGCACCGGGACGCTCCCCCTCGAGCTCGGCGACGCGGGCACGCGTGACGCGCAGCACCGCGACCTCACCGGCCGACAGCGCGGCCGCCAGGACGATCCCGAGCAGCGCGACGGTGAGGAGCAGGGCGACGGGGACGCCGCTCATCGACCGGCCAGGAACGTCAGGAGCAGGCGACGCTGCAGCGCGAACATCTCCTTCTCCTCGTCCGGCTCGGCATGGTCGTAGCCGAGCAGGTGCAGGATCCCGTGCGTCGTCAGCAGCAGCATCTCCTCGGCCGTCGAGTGGCCCGCGGCACGCGCCTGCGTGGCGGCGACCTCCGGGCACAGCACGACGTCACCGAGCACACCGGGGCCCGCGGGGTCGCCCTCGCGCCCGGGGCGCAGCTCGTCCATCGGGAACGACAGCACGTCGGTCGGTCCCGGCTCGTCCATCCACCGGACGTGCAGGTCCGTCATGGTCGCGACGTCGACCAGCCGCACGAACAGGTCCGCCTGCGGGTGCACGTGCATCTCGTCCAGCACGTACCGCCCGAGCGCGGCGAACTCCGCCTCGTCGACCTCGACGCCGGACTCGTTGCTCACCTCGACGCTCATGCCCCGTCCCACCTCGCGTACGCGTCGATGATGTCCCCCACCAGCCGGTGCCGGACCACGTCGGAGGACGACAGCCGGCAGAACTCCACGTCGTCGACCCCGGCGAGGATCTCCTCGACGACCCGCAGGCCGGAGCGCGTGCCGCTGGGCAGGTCGACCTGCGTGACGTCGCCGGTCACGACGACCTTCGAGCCGAACCCGAGCCGGGTGAGGAACATCTTCATCTGCTCGACGGAGGTGTTCTGCGCCTCGTCGAGGATGATGAAGGAGTCGTTGAGGGTCCGCCCGCGCATGTACGCCAACGGCGCGACCTCGATGGTCCCCGCCTCCATGAGCCGCGGGATCGACTCGGGGTCGACCATGTCGTGCAGCGCGTCGTACAGCGGGCGCAGGTACGGGTCGATCTTCTCCGAGAGGCTGCCGGGCAGGAACCCGAGTCGCTCCCCGGCCTCGACGGCGGGGCGCGTCAGCACGATGCGGTTGACCTTGCGCGCCTGCAGCGCCTGCACCGCCTTGGCCATCGCCAGGTACGTCTTGCCGGTGCCGGCCGGGCCGATGCCGAACGTGACGGTGTTGCGCTCGATCGCGTCGACGTAGCCCTTCTGCCCCGGCGTCTTGGGACGGATCGTGCGACCGCGCGTGGACAGGATGTTGAACGTCAGGACGTCCGCGGGGCGCGCGCCCGCGTCGGCGGTGAGCATCGCGACGGAGCGCGTCACCACCTCCGGGCTCAGCGGCGTGCCGGCGGCGGCCATCTCGACCAGCTCGTCGAGCAGGCGCGTGACGAGCGCGACGTCACCGGCCGGGCCGGCGAGCGTCACCTCGTTGCCGCGGACGTGGACGTCGACGGCACGGAAGCCGTCCTCGATGCTGCGCAGCACCTCGTCGCGCAGCCCGAGCAGCTCGACCATCGACACGTCCGGCGGGACGGTGATGCGGTGCTCGATGCGCGCGTGACGGTGCTCGGGTGCACGGGGTGCGGGGCTGGACTCGGCCATGTGCTCGGCGGGTGCCGTGCGCTCCTTCTCTCGACGCGTGCCGTGCTGCGGACGCCCCATCCTACGCCGCCGGTCACCCGGGCCGAGGGCGCCCGCGGCGCAGGGTGCGCGCGCGCCCCGGCGGTGTGGGTCCTTCGTCCCCGGGCACCGGCGCCCGAGCGGGAGAACACTGGTGGGCAGAGCCGGGCAACGGAGCCCGGTGGTGTTGCGTGGCGACGGAGGAAGCACCATGGCGCGGTACGTCAAGGACTTCAGCGAGGGCGACAAGGACCAGAAGGACCTGCTGGGCGGCAAGGGGGCGAACCTCGCCGAGATGACCCGGCTGGGCCTGCCGGTGCCCCCCGGGTTCACCATCACGACGGAGGCGTGCCGGGCGTACATGCGCACCGGCGAGGTGCCGCCCGAGCTGCGGGTCGAGGTCACCATGGCCGTCCGCCACCTGGAGGACCAGCTGGGCCGACGGCTCGGCGACTTCCACGACCCGCTGCTGGTGTCCGTGCGCTCCGGTGCCAAGTTCTCGATGCCCGGGATGATGGAGACCGTCCTCAACGTCGGACTGAACGACGCCTCGGTGCAGGGCCTGGCCGAGCTCTCCGGCGACGAGCGCTTCGCGTGGGACTCCTACCGCCGGCTCATCCAGATGTTCGGCCGCACGGTGCTCGACATCGACGGCGACCTCTTCTCCGAGGCGCTCGACAAGGCGAAGGCCGCGCGCGGCGTCACCGCCGACGTCGACCTCGACGCGGACGACCTGCGCACGCTGGTCGGCACGTACAAGCAGATCGTGCGCGAGCAGTCGGGCCGCGAGTTCCCGCAGCACCCGCGCGAGCAGCTCGACATGGCGATCGTCGCGGTCTTCGACTCCTGGGGCACCGAGCGCGCCCGGCTGTACCGCCGCAAGGAGCGCATCCCGGACGACCTGGGCACGGCCGTCAACGTCTGCTCGATGGTGTTCGGCAACCTCGGGCCGACCTCCGGCACGGGCGTGGCGTTCACCCGCGACCCCGCGTCGGGCCGCACGGGCGAGTTCGGCGACTACCTCGTCAACGCCCAGGGCGAGGACGTGGTCGCGGGCATCCGCAACACCCTGTCGCTCGCGGACCTCGAGGAGGTCGACCCCGCGGCGCACGCCGAGCTGCTGCAGGCGATGCGCCGGCTCGAGACCCACTACCGCGATCTGTGCGACATCGAGTTCACGATCGAGCGTGGCAAGCTGTGGATGCTGCAGACCCGCGTGGGCAAGCGCACCGCACCCGCGGCGTTCCGCATCGCGTGCCAGCTGGTCGACGAGCACCTCATCACGATGGACGAGGCCCTGTCCCGCGTGACGGGCGCCCAGCTCTCGCAGCTGCAGTTCCCGCAGTTCGCCCCGGTGGACGACGACTCCGACCGCGTGCTGCTGACGCGGGGCATGGCGGCGTCGCCGGGCGCTGCGGTCGGCATGGCCGTGTTCGACCCGGCCACGGCGGCGCAGTGGGCGGCCGACGGCAAGGACGTCATCCTCGTGCGCCGCGAGACCAACCCCGACGACCTCGGCGGCATGATCGCCGCGGTCGGGGTGCTCACGGCGCGCGGCGGCAAGACGTCGCACGCGGCCGTCGTGGCGCGCGGCATGGGCCGCACCTGCGTGGTCGGTGCCGAGGAGCTGGTCATCGACTCCGAGGCCCGCACCATGACGGCGCGCGGGCACACCGTCCACGAGGGCGACGTCATCGCGATCGACGGCACGAGCGGCGACGTCGTCCTGGGCGACGTCCCCGTGGTCCCCTCGCCCGTGCAGCGCTACCTCGAGGACGGTCTGGACGTCGCGCTGGCCGAGGCCCCCGACGACGAGACCCGCGAGCTGGTGCGGGCCGTCGACCGGATCCTGCGGCACGCCGACGCGAGCCGCCGGCTGCACGTGCACGCCAACGCCGACACGGCGGAGGACGCCGCACGCGCCCGGCACCTGGGTGCGCAGGGCATCGGCCTGTGCCGCACCGAGCACATGTTCCTCGGCGAGCGCCGTGTGCTCGTCGAGCGGGTCGTGCTCGCGGCCGACGACACCGAGCGGCAGGCGGCGCTCGACGCCCTGCTGCCGCTGCAGCGCCAGGACTTCACGGACATCCTCGCCGCCATGGACGGGCTGCCGACGACGATCCGGCTCATCGACCCCCCGCTGCACGAGTTCCTCCCGGACCTCACCGACCTGTCGGTCAAGGTCGCGCTGCAGGCCGAGCGCGGCGAGGTCGACGAGCACGACGTCACGCTGCTCGCCGCGGTGCGCCGCATGCACGAGGCGAACCCGATGCTCGGTCTGCGCGGTGTCCGGCTGGGGCTGGTCATCCCCGGGCTGTTCGACCTGCAGATCCGCGCGGTGGCCGAGGCGGTGGCGGCCCGGCTGGCCGCCGGCGGCGACCCGCACGCCGAGATCATGGTCCCGCTGGTGGGCTCGGTGCAGGAGCTGCGCCTGGTCCGCGAGCGCGCCGTGGCGATCATGGCGGAGGTCAGCGCCGAGCAGGGCGTCACCGTCGACCTGCCGGTCGGGTGCATGATCGAGCTGCCGCGGGCGGCGCTGACCGCGGACCGCATCGCGGCGCAGGCGCAGTTCTTCTCGTTCGGCACCAACGACCTCACGCAGACGACGTGGGGCTTCAGCCGCGACGACGTGGAGGGTGCGTTCTTCGCGCAGTACACCGCGAACGGCGTGCTGTCGGTGTCGCCGTTCGAGACGCTCGACGTCAAGGGCGTCGGACAGCTCGTGCAGATCGCGGTCGAGCGCGGACGTGCGACCCGGCCCGACCTGACCCTGGGCGTGTGCGGCGAGCACGGCGGCGACCCGGAGTCCATCCGGTTCTTCGACGCCGTGGGCCTGGACTACGTGTCCTGCTCGCCGTTCCGGGTGCCGATCGCCCGGCTCGAGGCCGGCCGCGCGGCGATCGAGCACGAGGGCAGCGACTCGCGCTGACACACCGGACCGGTGGGGGCGGCGGCACCTCTCTCCCCGTCGCGCACCGCCGCCCCCACGTCCCCTCCTGCACGGGACGGCGGACCAGCACCTGCCGGAGCCGTCAGCCCCAGCGGCCGAGCCGGTCCGCGAGCATCGCCAGGGCCACGGGGCCTGCCGTGGACGTCCGCAGCACGTGCGGGCCCAGCCGGCAGACCACGGCGCCTGCCCCGGTGAGGGCCTCCAGCTCGCGGTCGCTGATGCCGCCCTCGGGGCCGACGACGACCAGCACCTCGCCCCCGGCGGGCGTCGGGACGCCGTGCAGCGGTGTCGTGGCGGACTCGTGGAGGACGACGGCCGTCCCGCCGGCCGCGACGGTCGACGCGACGCGCGCGACGAGCCCGCGGTCGTCGAGGGCCTCCTCGACCACGGGCATGCGGGCGCGCCGGGACTGCTTCGTCGCCGCGCGCGCCGTCCCGACCCAGCGAGCGCGGCTCTTCTGCGCGCGCTCGCCCCGCCAGATCACCACGGAGCGCTCGGCCTGCCAGGGCACGACCCCGTCGACCCCGACCTCGGTGGCCGCCTCGACGGCCATCTCGTCACGATCGCCCTTGGCCAGAGCCTGCACGAGCACCAGCCGCGGGACGGGCTCGGGCTCGACGACGACGTCCTCGACGTCCACGCGCACCCCCTCGGGGCCGGCGGTCCGCACCCGGCCGACGAGCCGGACGCCGGCGCAGTCGACCACGTCGACGCGCTCCCCCGGTCCGCGGCGCTGCACGACGCCGGCGTGCCGGCCCTCCGTGCCGTCCAGGAGGTACTCCCCTCCGGGCCGCACGTCGGCGAGCCGGCCGGGCTCGACGACGAAGACCGGCGCGCTCACCGGCCCGCGAGCTTGTCGCGCAGCTTGGCGAACATCCCGGGGTTGGCCGCGGCGAAGCGTGCCTCGGGGCGCTCCTCGCCGCGCAGCACGGCGAGACGACGCAGCAGCTCGGCCTGCTCGTCGTCGGCGGGGGTGGGCACCTGGACCTCCACGTGCACGTGCAGGTCCCCGCGGCCGCCCACGTGCAGGTGCCCGATCCCCAGCCCGCGCAGCGTGACGACCTCCCCCGGCTGCGTGCCCGGGCGCAGGTCGACCTCCTGCGGCCCGTCGAGGGTCTCCATCGACAGGACCGTGCCGAGCGCGGCCGCGGTCATGGGCACCTGGAGCGTCGCGTGCAGGTCGTCGCCGCGTCGCACGAACGTGTCGTGCTTGCGCTCGCGGACCTCGAGGTACACGTCGCCCGCCGGACCGCCGGCCGGGCCGACCTCACCCTGACCGGTCAGCTTGATGCGCGTGCCGGTGTCGACGCCCGCGGGCACGTCCACCGACAGCGTCCGCCGGGACCGCACGCGGCCCTCGCCGGCGCACTCGGTGCACGGCTCGGGGATGACCGTGCCGAACCCGTGGCAGGCCGCGCAGGGCTGCGTCGTCATGACCTGCCCGAGGAACGAGCGTGCCACCCGCTGCACGGACCCGCGCCCGCCGCAGACCTCGCAGGTGCGCGGCGAGGTGCCGGGCCGGCAGCAGGTGCCACCGCACGTGGGGCACAGCACCGCCGTGTCCACCTGCACCTCGCGGTGGACGCCGAACGCGGTCTCGGCCAGGTCCAGGTCGAGGCGCACCAGGGCGTCCTGCCCGCGCCGGGCACGCGCCACCGGGCCGCGCGGAGCACCGCCCGCGGCGGCGCCGAAGAACGTCTCGAAGATGTCCTGGAACCCGAAGCCGCCGCCCATGCCACCGCCCGGGGACGCGGGGTCGGCGCCCATGTCGTAGGCGCGACGCTTCTCCGGGTTGCCCAGCACGTCGTAGGCGCGCGACACGTCCTTGAACCGCTCCTCGGACGCGGGGTCGGTGCCCGCCACGTCGGGGTGCAGCTCACGGGCGAGCCGGCGGTAGGCCTTCTTGATCTGCTCGGGCGTCGCGTCGCGCGGCAGGCCGAGGATCTCGTAGTAGTCGGTCACGTGGCGTGCTGCTCGCTTCCTGCTCGTGGGTGGCGTGCCCGGCCGCGCGCGCGGCGCGCCCGGCGGCGCGTCCGCGGGGCGTACCGGTCAGCCCGCAAGGATCCGGGTGAGGTACCGGGCGACGGCACGGACCGCCGCCATGGTCTGGGGGTAGTCCATGCGCAGCGGGCCGACGGCCCCGAGCACGGCGACGGACGACCCGTCGCCGCCGTACCCGCTGGTGACGATGCTGGTCTCGGCCAGCCCCTCGTGCTGGGTCTCGCGGCCGATCCGCACCGCGACGCCGCCGGAGTCCTCCGCCATCTCGGACAGCAGGCGCAGCAGCACGACCTGCTCCTCGAGGGCCTCGAGGACGGGTCCGATGGTGTGCGGGAAGTCGGCGTTGGCGCTGCGGGCCAGGTGCGACGCACCCGCGACCACGACCCGCTCCTCCCGCTCCTGCGCGAGGGTCTCGGCCACGACCGCGACGACCGAGCGGGCGAGGTCCTCGCCGCCCGACGTGAACTCGGCGGCGAGAGCCTCGAGAGCGCCGTCCAGCTCGGCGAGGCGCAGGCCCGCGGCGACGACGTTCAACCGCACGCGCAGCCGCGCCACGACGGCCTCGTCGAGGTCGGTGGTGAGCTCCAGGGTGCGCTGCTCGACGCGACCCGTCGTGGTGATGATGACGACGAGCAGGTGACGCTCACCGACAGGGACGAGCTCGACGTGCCGCAGCGCCGAGCGGCGCAGCGACGGGTACTGCACGATCGCCACCTGGTGCGTCAGCTGGGCGATGAGCCGCACCGCACGGTCGATGACGTCGTCGAGGTCCACCGCCTCCTCGAGCAGCGTGCCGATCGCCCGCTTCTCCGCGGCGGACAGGGGACGCACGCCCGACAGGCGGTCGACGAACTCGCGGTAGCCCAGGTCGGTGGGCACGCGACCGGCCGACGTGTGCGGCTGGACGATGAGCCCGGCCTCCTCGAGCGCGGCCATGTCGTTGCGGATGGTGGCCGGCGAGACGCCGAGCGCGTGGCGCTCCGCCAGGGCGCGCGAGCCCACGGGCTCACGGGTCGCGACGTAGTCCTCGACGATGGCGCGCAGCACGTCCAGCCGCCGGTCCTCGCTGATGCTCATGTCGCTCCCTCCTGCCCCCGTGGCCCTCGAGCGCCCCCGCGGCGCCGCACCGCGGCGTCCTGGGTAGCACTCGCCCGTACCGAGTGCCAATTCTACGCGCACGTCCAGGAGGCGGGGTGGCGTCCCCCGCACCGTCCCCGCCACCGTCCCCGCGCGTCCGCCGCGGCGGCGCGCCGGGACCTCCTAGAGTGCCCGCGTGACCGACGACCGCTACGGCTCCGACGTGCTGTCGGGCGACCGCTCCCCGTCCCGTCCCGTCCACCACCGCCCCGCGCGCACGTCCCGCGAGCAGGCCGCCGAGCCCGGTCTGGTCGTCGAGGACGTCGAGACCGGATGGGTCGGCGCCGTCGTCCGCGTCGAGAAGTCCGGGGGCCAGCACGTCGTGGTCCTCGAGGACCGGCGCGGGCGCACGCGGACGTTCCGGCTCGGTCCCGGGTTCTGGGTCGACGGCCAGCCGGTGGTGCTCACGGCGCCGGTGACCTCGCGGGCACCCGCGCGACCCACCCGCACCGCGTCGGGGTCGGTGGCCGTGCCGGACGCGCGGGCCCGCGTGGCGCGCGGATCGCGCATCTGGGTCGAGGGCAAGCACGACGCGGAGCTGGTCGAGAAGGTCTGGGGCGACGACCTGCGCGTCGAAGGCGTCGTCGTCGAGCTGCTCGACGGTGTCGACCACCTCGCGGACGCCCTGCGGGACTTCCGCCCGAGCGCGGACCGGCGCGTCGGCGTGCTCGTCGACCACCTCGTCCCCGGCTCCAAGGAGAGCCGCATCGCGGCCGACGCCCTGCGTGCCGCGCCCGCCGGGACCGTCCTGGTGCTCGGGCACCCGTACGTCGACGTGTGGCAGGCCGTGCGCCCCGAGCGCGTCGGGCTCGACGCGTGGCCGACCATCGAGCGCGGCACGGAGTGGAAGCGCGGCATCCTGCGCGAGCTGGGGTGGCCGGCGGACGACCAGGCGGACGTGGCGCGGGCCTGGCAGCGCATCCTGCGCTCGGTGCGCTCGTACGCGGACCTCGAGCCGAGCCTGCTGGGCCGCGTCGAGGAGCTCATCGACTTCGTCACCGCCTGACGCCGACGACGCGGGGGCCCCGTCCGCCCGGCGGACGGGGCCCCCGCGTCTTGCGTGCGGCTCAGGCCGCGAGACGCCCGTCGGTCAGACGACGGTAGGCGTACACGGTCAGCAGGGCGCCGACCGGCAGCGAGACCAGCACACCGATCCCGCACACCAGGCTGCCGACCCAGCTGACCAGCGCGACGACGAGGTACACCAGGATCGCCGTGCCGAGGTCGCGCGTCTGCAGGTTCACGCTCGTGCGGATCGCCTGCACCGCGCTCTCGCCGCGGTCCACGATCGCGACCACCGCGTAGAACACGAAGAACCCGGCGACGAACAGCGCGACCTGACCGAGGAACGGGATGACGCTCGCCACGACGCCGGCGGCACAGGCGATGAGCGCGAACAGCAGCAGCTGACCCGCGGACGACGTGTCGAACAGGTCACCGATCGACAGCGGGCGGCCGTCGGCGACCTTGAGTGCGGCCTTGACGAACGCCGCACCGAACAGGACGAGCAGGAGCAGCAGCAGGGCGGCGTAGATCGTGATGCCGATGGAGCCACCGATGCCCGCGAGCACACCGGGTGCGTCCCCGGACCCGATGACGGCGGCGACGCCGCCGACCATCGCTGCACCGATCACCGCGACGACCGCGATGACGACGAACCACACCAGGCCACCCAGCACGAAGGCCGCCCAGTTCTGCCCGAACTTCGAGAACGACCACGAGAACCCGGCACCGATGTCGACCGGACCGGACGGCGACGCGTACGGCCGGCCGTACGGCGACTGCTGACCCGGCGTGCCGTAGGGCGGCGGTGCGCCGTAGGGCGGCGGTGCGCCGTGGGCCGGCGGGGTGCCGTAGGGCGACGGTGCGCCGTAGGGCGCGGCGGGCGGGGTGCTCCCGGGCCCGGACGAGGTGGCGGGTGGCGGGTACGGCGGGGAGCCGGCCCCCGGCGGCGGGTACCCGCCCGGCGGCGGTGTCGGAGGCTGCGGGGGCGGCACGTCCTGCGCGGCCGGGCCCGGTGCCACCGGCGGGGGCGTGGGAGCCTGCGCGGGCGGCACGTCCCGCGCGGCCTCACCGGGGGCGGAGGGCGGGCCCGGCACCTCGTGGGCGCCCTCGCCGTGGGCGGGCGGGGGCGGCGGGACCGCGCTGCCGCCGTCGTCGCTCGGCGGCGTGCCGCCGGTGTTCTCGCTCATGCGTGCCTCCAGGCGTGACCAGGGCGCGGACACGCCCTCCTCGCAGGGAACCCACCCGCCCTGCGGCGTGTCAAGGCACCGCGCCGCCGACCGTGGCGCGCCCCGGTCACCGGGCCGTACGCTGCGGACGCCCGCCACCACCGACCACTCCTGGAGCCGCCCCGTGTCGTACGACCCCCGGGACACACCGCCCCGCCCGCCCGCGCCGGGCAACACCCTGGCGATGGTGGCGCACCTCGGCGGTGTGCTCACCTACCTGTTCGCGGGGTGGGTCGTGTCCCTCGTGGTCTGGCTGGTCCAGCGGGACCAGGACCGGGCCGCGGCGCAGGAGGCGCGCGTCGCGCTCAACTTCCAGCTCACGGCGCTCATCGCGATGGTCGTGCTGCACGTCGTGGAGCAGTTCCCCGTGATCGGGATCATCGGGTGGATCGGCAAGCTCGCGGTCGGGGTCGTCGCGCTCGTGCTCTCGATCGTCGCGGCCGCCGCCGTGTACCGCGGCGGGTCGTACCGCTACCCGTACAGCCTCGAGCTCGTCCGGTGAGCACGCCCGCACCCCCGTCCGGGTGGGACGCACCTGCACCCGTCTCCCCGCTGCGCCCGGAGGACGAGCGGACCTGAGCGATCCTCGTCCACCTGCTGCCGCTCCTCGGGCTGGGGTTCCTGGCGCCGCTCGTCGTCTGGCTCGTCTTCCAGGGCTGCGGGCCGTTCCTCGAGCACCACGCCAAGGAGTCGCTGAACTTCCAGCTGACGGTACTGATCGCCGTCGTCGCCGGCGCGCTCCTGTCGCTGGTCCTGTTCGGCGTCCCGGCGCTCGTCCTGCTGGTCGCCTCCGTGCTGTGGGTGGTCCTGGAGATCCTCGCCGCCGTCGCCGCGAGCCGGTGGGAGTGGTACCGCTACCCGCTGACGCTGCGGCTGGTCCCCTGAGCCGGGGACGCGCACCGGTCAGACGGTGAGCGCCCGCACGACCGCGTCGGCCAGCAGCCGGCCCCGTCGGGTCAGGACGACCCGGCGCGGACCGTCACCACCGAGCGCGGCGCGCGGGTCGACCAGCCCGTCCGCGACGAGCCCCGCGACCGCCGGACGTGCACCCGCGGGCAGGTCGTCGACCAGCAGGCCCTCCGCGATGCGCACGCGCAGCATCACCCGCTCCAGCTCCGCCGTCGCACCGTCGACGACCTCACGCCCCGCGGCGGGACTCAGCCCGCGCCCCAGCCGGTCGGCGTACGCCCGCGGGTGCTTGACGTTCCACCACCGCACGCCGCCGACGTGGCTGTGCGCCCCGGGGCCGATCCCCCACCAGTCGTCGCCGCGCCAGTAGCCGAGGTTGTGCCGTGAGGCGTCGGCCGGTGTGCGCGCCCAGTTGCTCACCTCGTACCAGTGCAGGCCCGCCGCGGTCAGCAGGTCGTCCGCCAGCTCGTACTTGGTCGCCTGGTCGTCCTCGTCGGGCAGCGTCAGCTCGCCGCGGCGCACCTGCACCGCCATGCGCGTGCCGGGCTCCACCACCAGGGCGTAGGCGCTCACGTGGTCGACCCCCGTGGCGAGCGCGGCGTCCAGGGACCGTCGCCAGTCGTCGAGCGACTCCCCCGGCGTGCCGTAGATCAGGTCGAGCGAGACCCGCAGCCCCGCGTCGCGTGCCCAGCGCACGACGTCGGGGATCCGGTCGGGGTCGTGGGTGCGCTCGAGCGTGCGCAGCACGTGCGGGACGGCGGACTGCATGCCGAACGACACGCGCGTCACGCCGGCTGCGGCCAGCCGCGCCAGGCCGTCGGGCGTGACCGAGTCGGGGTTGGCCTCCGTCGTGACCTCGGCGCCCGGGGCCAGACCCCACGTGTCCCGCACCCCGTCGAGCATCCGGACCAGGTCGTCCACGGGCAGCAGCGTCGGGGTGCCCCCGCCCACGAAGACGGTGGCCACCTCGCGCGGGGGCAGCCCGGCCGCCCGCAGCACCCGGTCCGCGAGCGCGACCTCGCTCAGCGCGGTGCCGGCGTACGCGGCGAGGCTCGCCCCGCCACCGAGCTCGGTGGCCGTGTAGGTGTTGAAGTCGCAGTACCCGCAGCGCACGGCGCAGAACGGCACGTGCAGGTACACGCCGAAGGCGCGGCCCTGCGCACCCTCGGCGGCCGAGGCGGGCAGCGCACCGTCCGCGGGGGCGGGGTCGCCGTCGGGCAGCGCGGGGCTCACCGGGCACCGCCCGTGGCCACGCTGCTCACTTCTTCTTCGCGTCCTTGGCGTCCTTGCCGCCGCCGCCGTCCGACGACAGCGCGGCGATGAAGGCCTCCTGCGGCACGTCGACCCGACCGATGGTCTTCATGCGCTTCTTGCCCTCCTTCTGCTTCTCCAGGAGCTTGCGCTTGCGGGAGATGTCACCGCCGTAGCACTTGGCCAGGACGTCCTTGCGGATGGCCCGGATGGTCTCGCGGGCGATGATGCGGGCGCCGATCGCCGCCTGGATCGGCACCTCGAACTGCTGGCGCGGGATGAGGTCCTTGAGCTTGGCCGTCATCATGACGCCGTAGGCGTAGGCCTTCTCCTTGTGCACGATCGCGCTGAACGCGTCGACCGTCTCGCCCTGCAGGAGGATGTCGACCTTGACCAGGTCGGCGACCTGGTCCCCGACGCGCTCGTAGTCGAGGCTCGCGTAGCCGCGCGTCCGGGACTTGAGCTGGTCGAAGAAGTCGAACACGATCTCGGCCATCGGCAGCACGTAGCGCAGCTCGACGCGGTCCTCGGAGAGGTAGTCCATGCCCTGGAGCTCACCGCGCTTGGTCTGGCACAGCTCCATGATCGCGCCGATGAACTCGGACGGGGCCAGGATGGTCGCCTTCACCATCGGCTCCCGCACGGCCAGGATCTTGCCCGAGGGGAACTCGCTCGGGTTGGTGACCGTGACCACGCTCTTGTCCTCGAGCGTGACCTCGTAGACCACGTTCGGGGCGGTCGAGATCAGGTCGAGGTCGAACTCGCGCTCGAGCCGTTCGCGCACGATCTCCAGGTGCAGCAGGCCGAGGAACCCGACGCGGAAGCCGAACCCGAGCGCGACCGACGTCTCCGGCTCGTAGTTCAGCGCCGCGTCGTTGAGCTTCAGCTTGTCGAGCGCGTCGCGCAGGATCGGGTAGTCGGTCCCGTCGATCGGGTAGAGCCCGGAGAACACCATCGGCTTGGGGTCCGAGTACCCACCGAGCGCCTCCGCGGCCGGCTTGCCGGCGTTGGTGATCGTGTCGCCGACCTTGGACTGGCGCACGTCCTTCACGCCGGTGATGAGGTAGCCGACCTCGCCGACACCGAGCCCCTTGGTCGGAACCGGCTCCGGGGAGCTCACGCCGATCTCGAGCAGCTCGTGCGTCGCGCGCGTCGACATCATGACGATCTTCTCGCGCGGGTTCAGGTTGCCGTCGACCACGCGGACGTACGTGACGACGCCGCGGTAGGTGTCGTAGACGGAGTCGAAGATCATCGCGCGCGCGGGCGCGTCCGCGTCGCCCGTGGGCGGCGGGACCAGCTCGACGATGCGGTCCAGGAGCGCCTCGACCCCGACGCCGGTCTTGCCCGAGACCTTCAGGCAGTCCTCCGGCTCGCCGCCGATGAGCTTGGCGAGCTCCTCGGCGTACTTCTCCGGCTGCGCCGCCGGCAGGTCGATCTTGTTGAGGACGGGGATGATCTGCAGGTCGTTCTCGAGCGCCAGGTAGAGGTTGGCGAGCGTCTGGGCCTCGATCCCCTGGGCGGCGTCGACCAGCAGGACGGCACCCTCGCACGCCGCGAGCGAGCGCGACACCTCGTACGTGAAGTCGACGTGGCCCGGGGTGTCGATCATGTTGAGCGCGTACGGCTGCACGGTGCCCGTCGCGTCCGCGACCCCCCACGGCATGCGCACGGCCTGCGACTTGATCGTGATGCCGCGCTCGCGCTCGATGTCCATCCGGTCGAGGTACTGCGCACGCATGGCGCGCGCGTCCACGACGCCCGTCAGCTGCAGCATCCGGTCGGCGAGCGTCGACTTGCCGTGGTCGATGTGCGCGATGATGCAGAAGTTGCGCAGCAGCTCGGGTGCGGTCGCCGAGGGACGGATCGCCTCGGCGGCGGTGGCGGACGGGATCGGCAACTCGGCGTTCTCCGGCTTCTGGACGATCTGTGGGCGGTCGGTCGACCGTGGCGCTGGTGCCGTCGCGACGCCGGGCTCGCCCGTGGTCGGCGGGATCCCGACCCCCGGTGGCGGACCCGACCCTGTCGGGTGTCGGCGGCGGACACCACCATGGTCCCATGACACGCGACCTGGGCGACGCAGCCGTGACGACGGTGCCCGGCTCCGAGCCGGACCTGGCGACGCTGGCCGCGCTGCAGGAGCGGTTCCGCACCGGCATCGGCGAGGTGGCGCCGGACGTGCCGGTGCCGTGGTGCGGGCGCTGGCGCGTGCGCCACCTCGTGGTGCACCTCGCCCGGATCCACCACTGGGCCGCCGGGCAGGCGCGCCGCCGCCAGGAGACCCCGCTCGGCCGCGGCCCGTTCGTCCTGGACGACCTGTACGCCGCGCAGGCCGCCGAGCTGTACGAGACCCTCGCGGCCCTCGACCCGGCCGCACCCGCCTGGACCCTCGACGACAGCGGCGTCGTGCGCTTCTGGCACCGCCGCCAGGTCCACGAGACCCTCGTGCACCTGTGGGACCTGCGGACCGCCGGCGACCTGCCCCTGGAGGTCCCGCCCGCGCTGTGGGCCGACACGGTCGACGAGGTCGTGCACGTGATGCATCCCCGCCAGGTGCGACTGGGCCGGTCGACAGCGTCGCCGGTGCGGGTCGGGCTCGCCGCGACGGACGCGGGCCGGACGTGGACCGTGCACGCGCGGGACGACGCGCCTGCGGCGCCCCTCGCCGAGGTGGCCGGTCCGGCGGCCTCGCTCGCCCTGCTGCTGTGGGGACGCACGACGCTCGACGACCCGCACCTCGCGGCGACGGGCGACCGTGCCGCCCTGCAAGCGGCACTGGGAGGTCCCCTGACCCCCTGACCTGCTCGTGCGCGCAGATTTCCTCGTGCACGGCGGACGGCCGCAGGGCTACGGTCCGGCGCATGGACGACTACCTCGCGATCAACCGCGCCAACTGGGACGCCCGGGTGCCGGTGCACCTCGCGAGCGGGTACGGCACGCACGAGCTGGTCGCCGACCCGACGGCCCTGTCCGGTGTCGTGCGGTTCGACCTGCCGCGCCTCGGTGACATCGCCGGCCTGGACGCGGTGCACCTGCAGTGCCACCTCGGCACCGACACGCTCAGCCTCGCGCGGCTGGGGGCGAGGGTCACCGGTCTCGACCTGTCGGGCGACGCGATCGCTGCCGCGCAGGACCTGGCAGCCCGCGCGGGGACCGACGTCGAGTACGTCGTGTCGGACGTGTACAGCGCGGTCGACGTGCTCGGACCGGCGCGGTTCGACCTCGTGTACACGGGCATCGGCGCGCTGTGCTGGCTGCCCAGCATCGAGCGCTGGGCCCGGACCGTGGCTGGGCTTCTGCGGCCGGGCGGGCGGCTGTTCGTCCGCGACGCGCACCCCGTCCTGCTCGCGTCCCTGGGGATGGTGGTCGGCGCGGAGCATCCCGATCGGGCCCAGCAGCCCTGGATCACCGCACCCGGCACGGCGACGCCCGCGCTGGAGCTGCCGTACTTCGAGCAGCCCGAGCCGCTGCGCTGGCACGACACCTTCACCTACACGGGCGGCGAGCCCGTCGCGGCACCGCTCTCGGTCGAGTGGAACCACGGCCTCGGCGAGATCGTGACGGCCGTGCTGGATGCCGGCATGGAGATCACCGGGCTGCACGAGCACGACAGCGTGCCGTGGGACGCGCTGGCCGGTCTGATGACCCACGACGCCGCGACGGGTGAGTGCCGGCTGACGGACCGGCCCGAGAGGCTGCCGGCGTCGTTCACCCTCACGGCACGGCTCAGGCCTCGCGCGTGATCCGCACCTGCACCTGCAGGTCCTGCGTGCGCGGCCCGGCGTAGATGCCGCGCAGGGGCGGGACGTCGTCGTAGCAGCGACCACGCCCGAGCACCACGTGGTGCTCCCCGGCACGCACGCGGTTGGTCGGGTCGTACCCGGTCCACTCCCCCGCCCACCACTCGACCCACGCGTGCGACTCGCCCGTGACGGTCGCGCCGAGCTCACCGGACGTGTCGGGGTGCAGGTAGCCGGACACGTAGCGCGCCGGGATGCCGACCGACCGCAGCGCACCGAGCGCGAGGTGCGCCATGTCCTGGCACACCCCGGTGCGCTTGGCCCACGCCTCCGCGGCCGGGGTGTGCACGGTCGTGGCGCCGGGGATGTACTCCAGCTCGTCGCGCACGGCGAGGCACACCGCCTCGGCGGCGTCCGACGGCTCGAGGCCGGTCGCCGCGCGGCGCGCGATCTCCACGACGTCGTCGGGCACCTCGGTCGTGCTGGTGTCCGCGAGGTGCTCGGACAGCCGGTCCCGCACCTCCGGCCCACGCAGCACCTCCCAGCCCACCGACGCGGTCGGCCCGGGGCGCTCGGCGACCTCGACCAGGTGCTCCGCCGTCAGCACCAGCGAGCGGTGCGGCGCCAGCACCTCGAACGCCGTGACGTGGGTCCCCCAGTAGTCCCGGTAGTCGTGGGTCCACGTCTGCGGGTGGACCTCGACGCGGGTCTCGAGCACCGACTGCCCCGGCTGGGACAGCGGCGTCATGCGCGCCTCGTTGTACGACGCCACCACGGGGTCGGCGTACCGGAACGTGGACGTGTGCACGATCCGCAGGCGGCTCACAGCGCCTCCCCCACCCAGGTCAGCTCGGCCCCGGACGGGAAGTACCGCCCGCGGATCGCGTCGGACGCCGCCGAGCACGCACGCTGCACCAGCTCCATCTCCTTCGGCAGGTCGTCCACGATCTCCATCAGCGGGCGGTACTCCAGGCTCGTCCGGACGTGGCCGATGTGGCGGCGCGCGTCGTCGATGGTCGCGCGGTCGGCGATCGGCTCCAGCGCCGCGAGCGACGCCTCCGCCTCGTTCAGGGCGTAGACGATCGACCGCGGGAACAGGCGGTCGAGCAGCAGGAAGCCCGCCGCGCGCTCGTCGGACGCGTTGCCGCGGTAGGTGCGCAGGAACGCCTCGTGCGCCCCGCAGGAGCGCAGCAGCGTGGCCCAGCTCGGGCCGGCCGACCCGGCCAGCGCGCGCGTCGTCAGCAGCCGCGCGGTCATGTCGGCGCGCTCGATCGACCGCCCGAGGACCATGAAGTGCCAGGTCTCGTCCCGCGACGTCGTCGACTCCATGATCCCGGTGACGATCGCGGCCCGCTCCCGCACCCAGGTGAAGTAGTCGTGCGGGCGGGCCGGACGCATCTGGGACGGCAGCTGGTTCCAGCTGGTGTTGAGGCACTCCCACAGCTCGGTCGAGACGATCTCCCGCGCCCGGCGCGCGTTCTCGCGGGCGGCCACCAGGGCACCGGCGATCGACGAGGGCGAGAACCGGTCGTACGCCAGGATGTCCAGGACGTGCTCGCGCCCCACCTCGAGGTCGTCGGGCGGAGCCGGGCGGTCCATGACGGACAGCAGCGAGCGGCAGGCCAGGTCCTCCTCGGCCCACGGGTCCTCGAGCAGGATCTGCACGTGGACGTCGAGCAGGCGGGCGGTGTCGTCCGCGCGCTCGACGTACCGGCCGATCCAGAACAGCGACTCCGCGATGCGGCTCAGCACGTCGCACCCCCGGTCGTCCGCTGCTGCTGCTGTTGCTGCTGCTGCATGACCTGCACGCGGGCGTCGGACGGGTTGGAGTCGATCGGCACGGACGCGTCCTTGGGGACGGCCTTCGGCCGCGACTGGCTCTGCGTCTGGGCCCGGCGCGGGACGCGGCCGCCCAGGACCCAGGTGTCCTTGGAGCCGCCGCCCTGCGAGGAGTTGACGACCAGCTGGCCCTCCGGCAGCGCCACCCGGGTCAGGCCGCCGGGCAGCACGTAGACCGAGTCGCCGTCGTTCACGGCGAACGGCCGCAGGTCGACGTGCCGCGGGCGCAGGCCGTCCTCCACGAGCGTCGGGACGGTCGAGAGCTGGACGACCGGCTGCGCGATCCAGCCACGGGGGTCCTCCCGCAGCCGGGCGCGCAGCACGTCGAGCTCGGCAGGGGTCGCGCGCGGCCCGACCACCAGACCCTTGCCACCCGACCCGTCGACCGGCTTCACGACGAGCTCGGGCAGCCGGTCCAGCACCTCCTCGAGCGCGCCCGGGTCCTCGAGCCGCCACGTGTCCACGTTCGGCAGGATCGGCTCCTCGCCCAGGTGGTACCGGATGAGGTCGGGGACGTAGGTGTAGAGCAGCTTGTCGTCCGCGACGCCGTTGCCCACGGCGTTGGCGATGGTGACGTTGCCGAGGCGCGCGCAGGTCATGATGCCCGGGCAGCCCAGCAGCGAGTCGGACCGGAACGTCACGGGGTCGATGAACTCGTCGTCGACCCGGCGGTAGATGACGTCGACGCGGCGGCGCCCCTGCGTCGTGCGCATCCAGACCCGACCCCCGGAGACGTACAGGTCCCGCCCTTCGACGAGCTCGACGCCCATGGTCCGGGCGAGGAGCGTGTGCTCGAAGTACGCCGAGTTGAAGACCCCCGGCGTCAGGACGACCACCGTCGGGTCGTCGACGCCGTGGGGCGCGGCCGCGGTGAGCGCCGCGAGCAGGCGGCGCGAGTAGTCCACGACCGGCCGGATCCGCAGCGTGGCGAACAGCTCGGGGAACGTCTGCGCCATGGCGCGACGGTTCGACAGCACGTAGCTGACACCGGACGGCACCCGCACGTTGTCCTCGAGCACGCGCCAGCCACCGAGGGAGTCCCGCACCAGGTCGATCCCGGAGACGTGCACGCGCACGCCGTTGGGCGGCTCGATGCCCCGTGCGGCCCGGTGGAAGTGGTTGGACGAGACGACGACCGAGCGCGGCACGACGCCGTCGGCGACCGACTTCTGCGGACCGTAGACGTCCGCCAGGAACGCCTCCAGCGCCCGTACCCGCTGCGACACGCCGGGGGCCACGTGCTCCCACTCGTCGCCCGCCATCACGCGCGGGACGACGTCCAGGGGGAACGGACGCTCCTCACCGGCGAAGTCGAACGTGACGCCCTGCTTGAGGTACGACCGCGCCAGCGTGTCCGCCCGCGCGCGCAGCTCACCCGCCGACAGCTGCGCCAGCGTCGAGTGCACGTGGCGGTACGCCGTCCGGATCTCGCCGTCCGGGCCGATCATCTCGTCCCACGCGGTACCGGCCGGGTAGTCGTCGAAGAGGTCGGCCATGGCGTGAATCTAGTCGGCCCGTGTCAACGTCGCGTTACGTGACGCGGTCGCCGCGACCTGGCCCCCGGCGGAGGACCGCGGCACCGCCCGCACCGCGCCGTCGACGCGGCGCGGCTAGGCTCGGCGACCGTGACCGACGGCCGCCGACCCTCCGCCCTGCGGCGCGTCGTGCGCCGGCTCCTGCACCCCTCGCCCCGCGGCACCGGGCCCGTCCGTCCCGCGTACGCGCCGAGCGCCGACGGCCGGCCGGACCCGGGCGAGGTCGTGTGGACCTGGGTGCCCTACGAGGACGACCCACGGCGGGGCAAGGACCGCCCGGTGCTCGTGCTGGCGGTGGAGGACGCCACCGTCGTCGCCCTCATGCTCACCAGCAAGGACCATGACCGGGACGCCGCGGACGAGGCGCGGCACGGACGCGTCTGGCTCGACGTGGGCAGCGGCGCGTGGGACCCGCGGGGTCGACCGAGCGAGGTACGGCTCGACCGGGTGCTGCGGCTCCCCGCGGACGAGGTCCGGCGCGAGGGCGCCGCACTGGACCGCCGCCGGTACGACGAGGTCGTCGGTGCGGCTGCCCGGCTACACGGCTGGTAAGATGTCGAACCGCGTGCCCGCCTGGGTCGGCGGGCGCGGGCGCAGGCCTTTCCCGAGGGTGTCCCCACGCCCCAGTCCTGGCGCTGCGCATGCCCTCTACGACCTGTCGGATCGCTCCGGCGACCTAACCAAGAGAGTCCACACGTGGCGAACATCAAGTCCCAGATCAAGCGCATCCGCACGAACGAGAAGGCCCGGCTGCGGAACAAGTCCGTCAAGTCCGAGCTCAAGACGTACGTGCGTCGCGTCCGCGAGGCCGTCGCCGGTGGCGACAAGGACGCGGCGAACGCTGCGCTCGCCGTCGCGGCGCGCAAGCTCGACAAGGCGGTGTCCAAGGGCGTGATCCACGCCAACCAGGCCGCCAACCGCAAGTCGGCGCTCTCGAAGGCCGTCAACGGCCTCTGAGCCCGCAGCGCAGCTTCCACCTGCGCCAGGGACCTCGACGTCCCGCACGAACGCCGGAAGGGCGGCACCCCGCGAGGGGTGCCGCCCTTCCGGCGTTCGTCGGACCTCGTCAGCCGACCAGGACCGCGTCAGCCACCCAGCGCCCACGTCTCGCGCGGCGCACCCGTCGGCACCGACGGGTGGAACCCCGCCTCGCGCAGGGCCCGGTCGAACGCCCGCGCCGCCGCGTCGACGTCGCCGCGACGCAGGTAGCGGTCGCCCAGGTCACGCCAGACGCCGGCGGAGTACCGCGTGGCCGCCATCATGCCCAGCAGGTCGGCCGCCCACTTGAACGACGCGGTCGCCCCCTCGTGGTCACCGCGGGCGTCGAGCACGTCACCCAGCGCGACGTGCGCCGTGGCGGACTCCAGCCGGGGCGAGTCGCCCAGGCCGTCCAGCGCCCGCCGGACGTCGGCCTCAGCCGCGTCCTCGTCACCCAGGAGCAGGTGCGCCCGCGACCGCTCGACCTGCAGGCGCGCGATGTCCAGCGCCGAGCCGACCGCGCTCACCCCCGGCTCCGCCCTGTCGATCTGCTCGAGCGCCGCCCGCGGGTCCGCCGGCTCGGAGCGCAGCAGGAGCCAGGCGTAGTTCACCCGCAGGCGGGGCAGGTCCCGGTCCGGCTCCCCCTCCGAGAGCAGGGCCAGCGCCCGCTCCGTGTACCGCTGCGCGAGCTCGTAGTCCCGGCGCTGCTCGGCCACGAGAGCGGCGTTCCAGTACACGCTGCCCCGGCCGCGGGGCGTGCCGAGCGACTCCGCGAGCCGCACGAGCTCCGCCGCGCGGTGCGTCGCGTACAGCAGGTCGCCGCGCTCGACGTACGCCCACAGCACGGTCGACGCGAGCCGCAGGTGCTCGTCGGTCCCCAGCAGGTCCGCCGCGTCGAGCTCCGCGAGCGTGCCCTCCCCCACCTCGACGGCCCGGTGCAGGTCGCCCGCCTCCAGGTAGCAGCCGACCAGGGCGGTCGTGAGCGAGGCGGCGCGCAGGTGGTCGGGACGCTCCCGCGTCTCGGCGAGCAACGGCTCGAGCAGCGTGATCGCCGTCTCCAGGTCGCCGAGCACCTCGTGGGCGCAGGCGAGCGTGGTGAGCGCCTCGACGCGCAGCACGGGCGTGACCACGGTGAGGTCCAGCGCGTCGATGCGCCGGGCGGCGCCGGCCGCGTCGCCGCTGGCCAGGTCGAGCCGCGCGTAGTCGACCTCGAGCCGGGTCCGCGCCTCGTTCGGGCCGTCCTCACCGTGCTTGAGGAACTCGAGCGTCGTACCGAGACGTTCCGCCAGCACGCCGAGCGCGGTGTCCGTCGGTTCGCGGTGCCCCGCCTCGATGAGGGAGATGTAGCTGGGCGAGAACGCGTTGCCCGCCAGCGCCGTCTGGGAGAGCCCGGAGGCCAGCCGCGCCTCACGCACGCGGTCACCGATCGTCGTCATGAAAAGTCATTCTACGTATGACGTCCGTGAAAGCCATCCCCCTGGCGATGAACTACGTGCCATTCACCCTGAGGGATGCGCGGCGCGCCGGGCCGGGCACGACGACCTCCCGACCCGGCGCGCGACGCCGACGGCTGGCGGAGCGTGACTGATCACCACCGACCGGTCGTCGACCTGCGTCCCGCGGTGCGCGCGATCAGAGGGCCTTGCAGCAACCGCTGGCGCCACCGTTCATCGAGACCGAGGCGGTGGCGGCAGGAACGCCGACGACGAGGGAACCGGCGATGGCGAGAGCGGCGATTGCACTGGTGAGCGGCTTCATGGTCGTTCTCCTGTCAGAGGGCTTCGTGCTCCCTGGGGGCGTGAGATCGACGGCCCGCCAGGTCGGGACGCGTCGCCGACAGGGTGACACATCGGAAGGATCTGCGCGAACACCCGTACACCCGAACGGGTCGGTCGGATTTCCACCCCCTCGACACGTGATCACCCGTCCGCACCTGTGGTGTCATAGGGGCCATGACATCGGACGACCAGGACGCGACGCTCGCCCGGCTCGGCGCGGCGGTCGATGCGGCGATCCCCCGCGCCCTGCGGCGCGCCTGGGAGCAGCACCTGGCGCACGACCCGGTGCTCGTCGCCCGGCAGGGGATCTACTCGACGCACGGGCGGCCGTTCGCGTACCAGCTCTCCTACCGCGCGCCCGGCCACCACCCGGACCTCGCCCGCACGTGGGACCGGGCCGCCCACGAGCACGCCACGGACCACGTGCTGCGCGCCACGTTCGGGCGCGCCGACCTCGAGCACGTCGCGCACGGGCGCCTGCTGTTCGTCCGCTGCCCACGCGCGCACCTGCTGGGTGAGCTCCCGGTCCCGGCACGCCCGGACCGCCTGGTCATCGAGGTCAGCACCACCGCCGAGGTCGACGCCGCGGCGCTGGCCGGCCTGCGTCGACTCCGTGAGCAGGGCTTCCGCATCGCGCTGCCGGCCTTCGTCGACCGCCCGGAGCAGCGGCGCCTGCTGCCGCACGCCGACTTCGTCAAGGTGGACGTGCGCGACCTGGACGTCGAGGGCGACCCGGTGGTCCGTGTCGCGCGCTCGTTCGGCGCGATGCTCGTCGCGGAGTACGTCGAGTCTCCCGAGGTCCTGCGCCATGCGCGCGACCTGGGGTTCACGCTCTTCCAGGGCAACCTGATCGAGCGGGCGGGCGTCCTCGACCGGGCGGGGGCCCGGCTCGTCGGGCACTGACGTCCGCACCCACCCGCACGTGCCCTGCCGGCGCGGTGCCGGGGGTGTCACGGCGCTGCACGGACGGACGCGCCCGGACGGGTGACCGCCGGCGTTCCCCAGTCACAGGCGGGTGCCCCGGGCACCCGGCGCGGGCATGACCCGCGGGAGCGGGGTCCACGCCTCAGCGGTCGACAGCAGCCGCCACCCGCAGCACCGCGCGCTCCACCGCGAACCGCGGGTCGCGTCCCTCGCCCTTCACCTCCGCGTCGGCCTGCGCCACGGCGGAGATGGCGACGGCCAGACCCTCGGGGGTCCATCGCCGCAGGTCCTGCGCCGCACGGTCCACCTGCCACGGCGCCATGCCCAGCTCTCGTGCGGCAGCGGCGCCCCTCCCGCGCACCGCCCCGACCTTCGCCAGCGTGCGCAGCCGCGCGGCGACCGCCGCGACGACCGGGACGGGATCGAGCCCGGTCGCCATCGCGTGCCGCAGCAGCGCGACCGCCCGGCCCGCGTCCCCGGCGACGGCGGCGTCGGCGACCTGGAAGCCCGTCGCCTCCACACGCCCGCCGTGGTAGCGCTGGACGGCCTCCTCGCCGATCAGGCCGGTCGTGTCCGCCACGAGCTGCGCGCACGCGGCGGCGAGCTCTCGCAGGTCCGAGCCGACAGCGTCCACCAGCGCCCGCACGCCACGACCGTCCGCGCGTCGGCCTGCCCGCCGCAGCTCCTCGGTGACGAACGCGGTCTTGTCCGCGTCGGTGCGGACCTGGTCGCACGCGACGGTGGGGACCTGCGCCCGCTTCGCCGCGTCCAGCAGCCGCTTGCCCCGCTGGCCGCCGCCGTGCCGGAGCACGACGACGACGTCGGGTGCCGGGGCCGCCAGGTACGCCTCGGCGTCGAGCAGGAGCGCGTCCCCCGCACGCTCCACGCCCTCGACGAGGATGACCTTGGCCTCCGCGAAGAGCGAGGGACTGGTCAGGACGCTCAGCTCGCCCTGCGCGTACGTCGCGGCGTCGACCCGGGTCACCTCGACCTCCGGGTCGGCCTCGCGGACCTGCGCGACGATGCGCTCGCACGCCCGGTCGGCCAGCAGCGCCTCGGGGCCGGCGACCAGGACCACGGGGGCCGGTGCCGCCTGCGTCCACGGCACACCGCCCGTCGAGGCGGCGGCCCGCCCGCGCGACGAGCCGGTGGTGCTGCGGGACGGACGTGCGGGTGTACGGGCGGCCACGGGACCAGCCTGCCACGCGCCGCGGACATCCCGGCCCGCCCTGGGCACCCGTCACCGGGCGGACGCCCGCCACAGGGTCAGGGCGAATGCGGCCGCCGCGACCAGGAGCGCGCAGACCGCTCCGCCGACGCCCGGCCACCACGGCAGGGCGGCGCCCGGCAGGCCGGCCGCCCACCGTGCGACCGCGGCGATCCACCAGCAGGCCGCCCCGGCCCCCGCGCCCGCGACGTCGGCGGCCCACGGCCAGACGCGGGCGAGTGCGGCGGCGAGCAGGCCGAGCACCGTCGCGGGGGCGACGGCCGGGGCCACCACGACGTTCGCGAGCACCGCCCACGGGCCGAAGGTCGGCCACACCGCGAGCGTCACCGGCAGGCAACCGAGCTGCGCGGCGACGGGGGCGGCGAGCAGCGCGGCGACCGGTCGGCCGCAGCGCGGCGCCCACCGCTCGACGAGCGGCGAGCCGAGCACCACGAGGCCCGCGGTCGCCGCGACCGACAGCGCGAACCCGACGTCGGCCGCCAGCCACGGGTCGGCGACGAGCAGCGCGACGACGGCCGTGCCGAGTGCAGCCGGCCCGGCGGCGCGGCGCCCGGCGAGCAGGCCCACCAGACCCACCGCCCCCATCACGGCCGCCCGCAGGACGCTGGGCGCGGGTCCGACCACGAGCAGCAGTGCGGCACCCGCGGACGCCACGAGTCCCAGGCGCACGAGCCGCGGTGCCCGCGCCGCAGCCGCCCCCGCCAGCACCATCGCACCGACGATCGCGAAGTGGGCGCCGGAGACCGCCATGACGTGCGCGAGCCCGGCCGCGCGCATCGCGACCTCGAGGTCGGCCGGGACGGCACCCGTGTCACCGACCGTCACCGCCGGCAGCAGCCCTCGCACGTCCGGGGGCAGGGGCGCGGCCACGGCGCGGGCCCCGTCGCGCACGCCCGCCGCCCACGCCCGGACCCCCCGCGGCGGTGCGGAGACCACCGGCGCCCGGCCGGACCGCAGCGTGACGGCGGTGCGGACACCGGCGCCCCCGGCCGCCGGGACGCCCCGCACGCGCACGACCGCGTCGAGCACCGCGCCCGTCGGTGCCAGGACGTCGACGGGTGCACGCACGCGGTACCAGGTGCCCTCGACCCGGACGGCGGACGCGGTGACGGTGAACCGCGCGCCCCCACCGGCCACCGGCCGGGGGGCGGTGGACACCCGGCCCGTCAGCTCGACCGTGGTGCGGTCCTGCGCGGCTCCCAGCAGGACGTGCGGCGCACGGGCCTGGTGGCCGGCCGCGCCGGCCACGAGGACCACGGCCGCCGTCACCACCGCCAGCGCCAGCGCGGGCAGCGCACCGCGCGGTCGCCCGGTCGCGGGCCCGTGGTCGGCGGCGTGGGCCCGGGACGCCCGGACGCCCCCACCCACCAGCGCGGCCACGACCGCGACCCCGAGCACGACGCCCGGCACCGCGGTGGTCCGGGCGACGGCGTCGGGGGCGTGCACGACCACCGCTCCGGCGCACCACGCGGCGGCCGCGGGCGGGAGCATCCGCAGGTCGACCGGCCCCGCGGCTCCCGTGCTCACACGCGTACCCGCGGCCGCAGGTCGGCCAGCAGCGCCGGGCCGATCCCCGTCACGTCGTCGAGGTCGTCGACGGTGGTGAACGGGTGCTCCGTCCGGTGCTGGACGATGCGTTCCGCCAGCACCGGGCCCACCCCGGGCAGGTCCTCGAGCGTCGCGGCGTCGGCGGTGTTGACGTCGACCAGCCCGTCCGCGGCGGCGGCGGCACCGCCGCCCGTCGCGAGGGGCGGCGCCCCCACGACCGGCACGACCAGCTGCTCCCCGTCGGTGAGGACGCGCGCCAGGTTGACGCCCGCCAGGTCGGCACCCGGGACGCTGCCACCGACCGCGTCGACGGCCTCGCCCACCCGCGCACCGCGCGCGAGCCGGACGACACCGGGCCGCACGACGGCCCCGACGACGTGCACCACCACGTCGTCGCCCGCACCGTCCACGGACGCCGTCCCCGGCCCCGATCCCGGCTCGCCGTCCGGCTGCACGGCGGAGGCGCCCGCCACCGCGGGGGTCGGCAGCCGGACGGGCTCCCCCTGGGGCACCGCGGACGCGCGCAGCACGATGCCGCCCGCGACCAGACCCAGGACCAGGGTCGCCGCCCCCGCCGCCCGCCAGCCTGGCGCCCACCGCACCCGGGGCGCGGCGGGCGGCGGCCCGGGTGATGCCGCGGCGAGCGCCGCGCGCACGTCCGGACGCCACCGCTCCGGCGACGGACCCTCGAGCCCGTCGTCCGCGGGGGCCGTGGCGGGGGCACCACCGGTGTGAGGGGTCCAACCGGCCGGAGCGCGGTCGCCGCGTCCGGGACCGGGTACCGCCGCATCCGCCAGGGGGTGCCCTGCCGGGCGGTGACCAGGGGCGACCGTCCGGCGCAGGGCCGGCGACCCGTCCTCACCGGGGGCGGGCCCGGGTCGTCGGCCGGTGTCCGCGGCCCGCGCCTCACCCCCCGGCACGTCGTTCCCGGGGTCCGCCCCCGGGTCGTGTCCGTGCGCCCCTCCCGTCCGGCCGTCGCGCGCGGTGGCCGTCAGGGCGGCGAGGCGGTGCGCGACGTCGGGCGGGAGGCGGCGGCGGTCGAGGGGCGGCACCGTCGCGACGCTAGGACCACCCGAGCCGTCGTCCCGAGGGCGACGGCCCGGCGGTGGATCGTACGGCGCACCCGCGGTCCTGGGGTCGGCTCGTCGACCGCCCTTCGCGCCTGCAGGCGCGCGGCGTGCCAGCCGCGGCGCGGCCGGCGGCGGTGCGGCCCCTACGCGTCGGTGACGACGACCGCCAGCAGACCGGGGCCCACGTGCGCGGCGAGCACGGCGCCCGCGTCGGCCACGACGACCTCGCCGACCGCGGGACCCGCCGCCTCCGCCAGGCGCGCAGCCACCTCGTCCGCGACGTCCGACGGGCCCACGTGGTGCACGGCTACCCGGGCGCCGGGCCGGCCGACGAGGTCGGCGAGCGCCAGCTGCTCCAGGCGCTCGCGGGCCACCCGCCGGGTGCGGACCTTCTCGCAGACCACGAGCCGGCCGTCCTGCACCGTCAGCAGCGGACGCAGACCCAGCACGGTGCCCAGCGCGGCGGCCGCCGTCCCCAGCCGTCCGCCCCGGCGCAGGTGCTCCAGGGAGTCGACGAGGAACCACACCCGGCTGCCCGCCGCCGTCGAAGCCGCCAGGTCGGCGACCTGCTGGGCGTCCGGCCACCGGGGGGCGGAGGTCCGGTGCACCGTGCGCGCCACCCAGCGCCGGACGGTGCCGCCGACGCCGTCCTCCGTGTCGGCGTCGTCCGGCTCGTCCGGCAGCGGCGTCGCCGCGTACCGCGCCGCGGCGACCGCGGCGAACCCGAGCCCGAGCGCAGCGGTACGCGAGTCGACCACCCGCACGGGTACCGGGCTGACCGTCGCCGCGGTCCGCGCCGAGCGCACCGTCCCCGACATCTCGCCGGACAGGTGGACCGACACGATCGCGTGGGCACCCTCGGCGGCCGCCTGCTCGTACGCGGCCGCGAACGCCGAGGGCGGCGGCTGCGACGTCGTCACCCGGGACCCGCGCGCGAGCGCCTGCAGCAGCTGCTCGGGCGTGACGTCGACGCCCTCGGCGTACCGCGCGCCGTCGATGCTCACCTCGAGCGGCACCACGTGCACGCCGACCTCCGCCGCCAGGCCCGGGGGCAGCGCGGCCGTGGAGTCGGTGACGACAGCGACCCGGGGCGCGTGCCGACCCGTCGCGGGGCTCAGGAAGGCACCACGTTGACGAGCCGGGGGGCACGCACCACGACCGTGCGCACGTCGCGACCCGCGAGGGCGCGCTGCACGCCGGCGTCCGCGAGCGCGAGCTCGCGGAGCGCGTCCTCACCGGTCGACGGCGAGACCTCCGCCCGCCCGCGCACCTTGCCCTGCACCTGGAACACGCAGGTCACGGTCTCCTCGACCAGGTACTGCGGGTCGGCCTGCGGGAACTCCGCGTGCACCACCGACTCGTCGTGGCCGAGCCGCGCCCACAGCTCCTCGGTGACGTGCGGCGCCACCGGAGCGGTCATGACGACGAGCGCCTCGACCACCGAGCGCGGGCTGCGGTCGAGGGTCGTCAGGTGGTTGTTGAGGACGATGAGCTTGGCGATCGCGGTGTTGATCCGCATGCCCTCCATGTCTGCGCGCACGTCGGCGACCGTGCGGTGCAGCAGGCGCAGCGTCTCCACCGCGGGCTCGTCGTCGGACACCACGAGCTCGCCCGTGGTCTCGTCGACGACGTTGCGCCACAGCCGCTGCAGGAACCGCTGCGCCCCGACGACGGCACGCGTCTCCCAGGGCCGCGACAGGTCCAGCGGGCCCATCGACATCTCGTACACGCGCAGCGTGTCCGCGCCGTACGCCTCGTACATCTCGTCCGGCGACACGGCGTTCTTCAGCGACTTGCCGATCTTGCCGTACTCGCGGTTGACGGGCTGCCCGTCCCACGTGAAGCCCGTCGGCGACGACTCGTCCTCCACGACCTCGGCAGCCGGCACGTACACGCCCCGCTCGTCCGTGTAGGCGTAGGCCTGGATGTAGCCCTGGTTGAAGAGCTTGTGGAAGGGCTCCGAGCTGCGCACGTGGCCCAGGTCGTACAGGACCTTGTGCCAGAACCGGGCGTACAGCAGGTGCAGCACGGCGTGCTCGACACCGCCGACGTACAGGTCGACGCCGCCCGTGGAGCCGGCCGGCTGGGCGCCGTGGCCGGGGCCCATCCAGTACTCCTCGAGCGCCGGGTCGACCAGGACGTCGTCGGAGTGCGGGTCCAGGTACCGCAGGTAGTACCAGCACGAACCGGCCCAGTTGGGCATCGTGTTGGCGTCACGGCGGTAACGCTTCGGCCCGTCGCCCAGGTCCAGCTCGACGTACAGCCAGTCGGGGTTGCGGCCCAGCGGCGGCTCCGGCTCGGAGTCCGCGTCGTCCGGGTCGTAGGTGCGCGGCGAGAAGTCCGGCACCTCCGGCAGGTCGACCGGCAGCGCCGAGGCGGGCAGCGCGATGGGGTGGTCGTCCTCGTCGTAGACGATCGGGAAGGGCTCGCCCCAGTAGCGCTGGCGGCTGAAGAGCCAGTCGCGCAGACGGTAGGTGACGGTCCGCTCCCCCGCGCCGCGGGCGGCCAGCCACTCCACGATGCGGTCCTTGGCCTCGGCGACGGGCAGGCCGTCCAGGCTGATCTCGTCGTTGGACGAGTTGATGACCGCACCGTCACCGGTGCGCGCACCCGGCGGGGTGCCCTCGGGCGCGTCGACGGTGTAGACGACGGGCAGCCCGAAGGCCTCGGCGAACTGGAAGTCGCGCTCGTCGCCGCCGGGCACGGCCATGATGGCGCCGGTGCCGTAGCCCATGAGGACGTAGTCGGCCGTGAACACGGGCAGCAGCTCGCCGTTCACCGGGTTCGCCGCCAGGTGGCCCGTGAAGACGCCGGTCTTGCGGCCCGCGTCCTGCTGGCGCTCCACGGCCGTCTTGGCGGCGGCCTGCCGGCGGTAGTCCGCCACGGCGTCCACCGGCGAGGCGTGCCCGCCCGTCCAGGTGTCCACCGTGCCGTCGGGCCACGCCTGCGGCACCTCGTCCAGCAGCGGGTGCTCGGGCGAGACGACGAGGAACGTGGCGCCGAACAGCGTGTCGGGCCGCGTCGTGAAGACCTCGACCTCCTCGCCGCCCTGCACCGCGAACCGGACGCGCGCGCCCGTCGAACGGCCGATCCAGTGCCGCTGCATGGCCTTGACCTTCTCGGGCCAGTCGATGCGCTCCAGGTCGTCCGTCAGGCGGTCGGCGTACGCCGTGATCCGCATGTTCCACTGGCGCAGGCTGCGCTGGAACACCGGCATGTTGCCGCGCTCCGAGCGTCCGTCGGCCGTGACCTCCTCGTTCGCCAGGACCGTGCCCAGCCCGGGCGCCCAGTTGACGGGCGTCTCGGACAGGTAGGCCAGGCGTCGGCTGTCGACGACGCGGCGGCGCGTCGCCTCGTCCAGGTCGGCCCAGGTCGCGCCCTCGGTGACGCCCTCGACGTCCGTCGGCAGCGGCCGCGTGCCCGCGGCGTACTCCTCGACCAGCTCGGAGACCGGACGGGCGCGGCCGGTGCCGCCGTCGGGGCGCGGCGCGTCCTCGTCGTACCAGGACTCGAAGATCTGCAGGAAGATCCACTGCGTCCAGCGCACGTAGTCCGGGTCGATCGTGGCGAACGAGCGGCGCGGGTCGTGCGCGAGGCCCAGCCGGCGCAGCTGGCGCTGCATGATCGCGATGTTGGCCTCGGTCGTCGTGCGCGGGTGCTGGCCCGTCTGCACGGCGAACTGCTCGGCCGGCAGCCCGAAGGCGTCGAAGGCCAGAGCGTGCAGCACGTTGTCCCCGCACATGCGCCGGAACCGGCCCACGACGTCGGTGGCGATGTACCCCAGGGGGTGACCGATGTGCAGCCCGGCGCCCGACGGGTACGGGAACATGTCCATCACGAAGAAGGGCCGCGCGGCCGGGTCGGCGTGCCGCCCCTGGCCGTCCGTGAGCGGACCCACCGGGTTGGGCGTGAAGAACGTGCCGCGCTTCTCCCACTCGTCCTGCCAGCGCAGCTCGATCTCCTGCGCGAGGGCGGCGGTGTAGCGGAACGGGACGTCGTCGGGGGTCGGGTTCGGGGACTGGTCGCTCACCCGTGAATCGTACCGAGGGCCGGGGCCGGACGACGCCGGGCCCCGGGGCTGTCAGTGCCGCGCGGTGAGCCAGATCGCGCAGGCGGCGACCTCGCCCAGCTCCACGCGGTCCGGACGGCCGTCGACCTGGACGCTGACGACGCCCGTCACGGCGCGTCGTTCGTCGAGCACGACCGGCGCGTCCAGCACCAGGCCGACACCCTCGAGGTACCGCAGGAGCTCCGGGTCCGCGTCGGAGATCCGCGCGACCCGGTAGTCGCCCGGCTCGACCTCCCACATGACCCGGGCGTCGGGCAGGTGCACGGTGCCGTCGGCGGCGGGGATCGGGTCGCCGTGCGGGTCCCGGTCCGGGTGGCCCAGGAGGTCGGCCACCCGCTCGACGAACCGGTCGCTCACGGCGTGCTCGAGCACCTCGGCCTCGTCGTGCACCTCGTCCCAGCCGTAGCCGAGCCGCTCGACCAGGTAGGTCTCGATGAGGCGGTGCCGGCGCACCATCGCCAGGGCGTGCGCCCGGCCCGCCGCGGTCAGCTCCACCGCACCGTACGGCCGGTGCGAGACGAGCCCGGCGTCGGCGAGGCGCTTCACGGTCTCGGACACGGTCGACGGTCCGACTCCCAGGCGCCCCGCCAGGAGCTTGGTCGTCACGGGGGCGTCCGACCACTCCTGCGCCCCCCAGATGACCTTGAGGTAGTCCTGGGTCACCGCGCTGAGGTCGGCGGCCGCGGGGACAGGGCTCTGCGTCACGCCGTCCAGCGTAGAGGTCTCAGGAGCCGTCGACGCTCCAGTGCCACGGCTCCCCCGGCAGGTTCGACAGTCCGTACGCCGCCGCGTTCTGCACCAGCCACGCGTACGCCGGGGACCCGGCGGACAGGGACCGGCCGCCGCTGGTGAAGTCGATCGCCAGACCGCGCTCGTGCCGCGAGCTGCCCGGCCGGGCGGTGCTCGGGGAGCACGCCGAGGCGGGCTTGTCGTAGATGTCCGCGTCGGACGGACCGCAGTGCGCGCGGCGCAACGCGATCTGCTGCTCGGGGCTGCGCCAGCCGCCCCCGCCGAGCTCCACCCCGTCGTCGCGCGCCGCGGTGACCAGTGCGTCGACCGCGTCCGCGAGGCACGGGTGGACGCGGATGCCGCTGCCGGTTCGCACGACGTCCGCCTCGGCCACCGGCCCGTCGACCAGCGCGCAGTCGGTCGGTTGCGCCCGGGGTGCCGGTGCGGTGTCCACGGGTGCGGCCGCGAGGCCCTCCGGCACCGGGACCTGCCACGGCACCTCACCGTCGGGCGTGACCAGGAGCACCGCACGCTCCTCGAGGACGAGCCGTGCCCCGGTCCTGCCGGCCGTGCCGGTGGACCAGACCGTCGTTCCGGCGGCGTCGAGGAGCACGAGGTCGCCGTCCTCCTGCAGCCGCACGGACGCCGCACCGTCGGTGGGCGACGACCAGAACGGCTCCCCGTCCCAGGAGGCGACGAGCGCACCGTCGCGCACCGCCAGCCCCAGGTGCCCCGACGGCGAGCCCAGCAACGCGTCCGCCGCGACCTCACCCCCCGGCTCGAGGGCCGACGGCCCGATCGGCGTGCTCGAGCTCCACACGGGGGCGCCCGCCGCGTCCAGCAGGACGAGGTTGCCGTCGTCCTGCAGCGTCAGCGTCGCCGGCCCGTGCCCGGCGGTGCGGCTGCGCCAGACCGGGGCGCCGTCGGCGTCGAGGGCCACGAGGTTGCCGTCCTCGCGCAGCTCGAGCGCCACGGCGGGGGCACGGGGCGCTGCGGAGGGTGACGGTCGCGGTGTGGCCGACGTGCCCGCCCGCTGCGACCGCCCGCTCGACGACGCGTCGGACTCCTCGGGACCGACCGGGGCCTGCGGCGCCCACCGCACGGCGCCGTCGGGTCCCATCAGCTGCACCCCGTCGGGGCCGATCAGGAGCGTGTGCCGCCCGTCCGGTGACGAGAGCACGTCGTCGCCGGCCAGGCGGCCGGGGCCGGTGAGCGACGACGGGGCCTGCGCGGTCCCGCTGCTCCAGACCACCGCGCCGTCGGCACCCTGCACGACGAGGTCGCCGTCGTCCTGCAGGCGCAGCGTCCCGCCGGAGCCGCCCGTCCCGGTGCTCCACACCACGGCGCCGTCCGGCGCCACGAGTCGCACGTCGCCGGTGGCGTCGGCGCTCAGGACGGAGCCCGCGACACCGCGGCCGGTCGTCCAGCGCACCACGTCGTCCAGCGCGTACATGCCCAGCGAGCCGTCCGGCTGCATGACGAGCACCTGTGCGCCGCCCGGCGCGAGCAGCGCCTCACCGGGACCCAGCTGCTCGCCCGGCCGCAGCACGTCCTCACCGGACCCGGCCAGCGCCGGCAGGGCGCCGACCAGCACGAACCCCACGGTGACCACCGCGATCGCGAGACGTCGCACGCGTACTCCCCCCGGCGCACCGCGCGGCTCTCCCGTGGGCCGGCGTGGTGGCTCGGGTCCAGGCGATCATCTCCGTCACGGATGCGCAACCCGTTGCGCCCGATTCGCCCCCCGGGACGCGGTCCCGCGCTCAGCCGTCCTGCGCGTCGGTGCCGCCGTCCGGCGTCGCGCCGGGCTCCTCCTGGGGATCACGGCCGACAGCCTCGTCGCCCGCCGCACCGCCGTCCCCACCCTGGTCCGCCGCGTCACCGGGGCCGACCACCGCGGGCAGGGGCCACGGCTGCGGGCTGCCGACCGTGACGGTCGCGTCGGGCGCGACCCGGACGACCTGGAGGTCCAGCAGCCGGCGCGAGCCCGGGTCGAACCGCAGCACGGTCATCTCCGCCACGCCGCGCAACGGGCCGACCGTCGGCTGGTTGAGGGTGGCGCCCGCGGTGCTCCCCGAGATGTACCGGATGCCCAGCCCGACCTGCTCCGGACCCGACCGGCGGTGCAGGTGCCCCGACACCTGCGCGGGGACGCACCCCGCCGCCAGTGCCTCGTCGCCCACCGCCGGCGTGTGGACCAGCAGCAGGTCGACCTCCCCGTCCTCGCAGGCCGTCGCGGCGAGCCGCTCAGCCGCCTCGGGAACCGTCTCGTCGGCCGCGGACGCGGTGCCGCCGGCGCCGACCCGGGTCTCGTTGGGGTCGCTGTCACCGAGGACGCGCACCCCCGCGACGTCGATCACGGACCCGTCGAGCACGGTCGCGCCGGCACGCGCGTAGTTCGCCGTGGTCTCGCGCGAGTCGTGGTTGCCCGGAGCCGTCACCAGCGCGACCCCCGGCGGGACGGCGCGCGCGAAGGACGTGACGCAGTACTGCTCCACGGACGTCCCGTTCATGGTCGTGTCGCCCGCGTCGAGCACCGCCGCCGCACCCGACAGCCGCGCGAGCGTGCCGATCAGCGGGGCCATCCCGACGTTGCAGTGCAGGTCGGACACGACGACCAGCAGCACGGGCTCGACCTCCGGCTCGGGCTCCTCGGACGGCGCAGGGCTCCTGGGCGACGCGCTCGGACGGTCCGCCGCGGCGACGTCGTCGTCCCCCGCACCGAGGAGGGCGTCCGCCGCGCCTGCGGTCCCGTCCTGACCGTCGCCGGCGCCGCCACCGTCGCCGTCGAGGGACGCGGCGGCGCCCCCGTCGACCTCCGCCCCCACGGTCCCGTCCCCCACGGAACCGTCCGCCTCGGCACCGTCCCCCACGGAGCCGTCCCCCTCGACACCGTCCTCCTGCGTCGCCGTCCCGTCGTCCGACCCGGTCGCGCGCTGCGCCGCCTCCTGCGCGGCCGCCTGCGCGGCCGCCTCGGCGGCGAGCAGCGCCTCCTGCTCCTCCCAGTCCTCCCACGCCACGACGAGCGCGGCGTCGGCCGCCTGGTAGAACTCCTCGTTCTGCCGCCAGGCGTCCACCGCGTAGGCGCCGTAGGTGTCGATGACGCCGCCCAGCCTGCCCGTCACGCGGGCACCCTCCAGCGGGGTGCCGTCGAAGACGGGCGAGGCGAGCTGCTCCTGCTCCCGCCGGTCCTGGGGCCCGACGCTCGACGTGAGGACGGTCGCGCCGACCACGACGGCGAGGCCGCCGGCGGTCAGCGGGCGCGCGTGCGCGGCGAGCTGCTGCGTCAGCTCGCTGCTCCGCGGGCCGCCGAGCAGCGCACGCCCCAGCCAGAAGAGGGCCACGAGCACGACGAACGTGGTCCCGGACCGCAGCAGCGCGTCCCGCACGAGGGCGTTCGCGATGTCCTGCACGGCCGCGGCCGGGCCGGAGAAGAACGCCACGTACGCGTTGAGGTCCTCCCCGAGCGCCTCCAGGGTGCGCGCCTCGCCGAGCTCGGTGACGGTCGCCGGGATCTCCTGCACGGTGGCCCGCAGGCCAAGGGTCGCCGGCAGCGGCGAGTCGAGCTGGAGCGTGCCGAGCGGGCCGAAGTCGATCGTCACCGTCGCGTCGGTGGTGACGTCGTAGCGCGTGACGTGGGGCCCGAGGGACGCCTGCACGCTCGCGGTCGTCACGCCGACCACGACGGACACCAGGACGCCCGCGACGACGAGCGCGATCGCCGACCACCACCCGTGGCGGGGGCGCCACCCGCGCACCGCACGCAGCACCCGCCCGACGGGTCGACGCGCGCGCAGCAGCCGCCCGGGCGCCGGCACGTCGTTCGTCGGACCTCCCACGCGGTGAGCCTAGACGCGACCACCCGACGCTCTCACCTCGGCGTCAGCCCCGCGTGTCGCGCCAGCGCACCCACCGCTCCGCCTCGGTCAGGTCGTAGTCCGGCCCGGTCGTGCCGCACGTGAACAGCCGCACACCTGCGGCGTACAGCTCGTCGCCCACCTCGTCCGGGTCCGACCCGTCGACGCCCAGGGAGCGGGTGACCAGCGCGGCGGTGTCCCGCCCGACCGCGGCGCCGTGCTCGTCGAGGATCGCGCTCTTGCGGCGCAGCGTGTCGACGTCACCGAAGGAGTGCCAGATGTCGGCGTGCTCGGCGACGATCCGCAGCGTCTTGCGCTCACCGCCGCCGCCGATCATCACGGGGATGTCGCGCGTGGGGGCGGGGTTCATCGCCGCCCAGCGGGACCGGATCCGCGGCATCGCCTGCCCCAGGTCGGCGATCCGCGACCCGGCGGTGCCGAACTCGTACCCGTACTCCGTGTAGTCCCGCTCGAACCAGCCCGCACCGATCCCCAGGATCAGGCGCCCACCGCTGATGTGGTCGACGGTGCGGGCCATGTCGGCCAGCAGATCAGGATTCCGGTAGGAGTTGCACGAGACCAGGGCGCCGATCTCGACGCGGCTCGTCTGCTCCGCCCAGGCGCCGAGCATCGTCCAGCACTCGAAGTGCTTGCCGTCCGGCTCCCCGCTGAGAGGGAAGAAGTGGTCCCAGTTGAACACCACGTCCACGCCGAGGTCCTCCGCGCGGCGGACCGCGTCCCGGATCTGGCGGTAGTCGGCGTGCTGGGGCTGGATCTGGACGCCGACGCGCACGTCGGTCGCGGGGGTCTGGGTCACCGGGCCACGGTAGCGCCGCGACACGCGGCGGGCGCGGCGTGCCCGGCGCGGCTCACTGGTAGGTGACCAGGTCAGGGACAGGCTCCACGCGGTACGTCGCGGCCGGGTCGAGCATCGGCAGGTCCTCGTCGTAGAAGTTCTTCCAGCCCCAGTGCACCGGCGGGGCACCCGCCCGCAGCGCAGCCCACGTGCCGGCCTTGGCGCCCTGGGAGCCCTGCCCGTCGACGTGGATCAGCGGGGCCAGCTCGTCGTACGACGTGTCCAGCCGCTCCCGCTCGGTGATCATGCGCAGCGAGAACTGGTGCAGCACGAACATCTTCTGGGGCAGCGCCCGTTCCCGCGTGAAGCCCGCCAGCCAGGCCGCCGTCGCGTTCACCTCGTCGATCCCGACCGACCCGATCTGACGCAGGTGCACCTGGTCGGGCGCGAGCCGCCACTCGGGGTCCAGCGCGAGCCCCACGTGGGGCAGCTCGAGCAGCTCGGCGTACGCCTGCGCCTGGGTGACGAAGTCCGTGCGCCCGGGCTGCAGGTCCAGCAGGACGTACTGCCCCGCGGCGGCCGCCGCGTCGACCAGCGGGCGCAGGTCGTCGACCGCCCGGCGGCGCGAGTACGTCTGGTCGTCCTCCGGCCCCGCCGAGGCGATGGTCGCGATGATCTCGACCGCGGGCACGACGGTGTCGGACGTCAGGCCCGTGTACATCGCCGCGTGCTCCTGCGCGCGGGCGACGGTCGCCGGGACGTCCTGCTCCCCCAGCACCCCGAGCGCACCCGACCCGGGCGTGCCGTAGAGCGCCACGTACTTCTTGCCGGGCTGCCCCGCGACCGCCGGGAAGACGAGCTGGCCGCCACCCGGGAGCTCGACGCCCGTCCGCGCGGTCGCGACCCGGGCGGCCAGCAGGTCGGGCTGCCCGAACGTCGGCCCGAACGCGACCACGGCCGCCGGGTCGGCCTGCGCCAGCGCCTGCACCGTGACCGTGGTGGCCCGCGGGTCACCTCCGGGCACGTCGAGCACGTCGACGTCGAGCGCGCGCAGGGTCGCCAGCGCCGCGGTGGGCACGGGGCCGTCCGCGAGCGCGAGCACGTCCGGCACCGCCGTGGGCGCGGTGGACGGCAGGCCGGCCGGGGCGGGTGTCGCGGTGGCCGGGCTCGCGGGCGCAGCGGGCGCCGGCGCCTCGTCGAGGACCAGGACGTCGGGTTCCGGTCCGGCGAGGGCGCGGACGGCGTCGGCCTCCCCGCCGGCGGGCACGGGGGTGGTCGACCCGAACCGGTGGCCGGTCGCCGCGGCGAGCGCAGCGCCGTCGGCCCCGGACGGCACCCGCACGCGCGCCACCTCGGCGGGCAGCGCGTCGTCCGGGACGTCGCCCACCACCAGGAGGTGGGCGGTGCCCAGGCGCGCCAGCTCGGCACCGGCGTCGGTCCCACCACCCGCCAGCAGCAGCGGGGCGCCCAGCGCGACCGCCGCCGTGGCGCCCGTCAGCCCGCCGGCGACGTCACCCGCTGCCGCCACGACGGCGACCGGCGCCACGTCGAGCAGGGCGGCCGAGGTGCTCACCGCGGCCGTCGCCTCGTCCCCGTCGACGACCGTGGCCGCTGCCGGGCTCGCCGCGGGGACCACGGAGAGCGCGTCCGGCGAGGCCGAGGGAGCCGGCGTGGTCGCCTCCGGGGCGTCGCCGGGGGTGCCCGTGGTGCACGCCGCGAGCACGGCGAGGAGCAGCACGACCACGCACCCGCGCACCCGCGCTCCGCCGCCGAGACCCGCCACGACCACCTCACCTCCCGGGCGCGGACGGTCCGCGCACCGGTCCGCCACTGTAGGCAGGGTGGCGCCGGGACGCAGCCCTCGAGGCCAGGACGCCGGGCGTCCGGTCGCGCCGCCCCGGGAGCCCGGCGCGGCGGGGCCTGCCTAGATGCCTGTCATGCGGTGGTCGTGCCCGAACCCCTCGAGGAACCGGGGGCCCTCCTGCTCGAGCTCGGCCTGCCACGCCGCCGCCCACGCGGCGTACGGCGCGCGGGCGAGACCGTCGTTGGCGAACCGTGGGTCCACCGTCACCTCGGTCACGCAGAAGTCCGGGATCGCGAGGTCCGTCACCGGGCCGCCGCGCTCCACCTCTGCGACGACGAGGGGCGCGTTCGCCCCGGCGAACACGTCGACGACCCAGCCGTCCTCACCGAGCCACACCGAGTGACGGACCTTGGCGACCCGCGCACCGCCGCGGCGCACCATCTCGACGCCGACGAGCGGGTCGATCTCGCGCTCCGCCTCGTACCGGGTGCCACCGTTCATCGGCCCCTTGACGGTGACCGCGCAGAAGTCGACCTGGTCGGCGTACCGCTCGAGCAGGGTCGTCTCGTCCGTGCGCACGTCGACCCCGACGACCGACGACACCTGCGCCCGCACGCGCAGCGCGAACCCGGCGTCGGCGAGGTAGTAGCTCTGCACGATCAGTGCGGGGGCGGCGTCCAGCAGCTCGGGGGGGACGTCGCGCGCGACGAACCGCCGCTCGAACTCGAAGTCGCCGTACCCCGTGTCGCTCATCCCTGCCACCTGTCCGCCGACCCCACGGCCGCTCGGACACACCGTACCCACCGGGGCGCCGGATCCCGCAGGGACCTGCCGCAGACCGCGGCGCCGGGTCCGGGACACCGTTCCGTGGCACAGTGCGGAGATGACGAGGGGGGCGTCGCGGGACGCGGCGACGGCGCACGACCCGGCGGACGCGGGCCGACCGCCCCCGCACGGGCCGAGCGGCGGCCGGTCGCGGGACCCGACCCCCGAGCCCTCGTCGCAGGTTCCCCGCACCGACGCATCGGGCGCGAGCGGGTCGAGGACGGCAGGGCCCGGCCGTGGGACGCGTGCCGCGTCCGCGGTCGCCCACTGGTGGTTGCGCTTCTCCCCCGCCGGGCTCGTCGGGGCGTTGGTGCTCTTCGCCGCGGCGCTCGGACCGTCCCTCCTGCCGCGCAGCCCGCTGTACCAGGGCGTCATCGGCGGGGTCTGCGCCGCGATCGGCTACGCCGTCGGGGCCGCCCTCGGGTGGGGCGGACGACGGATCGGACTGCGTGCCCCGTGGCCCGAGCGCCGCGCACCGGCCGCGCGGCTGGTCGGCGGCGCGGTCGCCCTGGCCGTGGTGGTGGCGGCGCTGGTCGTCGACGCCGACTGGCAGGCACGGTCCCGCGCGCTGCTGGACATGGGGCCGCCGCCCGCCGCGCGGCCGCTGCTCGTCCTCGTGCTCGCCGTGCTGGTGGCTCTGCTGCTCGTGCTCCTCGCCCGCGGGCTGCGAGCGGCGGTGCGTGGCCTGGCACGCCTGACGAGCCGGCTGCTGCCGCCGGTGCCGGCCCGTCTGCTCGCGGTGGTCGTGGTGGCCGTCGCGACGTACCTGCTGGTCGACGGCACCCTGGTCGCCGGGGTCCGGCACCTGATGACGACGACGTACGCGGCCCGTGACGAGCAGACGTACCCCGGCGAGGTGCGCCCGACCGACCCCCTGCGCAGCGGGTCGCCGGCGTCCCTGTCCCCGTGGGAGTCGTTGGGTCGCGAGGGGCGGCGGTTCGTCTCGGGCGGCCCGGACGTCGCGCAGCTCGCCGACCTGTCGGCCGCCGCCGGCCTCGACCGTGAGGTCCGGGAGCCGATCCGGGTCTACGCAGGCCTGGACAGCGACGACGACCTCGACGAGCTCGCGTCCCTCGTCGTCGACGAGCTCGACCGCACGAACGCGTGGGACCGGTCGGTCCTCGTCGTCGTCACCACGACCGGCACGGGGTGGGTCGACCCCGCGTCGGCGACGGCCGTCGAGATGATGTGGGGCGGCGACAGCGCGATCGCCGCGATGCAGTACTCCTACCTGCCGAGCTGGGTGAACTTCGTCGGGGACCGCGCGACGCCGGTCGCGGCGGGTCGTGCGCTGTTCGAGGCCGTGCACGCGCGCTGGTCGCAGCTGCCGGAGGACGACCGACCGGCGCTGTACCCGTTCGGCATCTCGTTGGGCGGCTTCGGCTCGCAGGGTGCCTTCGCGAGCCTGCAGGACGTCGCCGCACGCACGGACGGCGCGGTCTGGGCCGGCACGCCCGGCACGACCCCCCTGTGGCGTGGCCTCACGTCGGACCGGCAGGCGGGGTCGCCCGAGATCCGCCCGGTCCTCGACGAGGGCCGTACGGTCCGCTGGGGCCGGACCCTGCGCGACGTGGACGGTGCCTCGCTGGCGGACGACGGCACGGCGACGTGGGAGGACCCGCGCGTCGTGTACCTGCAGCACCCCTCCGACGGGGTGGTGTGGTGGACGCCGGACCTGCTGCTGCACGAGCCCGACTGGCTGCGCGAGCCGCGCGGGGAGGACGTCCTGCCGGACGTGCGCTGGTTCCCCGTGGCGACGTTCTGGCGCGTGCTCATCGACCTGTTCGTCGCCGGTCAGGCACCGGCGGGGCACGGGCACACGTACGTGGGCGAGTACGCCGACGCCTGGGCGGCCGTGGCGCCGCCGCCGGGCTGGACGCCCGCGGCGACCGACGCCGTGCGCGCCGTGCTCGACGCCCCGACCGACACCTCGGTGGGGGGCCGCTGACCTGCGGCGACGGCGACCGTCCGGGCCGCCGGACGCGGGGTGTGAGAGGGTGGACCCCGAGAGGCAGCGCGATCGACCGCGCGCCCGCGTCGTGGAGTCCCCCCGGGAATCGTGCGGCGGACCCCGACTCTTCAGCCCGAGAGGCACCTTTTCCCTGTGACGACCTTCACCGACCTCGGCGTGCCCGAGGTGCTGGCCCGCGCCCTCGCCGCCCAGCAGATCACCTCCCCCTTCCCGATCCAGACGGCGACGCTGCCGGACACCCTGCGGGGCGCCGACGTGCTCGGCCGCGGCCGCACCGGGTCCGGCAAGACGCTCGCGTTCGCCCTGCCCGTCGTGGCGCGCCTCGCCGCGTCGAGCACGCAGCGCCGCGCCCGACGCCCGCGCGCCCTGGTGCTGTGCCCCACCCGTGAGCTGGCCACGCAGATCGACGCGGTCTTCGCGCCGCTCGCCGCAGCCGTCGGTCTGCGCACGGCGACGATGTTCGGCGGCGTCGCGCAGTCGCGCCAGGTCAGCGCGCTCGACCGCGGCGTCGACGTGCTGGTCGCCTGCCCGGGGCGCCTCGAGGACCTGCTGAAGCAGGGCCTGGTCACGCTCGACGGCATCGAGATCACCGTGCTCGACGAGGCGGACCACATGGCCGACCTCGGGTTCCTGCCCGTCGTGCGCCGCCTGATGGACCGCACGCCGGCGCGCGGGCAGCGCCTGCTGTTCTCCGCGACGCTGGACAACGGTGTCGGCACGCTCGTCGACCGCTACCTGACCTCCCCGGTGGAGCACGCGGTCGACCCGGCCGCGCAGACCGTCGTCGCGAGCACCCACCACGTCCTGGAGGTCGCGGACGCGGCCGCCAAGCGCGCCGTCGTCGAGACGCTCGCGGCCGGCCCCGGTCGGCGGGTGCTGTTCATGCGCACCAAGCACCACGCCAAGAAGCTGGCGCGTCAGCTGACGCTCGCTGGCATCCCCGCGGTCGACCTGCACGGCAACCTGGGCCAGGGTGCCCGCGAGCGCAACCTCGAGGCGTTCTCCTCGGGTCGCTCGCGCGTCCTGGTCGCCACGGACATCGCCGCCCGCGGCATCCACGTCGACGAGGTCGAGCTGGTCGTGCACGTCGACCCGCCGGCCGAGCACAAGGCGTACCTGCACCGCTCCGGTCGCACGGCACGCGCCGGCGCCAGCGGCACGGTGCTGACGCTGCAGCTGCCCGAGCAGCGCGCCGACGTGCGCTCCATGACCCGGGCCGCCGGTATCACCGTCACGCCCGTGGCTGTCACCCCCGGCGACGACCTCGTGCGCCGGCTCGCCGACGCACCCGGCTCGGTCCCCACCGCCAACGGCGGCACGCCCGCCCCGAGCGGTCCGGTGTCCGGCGCGGTCATGACGAGCGACCGCTCGTCCGCGTCCGGCCGCACCCGTTCCGGCGGCCAGGGGGGCTCGGGTCGCACCCAGGCCCCCGCACGTGGCCGGACCGCGGCGCGCGGTGCCGCGCCGACCGGTGGCGCCCGCCCGGCGACCCAGCCCGACGCCGGCGCACGTCGTCGCTCCGGCTCGCGCGCCGCGTCGCGTCCCGCCGGCCCCGCCACGGCCTGGACGTCCGAGTCGGGCAGCCCGGCTCGCACCGACGCGAGCGGCGAGGGTCGCGGCCGGGGCAGCGCCACGCGCGGCTCCGGTCCGGCCGCGGGCCGCGACACGGGCGCCGGTGACGTGAGCGGTGCCCCGCACCGACGCCGCCGGGGCGGCCGCGGACGCGGGCGCGCCGGTGCGCCCACGGGCGCACCCACGGCCTGACCTGCATCGTCCCGACGGGCCTGCGGGCCGGTCGACCACCTCGGTCGGCCGGCTCGTGGGCCCGTGGTCGTCGCACCGCCCGACTCGTCGGGATTGCGTTTTCCGACGCATCTGTGCCACGCTCGTCCCCGTCGACGGGAAACCGGTTTCTCGGACGTCGACCCGGAGACGAAGGAGTCCCCCATGCGTGCCGTCCGGCCCTCGCACGACGCCCGCCGCGCGCCCCGCCGGCGGGCTGCGGCCCTCGTCGCCCTCGTGACCGTGCTGGTCGGCGCCCCGGCTGCCGCGGCCGCCACCGACGGCGGCGCCCCGGGTGCCGCGGCCCGCGACCTCGGCCGCGAGACCCTCGCCCCCGGCGACGGGTGGGCCTCGTGGTCGGGCGTCTCGCGTCCCGACGGCCGCGAGGTCCAGGCGACCGGCACCACGGGCGGCGCCGCCGCGTCCGCGGCGCAGGTGTACGTCGTCGACTCGTGGACGCAGCTGCGCGACGCGCTCGGCGGGCGCCCGGGCTCGACCGGGACCACGGCGCGCACCGTCACCGAGCCCCGCATCGTGTACGTCCGCGGCACGATCGACGCGTTCGCCCGGCCCGACGGGTCCCGGGCCACGTGCGACGACCTCGCCCGCCAGGTCACCGTCGCCGGGACCGGGTCCCCCTTCTCGATGGCCGACTACATCGCGCACTTCGACCCCGAAGGCCCGTGGGGACGCGCGGACCCCAGCGGGCCGCTCGAGGACGCCCGCGTCGCGGCCGCGGCCGTTCAGGCCGCCCAGACGCAGCAGCACGTGGGGTCGAACGTGACGATCGTGGGCGTCGGTGACGCGCGGATCGTCGGGGCGAACCTGCGGATCCGGGACGCGTCGAACGTCATCGTCCGCAACCTGACGTTGTCCGACGCGTCGGACTGCTTCCCCCAGTGGGACCCGGGCGACACGGACGCGGGCAACTGGAACTCCGCCTACGACAACCTCTCGGTGTGGTCGTCGACCAGCGTGTGGGTCGACCACGTCCGGCTCGACGACGGGGACCACCCCCCGGCCACGACCCGGACCGTCTACGGGCGCCCGTACGAGGTGCACGACGGGCTGCTCGACATCACCCACGGCTCCGACCTCGTCACCGTCTCGTGGACGCACTTCCACGACCACGACAAGACGAGCCTGGTCGGATCGTCGGACTCCCGCACGCAGGACCGCGGGCAGCACCGCGTCACGTACCACCACAACCTCTGGACGGACGTCGGCCAGCGCGCGCCCCGCGTGCGGTACGGCGACGTCCACGTCTACAACAACGTGTACGAGCAGACCCGCGCCACGGGGTACGCCTACCTCCTCGGCGCGGGTGTCGAGTCGAGCATCGTCGCCGAGCAGAACGTCGTGGACCTGGCCCCCGGGGTGGACCCGGCGTCGGTGGTCACGGCCTGGAAGGGCACCATGCTGCGCGAGGAGGGCACGCTGGTCCGTGGCGAGCCCGTGGACCTGGTCGCCGCCTTCAACGCCACGGCGCCGACCCCGCTCGTGGATGCGGCACGGTGGACCCCCGCGGACCACTACGCACCGGACGTGCAGCCCGCGGCGCAGGTCGCCGACGCCGTCCGCGGGGGTGCCGGCGCCACGCTGCCGTCGGGCACACCGGGCGCGTCGCGCGCCCCCGACGCCCCGCGGCTGTCGCACGACAACGGCTGGGACACGGGTCTGCACGACGGCGACTTCACCGTCACCTCGACCCTGTGGTGGGGGCAGAACGCCACCGTCGTGCGGCTCCTGGAGGACGGCGTGCTCGTCGACGCGCAGCGGGTGGACCCCCGCACCCCGCACGCGCAGCGCGTGGCGTTCGCGGTCTCCGGGCGGCCCGACGGCACGTACACGTACGTCGCCGAGGCGCTCAACCCGTGGGGGACGACCCGGTCCGCGCCGCTCACGGTCGCCGTCCGCGACGCGCGCCCCGGCACGCCCCGGCTGACCGCCGCGACGGGGACCGACGGCGCGCCGACCGTCACGGCGACCCTGTGGTGGGGCACCAACGCGACCTCCTACGTGGTCACCGCCGACGGGGTCGAGGTCGACCGCGGCGAGCTCGTCGCGCGCACGCCGCACCGCCAGACCGTCAGCACGTCGACCGCAGGCTGGGCGCCGGGCACGCACACCGTCGTCGCGACGTTCCGCAACGCCGCCGGCGAGACCTCGAGCCTTCCCCTCGAGGTGCAGGTCGGCGGCTGACCCGGCCGGGTCCGCCCGGCCAACGCGCCGCCCGTCCGCCTCCCGGACGGGCGGCGCACCGCTCGCCCCGGGAACGTCCGCGCGCCGGCCCGCCGGGCGGCGCGGCCTCAGTCGAGCTCGGTCGGCAGCCCGAACCGTGCGAACAGGTCGTCGTCGAACCACACCGTCACGTGGCGCACCCCCGCCGCGGTCACCGCGACCTGCTGGAGCTGGAACGCCCGGTGACGACCCTGCGCGTCGCGCATGTACATCGCGAACGAGGGCAGCCCGTTCGCCGACGTCGGCACCAGGCGCATGTCGCCGGCCGCCCGGGCCGGGCACCACGTCCCGATGAGCTCGCCCACCGCGCGGGGACCGGTGTACCAGCCGGGAAAGGGCGGCATCTCCCACACGACGTCAGCGGCGAGCAGCTCGACGATGGCCGCCACGTCGTAGGCCTCGAAGGCTGCGACGTACCGGGCGAGGAGCTCCTGGTGGCGCGGGTCCGTGGGCTCCAGGGGCGTGACGTCCTGCACGTTGGCCATGTGGGCCCGCGCCCGCTGCAGCGTCGAGTTCACCGCGGCCACCGACAGCCCCAGGGCGTCGGCGACCTCGGCAGCCGACCACGCGAGCACGTCCCGCAGCAGCAGCACGGCCCGCTGCTGGGCCGTGAGGTGCTGCAGCGCGGCGACGAAGGCGAGCCGCACCGTGTCACGGTCCACCGCCGTCTCCGCCGGGTCGGCCGGGGCCGTCGCCCACACGAGGCGGTCGGGCATCGGCTCCAGCCACGGCGTGGTGCGGTCCTCCCGCGGCTGCTCGCGGGGGTCCGCGGCCGGCGCGCCCAGTCCTGTGGGCAGCGGACGGCGTCGCCGGCCCTCGAGGTGCGTCAGGCAGGTGTTGGTCGCGATGCGGAACATCCACGTGCGCAGCGACGAGCGGTTCTCGAACCCGCGCATCGCACGCCACGCGCGCAGGTACGTCTCCTGCAGCATGTCCTCCGCGTCGTGCACCGAACCCGTCATCCGGTAGCAGTGCGCGAGGATCTCACGGCGCAGCGGGGCGAGGCGCGCCGCGAACTCCTCCCCGGTCAGGTCCTCGCCTGCCGGTCCGGTCCCGGGCTCCTGGGCGCGGGGGCCCACGGTCCCGTCCCCGGCCGGCGGGCCGGGCCGGCTGGTCGCTCGGGTCGGCGTTCCCGATGTGGTCGTCGTCACACTTCGACGGTAGCGGCCGCCACCGACATCGTCACCACCCGACGAGACCCGCCGCCCTCGCCGGTCGGCACACCCAGGACGATCCCGTCCCGTACCGCAGGGAGAACCCGTGGACCGCATGATCGTCGTCAACCTGCCGGCCCGGGACCTCAGCGCGTCGCGGGCGTTCTACACGGGCCTCGGCATGGCCGTGGACGAGATGCTCAGCGACGACGACGTCGTCTGCGTGCTGGTGTCGCACACGGTGTGCGTCATGCTGCTGCTCCCCGCCCGGTTCGGCGAGGTCACCGGACTGCCCGTGGTCGACGCCCGCGCCGCGACCCAGGTCGTGCTCTGCCTCGCGGCGACGTCGCGCGCCGACGTGGACGCCCTGGCCGCCGGAGCGCTGGCCGCGGGCGGCACGGAGCTCGGCGCGGGGCTCCGTGACGGATCGCCGTACGCGCGGACGGTCGCCGATCCCGACGGGCACGTCTGGGAGCTCCTGCACCCGGACTGCGCCCCGCCGGGCCGGGACGCGGCGGACCGGGACGCGGCGGACGTCTGACGTCGGGCTGCCCGCTGCGTGCCAGACTCGGTGCCGTGCCTGCCCCCGTCGACGCCTACGCCCCGGACGACCACCTGGACGGGCGCACGCTCCTCGTCGCGGCCGCCTACGTCGTCCTGCGGCGCCCGGGGGACGACGGCGACGAGGTGCTGCTGCAGCGCCGCGCCGGCACCGGGTACATGGACGGGTGGTGGGCGCTGCTCGCGGGCCACGTCGACCGCGACGAGTCCGTGCACGAGGCGGCCGTGCGGGAGGCCGCCGAGGAGGCGGGCGTCGTCGTCGCACCCGACGCGCTGCAGCCCTTGACCGCGCTGCACCGGTTCGAGCGCGGCGGTCCGCAGGTCGAGCAGCGCGTCGACGTCTTCTTCCTGGTCACCCGGTGGAGCGGCGAGCCCACGCTGCAGGAGCCCGACCGGGCAGCCGCCATGGGCTGGTTCCCGCTGCACGCGCTCCCGGAGCGGGTCGTGCCGCACGAGCGGCTCGTGCTCGACCTGCTCGCGTCCGGCTCCCCCGTGCCGGCGGTCGTCTCGCTCCCCCGCTGAGCCCTCGCCCGGCCCGGCTGAGCCTTCGCCCGACCCCGCCGGTCCGTGCCGCTCCGGCACCCCTCGTCCCCCGGCTGGGCCGAGCGGGTGGAACGGCGCCCCCGGTCGCCGTGCCCGGCTCCGCGCGGGCACCGGCGGGCTACCGTGGCCCGCGTGCGCCCCGAGACCTCCACGCTCGACGACCTCGCCGCACTGGTGGCGGCGCGCACGCCCGTCATCGTCCTGGAGACGGCCGACGAGCCGGAGGCGGTCGAGCTGGTGCTGCGCGCGGCGTCACGACCGCCCGGCGGCCGGTCCCCGCGCCCGGTCTTCCGCTGGAGCGTGACCGACGGGCTGCGCCGCATGGACGTGGACCTCGGCGGCTCCCAGCTGCACAACACCGATCCCCCCGCCCTGCTGCGCACGATCGTCGACAGCATCGCGCCCGCCGTGTACGTGCTGCTCGACCTGCACCCCTGGTTCGACGACCCGCTGGTCGTGCGCCTGCTCAAGGACGCCGCCCAGCGGCCCCTCGGCCTGCGCAGCACGCTCGTGCTGGTCTCGCGCCGGCTCGACCTGCCGCGCGAGGTGGAGCACCTGGCGGTGAGCATCCCCGTGTCCTTCCCCTCCGCCGACGAGCGCGCCACCGTCGTCGACCGCACGGTCGCCGCCTGGGCGAACGCGACGGGGCGTGTGCCGCACGTGGACCCGCGGGCGCGGGACCTGCTCGTCCGGCGCCTCGCCGGGCTGTCCCGTGCGGACGTCGCGCGGCTGGCGCACGGCGCCGTGGTCGACGACGGCGCGCTGACGGTCGACGACGTCGCGGTCGTCGACCGCGCGCGGTTCGACGCCCTCGCCGGGGACGGTGTGCTCGCGTACGAGTACGCGACGGTCGCGCCGGGCGACGTGGTCGGCCTGGACCGGGTGGTGCGCTGGCTCCTGCTGCGACGCCCGGCGACCGACGGCTCCGCACCGCACCTCGACCCGCCGCGCGGCGTGCTGCTCGTCGGCGTCCAGGGCTGCGGCAAGTCCCTCGCAGCGCGCGCCGCCGCGTCCGTGCTGGGTGTGCCGCTGCTGCGCCTGGACCTCGCGGGCGTGCACGACAAGTACGTCGGGGAGTCCGAGCGCCGGCTGCGCGAGGCGCTCGCCGCGGCGGACGCGCTCGCACCCTGCGTGCTGTGGGTCGACGAGATCGAGAAGGCCGTCGCGGGCGACGAGGACGGCGGGTCCGCACGGCGCGTCCTGGGGACCCTGCTGACGTGGCTGGCCGACCGCCGCTCCCGCGTGTTCGTCGCCGCGACCGCCAACGACGTCTCCGCCCTGCCCCCGGAGCTGGTGCGCAAGGGCCGCTTCGACGAGATCTTCTTCGTCGACCTGCCGGACGACGCGGCCCGCGCGGCGCTCCTGCGGCTGCACGCCGGGCGCCGCGGGCTGGTCCTGGACGACGGGACGGCGGCCCCGCTCGTCGCCGCGTCGGCCGGGTTCTCGGGCGCCGAGGTGGAGCAGGCGGTCGTCTCGGCCACGTACGCCGCGCACGCCCGCGGCACCGCGCTCGACGCCGGCACCGTCCTCGAGGAGCTGCGGGCCACCCGCCCGCTGTCCGTGGTCATGGGCGAGCGCGTCGCCGCGCTGCGCGCGTGGGCGGCGACGCGCACGGTGCCGGCTCGCTGACGAGCCCGAGCAGCACCGACCGCACGGCACCGAGGCGCACGTCACGGACCAGCACGGCACGGACCAGCGCGGCACGGATCGCCGGACGCACGACGCCCCCGCACCGACCCGGGTCGGTGCAGGGGCGTCGTGGCGGACGCGGGGGTGTCAGCCGGTGTTCTGCAGACCGGCCGCGACGCCGTTGACCGTGAGCAGCAGCAGCCGGCGCAGCTCCTCCGCCGACTGCGGGTCCTGGCCCGTGCGCAGCCCTCGCAGGGCGCGCAGCTGCAGCAGCGACAGGGCGTCGACGTACGGGCTGCGCAGCTGCACGGCGCGTCCGAGGATCCGCCGGCGCGAGAGCACGTCCGTGCTGCCGGTGGTGGCCAGCACCCACTGCCGCGTCAGCCGCATCTCGTCGAGCACCTGCTCCGCCAGGTCGTCCCGGTCACCCAGGGCGAGGTAGCGGGCGGCGATGCGCTCGTCGGTCTTCGCCAGCGACATCTCGACGTTGTCGATGATCGTCGCGAACAGCGGCCACTCGGCGTAGGCCGTGCGCAGCTCCTCCACGTCGCCGACCGTGTCCAGCGCCGTGCCCAGGCCGTACCACCCCGCGAGGTTGATGCGGGCCTGCGACCAGGAGAACACCCACGGGATCGCCCGCAGGTCGTCCAGCGACGAGACCGACAGGCCGCGGCGGGCCGGGCGGGAGCCGATCGGCAGCAGACCGATCTCCTCGAGCGGGGTGACCTGCGCGAACCAGGCGGGGAACCCGTCGGCACGGACCAGAGCGTGGAACCGCTCGCGGGACGCCACGTCCAGGCGGGACGCCAGGTCGGCGAACCGGCCGGCGGCCTCGGTGTTGCGCTGTGCGACGCTCGGCGCGTCGGCGAGCAGCGTCGCGGCCGCCACCTGCTCGATGTGGCGCGTGGCGATGTCCGGGTCGCCGTACCGGGCGAAGATGACCTCGCCCTGCTCCGTGAGCTTGAACCGGCCGTCGACCGAGCCCGGGGGCTGGGCGAGCACGGCACGGTTGGCCGGGCCGCCCCCGCGGCCGAGCGCACCGCCACGCCCGTGGAACAGCGTGAGGACGATGTCGTTGCGACGCGCCCAGTCCGCGATCCGGCGCTGCGCGTCGTCGAGGGCCAGCGTCGCCGAGAGCGGCCCGACGTCCTTGGAGGAGTCGGAGTAGCCGAGCATGACCTCCACCCGCCGGCCGTTGGCCGCGAGCCGCTCCTGCACCCGTGGGTGCGCGAGCGCGGCGTCGAGGATGTCGACGCTGTTCTGCAGGTCGGCGAACGTCTCGAACAGCGGGATGGCGTCGATGACCGGCGCGTGCTCCGGACCGCCGAACGCGAGCTCGGCCAGCCGGTAGACCGCCGGCAGGTGGTCGGGCGACTGGGTGAACGACACGATGTAGCGCCGCGCCGCGGCCACGCCCAGGCGGCGCTGGACCGTCCCCAGCGCGCGGAAGGTGTCGAGGACCTCGACGGTCATCGGCTGCAGCTCGCCGTCGACGCCGTGCTCCTCGATGTCCGCGAGCGCGGCGGCGTGGACCTGCGAGTGCTGCCGGATCTCCAGCTCCGCGAGGTGGAAGCCGAACGTCTGCACCTGCCAGATGAGCCGCTGCAGGTCGCCGTACGCGGCGCGCCGGGCGCCGGCCGCCTGCAGCGAGTCCTGGACCGTGCGCAGGTCCGCCTCGAGCTCGTCGGGGCTCGCGTACGCGAGGTCCGCGTCGCGCCGACGGGTCGCGGCGATCCGCTCGATGATGCCGAGGAGCGCGCGCCGGTGCGGCTCGTTGGGCGCGTCTCCCGCGATGCGGGAGGTCATGGCGTCCGACAGCGAGCGCTGCCGCTGCCACAGGGCGCTGAGCTCCGGCGACGCCGGGGTCCCGGCCGCGTCGAGCGTGAGGCCGTCGGCCGTGCGGCGCGCGGAGGAGAGCAGCGCGTCCAGCGCGTGCTCGGAGGCCAGCGCAGCCGCGGCGCGCGTCACCTCGGCCGTGACGTTGGGGTTGCCGTCGCGGTCGCCCCCGATCCACGACCCGAGCCGGGCGAAGGGCGCGACCAGGGGCGCGGTGGTCCCGGCGTCCCGCTCCAGCAGCCAGTCGTCGAGCCGGCGGTACACCGTGGGCAGCACGTCGGCCAGGGTCGAGTCGACGATCGACAGGACGGTGGCGACCTCGTCGAGGACGGTCGGCTTCTCCGCGCGCAGCGGCGAGGTGCGCCACAGCGTGTCGATCTCGGCCAGCAGGCGCCGCTCGTTCTCCGCCAGCGTGGTGCCGCCGATGTGCAGCGCGTCGCGCTCGGCGACGAGCTCGGCGATGCGTCGGATGGACCGCGCGACCGCGCGGCGTCGCGCCTCGGTGGGGTGCGCGGTGAAGACGGGGCGGAACTCGAGCTCGCGCAGACGGGCACGGGCCTCGTCCTCGCCGACCTCGGCCACGAGCTGCTGGTACGCCGCCGGCAGCGAGTCGTCGGGTGCCAGCTCGTGGGGCGCCAGGCGCGACTCGCGGTCGTGCAGCACACGGACCCGGTGGTACTCCTCGGCCAGGTTGGCGAGGTGGAAGTAGCACGTGAAGGCCCTCGCCACCTGTTCGGCACGCTCGTGGCTGAACCCGGCGACGAGCTCCTCGGCCTGCGCGAGAGCGTGCCCGTTCGGGTCGCTGTGCGACGCGATGGCGAGCTCGCGCAGCCGCTCGACGTCGGCGAGCAGGTCCTCCCCGCCGGCCTCGCGCAGCACACGACCCAGCAGCTCCCCGAGGAGCCGGACGTCGTTGCGCAGGAGCTCGGGTACCTCATGGCTGACGACGCCGCGAGGGACGTCCGGCCTGATCTCCGCTTCTGTCACGGGAGAAAGGTAGTTGACCCGGTGCACCGCCCGCCCGCGGCGACCGCCCTGTGGTCGCGACGGCACGTGCCATGCTGGGCGGGTGAGCTGGTTCCGCCGTCGCCCCGACGTGCCGGCCGACGTCACCACCGGGTTCTGCGCGGCGGAGGCGCCGGCGATGCAGCGCTCGATCCTGGCCGCCTTCGGCATGGGTGACCGCCCGGCGCCGGCGCGGGTGCCGGCGCGCCTGGTGGTCGAGCACGGCGCCGACGACCGGCTGGTCCTCGTCTGGCGCAACGTCATCGTCGGCTTCGTGCCCGCCGACGCGGCACCGCCGCTCGCGGCCGCGCTCGCGGCGGCCGGGGACGCCTCGCTCGTCGTGCCGGGCGTGGCGCACCGCAGCGACGGCACCTGGCGCGTCTGGGTCGGCGACGTCCCCGACGACGGCTTCCCGCCGGTGCCCGACGACCTGGACACGCTGCCCCCGCCGGAGCAGACGATCCTCGGCGTGCCCGTGCGGCGCCTGGACGGCCGCTGACACACGCCGCGGCGAGCACCCTCAGGGTTGTCGCTTCAACATCGGCGTACGCTGGACGCGTGACCTCCGAGACCCCCTGGCTGACGCCTGCCGAGCTGCGCGCCTGGCTCGGGCTGGTGGCCGTCGCCGAGCTCCTGCCGGCCCAGCTCGACTCGCAGCTGCAGCGCGACGCCGGTCTCACGCACTTCGAGTACCAGGTGCTGGCGATGCTGTCCGAGGCGGAGGACCGCACGCTGCGGATGTCGGCGCTGGCCCGCCGCACCAACGCCACGCTCCCCCGCCTCTCGCACGTCGTGCGCCGGCTCGAGGAGCGCGGGCTGGTGGAGCGGGCGCCGTGCGCCACGGACCGCCGGGCCACCGAGGCGCACCTCACCCCCGCCGGCTGGGACCTGGTGGTGCGGACGGCCCCGGGGCACGTCGCGACCGCCCGCGCCCTGGTGGTGGACGCGCTGACACCCGAGCAGGTCTCGCAGCTGGAGGAGCTGAGCCGGGCGATGCTGCACCGCCTCGACCCCGAGGGGCGCCTCGCGCCGCCGCTGGACGAGCTCGCCGGCTGACGACACCCGCACGGTCGGGGGCCGGGGCGCACGGGCCCCGACCCCCGACCGGACCGGCTCAGCCGGCGTACGTCTCGACCTCCGCGACGCGCGGCGTACCGGTCGACCCGAGGATCTCCACGTTGAGCTTGGTCAGGGACGTGGCCCTGAAGGTCAGCGTCCCGGCCCCGTTGCCCGTGGCGAGCACGACCCCCGTGGCGTTGTCGACGACCCGCCACGCCCCGATGGACCCCACGGAGCCCGCCGGCTCGCGCACCACGACCCGGGCGACCGTGGTGGCCGACCCCCACTTCACCGAGATGCGGCCCGTCGAGCCGCTCGGCTGCCAGTACGTGCTGAGCGACCCGTCGATCGCGTTGCCGTAGCTGGTGCCGCCGGCCTTGCCGGAGCCGTCGGCGCCCGCACCCAGGCTGAGGTTGCGTCCCAGGGGCGGCGCGGTGGGCGGCGGCGTGGACGGCTGCGGTGACGAGGTCGGGCCGGCGGTGGGGGCCGTGGTCGGCGCGGACGTGGGTGCCGTCGTCGGCGCCGGGGTCTGCGGAGTGCACGACCCGTTCGACACCTGGTTGCCCGTGTTCGCCCCGGCCGTGGCGCGCACCAGCGCGGGCACGCAGCTCGCGCCGTCGAGCCGGTAGGAGTACGGGACCGAGACCGTCGTCGTCGACGTGACGTTCGGCCCCGCGGGGTTGGTGTCGCCGCCCTTGCTGGACCACGACACGTTGTCGAAGACGTTGCCCGCGACCTGCCAGTAGCCGGGCAGGTCCGTGTAGAACGTGCCGAGCACGTCCTTGGAGTCCTCGAAGTAGTTGTTGTCGACCTTGGCCTTGCCGCCGGCACGGGCGTTGATGCCCGACTCCTTGATGCCGACGTAGTGGTTGTTGTAGATGTGCGCCGTCGCGCCGCGGAGCAGCGGCACGCGCGAGTCGAGGTTCTCGTAGAGGTTGTGGTGGTAGGTCACCGGGCCGTTGCCCAGGTCGCTGTCCCCGGAGCCCACGAGGCCGCCGCGCCCGGAGTTGCGCAGGATGCTGTACGACAGCGTCACGTACCGCGTGTCGCCCTTCATGTCGAACAGGCCGTCGTAGCCCTCCGACTCCCCGCCGGACGCCTCGAGCGTCACGTGGTCGACCCAGACGTTGCTGACGCCGCTCTCCATGCCGATGGCGTCGCCGCCGTTGGACGTCGGGGAGCCGGACTTCTTGACGTTCTTGACGGTGACGTTCTGGACGATGATGTTGCGCGCCTCGCGGATGTGGATGCCGACCTGGTCGAACACCGCGCCGCTGCCGACGCCCACGAGCGTCACGTTGCTCACCTGCTTGAGCTCGATGACCCCGGCGGCCGTGTTGCAGCTGCTGCCGGAGACCTTGGCGGTGTTGCCGTGGGTGATGGTGCCGGACACCTCGATGACGATCGGGGTGTCGCTGCCGGCACGGCCGCACAGGGCCTCGTGGATCTGGGTGCCGGTGGTGGCCCGCACCGTCCGCCCGCCGGCGCCGCCGGTGGTGCCGCCGTTCTGCGAGGCGAAGCCGTCGGCGGCTCCGGTGGCCGCCTGGGCGGGGAGGGTGAGCGTGGACACGCCGACGGCCGTGGCCAGGGCCGCAGCGACCCCGGTCGCCAGGAGTCGTGTCACGACAGGTCGTCTCATCGTTGCCTCTTCTCGTCGTCGAGCGCGGTCGGACCGGCGCGTGCCCCGCGGGACGCGCCGTCCGACCCGATCGCGCCGCGGCGATGCGGCATCCCGGGTCGGAAACCGGTTTCTCGACCGTAGGCGAGCGCTTTCCTCATCGGCAAGGCGCCCGCGGGCGACGAAACCTTTAGACGCTCGCTCCCGTCCGTCGACCGCAGGACGCCACCCGTGCCACGCTGCCGGGATGAGCGCACTGACGTTGTGCTGCCTGCTGCGGGCCGTCCCCGGGCAGGAGGCGGGCCTGCACCGCTACGAGGACGCCGTCCTGGTCCTCGTGGCCGACCACGGCGGCACGGTCCTGCAGCGCGCGGTGGGCGACGGCGGCGACGGGCAGCCTCACGAGGTCCAGATCCTGCGGTTCCCGGACGCGACCGCGCTCGACGGGTACGTCGCCGACCCCCGGCGCGTACGGATGGCCGACGAGCGGGACCGGGTCGTCGCCCGGACCGACGTGTTCCCCGTCGACCTGAGGACCTGACGCCCCCGGAACGCCGAAGGCCGCGTCGGGTTCCTGGTCCCAGGATCCTGACGCGGCCCTCGCCGTCGTTCTCGGGTGGAGCTGAGGGGACTCGAACCCCTGACCCCCTGCATGCCATGCAGGTGCGCTACCAGCTGCGCCACAGCCCCGTGGTCCGCGGACGGACCCCGTCGCCCCGAAGGGCGCCCGGTGAGTCTAGGACGAACGAGCCGCAGAACGCCAATCGCGCCCCGGCAGGGGCCGTGTGACGTGCGACATGGCGTCAGTCCGGGTCGCGCGTGGCGTCGTCGGCGGCCTCCTGCGCGGGCTCCGGGTCGGGGCCGGCGTTCCAGTCCGACGATGCGTCGGTCGGGCCCACGTTGTAGCCCAGCAGACGCCACGCGGGGTCCGCATCGGCCGAGCCCGCGGCCAGCAGCTCGGCCCAGTGGGCGTTGTGCATGCCGACGATGCCGCGCCACGCGGGGTCCTGCCCGAGCAGGTCGGCCACGACCGAGCCGAGCGCGGAACCGTGGGACACGACGACGAGCGTCCCGCCCTCGGTGGTGCGCGCGACCTGGTCGCGGACGGCCTCGCCGATGCGGGCCGCGACCTCGGCGCGGGTCTCGGCGCCGACCCCGACCGGGTCCCCGCCGGCGCGCCACTCGCGGAACTCCTGCGGCCAGCGGGCCTCGATGTCGTGGCCCGTCATGCCCTCCCACTCGCCGAAGGCGCGCTCCCGCAGCCGCGGGTCCAGCTCCACCGGGACGCCGACCGCACGGGCCAGGTAGCCCGCGGTGTCGACCGCGCGCGAGAGGTCCGACGCGACGATGCGCACCGGGCGGTGCCGGGCGGCCAGGCGCGCCGCGGAGACGCGCGCCTGCCAGTGACCGACCTCGTCCAGGGGGATGTCGATCTGCCCCTGCAGCCGGGCCAGGGCGTTGTAGGCCGTCCGCGCGTGCCGCCAGAGCAGCAGGTGCTGCCTCACGCGTCGGCCTGCTCGCCCCGCTCCTCCGGGGGCAGCTCGATCAGGGGGCAGTCCTTCCAGAGTCGCTCGAGCGCGTAGTAGACGCGGTCCTCGGCGTGCTGCACGTGCACGACGACGTCACCGAAGTCGATGAGGACCCACCGACCCTGCGCCTTGCCCTCCCGGCGCACGGGCTTCGCGCCGAGCTTGTGCAGGGACTCCTCGACGGCGTCGACGATCGCGCCGACCTGCCGCTCGTTCGTCCCGGAGGCGATGAGGAAGACGTCGGTGAGGACGAGCTGCTCGCTCACGTCGAGCGCGATGATCTCCTGCGCCTTGAGGTCGGATGCGGCGCGGGCGGCGGCGTGGGCCAGCTCGATCGCGCGGGGGCTCGCAGACACGTGGGCTCCTGGGGGTCGGGGGGCGGCGCGGCCGGGGAGGCCGCCGCCGCGGGATGCGGTGGTACGGGTGGTGCCGGGATGCGGTGGTGCCGGGCGCGGCACTGCCGAACCCGGCGGGGCAGGCCGGCCGGTGCCGTCGCTCAGAGCGGGCCGGCGCGGCTCGTGACCCAGCCGCTCACGGCGGCCGCAGCCTCGGCGGCGCCGTCGGCGCCCCGCGTCCGGATGTAGAGCAGCATGATGAGGAAGCCGAGCACGAAGGCCACGGCGGCCAGGATCAGCACGTGCAGCCAGGTGTACGGGTGGATCCGCCGTCCCGGCTCGTCGTCGTCGTCCTCGTCGTCCAGGTCGTCCTCGTCGTACGGCGGGCGCGACACGCCCCAGGGCGGGGCGGGCTTCTCGTCGGAGGGGCCGGCGACGGGGTCAGGCACCGCAGCCGGCGTCCGCGGCCAGCCGGCGGCCGGCGGCTCCCCCGCCGCCCGCTGGGGCGCCGCGGGTGCGGCCGGGGCACCGCTCGGCGTCCAGACGGGCGACGCCGTCGACGCGGCGGACGCCGTGGCCGACGGCACCACGGGCTCGATGCGCGACGGGGCCGGCTCGGTACGCGGTGCGGTCGCTGCTGACGACTGGAACGAGCTGAGCGACGGCGCCGGCCCGGTCGGCCGCGGGCCGTCGGACGAGGGCTGCGAGGGCGTCCAGGGTGCCGACGGCTGGCCGGCGGGAGCCGCCGGCGCACCGGAGCCCCAGGCCGAGGTACGCGGCGGGGTCGTGGCCGCCGGCGGGGCGGCGGGTGCCGGCGGGGCCGCGGACGCCGCCCAGCTGGGCGCACCGGACGGCGAGGCGGCGCCGCCCGGCTCCCGGTTCCACGGGGTGCGCGCCTCGGGGCGCGATGTCGCCGCGGACCCGGACGGCTGCGCCGAGGGCTGCGCCCACGGCCGTGCCGGCGACGACGGTGCGGGGGCACCGGCCGGGCGCGACGTCGCAGGGGCGCCGGCACCCTGCGGGGCGCCGCCCCAGGCCGGGCCCGCGGCGGCGGGTCGGGGTGCCGTCGACGGCACCGGCCGGTGCTGCGGCTGCGGGGTCGCGGCGCGCGGCGCGGGCGGCGGCGTCCCGGGGCGCGGCGCGGTGGCGCCGGTCGTCCGCGGGCCGGCCGTCGGGTCGAGGGCCGCGTCACGGTACGACCGTCGCGAGCGGGACGCGTCGCCGGTGGTCGGACCCTGCGCCGGTGACGGAGCCGGGGTGCCCGGCCCCGTCGCCGCGGGCCGCGGGGTCGGCTGGCCGGCACCCGCCGACCAGGCGGGCGTACCGCCGCCGGCAGCCGACGACGTCCCCGCGGGCGGGGTCACGAGCCTGCTGCGCATGGCGCGGCGCGACGCGGGTGCGACCGGCTCGTCGGACGGGGGCGCCGGGGCGCCGGGGCCCTGGCCACCGTCCTGGGCCGCCCGCTCCATCTCACGACGGCGGCGACGCTCTCCGGGTTCACTCATCACGACCTCGATACAACCTGTGCTTGGCGATGTACTGGACGACCCCGTCGGGGACGAGATACCACACCGGCTCCGCGGCACGCGCACGCGCACGGATGTCGGACGAGGAGATCGCGAGGGCCGGGACCTCCAGCACGTCGACCCGCCCGGCGGGCAGGCCGTCCACCGACAGCGCGTGCCCGGGGCGGGTGACCGCCACGAACCGCGCCATGTCGAACAGCTCGGCAGCATCCTTCCACGTGAGGATCTGCGCGATCGCGTCCGCGCCGGTGATGAAGAAGAGGTCGGCGTCCGGGCGCTCGGTCTTGAGGTCCCGCAGCGTGTCGACCGTGTACGTGAGTCCCGCGCGGTCGATGTCCACGCGGCTCACCGTGAAGCGGGGGTTCGACGCCGTCGCGATCACCGTCATGAGATACCGGTGCTCGGCGGGCGAGACGTTCGCGTGCTGCTTGAACGTGGGCTGCCCCGTCGGCACGAACACGACCTCGTCGAGGTCGAAGCGGGCGGCGACCTCGCTCGCGGCCACCAGGTGGCCGTGGTGCACGGGGTCGAACGTGCCACCCATCACCCCGAGGCGTGGGCGGGCAGGGACCCCCGTGGTGGCCGGCACCGTCAGTGGCGCGTCCCGACGGAGCGGAAGGCGTACGTCACGAGGAGCATCGCCAGGAGCCCCACGAACGCGCCGACACCGAAGACGGCCGGCGCGAACGGCAGCGCCTCGGAGTGCTCGGCGGCGGTCTCTGCCGCGGCGATGAGGGTGGCGTGCACGTCGTCCTCCTGGGGGTTCACGTCGGTCCTGCGGGTCGGTGGCGGCGGGCGCCCGCGAGGGGCCCGCGCCGCGGCCACCCAGTCTCGCACGCGGGGCCGTGGTACATCACCACCGACCGCCGGGCGGGCGGGTCAGGGACGCACGTGGCCGTCACCGTGCACGATCCACTTGGTCGTCGTCAGCTCGGACAGACCCATCGGCCCGCGCGCGTGGAGCTTCTGCGTGGAGATGCCGATCTCGGCACCGAGGCCGAACTGCCCGCCGTCCGTGAATCGCGTCGACGCGTTGACGATGACCGCCGCCGCGTCCACCTCCGCCACGAACCGCTCCGACGCACGCAGGTCCTGCGTGACGATGGCCTCGGTGTGCCCGGTGGACCAGCGGCGCACGTGCGCGACGGCGTCGTCGAGGTCCTCCACCACGCGGACCGCGAGGTCGAGCGACAGGTACTCCGTGCCCCAGTCCTCCTCGGTCGCGGGGACCGCGGCAGCACCCGCCGGCACGTGCGCCAACGTCACGTCGTCCCCGTGGACCGTCACGCCGGCCGTCGCCAGCGCGGTGAGCGCGGCCGGCAGGAAGGTGTCGGCCACGTCACGGTGCACCAGCAGCGTCTCGACCGCGTTGCACACCCCGACGCGCTGCGTCTTGGAGTTCAGCAGGATCGCCAGGGCGTCGGCGTGGTCGGCGCTCGCGTCGACGTACAGGTGGCAGTTGCCCACGCCGGTCTCGATCACCGGCACCGTGGCCTCCCGCACGACCGTCGCGATGAGGTCCGCTCCCCCGCGCGGCACGAGCACGTCGACCAGGCCGCGCGCGTGCATCAGCGCGACGGCCCCCGGCCGCCCCCAGGCGTCCACGGACTGGACCAGGTCGCCCGGGAGCCCTTGCGCGTCCAGCGCGGCGGCCAGGACCTGCACGACGACCTCGTTGGACCGCGCCGCCGCGGACCCGCCGCGCAGCACCACGGCGTTCCCGCTCTTCAGGGCCAGCCCCGCGGCGTCCACCGTGACGTTCGGGCGGGCCTCGTAGATCATCCCGACGACCCCCATCGGCACGCGGACCTGCCGCAGCCGCAGCCCGTTGGGCAGCGTCGAGCCGCGCACGACCTCCCCGACCGGGTCCGGGAGGGCCGCGAGCTCGCGCAGGGCGTCGGCGATCGCGGCGACGCGCTCCGGCGTCAGCGTGAGCCGGTCGAGCAGGCCGGGCGACATCCCGGCGGCGCGCTCCCGGTCGACGTCCTGCGCGTTCGCGACCAGCACGCGGTCGGTGGCGGCCACCAGTGCGTCGGCCATGGCCCGCAGCGCGGCGTCCTTGGTGGCGCGCGTCGCGGTCGCCAGGGCACGGGACGCCTCCCGGGCGCGACGCGCGACGGCGAGCACCGCCTCCTCGGGGTCGACGAGCGCGGGTGTCGACTGCTCCAGCGACGTGGTCATGCCACCCAGGCTAGTCGCGCGCGGGTCGCGCGCGCCGACCCCTCCCGCACCGTGGGCAGCCGCAGTGCGTCAGCGCCGCCGACGGACCAGCACGAGGTCGTCGCGGTGCACGAGCTCGCGGTCCCACCCCGGGCCGAGCTCGGCCCGCAGGTCGGCCGTGGTGCGGCCGAGCAGCTGCGGGACCTCCTCCGAGCCGTAGGCGACCAGCCCGCGCGCGACGACCGCACCGGAGCCGTCGACGAGCTCGATGGGGTCACCTGCCTCGAACGTCCCCTCGACGTCGGTGACGCCCGCCGGCAGCAGCGACGTGCGCCGCTCGACGACCGCCCGCACCGCGCCGTCGTCCAGCACGAGGCGGCCGCGCGTGCGCGCGGCGTGCGCGAGCCACAGCAGCCGGATGGAACGCCGCCGCCCCGTGGCCGCGAACCACGTGCCCACGTCCTGCCCCGCCAGCGCGTCGCCGGCTCGGGCGGCCGACGTGAGCACCACCGGGATCCCGGACTGCGTGGCGATGGCGACGGACTCCAGCTTGGTCACCATGCCGCCGGTCCCCACCGCGCTGCCCCGGGCCGTGACGTCGATGCCCGCGAGCTCGTCGAGCGCCTGCACGTCGGCGATCCGCCGGGAGCCGGCACGTGAGGGCGGACCGGTGTAGAGCGCGTCGACGTCGGTGAGCAGCACGAGCGCGTCGGCGTGCACCAGGTGCGACACCAGGGCCGCGAGCCGGTCGTTGTCACCGAACCGGATCTCGTCGGTCGCGACCGCGTCGTTCTCGTTGATGATCGGCACGACGCCGAGGTCCAGCAGCCGCGTCAGGGCCCGGTGGGCGTTGCGGTACTGCCCGCGGCGCCACGTGTCCTCGGCCGTGAGCAGCACCTGCGCGACCGTCAGGCCGTGCGCCGCGAACGCGCGCGTGTAGTGCGCCACCAGCAGCCCCTGCCCCACCGACGCGGCGGCCTGCTGCGTCGCCAGGTCACGCGGACGCGCGGCCAGGCCCAGCGGGCCGATGCCCGCGGCGATGGCACCGGACGACACGAGGACGACCTGCGCCCCGGCGGCCCGCCGGGCGGCGAGGACGTCGACCACCGCGCCGAGCCGCGCAGGGTCGAGGTGCCCGTCGGGCGTCGTCAGCGAGGACGACCCCACCTTGACGACGATGCGGCCCGCACCGGGCAGCTGGTCACGTCCCAACAGGGCGGCGGCACTCACGGCACCCATGATGCCCCGCGCCGCCCCCGGTCCCGCGCACCGCCCGACCCGCGGACGCGGCGGTCCCGGAGCGGGCGGCGCACCGGTCAGGCGTCGTCCGGATCCGTCCAGACACCCTGCTCGCGCTCCGTCCACAGCTCGGAGCGGGCGGCCGCCTTGGCGTCCATGCGCTCGGTGTACTCGCGACGCTTCTGACCGCGGGTCGGGCGGGCGCGGTCCTCCAGGCGCACGTCCGTGCCGCGCGGGCCACCGAGCAGCTCGGACCCCGTGAGCAGCGTCGGCTCCCAGTCGAAGACCACCGCGTTCTCGTCCGGCCCGATGCGGACCTCGTCACCCGCCACGGCCCCGGCCTTGTACAGCGCGTCCTCGACCCCGGCGCGCGCGAGGCGGTCGGCCAGGTAGCCCACGGCCTCGTCGTTGGAGAAGTCCGTCTGCCGCACCCACCGCTCGGGCTTCTCGCCGCGGACGGCGAACCAGACCTGACCCCCGCCCTCGCGCCGCTTCACCGTGAAGCCGGTGTCGTCCACCGCGCGGGGACGCAGCACGACGCGCGTCGCCTCGGGCGCCGACGCGGCGCGGCGCGCTGCCGCGACCCGCTCGGCGAGCGCGAACGTCAAGGGCCGCAGCCCTTCGTGGCTCGCGGTCGAGATCTCGAAGACGGGCAGGCCACGTGCCTCGAGCTCGGGGCGCACGAGGTCCGCGAGCTCGCGTGCCTCGGGGACGTCGATCTTGTTGAGCACGACGATGCGCGGCCGCTCGGTGAGCGGCACGCCCCCGGCGGCCACCGCGAGGTCCTCCGCGTACGCGGCGAGCTCATGCTCGAGCACGTCGAGGTCCGTGACGGGGTCACGGTCCGGCTCGAGCGTCGCGCAGTCCAGCACGTGCACCACGACGGCGCAGCGCTCGATGTGCCGCAGGAACTCCAGCCCGAGGCCCTTGCCCTGCGAGGCACCGGGGATCAGCCCGGGCACGTCCGCCACGGTGTAGCGCGCGTCACCGGCCTGCACGACGCCGAGGTTCGGCACGAGCGTGGTGAACGGGTAGTCGGCGATCTTGGGCCGGGCGGCGGAGATCGCCGCGACCAGGCTCGACTTGCCCGCCGACGGGAATCCGACCAGCGCCACGTCGGCGATGGTCTTGAGCTCGAGGACGACCTCCGCCTCCTCGCCCGGCTCCCCCAGCAGCGCGAAGCCCGGGGCCTTGCGACGCGGCGAGGACAGCGCGGCGTTGCCGAGCCCGCCCCGCCCGCCCGCGGCGACCACGTAGCGCGCGCCGGCGCCGACGAGGTCCGCGAGCACCGTGCCGTCGGGCGACTTCACGACCGTCCCGTCGGGAACGCCGAGGACGAGGTCGTCGGCGGTCGCGCCGCTGCGGTGGTCGCCCATGCCCTGGCCGCCCGACGCGGCGCGCCGGTGGGGCAGGTGGTGGAACGGCAGCAGCGTGGTGACCTGAGGGTCGACCTCGACGATCACCGACCCGCCGTTGCCGCCGTTGCCGCCGTCGGGGCCGGCGAGCGGCTTGAACTTCTCGCGGTGGATGGACGCACAACCGTGCCCACCGTCACCGCCGGTCGCGTGCAGCACGACACGGTCGACGAACGTCGCCACGGCTGGACCTCCTTGCTCTGCGGGTACTGCTCTCGATCGTCACACGCCGAAGGGGCGCACCGTACCGGTGCGCCCCTTCGACCGTGAAGCTGGGGTGTGTCGCGACCTCAGGCGTCGGCGACCACGATGTCGATGACCTTGCGGCCACGACGCGTGCCGAACAGCACCGAGCCGGCGGCCAGTGCGAACAGCGTGTCGTCACCACCGCGGCCGACGTTGTCGCCCGGGTGGAAGTGGGTGCCGCGCTGGCGGACGAGGATCTCGCCGGCCTTGACGACCTGACCGCCGAAGCGCTTGACGCCGAGGCGCTGGGCGTTCGAGTCGCGACCGTTGCGCGAGGAGCTCGCGCCCTTCTTGTGTGCCATGACTGACCTGCTCTCCGGATGCTGCGAAAAGGGGGACGGCCGCGTGAGCGGCGCGGGCTCACTTGATGCCGGTGACCTTCAGCCGGGTCAGCTTCTGGCGGTGACCCTGGCGCTTGCGGTAGCCGGTCTTGTTCTTGTACTTGAGGATGTCGATCTTGGGACCCTTCTCGTCCCGCACGACCTCCGCCGTCACCGTCACCTTGGCCAGCGCCGCGGCGTCGGTGGTGACCTTCTCGCCGTCCACGAGCAGGAGCGCCGGCAGCTGGACCGACGACCCCGCCTCGGCGGCGAGGCGGTCGACGACGACGACGTCGCCGACGGCGACCTTCTCCTGGCGGCCGCCAGCCTTCACGATCGCGTACACCACGTTGCTGCTCATCTCTGCTCGTCGGACCTGCTCATCGGTGCTACGTCTGTCCTGCTCGTCGGTGCCGCGCGACCCGCCGGACCCCGCGCGCCGCCCAGCCACGAGGGCGGGGGTTCGCGTCGGCGGTGTCGTCCGCGGCGCCTGACCGGGGCCGTGCGACGCACCCGGGTCCGAGGGTGTCCTCGGGGGCACATCCACCTCCCGGTACGTGCGTGACGCACCGACGTTCTAGGGTACGGACCCGTTCCCGCCCGGTCAAACGGGCCCCGCCGTGACGCCCGCCCTGGTGGCGGGCGTCACGTGCGGGGACGTCAGTCGTCGGCCGGCTGCGGGGCCGCCGTGCGCTCCACGGCACCGTCCGCGGGCGCGTCCTGCGCGTCCGGGCCGGTCTCGTCCGCCTCGTCGTCGACCGCGAAGACCTCGGGGGCGACGGCGTGCAGCTCGAGCTGGGCGTCCGTGCTCGCGACCCTGGTCGCGCGCCGACGGCGGGGCTCCCGCACGACGGCGCCGAGCTCGGCGATGACGTCGAGCGTCGCGGCGCCGTGGCCGGCGTCCTCCGCCGCTGCGGGCGCCTGCTCGGCGTCCACCGGCGTGACGGCGCGGGACGACGCGTCGGGCGCCACGTCGACGTCCGCATCCTCCGGCCGGTCGGCGTCGTGCTCGTGCGCGTGGGCCGCCGCGGCGGCGATCGTCGCGAGCGTGGCCTTGACCGCCTCGCGCGCCTCCGGGAGCACCGGCACCGCAGCGGCGGGCGCGGCGCCCGCGTCGGCCGCCGCACGCTTGCGCCGCGACCGCTTCGACTCGCCCTGCTCGGCCGCCGGCTGCTGCGCCGGGGTCTCCGGTCGCCCGTTCCGGCCCACCGGGTCGGTGTGGACGATGAACCCGCGCCCGTGGCAGTGCTCGCAGGTCTCGCTGAACGCCTCGACCAGGCCCTGCCCGACGCGCTTGCGCGTCATCTGCACGAGCCCGAGCGACGTGACCTCGGCGACCTGGTGCTTGGTGCGGTCGCGCCCGAGGCACTCGACGAGCCGACGCAGCACCAGGTCACGGTTGGACTCGAGCACCATGTCGATGAAGTCGATGACGATGATGCCGCCGATGTCGCGCAGGCGGAGCTGGCGCACGATCTCCTCGGCCGCCTCGAGGTTGTTGCGGGTGACCGTCTCCTCGAGCGTCCCGCCCGCACCGGTGAACTTGCCGGTGTTGACGTCGACGACCGTCATGGCCTCGGTGCGGTCGATGACCAGCGACCCGCCGGACGGCAGCCAGACCTTGCGGTCCATGCCCTTGGCGAGCTGCTCGTCGACACGGTGCACCGTGAACACGTCCTGCGTGCCGGTCCACTTCTCGACGCGCGCCGCCAGGTCGGGTGCGAGGTCGCCCACGTAGGTCGAGATCGTCGACCAGGCGTCGTCGCCCTGCACCACCAGGGAGGAGAAGTCGTCGTTGAAGATGTCGCGGACGACGCGGATCGCCATGTCCGGCTCGCCCTGCAGCAGGGCGGGGGCGTTCGCGGTCTTCCGCTTCTTCTCGATCGCCTCCCACTGGCCCTGCAGGCGGGCCACGTCGGCGCGCAGCTCGTCCTCGCTGGCCCCCTCGGCCGCGGTGCGCACGATGACGCCGGCCGAGTCGGGCACGAGGTCGCGCAGGATCTTCTTCAGGCGCGAGCGCTCGGTGTCGGGCAGCTTGCGGCTGATGCCGGTCATGCCGCCGCCGGGCACGTACACGAGGTAGCGGCCGGCGAGCGTGATCTGGCTCGTCAGGCGCGCGCCCTTGTGGCCGATCGGGTCCTTGGTGACCTGCACCAGGACCGCGTCGCCGGACTTCAGCGCCTGCTCGATGCGGCGCGGCTGGCCCTCGAGCCCGGCCGCGTCCCAGTTGACCTCGCCGGCGTAGAGCACGGCGTTGCGGCCCTTGCCCACGTCGACGAAGGCGGCCTCCATGCTGGGCAGCACGTTCTGCACGCGACCCAGGTAGACGTTGCCCACCATCGAGGCCTGCGCCTGGTTCGAGACGTAGTGCTCGACGAGCACGCCGTCCTCGAGGACGGCGATCTGCGTGCGGCCGTCGACCTCGCGCACCACCATGGAGCGCTCGACGGACTCGCGGCGCGCCAGGAACTCCGCCTCGGTGATGATCTGGCGGCGCCGACCGGCGTCGCGACCCTCACGGCGACGCTGCCGCTTCGCCTCGAGCCGGGTCGAGCCGCGCAGCGCGGTGACCTCGTCGCCCGACGTCCGGCGGCGCGGCTCCTCCGCCGCGTCGCCCCGGGCACCGCGGCGACGGCGACGGCGACGACGGCTCGACCCCGAGCCCTCGTCGTCACCGGCGTCGTCCGCCGTGTCGGTGCCGGACCCGGCGTCCGCGTCGTCGTCACCGGCGGCCTCGTCGGACGCGTCGTCGTCGCCACCGGCGTCCGCACGCCCGCGCCGGCCGCGGCCCCCGCGGCGACGGCGGCGGCGGCCCGACGCACCGTCCTCGTCCTGCTCGTCGTCGCCGTCCGCACCCTCGGGGGTAGCGGGCTCGACGTCGTCCGACGCGTCCTCGGTGGCGACGGACGCGTCCGTCACCTCGTCGTCGGTCGGCTCGGACGTCGTGTCGTCGGCCGAGCCCGTCTCCTCGACGTCCGACGCGCCACGGCGGCCACGACCCCGGCGGCGGCGCGGCCGGCCCGAGCCCTCCTCCGGGGCGGGCTGGGCGGCGTCGGGCGTGGTGACCTCGGCGGCAGGGGCGTCCTGCTCCTCGGCCTCGGCGCGCGCGGTGCCGGAGATCTCCTCGGGCGACCCCGTGGAGGCCTGCGCCCGGCGGCGCCGCGGGCGGACCGCGGGGTCCGGCGCCTGGAACAGCAGCGCGGTCGTGGCGAGGCGGGCGCGGGCCGGGGGCTCGTCGGCGGTGCGGACGGGCCCCAGCTCGGCGAGCACGTCGAGCGGGGCGGCGCTGCGCGCCACGTCGCCCGGCGCCACGTCGCCCGGCACGGCGTCCGGCGCAGATCCGGGGTCGGTGTCGTCCGACCCGACGGCAGCGTCGGCTGTTGTGGCCTCGGCGGCGTCGACGTCCTGCGCGGCACGGCCGGCGCGGCCGCCGCGGCGGCCCGAGCGGCGTCGGCGCGGTGCGCGCTCCTCGGCCTCCTCGGCCACGGACTCGGCCACACCACTGGCCTCGGGCTCGTCGGCGTCCTGCGCCTCGGGCGCGCTCACCTCGGCGGTGTCGGCAGCCGTGTCGGCAGCGGCGTCGGCGTCCTCGTCCACGACGTCCTCGGCGACGGGCGCCGCGGCCTCGGGCACGTCGACCGCCGGCGCAGGCTCCGCCGCAGGCTGCGGCGCGGCCGCCGCGGCGGGGGCGTCGTCGAGCACGACGGTGCGCGTCACGCGGCGCGACCGGCGCGCACGCGTCGGAGCGGCGGCCGGCGGTGCGGCGGGCGGCTCGACGGCCGCGGGCTCCCCTGCCACGGGCTCCGGGGCCACGGGCTCCTCGGCCACGGGCTCCGGGGCCGGCTCGACCGCGGGCTCGGCGGCCGCCTCGGACGCCGGGGCGTGGGGCGTCGCGTCGGGGGTGACGACGTCACGGACCACACGGCGACGTCGCTTGCGGGGCGCCGCGTCGGCGACCTCGCTGACGTCGGCGTCGGACGAGTTCTCGGGGGTGTTCACGGGAGGCAAGCGGGTGCTCCTGGGTACCGGGGAGCCCGCCCACACGACGTGCACCCCCAGGCGGTCGGTCGTCGCTCACGGCGGTGCTACCCGGCGCGGCGACGGAAGTCGTCGGTCGCAGCCGCCGCACCCTCCGGCGCCATCGCCTGCCAGGCCGTCTCGGGGCTCCAGGCTGGAGCCCGCCGAGGGCGGGGCGGCGGCTGGCCTGCACGGTCACTGGTGCGGCGAGCTCGTCGGTCCCGGCGGTGTGGACGTCGGGACCGTGTCGAGTATCGCACAGGACCCCGCCACAACCCCCCTGATGACCAGGGTGAGTTGACGACGTGTCGTCAGCACCCGGGACCTTCGTCCCTGCCGCCCCGGGACGCCCGGCCTACCGTTCCAAGGAGACGCGCCGTGCAGGCGCGTCCTGCGACCACGCCCCCACCCGGTCCGGCCGCACACACGCCCTGCCCCTCGCACACGCATGGAGGACCCGCGTGGACGCCCTCGACCTGGCCCGCTGGCAGTTCGGCATCACGACCGTCTACCACTTCATCTTCGTGCCGCTGACGATCGGCCTGTCGCCGCTCGTCGCGATCATGCAGACCGCGTGGGTGCGCACGGGCAACGAGCGGTGGCTGCGGCTGACGAAGTTCTTCGGCAAGCTCCTGCTCATCAACTTCGCGATCGGTGTCGCCACCGGCATCGTCCAGGAGTTCCAGTTCGGCATGAACTGGTCGGAGTACTCGCGGTTCGTCGGCGACGTGTTCGGGGCTCCGCTGGCGATGGAGGCGCTCGCCGCGTTCTTCGTCGAGTCGACGTTCCTCGGCCTGTGGATCTTCGGCTGGGACAAGCTGCCCAAGAAGATCCACCTCGCCTGCATCTGGGCCGTGGCCATCGCGACGAACCTGTCCGCGTACTTCATCCTCGCGGCCAACTCCTGGATGCAGCACCCGGTCGGTACCACGTTCAACCTGGAGACCGGTCGCGCCGAGATGACCGACATCGTCGCGGTCCTCACGAACCCCACCCTGCTCGCGGCGTTCCCGCACACCATCGCGGCCGCGTTCCTCACCGCGGGCACCTTCGTCGCCGGCATCGCCGCCTGGTGGATGGTGCGGCTCGTGCGCTCGGGGCAGGTCGACAAGGCACGCGACGTGTACCGCCCCGCGGTGGTCCTCGGGCTGGTCACGATGCTCGTCTCGGGCGCCGGCGTGGCGCTGTCGGGTGACTGGCAGGCCAAGCTGATGTTCCAGCAGCAGCCGGCCAAGATGGCGGCCGCCGAGGGCCTGTGCACCTCGCAGGAGGGCGCACCCTTCTCGATCCTCGCGATCGGTGACCTCACGAACGACTGCGCCAACGTGAAGCACCTCATCGAGATCCCCGGCCTGACGTCCTTCCTGGCGACCAACGACTTCACCGCACCCATCCGCGGCGTGGACGAGCTCCAGGAGGAGTACGCGCAGTGGATCGCCGAGTGGGACGAGGCCAACGGCGTCTCGTCCGGCGTCGACGAGGACACGCGGTTCTACCCGAACCTGGCCGTCACCTACTGGTCCTTCCGCCTCATGATCGGGCTGGGCGTCGGGTCCGCCGCGCTGTCGCTGGCCGCGCTGTGGCTGCTGCGCCGCAAGGGGTCGGTCACCGGCAACGTGTGGTTCGGCCGGCTCGGCCTCGCGGCGATCGCGACCCCGTTCCTCGCCTCGGCGTTCGGCTGGATCTTCACCGAGATGGGACGCCAGCCCTGGGTGGTGGCGCCCAACCCCGACGCGTCCGGCGTCGACGGCGTGTGGCTGCTCACCGCCCGCGGCGTCAGCGAGGTCGTCAGTCCCGGCATGGTCCTGTTCTCGATGATCGGGTTCACGCTGCTGTACGGCGTGCTCATGGTCGTGTGGTTCCGGCTCATGAAGCGGTACGCCGTCCAGGGCGTCGCCGACACCGAGCACGACCCCAGTCCCGAGGCCAACCCGCCCGCCGACGACGCCGACGGGACCACCCGTCCGCTGTCCTTCGCCTACTGAGGAGCCCGTCATGGACCTCCCCGTCGTCTGGTTCCTCCTCATCGCGGTCCTGTGGACCGGCTACCTCGTCCTCGAGGGCTTCGACTTCGGTGTCGGCATGCTGCTCGCGATCCTGCCGCGGGGCGACAAGCTGCGCCGCGAGAAGGAGCGCCGGCTGATGATCAACACCATCGGCCCCGTGTGGGACGGGAACGAGGTGTGGCTGCTCACCGCCGGCGGAGCGACGTTCGCCGCGTTCCCCGAGTGGTACGCCACCCTGTTCTCCGGGTTCTACCTGCCGCTGTTCCTCATCCTCATCGCGCTGATCGTGCGCGTCGTCGCGTTCGAGTGGCGCGGCAAGATCGACTCCCCGCAGTGGCGCACCTGGGCGGACCGGGCGCTGATCTTCGGCTCGTTCGTCCCCGCCCTTCTCTGGGGTGTCGCGTTCGCCAACCTCGTGCGCGGCGTCGAGCTGGACGCGAACCACCAGTACGTCGGCGGGTTCTTCGCGCTGCTCTCGCCGTTCGCCCTGCTCGGCGGCGTGGTGACGCTCAGCATCTTCCTCACGCACGGCGCGATCTTCCTCGCGATGAAGACCGACGGCGAGATGCGCGAGCGGGCGGGCACGTTCGCGGCCCGCAGCTCGGTCGTCACGCTGCTCGCGGCGGGCGTGTGGGCCGTGTGGGCGCAGGTCGCCTACAGCGGCGAGGCCTGGACGTGGGCGGCCGTGCTGGTCGCCGCCGTCGCGCTCGTCCTCGTCGTGGTCGCGACGCGGCAGCGCCGCGAGGCCCTGGCGTTCGGCGCCTCCGTCGTGACGATCGTCGCCGCCGTGGTGCTGATCTTCGGCTCGATGTTCCCCGACGTGATGCCCGCGTTCGACCCGGCGAACTCGCTGACGGTCGAGAACGCGTCGTCCACCGACTACACCCTGACGGTCATGACCTGGGTGGCGGTGATCCTCACGCCGATCGTGCTGCTGTACCAGGGTTGGACCTACTGGGTCTTCCGCAAGCGGCTGACCATCGAGCACATCCCCGAGGCGACCGGGCTCACGTTCGAGCGCGTGGTCTCGCGGTCCTGAGCATGATCTGCTGGACGGTGTGAAGCCCCTCGACCCCCGCCTGCTGCGGTACGCACGGGCAGCCCGGGGCTACCTCGCCCTCACGGTCGCGCTCGGAGTGCTGACGGGCGGGCTCGTCGTCGCCCAGGCCCTGCTGCTGGCGCACGCCCTGGGATCCGCCGTCGCGGACGGGGCGACGCTCGCGCAGGTCGCCCCGCTCGCCGGGTGGCTGGTGCTCGTCGTCGTCGCACGGGCGCTCGTGGCCGGGACGCAGGAGCGTTACGCGCACCGGGCCGCGACGCGCGCCGTCGCCGAGCTGCGCGAGCGTGTCGTCGCGCACGCCGCCGCGGTCGGGCCACGGCGCGCGGCACCGACCGACGGCGCGAGCCTCGTGACCCTGGCCACCCGCGGCCTCGACGCGCTCGAGCCGTACTTCGTGCGCTACCTGCCGCAGCTCGTGCTGGCCGCCACGCTCACGCCGGCGACGCTGCTCGTCGTCCTCGGGCTGGACTGGGTGTCGGCAGCGATCCTCGCGGGCACCGTGCCGCTCGTGCCGCTGTTCATGTGGCTCGTGGGCGTCATGACGCAGGGACGCTCCGAGCGTGGCCTGGCGGTCATGCAGCGGCTGGGCGCGCAGGTGCTCGACCTCCTGGCCGGCCTGACGACGCTGCGGGCCTTCGGGCGCGAGCGCGGACCGGCCGCCCGCGTCCGTGACCTGGGGGACGCGCACCGCCGGGCCACCATGGGCACCCTGCGGATCGCCTTCCTCTCGGGCATGGTCCTCGAGCTGCTCACCACGCTCTCCGTCGCGCTCGTGGCGGTCGGCATCGGCCTGCGGCTCGTGTACGGCCACCTCGACCTCGTGACGGGCCTCGCGGTGCTGGTGCTGGCACCGGAGGTGTTCAACCCGCTGCGCCAGGTCGGCCTGCACTTCCACGCGTCCACCGACGGCGTCGCCGCCGCGGACCGCGCCTTCGCGGTGCTCGAGGTCCCCGTGCCGGCCGCCGGGACCCGGCCAGCTCCCGACCTGACGGCCGGCGTCGTGCGGGCCCGCGGGGTCGCCGTGCGCGCCCGGGGCGGCTGGGCGCCGGCCCCCGTGGACGTCGCACTGCGCCCCGGGCGGGTGGTCGCGCTCGTCGGGCCGTCGGGCGTCGGCAAGTCCACGACCGTCGAGGTGCTGCTCGGCCTGCTGCCCCCCGACGAGGGGCGCGTCGAGCTCGTGGCGGCGGACGGCACGGTGACCGCGCTGAGCGACGTGGACCTGCACGGCTACTGGCGTCAGGTCACCTGGCTCCCGCAGCGCCCGGTGCTCGAGCCGGGGACGGTCGAGGAGGTGCTCGGGTCCCCCGCACCGGGCGACCGGGACCGGGCGGCCGCGCTCACCGGCCTGGACGCCGTCGTGGCGTCCCTGCCCGCGGGCTGGGACACCGTCCTGGGCACCGGCGGGGCGGGACTGAGCGTCGGGCAGCGCCAACGGCTCGCCCTGACCCGGGCGCTGCTGCGTCCCAGCCCGGTGGTCGTGCTCGACGAGCCCACGGCCCACCTGGACGCCGCCGGCGAGCAGGTGGTCCTGGCGACGCTCGACGCGCTGCGGGCCGCGGGCTGCGCCGTGCTGCTCGTCGCCCACCGCGCGTCCCTCGCGAGCCGCGCGGACGACCTGGTGCACGTCGTCTCCTCGGCCACGGTCACCGAGCAGGTGACGCGATGAGCACCGCTCCCCCGACCACCGCTCCCCCGGCCGTCGACGGGCCGACCCCGCCGCCGCGGGGCACGCTGCGACGCGCGGTCCGCCTGCTCGACGTGAACCCGCGGCGCGTCGCGCTGGCCGTCCTGCTCGGCACCCTCGCGCTCGGGTGCGCGGTCGCGCTCGCCGCCGTCTCGGCGTGGCTCATCGCCCGCGCGTCCCAGATGCCGCCCGTGCTGGAGCTCTCGGTCGCCACCGTGGCGGTCCGCGCCTTCGGCATCGGGCGCGGCCTCATGCGGTACCTGGAGCGCCTCGTGTCGCACGACGTCGCGCTGCGCGGCATGGCGAACCTGCGCACCACCCTCTACGAGCGGCTCGCCGCGGGCTCGCCCCGCGCCCTGCTGGGAGTGCGCCGCGGGGACCTGCTCGCGCGGGTCGGTGCCGACGTCGACGCCGTGGGCGACGTCGTGGTCCGCGGGCTGCTCCCGGCGGGCGTCGCGGTGACCCTCGGCGTGGGCACGTCGGTCGCGATGGCCCTGTTCTGGCCACCGGCGGGGCTCGCGCTGGCGCTGAGCCTGCTGGCGGCGGGCGTGCTCGCCCCCTGGCTCGCGGCCCGGGGCGCCCGGACGACCGAGGAGCGCGGCGTCCTGGCCCGCGCGCGCATGAGCGCCACGTCGCTGGGCGTGCTCGACGACGCCGGTCCGCTGGCCGTCTCGGGGCGCCTGGGCGGCGAGCTCGACGCGCTGCGGGCCGCGGACGCGGACCTGGCGCGTGCCACGGACGCGGGGGCGCGCCCGGCGGCGGTGGCGGCGGCGATCGGCCAGCTCGCCGTCGGCGCGGCCGTCCTGGCGGCGCTCGTCACCGGCGTGCCGGCGGTCCGGGCGGGGCTGCTCGCCCCGGTCGAGCTGGCGGTGATCGTGCTGACGCCCCTGGCCGCGTTCGAGGCGACCTCGCTGCTGCCGGCGGCGGCCGTGCAGGTGCAGCGCTCGCGCGCCGCCGCGGCGCGCGTGCTGGCGCTGCTCGACGACGCCGACGACGCGCGCGGGACCGCGGAGCCGTCTGCCCCGACCGCCGTGGCGCCGCGGCCGTCCGCACCGGCGCCCGCACCGTCGGGCACCGCGGGTGCCCCGAGGCTCGTCGCGCGCGGTCTGGCCTGCGGCTGGCCCGGGCGTCCCGCGGTCCTCACCGGGGTCGACCTGACGCTGTCGCCGGGCCGCCGGCTGGCCGTCGCCGGACCCAGCGGCGAGGGCAAGACCACCCTGCTGCTCACGCTCGCGGGACTGCTGCCGCCCGTGGAGGGCGAGGTCACCCTCGACGGGTCGCCGCTGGCGGTCGCCGGCCGTGAGCGGGTCGTGCGCGACGTCGTCATGACGAGCGAGGACGCGCACGTCTTCGGCACCTCCGTCCTGGAGAACCTGCGCGTCGCGCGCGGCGACGTGTCGCCCGACGAGGCCACCGACGCCCTGCGCCGCGCGGGTCTGGGCCCGTGGCTGGCCGGCCTGCCCGACGGGCTCGACACGATCGTGGGCTCCGACGCCCGCACGGTGTCCGGCGGCGAGCGCCGGCGTCTGCTGCTGGCCCGCGCGCTGCTGAGCGACGCCCTGCTCCTGCTCGTCGACGAGCCCGCCGAGCACCTCGACGCCCCCACCGCGGACGCCCTCCTGGACGAGCTGTGGCACGCGCCACCGACGCGCGACGGCCGGGCCCGGGGCGTCCTCGTCGTCAGCCACCGGCTCGCACCGCTGACCGCCGCCGACGAGGTGCTGTGGCTCGCGGGCGGGCGGGTCGCGGCGCGCGGCACGCACGCGGAGCTGGTCACGCGCGTGCCGGGCTACCGTGAGGCCGTGCAGGCCGAGCAGCAGGAGACGTCGTGAACGAGTACCGGGGCGAGATGCGGGAGGTGCCCGGCAGGTTGCCGACGGCGGGGACGCCGTTCGAGCACGGGGTCATCTCCGACCGCCCACCGCCGCCCGCTCTCCTGACCGGGGACGCGCTGACGGACCTGCTCGGCGCGATGCTGGCGGTCGCCGGGCACCTCGAGCTGTCGGCCGTCCTCGACCGCTTCGTCCAGGTCAGCGCCGAGCTGACGCACGCCCGGTACGGCGCGATCAACGTGCTGGACGACTCGGGGACCTCGACGACGTTCGTCTACACCGGCGTGCCGACGGCCGTGGCCCGGATGCTGCGGCACCCCCCGCACGCGCACGGCGTCCTGGGGCAGATCCCCCACGAGGGCGTGCTGCGGCTGGACGACCTGACCCAGCACCCGGCGTTCCAGGGCTGGCCCGCCCACCACCCGTCCATGGGGTCGTTCCTCGGGGCGTCGGTGAAGGTCGGCGAGCACGTCTTCGGCCAGCTGTACCTGTCGGAGAAGGAGGGCGGCGGCGCGTTCACCGTGGGCGACGAGCGGATGGTGCTCGCCCTGGCCGCCGCCGCCGGGGTCGCCGTCGCCAACGCTCAGCTCTACGCCGAGGCGGAGCGTCGTGAGCACTGGCTGCGCGCCGGCCAGGACATCACCACCATGCTCCTCGAGGGCGTGGACGAGGAGTCGGCGCTGGAGCACGTGGCGCGCACCGCGCGCGAGGTCGCCGGTGCGGACACCGCCGCGCTCGCCCTGCCCGGCATGGGCGGAGAGCTGTTCATCGAGCTGGCCGACGGCTACCACGCGGCCGAGCTGACGGGCCTGGTCATGCCCCGCGGCGGGCGCGCCTGGACGGTCCTCGAGGAGGGGCGCGGGCTGCTCACGCCGTCCCTGTCCGCGTCGCGGACCGTCAAGGTCGACGAGATGCGCGCCTTCGGCCCGGCGATGTTCGCCCCGCTGCACTCCTCGGGCCGCGGCGTCGGCGTGCTCGTCCTGCTGCGCCGCATCGGCCGCACCCCGTTCGACGAGCGGGACCTGGCCACCGCCGAGTCGTTCGCCGCCCAGGCCGCGCTCGCGTACGTGCTCGCCGAGGCCCGGCACGCGCAGGACGTCGCGGCCCTCCTCGACGAGCGCGAGCGCATCGCACGGGACCTGCACGACCTGGCCATCCAGCAGCTGTTCGCGACCGGCATGCAGCTGGAGACCGTGCGCCGCCGGGCGGCGCGCGGCGTCGACCCCCAGGAGCTCACGAGCATCGTCGAGGAGGCGCTGGACAACGTCGACAGCTCGGTGCGGCAGATCCGGCAGATCGTCTACGCGCTGCGTGACCCGGACGCCGCCACGGGGTTGGTCGAGCGCCTGCGCCGCGAGGCGTCGCTCGCCCGCACCGGCCTGGGCTTCGCCCCGTCCCTGGTGCTCTCGCTCGACGGCGAGGACCTGTCGCAGGACGACGCCGACGCGCAGGACCACCTCGACGAACGCCTCGAGCAGCAGCTGACGGACGACGTGGTGGCGGTGGTGCGCGAAGGGCTGGCCAACGCCGCGCGGCACGCGCAGGCGTCGTCGGTCACCGTGCGCGTCGCGGTGCGCGGGTCGGGTCCGACCGGTTCGGTGGAGGTCGACGTCGAGGACGACGGCGTGGGCCTGCCTGCCGGCCGGGAGCGCAGCTCCGGGACCGGCAACCTCGCGGCCCGCGCGCGGCAGCACGGCGGGACGTTCAGCATCGGCACCGCACCCAGCGGAACGGGCACGCTGCTCATGTGGCAGGCGCCGCTCGGCTGACCGGGCGCCGTGGGCGCACGGGCGGCGCCTGCGGCGCACCGTCCGGCGGTGCGCCGCGGGCCCGTCAGTGCCCGGGCTCGGCCCGCCAGCCGGAGTTCTTGCGCGACGCCACCCAGGCGGCGACCTGCGTGCGCCGCTGCAGCCCCATCTTCGCCAGCAGCGACGTGATGTGGTTCTTCACCGTCTTCTCGGCGACGCCGAGACGCTCGGCGATCTCGCGGTTGGACATGCCCTCACCGATGAGGTCCAGGACGCGCAGCTCGCTGGGCGTCAGCGACTCCGTCGGGTCCTCGTGCCCGGCGCGGCGGCGGGCCACCGTGCGGTCGTCGAGCAGCGTGCGTCCGGCCGCGACAGCGCGGATCACGTCGGTGATCTCCGCCCCGCGCACGCTCTTGAGCAGGTAGGCGGCCGCCCCGGCGTCGAGCGCCGCCGCGAGCGCGTCGTCGTCGTCGAACGACGTCAGGACGATGGCGCGCGCCTCGGGCAGCGTCTCGCGGACCGCCTGGATGAGGTCGATGCCCGTGCCGTCCGGCATCTGCAGGTCGACGAGCATGACCTGCGGCCGGACGAGGTTGGCGCGCCGGACGCCGTCGGCGACGGACCCGGCCTCGGCGACGACGGTCATGCCGTCGGTGCGCTCGACGACCTCGGCGATGCCGCGGCGGACGACCTCGTGGTCGTCGACGATCATGACGGAGATGGGCCCGGGCCGAGCACCCGGTGCGGGCGGCGGCGTCGACTGGCTCGTGGCTGACACACTGGCATCGTATCGACCCGTGACCACGATCCTCCTGCCCACGTCCGTCGACGGCGCGCCGCCCCTGCCGGCGGGCGTCGTGCCGGTCCCCTACGACGTCGCCGCAGCGCCCCCGCCGCAGGCCGCGCACGCCGACGCGATCGTCGTCTGGGGCAACCCCGCCGACCGGTTGGCGGAGCTCGCCGCCGCCGCGCCGCACGTGCGGTGGGTGCAGACCCTGGCGGCGGGGCCCGACGCCGTCCTCGCCGCGGGGTTCGCCCCCGAGGCCGTCATCACCAACGGACGCGGCCTGCACGACGCGACCGTCACGGAGCACGTCCTGGCGCTGACGCTGGCCTGCCTGCGCAGCGTTCCCGCCATGGTCCGGGCGCAGGCGGCGCACCGCTGGGCCGCCGAGCTCGGCGGCCTGCAGCCCCTGCACGACCCCGGGCGGGTGCGCACCCTGACGGACGCGCACGTCACCGTCTGGGGTTTCGGCTCGATCGCGGCGCGGCTGGCGCCCCTCCTGACGGGTCTGGGGGCCCGCGTGACGGGCGTGGCGACCACGGCGGGGGTGCGCCACGGGGTGCGCGTGGTGACGCCCGCCGACCTGCCGGGGATCCTGCCGACGACCGACGTGCTCATCGGCCTGCTCCCGGCGCTCGACGCGACCCACCGTGCGATCGACGCGCGGGTGCTGGGGCTGCTGCCGTCCCGCGCGTGGGTCGTCAACGCGGGCCGCGGCTCCACGCTCGACGAGGACGCGCTGCTCGCCGCGGTCCGCGCGGGCACCGTCGCGGGCGCGGCGCTCGACGTGCTCGCCACCGAGCCGCTGCCGGCGGACTCACCGCTGTGGGACGAGCCGGACGTGCTGATCAGCCCGCACGCGGCCGGCGGGCGCCCGGTCGGCTGGCAGGACCTGGTGGCGCAGAACGTCGACCTCTTCCTGGCCGACCGCCCCCTGCGCAACGTCGTGCCGCGCTGAGCGGCGTCAGACGCGTGGGCGCCGGGGCCGCGGCTGGCAGCGCGGGCAGCTGAACGACGAGCGGTTGGCGAAGGCGTCGCGCCGCACGGGCGTGCCGCACCGCGGGCACGGGCCGCCCTCCTGGCCGTAGACGGCCAGGGACCGGTCGAAGTAGCCCGACGCCCCGTTCACGTTCACGTACAGCGCGTCGAAGCTCGTCCCGCCCTGGGCCAGCGCCTCGGACATGACCTCCGCGGCGGCGTCCAGGACGCGCGTCACCTCGGCGCGTCGCAGCGTCGCCGTGGGACGGGCGCCGTGCAGCCGCGCCCGCCAGAGCGCCTCGTCCGCGTAGATGTTGCCGATGCCCGACACGAGCGTCTGGTCGAGCAGCGCGCGCTTGAGCTCCGTGCGCCGGGACCGCACGGCGTCGACGAGGGCCGGGCGGTCCAGCGCGGGGTCAAGCAGGTCGCGGGCGATGTGCGCGACGGGCGCCGGCACGACGGCGCGCGGCGAGCCGCGCCCACCGGGCGCCCCGTCCGCGGTGGGGACCAGGTCCGGCACCGACAGGTGCCCGAACGTGCGCTGGTCCACGAAGTCCAGGGCGGACCCGTCGTCGAGGGCGAACCGCACGCGCAGGTGCGGGTGGTCGACCCAGCCCGCCGGGCCGGGCGCAGCCGCGGGGCCGGGCCCACGCACCAGCAGCTGCCCGCTCATCCCGAGGTGCGCCAGCAGGGCGTCGTCACCCTGCCGCGCCCCGGTGTCGAGGAGCAGCCACAGGAACTTGCCGCGCCGCACCGCGGCCTCCAGGCGTCGTCCCGTCAGGCGCGCGGCGAGGTCGACCGGGCCGCCGTCGTGCCGGCGCACGGAGTAGTCCCGCCGCACCTCGACACCGACGACGGTGCGGCCGAGCACGTGCCGCTCGAGCCCGTCACGGACGGTCTCGACCTCGGGGAGCTCGGGCACGCGTCAGCGCGGGTCGGCGGCCACGTCGTCGGCGGCCACGTCGTCGGCGGCCACGTCGTCGGCGGTCACGTCGTCGGCCGTCGCGGCGTCGGCCGTCGCGGCGTCGGACGCTGCGGCGTCGCGCAGCGCGCTCAGGGTGGTCCACGCCGCTGCGGCGGCCTCCTGCTCCGCGACCTTCTTGGCCGGTCCGGTGCCGCTCCCGCGGACCTCGCCGCCCACGACCGCCCGGGCCGTGAACGTCCGGGCGTGGTCGGGGCCCTCGCCCGTGACCTCGTAGTACGGGGCACCGAGCCCGAGCGCGGCGGACAGCTCCTGCAGGGAGGTCTTCCAGTCGAGGCCGGCGCCCAGGTCGGCTGCTGCCGCCAGGGTCGGGCTCACCAGGCGGTCGACCAGCTCGCGCGCCGGCTCGAGGCCGTGGGAGAGGTAGACCGCGCCGAAGATCGCCTCGAGCGTGTCGGACAGGATCGAGTCCTTGTCCTTGCCGCCGGTGGCGAGCTCGCCCTTGCCCAGCAGCACGTAGTCGCCGAGGTCGAGGGTGCGGGCGACCCGAGCGAGGGCGCGCTGCGACACGGTGGCCGCGCGCATCTTGGCCAGGTCGCCCTCGGAGTGCGAGGGGTGGGCCCGGTACAGGTGCTCGGTGACGACGAGCCCCAGCACGGTGTCGCCCAGGAACTCCAGGCGCTCGTTGGTGGGGATGCCGCCGGCCTCGTGGGCGAACGAGCGGTGCGTCAGGGCGAGCACGAGAAGCTCGGGGTCCAGGTGGACCCCGAGCTTCTCGAGGAGCGACTGCGCTGCCGTGCTCACGCGACCGCGGTGTCGAAGGGTGTGCCGGTCATCGGGGGGGCGCCGGGGGGGGGGGCGGGGGCGCCCCCCCGCGGGGGGGGGGCGGGGGGCCCCCCCCGCTTCTCGAGGAGCGACTGCGCTGCCGTGCTCACGCGACGTCGGTGTCGACGGGTGTGCCGGTCATCGTGGCCGTGTCGGTCAGACGGCCTCGTGCTCGCTGCGCACGGCCTCGACGTAGCGACGGCCGTTGTACGCACCGCACGACGGGCACGCGATGTGCGGGCGCGTCTGCGACTTGCACTGGGGGCAGGTGGTGAGCGTCGTGGCAGTGGTCTTCCACTGCGACCGACGCGCACGGGTGTTGCTGCGCGACATCTTGCGCTTCGGAACCGCCACGGTCAGCTCTCTCTCTTCTCGTCGTCTGTGCCCTGCAGGCCGCCGAGGGCCGCCCACCGGGGGTCGATCGTCTCATGCGCGTGGTCCGGGTCGTCGGCGAGCCGCGCCCCGCACTCGGAGCACAGGCCCGGGCAGTCCACCCGGCACAGGGGCCGGAAGGGCAGCGCGGGCACGACCGCGTCACGCAGCGCGGGCTCGAGGTCGACCAGGTCGCCCTCCAGCTCACGCACGTCCTCGTCCTCGTCACCGCTCGCCGCCGCGGCGTCGGCACGCTCGGGGTACACGTACAGCTCCTGCAGCGGCGCGTCGACTGGCTCGACCACCTGCTCCAGGCACCTCACGCACTCCCCGACGGCTTCGCCGCGGATCGATCCGGAGACCAGGACCCCTTCCATGACCGCCTCGAGCCGAAGATCCAGCTCCAGGTCGCTCCCGGCAGGGATGCCGATCATGCCGCTGCCGAGCTCGTCAGGTGCCGCGACCGTCCGCTGCACCGTCCGCATCGATCCCGGACGTCGTCCGAGCTCGTGTGTCTCGAGCACGAACGGCGAGCTGGGATCGAGGTGGGATGGGCGCACGGTCCGGTCCCCTCGTTTCCAGGCGGCACCGTGCGCGGGCGCGCGGCACCTAGTTGCGGCAATGACGGCTCGGCCCACGCCACGACCGGCAGGACCAACCGAGAACTCTACGGCACGTGGTGCGCTGTCCCAAACCGGTGTCGCCCGCCGTGGCCGCAGCCGCTACGCGTTCTCGCCCGGGACCAGCCGGCCCGCGAGCTTCGCGCGTCCTGCCTGCACCTGCGACAGCACCTTGCCCAGGTCGATCTCGAAGTCCGCGAGCCGACGGTCGCAGTAGTCGTCCGCGTCACGGCGCAGCGCCTCGGCCGTCTCCTGCGCCTCGGCGAGGATCTCGGCAGCCCGCGACTGGGCCGCCGTCACGATGCTCTCCTGCTCCACGAGCGCGGCCGCACGGCTGCGAGCACGGGCCAGGAGCGCGTCGGCCTCCGCCTGCGCCGCGGCGCGCGCGGCGTCCGCGTCGGCCAGGACCTCGTCCGCCTGGTGCAGCTGGGACGGCAGCGCCGCGCGCACCTGGTCGACCAGCTCCAGGATCTCCGCCCGGTTCACCAGGACGGACGAGGACATCGGCATCGCCCGTGCCTGCGTCACCGCGTCCTCGAGCGCGTCGAGCACACCGCCGACACCTTCCGTCCGCTCCACGCCGTCGTCCACGTGCTCGGTCATCGTCCGTCCTCTCCCCCGACGCCCGGGGACGGTGCCAGTGCCTGTCGCACCGCTGCCGCCACCTCGGGCGTCACCATGTCGTCGATCGGCCCGCCGTGCCGTGCCACGTCCTTGACCAGGGACGACGCGATGTGCGCACGCGCCGGGTCGCCCAGGACGAAGACCGTCTCCACGCCGGACAGGTGCCGGTTCATCAGTGCCATCGCGAGCTCCGCGTCGAGGTCCGCGCCGCTGCGCAGGCCCTTGACGACCGCGCACGCCCCGACGTCCCGCACGAGGTCGACGAGCAGCCCGTCCGTCGACACGACCCGCACGCCCTCCCACCCCGCCAGCGCGTCCGCCGCCAGCCGGACCCGTTCGTCGGGCGGCAGCAGCGACCGCTTCGAGGCGTTGTGCGCCACCGCCACCACGACCTCGTCGAACATCGACCGGGCGCGCCGGACGACGTCCACGTGACCCAGCGTGATCGGGTCGAACGACCCGGGGCAGACGGCGGTTCTCACGGACGCCAACCTACGTCACCGGCCCCCGACGGACCCGACGGCGACGCGCTAGCGTTCCTCCGTGAGCCACGTCCGCACCGCGACGTACGCCGACCTGCCGGTCCTGCGCACGGTGTGCGCGCTGGCCTACGACGACAACCCGCTGATGCGCTGGGTGCTGCCGGACGACGAGACCCGTACCGAGGCGTGCGCGGCCTGGCTCGGCCCGTCCCTCGAGCGCTACCTGGCGGCCGGTCGGGTCGACGTCCTGGCGGTCGACGACGTCCCGGTCGCCGTCGCGGCGTGGCGGCTGCCGGGTGCCGACGTCGCCGCCACGTCCGCCACCTCGACGCTGCCGTCACCCGCCGGCGTGCTGCGCGCCCTCGTCGGCGCGCGCAGGGCGACGCAGGTGCTCGGCGCGCTGGGTGGTGCGGGCGCCCTCGCCCCGACGACCCCCGGCCCCTACCTCAACTACCTCGCGGTGCACCCGGCGCACCAGTCGCGCGGTCGGGGTGGCGAGCTGCTCGACCACGGCATCGGCGCCCTGCGCGACGTCACCGGCACGCCGTGGCTCGGCACGACCGATCCACGCAACCTGCCGTTCTACGAGCGGCACGGCTTCTCGACGGCCGGCACGCACGTGCTCGGCGACGACGGGCCCGTGCTCACCGTCCTGCACGGCTGAGCAGGCACCGCCCCGCCGGACCGGGTCGCCCCGCGTGCAGAGCGCATGCTCGACGCAGGAGGGACCACGACGGCGAACCGCCGGATCGAGCAGCTCGAACGCGCGACGGGCCGGACCTGGGACGCGTGGCTCGGGCTCCTGGGGTCGTGGGGTGCCGCGCGGCCGGACCACGGCACGATCGCCGGACGCGTGACCGCCGAGATGGAGGGCACGACGCCCTCCGCCGCGTGGTGGGCCCGGTCCGTGACCGTCGCGTACGAGCAGCACATCGGCCGGCGGCCGCCCGGGCAGCGGTCGGACGGCACGTTCCAGACCAGCGTGAGCCGAGCGACGCCGTGGGACATGACCGACCTCATGGCGGCGTGGACGCGTTTCGCCACCGAGGACGACGAGGTCCGCGACTGCGTCGTCGGCGAGCCGCGCGTCAGCGGCACCGAACGGCGGATCACCTGGCGCGCCCGCTCGCGCGAGGGGTGGCCCGTCGCCGTGACGAGCGAGCCACGCGGTGGCGCCACGGCCACGCTCGTCGCGACGCAGACCGGCCTGCCCACGCCCGCGGCGAAGGACGAGGCCCGCGACCGCTGGGTCGCCGTGCTGGACCGCTTCGTCACGACCGTCGGCGACGCCCGCGGTTGCACTCCCCCGCGGGCGGCGACACGCTGACCGGATGGTCGGCACCGCACGCGAGCACGACGTCGTCGTCCTCGGGGCGACCGGGTTCGTCGGGACGCTCCTGTGCGAGCACCTCGCGCGGCAGGCCCCTGCCGGGACCCGCATCGCGCTGGCAGGACGGTCCCACGAGAGGTTGGTACGGACGCGGGCGGCGCTTCCCGAGCGCGCCCACGCGTGGCCGGTCCTCGTCGCGGACACCGACGACGCGCCGTCCCTGCGCGCGCTGGCCGCGTCGACGCGCGTCCTGGTCAGCACCGTGGGGCCGTACCTGCAGCACGGGCTTCCGGTCGTCGAGGCGTGCGCCCGCGCCGGCACCCACTACGCCGACCTGACCGGCGAGGTGCCGTTCGTCCGGCAGGCCGCCGACGCGCACGACGAGGTCGCCCGGGCGACCGGAGCGCGCCTCGTCCACGCGTGCGGGTACGACGCCGTCCCGTCCGACCTCGCCGTCCTGGTGCTGCACCGGCGCGTCGCCGCCGACGGCGCCGGCTCGCTGGGGCGCGTCCGCCTGGTCGCGAGCGCGCGCGGCGGTGTCAGCGGCGGCACCGTCGCGTCGGCGCGCGGCATCGCCGAGCTGGCCGGACGGGACCCGGCAGTCCGCCGCCTGCTCGCCGACCCGTTCTCCCTGAGTCCCGACCGCACCGCCGAGCCGGACGTGCCGCAGCCCTCGGACACCCCGGCGCCCGGGCGCACGGTCGACGGCCGCTGGGTCGCGACGTCGCCGATGGGGTCGTTCAACACGCGCGTGGTGCGGCGGTCGAACGCGCTGCAAGGCTGGGCGTACGGCCGCGAGCTGCGCTACCAGGAGGTGGCGGCGACCGGCTCCGGGCTGCGCGGGGCGGCGAGGGCCGCCGGGCTGACGGTCGGGCTGCCGCTCGCGCTCGCGGCGCTGGCGGCGCCACCGACGCGTGCGCTGCTCGACCGGGTGCTGCCGGCCCCGGGCACGGGCCCGGACGCGGAGACCCGGCGCGCCGGGTGGTTCCGCATGGACCTCCACGCGGTGACGACGACCGGTCAGCACTACCGCGCGCTGGCCGCCGGCCGGGGTGACCCCGGCTACTCCGCGACGGCCGTGATGCTCGGGGAGGCGGCGCTCGCCCTGGCGCTGGACGGCGACCGGCTCCCGGACCGTGCCGGGTCGCTCACGCCCGCGACGGCCGTCGGCGACGTGCTGGTCGAGCGGCTACGGGCAGCCGACCACCGGTACGTGGCGTCCGTGCGCTGAGCGTTCGGCGACAGCCGGACGAGGCGCGACGTCAGGACCGCCCGAGGGCCGCGACCGCGGCTGCCGCCGCCTCGGCGACGACGGCGTCGTCGGGCTCGGCGTCGCGCTCCGCACGGTCGGACATGACGGCGACCACGATCGGTGCACCGTCCGTCGGCCACACGACCGCGACGTCGTTCCGGGTGCCGAAGCCCCCGGTGCCGGACTTGTCGCCGACCACCCAGTCGGCAGGCAGCAGGGCGCGCACCAGGGTGTCGCCGGTCTGCGTCCCGGTGAGCCAGGCGGTGAGGACGGCCCGCTCGTCGTCCGTGAGCGTCGTTCCGAGGACGTACTCGCGCAGGTCCGCGGCCAGCACCCGCGGCGTCGTGGTGTCGCGCTCGTCACCCGGCGTGGCCTCGTTGAGGTCGGGTTCGGTGCGGGCGACGACGGTGACGTCGTCGCCGAGGACCGCGAGCGCCTCGTCGAGCGCCGCAGGGCCGCCCAGCACCTCGAAGAGCAGGTTGCCGGCGGTGTTGTCGCTGCGCGTCACGGCCGCCTCCGCCACCTCGGCGAGCGTCATCGTGCCCCCGACGCGCGTCTCCGTCACCGGCGAGTAGGTCACGATGTCCTCGGCCCGGACCGGGACCTCGCGGGCAAGCCCGTCCACGCCGACGAGGTCGAGGACCGCGCCGGCCGCGAGGGCCTTGATCGTCGACGCGTACGCGAACCGCTCGTCGGGGCGCCACGCGACCGCGGCACCGGTGCCGGTGTCGACGGCGTGCACGCCGAGGCGGGCGTCGTAGCGGGCCTCGAGCTCCTCGAGTGCGAGCGGCAGCTGCGTGGCGGTCGGCGACCGCGTGGTCGTCGGGGCCGGGGTGCTGCTCGCGGTGGGGACCGCCGTCGGCGCCTCCCGCGGCGCGGCACCGCACCCTGCGGTGACGGCGACACCCGCGGCGACGAGGACGACGAGGACACGGTTCATGGTCGACGTGCTGGGCATGACGACCATGCTGCGACAGGGCACGGACATCCGCCGTGCGGGCTCGGGTCCCGTGCGACGGCCGAACAACTGCCGAGCACCACCTCCTCGGACGTCAGACGCCCCAGCGCCCCGCCGCGGCCGCGCGCTCCATCGACGTGACGTGCGGCGGCTCGCGCCTCTCACGCACGAGCAGGCCCGGCAGGCTCGCCGCAGGAGCGCGCACGTCGCTGCCGGCGGCGTGCTCGACGATCGCGTCGACGATCCGGCGCGTCAGGTCGAGGCGAGGCAGCTCCGTCGTGAGCACCGCTGCCAGGGTGTCCGGCACGGCGTCCGCGCCGGACCCGAAGTCCATGGCGATGCCCGCGCGCGCGAGCGCGACCTCGGCCTGCTTGTGCTCGGCGATCCCGACCGACGTGTGCAGGGCGACCGCGTCCCACACCGTGTCGGCCGTGCTCGTCGGCAGGCCCTGGGAGATCACGAACGACCGCGCCAGGTCGGCACCCTCGACCTCGAAGCGCCGGTCACCGCGTGAGGCCAGGTGCAGCCCGGTGTCGTGCAGCACGCACGCGACGAACAGCGCCACGTCGTCGAAGTCGGCCGGCCGCCACCCGCGCTCTGCGGCCGCGACCCGTGCGAGGACCCAGCTGCGCACGCTGTGGTGCAGGAGGTAGTCGGGCTCGAGGTCCCGCGCGAGCGCGAGCGCCGCGCGCGGGACGTCGCCGGGCGGGAGCACCAGACGGCCCCCGTCGAGCAGGTCGGCCAGGGCCGGTGGGAGTGCGGCGGGCGTCGTCATGGCTCGATCGTGGCGCCGTCGCGCACCGTGGACCAGTGTCGTGAACGCCGGCCTTCCGTAGGATCCCGCCATGGACCAGCCGCAGCCCCACCGCGTCGCGGTCCTCGCCCTGCCCGGCGTGGTCGCGTTCGACATGACGATCCCGCTCGAGGTCTTCGCCGGGACCGACGCGCCGTACTCCGTGCGACTCGTGACCGCGGACGGCGCGCCGGTGACCACGAGCTCCGGCTACGGAGTCACCCCGCACGCCGGGCCCGAGGCGTTCGCTGAGGCACGGACCGTCGTCGTCCCGGGCTTCTGGCCCACCTGGGCGCCGCCTCCGGGCCCGGCCCTCGAGCTGCTGCGCGCGGCGCACGACCGCGGCGTCCGCCTCGTGTCCATCTGCACCGGCGCGTTCGCCCTCGCGGCCGCAGGGGTGCTCGACGGTCGCCGCGCGACGACGCACTGGCGGCACACGGACGAGCTCGTGGCACGCCACCCGACCGTCGTCGTCGAGCGCGACGTGCTGTTCGTCGACGAGGGCGACGTGCTCACGTCGGCCGGCATGGCGGCCGGGATCGACCTGTGCCTGCACGTCGTGCGCCGTGACCACGGCGCCCGGGCGGCACGCGAGGTCGCGCGGCGGCTCGTCGTCGCCGCCCACCGGGAGGGAGGTCAGGCGCAGTTCGTCGCGGCACCCGTGCCCGACGTCGCCGGGGGCTCGCTCGCCGACACCCGGGCCTGGGCGCTCGAGCACCTGGGCGAGGCGATGACCCTGGACGCCCTCGCCCACCACGCCCACGTCTCGACGCGCACCCTCCAGCGGCGCTGGCGCGACGAGACGGGGACCTCACCGCTCCGCTGGCTCAGCGAGCAGCGGGTCCACCGCGCGCGCGAGCTGCTCGAGGCCGACCCGACGATGCCGGTCGAGGAGGTCGCCCGGCGCACAGGGCTCGGCACGGGCGACAACCTGCGCCTGCACACCCGTCGGCACCTGGGCACGACGCCGTCCGCGTACCGGAGCGCCTTCGGCACGCCGGCAAGGGCGCCGGGGCCGCCGCCGTGACGGCGCTCGCCCGGCGCACGGTACGGGCGGCGTCCGTGGAGCACGACGCCCCGCGCGACGTCCTGCGCGCGCTCCACGAGCGCTGCGGCGTGCGGACACGGACCGCTTCACCAGGCGGGTGACGCGCGCGACGACATCGCGGTGGTCACGGTCGCCGTGGAGTGAGCGGCAGGATGGTGCACGCCCTCAGACGGGGTGCTCCGCGAACCACACCCGGGTCTCGCCGTAGCGCCGGTCGGCGAGCGCGACGAGCGGCGACGGCCACGTCGGCGCCGCGGCGCGCGACGAGCGCTCGACGACGACCACGCCTCCCGGTGCGGTGCAGCGCGCCGCGCCGGCGACGGCCGTGGCGAGGGCGTCGTCGGGCAGGTCGTAGGGCGGGTCGACCAGCACCAGGTCGAAGGCCTCGACATCCGGCGATCCCACCGGGGCGACGCGCGCGAGGTACCGGTCGACCTTGTCGGCGACCACGTCGACGCGGTCGGCGAGCCCGAGCGTGCGGGCGTTGCGGCGGCACACGTCGACGGCCCCACGCGCGGCGTCGACGAGCACGGCGTGGGCCGCCCCCCGGCTGACGGCCTCCAGGCCGAGGGCGCCGGAGCCGGCGAACAGGTCGAGCACGCGCGCACCGTCGACGGCGTCGAGGTGCTCCAACCGCGAGAACAGCGCCTCGCGCACCCGCTCGCTCGTCGGGCGTGTCCCCGAGGCGGGTACCGCGAGCGTGCGCCCGCCCGCGCTGCCCGCGACGATCCGCGTCACGGCGCACCGGCCTTGCGCTGGTCCTGCTCCTCGAGCATGCGCTCCATCCAGCCCTTCTCCGCCGTCGACGACGCGATCATCACCGCGATGGCCGACATCCAGACCTGCCCGGTCACCATGATCGTCGTCACCGTGCCGAGCGCGATCGCGACCCACACGGGAAGCAGGCAGAAGGCCACGAGGTCCGGCCCGCGGGCGATCACCTGCATCACCCCCATGGGCAGCGCGCCGGCGGGCGTCGAGATCAGCGGCTTGTCCCAGCGCGGGGAGGGGCGGTAGGCGGCCCGGACGGCGGCCGCAGCCCACACCGGCGCTGCGCCGACCCCGAGCAGGAGCCAGTCCAGCGTCGCGCCCGCCCAGCGGCCGACCGCGGTGAACACGACGACCGACCACACGAGGGCGACCAGACCGGGGACGACCATGCGCAGCCGCCGCACGGTGCGGTCGCCGAGCGGCAGGAGACGGTCGATCACGGGCGCCATCTCGGCCCACCGCGAGCCCTCGGCGCTCGCGCTCGACATCATCCAGCCCCCCAGCAGCACCGTCACCAGGATGCCGACGGGGCCGGCGAGCTGCGGCACCACCGTGGCCAGCACGGGCAGGCCCGTCGCCACGACGATCTGCACCACGTGCCGCAACGACCGGCGCAGGACGACCAGGTCGGCCGTCACCAGCGCGGTCATCGGCCCGCGGACGGTCGACAACCGGGACGTCCGGCGACGAGAGGGTGCCGCCACACCACCGGACAACGCGCGCCCCAGCTCGCGCGAGTCGAGCGACACGACCGCCCCGACGGCGTGGGTGGCGACGGAGCCGCCCTCGCGCAGCGTGCGGCCCGGCAGCGCGCCGAGGCGGCGGTCCACGAGTGCGGCCAGCGCGCCCGCCACGACGACCACCACCGCGACGGCCGCCCACGTCACCGACGGCAGGGAGCTGGGTGTGCGTCCGCTCAGGACCACCAGGGCCGCGAGCACGGGTGCGGCGACGAGGAGGAGGTCGCCGACCAGCGCGGTCCGGCGCCGCGGCACGCCGCGGGACTGCGCGACCGCGGCGGCGAGCACGACGAGGGCGGCGACCGCCGCGCCGAGCACGCCGGCGCGGACCAGCTCCGCGCCCCGGCGCTCCAGCAGGCCGGCCTCGAGCACCACCACGACCATGCCCCCGGCGAGGGCCGCCACGAGCGGGACGCGGGTGGCGGCAGGGCGCAGGAGGCCACGCCGGTCCACCGGCAGCGGGAGCCACCACGCGGCCTGCGCCCCCTCGGCGCCGACGGGCCCGAGACGTCCGGCCGTGGACAGGAGCGCACCGACGGCCGCCAGCAGGATCGTCGCGACGAGCACCGGCAGGCTGAGCCCGCCCGGCTCGGCCGTCGGCGGCGCCGGGGGCAGCGCGTCACCGAGCTGCTGGACGATCCCCAGCACGATGAGCACCGAGAGCGCGACGCTCACCGCCACGGTGTACAGCTCCGTCAGCAGGGATCCGGCACCCACGCCGGCTCGGGCCCGCGCGGCCCTGGCAGTGAACCGGCGGATCTCCCGCGCGGAGGGCACCTCCCCCAGCTCGAAGTCCCCGACCCGCGGGTCGTCGCGCACGTCGCGCGGGTCGTCCGCGCGGGCGTCGACGTCGGTCACAACGCGACCCGGGCGATCCGGTCGGCCGCCTCGGCGGGCTCCAGGACCAGCGACGCCTCGTCGGAGACGTGCACGGCCCGGGTGCAGACCGCGGCGACGAGGTCGGGGTCGTGCGTCGCGATGAGCACGGCACCGCCGGCGTCCCGCTCCGCCCGGAGGAGGTCCGCGAGGCGCGCGCGCATGCGCTGGTCGAGCCTCTGCTCGGGCTCGTCGAGCACCAGCAGGGACCGGGGCCGGGCGAAGCCCGCGGCCAGCAGGAGACGGCGGCGCTGACCCGAGGACAGCGAGACGGGCGTGGCGCGCGCGTGGTCCGCGAGGCCGAACTCCTCGAGGAGCGCCGCGACCTCCGCCTTCGCCCCGAGGACGCCGTGGCCGCGCGCGGTGAGGTACAGGTGCTCCGCCACGGTCAGGGCGGGGAAGTACGCGTCGTCGTCGAGCACGCTGGACACCTCGCGCCGGAACGACGTCTCACGCTCGTCGACCGGGCGACCGAGGACCTGGACGTCCCCGCCCAGCGGGTCGAGCAGCCCGAGGACGGTCTTGAGGACCGTGGACTTGCCGGACCCGTTGGCCCCGACGAGCGCGACCGCGGCACCCTCCTCGAGCGTGAAGGTGACGGGGGCGCACACGGGTGCCTCGCCGTAGCCGACCTGCAAGTCACGAGCGTGCACCACGGGAGCCATGCGGCCAGGGTAGTCAGCAACCGCGGCCGTCCGGCCCGGCGACGGACCGGTGGACCGGGTCGTGGGCCGACGGTCACGTCCGATCGAGGAACTCCTCGCGCTCCCCCGCCAGCGACGCCTCGATGGCGGCCCGCAGCGCCGGCCACGCGTCGAGGTCACCGTCCTGCTCGACGAGCGCGCGCGCGTCGGTGCGGGCCCGCGCGATGACGTCGGCGTCCCGGGTGACTCGCAGCAGCCGCAGCGAGCTGCCGCGCCCGTGCTGGGCGGCGCCCAGCACGTCGCCCTCGTGCCGCAGCTCGAGGTCGAGCGCGGCGAGCTCGAAGCCGTCCGTCGTCGCCGCGAGCGTCTCGAGACGTGTGTGGGCGTCCGTCCCCGGCTGCGCCGCGCTGACCAGCAGGCAGAGGCCCGGGCGGGTCCCCCGCCCGACCCGGCCCCGCAGCTGGTGCAGCTGCGAGATGCCGAACCGGTCGGCGTCGAGCACGACCATGACCGTGGCGTCGGGGACGTCGACACCGACCTCGACGACCGTCGTGGACACGAGCACGGGCGCCTCGCCCGTCGCGAACGCCGCGAACGCCCTGTCCTTCTCCTCGGGGGTGAGCCGGCCGTGCAGGACGCCGACCCCGACACCGGCGAGGTCGGGGCGGGCACGCAGCTCCTCGGCGACGTCGAGCACCGCCCGCAGCGGGCGGCGCACCCCGGCGTCAGGTGCCCCGACGGTCGGGCCGGCGTCCAGCACGAGGTCGCTGCCGTCCTCGTCGGCCGCGTCGCCCGCCACCGCGTCGCCGTCGATGCGGGGGCACACGACGTACGCGCGGCCACCACCGTCGACCTCCTCCCGCACGCGCTGCCAGGTCCGGTCGGTCCAGCGCGGGTTGTCCGCGGGCACGACGTGCGTCGTGATGCCCTGCCGCCCGGCGGGCACCTCGCTGAGCACCGACGTCTCGAGGTCGCCGAAGACGGTCATGGCCACCGTCCGCGGGATGGGCGTCGCCGTCATCACCAGCGTGTGGGGCGTGCGGCCGGCCTTCGCCCGCAGCGCGTCGCGCTGCTCGACCCCGAACCGGTGCTGCTCGTCGACGACCACCAGGCCCAGGTCCGCGAACTGCACGTCCTGCGACAGCAGCGCGTGGGTGCCCACCACGATGCCGGCGGCCCCGCTCGCGGCGTCGAGCATCGCGCTGCGCCGCGCCGCCGTCGGCAGCGAGCCCGTCAGCAGCGCCACACGCGTGGCCAGGGCCGCTCCACCGAGGAACCCGCCCTCGGCGAGGTCGCCCAGCAGCCCGCGCAGCGTGCGCGCGTGCTGCGCCGCCAGGACCTCCGTGGGCGCGAGCAGCGCCGCCTGCCCGCCGGCGTCGACGACCTGCAGCATCGCGCGGAGCGCGACCACGGTCTTGCCCGAGCCGACCTCGCCCTGCAGCAGGCGCTGCATGGGACGCGGGGCGGCGAGCTCACCGGCGATCTCCTCACCGACCGCTCGCTGCCCGGCCGTCAGGGTGAACGGCAGGCGCGCGTCGAACGCCTCGAGCAGCCCACCCTCCCGGGCCGGACGGGCCACCGCCTCCTCGCGTGCGACGCGGGCCCGGCGGCGCGCGAGCTCGGCCTGCAGCACGAGGGCCTCCTCGTAGCGCAGCCGGGCGCGACCGCGCTGCCAGTCCGACTCGTCCTGCGGCAGGTGCACCAGGCGCAGCGCCTCGACCAGCGTCGGCAGCGCGTCGCGTTCCCGCAGCTGCGGCGGGACGGGGTCCGGCACGTCATCCTCGCGCAGGGGGTCGAGCACCGTGCGCACGGCCTGGGCGACCTTCCACGACTCGAAGCCCGCGACCGCCGGGTACACCGGGATCGGGCGACCGGCCTCGACCAGCGCCTCGTCCTCCTCGTGCGCGTCGTCGTCGGCGCCGAACAGCCGGCACTCCGGGTGCATGAGCTGCAGGGTGTCGCGGTAGAGCGACACCTCGCCGGTGAACAGGCCGCGCCGACCGGGGCGCAGCTGGCCCTGGCGCCACTCGAGCTTCTTGACGTGCGACGCGAAGAACGTGAGCTCGATGCGGCTGTGCCCGTCGGTGATGGTCGACTGCAGGAGACCGCGACCCTGCGCCGTCGGGCGCAAGGAGGTCCGGACGACCTCCGCCACGACCGTCACGTGCTCGCCCACGCGCAGGCTCGCCATGTCGGTCAGCGTGCCCGGCTCGGCGTACCTGCGCGGGTAGTGCCGCAGCAGGTCGCCGGAGGTCACGAGCCCGAGCTTGCCCAGCGCCTTCGCGGTGCGGGCGTTCAGACGCGTCAGGGGGACGGTGAGCGGGTCGGCGGCGAGCACGTCAGTCGACCCCCACCCACCACGCGGCACCGGCGGCCGGGCCGGCGACGACCACCTCCAGCTGAGGGTGCGCCGCACGCAGCACGTCCGCCGCGGCGCGTACCGCCGCTCGGTCGACGTCGACGCCGTGCACGAGCGTGACCCCCTGCGCGCCGCGCGCGTCCGCGAGCAGGGCTGCCACGACCGCCGGCACCTCGTCAGCGCCGGTCGGGGTGCCGGCACGCAGACGTCGCAGGGCGTCGCTTCCCGCCTCGGGCGTGACCTGCGGGTCCGCGACGAGGGCGAGGCACGCGACGACCGCGGGGCCGTCCCCCGTCGTCGCCAGCAGGTCGAAGCGCGGATCGGCGGGAGCAGCGGCCACCGGCGCGACGCCCGCGCCGACCACGACGACCCGCCCGGCGCGCGTGTCGACGGCCGCACGGGCGACCTGCTCGACGTCGGGGTCGGGGCCCACGAGCGTCACCGCGCCGCACGTCGCGTACCAGGCCGACAACCCGGGCGACGGCGTGAGCACGACGAGCCCGCGATCGGCCGGCGTCGGCTCGTCGACCCGCCGCACCACGACCTGCTCCCGCGCGGCGTCGGGCACCAGCGCGATCGCCGCTGCCGGGTCGTCGCAGTGCACGTGCGCGTGCCGCGATGCCCCGGCGTCGACGACGGCGACGGCCTCCCCGACGCCCTGCAGCGCGACGGCGAGGTCGGTGACTCCCGGCCACGTGGCCCGGACCAGCATCATCACCTCGTACGCGCCGCCCGACGCCGGCGCGCACCCCGCGACGACGTCCGGTCCTGCCCGGGGCAGCCACGTCAGGTCGAGGTCGGCCTCCTGCAGGGCCCGCCCACCGGTGCGCAGGGTGTGCACGAGCGCGTCGAGCACGACGAGCAGCGCGCACGCCCCCGCGTCGACCACGTGCGCCGCACGCAGGACGTCGTGGCTCGCGCTGAGCCGGTCCAGGTCGGCGCGGGCGGCGTCCGTCGCAGCCGCCAGGACGTCGGCGGGCGAGCCCTCGGTGCGCCGCATGCCGTGCCGCGCGTGCGTCGCGACCTCGCGGGCGATCGTGAGGACCGTGCCCTCCTGGGGGTCCGGCACCGCGGCCCGTGCGGCGCGGGCGGCCCGCTCGAGGCCGCTGACGAGAGCCGCCGTGCCGTCCCGGTCCGTCGGCGAACCGTCCGCCAGGCCCGCCGACAGGCCGACGAGCCACTGGCTCAGGATGATCCCGGAGTTGCCGCGCGCGGCCCTGGCAGCACCGTGGGCGAAGGTCGCCAGGAGCTCTGTCGGTCCGTCGAGCCCCCCGTCCGCTGCGACGGCCGCCGCGCCGCCCGCGACGGTCAGCGTGACGTTCGAGCCGGTGTCCGCGTCAGGGACGGGGAACACGTTGACGGCGTCGATGAGCTCCCGCGCGGCCCGGCACGCGGTGAGCGCCCCGGCCGCCCACGCGCGCACGGCGTCGCCGTCGAGCACGACCTGTCGCGCCGCGACCTCCACGCGCATCTCCCTCTCCGCTCGCTGCGCCGGTCCGGCGCGGGTGACGTGCTGCGGCAGCCGACGGTGGGTCGACGACCGACGGCGGTCGACCATCGACGGTATCGACGAACGACGGAGTCGACGAACGACGGCATCGACGACCGACGGCATCGGCGACCGACGGTATCGACTGGCACCCCGCGGGACCGTCGGCGCCCACTGTGCCGCACGCCGCCCACATTTGGGTGCTGCCCCGACGATGGGCTAGTCTTGCCCGGTTGCCCGGACCACCGTCCGGCACCCCCACAGACCTTCCGACGCACCGCCGTGCGGTCCCGGGCCCGCGGGCCCGGCCGATGCGCGGGAGCGCGGGACGTGCACGACCCCGGGTCGCCCGTCGGCCCGCGACAGGACAGAACCAGGAGAAGACCGTGGCTGCCAACTGCGACGTCTGCGCCAAGCGCCCGAGCTTCGGGCACAGCATCTCGCACTCCCACGTGCGTACGAAGCGGCGTTGGAACCCGAACATCCAGCGCGTGCGCGTCGTCGTCGCCGGGACCCCGAAGCGCCTCAACGTGTGCACCTCGTGCCTCAAGGCCGGCAAGGTCCAGCGCGCCGTCTGAGCCGCTGCACCGCCCGGCGACCCGACGGGACGCACGGCGCGGACACACGAACGACACGCCGAGGGCCCGCGAGCATCAGCTCGCGGGCCTTCGTGCTGCCCGGGACCTGTGGCAGGGTGTCGGCATGGTCGAGCACATCGACGAGGTCACCATCCGTCCCGCGACCACCGACGACGCGGCGGAGATCGCCGCCGTGCACGTGCGCTCGTGGCAGGAGGCGTACGCCGGCATCGTCCCGGCGGAGCACCTGCGCTCGCTCGACCCCGACAGCCGCAGGGAGCGGTGGGCCCGGATGCTCGCCGACGGGCCGGCCGACCACGTGCGCACGCTCGTCGCGGAGTCCGACGGGCACCTGCTCGGCTTCGCGACGTACGGCCCGAGCCGTGACGAGGACGCCCGACGCGGGGAGCGCGAGATCTACTCGATCTACCTGGACCCCGGCACGTGGGGGCACGGCGTCGCACGGGACCTGATCCGCACCGTGCTCGCCGAGGTGGGTGAGCGGACGCCGATGGCGCTGTGGGTGCTCGCCGACAACACCCGCGCCCGGCACTTCTACCGGCGCCACGGGTTCTCACCGGACGGCGTCGAGCGCCTCGAGACCATCGGCGGCGCCGACCTGCTCGAGGTGCGGTACCGCCGCGGCTGACCCGCACGCGGTGCGCCACGGCCGGGTGCGTCACCGACCGAAGTGGTCCCACCCCGGGGCGACCGTCGGCGCCGCACCCGCCACGAGCACGGCCTCGGTCCCCCGCTCGCGCACGACGCCGACCGCACGGAACGGCGGCGGCAGCACCGCGCCCGGCGGGAACGTCGCGAGCAGACCGTGGTCCTCACCCCCGGCCAGCACCCAGTCGAGCGGGTCCGCGCCCAGCAGCGCGGCCGCGGGCGCGAGGCGCGCGACGTCGTCGGCGAACGCGTCACCGGGGGCGTCGAGCGCGAGCGTCACCCCGCTCGCCCGGGCGAGGCGCCCGGCGTCGACGAGCAGCCCGTCGGACACGTCGAGCATGGCCGTGGCCCCCGCGCGGGCCGCCGCCGGCCCCGCGGCCAGGACCGGTTCGGGCGAGCGGTAGGCGGCCACCAGACCGGGGTCGGTGTCCTCGCGCCCCGCCGTCAGCAGACCGAGACCGGCCGCGGACCACCCCCGGCGTCCCGCGTGGGCGATCACGTCACCGGGCCGCGCGCCCCCGCGCCGCACCGGCACGCGCCCCTCGAGGTCCCCGTGCGCCGTGACCGACACCATGAGCGCCGGCCCGGACGACAGGTCGCCGCCCACGACGCCGACGTCGAGCGGGCGGCACGCGTCCCCGAGCCCGCGGGCGAGGTCCTCGACCCACGCGACGGGCGTCTCGCCCGGCACCACCAGCCCGACGACGAGGGCGACGGACCGCGCGCCCATGGCGGCCACGTCGGCGAGGTTCTGCATGGCTGCCCGTCGACCGACGTCCTGCCCGCTCGACCAGCGGCGGCGGAAGTGCACGTCCTCGACCAGCACGTCGCAGGTCACGACGTAGCGGCCGTCCGGGGCCGCGACCACGGCCGCGTCGTCCCCGGGCGGGACCAGCGTGCCCGAGCCCACGGGCAGGTGCGGGAGGATCAGGTCCAGCAGGTCCTGCTCGGCGAGGTCGGACACGACGGCAGGATCCCGGGGCACGGGACCACGCTAGACGCTGCGCCGCGGTGCGCGGGCCCGCGGGCGTGGGCACCGCCGCGCGCCGGGTAGCGTGGCGGCGTGCACCACCGTCCCACCGCCGCCGCCCTCGCCGCGACCGGCGCGCTCCTCCTCCTGACGGCCTGCGCCCCGACCGTGCCCGTGACGGTCGCGCCGCACGCCACCGACCCCGTGTGCGCCTCGGTCGTGCTGGCGCTGCCCGACTCGCTCGGCGACGGCCTGGACCGCCTCGACACCGACGCCCAGGCCACCACGGCGTGGGGCGAGCCCGGTGCGGCCCTCGTGCTGCGGTGCGGCGTCGAGCCGCCGGGCCCCACCACCGACCAGTGCCGGTCGGTCACCACACCGCAGGGCCCGACGATCGACTGGGTGGTCGTCGAGGACGACGGCGACTGGACCTTCACGACGTACGGCCGCGTGCCGGCGGTCGAGCTCCTGGTGCCCGAGGCCGTCGCGACGACCCACTCGACGTCGTTCGTCGACCTGCTCGGACCGGCGGTCGCCCTCACGGAGCAGCAGCGCAGCTGCCTGTGACGGGCGTCGCGCTCAGCGCAGGCCGGTGGGCCGCTCGAGCGCGAGGCCGACCAGCTCGTCGACGAGGTCCGCGTACTCCAGGCCCGTGACCTGCCACATCCGCGGGTACATCGAGTACGGCGTGAAGCCGGGCATGGTGTTGATCTCGTTGACCACGACCTCGCCGTCGGGGGTCACGAACACGTCGACGCGCGCGAGGCCCTCGCAGCCCACGGCCTCGAAGGCCCGCACCGCGGCGTCCTGCACCCGGGCGACGACGTCGGGGTCGAGGTCGGCGGGGCAGGACAGCGTCACGCCCGCCTCGTCGAGGTACTTGGCCTCGAAGTCGTAGAAGCTGTGGCGGGCGTCGGTGACGACGATCTCCCCGGGAAGGGACGCGCGGGGCGCGGCGCCGCCGCGGCCGCCGAGCACGCCGCACTCGATCTCGCGGCCGGCGAGACCGGCCTCGACGATGACCTTCGGGTCGTGCTCGCGCGCGGCGGCGACGGCCGCGGCGAGGTCCGCGGCGTCGTCGACCCGGGAGATCCCCAGGCTCGACCCCGCGCGTGCGGGCTTGACGAACAACGGCAGGCCGAGCTCCTCGACCCACGACGCGAGGAGCGCGTCGTCGGCCGGCCGCCCGCCCGGGAGCACGCGGAACGGGCCGACGGTCAGGCCGGAGCCGGCCAGCACGAGCTTCATCATGTGCTTGTCCATGCCCACGGCCGACGCGAGGACGCCGGAGCCGACGTACCGCAGGTCGGCCAGCTCCAGCAGGCCCTGCAGCGTGCCGTCCTCACCGAACGGGCCGTGCAGCAGCGGGAAGACGACGTCGACGGCACCGAGCGGGGCGTCGAGGCGCCCGTCGCGGACGACCTGCACGTCGTGCTCGCCCGTCCCCTGCGGCAGCAGCACGCGCGTCGCCGTGTCCTCGACCTCCGGCAGGTGCCCGTCGCGGATCGCCCAGCGCTCGGGGTCGTCGTCGGCCAGGACCCACTGGCCGGTGCGCGTGATGCCGACGGCGACCACGTCGTAGCGGGTGCGGTCGATGGCGCGCAGGACGCCACCGGCCGTCGCACAGCTGATGGCGTGCTCACCGGAGCGACCTCCGAAGAGCACCATGACCCGCGGGCGGCGACCGCCCGCGGGAGCGTCACCACCGCTGCGGGTGCCGTCGTCGGGCAGGGGCATCTCGGTGGCGTCCATCGCGCACCGACCCTACCCTCCCGCGCTGCGGTCGGGGACCCGCGCGGCACCCCCGCCGGGCGTAGCCTGCCCCGGTGACCACGCCGGTGCCCGACGCCCCCGCCCCGCGACCCGACGGCCGCCCCGCGGCCCCCTCGCCGCGCACCCTCGCGGTCAGCGCCGGCCGCCCTGCACGCACGCCCGGTGCGGCGCTCAACCCGGCGGTGGTGCTCACCTCGACGTTCGTCTCGCAGGGCGCGCCCGCCGCGGGCGAGCACGTGTACGGCCGCATCGGCACCCCGGCGTGGGAGCCGTTCGAGGAGGCGCTGGCGGTGCTCGAGCGCACCGACCACCCGGCGACGGGGCGCGCGGTCACGGGCCCGCCCGCCACTGTGTACGCGTCCGGCATGGCGGCCGTCGACGCCGCCCTCTCGCTCGTGCCGGTGGGCGGGCGCGTGGTGGTGCCGCGCCACGCGTACCAGGTGACGCTCGTGCTGCTGGGCGAGCTCGCCGGGCGCGGCCTGCTGCGGGTGGAGCCCGTCGACGTGGCCGACACGGACGCGGTGGTCGCCGCCGTACGGGGCGGTGCGGACGGTCCCGCCGACCTGCTGTGGCTCGAGTCGCCCACCAACCCCATGCTCGAGGTCGCGGACCTGCCGGCGCTGGTGGCGGCAGCGCACGAGGTCGGGGCGCTCGTGGCCGTCGACAGCACCTTCGCCACCCCCCTGCTGCAGCGCCCGCTGGCGCACGGCGCGGACGTCGTCGTGCACTCGGTCACCAAGTACCTCGCGGGCCACTCCGACGTCGTGCTGGGCGCCACCGTCACCGACGACCCGGAGCTGCACGCCCGCCTGGTTGCCCACCGCACCACGCGCGGCGCGATCGCGGGCCCGTTCGAGGTGTGGCTGGCGCTGCGCGGCCTGCGCACGCTCGCGCTGCGCGTCGAGCGCGCCCAGCAGAACGCGGCCGAGCTGGCGCGGCGGCTCGCCGCGCACGCGCACGTCGTCGAGGTGCGCTACCCGGGCCTGCCCGACGATCCGGGCCACCTGCGCGCGGCCGCGCAGATGGACGGGTTCGGGGCGATCCTCGGTGTGCGTCCCGTCGGCGGCGCCGGCGGCGCCGACGCCCTGGTCGCGGCGGTACGGCTGTGGGTGCCGGCCACCAGCCTGGGTGGGGTGGAGTCGACGCTGGAGCGCCGCCGCCGCTTCGCCACCGAGTCGCCCACGGTGCCGGACGACCTGGTCCGGCTGTCGGTCGGGATCGAGGACGTCGAGGACCTGTGGGCGGACCTCGACGCCGCGCTGGCCGCGGCAGCGCGGACCCGCAGCGCGGCCACGCGCACGGGCACAGCGGCACCGCAGCCGGGCGGAGCCGGCTGACGTCCCGTCAGGGCACGCGGGTCGCGTCGGGTCGGACGCCCTCGGCCTTGTGCGGGCGTGCGAGCAGCAGCCCGGCCAGCTCGTCGACGGGCAGGTTCTCGTGCAGCACCTGCACGACGGCCGACGTGATGGGCATCTCCACGCCGAGGGACGTGGCGAGCTCCAGCACCGAGCGGCAGGACTTCACACCCTCGGCCGTCCCACCCGTGGCGACGACCGCCTCGTCGAGGCGCATCCCCCGCCCGATGTGCACGCCCAGCGTGTGGTTGCGCGAGTCCGGGGACGCGCAGGTCGCCATGAGGTCACCCATCCCGGCCAGGCCGGGGAACGTCTCGGCGTCGGCACCGAGCGCCAGCCCCAGGCGGGTGATCTCGACCAGGCCCCTCGTGATGACCGTGGCCATGGTGTTGAAGCCCATGCCCCGCCCCTGCGAGATGCCGACGGCCAGCGCGATGACGTTCTTCACCGCGCCGCACAGCTCGACCCCCACGACGTCGGGGTTGGTGTACGGGCGGAAGTAGGACGACGCGCACGCCCGCGCCACGAGGGCAGCCGTGTCGGGGCTCGTGGACGCCACGACGGTGGCCGTCGGCTGGCGCAGGGCGATCTCCCGCGCGAGGTTCGGCCCGGACAGCACCGCGACACGGTCGGCGGCGATGCCCAGGCTCTCCGCGACGACCTCGCTCATCCGCTGGTCGGTCTCCAGCTCGACGCCCTTCATGAGCGACACCAGCACGGTATGGCCGGGCACCGCGTCGGCCAGGGGCGCGAGCACGGCACGGGCGCGCTGCGACGGCACGGCGACCGCCACCACGTCGGCGTCGGCCACCGCCGCGCGTGCGTCCTGCGTCGCGGTGACCGCGGCGGGCAGCTCCACGCCCGGCAGGTACCGGGAGTTGCGGCGGTCGCGTGCGATCTCGTCCACCGTGGCCGCGTCGCGCCCCCAGACGGTGACGTCGCACCCTGCGTCGGCCATGACGGCGGCGAAGGTCGTGCCCCAGCTCCCCGACCCGAGGACGGCGGCCCGCAGCGGACCGGTCGGCCGCGTCACGGTGCCGTCCCGTCCTCGGCCGTGCGTCGCCGGCGCACGTCGTACCGCTCCGCCGGCGCGTGCTCCCCGCGGATCCCCTCGAGCAGCACGGTGATGGCCGTCATGATGCGCTCGGTCGCCTCACGCAGCGTCGCGGTGTCCTGCGGCCGGTCGTAGAGGTCGGACAGCTCGACGGGGGGCCCGGCGACGATCGTGACCTTCTTGCGCGGCACGGGGTGCGGGACCTTGCCGTACCGCGCGAGGAGGTCCTGCGGACCCCACTGCGCGACGGGCACGACGGGCGCCCGCGTCGTCAGCGCGAGGCGCGCGGCGCCCGTCCGTCCGGCCATCGGCCACAGGTCGGGGTCACGCGTGAGGGTGCCCTCGGGGAACACCGCCACGCACTCCCCCTGCCGCACCGCCTCGACGGCAGCCCGCAGCGAGTCGCCCGCCGCCGCGGTGTCACGGTGCACCGGGATCTGACCCGTCGCGCGCAGCACGGCCCCCACGACGGGGACCCGGAACAGCGAGGCCTTGGCCAGCACACGCGGGACGTGCCCGTTGTCCCACAGGTAGTGGGCGAACGTGAGCGGGTCGGCCTCCGTCATGTGGTTGGCGACCGCGACGAACCCGCCCTCGGTCGGCAGGTGCTCGGCACCGTGCCAGTCGGGGCGGGTCGTCGCGAACATCAACGGGCGCACGATGCGTGCGACGTTGCGGTAGGCGAGGTTGGAACGCGACGGCGACGGCACGGGACCCGATCGTAGCCGCGCCGCAGGGTGCCGCGGTCCGCGCTGCGTCAGCGTCGCGTGTCGGGTTCGCGGCTGAACGTCGCGCCCAGGGCCTCGAGCTTGTCGGCGAAGTGCTCGTAGCCGCGGTCGATGAGGCTGATGCCCCGCACCGCGGACGTGCCCTTGGCGGTCAGCGCCGCGATGAGGTGGCTGAAGCCGCCACGCAGGTCCGGCACCTCGATCTCGGCCGCCGACAGCGGCGTGGGCCCGGAGATGACGGCCGAGTGGTAGAAGTTGCGCTGGCCGAAGCGGCAGGGCCGCCCGCCCAGGCACTCCTTGTAGACCTGGATCGTCGCGCCCATGCCCAGCAGGGCGTCGACGAACCCGAACCGGTTCTCGTACACCGTCTCGTGGACGATCGACAGGCCGCGCGCCTGCGTCAGGGCGATGACCAGCGGCTGCTGCCAGTCCGTCATGAACCCCGGGTGCACGTCCGTCTCGAGCTGGATCGACCGCAGGTCGCCGCCCGGGTGGAAGAACCGGATGCCCTCGTCGTCGATCGCGAACTCCCCGCCGACCTTGCGGAAGGTGTTGAGGAACGTCGTCATCTCCGGCTGGGTCGCCCCGCGGACGTAGACGTCCCCGCCGGTGGCCAGCGCCGCCGAGGCCCACGACGCGGCCTCGATGCGGTCGGACAGGGCGGTGTGCCGGAACCCGACCAGCCGGTCGACACCCTCGATGCGGATCACCCGGTCGGTGTCCACGGAGATGATCGCGCCCATCTTCTGCAGCACGTTGATCAGGTCCATGATCTCGGGCTCGATCGCGGCGTTCGACAGCTCGGTGATGCCCTCGGCACGCACGGCCGTCAGCAGCAGCTGCTCGGTGGCGCCGACGCTCGGGTACGGCAGCGCGATCTTGGTGCCCTGCAGGCGGTGCGGGGCACGGATGCGGATGCCGTTGTCGGTCTTGTCCACGACCGCGCCGAACTGCCGCAGGATGTCGAGGTGGTAGTTGATCGGCCGGTCGCCGATGCGGCAGCCGCCCAGGTCCGGGATGAACGCCTCCCCCAGGCGGTGCAGCAGGGGGCCGCAGAACAGGATCGGGATACGGCTGGACCCGGCGTGGGCGTCGATGTCGGCGACGTGCGCCGACTCGACGTCCGTCGGGTCCAGGCTGATCGTGCCGGCGTCGTCGTCGATCTCGACCGTCACACCGTGCAGCCGCAGCAGCCCCGAGACGACGGCGACGTCCCGGATCTGGGGGACGTTGCGCAGCTCGCTCGGCGTCTCGCCCAGCAGGGCGGCCACCATCGCCTTCGACACGAAGTTCTTGGCTCCGCGGACGGTGATCTCGCCGCGCAACGGGTTGCCACCCTCGACGTACAGCAGGTCGCTCATGCCCATATCGTCCCCCACCCGACGGGATGTGCGCGTCATCCGGGCCCGGCTGCGCGTGGTTCTCGCAGAACCCTCACAAGGCGGCGGGGCGGGAGCACGGCCGGTGCCGCACCCCCGCCCCCGTCGAGCCGGCGGGTCGGGACGTCGTCAGACGCCGCGGGTCGGTCCGAGGTCGAGCGTCACCACCGGCCGCGCCGGGCGCACCGGGACCGGCGGCAGGTGCTTCGCGGGGAGCGTGGCCGGGCGCCACGACTCGCGACGCTGCTCGAACGCCGTGATCTCGTCGGCGTGCTGCAGCGTCAGACCGATGTCGTCCAGCCCCTCCATGAGGCGCCAGCGCGTGTAGTCGTCGACCTGGAACGGCACCACGATGTCGTCGCAGACGACCGTGCGCGCCCCGAGGTCGACCGTCACCTCGGTGCCGGGCCGCGTCTCGAGGACCTTCCAGAGCAGCTCCACGTCCTCCTGCGCGACCTGGGCCGCCAGCAGGCCCTGCTTGCCGGAGTTGCCGCGGAAGATGTCGGCGAACCGCGGCGAGATCACGACACGGAAGCCGTAGTCCTTCAGCGCCCACACGGCGTGCTCGCGCGACGAGCCGGTCCCGAAGTCGGGGCCGGCGACGAGGACGGAGCCGGACCGGTAGGCGTCCTGGTTGAGCACGAACGCGGGGTCGCCGCGCCACGCCGCGAACAGCGCGTCCTCGAAGCCTGTGCGCGTGACCCGCTTGAGGTACACGGCGGGGATGATCTGGTCGGTGTCGACGTTGCTGCGCCGCAGCGGGACGCCGACCCCGGTGTGCCGGGTGAACTTCTCCATGATGGGCCTGCCTGTCGGGGTCTCGGGGGCGTCAGACGGTCTGCAGCGCGTCGTCGGTGTGCAGCGGGCTGCCGTCGGGGACCTCGACGTCGGGGCCGAGGTCGGCGACCGAGGACAGCGTCCCGCGGATCGCGGTGGCCGCCGCGACGAGCGGCGAGACCAGGTGGGTGCGCCCGCCCTTGCCCTGACGGCCCTCGAAGTTGCGGTTGGACGTGGACGCCGAGCGCTCCTGCGGGGCGAGCTGGTCGGGGTTCATGCCCAGGCACATCGAGCAGCCGGCGTTGCGCCACTCGGCACCGAAGTCGAGGAAGATCCGGTCGAGGCCCTCCGCCTCGGCCTGCAGACGCACGCGCGCGGAGGCGGGCACCACCAGGACGCGCACGTCGTCGGCCTTCTTGCGGTCCTTCACCAGCTTGGCGACGGCGCGCAGGTCCTCGATGCGCCCGTTGGTGCACGACCCGATGAAGACGGTGTCCACCTTGATCTCGCGCAGCGGCTGACCGGGCGTCAGGCCCATGTACTCGATGGCACGCTCGGCGGCGACACGCTCGTTGGCGTCGGCGATCTGCTCCGGGACCGGCACGTTGCCCGACAGGGGCAGGCCCTGGCCGGGGTTGGTGCCCCAGGTGACGAACGGCTCCAGGTCGGCCGCCTCGAGCACGACCTCGGCGTCGAAGACGGCGTCGTCGTCGGTGCGCAGGGTGCGCCAGTACTCGACGGCCGCGTCCCAGTCGGCACCCTCGGGCGCGTGCGGACGGCCCTTGAGGTACTCGAAGGTGGTCTCGTCGGGCGCGATCATGCCGGCGCGCGCGCCGGCCTCGATCGACATGTTGCAGATGGTCATCCGCCCCTCCATCGAGAGGTTGCGGATCGCCTCGCCCCGGTACTCCAGGACGTAGCCCTGACCGCCGCCGGTGCCGATCTTGGCGATGATCGCCAGGATGATGTCCTTGGCGCTGGCGCCGATCGGCAGTGCGCCGTTGACGGTGATCGCCATGGTCTTGAACGGGGCGAGGGGCAGCGTCTGGGTGGCCAGGACGTGCTCGACCTCGCTCGTGCCGATGCCGAACGCGAGGGCGCCGAAGGCCCCGTGCGTCGAGGTGTGCGAGTCGCCGCAGACGACCGTGAGCCCCGGCTGCGTCAGCCCGAGCTGCGGGCCGACCTGGTGGACGATGCCCTGGTCGGCGTCGCCGAGCGAGTGGATCCGTACGCCGAACTCGGCGACGTTGGCACGCAGCGTCTCGATCTGCGTCCGGCTCGTCACGTCGGCGATGGGCCGGTCGATGTCGAGGGTGGGCGTGTTGTGGTCCTCGGTGGCCAGCGTGAGGTCCGGGCGGCGCACCGGCCTGCCCGCGAGCCGCAGCCCCTCGAAGGCCTGCGGGCTCGTGACCTCGTGCACGAGGTGCAGGTCGATGTACAGCAGGTCAGGGGCACCGTCCGTGCCGCGGCGCACGACGTGCGCGTCCCAGACCTTCTCCGCCAGCGTGCCGGCCATGTTCGCAGTTCCTCTCGTCCGGGCAGGGGCCTCCCGGGTCACCGGGCCGACGGCTCTGGGCCGCGGGTCTCGTGGCCCCCGGCTTGCATCTCAGCCTTCGAGACGCCAATATCGACCTATGGACAACTCTAGCGGAGTCGGCGTCCTGGACAAGGCCGCGTCGGTGCTGAGCGCCCTGGAGGCCGGACCCGCGACCCTCGCACAGCTGGTCGCCGCCACCCATCTTGCCCGCCCGACGGCCCATCGCCTTGCAGTCGCGCTCGAGCACCACCGCCTCGTGGCGCGTGACCTGCAGGGCCGCTTCGTGCTCGGCCCGCGCCTGTCGGAGCTGGCGACAGCCGCCGGCGAGGACCGGCTGCTGGCCGCCGCGGGGCCCGTGCTGGCGCTGCTGCGGGACCACACCGGGGAGAGCGCCCAGCTGTACCGCCGCCAGGGCGACCAGCGGATCTGCGTGGCGGCGGCCGAGCGCCCGATCGGGTTGCGCGACTCGATCCCGGTGGGCGCGACGCTGACCATGCAGGCCGGGTCCGCGGCGCAGGTGCTGCTGGCGTGGGAGGAGCCGGACCGGCTGCACCGGGGCCTGCAGGGCTCGAAGTTCACCGCCACCATCCTGTCCGGGGTGCGTCGTCGCGGCTGGGCGCAGTCGGTCTCCGAGCGCGAGGTCGGCGTCGCCTCGGTCTCCGCGCCGGTCCGCGGCCCGTCGGGGCGCGTGGTGGCCGCCGTGTCCGTCTCCGGGCCGCTCGAGCGGCTGTCCCGGCAGCCGGGCCGGCTGCACGCCTCCGCGGTGGTCTCGGCGGCCAACCGGCTGACCGAGGTGCTGCGCCGCACCGCCGACTGACCTCCCCGACCACGAGCCCGGGCCCGATCGGCGACGCCGACGGGCTCGGGCTCCCTCGTCCCCGGGCTCCCTCGTCGCACCGACGGTGACGGACGTCACGGTCCGTGGCGGCCCCGGCGTCCAGACGGCACCACGGCACGAAGAAGGCCCGGTCACCGTGGTGACCGGGCCTTCGACCGTACCCCCGACCGGATTCGAACCGGCGCTACCGCCGTGAGAGGGCGGCGTGCTAGGCCGCTACACAACGGGGGCCTTGCTCACGAACCCGTAGGCCGTGTGCCGAGTGGATACTGTACCCGACGTCCGCCGCGAGCCGAAATCCGCGACGTCCGGCGGCCCGCCGTCAGGCGGACGCATCCGTGCTGGTCAACGGGCTGACGCCCGATGAGCAACGCTGGGGTACCAGGACTCGAACCTAGACTAACTGAACCAGAATCAGTCGTGCTGCCAATTACACCATACCCCAAGGGCTGTGACCGGGACGATGACCCGTGCACAGCACCAGCGGCGCGCGGCTCACTGCCCCGCACCGACCGGGAACATTACCCGAGCCGGGGCCCGCCGGTCCAACCGGCCCTGCGTGGCGCAGGTCACGGTCGCGCGACGGGGGCGCCCGTCGAGCTCAGGCGACCGGGATGTCCGCGATCTCCGTGACGTCGTACCAGAGCAGGTCACGCTCGTCGAGGCGCTCGAGGGCCGCCTCGTCCCCCGACGCTGCGGCCGCGACGTCCGGGACGGCCTCCGGCTCGTCGACGTGCACGCTCACGACCTGGGCGAGGGTGACGTCGCACACCACCTCCACGGCGGAGGGCACCGCAGCGTCCTGCGGCGTGCGGACGCAGGTGTCGGGGACGTCGGCGGCGACCACGACGCGCAGCCGCGGGGCGTCCGGGCGTCCGGCCAGCAACGCGACGGACCCGTCGCCGGCACCGGCCTGCGCCGCGTACTCCCACCCCTCCTCGTCCTCGTCCGGCCACAGGGCGCGCAGCGCCGAGGTGACGGCATGCCCCGCTCGTGGTCCGGGCAGGGCCGGGGAGGGCTGCTGCAGCTCGTCGAGGGTCACGGGCAGGTAGACGCGCACGGGCCCAGTGTGCCGTCCCGGCTCACCCCACCGCGACGGGCGCGCCCGGCGCGTCCGCGGGCAGGCCGGCCGCGATCTCGGCCGCCAGTGCCGCCAGGCTGCGACGCGCCGGCGAGCCGGGCGCCACCTCCCGCAGGACACGCCCCTCCAGCAGCGCCGTGTCGGCGGCCTGACGGTCCTCCGGCACGAGCACCACGTCCTCGACGCCCGCGTACCGGGCCAGCGCCGCGGCGACCGCCTCCCCCGGACGCGCGCCGGCCACGGTCGGTCGTATGCGGTTCGCGACGACACGGCGCCTGCCGGCCAGGCCGCGGTCCGCTGCCTCGGCCAGCGCCCGCACGAGCCGCTGGACCCCCACCGGGTCCGACGCGCCGACGACCACGACGAGGTCCGCCTGCTCGAGCGCGGTGATCGTGGCGGCGTTCCGCGCCGGCGCGCGCGTGTCGTAGCTGAGCATCTCGTCCTGCTCCAGGCAGAAGCCGGTGTCGAGGACCGTGACCTCGGCGAGAGCCCGCGCCTGGGACAGCACCGGCTCGAGGGAGCTGGCGGGCAGCTCGGGCCAGCGGTCCGCGCGCGAGATGCCGGACAGCAGGCGCAGGCCCGGCAGGACGACCGGCGCGAGCCGGGCGAGCGTCCCGAGGTCCAGCGCCCCCTGGCCGACCGCCCGGGCCGCGGCGGCCAGGCCGGGCGCCTCGTCGAGCACCCCCAGCACCTGAGCGACCACCCCGCCGTACGTGTCCGCGTCCACGAGCAGCGTCGACCGGCCGAGGCCTGCCAGCTCGGCGGCCAGGTTGACCGCGACGAACGTGCGGCCGGGGGCGCCGGTGGGCCCCCAGACGGCGACGGTCGCACCGCGGCGCGTGGGCGGGGCCGACCGGGGCACCGCCTGCCGGGGCGGGCCGTCGTCGAGGACGGCCAGCGCCTCGTTCACGACGTCCGGCACCTCCCCGTCGGCCGCCACGTCCAGGACGACGTCGGCGCCGTGCGCGGTCAACCGCTCGGCGAGCCACGGACGCGCCGGGTCGGCCAGGCCGACGACGCGGACGCCGCACCGGTGCAGCACGGCGACGGCCTCCCTGTCGAGCCGGTCCAGGTCGGCGGACACCACCGCCAGCCCGCCGAGTCCTGCCTCCGCCGCGGCGAGCAGCTCGGTGAGGTCGGCGCACCGCCGCGTCACCGACAGCCGCCCGCCCGACCCCTCCACGGCCTGCACGACCGCCGACTCGGCGGCACCCTGCACCGCGCACAGCACCCCGACGCCCACCTCAGCCGCCCGGGACGGGGACGACGTCGACGCGGCCACCGCCGGCGAGCGCGCCGAGCACGGTCGGCAGGTCGTCCACGGGGACCAGGACGTGGGCGGTGCGCGCACCGCCGCTCGCGAACGCACCGTCCGGTGCGCTCAGCTCCGCCACGGTGAGGTCCGTCGCCAGCGGAGCGGGTTCCGTCGTGCCCGCCTCGGAGGCACCGGTCCCGCCGTGCTCGGGCGTGAACCAGAGGTCGACGCGCGACCCGGCGACCAGGCCGCTCGACGGCGGGCCCGCCAGGGCGACCGGCACCGCACGCACCTGCAGGTCGGCAGCGGCACCGACGGCTCCCAGCGGCACCAGCTCACCGGCGCCGACGGACCGCACCACGACGGCACCGTCCGGCAGCGGCCGATCGGCCCGCAGGTACCCGTCCACGCGGTCCGCGAGCCGCACGTCCGCCACGACGAGGGCCGCGGACGACAGCGCAGCACCCGGGACGAGCACGTCCCGGGCGACGTACACCTGCACCGTCCGCTGCGCGGAGGTCACCGCCCAGCTGCCGAGCACCACCGAGGCGGCGATGAGCGCGACGCCGACGAGCAGCCTCGGGTCACGCCACCCGGGGCGGCGCAGCCGCGTCGCCGCCGGGGCGGGCAGGTCGAGCACGGTGGTGTCCACGGCAACTCCTGATCAGCGGTGACGGGGTGGGAGGGCTGCACGAGTGTGGCCCGACCGGCAGGGGCGCGGGCAGGGGGTCGACGGCACCTGTGGACAACGGTCCGCGCGAGGTCGGCCGTGCGAGACTGCGGGAATGGCACCGAGGTTCCTGACGCTCGCCGACGTCTCCGAGATCCTCAACGTCTCGGCCCCGCAGGCGTACGCGCTCGTGCGTTCGGGCGAGCTGCCCGCGATCCAGATCGGCGGGCGGCTCCAGTGGCGCGTCGAGTCGGCCGAGCTGGAGCGGTACATCGAGCGCATGTACGCCGAGACCCGGGCTCGCAACACCCCCGCGACGTCGGACGGGCAGGCCTGACGCACCGGGGCTGACCCGGCCTCGCCGCAGCCGGATCGCCGCACGTCGCGCACGCCCGCCGGGACCACGCCGACGGCGCCGGCTCGCATCACCGCGACACCACCGCCTGCAGCACGCTGAACGGCACGCAGACGGCCCGTGCGGGCCCCGTCGCGGGCATGAGGTCCAGGTGGTCGGCCCCGACGCGCTCGAGGCGTCCGGCGAGCACGGCACCCCGGACGTGCACGGTCACGGTCGCACGGTCGCGCGCCAGTGCACGCAACGCGTGGCCGAGCCCGAGCGCCGACTCGCTGCGGCCCGCGGGCGGCGCCACGTGCGGCCCGAGCCCTTCGACCGCACCCAGCGCCGCCACGACGACCAGGGCGGTCCGGCCGGTGCCGAGCGCGAGCAGGAGCCACTGCGCCGCCGCGTCGACCACCTCACCCTCGAAGGTCCCGGCGTCGGTCGTGACGACCCGCAGGTGGCGCCCCGTCGACGCACGCAGCCGGTCCGCCAGCCCCACCCGCGCACGCTCGGCGCGGGTCAGCTCCGCGACGTCCCACCGCGCGTCGGCGGCGTTGCCGGCGGCGAGCTGGGCCTCCAGGTCGGCGAACAGCCGCTCCCACCGGCCCGCGGCCGCCGCCTCGTCGCCCCTGGTCACGGATCGGACCTTACTGGACAAGTCGGGCCGTTCTCGACTACATCTATCCGTACCAGCCGACATCAAACACGATCAAACTGCATCAACGAGGAGAATCGTGCCGTTGCCCCCGACACCCCCGCCGCCCCGCGGCCCCTCCCCGGGTCGTGCCGCGGCGAGCCTGATCCTGCTCGGCACCGGTGCGACGTCCGCAGCCGTGCTCCTCCTCGCCTGGGCCGTCACCCAGGTCGGGTCGACGCAGGTGTGGCGCGTCGAGGCGGTCGTCGGTCCCGCCGTCGTGGTGAGCGGTGCGCTCGCCGCCGCCTGGCTCGGGGTGTCCGCGCTGCTCGCCGCCGTGTGCGCCGTGGCCCGGACCGCCGGCCGCGCGTGGCAGGCGGGTGAGGCCGTGATCCACCGGTGGGCACCGGGGCTCGTGCGCCGCGTCCTGACGGTGGCGGTGGCGGCGGCGGTGGGCCTCGGGAGCGCGGTCGGGGCCCAGGGCGCCGGCTCCCCCGCTGACAGCCCGGTGGTCACGGTCGACCTCGGGTGGTCGCCCACCGCGACCGGCGGCCACCTCGTCGCGGACGTCCCGCCGTCCGGCCCGACGGACACCGCGCCGCCCTCGCCGACGACGACCGGGCCCCCGTCGAGCGCCGCGCTGCGGGAGGTCGCCGCGCCGGTCGCCGCGCCGGTCACCGAGGAGGACCCGCAGGCCGCGGTGACGCCTGCGCCCCGGGAGGAGGTCGTCGTGGTCCGGGCGGGCGACACCCTGTGGGGCATCGCGGCACGCACGCTCGGGCCCCACGCGTCCGACGCCGCCGTCGCCGACGAGTGGCCGCGGTGGTACGCGGCGAACGCCGCGACCATCGGCCCGGACCCCGACGTCCTGCAGCCCGGACAGATCCTGACCGTGCCGACCCCCGGGAGCCCGCGATGACCACGCTCGACCACGACGACGTCACCGGGGCGGCGTTCGAGGACGTCCTCACCGCGATCACCGCAGCGGGACGCGGGGCGCACCCGACGGCGACGCAGCCGGCCCCGGCGGCGCCGACGTCCCCGCACCCACCCGGTCGCACCGGCAGCCCCGCTCACGCGACGGGACGGCCGCGCCTGAGGCTCGTCCCGGCCGCGGCCGCACCGCCGGCGCGGCGCGCTGCGGAGCTCTCACCCCCGCCCACGCTGGTGGAGCGCCTGCACCGGCTCGCCGTGGCCGAGCAGACGCCAGCCGGTGACCTCCCGGACGACCGGGGCGCGGCACCCGCGACGGACCCCGGACGGTTCGCGCACGGGGTCGGGCTCGCGTGCGTCGAGGTCGTGCTGGCCCGCCGGGCGGCCGCTCAGCTGGCCCGCTGGGTGTCGCCGACGGTGCTCGAGACGCTGCAGCAGCGCGCCGCACTCGTGCGTCGTGCGGGTGTCCTCACCCACGCGCGGCGTCCGGCAGCCCGCCGGGTGCGGGTCTGCCCGGTCGACGACCACACGGTCGAGGCGTGCCTCGTGGTGGAGGACGGCGTGCGCGTGCGCGCGGTGGCACTCCGGCTGGAGTCCCACCGCGGCGCGTGGCGCGTCACGGCGCTGGAGATCGGCTGAGCGTCAGCGCCGGCGCTGCTTGGCCTGCTTGCGACGGTCGGCGCGGTTCGCCCCGCCCGACGCCGTCTCGGCGGGACGCGCGCCACCGGAACCGCCGTCCGCACGCGTGACCGTCGCACCGTCACCGTCCGCGGACGGCGCCGTGTACTGCAGCGGCGTGCGCTCGGCGGGGCCGTCGAGGCCCTTGGCGACGAGGCCCCCGGGGGCCGGCTCGCCGTCGGCCGCGGGGCCGTCGACGACCGGGCGGTCGGCTGTCGCCGAGGCCCCGGCGGAGGCCGCAGCAGAGGCCGCGGAGTCCGCGCTGACGACCGGCCCGTCCGTGGGCTGGGTGACCTGCACCTCGAGGTTGTAGAGGTACTGGACCGACTCCTCCTTGATGGCGTCGGTCATCGCCGTGAAGAGCTGGAAGCCCTCGCGCTGGTACTCGATGAGCGGGTCGCGCTGTGCCATCGCGCGCAGGCCGATGCCCTCCTTGAGGTAGTCCATCTCGTAGAGGTGCTCGCGCCACTTGCGGTCGAGGACCGAGAGGACGACGCGTCGCTCGAGCTGGCGCATGTTCGCCCCGCCGAGCTTCTCCTCACGCTCGGCGTAGACGTGCTCGGCGTCGGACAGGACCTCGCGGGTCAGCAGCTCGGCGGACAGGCGGGTGGGACCACCGGCCTCCTCCACGACCTCCTCGGGCGTGATCGAGATCGGGTACACGCCGCGCAGCACGGTCCACAGCGCCTCGAGGTCCCAGTCCTCCGGGCGGCCCTCGGCCGTCGCCAGGGCGATGTAGTCCGTCAGCACGTCGGTGCGGAAGTGCGTGATCTGCTCCTGCAGGTCCTCGCCCTCCAGCACGCGGCGCCGCTGGTCGTAGATGACCTCACGCTGCCGGGACATGACGTCGTCGTACTTCAGGACGTTCTTGCGGATCTCGAAGTTGCGGGCCTCGACCTGCGACTGCGCGGACTGGATGCCGCGGGTGACGATCTTGGACTCCAGCGGCATGTCCTCCGGGAACCCGGCACGCGTCATCATCGACTCGGCGAGGCCGGAGTTGAACAGGCGCATGAGGTCGTCCTGCATCGACAGGTAGAACCGGGACTCCCCCGGGTCGCCCTGGCGGCCCGACCGGCCGCGGAGCTGGTTGTCGATGCGGCGCGACTCGTGCCGCTCGGTGCCCAGCACGTACAGGCCACCCAGCTCGGTCACCTCGTCGTGCTCGGCGGAGACGGCGACCTTCGCCTTCTCCAGCACCTCGGGCCAGACGGCCTCGTACTCGTCCGCGTTCTCCGCCGGGTCGAGCCCGCGTGCGGCCATCTCGGCGACCGCCATGAACTCCGCGTTGCCACCGAGCATGATGTCGGTGCCGCGGCCGGCCATGTTGGTCGCCACCGTCACGGCACCCTTGCGACCGGCCTGCGCCACGATCGACGCCTCACGCGCGTGCTGCTTGGCGTTGAGCACCTCGTGCGGCACGCCCTGCTTCTTGAGCTTGGACGAGAGCAGCTCCGACTTCTCGACGCTGGTCGTGCCCACCAGGACCGGCTGACCCTTGGCGTGCCGCTCGACGATGTCGGTGACGACCGCGTCGAACTTGCCCTCCTCGGACTTGTAGACGAGGTCCTTCTGGTCGATGCGCAGCATCGGCCGGTTGGTCGGGATCGGCACGACGCCCAGCTTGTAGGTGCCCTGGAACTCGGCAGCCTCGGTCTCGGCGGTACCGGTCATGCCGGCGAGCTTGCCGTACAGGCGGAAGTAGTTCTGCAGCGTGATCGTGGCGAGCGTCTGGTTCTCCGCCTTGATCGCCACACCCTCCTTGGCCTCGATGGCCTGGTGCATGCCCTCGTTGTAGCGGCGTCCGGGGAGGATGCGACCGGTGTGCTCGTCGACGATGAGGACCTCGCCGTTCATCACGACGTAGTCCTTGTCGCGCTTGAAGAGCTCCTTGGCCTTGATGGCGTTGTTGAGGAACCCGATCAGCGGCGTGTTCAGCGACTCGTAGAGGTTGTCGATGCCGAGGTAGTCCTCGACGCGCGCGATGCCCGGCTCCAGGACGCCGACCGTGCGCTTCTTCTCGTCGACCTCGTAGTCGCGCTCCGGCTGCAGGCGCCGCACGACCTTGGCGAACTCCGCGTACCAGCGGTTGGTGTCGCCCGACGCGGGACCCGAGATGATCAGCGGCGTGCGCGCCTCGTCGATGAGGATCGAGTCGACCTCGTCGACGATGGCGAAGTGGTGGCCGCGCTGCACCAGGTCGTCGACGCTCCAGGCCATGTTGTCGCGCAGGTAGTCGAAGCCGAACTCGTTGTTGGTGCCGTACGTGATGTCGGCGGCGTACTGCTCGCGGCGCTGCGCCGGCGTCTGCTGCGACAGGATCGTCCCGGTGGTCAGGCCGAGGAACCGGTAGACGCGGCCCATGAGGTCGGCCTGGTAGCCCGCCAGGTAGTCGTTGACGGTGACGACGTGCACGCCCTTGCCCGACAGCGCGTTGAGGTACGCCGGCAGGGTGGCGACGAGCGTCTTGCCCTCACCGGTCTTCATCTCGGCGATGTTGCCGAGGTGGAGGGCTGCGCCGCCCATCAGCTGGACGTCGAAGTGCCGCTGACCCAGCGTGCGACGTGACGCCTCGCGGACCGCGGCGAACGCCTCGGGGAGCAGGTCGTCGAGCTTCTCGCCCTCGTCGAGGCGCGCCCGGAAGCGGTCGGTCTCCTCGCGCAGCTCGGCGTCGGACAACGCCGTGAAGCTGTCCTCCAGCGCGTTGACCTGGGCCGCGATGCCGGACAGCTTCTTGAGGATCCGCCCCTCGCCCAGCCGGAGGACCTTCTCGAGGATCGCCGTCACGCAACTCTCCCGACGTCGTTGGCGCCCGTCCGCTCGCAGCGTCGGGGCGGTGCGTGTCGCCCGACCGCGCGGCCGGGCCCGACCATCGTAGGCGAGCCGCAGGACCTGCGTGGCCGTCCGCTCAGGCCGCGGCCCCCGGGAGCTCGCGCCGCAGCGCCGCCACGAGGTCGCCCGCCGCCTCCGGACCGGCCGCCACGTCGGCCAGGCCCAGCCACTGCGCCGCCGTGCGCAGCTCGCACGCCAGCTCGTGCGCCACCTCGGCGTCCCCGGGCGCGCCCGCCGCGGGGTCCGCGGCCGCGCCGGGCGCCCGGTGCGCCGCGGCGACCTGCAGGACGCCCCCGCGTCGGTCCGCCTTGAGGTCGACGAGCGCCACCAGGCGCTCGCCCAGCAGGAAGGGCAGCACGTAGTACCCCCAGACCCGCGCCGCCGCCGGGACGTAGATCTCGAGGCGGTAGCGCAGCCCGAACAGGGTCTCGGTGCGCGTGCGCTCCCACACCAGGGGGTCGAAGGGACTGAGCAGCGCCCGCCCGTGGGCGCGCCGGGGAACGGTCGCGTCGCGGTGCCGGTACAGCGGACCGCGCCAGCCCTCGACGTCCACGGGTACGAGCACGCCCTCCTCCACGAGCTCCGCGACGGCGGCGGCCGTCGGCGCGGTGGCGGTCCGCCAGTGGTCGGCCAGGCAGCGCAGGCTCGCCACACCGTGCGCGCGCGCGGCGACCTCGACCAGCCGGCGGCGCGCCGTCGCCGGGTCCGGCGGGGGCGCTGCGAGCACCTCGGGCGGGAGCACGCGGTCCGGCAGGGCGTAGCGCCGCTCGAACTGCGCGTTGCGGCCGGAGGTCGTGAGCTCACCGACGAAGAACAGGTGCTCCAGGGCGCGCTTGGCGTCCGTCCACGACCACCCCCAGTCCCCGGAGCGACGTCCGTCGCCCCCGAGGAGGTCCTGCGCCTCGCGGGCCGTGACGGGGCCCACCTCGTCGACGATGCGACGGACGGCCGCCACCTCCGGCGAGCGGCCCACGGGCACGCCGTGCAACGTGTCGCCACGCCGCTCGATCCCGGCACGGTTGGCCGCGTGCTTGAAGGCCAGGTCCCGGAACGTGGTCGGCGGCACCAACGACGCCTCGTGCGCCCACGTCTCCACGAGGCGGCGCGGCGCGCGGCTCGTCGCACGGTCCAGCGCCGCCACGTCCCAGGGCCCTGTCCGGGAGTAGACGGGGACCAGGTGGGCCCGTGCCAGGACGTTGACGGAGTCCACCTGGAGCAGACCGAGCCGACCGACGACCTGCTGGAGCGCCCGTCCGCCGGGGACGGCACCCCGGGCTGCCCGCGGACGGTCCAGCCCGGAGGCGCGCAGCGCGAGGCGGCGCGCCTGCGAGCGTGTGAGGTGGTCGACGTCCGCAGCCATGGCGCCGATCCTGCCGCAGCCCTCCGACACACCCGCGCAGGCCCCGACACTTTCGACGTACGGCGCTCACCGGATCACGCCCGTCGCCGACGGATCGGCGGCGCCCTCGCCGCACCGGGCGGGCGGTAGGTGCGACCTCGTGCGGCGCTCCCGCTCGCCTCGGCCCACCCGGAACCGCTTCACCAGCAGAATGTCACCGAAAGTTCTCCGAAAATTCTCCGCCACTCTTGACGCGGGCAGCCGCTGCGGGCGACGGTCGTACTGCGGCCGACGCCCCCTCCCGGTGTCGCCGCCACCCGACTCCCGGTGCCGGACGGACCGCGCCGCCCGGCACCGGGACCGGGCGCAGTCGGCGCGCACGCCGGGCGGCTCCAGCACCCCTGCCGGACACGCCACGGGGCGGCGAGCCGGTCGGCCCGCCGCCCCGTCGTCGTCATCGCGGGCTCAGCCCGCCGCGCGCTCCGGTCCTGCGATCGACACCGGTGCGTCGAGCTTGATGACGCCGTAGCTCCAGCCGCGCCGGCGGTACACCACGGCGGGCTGGGCGGTCTCGGCGTCGACGAAGAGGTAGAAGTCGTGCCCCACGAGCTCCATCTCGTAGAGCGCGTCGTCGACCGTCATCGGCTCGGCGTGGTGCACCTTCTCGCGGATCAGCACCGGGGAGTCCCCGAGGGCGATCTCGACGACGCCGTCCTCCCCCGTCTCGGGAGCGGGCCGCGGCTCGGGCTCCGGCTCGGGCGGGCGCACGTCCACGGGCGCCAGCGGAGTGTGGTTGCGGTGGTCCTTGCGCCGGTCGCGCGCGCGGCGCAGCCGCTCGAGCAGACGACCGAGCGCGACGTCGAGCGCCGCGTACGGGTCGTCGGCGCACGCCTCCGCGCGGATGACCGGCCCCTTGTCGACCACGGTCAGCTCGACCCTCTCGCTGGAGTCGGCCTGACGCGGGTTCGGTTCGTGCGACACGAGGACGTCGACGCGCTGGGCGCGCGGGGCCAGCTGCTCGATCTTGGCGAGCTTGGACTCGGCGTGCGCGCGATACCGCGGGGACACCTCGGTGTGCCGGCCGGCAACCACGATCTCCATGTGGGCCTCCTGAGAGGTCAGGGGCGGGCGTGGCCCGCCCGGACGGGACGAACTTCAGCTGCCCCTCCACGGGGCGGGCACCATCACCTCCTCCACCGCGCGCCCTCCGTCGGACTGCTGCAGGAGAGCCGTCGCGGCGTCGTTCCCAGGCACCACGCTAACCCTCCTCGGCGCCCCGACGCGAAACGCCGCGGCCCGGCGGTGCGACATCCGCCACACCCACGCCCCCGGGTTGCGGGGTGGCCGCGAGGACACCGGCGGCCGCTGGGCGCGCACCCGCGGCGACGAGCGCGCCGTGGCACGCGGCGAGGGTCGCGCCCGTGGTCAGGACGTCGTCGACGAGCACGACGACGCGACCGCGCAGGCGTGCCACGGCACCGACCCGGACGCGCCCGCGCAGTGCGTCACCGCGAGCGCGGGCACCCAGGCCGGCCAGGTCGGGGCCCCCCGCCCGGCGCAGCGGGCGTGCCCGCACAGCCGGGACGCCGCCGCTCCGCAGACCCGCCGCGACCGCCGCGGCGAGCACGTCGACCGGGTCCCGGCCACGACGTCGGCGCGCCTGCGCCGTGGACGGCACCGCCACCACGAGCACCGGTCCCACGCCGCCCGTCACCGGCCGGAGCCGGGGCGCCAGGGCCACGCCCGTGCGGCGGGCCGCCGCGGCGAACGGACGGTCGAGATCGGTCCGCCCGCCGTCCTTCCACGCCGCGACGCCGTGACGCAGCGGCCCGGTGTACGTGCCGGGGCCCAGCACCGGGAGCAGCGTGCGGCCGTCCAGCAGGTCGAGCCGCCCGGCGCCGTGGTCACGCCCCAGGACAGGCCCGTCGAGGGTGGTCGCGCACCGTCCGCACCACCGTTCGTCGACACGCCCGCAGCCCGCGCACGCGACCGGCACGACCAGCCCCACCACGTCGCGGCCGGCGGCCGCCACCAGGGCGTGCAGGCGGCGGCGCCGTGACGGCACCGCCGCGCCCTCCGGATCCCTCGACACCCCGGGAGCCTGCTCCGCCGCGGGTGCCGCCGGCAGCGCCGGCGTCACCCGCCGTGGACGGTGGGTGACGGACGCGGGGCTGTGGGCGGCCGGCCGTGCGGCGCCCGCCGCCGGCGTCGTCAGCCGGGGAACGCCGCGCCGGTCACCCCGAGCGTGCCGGTGACACCGGGCACCTCGACCCACGTCCCGCCCTGCAGGCGCAGCAGGTCACCACCCGCCGTGACGACGTGGACGGTCCGCAGCCCACGGTCCGCCACCAGCGACGTGGCGTCCGCGACGGCGGGCAGCGGCGAGCTGGTCCCGGACACCGGGACGAGGTAGGGCGTCGGGCCCGCCTCCCCGTCCGAGAGGACACCGAGGGTGACCTCGTCGACCCACACCACGGACGCGGTCGGCGTCAGCGCGGCGCCGGCCGCCACGGCCTTGCCGATCGTCTGCGGGGTGCGGGCGTCGTCCCGCACGATGCCCGCCACGTCGAGCGTCGTCCCGTCCGTGCCGCGCGACACGATGGCGATGCGCGTGCCGTCCCGCGACACCCGCACGGCGTCCACCGTCCGACCCTCCAGCCACTCGGCGGTCACCTCGACCAGCGTGCCGTCCGCCCGGACGGCGTCCACCCGGCCCGGGACGGCGTTCCGTGCCGTCCAGACCCACCCGAAGCGGTCCACCGAGGGCGCTGCCAGGGACCCGCCGCTCAGCAGGACCCGCTGCGGGGAGTCCCCCACGGGCACCGTCACGAGCGTCGACGGGTCGGCGAGCGCCACACGCAGGGAGCCGTCGGGTGAGCGCGCGGGCGCGCTCGGGCGCTCACCGGTCACCGCGCGCACCCCGTCCACCGCGGCGGGCGCGCCCTCACCGAGCGCGAGGGTGCCGCCGTCGACGAGGATCTCGAGCTCGTCGGAGCCGGGCACGGGCAGGTCGGTCGCCGTCCCCTCGAGCAGCGCACCGGCGGCGCCGGCGCGCACGTGGAGCGTCGTCACACCGAGGGGCCGCAGCGACGCCTCGAGCTGCGCGAGCAGCAGGCCGCGGTCCGCGTCGAGCACGGCCCGCGCCGGCTCGAGCGCGAACTCGGCGACACCCTGCTCCACGGACACCGCCTCCGGCTTGAGGACCGCGCCCTGCGGCAGCGCCGACGTCACCGCGTCGTGCAACCACGGCGAGGGCCCGGCGAGCAGGGCCCGGACCACGGCGGTGGCCACGCTGCGGTCCCGGTCCCGGAACCAGCGGACCTCGGGCACGAGCATCTCGCGGTCGGGCGTGAGGAAGTAGACGGAGGTGGCGCGGAACTGCGACGTGAAGCGTCGCGAGTCCACGACCAGGACGTCCGGGGCGTGCGCGATCCGCCAGTCGCCCCGCGCGTCCTGCACGAGCTCGTACCGCAGCGTCTCCACGGCGTCGGCGGGCGCCTCGACGAACCGTCCCTCCGCATCCACCTTGGCGGTCACGGTCAGCGAGACCGTGACCTGCGCGTCCCCGGTCTGCTCCACCTTGCGCTGGCTCGCCACGACCGTGCCCGCGCCGGGGTCCCACTCCGAGCGCTCGTCGGCCGACAGGAACTCCCGGGTGACGTCGAAGTCGCCCGTGACCTCCGTGCCCGCCGCGAGCAGGAACCCCTCGACGATGCTGACGGGGTCGGCGTCGGCCTGCGGACCCTGCGCCAGCACGACGACCCGGTCCTGCTCACGGACCTCGCCGTCACCGGCCGTCACGCTGCCCTCGGTGGGGATGGCGACGCACGCGGTCAGACCGACGAGGGCGAGGACGTGCGCGCACACGACGACCAGGTGCCTGCCGGCCGAGGCGACGCCCCGCCTCACGACGCGCCCCGGACGTCGGCGGGCACGCCGGCGTCGTCGAGCCGCACGTCCGTCCGGACGGGATCCGTCGGGTTGCTCACGATCGCGATCTCCCCCGTCATCGGCGGCAGCTCCGGAAGTGCCACCGGATCGGTGCTGCGCCGCGGTCCGGCCTCGACCGCGGGCGAGGCCTCGGGCTCGGGCTGCAGGGGCAGCGGCGAGCCGGTCAGCCGGATGCCGGCGCGGCGCGGCAGGGTCAGCCGGAAGCACGCCCCGTGCCCCGGTCGACCCCACGCCTCGAGCGTCCCGCCGTGCAGGTGGGCGTCCTCGAGGGAGATCGCCAGGCCGAGGCCGGTGCCACCGGTGGTGCGGGCCCGCGCGGGGTCCGCCCGCCAGAACCGGTCGAAGACGTGCTCGGCCTCCTGTGCCGTCATGCCCACGCCGTGGTCCCGCACGGTCACGGCGACGGCGGAGGCGTCGACACCGACCGTGACCTCGACGGCCGACCCGTCGGCGTGCTCGATGCCGTTCACCAGCAGGTTGCGCAGGATCCGCTCGACGCGCCGGGGGTCGACGTCCGCGTCGGCCCGCGTGTCCGGCAGGTCGACCCGCAGCCAGGACCCGCGCTGCACGGCCAGCGGGACGGCGTTGTCGACCGCCTGGACGACGATGTCCCGCAGGTCGCGGCCCTCGGCGTCCAGGACGGCGGCGCCCGCGTCGAAGCGGCTGATCTCGAGCAGGTCGGCCAGCAGGTCCTCGAAACGGTCCAGCTGGGTGGCCAGGAGCTCGGCGGAGCGCTTCACGGAGGGCTCGAAGTCGTCCCGTGCGCCGTGGATGAGCTCGCCCGCCATCCGGATGGTGGTCAGGGGCGTGCGCAGCTCGTGCGACACGTCGGAGACGAACCGCCGCTGCAGCGTCGAGAGCTCCTCCATGCGGTGGATCTGGTCCTGCAGGCTCTCCGCCATCTCGTTGAAGGTGCGGGCCAGCGTCGCCATCTCGTCGCGCCCGTGGACGACCATCCGCTCCGACAGGTGGCCGTCGGCGAGCCGCTCGGCGACGTGGGCGGCCCGGCGCACGGGGTCGACCGTGCGGCGGGTGACGGACCACGTCATGGCCCCGAGCAGCGCGACGACCGCGACGGCGGCCAGGGCGAGCGTCCCCAGCAGGAAGTCGAGCCGCTCCTGCTCGGGCTGCAGGCTGTAGAGGAAGAACATCTGGTACGTGCCGGCCAACGGCACGTCGACCTGCTGGCCGACGACGATGCCCGGGTGGGTGCTCCCGGCGGCGGTCGGGATCCCCACGGACTGCCAGTGCTGGCCACCGTCGGCCACCGCCTGCTTGAGGTCACGGCTCACCAGCGCCACCAGCGTGCTGTCGGTCGCGGTCGCCCCGACGGCGATGGAGGCGTTCTGGCCCGGGGCGCGCAGCAGGAAGACGTCACGCTCACCGGAGCCGCCGTTGCGCTGCTGGGTGGTGACGTCCTCGAGCAGCAGCGCGACCTCGGGGGACGTGCTGGCCGGGGACGCGGACAGCTGGTCCTGCACCTGCTGCGTGCTGCGCGCGCTCTCCTCGAGCACCTGCCCCAGGCGGTCCTCGAACAGGCCCGCGCTCGTCCGCTCGCTCACGTACGCCCCGATCACCGCGAGCGCGACCAGACCGATGGCGAGCGTCGAGGTGAGGACCTGCAGCTGCAGCGACGAGCGCCAGCGGCGCGCCAGGCCCCGGGCCCGCCGCCCCCACCGCGCCCGCCCCAGCCGCGCCCAGGCGGTCAGCCGTGCCATGCCGCCGCCCGACGCCCGCGCGCCCGACGAGGGCGCGTGCTCACGTGCTCCCGCCACCAGCCTTGTACCCCACACCACGCACGGTCACGACGATCTCGGGCCGTTCCGGGTCCGTCTCGATCTTGGAGCGCAGCCGCTGCACGTGGACGTTCACGAGCCGGGTGTCGGCGGCGTGCCGGTAGCCCCAGACCCGCTCGAGCAGCACCTCACGGGTGAACACCTGCCAGGGCTTGCGCGCGAGGGCCACGAGCAGGTCGAACTCCAGCGGCGTCAGGGAGATGGGCCGCCCCGCCCGCTCCACCCGGTGCCCGGGAACGTCGATCGTGAGGTCGCCGATCGCCAGGTGCTCCGGCGCCGGCTCGTCGCTGCGCCGCAGCCGCGCCCGCACCCGCGCGACCAGCTCCTTCGGCTTGAACGGCTTGGAGATGTAGTCGTCGGCCCCGGACTCCAGGCCCAGGACGACGTCGACGGTGTCGCTCTTGGCCGTCAGCATGACGATCGGCACCCCCGACTCGGCGCGGATCTGCCGGCACACCTCGGTGCCGTCCTTGCCGGGCAGCATGAGGTCGAGCAGCACGAGGTCCGGCTGTGTCGACCGGAAGACGGCGAGCGCCTCGTCGCCGTCCTCGCAGAAGACCGGCTCGAAACCCTCGGAGCGCAGCACGATGCCGATCATCTCGGCCAGTGCGGTGTCGTCGTCGACGACCAGGACGCGTCCCTTCATGGCGGAGATTGTCTCATCGTCGGCGACCTGCGGGGGCGTCCGCCGCGCGCAGTCGGGTGATGGGTGCGTCCTCGACCGCCGCGCACCACCCCCGTGGCACGATGGGGCCCCGACGGGCACCCCTCGTCGACCCGGACGCACGCGACGAGGAGCGGACGCATGACCTCCCCGCACGACGACGGCGCCCCCGCGACGCCATGGGCGAGCCCGGCCGGTACCCCTGCGGGTGCGTCCGCCGGCGACGCGACGCCGGCGGGGACGGACCACGGATCCGCCGCGCCGCCCGCGTGGGGCCAACCGCCCGCACCGCCGGCGTGGGACCAGCCGACCGTCGCGGGCAACCCGCCCCCGCCGCCGGGCTGGGGACAGCCGACCGCACCCCCCGGGTGGGGTGCCCCTCCCCCTCCGGGGACGGGCGGGCCGGCGTCGTGGCGGGCGCCCGCCCTGCAACCCGGGATCATCCCGCTGCGCCCGCTCGGGCTGGGCGAGGTCCTCGACGGCGCGGTCCGGGCGGTGCGCGCCAACCCCACGGTGATGTTCGGCCTGTCCGCGGTCGTCGTGACGGTCGCGGTGGCCCTGCAGACGCTGCTGCAGCTCTACGTCAGCAGCCTGCTGGGCGCCGCGCTCGGGGGCATGCCGCTGGGCGACGGGTCGTCGGCGGCCGACTCCGCCGCGGTCTCCGAGCTGCTGTCCGCGAGCGGGGGGCAGGTCGTCACGACCCCGCTGCTGCTGCCCGTGACGTCGATCCTCACCGGCCTGCTCATCGTGTCGGTCAGCCGTTCGGTGCTGGGGCAGCGGGTCGCGGTGCGCGAGGTGTGGCGGACGCGGCGCGTGTGGTCCCTCGTCGGGTTCGCCCTCCTGCAGCTGCTCGTGTCGTTCCTCGCTGTCGCCGCCCTCGTGGGTGCCGTGGTGGGGCTCGTCACGGCAGGCGCGGACGGCGCCGCGGTGGTCGTCGCGCTGGTCGGTGGCCTCGCGCTGGTCGTGGGCGGGACGTGGGTCACGACCCGCACGCTGCTCGTCCCGCCGGCGCTGATGCTGGAGGGCAAGCGGTTCTGGCCGACCGTGGTGCGGGCGTGGCGCCTGACGCGCGGCAGCTTCTGGCGCCTGCTCGGCATCTACCTGCTCGCGAACCTCCTGATCTCGGTGCTCATGTACCTCGTCCTGGTGCCGGCGGGGCTGTTCGCGGGCATCGTCAGCATGTCGTCGGGGTCCGACGACGTCTCGGTCCTCGTCTCCGCCCTCGGTCAGGTCGTCGGTCTCACGCTGTCGACGACGTTCATGGCCGCGGTCGTGGCGCTGCTCTACGTCGACGTCCGCATCCGGCGCGAGGGGCTCGACCTCGAGCTCGCCCGCGCCGCGGCGGACGGGGCGTGACGGCCGCGGGACGGGTGGTGCCGTGATCGTCCTCGCCGGGGTGCCGGTCGAGCCCGACGCCGACACCGCGCGCCGCTGGGTGCGCGGGGAGCTGCTGGACCCGGTGTACCACCGCCAGGACACGCTGCTGGAACGCGTGCTCCGGTGGTTCGCCGAGCTCCTGGACGGCCTGCCGGAGGCCGGGCTGTCCGGACGGACCCTGCTGCTCGTCGCCGTCGGCGTGGTGCTGGCGGTGGTCGTCGTCGCACTGGTCGTCGCGGGACCCGTGCGCGCCGGCGCGCGACGCCGCCGGGCCGGCATGCTGCACGCCGACGACCGGCGCACGGCGGCGCAGCTGCGCGACGCCGCCGACGCGGCCGCGCAGGCCGGCGACTGGTCGAGCGCCGTCGCCGACCGCTACCGGGCCGTCGTCCGCGACCTGGAGGAGCGCGGGCTCCTCGACGAACGTCCCGGGCGCACGGCGCACGAGGCGGCCCGGCTCGCCGGTGCCGCCCTGCCCCCGCACGCCGACGCGCTGGCCCGCGGGGGTGACCTGTTCGACGCCGTCGTGTACGGCGACCGGCCGGCGGCCGCGCAGGACGACACCGCGATGCGCGAGCTCGACGCCGCGGTCCGCGCCGCCCGGCCCCTGGCGGTGGGCGCATGACGGCACCGGCGTGGGCGCCGGCCGACGAGGTCGTCGGCGACGGCACCACCGGGCGCTCGCGCGCCGCGCACCGCTGGCGGGCGGCGCGACCGTGGCTGGTCGTGCTCGCGCTCCTCGTGGTCGGCGTGCTGGTCCTCGCGCTGCCCGCCCCGCCGGAGAGCAGCGCCCCGGGCAGCCCCGACAACCCGGGGCCGGCGGGGGCGCGTGCGGTCGCCCAGGTCCTGCAGCGCCAGGGCGTCACCATCGAGTCCGTCACGACGGCGGCGGACGCCGTGGCGGCCGCGACCGGTGACAGCACGGTCGTGGTCATCGGCGACGGGCTGCTCGGCGCGGACCAGCTCGACGCGCTCGTCGCCCTCGAGGACGACCTCGTGCTGGTGGACGCAGGGTGGGCGCTGTCGACCCTGGCCCCCGACATCGAGGCCAGCAGCTCCGCCGGCGCGGCGAGGTCGCGCGCGGCTGAGTGCACGGACCCGGACGCCGTCGCGGCCGGCAGCGTGGTCGCAGGCGGTGGCTACCACGACGGCACCGGCCGGGCCACGGTCTGCTTCCCCGCCGCGGACGGCTCCGGGGCCTACCTGACGTTCGAGCAGGACGGTCGGCGCGTCTCGGCGCTGTCCGACCTCCGGCTGCTGAGCAACGACGTGGTCGACGAGGAGGGCAACGCAGCCCTCGTGCTGCGGGTGCTCGGCCGCCACGACCACCTCGTCTGGTACGTGCCGAGCCTGAACGACGTGGGTCCCGTCGCGCAGGACACCGACGACCCCGGCCTGGCGGACCTCGTGCCGTGGGTCGGGCCCGTCACCTGGTGGCTGGTGCTCGTGCTGCTCGTGACCATGGTGTGGCGGGCCCGGCGGCTCGGGCCCGTCGTGACCGAGCCCCTGCCGGTCGTGGTCCGGTCGGCCGAGGCCACCCGCGGGCGCGGCCGCCTGTACCGCCGCGCGCGGGCGCACGGGCACGCCGCCGCCGCACTGCGGGCAGGGACGGCCGCCCGGGTCGCGCACCGGCTCGGCCTGCCGCGCTCGGCGGACGCGGCGGCCGTCGTCGACGCCGTCGCCCGCGCCACCGGCCGACCGGCGCGGGACATCGAGACCCTGGTCTACGGACCGCCCCCCACCGGCGACGCGGGCCTGCTGCGGCTCGCCGACGACCTGCACCACCTGGAGAGCGAGGTACACCGACCGTGACCGACGAGACGCTGCCGCCCCCGAGCACGCCGACCGCCCCCGTGCCCCCGACGACGTCGACCCCGCCCGCCGGGCCCGGGGACGCGCTGCGCGGCTCCCTGGCGGCGGTGCGCACCGAGGTCGCCCGGGCCGTGGTCGGGCAGGACGCGGCCGTCACAGGGCTGATCATCGCCCTGCTGTGCCGCGGTCACGTCCTGCTGGAGGGGGTGCCCGGCGTCGCCAAGACCCTGCTGGTCCGCTCGCTGTCCGGGGCCCTGTCGCTGGGCACCAAGCGGGTGCAGTTCACGCCCGACCTCATGCCCGGTGACGTCACGGGGTCGCTGGTCTACGACGCGCGCACCGCCGAGTTCTCGTTCCGCGAGGGCCCGGTGTTCACGAACCTGCTGCTCGCCGACGAGATCAACCGCACGCCCCCCAAGACGCAGGCCTCGCTCCTCGAGGCCATGGAGGAGCGGCAGGTGACGGTGGACGGGGTGCCGCGCGCGCTGCCGGACCCGTTCGTGGTCGTGGCGACGCAGAACCCGGTGGAGTACGAGGGCACGTACCCGCTGCCCGAGGCGCAGCTCGACCGGTTCCTGCTCAAGCTGCTGCTGCCTCTGCCCGAGCGCGCCGACGAGGTCGAGGTGCTGGCGCGGCACGCCGCCGGGTTCGACCCGCGGGACCTGGCCGCGGCCGGGCTGCGCGCGGTCGCGGGCGCGGACGACCTCGCCCGGGCCCGTGCGGAGGTCGCGCGCGTCCAGGTCGGGCCCGAGGTCCTCGGGTACGTCGTCGACGTCTGCCGCGCCACCCGCACGTCCCCGTCCCTGAGCCTGGGAGTGTCGCCGCGCGGTGCCACGGCGCTGCTCGCGACCTCCCGGGCGTGGGCGTGGCTGTCCGGGCGGGACTACGTCACCCCGGACGACGTGCAGGCCCTCGCGCACCCGACGCTGCGCCACCGTGTGCAGCTGCGACCCGAGGCGGAGATCGAGGGCGTGACGACCGAGTCGGTGCTCGACACGGTGCTCGCCTCCGTCCCGGTCCCCCGCTGAGCCGTGGCGCTGACGTCGCGCGCGGTCCTGGTCGCGCTGGCGGGCCTGGTCCCCGTCGTCCTGCTGCCCGCGCCCCTCACGGTGGGCGTGTGGGCCCTGGTCGTCGTCGTGCTGTGCGCGGTCGACGTCGCCCTGGCCGCCTCGCCGCGCGAGCTGGCGGTCGCCCGCCGCCTGCCCACGTCGGTGCGGCTGTCGGGGACGGCCGACTCCGAGCTGACCCTGCGCAACACCGGCCGGCGCACGGCCCACGTGCTGGTGCGCGACGCGTGGCCGCCCTCGACGCTGCCGGGCGGGGACGCGCCGACGGGCGCCCGCACGCCCCGGCACCGCGTGGACGTGCCACCGGGCGAGCGGCGCCGGGTCACGACCACGCTCGTCCCCACCCGGCGGGGCGACGCGATCGCCGGCCGCGTGACCGTGCGCACGTGCGGCCCGCTGGGCGTGGCGGCACGTCAGGTGTCGCTGGACGTCCCGGGGCGGCTGCGGGTGCTGCCCGAGTTCGCGTCACGCCGGCACCTGCCCTCGCGGCTCGCCCGGCTGCGGGAGCTCGACGGACGGGCCGCCGTGCAGGTGCGCGGCGCCGGCACGGAGTTCGACTCGCTGCGCGAGTACGTCGACGGTGACGACGTGCGGTCGATCGACTGGCGCGCCACCGCCCGTCGGCGCGAGGTGGTGGTGCGCACGTGGCGCCCCGAGCGCGACCGGCACGTGCTGCTGGTGCTGGACACGTCGCGGACCAGCGCCGCCCGCGTGCTCGACGCCACCCGGCTCGAGGCGTCGGTGGAGGCCGCGCTGCTGCTCGGCGTCCTGGCGGCGCACGCCGGGGACCGCGTCGAGCTGCTGGCGTACGACCGCCGCGTGCGGGCACGGGCCGTCGACACGCACTCCTCGCGCGTGCTGCCGGCCCTCGCCGACGCGCTGGCGACCGTGCAGCCCGCGCTCGTCGAGACCGACTGGCCCGGTCTCGTGGCGCAGGTGCGCGCGCGGCTGAGCCGCCGGGCGCTCGTCGTGCTGCTCACCTCCCTGGACCCTGCCGCCGTCGAGCAGGGCCTGCTCGACGTCGTCGGGGGCCTGACGCGCCGCCACCAGGTGGTGCTCGCCTCGGTCGCGGACCCGGAGCTGGAGGAGCTGCGCACCGCACGGCGCACGGTCGACCAGGTGTTCGACGCCGCCGCGGCGGAGCGCACCTCGCTGGAACGAGCGGCGGTCGGGGTGCGGCTGCGCCAGCGCGGCGTCGAGGTGGTCGAGGCCACGCCCGACGACCTCGCGCCACGGCTCGCGGACACGTACCTCGCGCTCAAGGCGGCGGGACGGCTGTAGGGCTGCGCCGACCGCGGGCGCGCGCCGGGTGTCGGCGCCCGCGGCTACGGTCGGGCCATGCTCGACGACCGTGCGCTCAACCGGGCGCTGCTGGCGCGCCAGCACCTGCTGACGCCCACCCGCGAGCCCGTGCCACGGGTGGTCGAGCACCTGGTCGGGCTCCAGGCGCAGAACCCGTGGTCCCCGTTCCTGGGGCTGTGGAGCCGCGTCGAGGGCTTCACGACGCAGGACCTGGACGCCGCCCTGCTGGACAGGACGGTGCTGCGGATCGCGGTCATGCGCTCGACCGTGCACCTCGTCACCGCGGCGGACGCCCCGGTGCTGGCGGCCCTCGCGCGGCCCGTCATGCGCCGCGAGATCACCGCCAACGCCGACCGCCGCGCCGCGCTGGCGGTCGTGGACCTGGACCACCTCGCGGCGGCGGCGGGCGCGCACCTGCGCGAGGCCCCCCGCCGCACGACCGACCTGGCGGCGTACCTGGCCCGGGACGTGCCCACGGCCCGCCCGGCGGACCTCGCGGCGTTCGCGCGCGCCATGCTCCCGCTGGTGCAGGTCACGCCCCGCGGGCTGTGGCGACGGTCGGCCGCCACCACCTGGACCACGCTCGACGCGTGGGTGCCCGCCGTCACGCTCGCCGCCCCCGACCTCGCGGACGAGGACGCGCTGCACCGGGCCACCGAGGACGTCGTGCTGCGGTACCTGGCCGCGTTCGGGCCGGCGAGCGTGGCCGACGTGCAGGCGTGGTCCGGCATGACCGGCCTGCGGCGGGTCGTCGACGGTCTGCGCGACCGGCTCGTGACCGTCGCCGCGGTGCCCGCCCGCCCCGGGGGCCGCCCCCGCGAGCTGCTCGACCTGCCGGACGCCCCGCGCCCGGACCCCGACGTGCCCGCACCGGTGCGCCTGCTGCCGGACTACGACAACCTGTGGCTCGCGCACGCCCAGCGCACCCGGGTGATCGACGACGCGCACCGGCGGCGGCTGCAGACGCCCAACGGACGCACGCCGGCCGCCGTGCTGGTGGACGGCCGGGTCCGTGCCACCTGGGCGATCGACCGCACGCGCACGGACGGCCCGGCGCGCTCGCGCAGGACGACCGCGACCCTCACCGTGACGCCGCTGGAGCCCCTGCCGGTGGCGCAGCGGCGCGAGGTCGTGGCCGCGGCGGAGGACGCCGTGCGGTTCCTCGCCGGCGACGCGGACGCGCACGCGGTGCGGTACGCGCGCTGACCACTCAGCCTGCCGTGGCCACCGCGTACCCGGCACGGTCGTCGTCGAGGTCTCCGGTGTGCCCGGCGTCGACGGCGCGCCGGCCGAGCACCAGCACGTACGCCCAGAACGCGGCGAGCGTGACGACGCCCACCGCGACCTTCACCGGCCAGGGCAGCGCGGAGCCCGTGACGAACCCCTCCACCAGACCCGACACGGCGAGCACCCCGACGAGGCCGAGGGCGACCGTGAACAGCGCCCGCCCCTCCTGCGCCAGCGCCCGGGCGCGGGGACGCGGGCCCGGGTCCACCCACGTCCAGAAGATCCGTAGCCCCGCCGCACCGGCCACGAAGACGGCGGTGAGCTCCAGCAGGCCGTGCGGGGAGATGAGCTGGAGGAACACGTCCAGCCGGTCGTGGGCCGCCATCAGGCCGCCCGCCGCGCCCACGTTGACCGCGTTCGAGAACAGCACGTACACGGGGAAGAAGCCGGTGATGCCGGTGGCGACGCACAGCGCCGCGATCCAGGCGTTGTTCGTCCACACCGTCGCGGCGAACCCGGCGCCGGGTTCGTAGTACTCCGCGAACGACTGCTCGACGTACTGGCGCTGCTCGGCCGGCGAGCCCATGAGCGTCAGCGCGTCGGGCGACGTGGCGACCAGGACGCCCGTGGCCGTCGCGACGGCCAGGAACACCGTCATCACGGTGACGGTCCACCAGCGGATGCGGTAGAACGCGGCCGGCAGGCGGACCCCCACGAACCCCGCCACGTCCGACCACGACGGCGCGTGGGTGCCCGCGAGCCTCGCCCGGGCCCGGGCCAGCACCTGCGACAGCCGTGTGACGGTCTCCGGGTCGGGGGCGGCCGAGCGCACCGCCGACAGGTCCGTCGCGGTGGCCTGGTAGAGGGCGACCAGCTCGTCGGCCTCCGCCCCTGTCAGTCGGCGCCGACGGGCCAGCTCGTCGAGGCGCGACCACGTCGGCGTGCGGGCGCGGGTGTACGCGTCGAGGTCCACGCCCCCAGCCTGCCATCGCCGACGCCCGGCACGTGCGTCCCGCGGGTCGGCACGTCGCCGGATACCCTGCCCGGGTGACCACGACCGGCGCCCGCCACCCCGACCTGCAGGACGGTGTCGTCATCGGCGAGGGCGTGGTGCTCGACACCCGGCCCGCGTCGGTCGCGTCCCGGCTCCTGGCGGGTTTCGTCGACGTCCTCGCGCTCGGCGCGGCGGCCCTGGTCGTCGGCCTGCTGCTGCGCGGCGTCGAGATCTCGATCCCGGCCGAGTACGTCCGCATCGTGACCGTGGTCGCGATCGTGACGGTCACCGTGGTCGTGCCGACCACCATCGAGACGCTGAGTCGCGGCCGGTCCCTCGGCAAGCTGGCGGCCGGCGTGCGCATCGTCCGCGACGACGGCGGCCCCATCACCTTCCGGCACGCGTTCGTCCGGGCGCTGACCGGCGTCGTCGAGCTGTGGGCGACGCTCGGGTCGGTCGCCGTCCTGTGCTCGCTGGCCAACTCACGGGGCAAGCGCGTGGGTGACCTGCTCGCGGGCACCTACGGCTCACGCGTACGGACGGCCGCCCCCGTGCGGACCGCCGCGGTGATGCCCCCGCAGCTCGCGGGGTGGGCAGCGCACGCCGACGTCGCACGGCTGCCGGACGGCCTCGCGCTGGCGGTCCGCCAGTTCCTGGGACGGGCGGCGACGCTGCACCCCGGCTCCCGGGCTGAGCTGGGCACGCGTCTGGCGGCCGACCTGCGCCCGTACGTGAGCCCGCCCCCGCCCCCGGGGACGCACCCGGAGGTGTTCCTGTCCGCGGTGCTGGCCGAGCGCGGCCGGCGCGAGACCGTCGTCGAGATGCAGCGGGTCCGCCGCGAGCAGGCCGAGGCGGCGCTGCTGCGTCGGCTGCCGCACGGTGTGCCCGACCCTGAGCTCTGAGCGCGCGGGCACGGCCCGCGGCACCCGGTCAGGAGGCGGGACGCGCCTCGTCCACGAGCAGCACCGGGATCCCGTCCACCACGGGGTAGACGAGCGGACGCTCCGGGTCGGTCGAGACCAGCACCGGCGCGCCGTCGTCGTCCGTGCCGTCCACGAGCTCCGCCCCGGTGACGGGGCAGCGCAGCAGCGCACGCGCCCAGGGCTCGAGGTCGGTGGCGGGGCCGGGCGTCGCCGTCATGGCATCTCCAGGGGTCGGGCGGGCGTCGTACGGGCGGCGCGTCTCAGGCGCGCGGTGAGCCGTCGGGCCGCAGGGGCGTGCCGTCGCCGTCGACGACGAACCAGGCGGTGGTCTCGCACGCCGGGCAGGACGCGAAGACGGCGGGGCGTCCGTCCGGGAGCGCCAGGCGCACCCGGGTGAGGTCGGTGGCCGCACAGGCGTAGCACTCCGGGGCGGTCGCGGAGTCGTCGACGACCGGGCGCGTGATGGAGCCCAGGGGCTCGTCCGCCGGCGGGCGCCTGTCGCGCGGCGGGGTCACGGCTGCTCGCCCTGCGCCGCACCGGGCACCACCCGCAGGTGGCCCCTCCGGCGCGACGTGTCCGGGGCGGGTGTCGCGGCGGGCGCCAGCGCCGGCGCGGGCTCGGGCGCACGTCGCCGGCCCGCCTCGCGCACGGCCTCGGCCAGCGCGACCAGGTCGTCGTGGCTCGGGGCGGCGGCCTGCAGCTCGGGCAGCAGCCGCACGACCTCCCAGCCACGGGGGGCCGTGAGCCGGTCCGCGTGCTCGACGCACAGGTCGTAGGAGTGCGGCTCGGCGAGCTGCGCGAGCGGGCCGAGGACGGCGGTCGAGTCGGCGTACACGTAGGTGAGCGTCGCGACCGCAGCGTGCGGGCACGCCGTGCGCGAGCACTGCCGGACGGATCTCACGTGCAGACGGTACCCCCCGGCGGGCCTGCACGGCGGCGCGCGCGGACCGCGTGTCGGGCGAGCGTGCAGGACGTCCGCGGCACCGTGGCTACAGTGACGGTGTGACACCGCTCGGCCCCTCCCGCCCCACCGGCCCGCGCCGCGGCGCGGTGAGCGCTCCCGCCGCGACGGCACCCGTACGCCGGCGCGACCGGCGCGGGCGCGGCCTGCGCGGGACCGTCCTGCCGATGAGCACGCCGGGGTACCGCACCCGTGCCGAACGGTTCGACGACCTGGTGCTGGACGCCGTCGAGGACCTCGAACGCCGCTGGGCCCGGCAGCTGGAGGGCGCGGAGTTCGCGGTCGAGGACGTGCCGCCGTCGAACCCGGCGCCCTGGGAGCACGGCGGTGTGCCGCTGGGGCGGTACTTCCCCGCCGACGCCGGCCTGCCGCACCGCGTGGTGGTCTACCGCCGGCCCGTCGAGGCGCGGGCGGCCGACCCGGCGGACCTCGCCGACCTCGTCCGGGACGTGGTCGTCGAGCAGGTCGCGCACCTGCTGGACCGCAGCCCGGAGGAGATCGACCCGGGCTACGACGACGGGCGCTGAGCTGCGCCCACTAAGGTGACCGTCGATGACCACGCGCCACTCCCCCGAGCCCGCCGGCACGCGGGCGCCCACCCACGGCACGACCACCCCTCGCGTGCGGGTGGTCTGCGTCGTCTACCACCCCGGTGACGAGCTGGCTCGGTTCGCCGAGACGCTCGCGACCGCGTCGCGCGGACCCGTCGAGCTCGTCGTCGTCGACAACGGCGCGGACCACACGGTCGCCGAGTCGGTCGTGACCGGGGCACGCGGCCGCCTCCTGGTGCCCGGGTCGAACCTCGGCTACGGCGCAGCCGCCAACCGGGGCGCCGCAGGCGCCGACGCACCGTGGATCGTCGTCGCCAACTCCGACATCGAGTGGACGCCGGGTTCGCTCGACCGGCTCGTCGCCGCCGGTGAGGAGCAGCCCAGCGCCGGCGCGCTCGGCCCGATGCTCATGAACACCGACGGCACGGTGTACCCGTCCGCCCGCGCGCTGCCCTCGCTGCGCCAGGGCGCGGGGCACGCGGTGTTCGCGCGTCTGTGGCCGGACAACCCGTGGACGCGGGCGTACCACGCGCGCCAGGAGTCGACCGGCGGCTACCTGCGCGAGGCGGGTTGGCTCTCGGGCGCCTGCCTGCTGCTGCGCCGCGAGGCGTTCGAGCAGGTCGGCGGGTTCGACGAGTCGTACTTCATGTTCTTCGAGGACGTCGACCTCGGCGAGCGCCTGAGTCACGCCGGGTGGGAGAACCTCTACGTCCCGGACGTCCGGGTCACGCACGTCGGCGGCACGTCCTGGCGCGAGCGTCCGGCACCGATGATCCGCGCGCACCACGCGAGCGCGCTGCAGTACCTCGAGCGCCGCTACGACCGGTGGTACCAGGCCCCGGTGCGGATCGCGCTGCGCGCCGGCCTCCGGCTGCGCGAGCGGCAGCAGCTGCGGGCCGCCGCACGCTGAGCGTGCCGGCCGGGCGACGCGCACCGGTGCCGCACGTCCCGCGACGTCCGCGGCTCGGCGTGCGGCGTCAGCCGCGCGCAGGGCGGGCGTCCTCGCGGACCGCCACCGCGCCTGTGGCCCCCACCACACCCACCGGGTCCAGCGTGGCCACAAGGGGCCCGTCCTCCTGCTCGAGCGTGAGCGCGACGGCCCAGACGAGCGGCACACCGCCGACGGGCTCCAGCTCCACGCCCGCCGCGTCGGGCGCGAGGTCGGCGACGTCCCACGCCCCGGTCGTCCCGGCGTCCACGCGTACGCGGTGCTCGGACAGGACCTGCCCGTCGCTCCCCAGCACGCGCAGGGTCGCACTGCCGTCACCCTGGGCGTCCGCGTCCTGCCCCACGGCGCCCACCACGACCCGCGCCCCGACACCCGCCGGGAGCGCGATCGCGCCGTGCTCCGCCAGGGGCGTGGCCGCGGACCAGGCGCGGTCGACACGCGGCTCGTCGTCGAGCGCGCCGGGAGCACCCGTCCGGGAGGTGACGACGCCGGCGACCACCGGGACGTCCGCGTCCACCACCACGGTGTAGACCCCGGCCGGCAGCCCGCCGAGGGGCACGTCGGTGACCTCGCTGCCCGCGAGCGTCACCCGGTCGGCCCCGGGCAGCGTCACCGGCCCGTCGCCGCCGAGCAGCGTCACCCGGGCGACCGTCTGCTCCGGACCCGGCGCCAGCAGGCGCAGGGCCGGGGCGTCGGGCGACCCGACCGTCGACTCCGCGGCCACCACGCCCGTGACCACCTGACGCGTGGCGGGGGCGGCGCCGCCCACGACCAGGTCGGTCCCGGCGGGCGTGAACCCCCGTACGACGGTGTCCTGGACGTGCGCGGCCACCTGGCCGCCCGTGACGGTGACGTGCACGACGATCGCGGCCTGGTCGGCAGCGGCGCCGCCGAGGTCGACCGTGGTGGTGGCGCCGGGGGCGACCAGGTGCTGCGCCGCCGTCGGGTCGACCGGCCCGCGCGGTCCGAAGATCTCCAGCTCGACCTGCGCGGCGGTCAGGCCGGGGTTGCTCAGGACCAGCGTCGAGGTCGCGCCGACCGCCGTCGAGCCGCCCACGAACCAGTGCGCGCTCGAGGGTGCCCGGCACGACGCGGCGGCCAGGCCGCGGGCGTCGCCGTCGGTCACCACCGAGGTCCCGGTCGCGGCGACCACCGGCAACGAGTCACCGGGCTGCGCCCGCACGACGAACGGTGTCTCCCCGCCCTGGACCCGCACGGCGCCACCGCCCGCGGGGGCGTCGCGCACGGCGGTCGTGCCACCGAGCGGCAGGACCGCGAGGGCACCGGCACCGTCGCCCGCAGCGGTCACGGCGTCGAGCGCGACCTGCGGCTCGACCGGGGACGGGTCGAACGCCGCGTCACCACGCTCGGCACGCTGCGGCAGCACCACCGGCCCGGGGCACTGGAGCGTCACGGGCGTGGGGTCGACCTCCACACCGGGGGCGTCGACCGCGCGCGCGCCCGCGGCACCGAGCTGCGTGGCACCCGCCAGGGCACCGCCGGCCAGCCCGAGCACCAGCAGCCCCGACGCGGCGCGCGCCAGGCGCCCGCGGCGCGTCCGCGGTCGGACGCGGCCCTCGGGGCCTACGGCGTCGGGTGTCGTCGGTCCGGTCGTCTCTCCTGTCGTCGGTCCCGTCATGTGCGCATCCCCCGACGTCGTCGCAGCGGCAGCGCCAGCAGGACCGTGACCAGCGTGGTGAGGGCGAGCGCCGCGATCCACGGCGTCCGGTGCGGCACCACGTACCGGACCTCGAGCGTGCCGCCATCGGAGCCCAGCTCGAACCCCTGGCGCCAGCCTGCGTCGGCGGCGGGGAGCGCGCGGCCGTCCAGCCAGGCGCGCCAGCCCGGATCGGAGCGCTCCGCGAGCACCAGCACGCGCCGCCCCTCGCCCTGCGGCACGGTCGTGGCGATCGTGCGACCGTCGGCCGGTACCGCGACGGCGGCCGCGGCCGGGTCGGTGACGTCCTGCCCGGCGCCGAGCAGACGCGCCCAGGACGTGACCACGTCGCCCTGCGCGGGGCGCACGCGCCACAGGACGGCCGCGCTGTCGTGCGTGACCCGCTCCAGCCCGGCGGTGGCGTCCAGCACCCCGACGAGCCGGGCGCGGGCGGCGCGGGCCTGCGCGTCGTCGTCCGTCACCGCGGGCACCAGCACGTCGGCCACGCCCAGCGCGCCCACGTCGTGCGCCACGTCGCCCGCCGCGCCCTGCACGAGCCGCGCGGCGAGCCCCGCCACCTCGGCCGACGGGTCGTCGGGAGCGGCCACGACCGGCTCCTGGAGCGACCCGGTGAGCGTGCGCGTGGCGACGGCCGCCGCGTGGTCGACGTGCTGGTCACCGTCCGACCGCAGCAGCGACCAGTCGACGGACCCGTCCCCGCGCGCGGTGAGGGCCAGCACGCGCGACGAGGCGTCGGAGCGACCGGCCTGCTGACCGACGACGGGGACGACGGGATCGCCGGAGGCGCGCAGCCCGACGGCCTCGCCCGTACGCGCCGTCCACGCCCAGCCGAGCGTGCCGCACGCCACGGCGACGACGGCCACGACCGTGGTGAGCGCCACCAGGGGCTGCCGCCAGCCGAACGACTGCCGGGCGAGGCGGGCGGTGAGCCGGTCGCTGCCCAGCACGGCGGCGCCCAGCAGGCCCAGCGTCGTCAGCGACACGGTCGCGCCCGTCCACGCGGGTCCCACGGCGGTGGCGCCGGCCGCCGCCGGCAGCACGGCGACCACCGCACCGGCGGCGATCCCGACCGCGGCGACGGTCCAGCAGACGCGCACCCCGCGGGCGACCGGGCTGCCGCGCAGCAGCGCACCGGCCGCGAGCAGCACCAGCACGGCACCCGTCAGGTACGGCCAGGCGACGGCGAGCACATCGGGCAGGCCCGCCGGCACCAGCACGGCCGGGTCGCTCGGGACGCCCAGCGCGCGCGACCACGCCGCGGCGGGCTCGACGGGCGTCGCCGGGCCGGGCTCCGCCAGGAGCAGCCGGACTCCCGCCGCACCCCGGGTGCCGACCTCGACGAGGAACGGCGACAGCAGCACCAGCGTGGGCACGATCACCCCGAGCACCCGGACCCGTGCCCGCGGCACGGTGGCCGCGACCACCACGACGAGCAGCACCGCAGGCACGAGCAGCACGGGCGCGGCGGCGACGGCCACGGCCAGCGCGAGGGCCGCACCCGCCGCGGCGGCGACGGAGCCCGTGGGGTCGGGCGCCCCGACGAACGTGGCGACCACGGCTGCCTCGTCGGCAGGGGGCGCCGCCGACCCCGTGGACCCGGCGGCGGTCGCCGGCCGGGCGACCGGGACGGCCCCGGAACCGGGCGCCCGCGGTGCCGGCACGACGCCGACGCCCCGGACAGGCGTGACGACGTCGACCTCGGCGTGCTCCGCACCCGCCGTCCCGTGCTCAGCACCCCCCGTCCCGTGCTCCGCACCCGCCAGCCCGTGCTCCGCACCCGTCGTCCCGTGCTCCGCAGCCACGGACGCCCGGACGCCCACCGGGGCGACGTCGGCACCGAGCACCCGGCGGGCGGCCTCGGCGGCCCGTTCGTCCGCGGCGACGTCCGCGTCGGGCTCGTCGACCTCCCGCCGGGCGGTCGAGATGCCGGAGAGGACCTGGTCCACGCGCTGCACCCCGACGGCGCGCGCGAGTCCCAGGGCGACCCAGGGCAGGGCGGTGTGCGCGACGACCGCGCCCACCCGACCGTCCCCGACCGCCAGCAGCAGCGCGGGCGCGGACGCCCAGACGAACGCGGCCCACGCGCGCACGACGACCGAGCGGGTCGCGGCGCCGGCAGCCGCCCACGCCCCGAGGCCGGACAGCACGACGGCACCCAGCACCAGCACCGCGACGCCCGCGGTCGGAGCGCCACCGAGGAGCACCGCGAGCACGGCGAGGACCACGAGCAGCGGGTCGGCAGGGCCGGGTGCACCGACGCCCGCGGCGACCCAGCCCGACGTCGCGGCCGCCCACAGGTCACCCGGACCCGTCGTCGTGCGCGCGAGGGCGTCACCGACCAGCGGTGCACCCGCCGCCACCGGACTCAGCAGACGACCCACGGCGGCCGCGGAGAGCAGCCCCAGCACCACGGCGACCACGGCGAGCGTGACGCGACGGCGGGTCGCCAGCAGGGCCAGCTCACGCAGCTCCAGCTCGCTGGGCGCGCGCACCAGCCGGCGCTCCTCCAGCCGGGCCAGCCGACGGTCGCGGGCCTGCTGCCAGACGTCGCGCCAGGTCGCCTGCAGCGGGCGCAGCGTCCGCCGGGGCAGCACGCGAGAGGCGCGCGCGCGGCGGCGCGCCCGGACCACCGGGCCCGGGCGCAGCAGCACCAGGATCGCGACGCGCAGCTCCGCCACCGCCAGCTGCGGGTGCTTGGCCGCGACCTGGCCCAGGGAGCGCAGCACCGCCACCGCCAGCGTCATCGCGGCGACCAGCGAGACGAGAGGCAGCGGCGCGCTCGCGAGCCGCTGGTGCAGCAGGGACCGGCGCCGGGCCGCGAACGAGCGCGTCGGGTCGGCGCTGTCCGGCTCACCGTCCCCGTCGAGGTCGACCTCGCCCGGTGCCGTGTCGGACTCCGTACCGCGCGTCGGGCGCAGGCCGTGGTAGGACGCCTGCGCGTGCCGGACGACGGCGGTGGGCACGACGACCACGCGGTGCCCCGCGAGCCGCGCCCGCCGCGACAGGTCCAACCCGTCGCCGAACCGGTCCAGCGCCGGGTCCGTGCCGCCGAGCGCGTCCCAGACGTCGCGACGCACCAGCGCGCCGGCGATGCCCACGCCGAGCACGTCGGTGCGCCCGTCGTGCTGGCCCTGGTCCAGCTCGCCGGGCTCGACGTCGGTCATCCGCCGTCCGGAGCGCGTCGTGCGCACACCCACCTCGAGCAGCCGCTCCGGGTCCGTCCAGGTCCGCTGCTTGCAGCCGGCGACCGCGACGGACGGCGCGTTGGAGACCGTGCGCACGAGCCGGGCCAGCGCCTCCGGCGCGGGCGCGCTGTCGTCGTGCAGCAGCCACAGCCACGTGGTCGGGCGCTCCCCCAGCGCCTCCGCCAGCGCGTCCAGCCCGGCCTGCACCGCCTCGCCGAACGTCCGGGCCTGGGGCGCCCGCACGGTCGACAGCCGGGGGGCGGGCCCGGGCACCGCCGCGAAGGCCTCGTCGAGGACCGGTCCGACCCGCTCGTCCGCGGGTGCCACGTCGACGACCAGCACCCGCAGGGGGCGTCGCGACTGGGTCGCGACGGCATGCAGCGTCGTCGCGAGGTAGCGGGTGCGGCCGCGGGTCACCACCACCGCGGTCACCGGTGTCGTCACCGGCACCGCGGCCGTCGTGATGGGGTCCGCAGGGGACAGCGTGTCAGTCATGCTCGCGTCATCATGCCGTCACGGTGCCGGGTCGGGCGGGAGGCCGCCCGGGCGTGGCGCAGCAGAGCGCCACCGGCACCGTCAGACCACGCGCCGCTTCAGCTTGCGCCGCTCACGCTCGGACAGCCCGCCCCAGATGCCGAACCTCTCGTCGTTCGCGAGGGCGTACTCGAGGCACTCGGCGCGCACGTCGCACTGGGTGCACACCTTCTTGGCCTCGCGGGTCGACCCGCCCTTCTCGGGGAAGAACGCCTCGGGGTCGGTCTGCGCGCACAGCGCACGCTCCTGCCACCCCATCGGCCCGTCGTCGTCCGGCGTGCCGAACATGGAGAGCACGTTGGAGGCGGGCTGGACGGGTGCGGGGGTCGCGGCGTCGGTCGGGAAGCTCTCGTCGTCGAGCAGGTGCCACATACGTGCCTCCGCGGAAAGTCGTGCTCGGTGGTGCTCATGCTGGCCGGTGCTGCCAGTGCGCCGTCGTCCTGCTGATCACGCCCGATCCGGCCGGTGCGGCGCGGAGGCCGCGACGGTGGTGCGCGTATGAATCAACTCTCAAGAATTACACGCGTGTCGTTCGCGATCGTCAACCGGGGACGTGCTATCTGCCCGAGTTGTCCGGGTGAAAGTTGTGTGCGCACGGCGTGGCGTCCGCGAGCCGAGCTGCGGACCGGCCACGCGACCCCACCGGGCCCCGTCCACGCCCGCGCGAACCCGCGCACCCACGGCCCTGCTGACAGGATGGCCGACGTGACCACGACCCTGCCCCGCGTCCTCGAGCAGCTCACCCGCGACCCCGGTCGACCGCGCGTGACCTGGTACACGGACGCCGAGCGCGTCGAGCTGTCCGGCACCGTGCTCGTCAACTGGGTCACCAAGACCACCAACCTCCTGGTCGAGGAGCTCGACGCGGGACCGGGCGCACGGGTCCTGCTGGACCTGCCCGCCGCCTGGCGCGCCCTCATGTGGGCGCCGGCCGTCTGGCGGTCGGGCGCGTGCGTCGTGCTGCCCGACGGCACCGGGACCGCGGACGGCGGGGGCGTCGACGTCGTCGTGACCGACCGGCCGGAGGCCCACACGACGGGCGTACCGCTGGTGGCGGTCGCCTCCCCCGCGCTCGCGCGCTCCTGGCCCGGCCCGCTGCCCGCCGGAGCCCTCGACGCCGCCGCGGCCGTCATGACCTACGGCGACACCCTGGGGTGGCTGCCCGCCACGGACGCCACCGCCCCGGCGCTCGTCACCCCGACCGGCTCGACCGCCCACGCGGCGCTGGTCGAGCACGCCCGGACGGTCGCCGGCACCGGCTCGGCGGGTTCACGCGTCCTGCTCGACGTGGGATCGACGGCCGACCGGGGCGCCGCGCTGGCGGCCACGCTGACGACCGCCCTGGCCGCCTGGAGCGACGACGGCTCGCTCGTCCTGGTCGGCCCCGGGCTGGACGCGCAGGCCCGTGACCGGCTGCGGCGCACGGAGCGCGTGGACGCCGACGCGACCGCCTGAGCGCGCCGGTCCCCGGCGGGACGTCCGGTCTGCCCGAGGGCCGCCCGATTCCTGCCACCAGCGGGCATGCGCCACAATGGCGCGCATGCGAGGAATCATCCTGGCCGGCGGGTCCGGCACACGGTTGCACCCCATCACCCTCGGCGTGAGCAAGCAGCTCGTGCCGGTCTACGACAAGCCCATGGTGTACTACCCGCTCTCCACCCTGATCCTCGCGGGGATCCAGGACGTCCTCGTCATCACGACGCCGCACGACGCCGAGCAGTTCCGGCGGCTGCTCGGCGACGGGTCGCAGTTCGGGATCAGCATCGAGTACGCGGTCCAGGCGGAGCCGAACGGGCTGGCGCAGGCGTTCGTCCTCGGTGCCGACTTCGTCGGGGACCAGCCCGTCGCACTGGTGCTGGGCGACAACATCTTCTACGGCCCGGGACTGGGCTCGCGGCTCCAGCGCTTCGGGGACATCGACGGCGCCGCCGTCTTCGCCTACCGCGTCGCGGACCCGACGGCGTACGGCGTCGTCGACTTCGACGCGGAAGGCCGCGCCCTCTCGCTCGAGGAGAAGCCGACCAACCCGCGCTCCTCCTACGCGGTGCCCGGCCTGTACTTCTACGACAACGACGTCGTGGCGATCGCGCGGGACCTGCGCCCGTCGGCGCGCGGGGAGTACGAGATCACCGACGTCAACCGGACCTACCTCGAGCAGGGCCGGCTGCAGGTCGAGGTGCTGCCGCGCGGCACCGCGTGGCTCGACACCGGCACGTTCGACTCGCTGCTGGAGGCGTCGGAGTTCGTCCGCACGGTCGAGGCACGCCAGGGGCTGAAGGTCGGCGCCCCCGAGGAGGTGGCGTGGCGACGCGGCTTCCTGTCGGACGACGACCTGCGGGCGCGCGCCGAGGCGCTCGTCAAGTCCGGGTACGGCAGCTACCTGCTGGGGCTGCTCGAGCGGGGCTGAGAGCCGCGTCGCCGCCGTCGTGCGCCGACCGCCTGCTCGAACGCGGTGAGGTGCACGGCGGCGGACGCGTCCCACGTGAACCCGGCGGCGCGCTCCAGCGCACGCCGCCCGAGGTCCGCGCGCCGCTGCGGGTCGGCCAGGAGCCCGGCCAGCGCGTCACCGATCGCCACGGCGTCCGTGCCGGTGTACGCCACCGCGTCACCACCGACCTCGGGCAGCGACAGGCGGCGCGTCGTCAGGACGGCGGCACCGCAGGCCATGGCCTCGAGGACCGGGAGGCCGAAGCCCTCCCCCAGGCTCGGGTACGCCACCACGAGCGCGCCGCCCAGGAGCCCTGCGAGGTCCTCGAGGGGCACGTAGCCGGGCACGAGGACGCGCAGCCGGTCGGGCACCCGCGCGAGGGCGTCGTCGATGTTCTGGTCCCACCCGCGGGCTCCCGCGAGCACGAGCGGCGGAGGGTCCGCGAGGTCGGCGCACGCCCGCACCCACCCGTCGACGAGCGCCACGACGTTCTTCCTCGGCTCCAGCGTCCCCAGGAACACGACGGGCGGCCGGTCCGCGCCCACCGCTGCCGTCGCGCGGCGCCGGTCCGCCTCGTCGACGGGGCGGAACACGGTGCGGTCCACCCCGTGCCAGGCCACGTGGAACCGGTCGTCGTGGTGCGCGGCCGACGGGACCGCCGCCAGGACCGCGTCCCGCGTCGCCGCGGACGGCACCACGAGGGCGTCGGCGCGCGCGACCGCGACCCGGATGGCGGTCCGGAAGAACCGGGCCTTGACTGGCAGGTGCCACTGCGGGTCCGAGAAGAACGTCGCGTCGTGCAGGGTCACGACCACGGGCAGGCCGGCCGCGACCGGGAGCGTGTAGTGCGGGCTGTGCAGCACGTCGGGACGCACCCGCCGGGCCAGCGCGGGCAGCCCCGTCTGCTCCCAGGCCAGCCGCACCGGGCGACGGTCCAGCGCGTCCGGGACCTCGTGCACGTCCGCGCCCGAGGACGCCAGCGCGCCGACCCCGGACGGGCGGCACGCGACGACCACGTCGGCGCCCGCACGCACCAGGGCCGGGACCAGCTCGTCGACGTACCGACCCACACCGCCGCGGTCGTCCGGCACCGCCGTCGCGTCCACCAGGACCCGCACGTCAGGCACCCGCCCTCGGGACGGTACGGAGCAGGGGCCACGGCGTCGTCATCACGGGCACACCGTAGTCTCTCACCATGCCCGAGCCCGCTCCCCTGCCCCCGCTCGCGCTCACGGTGGAGCAGCTGTGGCAGCGGGTGCCGGGCGGCTCCGGCACCTACGTGACCGCCCTGGCCGAGGCGCTGTGCGACCTGCTGCCGGTCACGGGGATCAGCGCGTGGCACCGCGAGGCGCGTCCGGCCGACCTCGACCCCCGGGTCGCCGTGCGCCGTGCGCCGCTGCCCCGCCGGGCGCTGTACGAGGCGTGGCAGCGCGCCGGGCTGCCGCGGGCCGAGCACCTCGCGCGCGATGCCCGGGTCGTCCACGCGACCACGTGGGCGATCCCCCCGACCCGGCTGCCGCTGGTCGTCACGGTGCACGACCTGGCGTTCCTCGACGACCCCAGCCACTTCACCCCGCACGGCGTCGCGTTCTTCCGGCGGGCGCTCGCCACCGTGCAGGCGCGCGCCGCGGCCGTCGTGGTCCCGTCGCACGACACGGCCGCCGCGTGCGCGCGCGCGGGCGTCGACCCCGCCCTCGTCCACGTCGTGCCGCACGGCACCGACGTGCGGCCCGCCGACCCTGCTGCCGTCGCCGAGGTCACCGCGCGTCACGGCCTGGTGCGCCCCTACGTGCTGTGGGTCGGGACGCGGGAGCCCCGCAAGAACCTCGACGTCGTGCTCCGGGCGTACGCCCGCGCACGGGCGGAGCTCGATGCCGAGCTGGTGCTCGTCGGACCGCGCGGCTGGGGCGACGACGCCGCGGCGGGCCACCACCCCGGGGTGCGGGTCCTCGGCGCCGTCTCGCGCAGCGACCTGGCCGCCCTCTACACCGGCGCCCGGGCGTTCTGCTTCCCGTCGCTGCGCGAGGGCTTCGGCCTGCCGGTCCTCGAGGCGATGGCCGCCGGCGTGCCCGTCGTCACCTCGGCCGGCACGTCCTGCGCGGAGGTGGCGGGCGACGCCGCGCTCCTCGTGGACCCGCGGGACCCCGACGCGGTCGCCGACGCGCTCGTGCAGGCGGCCGGCCAGCAGCGCGAGACCCTCGCCGCGGCGTCCCTGGTGCGCGCCGCCGGCTTCTCCTGGACGACCGCCGCGCGGGCGACGGCCGAGGTCTACGCCGCCGTCGCGTCCCGGTAGGCCGCCAGCGTCAGCCGGGCGCAGGCCGCCCAGGTGAAGGTCGCGGCGCGGGTCCGGGCGGTCCGGGCGGCGTCGACGTCCGGAGCGGTGGCACCGCAGCCGTCGAGCGCCGCCGACCACGCGTCGACGTCCCCGACCGGCAGGTACGTCGCCGTGCTGCCGCCGACCTCACGCAGCACCGGGAGATCCGAGCACAGCACCGCCGTCCCGGCCGCCTGGGCCTCGAGCACGGGCAGCCCGAACCCCTCGTAGCGCGACGGCATCGCCAGCGCGCGGGCGCCCGCGACGAGGGCGCGCACGTCCGCACCCGGCAGGTGGCCCAGCACGCGCACGCCGTGACGCCCCGCCAGCTCCTCGCCCCAGCCGGCCGCGCCGACGAGCACGAGCTGCAGGTCACCGCCGGCGGCCCGGTGCGCCGCGTGCGCGGCCAGCAGCGTGCCGAGGTCCTTGCGCGGCTCGCGCGTCCCGACGAACACCACGTACCGCTCCCCCACACCGAGCTCACGGCGACGGGCCGGCGTCAGGGGCGCGGCGTCGAACCACGCCGACGCCACCCCGAGCGGCGTGGCCCGCACCCGGTCGGGATCGAGCCGGTACTCCTCGACCACCTCCGCCGCCACGGCCTGCGACGGCGTCAGCACCAACCGCGCGCGCCGCAGCCCGCGGGGCACGAGCGTGGCGTACGCGCGGGACGCCGGGGCGACGAGCTCCGGGTACCGCACGTACGTGAGGTCGTGGACGGTCAGCACGCCCGCGCCGCGCCCGGGGGGCAGGACGAAGTTCGTCGCGTGGAAGACGTCGTGCCGCCCCGCGAGCGCCTCGACGGGCGGCAGGTCGGTCCGCAGCCACGCCGCCCGCAGCAGCCGGGCCGGCACGCGGGCGGCCCGGAACGCCACGGAGGCCGGCAGGTCGTCGGGCCGGTGCGCGCGACCGGAGAACGCCGTCGCCGTGAGGGCCACGTCCGGCAGCGCACCGAGCGCACCGACCAGCTCGCGCACGTACGTGCCGATGCCGGTCCGCGCACCCAGCAGCGGCGTGGCGTCCAGCGCCACGCGGAGCGTTCCGGGCACCGCGTCAGCGCCCGGCGCGCGTGCTGCCCTCGCCGCCGCCGGACGTCGTCCGGTCGACCGCCTCCGCCGTCGCGCGGGTCAGGGCGTTGACGTGGTCCACCACGGGCTGCAGCTGCCATCCCGTGAGCCGGCGCACCACCTTGCGCGCGAGGACCCGCACCCCTCGCCCGTGACCCGGGTCCGGGAGGTGCACCTCGCCGACGCGGCGCAGGGGCGCGGTGGCCCGGGCGCGGGCGCGCACGGTCGTCGCGTCCGTGGCCGTCCCGGACGCCACCGGCCCGCCGCGCATCGCGGCGGCCCGCTCGACGACCGCGGCCTGGATCGCCGCGCGACCCTCGTCCACCGAGGGCCAGGGACCGGCGTCGAGTCCGTGCCGGGGGTGGCCGGCGGCCTCCCACATGGCGTCGCGCAGCTCGGCGTCGGACGACACCAGCCGCACGTCGGGCATCCCGGCGGTCTGCTCGGCCAACGCCCCGACCCGCGTCGCGATGACCGGGCGCTCGAACAGCCGTGCACGCTCGACCACGCCGGAGGACCAGATCTCGCGGTAGGGCAGCACCACGACGTCGGACGCGATGAGCCACCGGTCGAACAGCTCGTCGCTGACGAAGCCGAGGTGCAGGGTCGCCCCGGGGACGTCCGCGGCCAGCTCGGCGAGCTCCTCGGCGTACGCGACGAACTGCGGCTCCTCGACCCGGACCGAGCCGACCACGTCCAGCCGCGCCGGGGCGGGCAGCCCCTGGAAGGCGCGCACCGCGCGGTCGTAGCCCTTGTGCGGCTGGACGAAGCCGATGGACAGGAACACGAACGCGTCCTGGTCGATGTCCAGGCTGCGGCGCGCGGCCGCACGGTCCAGGTGGGTGTGCGGCACGAACGCCGCGCCGTGCTCCGTCACGTGCACGCGGTCGGGCCGCACGCCGAAGGCGTCGACGAAGGCCGAGCGCTCGGACGCGGAGTGGACGGTGACACGGTCGACCTGCTGCCACAGCGCCCGGGCGGCGAGCGCCGCCGGCGAGGCCCCGGCACCGTGCCGGTAGTCGATCTCGTGGACCACGACCTCGACGTGCGGGGCCAGCCGGAACGCGGCGGCGAGCGCGGCGCTGACCGCGGCCCGCTGCGTGGGCGAGGCGCCGATCGGGTAGAAGAAGTCCGGGTGGAACTGGACGACCAGGCGGTCGTAGCCGCGGACCCGCTTGGCGAGCGCCAGCGCCCCGCGGGGCCCCACGAGGTCGAGGTGATGGTGCGCGGCCGACGGCCCGGGCGAGAGCACCTCGACCTCGTGCCCCTCCGAGCGCAGGGCGCGCACCGACTGCAGGGCGTACGCCGCGATGCCGTCGCGCAGCGGCGGGTACGGGCTGACCATCAGGATCCTCACGGCGCCACCGTCCACTGCTCGATCCGCTCCTCGACACGGTCGAGGACGAGGTCCCACCGGTAGTTGTCGAGGACGTAGGCCCGGCCCGACACGGCCATCGCCGCCGCCTGCTCCGGGGCGTCGGCGAGGAAGGCGAGGCACTGCTCCAGCTCGTACTCGTCGTCGTACGTCAGGCCCGCACCGGACCGCTCGCAGTGCCAGGCCACGACCTCGCTGCCCGCGTTCGCGATCACGGGCGTACCGGCGAGCCACGCCTCCATGATGGTGCGCGAGAAGGCCTCGAACCGGCTCGGCTGCACGTACGCGGTCGCGGCGGCGAAGGCGTTGTCCCGCTCGTCGTCCGGCAGGAACCCGACGTCGATGACCCGTCCCCGCAGACGCTCCGGCGGGCGGACCTCCCCGGCGCCCATGGTGACGACCGAGAACGGCAGGCCGCGCCGCTCGTCGATCCGCGCGAGCGCCGCCAGCAGGTCGTCCCAGCCCTTGCCGCCCTCACGGCGCCCCGCGTACAGCAGGAACGGTCCCTCGATGCCGTACCGCTCGCGGAAGCCCTCGGGGTCGTAGTGGTCCGGGACCTCCACGCCGCAGCCCACGACGGCGTGGGGGGCGAGGGACGGCGCGACGCGCTCGGCCAGGTCCTGCTCGGGACCCGACTGGAACAGCAGCCCCGCGACGCCGCTGAACACGGGCTGGAACAGCTCGAGGTAGGCGTACGGCTCGTCGTGCAGGCAGGTCCACAGGACGCTGCGCGACGGCGCCACCTGGGAGCACGCGTACGTCACCCAGAACGGGTACGGCGTGAAGACCAGGGCGCGGTAGTCGTCCGCGTGGTCCAGCAGGTAGTGGTACAGCTCGGGCGACCGCATGCCGCCGTTCATCCAGCGCTGCTGCTCCGTGATCGTCAGCCGCTCACCGCGAAGGATGCGGGCCTCGAGCTCGGCACGCTCGGGGCTGCCACCCGGGTCCACGGTGAAGCGGCGCACGCGCATGCCGCCCTCGTCGGCGACGCCCGCCGGCAGCTCGTTCGCCCACCCGTGGTGGTCGAGCGCCGTCGTGGTGAGCACCTCGACGTCCCAGCCGCGCTCCTGGAGCCCGAACGCCATCTGGCGCAGCACGATCTCCGCGCCGCCGACGATCTTGTCGCCGTACCGGGCCGGCACGAAGCCGATGCGCCCGCGCCGCTCGCTCACGTCGTCACCTCGAACCGGGGCGCCAGGTGCACCACGCCGTCCTCCTGGATCGTCGTCCGCACGCGCACGACGGCGCCGCGGTCCACTCGGTGCCACTCGGGGCCGCGCACGGGGTGCACGGCCGCGGTGACGAAGTACTGGCCCTCGACCACCGGGAGGCGGTCGACGGCGAAGCGCACCTCGGCGTGACCGTCGACCCGCGGGGTCTCGATGCCGAGGAGGTGGGTGTTGGTCCCGTAGACGAGCCGCTCCATGTGGTCCGTGAGCGCGATGCCCACGACGTAGTCCTCCACGGGGCGCGTCGTCTCGAGCCCGATGCGGATCTCGAGCGGCTCGTCGGGACCGGCCGTCAGGACCTGCGAGCCGTCCGGCCCGGTGACGCTGACGTGCGAGATCCGGGCGGGGCTCTCGGACGGCGTGACCTCGGCGTCGGCCGCCACGACGTCCTCGTTCGCCTCGCGGAACGCGCGGATGACCTCGGCCGGCGTGCCCTCCACGACCATCCGGCCGTGGTCGAGCATGACCGCGCGGTCGCACAGCTCGCGGACCTGGTCGAGCGCGTGCGTCACCAGGACGATCGTGCGTCCCTCCGCCTGGAACCGGCGGATCCGCTCGAGGCACTTGCGCTGGAACGGCTCGTCGCCGACCGCGAGCACCTCGTCCACGAGCAGGATCTCCGGGTCCACGTGGACGGCGACCGCGAAGGCCAGCCGCACGTACATGCCCGAGGAGTAGAACTTGACCTGGGTGTCGATGAACGCGCCGATGCCCGAGAAGTCGACGATCGCGTCGAAGTACTTCTCGGTCTGCTTCTGGCTCAGGCCGAGCAGCGACGCGTTGAGGAAGACGTTCTCGCGACCGGTCAGGTCGCCGTGGAACCCCGCCCCGAGCTCGAGCAGCGCCGCGAGGCGGCCACGCCGCTCGACGTAGCCGGAGGTGGGGGCGAGGATCCCGCCGATCACCTTCAGCAGCGTGCTCTTGCCCGAGCCGTTGTGGCCCACGAACCCGACGGTGGAACCGGCGGGGACGTTCAGGTCGATGTCCCGCAGCGCCCAGAAGGAGTTCTCGTGCTCGCGCGAGGCCCGGCGGTTGACCAGGCGCTCCTTGAGGCTCTTGTCGTTGCGCAGGCGGAACTGCTTGGACACGTCGTGGACGCGGATCACGTCGGCGGCCATGCTCACAGCTCCTGAGCGAAGTTGCCCTGGGCGCGCGCGAAGATGCGCTGCGCGAACCACAGGAGGACGAGGCTGACGGCACCCACGACGAGCAGGCGTCCGACCAGGTCGCCGTCGTAGTAGAACGGCGCGCCGGCCTCCGTGCGCCCGCCGGGCCACAGGGCGCGCTGGAACGCCAGGACCACGTTGGTCATCGGGTTGGCCATGTAGAGGTGGAAGAGCCACTCCTGGGCGCCCGAGAGGTTGTCGCGCACCTTCGTCCAGTCGTAGACGATCGGCGTCATCCAGAACCACAGCAGCAGGCCCACCTCGACGAGGTACTGCACGTCGCGCAGGTACACGTTGGCGGCGGCGAGCACGAGGCCGAGGGCGGTGGCGAACACCAGCAGGACCATCAGCGCGAGCGGCACCAGCAGCAGGTCACCGACCTGCGGCCAGGAGCGCGTCACCACGTAGGCGCCGAGCAGCACGACCAGCTGCAGCACGAAGTTGACGGCGCTGGCCCCGACCACCGACAGGGGGAACAGCTCGCGTGGCAGGTAGACCTTCTTCACGAGGCCGGCGTTGCCGACGATCGACCCGGTGCAGCCCCCGATGATGTCGGTGAACAGGCTCCACGCGAGCAGACCGGTGAAGAGGTACACGCCGAACTGCGGGATGACCCTGCCGCTGCCGAGGAAGATCCCGATCGCGACCGAGTACACCAGCAGCTGCAGCAGCGGCCGGACCAGCGTCCAGAAGAACCCCAGGACGGAGTCCTTGTACTTGACCTTGAGCTCCTTGCGGACGAGGTTGCCCAACAGCTCGCGGTACCGCCAGATGTCGACCCAGTCGCGCACGCTGCCCCGGAACCACCGTGGCCGGGTGAACACCCGCTGCATCGACTCGTCGCGCGACCGACCCGTGGTGAGGGTGCCGCGCACGTCGGCCGCCGTCATCCCCTGCTCCTGTCTCCACGCACGAAAACCAGAGCCTACCCCGGTCCGGCGCCTGCCCCCTGGGCCCTGCGGGGACCGCGCGTCCGGGCCGGTGAGTAGCATGGGCACGCCTCGCAGCCCGGCCGCGCCCCGCGCCGCCGGCCCGGGGCGGTCCGTCCGGTGCGCCGGACCCCGAGCCAAGAACGAGGTGAGAACCGCGTGGACGTCCTCGTCTGCGGAGCGCAGGTCCCGTTCGTCAGCGGCGGTGCCGAGCTGCACATGCACAACATCGTGCGCGCGATGCAGGAGGCGGGGCACCGCAGCGAGCTCGTGCACCTGCCGACCGCCTGGGAGAAGGACCGGCTCTTCGACGCCCCGCTCGCGTGGCGCATGCTGCCCCTGGACGCCGACGTCGTGGTCGCGACCAACTTCCCGTCGTACTTCGCCCGGCACGACCACAAGGTCGTCTGGCTCTTCCACCAGCACCGTGGCGCCTACGACGCCATCGACGCGGCGTGGTCGGACCTGGGCACGGACGACGAGGCGCTGGAGGTGCAGCGTCAGCTGACCCAGTGGGACACGGTCGCCCTCGAGGAGGCCCGCCACGTCTTCACGACCTCGCACGTCGTGGCCGACCGCCTGGCGCGCTACAACGGGCTGGCCGGGGAGGCGCTCTACCACCCGCCGCCGCTGGCCGACGAGCTGCACCCCGGCGAGATGGGCGACTACGTCTTCACGCCCACCCGTCTGGAGACGAACAAGCGCCCCGACCGGATCGTCGACGCGATGCGCCACGTGCGCTCCGGCGTGCGGGCCGTCGTCGCGGGACGCGGGTCGATGGCCACCGACCTCGCCGCGAGCGTCGAGCGCCAGGACCTGGGCGACCGGGTCGAGCTCGCGGGGTTCGTGCCGGACGCCGAGCTGGTCGACCGCTACGCCGGCGCCCTGGGCGTCATCTACGCCCCGTTCGACGAGGACTACGGCTACGTGACCCTCCAGGCGTTCCTGGCGGGCAAGCCGGTCATCACCTCGCACGACGCGGGCGGCGTCCTGGAGTGGGTCGAGGACGGCGTCACCGGCTACGTCACCGACGGCACGGCCGAGGGCCTGGCCGACGCCGTCGAGCGTCTCGCCGCCGACCGCGACAACGCGGCGGCCATGGGCGAGGAGGGACGACGCCGCGCGCGGGAGCTGTCCTGGCAGCGGGTCGTCGAGCGGCTGCTCTCGGCATGATCGACGCACGCATCGGGGTCGCCGTGCGCGCCCCCGCCTCCGACGCACTGCACGCGGCCCTGTCGCGCCTCGCGGAGCGCTGCTCCGTGGTCGCGCTGTCGGACGGCGGGCCGTTCGACGCCGTGGTCCGCACGTCCCCGGCCGGGCGCGAGTACGCCGAGCGCACCGTGCTGTGGGTCGAGGACGTCGCCGACGTCCCCGACGAGCCGCACGCCGTCGCCCTCCTCGCGGCGCCCGCCGTGGCGCGCGCGCTGCGCGGCACCGTCGACCTCCCGGTCGTGGCGCTGGGCCCCGCCGCGGTGCACCGCCGGGCGCGCCCGATCATGCCGTTCACGCGGGCGCGCATCCGCCGGGCCCGTGGCCTGGTCGGGCCGGCCGTCGCCCGGCACCTGGGCGGCACCTGGACGTGGGACGGGACGGTCCTGGAGCCGGAGGCCGGGCCGACGGCCGCCGGCCTGGCCGCGGTGGTCGTGGCCGACGACGACGCGTCGGCGGTGCTCGGTGCGGCGTGGTCCGCGCCGGTCGTCGCACCGCGGGACGTCGCCGAGCGCACCGGCCTGCCCGTCGCGGCGTCCGACGACCCGGAGGCCGAGGTCGAGAGGCTCCTGGCCGACGAGACGGCGGCCGCCGTCCTGGCCCGCAGCTGCCGTCGCGCCTTCGAGCTCGAGCACGACCCCGACGCCGCTGTTGTGCACCTCTCCGATATCCTGGTCCTGCGTCCAGGTCGACCGTGGGAGACCGGTTACGCTGCCCCCCTGGATCGGCTCGGCACGCCGCCGGACGCCCGGATCCGGGACCGCGCGCACGCGGCGATCCACGTACTGAGGAGTCGATGATGACGCTTCCCGCCGAGGTCAGTCCCGAGGCCACGAACAGGCTGCTGCCCGCTCCGGCTGCCGGGTCGACCCCGCCCCCCCGTGCCGACACCCGCCCTGCACCGGCCCCCGCCGGGGTCCGCACGCGTGCGAAGCACGCCGCCAAGGCCGTCCTCAAGCCCGTCTACCAGCGCGTCATGGCGCCCGTCACGCGGTCGGTCGACACCTTGGCGCGGCGCCTGGAGGACCTCCAGCAGCGCCTCGACCACCTCGAGGGCCGGCAGGCGGCGACCGCGCCCGCGCGCGTCGACCGTGCCCTGCTCTCCGAGCAGGTCCAGGCGAACACCATCAACCAGTCCCTGCTGAAGGCGGAGTTCGGCGACGTCCTGCGCCGGTTCGACGACCTCGGCATGGCGATCGCCCCGGCGACGGGCATCGACGGCGCGGCGACGCGCCTCGCGGAGCAGCGCGAGCAGCTCGCGTCGCTCGACCGCCGGCTGCGCCTGCTCGACGAGCGCGTGGCCCGGCTGCAGGCCGGCGGCGCGACCGCGGCGGAGCCGACGGCACCGAGCACGCCCGCCCCCGCGGCGACGCCCGCACGGGCCTCCGACGTCCCCGGGTTCGACTACGTGGGCTTCGAGCGCCGCTTCCGCGGCGACCCGGACGAGGTGCTGCGGATCCAGCGCGAGCGCTACGTGCCGCTGCTGGCCGACCACGGCCCGGTCGTCGACATCGGCTGCGGCCGGGGCGAGCTGCTGAGCGCGCTGGCCGAGGTCGGCACCGAGGGCATCGGCGTCGAGCCGGAGCCGGGCATGGCCGCCGAGGCACGGGCGCGCGGTCTGCGCGTCGAGGAGACGGACGCGGTGACGTTCCTGCGGCAGTGCGAGCCGGGCTCCCTGGGCGCGATCTTCTCCGCCCACGTCGTCGAGCACGTCGAGCTGGACTACCTGCTGGAGTTCATCCACCTCGCGTCGTCGCGGCTGCGGCCCGGCGGCCTGTTCGTCGCCGAGACCCCCAACCCGGCCTCGCTCGTGGTCCTGGGCAACAGCTACATCCTCGACCCGACCCACGTGCGGCCGCTGCACCCGTCGCTCATGGCGTTCCTCTGCGAGAACGCCGGTTTCCACGACGTGCGGCTGAACTTCTACTCCCCCGCCGAGAGCTACCACCTGCCCGCGGTCGACCACGACCTGGGCGAGGTGGCCAGCGCCGTCGACAGCGGCTTCCGCCGCCTGAACGACGTGCTGTTCGGGGCGCAGGAGTACACGGTCGTCGCGCGTGTCGGCGAGGCCCCCGCCGCCTGACGACCGCACCACGACGGCCCCGCCACCGACCCGGACCCCGGGCGTGGCGGGGCCGTCGTCGTGCTGGGCTCACCACCAGAGCAGGATGCTGCCCAGCCGCTCCCGGAACACGGGCGCCAGCGACATGGCGTACGTCGCGGTGAGGTGGTTGCCGTCCCGGTACACGAGACGCCCTCCCTGGACGAAGTCGCAGCGCCCGTCCGCGCAGAGCACGTCGTTGATGTCGATGAAGCGGATCGCCGACGAGGTCCTGCTGTCGACCTCCAGCAGCGGGCTGGGGTCGTCGAGGATGTCCGCGGCGGGGGTGGAGCACACCTCCGGATCGGGTCCGTGCACGGCGACGCACTCCGGCGGGTCGTTGCCGACCCAGGGCGTGTCGCGCACGCCGACCACCTGGATGCCGCGGGCCTCGAGGCGCTGCCAGGCCCGCAGGTACGCGTCGGGCACGTGCTCGCGCCGGTCGGACGGGCTCTCGTCGGGGCGGGTCGCCGTCGTGAGGACCACGTCGGGGTCCAGCTCCTCGAGCGTCGACATGGCGCGCGCCGACCACTGCGGGCACGTCGGGTCACGCTCGAGGAGCTTCTCGACACCGGCCGTCCCCACGACGAGGGAGCAGCTCCACCGGATCATCGTGACGACGCGGAACCCCTCCTCCTGACCGAGGAGGTCCAGCGGGATGGCGAACGGCTCGGCGTGGGAGCCGCCCACGACCGCGATCGTCCGGTCGGCGTCGGGGTCCCCGTACACGCAGGTGCGCACCTCGGTGCGGCCGCCGCCGACCGTGCAGCCGTCACGGTCGAGCGGACCGATGTCGTCGACGGCGTCCACGGGTGCGGGCAGGGGCGCGAGCGTCGGGTCGACCGGGAACCCGATGGGGTCGAGGACCGCCAGCGCCCCCGGACGCGTCGCCACGTCGTCGATCAGCGAGGAGGCCATGAGCCCTTGCCGCATCACCTCGCGGTGGACGGACCACGACACGGGCACGACGAGGGCGACGACGACGGACACGGCCACCACGCGGCGCGCCAGGCCCACCGGGTGCCAGAGCCCCGGTCGGGGCCGGTGCAGCGCGCGGCGCCCCGTGGGCGCGGATGCCGCCGGCGCGTGCAGCGGCGCCTCGACGAACCGGTGGGTGGCCCACGCCAGCACGGCGGAGACGAGGAGCACCGCGGTCCCGGCCATCCACCCCGCCCCGCGACCCCGCACCGTGACGGCGATGACGAGGACGGGCCAGTGCCACAGGTAGAACGCGTAGGCACGTCGGCCCGCCTCGGCGAGCGGTCGGGCGCCCAGCAGGCGCGCCACACCGCGCGGCGGGCCGTCGCCCGCACCGGCGAGCACGACGAGCGCGGCGGCCGTGAGCGGCACCAGGGCGGCCGGGCCCGGGAAGACGTGGCCGCCGTCGACGAGGAGCCCGGACGCGAGGAGCAGGACCAGGCCGGCCGTACCGAGGACCGGCGCACCCCGCAACGGGCGGCGCATCCGCGTGACGACCAGGGCGAGGACGGCACCGGCGAGGTACTCCCACGCCCGTGCCGCCGTGTCGTAGTACGCGGCGGGCTGGTCGAGGCGGACGGCGACCGCCGCCCACACGGCGGACAGCACGGTCAGGGCCACGACCGTGCCCTGGACCGCACGCACGCGGACCTCGTGCGCCCGACGCCGGGTGATCCACCAGACCAGCAGCAGGAGGGCCGGGACGGCGACGAACAGCTGCCCCTGGACGGACATGGACCACAGGTGCTGCAGCGGGCTGCCGGCGGGGTCCACCGCGGCGTACTCGCGCCCCGTGAGCAGCAGGTACCAGTTCTGCACGTACAGCGTCGAGGTGACCGACTCCGTGGCCACGGCGCGCCACCGCGTCGCCGGGAGCAGGAGGGCGGTCGCGACCACGACCCCGGCCAGCACCGTGAGCAGCGCCGGCAGCAGCCGCCGGGCGAGCCGCGGCAGGTAGGTGCGGAGCTCCACGGGCCGACCGGCGGCGAACGCGCGGAGCAGCCCACCGACGACGAAGTAGCCCGAGATCAGCAGGAAGACGTCGACACCACCGGAGACGCGGTCCGTCCACACGTGGTAGACGGCGACGAGCGCGACCGCGACGGCGCGCAGACCGTCGAGGTCCTGGCGCCGGGGGCGCGTCGCGACCGACGGCGCGGTACGAGGGGCCGGGGACGTCATCGTGGGGGCTCCTGTCAGCCGGGACCCGTGAACGGTCCGGGCGGCAACCCGGAGAGCCTAAGCGAACCTGCGGGCGACCGGCTCCGCGGTCGTGCGGGAGGCGGCACCTGCCGGCCGTACCGCGCGACGGCTCCCCGGCAGGGGTGTGCCCTGCGCCTACCATGGCGTTCCCACCCCGGCACCGACAGCAGGAGATGCACCGTGCGGACCACCCCGGCAGCCCGTGGCGCGCTCGTCGCCGCGCTCCTCCTCGCCGCGACGGCGGCGTGCACGGCCGCCGGCGGGTCGGGGCCGACGCCCTCGTCGTCGCCCACCGCGAGCCCGTCGGCCAGCGTCGCGGCGCCCACGGCCGGCACCCCCGAGCCGTCCGCCGCGCCCACGGCCCCGGCGGACGCCGGCACCGAGGAGCCCGCCGCCGGCGAGGACCCCGGCGGCGCGGACGAGGGCAGCACCGACCCCGGCACGACGGGCCCGGTCCCGACGCTCACGCTGGCCACGCTCGTGGACGGGCAGGTGGAGCTCGCGGGGTACGTCGCCGGCGTCGTCTCCGAGGGCGGCGCGTGCCGCTTCGAGCTGGTGGGCGGCGGCACGGTGGCCCGCGCCGAGAGCACGGCGGTCGCCGACGCCACCGTGACGACCTGCCCGGGGGTCACGGTGCCCGCCCCCGCCGGGGCACCGGACACCTGGCGCGCCCGGCTGGTGTGGGGGGAGACCGGGGCACGCTCCCCCGAGGTCCCCGTCACCCGGGGCTGATCCGGGCCGCGCACCGGCGACCCGGCCGTGTCCCGGGGTCGTCTCCCGGCCTCCCCGGCGCGTCGCCCCGGTCCGGGCGCGCCCCACAGGCCATCCTGGCACCATGCGGATCACCCGTTCGTGTGCTGTCCTGACCCTCGCGCTCGTCGCGCCCGCGCTCGTGGCGCCCGTCGCGGTGGCCGCCGGGCCGCCCGCCGCCGTGCTCGCCGCGTCGTCGCTCGCCGCGCCGCTCGCCGGCTCGCCGCTCGCTGGGCCCGTCGTCGCCGGGCCCGGGGTGGCACCCGCCGCGTCGGCGGACACCCCGGAGGTCCAGCTCGACGAGGTGGCCGTGCCGCTCGCGGAGGCGACGCCGTCGGACGAGGCGCCGGTCGAGGTGGAGGGGCGGGACCCCGACGAGGCCCCGCCACCGCCCGACGCGACCCGCGTGGAGGGTCCCGTCGTGGAGACGGACGGGGTGCAGACCGTCGGCCTCACGTGGGCCGAGGGCACGGGCGACGGTGCGCTCGAGGCACAGGTGAGGTACCGGTCGGAGGGGACCTGGTCGTCCTGGTTGGCGCTCGACACCGACGCCGGGGCTCCGGACGTCGGCACGCCCGACGACACGGCGGACCGCCGCGACGGCACGTCGTCCCTGTGGGTCGGGGCCGCCGACGGCGTCCAGGTCGCGTTCACGGTGGCCCCCGGCGCGGACGCACCGGCGGACGTCGAGGTGGCGCTGCTGTCCTCGGAGCTCACGGCACCCGCGGTCGGCTCCGGCAGCGCGGGTGCGCAGCGCGGTGCCGCCGTGCCCGCGGCCCCCGTGGCCGCCGCCGCGACCGGGCCCGGGGTGGTGTCCCGCGCGCAGTGGGGCGCGCGTGCCCCGTCGTGCACGCCCGACACCGCGTCGTCGCTCGTCGGGGCCGTCGTCCACCACACGGCCGGCCCGGACTACTCGTCGCAGGCCGAGGCGATGGCCCAGCTGCGCAACGACCAGCGCTACCACATGGACTCCCGCGGCTGGTGCGACCTGGGGTACAACGTCGTCGTCGACAAGTGGGGAACGATCTACGAGGGGCGCGTCGGCTCGCTCACGGCCCCGGTGGTCGGGGTCCACGCGGGCGGCTTCAACACCGGGACGTTCGGCGTCTCCGTGCTCGGGACGTACACGGACGTCGGGTTCACGCCGGCCACCGTCGACGCCGTCGCACGGATCATCGGGTGGCGGCTCGCCGCGTACGGACGCGCGCCCAACGGCGTCCTCGACTACACCACGGGCGGCGGGGAGAACTCCCGGTTCGGCGCCGGGACGACCGTCCGGCTCCCGGTGGTCTTCGCGCACCGGGACGTGGCGTACACGTCCTGCCCCGGCAACGCGGGCTACGCGGCGCTGGGCGAGATCCGCAACCGGGCGCAGGCGGTCGTCGACGGGTACGGCACGTCCCGCCTCGGCGGCAACCTCGTGCGCGCCTCCGGGCGGCCCGAGATCTACCTCGTGACCGCCTCCACCAAGCACCACGTGACGGACGGGACCGTGCTCGCGGCGCTGGCCCCGCTCGGGCCCGTCGTCGTCGTGGGCCAGGTGCAGGTGGACCAGCTGGCGTCGGGCGTCCCGCTCGGCCGGTTCGTCCGCGACCGTGACGGCGCCATCGCCCTGGTCGACCGCGGCCGACGGCACCGCGTGGACAGCTGCGCCGAGCTCGCGGCGTGGGGGCGCGCGTGCGCGGAGTACGGCGCCATCGCCCTGCCGGACCCCATGACGTCGCTGCTGCCGTTCGGGGAGGAGCTGACGACCGCGTACGTCACGCCGCAGTCCCAGTACTTCCTCGTCGACGGCGGGCGCCGTCACGAGATCACCGACGCCCAGGCCCTCGCCGCCTGGCCGGTGCAGTCCAACGGCCCGGCCGTGCCGCTCGACGCGTCCGTCGGCGCCTCGCTCCCCTACGGACCGCCCATCGTCCGGACCGGCACCGTGGTCCAGGACCGCACCTCCGGCGCGACGGTCCTGCTCGACCGGCTGGACGGCATCGCGCTGCCGACGGCCGTGGCGAACGCCACGCGGTTCCCCGACGGGTTGCCGCTGCGCCGCCTCGACAGCGAGAGCATGGCGCAGCTGACCCCGCCGCGGGCGACCGCGAACGGCGTCCTGCGCGGACCCGACGGCCGTCGGGTCGCGCTGACGACCACCGGAGCGAGGCTCCTGCCCGGCGACGCGATCCCGGCCGAGGCGGGCGTCGAGACGTCGGCCGAGGTGCTGGCCGCGCTGTCGCCCGCACCGGCCGCGGCACGCCTGTTCGTGCGCTCGGTCGGCGCCGCAGACGTCTTTCTCGTCGAGGGGGCGACCCGGCGGCCCGTGCGCACCGGTGCGCTGCTCGACGCCCTCGCCGCACCCGAGCGGCCGTCCGTGGTGTTCGTCGGCGACGCGGCCCTGCGGTCGCTGCCGCTCGGCGGGGCGATCCTGGAACCCGGGTCGCTGGTCAAGGCGTCGGGCGCGGACGTCTACCTCGTGGACGGTCTGCGCACCCTCGTCCGGCTGCCGTCGTTCTCGCTGGCCGCCGCGGTGGGCGTGGGCACGGCGTGGAGCACGGTGCCCGACGCGGACCTCACCGGCTACACGGTCGCCGAACGCCCCCTCAGCGGGCTCTGGCGCTGTGGTGACGAGGTGCTGCTCGGGGCGGGGGGCCGGCTGTGGCCGGTGCCCGCGTCCACCCTCGCCCGCGACGGTGAACCCGCCACGACGCTCGACGCGTCCACCTGCGCCCGTCCTGCGCGCAGCGGTACCGCCTGGGGCGAGCCGGTGGTCGTCGGGACCGCGGGCTCGGCCGACCTGTGGGTGCTCAGCGGCGGTCTGCGCCGGCCGATCCCGTCCGGGGCGGCGTGGCGCGTCCTCACCGACCGCTGGGACGTCGCGACGGTGCCGGCCGAGAGCCTCGCGGCGGTCCCGACCGGGCCGGTGGCCTACGGGCCGGGCACCCTGGTCAAGGGGCAGGGGGACGCGCGCGTGTGGCTCGTCGACGGGCTCGACCGGCTGGTGCACCTGCCGTCGTTCGAGCTCGCGGCGGCCGCGGGGATCCCGCAGCAGATCGTCGAGGTGCCGTCCGCGCGGCTGGAAGGGCTGACCCGCACCACGGACAGCCTCTCCGCGCTGTGGACGTGCGGCGGGGCGCCCAGGGTTGCGGCAGGGGGCTCCCTGCAGCTGGTCCCGGGTGGGCTGCTGGCGGCCGACGCCGCGCCCGCGACCGTCCTGGACGGGTCCACCTGCCGGCGGCTGCCGATCGGCGGCACCTGGACGCAGCCGGTGTTCGTCCGCACGGCCCAGGCGGGCGACCTGTTCCTGCTCCAGAACGGCACCCGCCGGCCCGTGGCCACGATGGCGCGGGTCTACCAGCTGACCGGGGGCGCCGGACCGCTCGTCGCCGTGGTCCCCGACGCCCGGCTGCGCGCCGTCCCGACGGGCTCGCCCGCCTGACGCGGCCACGCGCGGTGCGGTCGGGCTCGCCCGCTGACCTGACCGCGCGCGACGGGCATCCGTCGCGCGCGGTCGCAGGACCGCCGGAGGCTGCTACTCCTGCGACTCGGGAGGTGTGCCGCGATCCGGCTGCTCGCGCGGCTCGGGCCGCGAGTCGCGCTCGGGCAGGCCCGTCGTGGCGTCGACGGCGGCGGGGTGCGTCTCGCGGACCACGGCCTCGACGGGCGGCTCGGTCGGCGCCGGCGACATCGTCGGGCCGGGCTCGGCGAGGACCGCGGGTGCCGCGTCCGCCGCGACGATGGGCGGGCGCCGGGTCAGCCGGCGGCCGAGGCTGTGGAACGGCGCCTCCACGAACCGGTAGGTCAGCGCGGAGACGGCCACCGTGAGCAGCACCCAGGTGACGAAGGTGGGCCACTGGGGGGTCAGGCCGATCCGGGCGGCGAGCTCCTCGCTCCACCACGGCGTCGCGTAGAGCACGAGGGTGTGGACCAGGTACAGGGAGTAGCTGATGCGCCCCAGGTACGGCACCAGCCGCGGCCAGCGGCGGGCCCGCAGCGCGTAGCCGAGGCCGAACAGCGCGTAGGCCGCACCGAACGTGACCGCCTCGGGCTTCCACGTCACGAACGCGCCGGCCAGCGGCTCGACGTGCGGGCTGACGTACACACGGTGCACGACGGCGATGACCAGGACCGCACCGGCCAGCACGCTCCACCCGATGACCGGGCGCAGGGAGGCCGTCATCATCCGGTACATGACGGTCCCGACAGCCATCGTCCCGAACAGCAGCAGGCTGAACCACACCCGCTCCGGCTGGTTCAGCGCGAGCGGGACGGCGACGACCGCCAGGCCCACGCCGACGACCGCGGCGCGGGCGCTGCCCGCGCGGAAGGCCACGAACACGGCCACGGCAGCCGTCGCGCTGATGACGGTGAGGACCCCGGGCCAGCCGTGGTCGCCGGTCAGCAGACGACCTGGCACCCAGGCCCCGATTACGCCGGCGGCGCCCAGCAGCGTCACCGCGATCGGCACCGAGCGCTTGTTCAGGCCGACGAGGAGCAGGATCGACATGGCGAGGTAGAACACCATCTCGTACGCCAGGCTCCAGCTGGCCCCGATGGCCAGCGGCCCGGCGATGAACTGCTGCACCATCGTGGCGTTCACCACGCTCCACAGCCACGGCGCGGAGAGGTACTCCTCCGAGAGGTGGTACCGACCGAGGGCGGCCAGCGCCAGCGCGACGACGAGGCAGAACCAGTACAGCGGGAAGAGCCGGAAGAAGCGGCCCACCCAGAAGGTCCCGACCGACCCGTACTTCTCGAGCGACGCGGGGATGATGAACCCGCTGACGAGGAAGAACAGGACGACGCCGAACTCGCCGAGCCGGAAGGTGTCGATCGAGAACCGCAGGTACTCGGGCCAGATGAACTCCGCGGCGTGCTGCACCACGACGGCCATCGCGGCGATGCCGCGCAGCGCGTCCAGGAAGTCGAACCTCCCGGCGCTGGTCGCGGTCCTCGCCGGCGTCGCGGGCGTCCCGGGACGGGTCGCCTCGGCGCCTCCGCCGCGGGGTGTCAGGGCGGGGGTGGGTGTGTCGTCGACGTCGCTTCGTGGCACCGCGCCAGATTAGCGGCCCTCGCGACGAGCCCCGGCACGGCCGGCGGCGCGGCGGGTCCCCGTCAGACGCCGGGGCCGGTCGGCATCGAGTCCAGCACCGACCGCTCGAGCTGCACGATCGTCAACGGGTGCCCGGCGCTCAGCGCGTACACGGTGTCCATGCTCGACACCGCACGACGCTGCCCCCCGGACGCCAGGTACAACGTCGCATCGCCCACCGAACGCACGAACACCGGCCCGGTGACCTGCACCGACGACCCCGGCAGCCCCACGCACACCGACGGGTCGACCGTCAGCGTCGGCAGCCCGGCCGCCGACGCCGCACCCGCCGACAACCGCCGCAACGAGCCCCCGACCCCCACGTACGTCGTCCCGCCGCACGACAGCACCGTGCTCAGCGCCGGCGTGCCCACGGTGTACCCCGTCAGCTGCGCACGCGTCACCGTCGTCCACGACGAGCGCCCCAGCTCGGTCATCATCGCGAACGTCGGCACGTGCCGCAGCGTCGACGGACCGTCCACCAGGTACAGCTCCGGACCGTCCTGCGCCTTGACCACCTGGCCCGGCGTCAGGGGTGTCGCGGCCATCGGCATCGAGTCCAGCACCGACCGCTCGAGCTGCACGATCGTCAACGGGTGCCCGGCGCTCAGCGCGTACACGGTGTCCATGCTCGACACCGCACGACGCTGCCCCCCGGACGCCAGGTACAACGTCGCATCGCCCACCGAACGCACGAACACCGGCCCGGTGACCTGCACCGACGACCCCGGCAGCCCCACGCACACCGACGGGTCGACCGTCAGCGTCGGCAGCCCGGCCGCCGACGCCGCACCCGCCGACAACCGCCGCAACGAGCCCCCGACCCCCACGTACGTCGTCCCGCCGCACGACAGCACCGTGCTCAGCGCCGGCGTGCCCAC